>CAVSWW010000007.1:965000-1662642 GCA_963731815.1 uncultured Acidimicrobiia bacterium | reverse complement strand
TGACGAGGGTTGGTTCGACACGTCGTCCGCGTGATCCACGAGCACAGCGCTCGAACAGTCGATAACTGGGCGCCGGGGAAACGTGCTCTGGCGGTTATCGACTCCGGCGGGCCTGCCGTCCGTCCTATCGGGAAGCGTCGAGTTGTTGCGGGATGCGCGCGGTCGGGGCATCCGTCAGGAGATGGCTTTTGCCTTGAGCGTGCGGTCTTGTCTTTGGACAACTTCTGCTTCGGCGGCATCAGTGTCGTGTTGCGCTGTGGACATTCGGCCACGAGGACGAGGAGCACACGCATCGCGTGGCCGTCCAGAAGGGCATGCCAAGGGTCTAGCGCTAGCCGTACAGTTCGCTGCGTGGCCACGGAGACCTGCTTCGCGCAACGGCGACTTGTCGATTGCATACCGCACAATCGGTGAGGGTTCGCGGGACATCGTCGTCGTCTCGAACTGGTTCACGAACTGCGATGTGCTGCCGGAGCTTCCGCCTTTTCGGGACTGGATCGACGCTATGACGGCGCTGGGGCGGCTCGTCTTCTTCGACCAACCAGGCACAGGTGCTTCCGATCCGGTCATGACGGGCTCACTTCCGACGCTCGAACAATGGACCGACAGCATCACCGCAGTCCTCGACGATCTTGAGACCTCAGAGGCCGTCCTCGTCACGGTCGACGGCGCCTTTGCGACCGGCGCATTGTTTGCCGCCACCCATCCGGCTCGTACGACTGCATTGGTCGTGCTTGAGGGCGGCGCCTCCACAACTCCCGCGCCCCAGAGGGCCGGACACGCGTAGCGGTGTTCACGACTATCTGGGGCGCCGGAGAGCTGCAACGCATCCTCAACCCGGAGATGCCGTGGAACGAGGAGCTTCGAGCAGTGTTCGCGCGACATGAGCGTCTCGCGGCGAGTCCGAAGATGGCCGAGCTCTTGATCTCGCTCATGGGTCAGCTCGACGTCCGCGACATCCTGCCGTCGATCCGTGTGCCGACCCTCGTGCTCCACAACTCCGGAGACCAGATCTTCCCTGTCGACCGCGGCAGGTACATCGCGGAGCAGATCGAAGGTACGCGGTACGTCGAGTTCTCGGGCCGCAACGTCTATCTTTTCGTCGAGCCGAATGGCGCCGGTGCTTCGAGGAGATCAGCGAGTTCCTCACCGGCAACCGTGCCGCCGTCGACGAGGATCGAGTGCTTGCCACCGTGCTCTTCACCGACATCGTCGACTCGACACGGAGCACCGCCGCGATGGGCGACCGGGCCTGGCGCGCGCTTCTCGATGCGCACGACGCGGTGGTGCGGGCGCAGCTCGCCGGCATCGCGGTCGCGAGGTCAACACTTCAGGCGACGGGTTCCTCGCGACCTTCGACGGGCCGCAGCGAGCGATCCGCTGCGCGATGTCGATACGCGATGCGGTGAAGCCGCTCGATCTCGAGGTTCGGGCCGGATTGCACACCGGCGAGTGCGAGTTGCGAGGCGACGACATCGGCGGGATCGCGGTGCACATCGGGGCACGCGTCTGCCATCTTGCCGGACCGAGCGAGGTGTTGGTCTCAGGAACGCTCCGCGACCTCGTTGTCGGTTCGGGACTCGAATTCGACGACCGCGGTGAGCACGAACTCAAGGGCGTCCCGGGCGAATGGCGCCTCTTCGCCGTCGCCGCCTCGAACACGTAGACCCATCGTTCGCGGATACCGTCCTGCGCCGCGCTTCTGAGCGGTGCAGTTCCGAGAGTCGATGCCTCGCGCCCTTCGGTCGCGCCAATGCCGCGGCAGAGCTTGGGCTTGAGTGACGCAGCAGAGGAAGCCCTCGGCTACGAGCAGTACCAGCGCCTCTTCGCTCGCGGTGCGGCCATGTCGTATGAGGAGGTGCTCGAGTTCGCGCCCGACCACGTGCAACAGGCGGTCGAGGTGACCACCACTTCCTGACCCACGCTCCCGAGTTGGCACGCTGGACGTCGTTCAAGATGCTGCAAGGTCATCGGATTGCTGTGCCACGATCTGATCGTGGGGGGGTTCGATGTCGTGGTGGTGGGTGGCGGATCGTCGGGCGCGACGTTGGCGGGACGCCTTTCGGAGGACGGAGTCGCGTTCGGTGCTGGTTCTGGAGGCGGGACCCGCGTACTCGCAGCGTCGACACGCCCCCGTTCATTCGGCGTCGTCTTGCCGGTTTCGGTCGTCCGGGCGGACTCCCCGTACCAGTGGGGTCGGGCCCGGGTCCGGCTGACGGCCGGCCAGCCCGAGCAGCCGTATCCGCAGGGTCGGGGTGTTGGGGGCACGTCGGCGATCAATGCCCTCGCGGCGATCCGGGGTACGCCGCACGACTACGACGGTTGGGCGGCCGCGGGCTGCGAGGGCTGGTCGTGGCGGAGGTGCTGCCCGCGTTCTGCCGCCTCGAGGACGACCCTCAGTTCGGCGACCGCGACCACCACGGCGCCGGCGGCCCGGTTCCGATCTTCCGCGCCCCCGCTCGATCGGTGGGGTTCGCGCCTCGGTCGCGTTCCGCGAGAGCGCCGAGGACCTGGGTTTGGCTGGGCTGACGATCACAACGACCCGACCTCCACTGGCGCGTCGACCGCTCGCGTTCAACGTGGGCGATCACGAGCGGGTGTCGACGAACGACGCATACCTCGAGCCGGCGCGGGGCCCGCCCGAACCTCCACCTCCGCGGAGGCGCGGAGGTCCGTGGCGTCGTCTTCGACCGAGGGCCGGGCCACGGGGGTGGAGCTCTGGACGGTGAGGTGATGGCGAGGCGGCCGAGGTCGTGCTCTGCGCCGGTGCGATCCAGTCCCCGGCGATCTTGATGCGAAGCGGGATCGGACCGGCCGAGCCTCTGCGCGAGCTCGACATCGACGTCATCGCCGACCTGCCGGCCGTGGGCGAGAACCTAGTGGACCATCCGCTCGGCCGGCCTCGTGCTCCGGCTCGGTCGCCGCCCGCCGGGCCGGGTCTTATCCCCTTGCCTGCTACCTCCGCTGCGAGACCGGCGAGCGACGACGGGCCGAACAACACCATCATCACCGCATCGAACCTTCCCGACGCCCCGACCGCCCGCAGCTCGCCTCGATGTGGGTCAAGGCGGCGGCCTGCCCACTCGCGAGGCCGCGTGTCGCTGCGGTCGCCGGATCCCGCGGTGTATCCCCCGTCGAGTTCGAGATGCTCTCTGATGGTCGTGACCTCGCTCGGCTCCGCGAGGGGACTCGTCTCCTCGGTGAGCTCCTCGCCCACCCCGCCTTCGGTGGCCTCGTCGAGCGCGCGTTCCGCGTCAGCGGTCCTGGTCAGTCGAGCGGCAAGATGGAGCCCTTCGACCCGCGCGCCAGCGAAGACGACCTGGACGCGTGGCTTCGCAGTGCGTGCGGCACGATCTGGCATCCGGCGGGGACCTGTGCGATGGGCCCGAGCGGATCCGTACACGCCGTCGTGGGCCCCGACTGTCGCGTCATGGGCGTCGATGGCCTGCGGATCGTCGACGCGTCGATCATGCCTGCGCTCCCGCGCGCGAACCCCAATCTGACCTGCATCATGCTTGCAGAAGTCGCAGCGGCTCGGTGGTGATCGAGGCCCTCAGCACCCACCAGCGTTGCGTGACAAGGGTTGGTTCGGCACATCGTTGCGCGTGATCGACGAGCACAGCGCTTGGAGTGTCGATAACTGAGCCAATCCCCAGCGCGCTCGGCGGCCGCGCGCGAGAGGCTTCCGGGCGTCTTGAGCGTCCGCGCTGGCGAGCCGCGAGAGTCAGCCCTCGCCGCCGTACTCTTCCGTGTTCTCGGCCTGCCCACCTGTAATGACACGGCCGTGAGCAGCGCGATAGGCCCCGTAGTCGTCTCGTAATGCGAGCGCCTGGCATGCCTCGCCTTGGTCGCACTCGCCGACGCCGTCAGTGGACTCGACAAGCAGGCCATCACAGATCACGGCCATTTCCGGAGCGTAGCGACGTTCGACGGAGCCTCTACCCAGGGCTTCCTGCTGCTTGTGGGAGTGTGAGTGAGGCACTTCTCGCCTCGAGTTCGGTGCACCCAGGGAGAAAACGATGCCGGTCGCGTTTGATGAGGTAATCGAGAAGATCACCATCGCCGTCCGTCAGGTCGAAGCCGACGGAGGCGCCTCACCCGTGTTGGTCGCGATCGTCGGGGAGTTCCAGAGGAAGCTCGCGAAGGCGGAGAAGCACGAGACCGACGGCATGCCCGATCGCGACTCCGTCATCGAGCTGGAACAGGCCGGCGACAGCGCCAAGGCGGCGGCCGAAGCCGACACGGGGTTGTCGAGCGATGCCCGTGAATCGGTGCTCGCTGCCCACCTCGCGATCTGCAAGTTGAAGGCCGGCGCCTGACGGCGAGGCGCAGCTGGTGGTGGGCGCACCGGTGACTGCTCGGTTGTTGGACCAAACACCTGACTGGTTGCTTCACGTCGGGCGGCGGCCCGGATGAGCGTCGTCGGGCGTCCAACTCTTGCTCGTGGCACCGCGCCGTAGGGTGAGTTGCAAATGATCGATCTCCTCGAGCAAATCCGCGCCGCGCTCGACGAGCTCACGCCACTGCTCCGCGGCCGGGTCGTCGACGTCGAGATGCCGCGGCTCACGGTGGGCGCCGAGGCCAGCGCGCTGCAGCGCGCGCTCGTAGCGGTGATCGGTCGCGTCGTCGACGATTCCGAGGGCGCCATTACCGTGCGGGCCACCAGGCAGGGTACGGCTGCCCGGATCGAAGTCATTAGTGAGTGCTCGCGCGAGCGCCCGCTGGCAGCTTCGGATTGGCCCGCGACGGTGGCGGTCGATGTCGAAGCGATCGACGGGCGACTCGGCGGGGGAGACGCGGCATTCGTGTGGCTCACCGTTCCTCTGTCCGGACCGGGCACTCCCGAGTCATGAGGCCCCGCGCCGGCGGACTCGGACAGGCGCGTCTCGACCTTGGCGAGGAATCGCGCCCAACCGGGAGGGTCGCGGGAGATCACCGTTGGTGAGCATGCGAGACGCGCAACTAGTGGTCGCGGGCGTGCTCTCCTTCTCGGGGCGTTATGCGTCTCAGGGGCGTCTGGCGGCTGCTGGTGTGCAACAGGCTGTGGCGGACGTGAGGCGTGTTCAGTGCGGCGACCGATACGTCGTTCCTGAATTCGTCGTCCTCGATGACGGGAGTACGCGCGCCGGTGTGCGTCGCGGGCTCGACGCCCTGATCGAAGCCGATCTGGTGGTGGGACCCTACGGGAGCGATCTGGTCCGAGAGGCCGGCGCGTGGGCAGCGGCGCGAGGACGGTTGCTGTGGAACCACGGGGGTAGCGCCGATGACGTCGAGCGCTTGCCTGGTGTGGTGTCGGTCGCGTCTCCCGCAAGTCGATACTTGGCGGCCGTGCTCGAGACTGTCGCGCGACATCGAGCGTCGGCGCGAGTGCTGCTCGTGGCTGGCCGAGGCGGTTTTGGACGGTACGCCGTGCAGGGCGCCCAGCAGGCGGCGTCGCGGCTCGGGATGCGCGTGGTCGGTTCCGTTTCCCATGATGAGGTGTCTGAGGCTCCTGACGTCGACCTGTTGCTGTTGGCAGGGACCTTCGAGCAAGACGTCGCGCTCGTGCGCCGGCTTCGCACGCGACCTCCTGTCATCGGCGCGGTCGCGGCCGGACTGGGTGCCTTTGCGAACGAGCTCGGCCGCCGGGCCGATGGCGTCGTCGGGCCGAGCCAGTGGGAGGAAGGCGCGCGCTTTGCCGCCGACGTCGGTCCGCGGCCAGCGGCGGTGCTGCGCGGGCTGCGAGCTCGGGTGCTGCCGACGCTCAGCGCCGGGATCGGGGCGGGCCATGTTGACTACCCGAGCGCCCAGGCCTACGCGGCCGTGCTGGTGGCGCTGCGCTGCGTGCAGGCCGCCGGAACCTTCGACGACGAGGCGCTTGCTCTCGCGGCCCGACGCCTCCGATGCACGACGTTCTTCGGCCCTTTCGGTCTCGGCGACGACGGTCGGCAGCTTGACCACGATGTGCTCGTCGTCCAATGGCACGCCGGAGTGAAACGAATCGTGTGGCCAGCCGAGCTCGCTGAGGCCGAGCTGGACCAGAGTGCTGTGTGAAACGCTGACACCCGCGCGAGAACTTCCCGAGTCTCCGCCGGTCACGTCCGGGGCCTGCCGGGCAGAACGAAGACTCGGACGTCAGTGACGTTATTGTCGTTCGCTCGCCCTCGCGAGGGAAGTCAGGCGATCGACGACCTGCTTGAGTTGCTCTTCCACGGCGAGGAGGGCATGGGACTGTGCGATCGCGATTTGGCTCTCGAGGGTGGCGGCCTTGTCCGGATGTTGGTGCAGGGTGTTCAGCGCCTCCTCCGCAGCCCGTCGATGCTTGTCTGCGCGTCCTGGCATCACCCGCCTCCTTCCGCGTGGTCCACTCGTGCCGAGCGTACGGGTCCCGCGCCTGCGACCAAAGGGCATGAGAGGTTTGAGGTTGCGCACCGCCTTGTGATGGTTAGCGCAACGCTGCCTCACGATTCCGCGCGCCTCTCCCACCGTGTGAGCGATCGCGACGTTTGTTCGTGTCGACAAGGACGTCGAGCACGTCACCGATGGTTCGCTCCCGGCTGATCCGCTCGCCGTTGCCACGACGCTCACTAGGTCTACGCGTGCGAGTCCTTGCACGATGTCCGGACGGGCTACCGGGACCGAGGCGGCGGACGGCCATCGCGAGATCGCAGGCCAGGCGCCTCGCTGCTTGTGGGAGTGTGAGTAAGGCGATTCTCGGGTCAGGCCGGCGTGTCGGGGCGGAGCAGCTCCCAGCTGTAGACACCGGTCGCGTGCCCGTCGTTCCAGGTGAAGCCGATGCCCCAAGCGCCGACGAGCTGCGCATCGACGATCCGGAGCGGTTGCGGCGAGGAGGGCAGCGGCCACACGGGCAGGTCCCGCTCACGCTGATTGCGGCACCACGCGCAGGGGCAATGCTGGCGGAGCTCCTCGAGACCGAATCGGCTCGTCGTACCGTCGGCCCAGGTGAGTGTGACGTCGCGGTCACGCTCGACATCAATCGTGACCGGCGCCGACGTCACCATCCGGCTCCATCCTCGCAGTTGCTCCGAATGGTCGCGGACCGGCTCGGTGCGGTGCGGTGCGGTGCCTCGACGCTTTGGCTGGGTAGCGTCGTCGCGCAGACGTCGGAGGTTCCCCGAGGACAGCCGATAACTCGCGCGTTTCGCTCTCAGGCGATTCGTTCCGGGTCCTGGTTCTGCGCGAGTTAACACAGCGCTCGGGTCCGGATTGCTTACAAGGAAGAGGACGGGGGATCGAGGCCCTCAGCGCCCACCATCGTTGCGCGGCAATGGCTGTTTTCGAGCACGAGCGGGTCGATGAGCTGGAGCTTCTCGCGTCGGTGGGTAGCGTCGTCGTGTGATCAGGCTCGGCCCTGAGCTCGACGCGGCACGCGCGCAGGTCGTGGAGCACGAGCTCATCGCGAAGGCCGTGGGCCAGCTCACTGACGTGGTGCGCGGCTTGTCGTTCGAGGCTCTCGCGCCCGTCAAGCGGCTGCTGAAGCGCTTCTTCTCGACCGAGGTCTGGACCGACGACAACGATGAGGCGCTCGCGGAGGCCATCGGGCCCGCGGCCGGCAGCGGCCACCACGAGCTCGAGCCCGGTCTGACCTTGGTGTGGGGCTACGAAGAGGGCCGGTTCCGGTTGCGGGTCACGTCAGACGCCGCGGCCGCACGACCGGCGGGCCACGGCCCCGCGAGCGACGACAGCGACCTGGCCGAGACCTTCGACGGCGCGGTGGTGCCCGAGGCCACGCCCAGCCCGCGCACCATTCGCTTTGCCACCCCGCCCTTGCACGCCGGGCCCAGCCGCGCCTACGACTCGGCCGCAGGCGCGGGCGACGACAACGCGAGCGTCGCCCGTCTCTTCGACGCCTTCGACGAGGTCACCAACGTCCTGGTGGGGCCCGACTTCGTCGCGGTCACGATCGCTCGTCCGAACCGCTGGCCCACGGTGCTCGGGTCGATGCTTCGAGTTGTCACCGAGGAGTTCGCAGCCGCTGCCGCAGACGACGCGTCCGAGCCGGCCGCGCCTAGCAGGCCCGCAGCGCTTACCGGCTCTCGAGAGGTCGACGCCCGTGGGCCGCGCCGCCTCGAACGCGCCTGGGACGAGCTGGGTGACTTGCGGGCTGACCAGCCAGAGCAGCTCGCCCGCGTGCTCGCCGCGACGGACGACACCGAACCGGCACGCCGCCAAGTCGCTGCCGCCCTCCTGGTGGATGCTCCCCCTGAGGCAGCCGGTCGCGCCTGGGCGCACCTGCTGGGCGACTCGAGCAGGGCAGTGCGACGGAGTGTCGTCGACGCCGTCGCCGGCACCGGCCGCCAGGAACTGCGCCCTCTCCTCGAGGAAGCGCTCGATGACGTCGATGCTTGGGTCCGGTGGAAAGCGCTGCGCGGCATCGCCGAGCTTGGCCCGGCACCAAGCCGCACCGCCGTCGAAGCCCGCGTCGCGGACCCGGACTTCCGCGTGCGCCTCGAGGCCGCGCGGGTGCTGAGCGACGCCCGGGGCTCCTGATCATCTCCGATTCCGACGCGGGCGAGCACTGGCTGGCTGGAGGAGACCCGATAACTCGCTCACGTTCGCTCCGTGTCGCCCGTTCTAAGGCCTGACTCTGCGCGGGTTAGCACAGCGCTCAGGGCCGGAGTGCTTACAAGGAAGAGGACGGGGGATCGAGGCCCTCAGCACCCACCACCCGTTGCATCACAAGACTGTCGAGTTTCGATGCGCGCGTGAACTCGCTGCACAGCGCTCAGAGAGTGGATAACTCGCGCTCTTTCGCTCCCGATCCGATCTGAACCCTCTGGAAGCTCTACAAGGCTGACGTGAAACCTGCGCGCGCTCAGTGAACACTGCGCGCGTTATTACGCTGCAGCTGGGACAGTCTGTCGCTCGGGCTCTGGGGAAATTTCGAAACGCTGCGGTGGGGAAACGCACCGTCGCTTGTATTCGTCGGTCTGGATTACCGTCCGCACCACGAAGGCGCCGTACGGGTGTGCCGATTGCATTCAGAATCGAGGGGCCCAGTGACCGACACCGCCACCAAGGTTCTGCTCGTGGCTGGCATGGCGAACCTCATCGTCGGTGCGCTCTCGGGCATCCCGATGGGGACGGTGCGCCAGGGCGGCTCCGCCGTCGTCCCCAAGTACCTCACGATGGTTCACATGGCAGGGCTCATGAACGGTCCGATCTTGATCGCGATCGGCGTCGCGCTCACAATCTCGACTCTCAGCGCCTGGATCAACACAACAGCAGCATTGATTCTCGCCACCGCGTCGGCGTTGCTCCTTATTAAGGACACCCTCAACTGGCGCCAAGGTGTCACCGACGAGTTCGCCCAGAACTCGCTCGGACTGCGGCTCGGCAAGATCTTTGCACCGCTCTTTGTAGTGGGAATCGCAACCGCGACAGCGGGGGTGATCAGCGGCATCTGAACTCCCAGAACATATGAAGGGGAGGATTCCGAGCACCGCGGTACGCACGAGCTCAAGGGCGTGCTCGGCGAGTGGCAACTCTCCGCGGTGAAGCGCCGCTCGCCGGCCAGCATCGCTCAGGTCGAAGGCGCCCAACCTTTCCTGATGACGAACCGCGCGAGACCCGATAACTCGCGCTCTCTCGCTGCTGGTCGTCCGTTCTGAACTCTGGTTCTACGCGAGTTGGCACAGCGCTCGAATCCAGATTGCTTACAAGGAAGAGGACGGGGGATCGAGACCCTCAGCACCCACCACCGCCGCATCACAAGGCTGTCCCGTTTCGATGCGCGCGTGAACTCATTGCACAGTGCTCAAAGAGTGGATAACGGACGGTTGACACCGCCGGTGGAGAACAGGAGGCGACCGAGCAGGCCGGCATCGAGTGTTGCTGCGTCGCGACGCACCGCGACCGCGGCAGCTCTCCGAGGAGTGGAGACGCGCAGCAGCGGCGATGGTCAGGCGAGCTCCTTCGGAACTACGAACGCGACGAGGCGCGCACACCCTGGCTCGATTGCTCGCCACGAGTCGTTCTCGATCGCCAGCGTGGCCAGCGCGCCCGTGGGGTACTTCGTCCGCAGCCGCTCGAGCGCGCGCGGCTCGCCACCCCCCGCGAGGGTGATCGCGAGGTCTTGGAGACCGGGATTGTGGCCGACGACCATCACCGACCACATGGACTTGGACACTGCTCGGAGCTCGCGCATCAACTCGTCGCTGCTCGCGCCGTACAACTCGTCATCGACGACCAGCGACACATCCCCGTCGAACGCGGCGGCGATCTCGTCGAAGGTCTCCCGAGCGCGCACGGCAGGGGAGCACAGCACGAGCGCGGGCTGGATGCACTCCGCGCGGAGATGCCGGGCCATTGCCGTCGTCGCTCGCCGGCCTCTCGGCGCGAGCGGACGCTCACGGTCGGGCAGGGGGTCCGACCAGCTCGATTTCGCGTGACGGAGCAGGTAGAGGAGCTTCACCGCGCGGACCGAACTCGAAGATCCAAGATCTGGTGGTCGATCTCGGTGCGCGCCACCAACTTCGATCTCTCCATCACCAAGTACCACCGTTGCAGGTCCCGCCCTTCGGGCGAGGACCTCGCGGGAGGGACGTGCGTCGTGGGACCGGTCAGCGGGTCCAGAACTCGTCTTCGGGGATCTCGCCGGCCTCGCGTGGGTCGCGGTATCTCAGGGACGGGCTCGGGATCGACCTCGGCACGTGGCTCGTGGGGTCGTTCGAGCGCGATCTCGGCCGCGAGCCAGGTGGTGATGGGCACTGCGGTGACGAGACCGATGCTGCCGACGAGCGTGGTCACGATCTCGATGGCAACGACCTCGCTGTTGGCGACCGCACCGAGCGATTGGCGCGAGACGACCAGCAAGATGAGCAGCGGGAGCGCCGCACCTGCGTAGGCGAGCGCCAGCGTGTTCACGGTGGACGCGATGTGGTCACGTCCGATGCGAAGACCAGAGCGATAGAGGTCGCGCCGCGACAGCGTCGGATCGGTCGCTCGCAGCTCCCAGACGGCAGATGCTTGGGTGACGGTGACGTCATCGAGGGCGCCGAGCGCGCCGATCACCATGCCGGCGAGCAGCAGACCGGTGAGGTCGATGCCCTCGTTGCCGACCTTGAGCAGGATCGATTCCTCGCTCGCGAGTCCCGAGAAGTTGGCGAGGTCGGTGAAGATCGCGTGGAGGACGCGCGCCCTCTCGCAACGGAACGCGCAGCTAGAGCCCGCCGCGGAGACGGGACGCGAGGCGGACCATGAGCTGGTCGAAGTGCGCGAGCTCGGCCGGTGCGCCGGGACCGCCGCCGGCGCGGTTGCGGTACGCGGGGATGCCGACTGCGGTCACGAGCAGGCACTGCGTGCGTGTGCCGAAGAACTGTGAGACGAGCTCGTCGTAGAAGGTGAGGCCGGTCGCGCCGTCGCTGAGCGTGAAGGCCGCGAGCGCGAGCCGCTCGGCCGCGATCCCGGCTTCGAGCTGCGCGGCGCGGTAGCCGCGCGATCCGAGCGTCGCCAGCACGCCGTCGAGGTCGGCCGCGTGGAAGGCGGTGAAGGCCGCATCGCCGCCGAGCGGCTGGTCGAGGCACAGGTGCGCGGTCATGTCGCGGTACTCGCCGGGGCGTCGTTGCTCGAGGAGCCCGGCGCGCCAGCGGTACGCGCCGGGCTCGACGCCCTCGACCGCGTGCACGGCGAGGAAGTGTTGTAGGAGCGTGTGTCCCGCGGCAGTGAAGTCTCCGGGGACCGGTCGCGCGGCCACGCCGATGCCCCAGGTCAGCAGCTCGGGCGGGACGGGGTCGGGGCGCATGAGGCGCGTCGAGCCGCGCCGCAAGATGACGTCCTCGAGCGGCTCGGTGCCCGCGTCGGCCGGGACCTCGAGTTCGTCAGGTGTGGGGAGGCCGAGTGACGCTGCGGCGACGCGCCACGCCGCGACCGCGTCTGCATTCATGAGGCGTCCGTCGTCGTGTGCCTCCTCGATGAGCGGAAAGCGGATCGGGCGCGGCGCAACCGGCGCCGTTGTCAGGTCAAGGCGCGTGACGCGCTCGCCGTCGGCCACCGTGGGCGCGCGATCGTCGCGGTGCCCGATCGTCACGACCGCGAGCGGCAGCTCCTCGACGCCGTCGACGCCCACGAGGTCGGCGATGACGCGGTCGACGAACCCGGCGTACACGCGAGCCGAAAGCCCGAATGCTTCGGCGAGCGAGAGGAGATTCCCCAGCATGCTGCCTGCGTCCCAGAAGAGATGGCGGTAGCCGCGCTCCCCGTATTTCCACGCAGTGCGAAACGGGACCCCGGTCAGTACCAGGCTGCACGGGGCCGCAGCGACCTCCGGCGCGCCCGTCGCGGCTGCCAGGACGTCGCGGTGGTCCCCGTCGCGCAACGTCGTCAGACCGACCTCGAGCGGAGCGAAGTGGTGAACGCCGGCAGGGACCTCCCCCAGCCCGGTGCACACGACGTAGACCTCGACCGGGTGGAGGTTCCCCGCCGACATCGCGGCCCGGAACCAGGTCGGCTCGCCGCCCCCGCGTGGTTCGCTCACCCGGGTGACGCCGCCGGTGAAGAACAGCAGCCGGGCGAGGACGCGGGCGTCGAAGGTCGCTGGTTCGCGGCGTACCCGCCCCGAAAGCACGACCGCCGCAGCCTCGCTCGACCTCCCGAAGTCGGTCGGCAACGCCACGATTGGCCGGTCGGCGTAGCGCTTGAACGTTGCCGGGCGGTTGGCGGGATCGAGGGGCGGGAACGCGACCAGCTGTGACCGGTCGACCGGCGAGCCGTGGCGAGTCAGCGCGTGGAGACGGGCGGCAGCGTCGGCCACGGCATCACTCCTCGACGGGCGCGAAGCCTACGGTGTGTAGCAACACTCTCCTATGAGGAGGTGCCGATGGCCGACGAGATCTGTGCGGGCCCGGCGGCGGAGCTCCCCCCGGGCACGATCAAGGGTGCCGACCGTTTCGCCGTGGGCAACGCCGCCGGGAAGCGCTTCGCCGTGACCCGACGCTGCCGTCACCTCCGGGCCGACCTCGCCGGCGGCTCGATCGACACCAAAGGCTGCCTGGTCTGTCCGTGGCACGGCGCCCGCTACGACGTCGACACCGGCCGGATGGTCGAAGGGCCGGGTGGCGCCTTCGCCAAGGTCCCGGGTCTCGACGCCGCGTACAAGCTCCTGACCCGCGTCCTGCCCCTGGGTCGGGGCGAGGTGAGCGAGCGCGGCGGCGACGTCTACGTCAGGTAGCCGCACTCGCCGGCGTGGCAGTCACGCCCAACGACGCCGCTCCCGGCCCCCACCATGGATGCGGTGACCGGCGCGTTCGGGTACACGGGGAGATTCATCACTCGGCGGTTGTTGCGCTCGCGCGGCTGGCCGAAGCTCGCGACAACGGCACAACAGGACAAGTGGATCCGCGACTTCTCGGACCACGGACTCCTCTACTTCGAGGTCCAACGGGCCTGATCAAGCGCGAACCCGATCGCGCTCGAGATCCATCCGCTCGACGCCGGTCACTTCGCCTGGGAAGAAGCACCGGACGAATACGGCCGACTTGTTGTTGACTGGGTCAGCGGCGGGTATCGGCGCGTCCGCGGCGGCTAGACCTCTTCGCTGGTGCGAGGAGTGTCGCCGATGAGATACGAGGAAGGGCCGACAGCCCACGCCGCAGTGCTCATCGATGCGCCCCTCGACCGGGTGCGGGAACTTGGCAACTGTCGCGCCAGGCTCTCGAGGGTTGCCGCACCCGGAACGCGAGAGATCGTGGGCGGCGCTGCTCAGCCGGCTGCGGCTGTCGCCTCGACGGCCTGCAGGACGAGTTGAGTCGCTGCCTCGGGCTGGGACACGAACGAGACGTGTGAAGCGGGGACCTCCACGATCGTCGCGTTCGCCGCGCTCGGCCATGAACCGCTGCAGTGCTGGCGGGATCGCTTTGTCCTCGGTACCGAGCAGATACCAGCACGGCAGTGTCTTCCACGCCGGCGCGGCCGACGGCGTGGCTGCGAACGCGGCGGCGGCGTAGGGCCGCTGTGCCGCGGCCATTACTGCGGCCGTCTCGGGATCGACGTCGGCGGCGAAGGCTTCGCGGAACGCCTCGGGTGCGAGGTAGAGGTCGGTGCCCTCGCTCCCGTCGGGGTTGGTGAACGGGACGGGCCTGATGGAAGGCCCCACAAGGCTGCCTTCGAACTTCTCGAGGAGCTGCTGCTGGCTCTCCCCCACGTCGCACATCCAGCCGTTGAAGTAGACGAGCGCCTGGACCTGCTCGTTGCCGATCGCGGCGGTGGAGATCACATTGCCGCCGTAGGAGTGGCCGACGAGCACGATCGGCCCAGTGAGGGTCCGCAGGAACTCGGCCAGGTACGCGGCGTCGCCAGCGAGATCGCGAAGCGGGTTGCCGAACCCGATGACGGAATACCCGCGGTCATGCAGGGCACGGATCTCGAGATCGAAGCCCGTCGCATCGGCCCACGCACCGTGGACCAACACGATCGTCGGAGTCTCACCAGCCATCTCGTCCTCCTCTGCTTACTTCATGATCACTGGGCCGGCCGCTCCGCCCCGCGCACCCGCACAGATTGCCCGCGATGCGCTCGCGCCGCCAGCGCGTTCGCCGTTCGTGCGACGGGGATGGCGACAACGTTCCTGTCGGGCATCGCCCCTCGCACCCACCGTTTCCGCTCAACAGATGCGTACGAGGCGGCAATGCGGAGTTTCTTTCCCGCGTCCGCGCGGCGCCTCCTCGAGGATGTCGAGGCGGTGCACCTCGGTGTCCCCAGCGGGCCCTTCGGCGTCGACAACGGCGTCGGCCCCGCTGGTGTCTACCGATTCGACGTGAGCCTTCGAACGGCGAGGAAGGTCGCAAAGACCCTCGAGGACGACAAGATCGAGGTATTTCAGGTCGCGGAGTACCAGCTCGGCTACGGCCTCGGAGAGCTGGGCGTGATCTTCAGGGGTTTTCTTCCGCACGGCGCGACGGACTGCGCGTGCCTCGGCTGAAGACTCAGCTGTGGGGTCCGACGCTGCCGCCGGGGTCGCCCGATAACTCGCGCTACGGGCTAGTGCTGCCGGTGTCTGCGGCTCGACCATGTGTCGAGCTGCCTCGTTCGCTGCGGCGATCACGAGGTCGCTTTCTTCGCTGCCGCAGGGCGCCGGTGCCGGCTTGCAGTCTGAGACCGCGACGGGTGGCTGCTTGGTGTCCGTCGCACCTCCGCCTTGGTTCGTTATCAGCAGCGTGCCGCTGAGTCCAAGCGCAGCGACGACAACCGTGGCAGGCACAACACTTCGCATCCGTGGCTTCATGGTGATTCCTTTGTTCGATTGACGTTCACCGTGCGCCTGCGGGGTCTCGATCCGGTACGAATCTGGTCCGTTCCCGGTTGTCATCCCCTTGCTCGGGAGTACCGTTCGAAGGCGTGGAGCTGCGGGTTCTGGGGCCGCTCGCAGGTGCTCGACAGTGGGCGCGCGATCGCGGTCGGCGGGGGCAAAGACCGGGCCTTGCTCGTCGCCCTCGGCGTGGGCCGGGGCGATGCTCTGAGCGGGGACACGCTCGTCGACGCCTTGTGGGGGGCGAGTCCGCCGCGCTCGGCGACGAAGCAGCTTCAGAACCAGCGTCCTGCGCCTGCGTAAGGTGCTCGGCCCCGACGCCGATCCGCACCACGCCGTTGGGTACGCGCTCGGCGAGAGCCTCATGGTCGACTCGGCCCGTTTCGAGTCCGAGCTTACGCGATGCCCGCGCCGCGGCGCGGGCGGGGAGCGCTAGCCGACAGCCTCCCGACTCTTCGCCGCCGCCCTCGCCGAGTTGGCGCGGGCGGCGCCTTCGCGGAGCTCAGCGGCTGGGCACCCGCGGACGCGGAGGCCGCTCGCCTGGACGAGCTCCGCCGGCTCGGCCCAGGAGGAGGAGATCGACGCCCGGCTCGCGTGCGGAGCCCATCGCGGAGTGCGTCGGGGATCTCGAGGCGATGGTGTCCGACGAGCCGCTGCGGGAGCACCGTTGGGCGCAGCTGATGATGGCGCTCTACCGGTCGGGCCGCCAGGGCGACGCGCTGCGCGCCTACCAGCGGGCGCGCGAGACGCTCGCGCTGGAGCTCGGCATCGACCCGAGCAAGGAGCTCGGCCGCCTGGAAGAAGCGATCCTGCTCGCAGGAGCCCGAGATCGACTGGCAGCCGTCCACGGTCGCAGAGCACCTCCCGACGAGGCGTTGCCGAGCGGGGTGGTGACGTTCTTGCTCAGCGACATCGTTGGCTCGACCGCGCTGTGGGAGCGTGACGCTAAGACGATGGCGAGCGGCCGTCGCGCGTCATGACGTGCTGATGCATGGGGCCGTGGAGGCCCACAGGGGAACCGTCTTGAAGGCCCGTGGTGAAGGGGACAGCACGTTTTCGGTGTTCGCTCGGGCGACGGACGCGCTGGCGGCGGCGTACGGCAGCCCAGCGAGCACTGGTGAGCGAGACGTGGCCGGAGCCCACGCGAGCTGTCGGTGCGGATGGCGTTGCACACCGGCGAGGCGTTCGAACGCGGTGACGACTACTACGGCCCGACCGTGAACCGGGCGGCGCGGATTCGGAGTCTCGCCACCGGGGGCCAGGTCCTGGTGTCGCAGTCCACCGGTGAGCTCGTGCGGGATGAGATGCCGGAACACGTCGTATTGGTCGAGCTCGGTTCACAGGTGCTGGCGGATCTCGCCCGGGCGGAGCGGATCGTCTCGGCGCTCGCGGCTCCGGGTTTGCCCGAGCTGGAAACCCTCGGGACCGCGACCGCTCGAAGGCTGCCGCCGGCGTGTCGCTCCCGGTGCCCGGGGTCCTTCGAGATGCCGCAGGTGAGCTCTTTGTGGGTCGCGGACCAGAGCTCGAGGCCCTCGTGCGCGCGTGGAAGGACGTGAGCGTGGGCGAACGCCGTGCGGTGCTGATCGGCGGCGAACCCGGATTGGGAAAGACGCGCCTCGTCGCCGAGCTCGCGGGCAATCGTCGCCGCCGAGGGCGCGGCGGTGCTGTACGGCCGCTGTGACGAAGACCTCGGGATCCCATATCAACCGTGGGTCGAGGCGCTCCGCCACCTGATCGTGCACGAACCCCGGGATCTCCTCGTCGAGCCACATTGGAGGACACGGCGGCGAGCTGGCCCGGCTCGTCCCCGAGCTCGCGCAACGCATCGGTGACCAATCATGCTGCACCGCCTGGCGATCCGGACGAGGAGCGATACCTCCTGTTCGGCGCGGTCGTCGGGCTCTTCGCTCGAGTGTGCAGCGACACCCCGGTCCTGCTGGTGCTGGAGGACCTGCATTGGGCCGACAAGCCGTCACTGCTGTTGTTGCGGCATGTGATCGCGTCGACCGACCCGCCCCGGCTGCTTGGTTGTCGGCACCTACCGACCAGACCGACGTGGGCGCCGAGCATCCACTTCACCGATGCGCTGGCGGCCCTCCACCGAGAGCAGCACGTGCAGCGCATCGACCTGCGCGGCCTCAGTGACGCCGAAATCGTGGCCTTGTTCGAAGCCGCGGCCGGGCACCCGATGGAGGAGACCGGCGATCGCGCTGGCCCACGCGGTGTTTCGGGAGACCGACGGGAACCCGTTCTTTGCGAGCGAGATCCTGCGGCACCTCGCCGAGACCGGCGCGATCTCTCAGGGCGACGATGGCCGCTGGATCGCCGACGTCGACTTCCGCGACCATGACGCGCTGCCGACCAGCATCCGGGAGGTGATCGGACGCCGCGTCGCCCAGCTCGGCGCGGACGCCGAACAGCGCTGCGCGCGGCTGCCGTGATCGGTCGCGACTTCGATCTCGACCTCCTCGCGGCGGTCACCGACCACGAGCGAAGATCACATGCTCGATCTGCTCGACGCGGCGATCGGCGCCATGTTGATCCGAGAGCTGCCGCAACGGCCCGGCGACTGTCGTTCACCCACGCGCTCATCGAGCGCACGCTCTACGAGGACCTCGGGCTCGACGCGTCGCCAACGACTGCACCGTCGCATCGCCGTCGCCCTCGAGGCCCTCTGCGGCGACGATCCGGGCGACCGTCTCGGCGAGCTCGCCTACCACTGGGCCCAGGCCAGCCAGCCCGTCGACGCCGACCAGGCGATCGACTACGCGCTGCGCGCCGGTGACCACGCGCTCGCCAAGCTCGCCCCCGACGACGCCGTGGCCTCGTACCAGCCAGGCCCTCGAGCTCATCGACGGCCAACCAGATCGCCGGCGAGCTTGCGCGCTGCGAGGCGCTGGTCCGCCTCGGCACCGCGCAGCGTCAAGCCCTCGATCCGGGCGTCTCGCGAAACACTGCTCGCCGCCTCTGATCTTGCCGAGCGCCTCGGAGACGCTGGCTGCTGGTGCGCGCCGCTCTGGCGAACAACCGCGGCCGGCCCAGCAGTGCCGGCGCGGTCGACCACGACCGCATCGCACGCGCTCGAGGCGGCGCTCACGGCGACGGCGGGGACCGAGACCCCGGAACGGGCGACGGCTGCTCGCGACCCTGGCGGCCGAGCTCACCTGGGGCGACCGCGACCGGGCCCGGATGCTCAGTGATGAGGCAGCTCGCCATGGCCCGAGGTGTCGACGACGACGTCACGCTCTGGGAGGTGCTGGCGAAGCGCCACGCCACGATCTGGTCGCCGAGCGCACTGGACGAGTTGACGTCGAACGCGTACGAGCAACGCGATGTCGCCGAGCGCCTTGGTGATCGGCACTTCCGCGTTGGCGCGGCCGCGAGCCTGATCAACGCCGCGGTGTGCCGTGGGGATCTCGTCGAAGTCGACAAGAACCTCGACATGAGGATTCGTGTACGCGGCACGAAACCCGATTGGCTTCGAACCGCGCCGGTTCGTCGCGTTGTATTCTAGCGTGGCGGCGACTGCTCGCCGGGCTGTATTGACGACGCCGAACACGCTGCGGGCGAGGCTTTGGAAATCGCAAGTCAGAGCGGTGAACCCGACGTGTTCGCTTACTACGCAGGTCAGATCTTTTCGATTCGTCGTGCCCAGGGACGCCTCGGCGAGATCATCGATCTCATCGAACGGGCGTGTCGCTGAGAATCCCGGGCTCCCCGCGTTTCGAGCCGCGCTTGCCCTCGCCCTCTGCGAGTCGGATCGACTCGACGACGCTCGGCGCGCGTTCGAACCACTCGTCGCCAGCGGCTTCGATGAGTTCCCCTTCGATGTCCCACATGACTCACGGCGATGACGCCTCTGCGCTGATGTCGCCGAGTCACCTCGAGCACCGATCCGCCGCCGATGCTCGTGGCTGAGCTGCTCGCACCGTGGCGTGATCAGTTCGCCTTCACCGGCATCACCTGCGACGGCAGCGTCGCCCGCCCCCTCGGCGTAGCTCTTGCGACCGCCGGTCGCTTCGACGAGGCCGACGAAGCCTTCGTGCAAGCCGTGGCAATACACGAACGCATCGACGCACCGATCGAGCTCGCACGGACCCAAGTCAACTGGGCGCGCATGCTCGCGAGTCGCGGTCAACCCGGTGATGCTCGCCCAAGCCACGCGCGCTCCTGAACTCTGCTCTGACCACCGCCAGCAGACTTGGCTTAGCCACCATTGAACGTCATGCTCGGCGGCTACTTTCGAACTGACTTCCAACGAGACGACCGCATCGCCTCGCTAACGATCGAGCGTTCGCCTGGTCCGTGCCGGCAACGCAGGCCCGTTGGGCTGACGACGTCACTGCGACAGACCCGATAACTCGCGCCGTTTCGCTCCGGCGATCTCGTTGCGGTGCCTGGTTCTCCGCGAGTGAGCACAGCGCTCAGGGCCGGATTGCTTACAAGGAAGAGGTCGGGGGTTCGAGCCCCTCAGCACCCACCGTTTTCCCAGGTCAGAGCTCACGGATTCGCTGAACGCTCGTTTGGAAGAGCGCCGTCACTTCTCGCTCGCTGCGAGATGCCAGGAATCTGACGCCGGAAGAGTTCGAATCGAAGAAGGCCGAGTTGCCAGAGCCGCTGGCAACGCGTGACTCCCTTGCAGAGAGCAGAGACAGCGCACCGCGCGCCGCTGTAGGGACGACTCGTCTCGCCGTCCCAGCCAGACGGTTCACGTCCGCCCCGTGTTGTCGTGCCTGGATCGTACGTCCACCTATTGCGCTGAGTGCCCTGAGTGCGTGCAGCAGTAGGTATGAAGGGGTTGTGACGTCCCTGTGCAGGCGGGACACCACTGCCATACGCGCTCAGCTCTCGATTGGTTCGGCGTGAGCTTCGTCGAGGCCGGCTGCCGATTGGATGGTCAGCGCGCGGGCGACTTCTTGCGAGTCTTCGAAGACGTCGAGTTCTTGGATCTTGCCCCAGCGCAGCGTGATCACGTGCACGGCGTGTTGGAAGTATCCGCCGCCGTCCAACAGGGTTGCGGTTCCGTCCCACTGCACGAACACCATGGTCCGCCACGGCCAGCCCTGCACCCAGATGTCGTTGATCTCGAGGTGGAGGTTGGGCAGAACTCGCGCGAGACGCTCGAACCAGCGACGAAGAGCCGCGGCGTCGTGGCGCTGACCTCCGATCGTGTGCGTGCCGCCAAAGCGGTGATGCACGTCGGGTGCGATCGAGTTCATCAGCTCATCCCAAGAGCGGTTGTTGACCTGCTCGAAGGATTGCCGAATGCGCTTCTTGACGATCGACCTGTAGAGCATGAGGTGTCCTTTCCAACAGTGAACATTGACGGCTGTGGCATCCCGTACTGAATGAGCATCGTTGCAGCCGGGTTTTGTTCGAGTCCTCCGACCGCTGTCGTCAGCTCCCTGATTGGTGCAACCCTGCCGCGAGGTCAAGGTCAAGTCCGGGCCGTCACGCGTCGCGCATGTGCCAGGTCCGCTCGCCGATGACGGCGTCCGCCTCCTCCGGTCCCCACGAGCCGGGCTCGTACACGATCGGCTGATCGTCGAGGTCGAGCACGGGCTCGACGACGCGCCATGCCTCCTCGACGCCGTCCTGACGGGCGAAGCGCCGGAGGTCACCCGCGAGTGCGTCGTCGAGCAGGCGTTCGTACGCGTCGCGCCGCTCGCCGAGGGCCATCTCGAAGTCGACCGCGAGCTCGATCGCCTGGGTGCGGATCTTCCGCCCCGGAGCCTTCGCCTGCAGCGAGAAGATCACGCCGTCGTCACGCCCGAGCCGGAAGCAGATGAGGTCGGCCTCGGGACCAGAGTTGTCGGAACCCGCGAAGAAGCGCTTCGGCGGGCAGCGCAGCTCGACGGTCACGATCACCTCGCCGCGGGCGAGGCACTTGCCGGTGCGCACGAAGAACGGCACGCCGGCCCATCGCCACGAGTCGATGTCGAGCCGGCACGCGACGTAGGTCTCGACCGTCGACGACGGATCGACGCCCTCCTCGTCGGTGTACCCGCGGTACTGGCCGCGGACGAGGTCGGTGCGGTCGATCGGGTCGATCGCCTTCAAGACCTTCACCGTCTCGTCGCGCAGCGAGTCGGCCATCGCGTCGATCGGCGGTTCCATCGCGAGCAGGGCGACCACCTCGAGCAGGTGGTTCTGCAGCACGTCGCGGATCGCCCCGACGCTGTCGTAGAACCCGCCGCGTCCCTCGACGCCGAACGATTCCGCCAGAGTGACCTGCACGTTGTCGACGAAGTTCCGGTTCCAGATCGGCTCGAGCAGCGTGTTGGCGAAGCGCAGCACCAACAGGTTCTCGACCGACTCCTTGCCGAGGTAGTGGTCGATCCGGAAGATCGCCTCCTCGGGGAATGCGGCCGCAAGCACCTCGTTGAGCTCGCGTGCCGTCTGCAGGCTCCGGCCGAAGGGCTTCTCGACCACGACCCGCGCGCCGTGCTGCAGGTCGGCGGTCCGCAGTCCCTCGACGACCGTCGTGAAGGCCGTCGGCGGGATCGCCAGGTAGTAGGCGGGATGCTGGACGTCGCCGAGCGCGTCACGCAGCCGCGAGAAGGTGGACGCATCCTCGTACTCGAGGTTCACGAACGTCATCCTCCGCGCCAGCGTCTCGAACACCTCCGGTTCGAACGCGTCGCCGAGAGTGTCCTCTGCCGCCTGCTTGGCGTACGAATGGAGCTGCTCGTCGTCCCAGTCGGACCGGCTGGCCACGACGACGGGAACCTCGAGGCGCCCGCGCCGCTCGAGTGCATAGACCGCTGGGAAGAGCTTCTTTCGCGCCAGGTCTCCGGTCGCCCCGAACATCACCAGCGCGTCCGCGCGCCCGCCGTCGCTCACGCCACCGCAGCATAGGAACTCGGTTCGTGTCGCTCGTGAGGAGGCGATCTCGCAAGCTGCCGTCGAACCCCGACTCCATCGCCTCGACCGCGTTGCGATGCGTACGTCATCGGGTGCCTACCTGGTGCCGTCTCGGTTTCATCGCCTGCGGGCGTGGGAAATCGCAGGACATCGCGATCGAGCGGCATCTCGAGGCGGCGTGTTACCCGAGCGCGAGCATTGCCTCCGCGACCTCGCCAGCTGCCGCATCGGGGATCGCGGTGGCGGCCTTCTCGAGGACGAGCAGCCTCGCGCCGGGGATCTCGCGCGCGATCGCCTCGCCGTTGCCGACGGGGAAGAAGGGATCGCGGCGGCCGTGGATGACGAGCGTGGGGACCTCGATCTCGGGTAGGCGCTTGCGCCATCGGGGTGTGCAGTCGAGCTTGGAGAACACCGTGCCCATCTGGTTGGCCATTTGGACCGGGGGTGCGGTGCCGGGCGTGCGGTCCCAGATGCGCGCGGCGATCGCGCCCGCGGCGACGGGGTCGTCGCCGAGGATCTCCGCGCCGGCAGCCGCGAACGCCGCCACCGCGTCGCGGTCGGTCCAGTCGGGCATCGGACGCGCGAACAGCCGGCTCATCGTCGCCCGGTCATGGTCGGGGAGGTCATCGTCGGGTCGGCCGGGCGCGACCGAGCGGGTGCCGGCCAGGGTGAGCGCCGAGAATGCGCCCGGATGGTCGAGCGCGGCCACCTGGGCGACCATCCCGCTGACGCCGATCCCCGCGAAGTGCGCGGGTCCACCGCCGAGCGCGTCGGCAAGGGCCGCGGCGTCGGCGGCGAGGTCGCGGAGGGTGTAGGCGGGCGCCTCCGGGTCCGCCGTTGTCGACTCGCCGCTGTCGCGCAGGTCGTAGCGCACCACGCGGCGCCCGCCGGCGGCGAGGCGCTCGAAGAGCGCGTCGGGCCAGGACAGCATCGTCGTTCCGCCCGCGAGCAGGACGAGTGGTGCGTCGTCGTCACCCAAGGACTCGATGCCCAGGGCCACCCCATTGGCGTCGATGGTGGTCATCGCATCAGGGCCGCTTGCCGTACCCGAGGGCCTCGACGATCTTGCCGTCCCGAACGCGGATGAGGTTCACGCCCCGGTAGTTCTCGGCGCCGGTGATCCTCCAGCGGATGACGGCGCGGTCGCCGTCGACGTCGACGTGCTCGACCGTGAACTGGATGGCGGGGTCGGAGGCCAATCCTTGCCAACCGGCGAGGCATTCGTCGTAGCCCGTCCATCGGTTGCCGTCGGGCTCCGGGCCGGTGCCCTCCATCACGCAGTCGGGGGCGATGAGGTCCACGAGCTTCTCGGGTGCTCGCTCGAGGAACGCGGCGTTGTACTGATCGATGACTGCTGCTGTGTCGGTCATGGCTGCATCGTCTGCCGGGGAGTGACCGCTAGCAACTCCCTGGAGGGAATGGCATCGACGCCCGGGGTGAGCGACGATTTTCGGTGATGACCCGGTTCCCGAGCGAGCTGCGGCGCTGGCGCATGGCCCGCCGGATGAGCCAGCTGGATCTCGCGCTACGGGCGGGCACGACCCAGCGGCACGTGAGCTTCATCGAACAGGGCCGCTCCCGCCCGGGCCGGGGCATGGTGTTGCGCCTGGCGGAGTCGATGGAGCTCACCCTGCGGGAGCGCAACGAGATGCTCCTCGCTGCCGGCTTCGCCCCGGCATTCCCGGAGCCGCCGCTCGACGACGAGGCGCTTCGCCCGGTTCTGCAGGCGCTGGACACGATCCTCGACGGTCACCTTCCGTACCCAGCGATCGTCGTGCGACGCGCACGGCATCCTCGTCACCGCCAATCGGGCGTTCGACGTGTTCAACGAAGGTGTCGATCCCGCGTTGCTGGCGCCGCCGGCCAACATGTTCCGCCACGCCCTCCACCCCAATGGTCTCGCGCCCCGGGTTCGCAACCTGCCGGAGTGGGGCAGGCACGTCACCGAGCATCTGCGGGCCCTGCTCGCCAAGAGCCCCGACCCGGAGTTGGAGGAGCTGCTCGCGGAGCTCGAGTCCTACCTGCCGCCGCTGCCCGACGAGGCCGACGTGCTCGGATTCGCCGTGCCACTGGAGCTGGCCTCGGCCGATGGCGACCTCCGGCTCATCACGACGATCACATCGTTCGCGACTGCCGCCGACGTCACGCTCGCCGAGCTGCATCTCGAGGCGTTCCTGCCCGCCGACGACGGCACCGCTGAGGTGCTGCGCCGCCGATGGGGGTGACGATCGACGATGCCCGCGCGATCGCCGCGCCGCTCCCTCGTTCGTACGAGGCGCTCGTACGCGACCAGGTGAGGTTCCGGGTCGGGCGCATCGTCTACGCCGCGTTCTACGAGGACGAGACGATCATGGGCTTCGCGTTCCCCAGGGAGGAGCGGGAGGCGCTCGTGGCCGCGGAGCCCGGCAAGTTCCTCATGCCCCGTGCCTCCGACATGCGGTACCGGTGGGTCTGCGTCCGGCTCGACGCCATCGACGTCGACGAACTGCGCGAGCTACTCGTCGACGCGTGGCGCATGTGCGTGCCGAAGAAGGTGGCTGCCGGCTACGAGGCGTGACTGCGCGACCGCCCGTCCCTCGTTTGTGTCTCAGCGGATGGGGACGTATCGCGCGATACGTTCCGGCGGTCGCGCCAGCAGCAGCAGTCGTGGAGCAGACGATGCCCCATCGACGGCTCGCCGGGCATGAAGAAGTAGAGCGCGATCCGAGGAAGGGTTTGGCAGCGAGAGGAGGCACAAGTGGTCGGGCAAGGCTCCTCGAAGTCCCAAGCGGACACGCGTGTATACGTGGTGGTGCACGATGCGTTTCGGCTGGTGACGACCCGTTTGGTCGACGCGACCGAGAAGTTGGCGCCGTCGGCACTCCAGCCCATGATCGGATCACACTGGAACTTTTACGATGCTGTCTTGCACTACCACCATCACAGTGAAGACGACAGCATCTTCCCAGCTCTTGTCGCCGCCCGACCAGACATGGACGCACTCGTCAGGCGTCTGGAGGACGATCATCAGCAACTGATTCGGGCTCTGGAGGCCGTCGACTCCGCGATTTCCGCATTCGAACAGCAGCCCGACGAAGCCCACCAGCGGACGCTGCACGCAGCCATGGTCGAGGTGCGTGAGATGTTCTTTCCACATCTCGACCTCGAGGACGAGCAGATCATCCCCGCGATCGCCGAGTCCATCGCACCGAAGGAGTGGGACCGCCTCGACAAGGCAGCCCTCAAGTCGATCCCAAAAGAGCACCTCCCGTGCGCCGTGGGTGCTCTCGACGAGATCGTCCAGGGGTTGGCGAAGCAGGAGCGCCCACCACCACCGCCGTTACCGATCAGGCTCATGCTGGCGCTGTCGTGGCGCAAGAAGTGGTCCGCTTGGGTGAAGCCACTCCTCGTCTGATTGGTATCAAGGGACACTCGATCCTCAACAGCGGATGGTGCCCTTGAAGATGGCCGTGCCCGAGAAGTCGTCCGGGTTGGTGGTACCGAGCGTGAACGTGCCGTGGCCCGACAGCTGCTCGAGATCACCGGTCCCGGTTCCGTCCACGATCTCCCAGGTGCCGCCGCCGCCGTGTGGCAGGTCCGCGCGGTAGTGCGCGTCGTATCGCATTACTTCGGTGCCCTCTCCGCAGCCCTTGACCGCGCCCGTGAACGTCGTGATGGCACTGGAGTACGCCTCGTCGGACCCGATCTGGTGGGCCGCGCCTGCGTAGACACCCGTGCCATTGAAATCGCCCGTGACGGTGCTCGCGGGGCCCCCGCTGATTGGTAGGAGACAGGCGCCCGCCGAGTCACACGTCTGGGTGAAGGGTATGGGCGGCCCCGACGCAGTCGTGAAGGTGATCTTCCGCGCCCCTCCGGCTGCTTGATCCGAGCCTGCGAACGCGGGGTTGAGTTGGGTGAGCCCCGCGGTGAGGCCGATGACGCTGGCGACGACGGCGACCCTTCGCAGGGCCTTCGTCCCGTTTCCTTGCACGCGTCGAGTATCGAACATGACCGTCCCACCTCCGTGTGTCGATGGATCGAACATGCACTGGGACGGTCTCGTGGTGGTCTCGTGGCGGTCCGGCCGCGCCAGTACCGTCATCAGCGATGAGGGTGCGCGTGCTCGGGCCGCTCGAGGTGCTCGGACCCGCGGGGTGGGAGATGCCATCGGCGGCCAAGCGCAGACAGGTCCTCGAGATGCTCGCGCTCATCCCGGGTGAGCGGGTGAGCAACGCCCGTATCGTCGACGCGGTCTGGGGCGATGCTGCGCCCAGCAGCGCGTCGAAGATCGTGCAGAACCATGTCCTCGGGCTTCGCAAGGCGTATGGCCCCTCGCTCGTGATGAGCGTGCCTGGGGGGTACGCGCTCGCCACCGACGACGACGCCACGGATGCCCAGCGCTTCGAGCGGCTCGGGCGAGCGGGCCGCGGCGCGCTCGAAGCCGGCGGGTTGACCGAAGCCGTGTGCGCCCTCGACGAGGCGCTCGCCTTGTGGCGAGGCCCGCCGTTTCCGGACCTCGATGGTTGCGCACCCGCGCTGGCTGAGGCAGCGCGTCTGGGGGAGCTGCGCTGCAGCTCGGTCGAACACCGATTGGATGCGCTGATCGCGAGCGGCGAGCACGCGAACGCGATCGCGGCGCTGGAGTCGGCGGTCGCGGCCGAGCCGCTGCGCGAGCGCCGCTGGGAGCTGCTGATGGTCGCGCTCTACCGCAGTGGACGGCAGGCGGAGGCGCTGCGTGCGTTCCAGCGCGCCCGGCGCTGCTCGTCGATGAGCTGGGCATCGAGCCGGGCCCGGCGCTGCGCGATCTCGACCGAGCGATCGCGGCACAGGACGAGTCGCTCGGCGTGCCGGCAAGTCTGGCGGCGCCGACCTCACCGCGGCAGCTCATCGCCGAGGCCCGTCGCGCGACGGCACAGCGCCTCGCGGGCCAGGACCGGTATCGAGTGACGATCTACCAGGCGGCACAGCGCGCCGTAGATGCCCGGGACGACGACGCGCTCGTCGCGGCTGCGGTCGCTGGAGTGCGTCGGGCCGGTGCACGGGCGTCGGGTGCGATCGACGAGGAGCTCGTCGAGCTCCTCGAGAGCGCGCTCACGCGCGCCTCCGACGACCGCGCGCATGCTCGGCTCCTCAGCGCACTCGGGCAAGAGCTCGCTTCCTCCGCCGATCGCGTCCGGTTGCGCGCCCTCAGCGACGAAGCACTCGTCGCCGCGCGGCGCACCGGCGACGCGGCGGTGATCAGCGAAGTGCTCGCACGTCGCTCGGTCGCACTGGCGGGCCCGGACCTACTCGATGAGCGCCTGCTCGCGACGGAGGAGAACGTTCGCATAGCTCCGCATGTCGATGACCCCCTGTCGTGGTGGTCTGCCTTGTTCACTCGTATCGCCGCGGCGATGGAAGTCGGTGACATCGCCGAGGTCGACCATCGCCTCGCCGAGCTGCGCGACGTCACGCACTGGATCGAGGCCGCACCCGCGCAGTGGGGCCTGATGATCACGGAGGCGTGGCGTCAGCTCCTTCGAGGTCGCGTCGGTACAGCCGAGCGCACGGCACTCGAGGCGTACGAGCACGGAAGCGAGAATGCGCAGGCCGACGCGCTCGCCGTGTACGCAGGCCAGCTGATGAACATCCGCCGCGCCCAGGGACGGTTGCTCGAGGTCGAGTCGATCATCCGCGCCGCACTCGACCAGCCCCCGGTCAATGCTTCGACGCGCCCGCTCCTCGCCGAGGCCCTCACTGATCTCGGGCATCACCGACGCGCCGCAGCGATGCTCCGCGAAGAGCTCGACTCGTCGGTCGCCGCGGCACCAGGCCAGTACTGGCTCACGGTCGCGTGCGCGTGGGCGAGCGTCGCGGCGCGAGTGGGCGACACCGAGTCGGCCGCCCACCTCCTGTCCCTGCTCGATCCGTACGTCGACCTTGTCTGCTTCAACGGGGCATTCGTGGTCGGTTCGGTTGCCCACTTCCACGGCATGGTCGCCGGCACGCTGGGAGACCGGCGCGCCGCGGACGCGTCGTTCCAGAGCGCCCTTCGGATGCACAAGCAGCTCGACGCCCCCCTTCTCGTCGCACGTACCGAGGCGACGATCGCGGGTGGTCGGGGCTGACGTGTCCCTCGAGCCGAGTGAGCATTCGAGTAGCCGCCGCGACAACAGTCGACGTCACGCTCGCCGAGCTGCATCTCGAGGCCTTCCTGCCCGCCGACGACGGCACCGCTGAGGTGCTGCGCCGCCGATGGGGGTGACGATCGACGATGCTCGCGCGATCACCGCGCCGCTTCCTCGTTCGTACGAGGCGCTCGTACGCGACCAGGTGAGGTTCCGGGTCGGGCGCATCGTCTACGCCGCGTTCTACGAGGACGAGACGATCATGGGCTTCGCGTTCCCCAGGGAGGAGCGGGAGGCGCTCGTGGCCGCGGAGCCCGGCAAGTTCCTCATGCCCCGTGCCTCGGACATGCGGTACCGATGGGTCTGCGTCCGGCTCGACGCCATCGACGTCGACGAACTGCGCGAGCTACTTGTCGACGCGTGGCGCATGTGCGTGCCGAAGAAGGTGGCTGCCTCCTACGAGGCGTGACTGCGCCAACGGGCGCCTCAGTGGCGGTCGCCTGGAGGCGACCACACAGCAGATCGATAGTCCAGAACGACGCGACGCGGGCGTCGCCCGAGAATCACGTCGCTCCTGCACCGGCGGTACTCGCTCGGGGTCGCCTTGATGTGGGCGCGATCGCGCCTCTTTACATCGACCTGCTTGGGTGGCAGCGTCCAGTGCAGCTTGAGTGGCCCGGTGGCCGAATCTTCGGTCTCTGAATTGGGGGGGCGATGAGCTGGAGTCTGGAAGGCGACTTCTACGAGAACTGCTCGTGTTCCGCGATCTGCCCGTGTTCGTGGTCGAACCTTGCGCATCAAGCGACGCGAGACGACTACTGCCGCTTCGCTATGGCGTTCGAGGTCGACAGCGGCGAGATCGAGGGAGTCGACGTCTCGGGCAGATCGTTCGTCATGGTCGCGGACACGCCACCCAACATGGCCGACGGCAACTGGCGCGTCGGTGTGATCGTCGACGAAAGTGCGAGCCCGGAACAGGTGGGCAAGATCGGTGAGGTGCTGTCCGGCGCACTCGGTGGGCCGCCGGCCGGGTTGGGACCGTTGCTCGGCGAGTTTCTCGGCATCGAACAGGCGCCCATCTCGATCGAAAGCGACGGCAAGGACCACCGCATCACGGTCGGCGAGCTCGTCGACTTCTCGGGGGCGCGGGTGATGGTCGAGTCGGGTGCGCAGGTGGAGCTCACCAACATCGTCGCTCATCCGTCTGGCCCGACGCTCGGCCTCGCGCCCGTCTCGCAGTCTCAAGTGTCGGCGTTCGGGATCGAGTATTCCGGGCAGGATCTCAGCGGATTCGCGAACCGGTTCTCCTGGAAAGGGTGATGGCGAGTCCGGGTCCCTCGGTGCGAACTGAGGTCGCGCCGGCGGTCGCGCCGGCGCTCGCGCGGCCGCGCAACGCGATCCTCGTCGCGTTGCTCGGGCTCGCCGCTCTCGGGTGGGGTGCGGTTATCTGGCAGGCAGGGTCTGACACATCGATGTCGATGGGCACGTCGATGTCGACGTCGATGGACGGCCGCTACCGCGGGCTCGACCTCGCGATGGGCATGGCGGCGCCGCTGTTCCTCGCGATGTGGGTGGCGATGATGGTCGCGATGATGTTTCCGTCAGCGGCACCGATGATCCTGCTCTTCGACCGGATCGAGCGTGGCAAGCGCGACGCGGGACGGTCCTACGTACCCACCGTGTACTTCGTGGGCGCCTACCTGACGATCTGGACCGCGTTCGGCGTGCTCGGGTTTGCGTTCGCGATCGCCGTCGAGCGCCTGAGTGAGAACTCGGGTTGGGCGATGGAGAACTGGGCTCGCGTCGGCGGCGGGTTGCTCGTCGCCGCCGGCATCTACCAGCTGACCCCGCTGAAGGACATCTGCCTTTCGAAGTGCCGCTCGCCAATGGCATTCCTGATGACGGGGTGGCGAGACGGCCGCAAGGGCGCCATCCAGATGGGACTGCTTCACGGTGGCTATTGCATTGGGTGCTGCTGGCTGCTCTTCGTGATCCTGCTTCCGCTCGGGGTCATGAACGTCGCCGCAATGATCGTGATCGCGCTCCTGGTGTTCGGAGAGAAGTGTCTGCCGGCGGGCAGAGGACTTGCTCGCGTCGCTGCGATCGTGCTCGTGGGCTACGGCCTCTTCGTGATCGCCGTCCCGGGCGCTTTCCCGACGACGGTGGGCTGAACGCCCTCGGTTCACGGCAGTCGATAACTCGCGGCCGTTCGCTCTGATCACTTGAATCGGCAGGGGTTGCCGATAGTCCACCGCCGCCTCGAGGACTCGAGCAGACAAGCAATCCCCTGGTATCCCTGCGCCGTAGGTCAGGTGTGGTGCCCGAGTCGCTTCCTGGGCAGAATCTGCGGTGCTCCCCGGTCCGGCTGCTGAGAAGGCAGTGACCATGCCGGATGAACCCGCGAGACCGCCGACGTCGGACGCTCCACCTCGTACGCCGCGATCTGCCCGTTCGCTCAGGCCGGTCGCGCTCGGCCTGTTGGGCGCGCTGGTGGGGATCATCGGCTACGCGACGTTCGTCGCGCCGTCGGACGAGGCAGACGAAGCTCGCCAGCGCCGAACGCCGACGACGACGACCACACTCGGTACGGCCCGGTCGGTCGCGGTGTACGAGGCGATCTTGCCGTCGCTCGTCGACATCCGCACGGTGGGCACCGTTCCCGGCTCGAGGGGCGTCGGAAGTGGCGTCGTCGTGAACGGCGAAGGTCTGATCCTGACCGCGTTGCACGTCGTGGACGGCGCGTCGGCGATCGAGGTGTCCTTTGCCGATGGCACGGAGTCGACGGCCCAGGTCGAATCGACCGATCCGAGCAACGACATCGCGGTGCTGCAGCCCGACGACCTTCCCGAGGTGGTCGTGCCCGCGACACTCGGTAGCAGCGGTGCGGTGGAAGTCGGGGACGAGGCGTTCTCCGCCGGCAGCCCGCTCGGTCTCGCCGGTTCGTTCACCGCGGGCGTGGTCTCCGGTCTGGGTCGCACGATCCCGCTCGAGGGCGGCAGCGGGGAGCTCGATGACCTCATCCAGTTCGACGCGGCGGTCAATCCCGGGAGCTCGGGTGGCCCGCTGCTGAACCGCGACGGACAGGTCGTCGGCATCGTCACCGCGCTCGCCAACCCCGCGCAGCAGAACTTCTTCGTCGGCCTGGGCTTCGCCGTCCCGATCGAGACCGCGGGCGGCGCGGCCGGAGGACCGAACCTGTAGAGCCAGAGAGAGGACGCAACGCGATGGATGATCCGGACCGCGACAAGCCCATGGAGCGCGTGCTCTATGAGGTCAAGAAGGTCATCGTCGGCCAGGACCACCTGCTCGAACGGCTCATCGTCGCGTTGCTCGCGCGTGGGCACATCCTGGTGGAGGGCGTGCCCGGGTTGGCCAAGACGATGGCCATCAAGACGCTGGCCGGCGCGATCGGCGGGATGTTCCAGCGCATCCAGTTCACGCCCGATCTCGTCCCCGCCGACCTCGTCGGGCACCCGCATCTACAACCAGAAGACCGGTGAGTTCCACACCTCGCTCGGCCCGGTCTTCGCCAACTTGCTGCTGGCCGACGAGATCAACCGGGCACCCGCGAAGGTGCAGAGCGCGCTGCTCGAGGTGATGCAGGAACACCAGGTCACGATCGGGCGCGAGACACACGCGGTGCCTGATCCGTTCCTCGTGCTGGCGACTCAGAACCCGATCGAGACCGAGGGCACGTATCCGCTTCCCGAGGCGCAGGTCGACCGGTTCATGTTGAAGGTGCTCGTCGACTATCCCAGCCCCTCCGAGGAGTTCGTGATCGTCGAGCGGATGACCGGCGCGCTCGAAGCCGTCAGGACGGTGATCCAGCCCGAGCAGCTGATCCTGCAACAGCAGGCCGCCGACGCGGTCTACGTCGATCCCGCACTGATCGAGTACGCGGTCACGCTGGCGGGTGCGACGCGCGATCCGGCGTCCGTCGGTCTGGCGGACGTGGTGCCGTACATCCTCTACGGCACCAGCCCGCGCGCCGCGATCAACCTCATCGTGGGGGCCAAGGCGCTCGCCTTCGTCCGTGGGCGGGCGTATGCGTTGCCGCCGGACGTGCGCGATCTCGCGCTCGACGTGATGCGGCATCGCCTCGTGCTGTCGTACGAGGCGCTCGCCGACGACGTCTCCGCCGACGACCTGCTCGAGCAGATCCTCGCCAAGGTCCCAGTCCCGGAAGTCCCGCTACACGACCGCAACCGTCCGATCGGCCATGTCGCCGCGCAGACCACGCCTGAGCTGATCCTTCAGCGCCTCGACTGGCGGGTGATCCGCCGGCTCGACGGACTGATGCAGGGTGACTTCCGCACCCTGTTCTACGGCGCCGGGGTCGACTTCGCGGACCTGCGCGAGTACCAGCCCGGTGACGACGTGCGTCGCATCGACTGGAACGTGACCGCGCGCATGGACGCACCGTTCGTGCGGCAGTACGTGTCTGATCGCGAGCTGACGGCGTGGCTGTTGCTCGACCGGTCGCACTCCATGCAGTTCGGTGCGTCCGACCGACCGAAGGACCTGGTGCTCACCGAGTTCGTTGCCACGCTGGCACGGCTCCTCACCCGTGGTGGCAACCGCGTCGGCGCCATCCTCTTCAACAATGCGGTGGAGCGCGTTGTCGAACCGCGGAGCGGCCGCAACCAGGTGCTGCGCATCGCCCGTCATCTGCTCGATCCTCCTGCGACCACCGGCACCACGACCGACCTGGCCATCCTGCTGCGCGCGGCGATGAACAGCATCAAGCGCCGGTCGCTCGTGTTCGTCATCTCCGACTTCATCTCCGAACCCGGCTGGCATCGCTCCTTGACGCTCCTCGCACGCCGGCACGAGGTCGTGGCCATCCGGCTCTGGGACCCGCGCGAGGTCGAGCTGCCCGATGCCGGCGTCATCGTCGTGGAGGACGCGGAGACTGGCGGACAGCTCTTCGTCGACACGAGCGATCCCGCGTTCCGCCGCCGGTTCCGTGACGCGGCCCGCGCCGCGAAGAGCAGCTCGAAAGCGGGATGAAGCGGGCCGGGGTCGATCTCCACTCGGTGTCGACGGAGGACGACCTCGTCCGCGTGCTCGTGCGGATGGTCGAGCTCCGAAGGCGGCGCAGGCACTGATGTCGTTGATCTGGCCGTTCATGCTCTGGTCGCTGCTCGCGGTGCCGCTGCTGATCGTTGCCTATCGGCTGCTGCTGGAGCGGCGGGCACGCCAGCAAGCCGAGCTGGGCACGATGGGAATGCTCCAGACAGGCTCGGGCAAGCCGCTCGGCCGCCGACGCCACGTGCCACCCGCGTTGTTCTTGGTGGGGGTGACGTTCCTCCTCTTCGGGTTGGCGCGCCCGGTCGTCGACGTCGAGCTGCCCCACCGCGAAGGCACCGTGGTGCTCGCCTTCGACATGTCGAACAGCATGATCGCCGACGACCTTCAGCCGTCGCGCGCCGCCGCGGCGAAGAAGGCGGCACGCGCCTTCGTTGCCGAGCAACCGTCGAGCATCAAGATCGGCGTCGTCGCGTTCAGCAGTGCCGCACTCGTCGTCCAGCCGCCGACCGACGTGAAGGACGACGTGCTCGACGCGATCAAGCGGCTCTCGCCCGAAGGAGGGACCTCGATCGGCCGCGCGATCCTCGAGTCGCTCGACGCGATCGCCGGCGAGCCCCTTGTCCTCGATCCTGAAGCTCTCGCGGAAGGCGGCGACCCCGGAAACGTGGAGTTCCTCGGTTCGTCGGCCGTCGTGCTGCTCACCGACGGCGAGAACACGTCGCAGCTCGACCCGCGCCAGGTCGCTGAGGTGGCGGCAGAGGCGGGCGTCCGCCTCTTCCCGATCGGCATCGGCAGCGAGGAGGGCGCGGTGGTCGAGGTCGAGGGCTTCAACGTCGCGACGCGGCTCGACGAGCCCCTGCTGCGGCAGCTCGCGAAGCGCAGCACCGGCTCGTACTTCCGTGCCGAGGACGCGGCCACCCTCGACGAGGTCTACTCCTCGATCGATCTCCAGCTCACGGTCAGTGGGGACGACATGGAGATCACCGCGCTCCTCGCCGGCGCCGCGCTTCTCTGGTTCGTGCTCGCCGGAGTGCTCTCCGTGCTGTGGTTCGGGCGGGTGCCGTAGCCATGAGCTTCCTGTGGTCGTGGGCGCTCGTCGCGCTGATCGCGATCCCGATCGCGATCGCCGTCTACGTGTGGCTCCAGCGGCGCAAGCGGAAGTTCGCCGTGCGCTACGCGAGCCTGTCGCTGATCCGCGACGCACAGCCGCGCCGATCGAGCTGGCGCCGTCACTTGCCGTTCGCGCTGCTGCTGCTTGGCTCCGCGGGCCTCGTGCTCGCGCTGGCCCGTCCGCAGGTCACCGTGTCGGTGCCGATCGGGAGCACCACGATCATCTTGGCCCTCGACGCCTCGCGGTCGATGTGCGCCACCGACGTCGATCCGAATCGCATGAGCGTCGCGACCGACGCGGCCCGCTCGTTCGTCAGCGACCAGCCTGAGGGCACGCGCTTCGGCCTCGTCGCGTTCGCCGGGACGGCCCAGATCGTGGTGCCGCCCACGACCGACCGAGAGCGGTTGATGGACTCGATCGACGGCCTGTCAACGTCGATCGGGACCGCGATCGGCAGCGCGGTGCTGCGATCGATCGACGCCCTCGCCGAGGTGAACCCCGACGTCGCGCCGAGCACCGTCGACCTGAGCGACGGTCCGGCGCGTGACGGCCCGCGCGTGCGCGGTCAGTACATCCCGGACATCATCGTGCTGCTCACCGACGGGGCGAACACACGCGGCATCGACCCGCTGACCGCGGCCGAGCAAGCGGCGGACCGGCGGGCGCGTGTCTACACGATCGGCTTCGGGTCGACGAGAGATGTCGCGCTCGTGTGCACGTCGTGAGCAGCTGGGTGGCATCGAGTTCGACGAGCCGTTCGTCGGCGGCGGGGGAGGACCTGATCCGGGCCAGTACCTGTACATCGACGAACCGACACTGCGAGCAATCGCCGACACGACCGGTGGCGAGTACTACCCAGCCGAGAACGCCGATCAGCTCGTCGAGGTGTTCGACGAGCTGCCGGCACGGGTCGAGCAGCAAGAGGAAGAACGCGAGATCAGCGTCGCGTTCGTTGCGCTCGGCGCGCTGCTGATCACGATCGCCGTCGGCTTGTCGCTGTGGTGGAACCGTTACCCGTAGCCCAGAGCGTCACGGGTTTCGCGGAGCGCTCGTCCGATCTCGCCGTGGCGCGCCCCTGCGGTACGAGGTGCATTCGCGTTCGAGCATCGACAACCCGAGCTGCCGTGCTGCGCTCAGGCTCTGGTCGAGAAGACCACCTGCGCGTTCCTCGTCCCCCTGGGCGTCACGCAGATGCAGCATCCGTGCCAGCCAGTACTCGGAATGTGCGACGAGCGGTGCGGAGCCGAGCTGCCGCTCGAGCGTCAGCGCGGCGTCGAGATGTCGAATCGCGAGATCGGGACGCCCCATGGTGCCGGCAAGGATTCCAAGGAACCGATCGGCGGCGCCTTCGACGTACGTCGCCGTCGCGCACACGACGATCGTGCCCGCATGGGGCAGGAAGATGTCGTACAACGACGCCGCGTCCTCGACCCGGTTCAGCTCCCAGCCGGCAACCGTGAGCTGGGCGGCGGCCATCGGAAACAGCCAGTCGCGCGGGATCACCGCGTATCGCGTCTCGCGTCAGACCATCCATCAGCGCATCGGCGCCGCTCGTGTCACCCGCTGCCAGGCTGCACAACACCTGCACGCAGGTGATCCCAGCCAGCTCCGGGCGGTCCTGCGCCGCGGCCGCGACCGTTGGGGTGAACTCGACGAGGGTGTCCCGCTCGCGATGCAGTGCGATCGCCTGCGAGAACCAAGCGAACAGCTGGTTCGGATCCGCACTGGCATTTTGGAACACGCGATCGATGAGCGGCTCGACCTCGCTGAGGCGGCCATCCAGGAGTGCCAGCATCGGCTGCCACATGTCGAGCAACGCTCCCCAGAACTTCGACGGTGTCCGGGTGAACAGGGACTCCAACTCAGCGCTGGAACGCGCGAATCCATCCCGGTCGCCCTTGATGAGCTTGGCGAGGGCAACGAAGCGATGACCGTGAAGGACCGTCGCCGGCATCGCGCCGGGGAGGTCACGAAGTCGGCACGCCGTTTCGAGGAGCTCGTCGACCGCTGATGTGCCGAGGAGCGTGAGGCACCACGCGTGGAGCGCCGTCGCGTGGAGCTGCACGTCGTCGGTGCGTTGCGCATGCTCGACCGCGCGGGCGGCAATCGGCCGTGACGCGTCGCCGAGTCCGTTCGCCGCCCGCTGCATCGCCAACCAAGCGAGCAAAGCTGCGATGGTCCAGTCGTCGTCCTCGCTGGCTGATCCGAGCGCACGGTCGACGGTCTCCAGCAACGACGGGTCGGCACTCTCGATCACCGGTGTCGTGGCACTTTGGCCCCGACTCAACACACGGGCCAACGCCGCGCTCGAACCGAGCGCGTGGGCGACGACGATGCCTTCGAGCTGTGCCGCCGCTCCGGCGTCCCAGTCGCCCGATTGTCGGAGTCCGTACGCACGCTCGGCGAGGAGCGCCACGCGAGTCTCCGACTCGGGGCTCCCGGCCGCCTCGAGCGCTCCGAGAGCCTGGGCCGTCACCTCGACGGCGTCGCTGTACACGAGCCGGTCATTGGCATGGCGCGCAGCAAGCACGCCGTAGCGTCCCGCCGGCGACGCGTCGATCACCGGAGCACCTCGGCTGTAATGGAACGCGATGTCGCGCAGATGCGGTTCGATGTGACTGGCGTAGGCGGCGACCATCGCATCAGCGATCTCTCCGTCGAGTTGCGCGCGGCGAAGTGACGAGAGCCCCTCGGCGAGGGTCACGCGGATGAGGGCATGCGCAAACCGGTATCGCCCGACTTCGTCGGGTAGCTCAACCAGCAGCCGCGCGGCAACGGCTTCGTCGATGGCGCGCGCCAGCTCTGTACGGTCGCTCCCCGCCGAGGGGACTCGCTCGAGCACCCGGAAGTCGAGATCGTCACCTGCGACCGAGGCGACGCTCAGCAGCCGGGCTGCGGCCGGAGACAGGCGGTTGAATCGTTGCGCCATCACGGCCTGGATGCTGTCGATGGCGCCGAGCTCGTCTCGGTGTAGCTGGCTCACGAACCGTCCGTCGACGTCATGCAGCGCCCCGGTCTCGACGAGATGCCGCAAGATCTCGCATACGAGGAAGGGGTTGCCACCGGTGTCAGCGCGCACCATCTCCGCCAGATCGGTGACGGACTGATCGCCGAGAGGTCGCACGATCTCGTGAGCGAGCTCGCGTACTTCCTCCGCGTCGAGCCCGGTGAGCCCGATGTGGTCGACCGAGGGATCCGTCCGCAGGTCGGCGAAGAACGACCCGAGGTCCACTTCAGATGCGACGGGAGCGTCACGGAAGAGCGCCAACACCAGGATGCGAGTTCCGTTCGCAGGCAGATGTCGTGCGACGTAGGCGAGTAGCCGCAACGTCGGCGCGTTCGACCATTGCAGATCGTCGAGCACCAGGAGAACCGGCGCCTCCTCCGCGGCTCGGTCGAGCAGATCCACGACGGAAGTGAAGAGACGGAGCTCGCCGGTCTCCGAGTCCGTGGCGGTCGGAGGCTCGAGATTGCGGACGCGTTGGCGTAGCTCTGGGACCAACGGGAGCAGCGCTCCGCCGCAGCGCGCAACGTGTGATGCCAGCATGTCGGCACTGCTACCCGCGACGAGCAGATGCAGTGCTTCTGAGAACGGTTGGAAGCTGGCAACGATCTGCTCGTCACACTGTCCATACAGCACGACGGCATCATCACGAACGTTCGTTCCGAGGCGTGCGGCGATTGCCGTCTTGCCGATCCCCGCTTCGCCGGTGACGAGCACGACGCGCGGCGCGCCGTCACGAGCCGTCGCCCATGCCGTGTGGAGCCCCTCGAGTGATCGCTCTCGCCCCACGAATCGCTGACTCGCCCGGCGATCGAGCTCGAAGGGCAAGGCGAAGCCGGCCGGCTCCCAAGCGGACCACCCGATCTCCACCACGGAGACGGGATCGTCGAAACCCTTGAGGACACGTGTCCCCCGGGGAGTGAAGGTGTGACCGCCTCGCTCACCGCTCAACGCGACCACGATCGCGTTGGCGAGGATCTCGCCACTCGCCGCGAGATCACAGAGGCGCGCGGCCTCCACCACGGCGACCCCGTACCAGTCACCGTCGTCGAACGTTGCTTCGCCGGCACTGACCCCGATCCGGAGGCGGATGTCCTCACCGGCGCTTCGACGGTTCAATCGGTCGATGGCCCGCTGGAGCGCGATGGCGCCGTCGAGCGCGGCCACCACGGAGCGGTAGGTCGCCATGACGCCGTCGCCCATCGACTTCACGAGCCGCCCGCTCGTCTGGTCGAGGACGTCGTACGTCGCCGCGAAGAGCTGCTGGCGGAGCGCATCGGCGCCCTCCGGGCCGAGCCGGTGACTCAGTCCGGTCGAGTCGACGAGGTCGGTCAAGACCACGACCAACATCTCAGATTCCAGAGTTGCGCGACCCCCGCTACCCGGAGACAGCACCGCTACTCCTTCGGTCCGTTCGACGCCCCGCCGGACCGACGTGACGCTAGCCAATGCATCTCCGACCTCGAAAGGTCGGCGCGGTTTCGCGACCGAGGAACTCCCCATCGAGTGGCGAAGCCGATTCGCGAGCTCCAGGACCGGGTATCAACCTGAACTACCAGTCCGCCAACGACGTCGAACGAGGAGCTCCGTATGGAAATCGTTCGCAATCCCGATGGCACGCTGATCGTCCCCATTGAGCCGGGCCGCACGCACGGCGACGAGGCCGACGATGCGGCAGACGACAGCGGCGCAGTCGAGTCGACGAGTGCGCCGACGACGCGCATCCTCCATCCCGGCGAAGGCGGCTACGACGAGGCGCTGGGGGAGTGGGACCGTCAGCAGAACCCCGACGCCGACGTCCCGGTCTCGACCGCGAGCGGCCGCGAGGAGGCGATGAACGTCGTCCACGCTGTCGCCGAGTCTCCGCGCCACGACGTGGAACCCGCGGTCGCGGCGCTCCACGACCCCGAAGCAGCGGGCGAAGCACTGCGACACGTGCTGATCGGCGGTGTGCACGCGGTCGAGGACTTCGCTGCCGAGGTTGCCGAGGCCGAGGGCGGCGAGCCGCTCCGCCCACACGAGGCCACGAAGATCATCGGTGAGGTGCTGGCCGAGCTCGACTGACTGCCTCGAGTTCGCAGCGCCTCGATGGCGAATCGGCGCCACGTGCCCGTGGTGGACGGGGCGGGCCCTGTTGGTAACCTACCTACCAGTCGGTAGGTCGGAGGATCGTGGAAGATCGTGAACTGCTGATTGAGCTCGGGCCCACCGCGGCCGCGCTCTTGGATCGGCACCTGGCGTCGGCGAAGGAGTGGTTTCCGCACGAGCTCGTGCCTTGGGACCGCTGCAATGAGTTCGCCGCCGACAGCTGGGAAGTCGACGCCACGGTCGGTGAAGCCGCGCGGAGCGCGTTGTTCGTGAACCTGCTCACCGAGGACAACCTCCCGTACTACTCGCGCTCCATCTCAGGGCGATTCGGAACGGACGATGTCTGGGGTGCGTGGGTCCGGCGCTGGACTGCGGAAGAAGGTCGTCACGCGATCGTGTTGCGCGACTATCTCACCGTCACACGCACAGTCGACCCCGTCGCGCTCGAGCGCGCGCGCATGACCCAGGTCTCCAATGGTGTCGTGCCAGAACCGGGCAGTGTGGCCGACGCGCTCGCGTACGTTTCGTTGCAGGAGCTCGCGACGCGCATTGCTCATGACAACACGGGCCGCCTCCTGTCCGACGCTGCGGGACGAAAGATCATGAGACGGGTCGCGGCCGATGAGAACCTGCATCACCTCTTCTACCGGGATCTGACTGCGGCAGCGCTCGAGATCGATCCGGAGACCGTCGTGCCCGCGATCGAACGCCAGGTTCGCCAGTTCGCGATGCCCGGGACCGGGATCCCGGACTTCTCGCGCCATGCCCGGACCATCGCCGACGCGGGTGTCTACGACTTCCAGGTGCACCATGACCAGATCCTGGTCCCTGTCCTCCTCCGGCAATGGAACCTCGATCGGCTGCAGGGCCTGAAAGCTACGGCCGAGCGAGCGCGCGAGCGCCTGCTTGCTCATGTCGACCGGGTCGGGCGCGTCGCGCGTCGCCTCGTCGAACGGAGGATCCCCAAGATCGCGACCTAAGCGGCGTTGGTCAGCACGAGAACGACGGAGGTCGCGATGTCCGAACGACATGACCGTGACGAGCTCGTGGAGCTCATGAGCCGCTACGCCAACATGCCGGACACGAAGAATTGGGACGAGCTGCCGCGGTCGGTGCTCTGCGACGAGTTCATCTGCGACTTCAGCTCACTCGGCGCACCGGTCGCGACGTTCAGCCGTGACGCCTGGTGTGAGGGAACGAAGCAGGTGTTCGCCGGTTGGACGGCGACCCACCATGCGATCACCAACCATCGGATCGCCATCGACGGGGATCGTGCGACCATCCGGGCCCACGTCCGTGCCGAGCACTGGGCTCCCCCGGAGGTCGCGGCCGGCGGACCGAGCTGCTGGCTCGTCGTCGGCTTCTACGACGACGTCGCCGTGCGAACGCCCGAGGGCTGGCGGCTGAGCTCCGTCAAGCTGACCGTGACCCACCAGGAGAACGAGGCGCTGCTCGCGGCCTCGATGGCGGCGGTGCAGGACTGACATCGCCGCCGGCACGCAGCCCGGGCCTGTGGCCGGGAGCCTTCGATCAGCCTGTCGGATCAGGCTGCGCGCGCCGCGTCGGTATGGTCGACGGCCGTGCTCCCGCTCGACACCGCGTACGCAGACATCAAAGGGAGGATGGTCCGCTCGCTGGGCGGGCCTTCCTCGGGTGTCTGGTCGAACGCGGTACCGGCAACGCCGGGCTGGACGGTCATCGACGTCGTTGCGCATGTCACCGGCAACGCCGCTGACGCGTCGAATGGCGTCCTGCCCGAGTTCAACCTCCTCGAGCAGTTTCGGGACCCGGACGTGGTTGCGGCCCGAGACGAGTTTGCCGACGGTCAGGTGCTCCGGCGACGAGAACGGACCCCCGCTGATCTCCTCGCGGAATGGGACGCGGCCGAACCCGGCGTGCTCGAGCGGCTCCGAATCCGTCCAGAGGAGCCTGGCGCGCTGCCGTTCGGCTTCGACCTCGCGCTCGTCACTGACGTGTGCGTGCATGCCGACGACGTCGCCGTCGCGCTCGGTCAAGCGGCGCATAGCGACGCGGTCGCGTCCAAGGTGGCGCTCGCGGCGTACTCGTTCAGCACCGACTACCGCATCCGCGCGCTGGGCCTGCCCGCGCTCACGTTGCGATACGACGGGAAAGAACGGACGTTGGGTGACGGACCGGTCGCCGCAGTGCTCGAGGCCGATCGTTGGGAGCTGCTTCGTGTGCTCGCCGGACGACGGAGTCGCGCTCAGATCGCGGCGCTCGATTGGACGGGCGAGCCCGATGCGTACCTCTCGTTGTTGCCGGCGTACGGCGAACGCGCCGACGACTTGAACGAACGGCCGCCGTGGCCGCGATGAGTTCGGGTCCCGCGAGCCGTCTCACTGGTATGGAAAACGAGAGTGTCACCGCGTCCACGACGATCGAGGCTGCCCCGGAGGCGGTGTTCGCGGTGCTGGCCGACCCGTCGTCCCACGCCGACATCGACGGCACCGGCTGGGTGCGCGAGTCGCAGGACGGTGATCGCATCACTGCCGCCGGCCAGGTGTTCCGGATGGCGATGTACCACGAGAACCACCCGGACAAGGACTACGAGATCGCCAACCTCGTCGAGGTGTTCGACGAGCCGCGTGCCATCGCGTGGAAGCCCGGGACAGAGTCGCCCGAGACCGGTGAGCTCAGCTTCGGCGACTGGACCTGGCGCTACGACCTCGAGGCGACCGCCCCGTCGCGGACGAAGGTGACCCTGACGTACGACTGGTCAGCGGTCGGTCCCGAGGTGCGCGAATACCTCCAGTTCCCGCCGTTCGCGCCGGACCACCTCGACAAGTCGTTGCGGCACCTGGCCGACCTCGTCGCCTAGGCACCTACGCTCCGCGCATGACGATCCAGCGGATGGACAACGTCGCGATCGTCGTCGACGACCTCGACGCGGCGATCGCGTTCTTCGTCGAGCTCGGCATGGAGCTGGAGGACCGGCAGACGATCGAGGGACGTTGGGCCGAGCGTGTCGTCGGGCTCGACGACATGCGATCCGAGATCGCGATGATGCGCATCCCCGACGCCGAGGGCCGGCTCGAGCTGACGAAGTACCACCGGCCGACGGCGGTCAGTGCAGCACCCGAGATCGCACCGCCGAACACGTTGGGCCTGCATCGGGTCATGTTCGCCGTCGACGACGTCCGGGACACCGTTGCCCGCTTGCAGACCCACGGCGCTGAGCTCGTCGGCGAGATCGAGCAGTACGAAGACGTCTTCCTGCTGTGCTATCTCCGCGGTCCCAACGGCATCATCGTCGGATTGGCCGAGCAGCTGCGCTGACGCGGCGTCGCGTTCCTCAACACCCACCTCGTCGTCAGATCAGGGTGAGCCCGCCGTCGACCGGGAGCACCTGACCGGTGATGTAGCTCGCCTCGTCGGAGAGCAGGAACACGGTGGCCGCCGCGACCTCCCATGCCGTTCCCTGGCGGCCGAGCGGGACGGGGGTGTGCTCGCGCGCCGGTCGCCCGCGCGACGCCCAGCGACCGAGCGGAGTGTCGATGAGCCCGGCGCGACGATGTTGGCGCGGATGCCACGCCGCGCACCCTCGAGCGCGACGTGTCTGCACAGGCCACCGAGGCCGGCCTTCGACGCGTCGTACGCCGGCAGGCGGCTGCCGGGCCGCAACCCGGCGACGGAGCTCACGAACACGATCGACGCACCCTCGACGAGGCGCGGCAACGCCTCGCGTGCCACCAGGAAGTGGCTCCGAATGTTCACCGCGAACGTCGTATCCCAGTCTTCGGCGCTCGTGCCCTTCATCCCGCCTCCACGCCCGATCCCGACGTTGAGCACGAGACCGTGAAGGTCGTCGGTCGTCGAAGAACGCACGAGCTCGATGCACTCGTCCTCCGAGGTCACATCGGCGACGGTGATGACCGCCGTCCCGCCGTCTCGCGCGATCCACGCGGCGGTCTCCTCTGCTGCGGAGCGGACACGGTCGGCGCAGATGACCGAAGCGCCTTCGCGCGCGGCCCGCACCGCGATCGCACGCCCGTTGCCCACGGGCGCCTCTGGGTCGTCCGTTTGCTGCGTGCCGGCACCCACCACGAGCACGCGCCGGTCGTGGAGCAGCGGTGACGTCACCGGGTCAACCGTCGAACCCGGGGACGTTCACCTCGCGCTGCACGCCGAGTGAGTTCAAGCAGAACGACACGAGGTGGTACTGCCCGACGACCATCGGGATCTCGATGAGCTGCTTGTCGTCGTAGTGGTTCGCGAGGGTTGTCCAGGTGGCGTCGGTGATGCAGCTGTCGTCGTGCAGCTCGTCAGCGGCACGCAGCAAGGTGGAGTCGAAGGCGCTCCAGCCGGGTGCTTCCGGTCCCTCCTGGATGCGGCGCACCTCGTCATCGGTGATCCCCGCGGCGCGCCCGATGAGCACGTGCTGGCCCCATTCGTACTCCGACTGGCAGCGCCAACCGGTGCGCAGGATCAGCAGCTCCCGATCACGCGCGGGCAGCTTGCCGGCGAGGAGCTTGCCGCCGAACGGCATCCACTTCGCGAAGAGCCCGGGATGGCGCACCAGCGTCGTGAAGATGTTGAGCACGTCGCTGTCGCTGGCCGCTGTCTTGGGGATCAGCTCCCACAGGCGCTCGTCCGCCTCGTCGTGAGCGACGGGCACGATGCGCGGCGTGGTCGGGCGCTTGGCCATGCCTGCACGCTAATGATCAACTGAGGTGATGAGTCAACAACCGCCGCACCCGCTGTCGGTTGCAGTCCTCGGATGACACGCGCGCTTGGCGTCTTGCTGTTGTCCTGTCCGGACCGACCGGGCATCGTCGCCGCGGTCGCCGGCTTCATCGCTGAGCATGGCGGGAACATCGTCCACGCCGAGCAGCACACTGACTTCACCGACGGTGTGTTCTTCCAACGAGTCGAGTTCGAGCTCGACGGCATGTCAATAGCCTCCGACGAGATCGAGCGTGCGTTCGATCCGATCGCCGAGCGCTTCGGCATGTCTGTGACCGCGCGGTTCTCGCACGAGACACCGCGCGTCGCGGTGTTGGTGTCTCGTGAAGCGCATTGCCTGCAGGACCTGTTGTATCGCTGGGGGAGCGGTGAGCTGCAGGCCGAGCTTCCTGTCGTGATCAGCAACCATCCGGACCACGCCGACCTCGTCGAGTTTCAGGGCCCGACGTACGTCCATCTCCCGGTCACGCCCGAGACCAAGCACGACCAGGAAATGGCGGTTCGTCGGTGCCTCGAGGAACACCGGATCGACCTCGTGGTGCTGGCGCGCTACATGCAGATCCTGAGCGCCGACTTCGTCGACGAGTACCGGTACCGCATCATCAACATCCACCACTCATTTCTTCCTGCGTTCGCCGGCGCGAAGCCGTACCACCAAGCCAGCCGCCGCGGCGTCAAGATCATCGGCGCGACCGCGCACTACGCCACGGCGGACCTGGACGAGGGGCCGATCATCGAGCAGGACGTCGTGCACGTCAGCCACCGTGACGCGGTCGACGACCTGATCCGCAAGGGTCGGGACCTCGAGAAGCTCGTCCTCGCACGCGCGGTCCACGCACATCTCGAGCACCGCGTCCTGCCCTACGCCAATCGCACCGTCGTCTTCTCCTGATGTCGGCCCGACCGACGCCGTCGTCGATGCGATGAGTTTCGATCGCCGCGAGCGTCTCTGTTGTGGTCACCACGACACTGCAGGAGAGCAGCCAATGATCATCATCGCCGGACACGAGATCGTCGACGCCGGCGATCAGCGACCGATACGTCGATGCCTTCAAGGATCTCGTGACAGGCTGGAGGTCGTACAGTTCATCTCGCGGGCGCGGACGTGCTGCCGAGGGTTGCATCCACCTGCGATCACCGCGGACTCGGTCGACCCGCGACGGGTCAACAACGCGGAGGTATGGGAGTCGGCGGAGGCACTCGATCACTGGCGCGCCCAGGCGAAGGCCCCGGACCCGGGGATCAAGACCTTCGGTGGCGACATGCGGCGGTTCGACGCGACCGACGGCGGGCCATTGTTCTGAAGCAGACCACGCACCTACGCGGTCAGCGACGGCGGGCGCGCAGGACGACGTCGGCGATGTGGGGAGTGTCGGGTGGTGGATCGATGCGCGGCTCGGTCGCGTGCAGCTCGACCGTGAAGTCGTCGCGGAGCAGCCCGCCGAGGTCGTCGGCGCCGACGTAGTCCGCGGGGTCGAAGCCCTTCGCCTTCATGTGCTCGCGGTGTTCGTCGTCGAGGTCGTGGTAGACGGCGAGCAGCAGCCCGCCAGGGCGCACGGCTTCGAGCAGCGTCCGCGCGGCGGACTCGCCGGCAGCCTTCGGGAGCGCCGGGTACTGCATCGACAGGAGGTCGAACGAGCCGGCCGGGAACGGCATCTGCAGCGCGTCGCCGCACACCCAGTCGACCCTCGCGCCGACCGCCCCGGCCGCCTCGCGTGCTCGACTGACGGCGACATCGGAGATGTCGATGGCAGTGACCGTCCAGCCGCGCCGAGCGAGCCAGATCGCGTCGGCGCCCTCGCCACAACCGACGTCGAGCGCCCGGCCCGGGACGAGGTCGGCGACCTCGGCGGCCAACCGTCCGTTCGGTCGTCCGCTCCACATCGCCTCGCGCTCGCCGTACCGTTCGTCCCACTCGGCGGCCTGTGCCGCCGTGTCGAATCGCTGCTCGTCATGCCCGTGCTCGTGCATCGTCTGCACTCTCGCGCGCCCGACGACGAGCGATCGTTCACACGTTGGCGAGTGGCGGGCCGTCGAGCACGCGCGGGGTGTACTCGACGAGCTGGATCTGGCCGTCGAAGGTCTGACTGCTGATCATGTCGAGGCCGACGTCGGGGTAGCCGTCGTAGATGCGCTCGCTGCCGGTCTTCCCGGTGATCACCGGGAACATGACCACCCGGAACCGGTCGACGAGGCCGGCTTGGAGCAACGAACGGCTGAGGCTGAGGCTGCCGATCGTGCTCATCGGGCTGGTGCCGGTCTCCTTCATCTCGCGCACGGCTTCGACCGCGTCCCCGCTCACCAGCTCGGAGTTGGCCCATGACAGGGGGGCCTGCAACGAGGACGAGAACACGACCTTCGGCGTGTTCGTGAGCCCGGTCATGGAGTCGGCCTCCTCGGCTCCGGCCCCTTCCGGTAGCTGGGTGGCGAAGCCCGACATGAGCCGGTAGGTGTTCGCGCCCATCAGCAGCGTGTAGTCGGGCTCCTCCTCGAGCCAACCGAGGTACTCGGGGCCTTCGAGTCCCCACCACCCCGGCCAACCCTCTCCGGACGCGTAGCCGTCCAGCGACGTGATGAAGTCCACCAACAGCTCTGGCATCGTCGTCTCCTTCGAGCTCGCGACCTACCGATGTCGTACCCATATCGACGTCATTGACGCGCAGAACTCATCGCTCTTCAGAGAAGCGTGAGACCCTTAGAGGCGACGGTCGAGCAGGCGCGCCAGCTCCTCGGGATGGCTGAGCGCGACGCAGTGGCCTGCCGCGATCTCGTCGGGAACGATCCCGAGCCGCTCGTTCACCACCCGCCGCAGGAACGCCGCGGGGAAGCATCGATCCTCGGTGCACACCACGAACCTCGTCGGGACGTCGGGCCACGCAGCGAGTGGCCACGGGCTGTCGTACGCCGCATCGGATTCGGATCGCTCCCGCCGCATGGCTTCCTCAGCGAGGGCCCGAGGCACGTCGTGGTAGTAGATGACGAACGGGTCGTCGTTGCCGGTCAGGCCGCCATCTCGGCTGGCCTGCTCCTCCACCGCGAGGCGGTAGCGAGTGTTCGTCCACCACTCCGCCGGACTCTCGCCCGGAGCCGGCACCATGCCGGCGACGAGGACCAGCGCGTCGACCGAGCACCGGTCCGCAACGAGGGGTGCGGTGAACCCGCCGTACGACTGGCCCACGACGATGACGTTCCGGCGGTCGCCGATGGCGTCGACCACGGTCGCCGCGTAGTCCCACAGGGTTGCGTTGTCGTCGTCGCAGGGGAGGTCGGGCGCGACGACGTCGTGGCCCCGCTCGCGCAGGGCGCGCTCCACGAGATGCCAGTACCAGCCGACGTCGCCGGCGCCGTGGATCAGCGCGAAGGTCGCCATCGAATCACGGTCAGAACCGGAATCGGGTCTGGGTGAACTCGCCCTTGCCGAAGGCGAGGACCTGCTTCGGGGCGACGGCGTAGACGAGCGCGCTGCCCGCTTCGTGACGGAACACGCCGGCGCCGGGCTCGAACTGCCAACGTCCGTCCCACTTGTCGCGCCAGAGCTGGGCAAGGCGCTGCAGCGTGGTGTCGTCGGTGATCTGCTCGGCGTCGCCCTCCACGACGACGTCGAGGCCGCGGGTCCAGTCGTTGCATCCTGTCGTGAGGATCACGTGGGGATTGGCGCGGAGGTTGAGCGCCTTCTGCTCCTCCGCGCCGGTGCAGAAGTGCACCGCGCCGTCGGACCACACGGCCACGAGCGGGCTGACGTGGGGACGGCCGTCCGCGCGGACGGTGGTGATCCAGGAGAGCTCAGCCGTCTCGAGGACGTTGACGGTGTCCTCCCAGGAGGTGGCAGAGGCTCCCGGGTCACTGAACCGCGGATCGAGCTCGGCAGTGGGATCAGCCATCGAGTGCTCCGCTCTCGTCGACGGTCATGTCGCCGTACGTCGGTTCGCCAGCCGAGTCGTAGGTGAGGTGCACGCCACCGCCCGGGTAGGGCGTCGAGTCGACCAACGTGAACGCCGTCGGGACGGTGCCCTCACCGAACACCTGCTTGCCGCTCCCGAGCGCCAAGGGATACAGCCACAGGTTGAGGCGATCGACGAGTCGATGTGCCAGCAACGTCTGCACGAGCCCGAGGCTGCCGATGACGTCGACGCGCTGCGTGACGGTCCTTCACCGCTTGGATCGCGTCGACGAGATCGCCTTCGAGGAGGGACGCGTCCCACGCGAGCGGCGCCGACAGGGTCGTGCTGGCGACGTACTTGGGCACGCGGTTGAGCAGCCCCGTGAACGGGATCTCCTCGGGCGCGTTCGGCCAGTAGTTGGCGAAGATGTCGAACGTCCGACGACCGAGCAGCAAGGCGTCCATGTCCTTGGCCTGGTCGAACAGGTCCGCGCCCGACGACTCGTCCAGGAGCGGTGCCTGCCAGCCGCCGTGCTGAAAGCCACGGTCCCGGTCCTCATCGGGTCCACCGGGCGCCTGGGCAACCCCGTCGAGGGTCACGAACTCGGTCACGACAAGCTGGCCCATCGGTGCGCTCCTTGTGCTCGGGCGGACTGGTCACAACTATGACGCCGAGAACCGGCAGGACTCATCGCGTCCGCCCGCGGCAGCGGGTTCGAACGATGGAGGCAAACGAGATGACCGAGCAGGAGAGCTCCGAGCGCAAGCGCACGCGGGTTCGACGTGTGCAGCGCTACCTCCTGAACCCGCCCGCGAAGGCTGCAGTTCGACTGGGTCTGGTGCCCGGGTACGTCCTGCTCGAGACCACCGGGCGTCGCACAGGGAAGCGTCGGCACACGGTCGTCGGGATGCGTGTGGAAGGCACGACCGGCTGGGTCGTCGCCGAGCACGGACGCCACGCGGGATACGTGCACAACATCGAGGGGAACCCGACCGTGCGCGTCTGTCGCCACGGCCGATGGAGAACAGCCACCGCGCAGATCGTCCCCGACGATGATCCGCTCGCGAGGCTCGATCACTTCGGCCGGACGCACGCTGCCACCGTCCGTCAGTTCGGGACCGACCTGCTCACCCTCCGCTTCCAGCTGCAGTGAGCGTCGGGCCCGCCGCATCGTGGGCGGACGAGATCTTCGGCTCGGTCCAGGACGACCCGGCCGGGCGGATGGCGCTCATGGAGCGCTGCTACCGCGGTCCGTTCGGCTCGGCGCCGCGACACCTTCCGTATCGCCGCGCGGCGATGTCGTTCATGCGCTGGCAGCTCGGGCGCGGCGTGCTCCAGCCACCGTCCTGCGAACGACCCGGGAGTCCGTGGTGGCGTGCGATCAACGGGCGCATCATCCGTGACGGCTGCGAGGCGGTGGCCCTGAGCGGGGGCGTCCCGGGACCGAACTCGTCGCGCACGATCGACCACTGGATGTCGTTCGTCCACGACCCCACCGCCCGAGCCTGGTACCGCGCGCACAACGGGAGCGTGGTCGCCGGCTACCTCGAGCACCGCGACCTCGCGGAGGCGGAGAACGCTGCCGAGCGCTTCTTCATGAACGTCGTGCTCTGTCGCGTCCTGTATGCCCACGCGCTCGTCGCCGCTCCGAAGATGGCGCTCGGATGGCTCCGCCCGCTCGCACCGCTCCTCGGCGACCCGAGGCTCGGGATGACAGGCATCTTCCTGCAGCTCTCGCGGATCCTGCCGAACGAGTACCCGCTGCGGGACACCGTCGACGCGTATCTCCATGACGAGCTCGGGTTCGGACGCCTCGTCGACTTCGGCATGATCGTTCCGAGACTGCAACAGCTCTTCGAGTGGTCAGCGCACGAGCTCCGCGCTCCGGAGCTGCTGGGCTGCGTTCGCGACGGAGCCATGACCTACGCATGGCCCTTCGAGCAGCGCGACGTGTGGCGGTCCCCAGACTCGTGGCTGCTTCGGCTCACGCACCGAATGCTCCCGCCCGAGCACTGACAGGTCCGGTCAGGCGATGCCCGAGAGAGCGATCGCAACGGTGAAGCCCAGACGGTGGCGAGTCCCGCGACGTCGCCGGCCTTGCGCGCCGCCTCGGGGATCATGGCGTCGATCAGCATCACCAAGAGCGCGCCAGCGGCGAAGCCGTCGACGAACGCGGTGACGTTCCCGGAGACGGTGTCGGCGATCGCGAAGCCGACGCCCGTGGCCACGGTGCAGATGAGCGCGATGCAGAGCCAGAGGCGACGAATCGCCGCACGCGCGCTCCCTGCTGCTTCCATCTCGGTCGACGCGCCGATCGCCTCCGGCAGGTTCGAGACGAAGATCGCGACGAGCAGCCCGACGCTCACGCCGTTGCCGCTGGCGATCCCGATGCCGAGCACGAGCTGCTCCGGGATCCCGTCGAGGAACGCGCCGAGCGCGAGGGAGGTCCCGGTGTGTGCATCGGCCGCTTCGAGATCCCTCCGCCGGTCCCGTCGCAGCACCAGCCGGTTGAGCGCGAAGAAGATGAGCGCACCGAGACCGAGGCCCAATGCCACGACGCCGGAGTCTCCGATCCGGACGCCTTCCTGCGCGAGGTCGAAGCTGACCGCGCTGACCAGCGCACCGGCCCCGAACGCGAGCACGATGCCGATGATCCTGTCCGGCCAAGGTCTGGCGAGCCCGAGGAGAGCGCCGATGACGAGCGACGACGCAGCCAACGCGCCCCAGCTGAGGGCGACGATCACGATCCGCGTCCTTCGTAGGCACCGGTGTGTCGTTCAACCTCTGGACGCAACGTGATATCACAACTCCCTCAGCATGGAACCTGATCAGGCACGACTAGCGCGGCCACCGTTCGCGCTCGAGGCGGCTGACGTCGCCGCCGGGCTGGGGACCGACCCGACGGTCGGGCTCAGCGCGGGCGAGGCCGTGGATCGCCTGTCGCAGGTCGGACCGAACGCGATCACGAGCGAGAAGCCGCCGTCGCTCTGGGCGATCGCGCTGGGGCAGTTCCGCAACCCGATGAACATCATGCTGGTCGCCGTCTCGATCGTCAGCTTCGCGATCGACGAGACGTCGACCGGGATCATCGTCGCCTTGCTCATACTCCTGAACGTGATCCTCGGCTCACGACAGGAGCTGAAGGCGCGGGAGAGCGTGACCGCGCTGTCGAACCTGCAGGTGCCACACGCGAAGGTCGTGCGCGGCGGAACGCTCGTGTCGATTCCCGCTGTCGACGTCGTCCCAGGCGACGTCGTCCAGGTCGAAGCGGGCGACCTCGTCCCGGCCGATGGTCGAATCCTGCGTTCGGCGACGCTGGAGACGCAGGAAGCTGCGCTGACCGGCGAGAGCGCGCCGGTTCCCAAGGACGCCGGAGCGCTCGCCGACGCGGAGGTCGCGCTCGGCGATCGTACGAACATGCTGTTCCAGAACACGTCCGTGACGCGGGGGACCGCGGCGATGGTCGTCACCGCGACCGGCATGCAGACGGAGATGGGTCAGATCGCCGAGATGCTGTCGTCGGTGACGCGCTCTCGCTCCCCGCTGCAGCGGGAGCTCGACTCGTTGACGAGGATCCTCGGACTCATCGCCTGGAGCGCGGTCGCCTTCATCGTCGTCATCGGCCTTGCCCGGGGCTTGGACGCGAACGAGCTGTTCCTGCTCGGGACGGCGATGGCGATCTCCGCGATCCCGACAGGTCTTCCCGCGTTCGTCTCCGGCCTGCTGTCGCTGGGCGCCAAGCAGCTCGCCGACGCCAAGGCGATCGTGAAGAACCTCGAAGACGTCGAGACCCTGGGAGCGACCGAGCGCGATCAACACCGACAAGACCGGCACCTTGACGATGAACGAGATGATGGTCTCAGTCATCTATGCCAACGGCGCGTGGTTCAGCGTCGAAGGCGCGGGCTACCGCAAGGAAGGTGCGGTCGAGTCGGTCGCCGGGGCGCCGGCGCCCGACTTCACCAACCTCGCCCTGGGACTGGTCCTCGACAGCGACGCCACGGTCGCTGACGACGGCGCCGTCGTCGGCGATCCGACGGAAGCCGCCCTCGTCGTCCTCGCCGCCAAGCTCGGCGTCGACGCCGAGGAGACGCGCCGCGCGTACCCCCGCCTCGCTGAGGTGCCGTTCGACTCCGAGTACAAGTTCATGGCCACCTTCCATCACGTGAACCTCGACGGCCATGACCGCGTCGTGCAGCTCGTCAAGGGTGGTCCCGACGTGGTGCTGGCGCGCTGCGCCCGATCCGGCGGTCCGATGAGTGAGACGCACGTGCCCATCGCTGATGCACTCCCCGACGTCGACGCCGCGAACGAGCGCATGGGCGAACAGGGACTTCGGGTCTTGGCCTTCGCGGCGAGGTTCGTCGAGGAAGACGACCTCGACGCGATGTCTCGCGATCCGATGTCGCTGACCCGCGAGCTCGACTTCGTGGGGCTCGTCGGCATGATCGATCCGCTGCGCGCCGAGGCGAAGGGGGCGGTCGACGCGGCGCTGGGCGCCGGCATCGACGTGCGCATGATCACGGGCGATCACGCGGTCACGGCCAAGGCGATCGGGGAGAGTCTCGGGCTCGGGCCAGGCGCGATCAGCGGCAGCGAGCTCCAGGCACTCACCGACGAAGAGCTCGCTCGTCGACTTCCGGAGCTCCACGTGTTCGGCCGGGTCTCACCCGAGGACAAGCTCCGGCTCGCGCGCGTCATGCAACAGCAAGGCCTGATCGTCGCGATGACCGGCGACGCCGTGAACGACGCGGCCGCGCTCAAGCAGGCCGACATCGGTGTCGCCATGGGTTCGGGCAGCGAGGTCACGAAGCAAGCGGGCCGGATGATCCTGACCGACGACAACTTCGGCACGCTCGTGAACGCCGTGGAGATCGGCCGCCGCGTCTACGAGAAGATCGTCTCGTACGTCCGTTATCAGATGACCCAGCTGCTGGCACTGGTGCTGCTCTTCCTCGCGGCCACGGTCTTCGACGTGAACGACGGCGTCGCGCTCACGCCGCTGATGGTGCTGTACCTGCTCGTGTTCGCGACCGCGTCCGGGGTCGTCGTGATCGCGCTCGACGCCGGCGATCCCGATGTCATGCACCGACCGCCACGCGACCCGAGCCTCCCGATCACGAACCGCGTCGCAGTGATCCTTTGGATCGTCTACGGCTCGGTGCTCGCCGCCGCCGCGTTCGTCCCGCTCGTCGCGGGACCCGACGATCCCAGCACCGACCGTGCGACGTCCTCGCTGACCATGACGTTCGTCGTGATGGGCATCGGCACCGTCTTCAATGCGCTGGCGAACCGGCGCGACCCCGTCAGCGGCTTCGCGCCGCCGATCCTGAAGGCGCTGGCAGTGTCGTTGGTGCCCGTCGCGTTGATCTTCCTCGCCACGCAGCTCCCCGGCCTGCAGACAGGGCTGCTCAGCACGTCGCTGACGGGCCCCCAATGGCTGGCGTCGATCGCGCTGGCCTTGACGCTGCCGCTCGCCGTCGAGGTCAGCAAGTGGATCCGCCGGCGCCGCGTGCCCACATCGCCGCTGCTCGACGTCGAGCGAGCGGTGGCGCCGACACGAGGCGTGACCCGACCGGCGTGATTGCATGCCGCGTACGTTGGACGGCGGAGAGGGAGAGCCCGCACCATCGTCGTTGCCGCCCGTCCGGGCGGACCGCACCAACCGGGGGAGTCGTCATGGTCTACGAGGGTCCGAGCGGCAGGGCGAGCGACTCTGGGGACGGTCGTCAGCTTGGCGGTGGCGCGATCGCCACTCTCGTCGGGGTCGGCTTGTTGATCGTCTTCATGGTCCAGAACACCCAGGACGTAGAGCTCGACTTCCTGTTCTGGACCTTCACGTGGCCGCTGTGGCTCCTCACGATCGTCTCGGCATTGCTCGGCGCGTTGGTGTGGTTCGGACTCGGAGTCCTGCGTCGTCACCGGCGTCGCAAGGATCGCCGCGAGGAACGCCGCGATTGACGTCCGTTCCGCGGCGGTGTCTGCGTCGTCGTCTAGAGCGTCTCCATGATCGCCGGGACTCGCTCGCTGTCGATGGCCTCGAGCAGCGCAGCGTGGTCGCGTTCGGTCTGGTCTGCGTACGCCGATCCGAACTCGGCGAAGGAGCGATCTACCTTCGCGCTGTTGCCGAGGTAGCCGGCGATCGCGGCGGCGGAGCCGGTGTTCGCGTGCGCACGGGCTAGGGCGAGACCGCAGAACTCGGCGTAGCGAGTGAGATAGGTGGGGTTGCGGACCAGCGTGATCGAGACCTTCATGTCCCGGAGCTGGCGGACATAGAAGTCCTTGCCGCCCCGGCCGGTGCCCCATCCCAGGAAGATGTCGCTTGCCGGTTGGAGGAGGTGTTGTCCGATCACGACGCGGGCGCCGTTGTTCCGACCGGCGTCGGCGCTTCCCACGTACGGCTCGAGAACGGATGCGTTGGCTTCCTTCACCTGCAGGAGCAGTGGCTGCCCGCCGTCGGCGCTGAACACCGCGACGAGGCAGCGGGTTCCGACGCTGCCGACGCCGACGACCTTGATGGCAGCGTCTTCGAACCGGTAGCGGTCGAAGAGCACCGCACGGTCCTCGGGGAGCGACGCCCGGTAGACGTCGAAGAACTCTCGGGCCATGTCTTCGGTCAGCTCCGGCGGGTGGTAGATCAGCGGCGGCTGGTCCGCGATCTGCATGTGGCCGCCGTCGCTGGTGACGAGCTTCGGGAAGAGGTTCTCGGCGACTCGCTTGCGCGCCTGGCGTTGGAGCCGTTCGCGGTTCTTGCGGGCGCCCTCGTCCGGGGCCTCTTCGAGCAGGCGGGCGAGATCGAGGCGGTCGTACCAGATCTCCAGCGGGCTCATCTCGGCGAACTGCCAGAGTCGGGTGCGGTACGCGCGCACGGCCGCGGCCGCGATGTCGACCGCTCGGGAGTCCAGCTTCACGTCCCGGCACGCCACGACGAAGCTCGCGACGAGGCGCTTGAGGTCCCACTCCCACGGTCCCGGCAGGGTCTCGTCGAAGTCGTTGAGGCCGAACACGACGTTTCGCTCGGGCGTGGCGAACAGACCGAAGTTCATGAGATGACAGTCGCCGCAGGCCTGCACCTCCAGCCCGGTCGTCGGTACCGCGCCCAGATCCGCCGACATGACCGCGGCCGAGCCACGGAGGAACGTGAACGGACTCACGGCCATGCGACCGAACCGGATGGGCACGAGCTCCTCGAGGCGCCCTTCGTTCGAAGCGAGCAGCACTTCGATCGGGTCGGGGCGATCCGCAGCCACAGACCAATCGCCGTGCGAACCACGCGGCACGACGTCGCGGCGGCTCCGCCCGTCGTCGACGTGCTGCTGCTGCTTCGGCTCGTTCTGCTTCACAGTTCCCTCCGGGCTGGTCATCCGAACGGCGTCGGGATGTAGCGGGGCGCGACCCGACGCGCGTGGTGCTCATCGTGGATCGTGCGCTCCGGCAACGCCACCTTCTTCGACTTGAGTGGTTCGTAGGGGATCTGGCCGAGGAGGTGCGTGATGACGTTCAGCCTCGCTCGCTTCTTGTCGTCCGAGTGGGCGACGTGCCATGGCGCCCACGTCGTGTCGCTCGCCGCGATCATGTCGTCGCGAGCCTCCGAGTACTCGTCCCACTTCGTGTACGACCGGAGGTCCATGTCGGTCAGCTTCCAGACCTTGCGGGGGTCGTCGATCCGGCTCTCCAGGCGGCGTGTCTGCTCGTCGGGGCTCACCTCGAGCCAGTACTTCACGAGGATCACGCCGGAGTCGACGATCGCCTGTTCGACGGCCGGCACCGCTTCGAGGAAGTGCCGCAGCTCGTCGTCGGTGCAGAAGCCCATGACGCGCTCGACGCCGGCGCGGTTGTACCAGCTGCGGTCGAAGATGACGACCTCGCCGGCGGCCGGGAGGTGCGGAACGTAGCGCTGCAGGTACATCTGCGACCGTTCGCGCTCGGATGGTGCGGGCAGGGCCACGACGCGAAAGACACGGGGGCTGACCCGATCAGTGATCGCCTTGATCGTGCCGCCCTTGCCTGCGGTGTCGCGTCCCTCGAACACGATGCAGATCTTGGCGCCGGACGCCTTCACCCACTCCTGGAGCGCGACGAGCTCACCGTGCAGGCGGCGCAGCTCCTTGCGGTACTCGCGGTTCTTCATCTTCGGCAGCGGACCGCCCGCTCCCTCGGTCTTCCCTGTGTCCTTGTGCTTGGCCACGCTGGGTCTCCGATCACCACAAGTCCGCCGAGCATGATGGTGGCACCTCATGCCCGGCCGTGTTGAGTGTCGTTCTCGAGGGACCGCGGCTAGAACGTCGGCGTGGCCCAGTCGGCGATCGATCGTTGGGTGCCCGGCGTCCGTGCGGTACGCGAGTACCGACGGCCGTGGTTGCGCTCCGATCTCGTTGCTGGGCTGGTGCTCGCGGCGATCCTCGTGCCCCAAGGGATGGCGTACGCCGAGCTCGCGGGGCTGCCCGCGGTCACCGGCCTGTACACGACGATCGGTTGCCTGGTCGGCTACGCGATCTTCGGTCCGTCACGCGTGCTCGTGCTGGGGCCCGATTCCTCGGTGTCGCCGCTGATCTTCGCGGCGATCGTGCCGTTGCTCGCCACCAAGGACCCGGGGACCGCGATCGCGCTGGCCGGGATGCTCGCGCTCATGGTCGGGCTCATCGAGATCGGCCTCGGCCTCGGCAGGCTCGGCTTCGTCGCCGATCTGCTCTCGAGCGAGGTGCAGGTCGGCTACATGAACGGCCTCGCGATCACGATCATCGTCGGGCAGCTCCCCAAGCTGTTCGGGTTCTCCACCGACGCCGACGACTTCGTCGACGAGATCCGACAGTTCTTCGAGCACCTCGACCAGACCGAGGCCGCCGCCCTCGTCATCGGCGTCGCGGTGCTGGTGGTGCTCCTCGGGCTGCCTCGGATCACGAAGAAGATCCCCGCCGTGCTCGTCGCGGTCGTCGGCGCGACGGGAGTTGCGGCGCTGTTCGGACTCTCGGACGACATCGCGACGGTCGGCTCGCTCCCGAAGGGGTTCCCGGAGCCCTCGCTGCCGTGGACCCAGCTCTCCGACGTGGGCCCGCTGCTCATCGCGGCGGTCGGCATCACGCTCGTCTCGCTCACCGACACGATCGCGACATCGTCGGCGTTCGCGGCTCGACGCGGCGACGAGGTCGATCCCAACCAGGAGATGGTGGGAATCGGCGCCGCGAACGTCGCCTCCGGCCTGGTGCAGGGCTTCGCCGTGTCGACGAGTGGGTCGCGCACCGCCGTGGCCGAGCAGTCGGGCGCGAAGTCCCAGCTCACGGGACTCGTGGGCGCGGGCCTCGTGATCGTGCTGCTGGTGTTCCTGAACGACCTCCTGTCGGACCTCCCGCAAGCGGCCCTCGCCGCCGTGGTCATCGCGGCGGCGCTGTCGCTGCTGAACCTCCGCGCGCTGCAGCGCTATTGGCGGGTCCGGCGCTCGGCCGTCATCCTCTCGGTCATCGCGTCGCTCGGCGTGATCTTCGTCGGCGTGCTCGAGGGCATCGTGATCGCGATCTTCCTCGCGGTGCTGCTGTTCTTCCAACGCAACTGGTGGCCCCACGGTGCCGTGATCGGACGGATCGACGGGATCGACGGTTGGCACGACATCGAGGGACACGACGACGCCGAGGAGGTCCCGGGTGTCGTGGTCTACCGGTGGGAGGCACCGCTGTTCTTCGCCAACGCCGGCGCGTTCCGCCGTCAGGTCCGCCACCTCGTCCGCGAGCGCAGCCCGGCCTGGATGATCGTGCAATGTGAGGCCGTCACCGACATCGACGTGACCGCGGCCGGGATGCTGCGCCAGCTCGACGAGGAGCTGAACGGCCAGGGCATCCACATGGCGTTCGTCGAGATGCGGAGTCGGCTCCAGGAGCTGGTGCAGAGCTACGGGCTGTTCGAGACCCTCGACCGCGACCACTTCTATCCGAGCGTGGAGTCCGCGCTCGAAGCCATCGACCAGGAGGCTCCGTGAGCACTACGCGCGTCCCTGTCTCGACCCGACGTCGGGTTGCCGCGGTCGCGGCGCTCGTCGGCTTGGTCGCACTCGTCGCCTTCGTGGTTGCCGTGCTGGTCGGCCACGGCGCCCACGTGGTCACCGGCCTCGTCGGCATCGCCATCGCCGTCGCCGGTGCGTGGTGGGCGATCACCGCGCGCATGCCGCGCCGCGCCATCGGCGCAGTCGGGGTGGCGGTCGGCCTCGTGATCGTCGGCGTCGCGCTCGTCAACGCGCTCGACGGCGCCGAGCGGATCGCAGCTGCGCATCGTGCATCTTCGTGGTCCTGCTCGTCGTGACCATGGCCTGTGCGCGGGCAGCGATGCTGCACGAGCTGCACCACCTCGACGCGCACGTGCGCGCCGGCGGGCCGCCGACCCGTCCCGTGCTGCTGTGCAACCCGTGGTCGGGCGGCGGCAAGGTCGAGAAGTTCGGCCTGCGCGAGCTCGCCACCGAGCTCGGCGTGGAGACCGTCATGCTCGACCGGGGGCTCGATCTCGAGGAGCTCGCCCGTGATGCCGTGGCGCGAGGCGCCGACTGCCTCGGCATGGCCGGAGGCGACGGGTCCCAGGCGCTCGTCGCCTCGATCGCCGTGGAGCACGGTCTGCCCTTCGTGTGCGTGAGCGCAGGGACCCGCAATCACTTCGCGCTCGACCTCGGGCTCAACCGCGACGACCCACGCGAGTCGATGTACGCGTTCCGCGACGCGTACGAGCGCAAGGTCGACTTCGCGACCGTCAACGAGCGCTTCTTCGTCAACAACGTGTCGCTCGGCGTCTACGCCAAGATCGTGCAGGAGGACTCGTACCGCGAAGCCAAGGTCGACACCACGATGACGCTCCTGCCCAAGATGCTCGGTGAGCAGGCCGAGCCGTTCGATCTCCAGTTCACCGCTCCTGACGGGAAGGAGAACGACGGCGCGATCCTCGTGATGGTGTCGAACAACCCGTACATCATGGGCGTGTCGCCCGACGCCGCGCAGCGGCGTCGGCTCGACAGCGGGCAGCTCGGGGTCTTCGCCGTGACCACCCGGACGGGCGCCGATGCCGCGCGCCTGTTCACCGCGCAGGCCATCGGAGCACGGTCACGCAGCGAGTTCTGGCAGGAGTTCACCGCCACCGAGTTCGAGATCCGCTCGCGCTCGGGCACCGCGTTCGCGGGGGTCGACGGCGAGGCGCTCGAGCTGCCGACACCCTTGCGCTTCCGGATCCACCCTCAGGGACTCACCCTGCTGGTCCCCGCCGGGAACCTGGAGGCCGCCGAACGGCGCCGCGCGCGCGACGTCCACGTGAGCGATCTCTTCGCCGTCGCTGCCGGGCACGAACCCAGCCGGCTGACGTAACACCCGACCTGGCTTGGAGAGAAGGCGACGATGGAACAGGTCGAAGTCCTCGTTGTGGGTGGTGGACAGGCCGGACTCGTGGTCAGCCGCGAGCTCGGCGTCCGAGGCATCGAGCATGTTGTGCTCGAACGCGGTCACATCGGCCAGAGGTGGCGCGGCTGGTGGGACAGCTTCTGCTTGGTGACGCCGAACTGGAGCGTCCGGCTCCCGGGGCATCCGTACGACGGCTCCGACCCTGACGGTTTCATGCCCCGCGACGAGATCGTCGCCTACCTCGAGCGCTATGCCGCGTCGGCGGCGGTACCGCTGCGCGAGGGCGTCGAGGTGCGTTCGTTGGAGTCGACGGACCATGACCGGTTCGTGGCTCGAACGACCGCCGGCGACTACCGAGCCGACCACGTGGTGCTCGCGAACGGCAGTTATCAGCGTCCGCACCTGCCCGCTGGTGCCGACGACCTGCCCGCCGATCTGCTTCGGATCGACCTGACCGGATATCGAAACGCCGATGCACTCCCGGATGGTCACGTGCTCATCGTGGGCAGTGGCCAATCGGGCTGCCAGCTCGCCGAGGAGCTCCACGACGCCGGCCGCGACGTCTTCCTCGCGTGCCGGGCGCGCGCCGTGGGCGCCCCGCCGAATCGGCGATCACGACATCGTGTGGTGGGGTGCTGAGAGCGGCTTCCTCGACCTGGGGCTCGAGACGCTCCCCAACCCCGAGGCTCGCCTCGACGCCAACATCCTGACGACCGGCCACGGCGGCGGGCACGACCTTCACCTCCGAACGCTCCGAGAGCTCGGCGTCCACCTCATGGGGCGGTTCGTCGGCGGGACAGGCCGCCGCGCCTCCTTCGCCTCCGATCTTGGGACCACCGTTGCGTGGGGAGATGAGCGCTATCACCGCCTCTTCGGCATGCTGCGGGAATTCGCTTCGAGTCGGAGCATCGAGTTTGCCGACCCGGGCGAGCCCTCGCCCTTCGACGCGTCGTCGGCGCGCGAAGAGCTGGACCTCGCCGGCTTCGGAGCGGTGATCTTCACGGGCGGATTCCGACCCGACTACGGCTCGTGGCTCGCCTGGCCGGAGGCGTTCGACTCCCTTGGGTTTCCGCACCAGCATGACGGAGCCAGCACGGTGGTCCCCAACCTCTACTTCGTCGGCGTGCACTTCCTCAGGAAGCGCAAGTCGTCGACGTTCTACGGAATCGGCGAAGACGCCGCAGTCGTGGCTGACACGATTTCGGACGCGGCGGCAGCACGCCGCTTCTGACATTCGATGACTCGCACCGAATGGCCCCGACGCACGCAAAGGAGGATCGATGCCCACGAGCAAGGGTCCGCGACGGGCCGCGAAGCCGAAGCTCCTCGCGGGCGGCAACCCTCAGATCCCGAAGGGCTACGGAGACGCGCCCGTGCAGGCGTACATCGCGGCCATGCCGGGCTGGAAGAGCGACATGGGGCGCCGCCTCGACGCGCTCATCGTGCGAAACGTGCCCGACGTGCGCAAGGCCGTGAAGTGGAACTCGCCCTTCTACGGCATCGAGGACCAGGGCTGGTTGATCAGCTTCCACACCTTCACGAAGTACGTCCAGGTGAACTTCTTCGGCGGCACGTCGCTGCGACCCGTGCCACCCGGCGGCAAGACCGATGACGCGCGCTGGATCAACATCTACGAGGACGATCTCGACGAGGCGCAGCTGAAGAAGTGGATCAAGCAGGCGGCGTCCCTCCCGGGCTGGGTCACGGCGGACATCCAGTCGTAGCGAAGAGCGATACTGGGCCGATGAGTCCTGACCAAGGTGACCTCGTCGACGTCGCGACCCTGGCCGACCTCCTCCACGAGACCGCCGACCACCACGGCGCGTTCGAGGCGGTCGCGCCCCCGCACGACTGGTGGGACTGGTACGCCCCGTACCTCCACGCCAGGTTGCGCGGCAGCACGTCCGAGGAGGCGAAGAGCCGCGGCCGACCAGTACATGAAGGACGTCCGCAACATCGTCCCGAAGTGAGCTGACGCGACACGCTGGCGTCCGACCGCACTGAGTTTCGTGCGCGCCCGTCGTCAGACCTGACACTGCACGAGTTCGGAGGGACACCATGGGAAGCATCGTGAACTCCACGTTCGTCAGCCTCGACGGCGTCCAGGGCGGCGATCGCATGGACGCGTGGCACTTCGACTACGTCGACGACGAGCTCAGCGAGATCACGCGCGAGGAGCTGTTCGCCAGCGACGCCATGCTGATGGGACGCGGAACGTACGACGCCTACGCCGCCGTGTGGCCGACGCGAAGCGACGAGTACTCCGACCGGATCAACAGCCTGCCGAAGTACGTGGTGTCGACCTCGCTCACCGCGCCGGAGTGGACGAACACGACCGTCCTCAGCGGCGACCTCGTGGCCGAGGCGTCGAAGCTGAAGGCCGACAACAACCTCCTGATGCACGGCTACGGATCGATCGCCAAGACTCTGCTCCGCGAGGGGCTGCTCGACGAGCTGCACCTCTGGGTGCACCCCAAGCTCGCCGGGGTGGGGGAGACCTCCGGCCTGGTGTTCGAGCCCGGCCTCAACGTCGCGCTGGAGCTCGCGGACGTGCGCCGGCTGGGTTCGGGCATCGTCCTGCTCACCTACACGACCGGGTAGCGCGCCGACCGGGAATCGCTGCGGGCGATCCCCGGTTGCACGCTCACGTGCCGTCCGAGCATGGAACCGTCGTGTCGCTCAACGTCGGCCTGCCGCGAGAGATCCAGCGTGGCGACCACACGGAGACGACCGGGATCTGGAAGGCGCCGGTGCACGGTCGCGTTCGGGCCGAGGGAGTGAACCTCGCCGGCGACGAGCAAGCGGACCTCAGCGTGCACGGTGGCTACGACAAGGCGATCTACGCGTACGCCGCCGAGGACATCGCGTGGTGGGAAGCAGAGCTCGGTCGGGAGATCGGTCCGGCCGTGTTCGGCGAGAACCTCACCGTCGAAGGTCTCGACCTCTCGGCCGCCCTCGTCGGCGAACGCTGGCGCGTCGGGACTGCCGAGCTCGAGGTGAGCGAGCCTCGACTCGCGTGCTGGAAGCTCGGTGTCCGGATGGACGACCCGACGTTCCCGGCTGCGTTCAACCGCGCCGGCCGGACCGGCACGTACCTCCGCATCGTCGGCGCCGGTGAGATCGAGACTGGTGACACGGTGCAGGTCCTGTCACGTCCCGCACATGACGTCACGATCCATGCGATCTGGCACGCATACTCCAAGCGCGGCGACCCGACCGCGCTCCTGGCCGCGCCAGAGCTCGGCGAGAGCTGGCGTACGTGGGCGCTGGAGCGTCTCGGCCGAGGATGACGTTGAGATCGCACCTGCCGGGAGTACCGTGAACGTTGATGCGCGTGAAATGTGAGATCGACGGGTGCAACGACGAAGCCCAGTCGAAGCTGACCACGAGCGGTTACGAGCTCTGCTCGCACCACTACCACCTCTGGTCGACGAAGAACATGTTCGTCGTCGAGGAGCGCGGCACGGTCGTGCTCGCCGACTCGACCTCGACCAGGTCGTAGCCCGAGTCAGAGCGCGGAGACCGCGAAGCTGGAGAAGTTCGTCGTCGTCTTCTTGCCCGGCTCGACCTCGGTCACGACCCATGCACGCTTCCCGAGCTTCTTCGGCGGCGAGGGGTCAGTGGCCTTCGCGACCGTCTCGCCGTTGACGAAGAGCGTCAGCGTGACCTTCTTCGTCCCGACGCACTCACCCCGGACGACGTTCGGGTTGGTCACGTTGACGGCAGCGGTCGTCGCGTTGCCCTTCGCGTTGACCAGGGCCTTGCCGTTGCCGCGGTCGTCGAACCGCCCGATCGTGAAGTAGCCGTCCCACCCTACGAGGAACACGTAGCCCGCGGCGTTGATCTTGGTCCGGCATGCCACGCCGAAGACCGCCGACTCGTGGCCAGTGCTCGACGTGATCGTCGCCTCGATCGCCTGATCGGCGGGTAGGCCGGAGATGTCCGGGCCGAGCCGCGCGTTCGCGGCACCATCCAGCGCGAGGGCGAACTCACCCTGCGTGATCGCCGCGGTGTATCCGTCTTCGCTCACCGAGGTCTCACCGTCGGGGAAGCCCCATTCCGACGCGGCCTGCGCCGGATCGGCGAAGTTCGTCTCGTAGACCGCCTCGCCTTGCGCGCTCGCAAGAGGAGGGACGATCGCCATCGTGCCGACCGTTGCGGACACCAGGACCATCAGCACTGCGATTCGCTTCATCGGCGGACCGTAGTGCAACCGATGGAGCGCGCTCGCACCACGATGGTCGCCGCGCGTCCTAGCGTGAGCGGGTGAGGGCTGTCGTCTACGACCGGTACGGATCGACCGACGAGCTGCGCACCGAGGACGTCCCGGTGCCGGCGCCGGCCGCCGGGCAGGTGCGAGTCAAGGTCGCCGCGACGTCGGTCAACCTCAGCGACTGGGAGTGCCTGCGCGGTACGCCGCTGTACGCGCGACTGGGCGGGCTGCGTTCGCCCGCGTGCCGCACGCTCGGTTCGGACATCGCGGGATGGGTCGATGCCGTTGGTCAGGACGTCACGGGCTTCCAGCCCGGTGATGAGATCTACGGCGACAACCTCGAGCTCAAGGGTGGATTCGCGGAGTACGCGGTGGCGCCGGCATCCGCGCTCGCGCACAAGCCGGCCGAGCTCTCGTTCACCGAAGCATCGACGATCCCCCAGTCAGGAGCGATCGCGCTGCAAGGGACCGACCACGCGAGGGCCACGAGTCGGGTGCTGGTCAACGGTGCCGGCGGCGGCTCGGGCACCTTCGCGATCCAGCTCGCCAAGCGACTCGGTGCGCACGTCACCGGCGTCGACAACGCCGCCAAGCTCGACTTCATCCGCGCGCTCGGTGCCGACGAGGTCATCGACTACCGCAGCGACGACTTCACGACGCGAGGCCCGTACGACCTCATCCTCGATCTCGTCGCCCATCGATCGGTCTTCGCGTACCGCCGCGCGCTCGCCCGCCGTGGCCGTTACCTGTGCGTGGGCGGGTCGGTGCGCGCGCTGCTCCGCGTCCTGACCCTCGGCTGGGTGGTGGGCCGGCTCACCAACCGCCGGTTGGGGGTGCTCGCCGTGCAGCAGGGCCCCGCCGGCTTTCAGCCGCTGGCCGAGCGGTGCGTCGCGGGCGAGATCGCCATCCGCATCGATCGCACGTTCGCGCTGGACGAGGTGCCCGCTGCCCTCGCGTACCTCGGCGAGGGACGCGCGCTCGGCAAGGTCGTCGTCGCCGTCTCGTAAGGTCAAGTCGATGGTCGATCTCACCGGGCCGTCGCGGGCACGTCGCCATCGGGTGGTCGTGGTCGGCGTGGGCTTCGCGGGCCTCAACGTCGTCAAGCTGCTGGCCGACCAGCCGGTCGACGTCGTGGTGATCGACCAGCGCAACTACAACACGTTCCAGCCGCTGCTCTACCAGGTCGCGACTGCAGGGCTCGACGGCAGCGACGTCGCGCACTCGGTGCGCTCCATCATGCGCGACCGACCGAACGTCGAGTGCCGGATGGGGGAGGTCGTCGGCGTCGACGCGGACGCCAAGGTCGTGCACGTCGACGGCGAGGACGCGATCGCCTACGACACGCTCGTGCTCGCGGTGGGCGCGACCACGAACTACTTCGGCGTCCCGGGGGCGGAGGAGTTCGGTCTCCCGCTCTACACGTTGGATCACGCGGACGCGCTGCGGAACCACATGCTGCGATGCTTCGAGCAGGCGGCCGTCGAGCCCGCGCTGATCGACGATGGTCTGCTCACGTTCGTGATCGCCGGCGCCGGGCCGACCGGCGTCGAGATGGCCGGTGCGTTGGCCGAGCTCTTCGACTGGGTGCTCGGCCGCGACTACCCCGACGTCGATGCGGCGCCGTGCCCGAGCGATCATCGTCGAGACCCGCCCGTCGGTGCTCGCGGCGTTCCACCCGCAGATCCAACGCTACGCACGCGAGACACTCGAATCCCGTGGCGTCGAGCTGCGCCTCGGGGAGACGGTGCGCAAGGTCACCGCGACTCGCGTGCACCTCGAGCCGGGCGACGATCTGAAGGCGCACACGCTCATCTGGACCGCTGGAGTACGGCCGAACCCACTCGCCGAGCGCCTGCCGTTCGCCCGCGACGCGTCGGGCCGCATCGAGGTCGGCCGGGACCTGTCGGTGACGGACCACCCCGAGGTCTACGCGATCGGTGACCTCGCCGCGGCCCGAGGGCATGGCGGGCGCGCGCTCCCGCAGGTCGCGTCGGTGGCGATCCAGTCGGGGCACCACGTCGCGCGTTCGATCACCCGCCGTCTGGAAGGCCGTCCGACGCGCCCGTTCCGCTACTTCGATCGGGGCACGATGGCCACGATCGGCCGGCGTTCGGCCGTGGCCGATCTCCCGCTCGGCGTCCGGTTGCGCGGCACGTTGGCGTGGTTCGCGTGGCTCGCGCTGCACCTCGTGTACCTGATCGGGTTCCGCAACCGCTTCGTCGTCCTCTCGAAGTGGGCCTGGAACTATCTCCGATGGGACTGGGGCCCGCGCCTCATCTTCGATCCCGACGGCACACCGCCACCGCGCTGACTACTCCTGGTTCTTGAGGAGGTCGGCGGCGTCGGGCAGCTCCGCGCGTGAGACGTCCACGAGCAGCGGCGACGCCATGCGCTGCGCGATCGCGCCGGGTGGCGTGTCGTCGGGCGCGTCGAGCGCGTGGAAGATGGTCTCGACGAGCGACGCGGGCTGGTCGTTCTGCAGGTAGTGGTTCGCGTCGGGCACGTAGTACAGGCGGTTCTTGCCGGGCTTCGTCATCATGAACGCGTTCCACACGTAGTTGATGACCCGCGGCGGCGAGACGGTGTCGTAGACGCCCCAGATGAACGTCGTCGGCACGTCCATCGTCGTCAACGACTGCAGCCAGGAACCTTCACCCTGCGAGCGCTCCACGAGGTACTGGATCGTCTCGTGCAGGACCTTGAGGCCCTCGCCGTGCGAGAAGATCGAGACCAACGCCTCGATGTCGGGGTCGTCGGCGGCACGCGGCGGTGAGTACGTCACCTGGCCCATGCCCACCGCGAGCTGCTCGGGCGTCCCAGCGGCGAGCGCGGCGGGGCCGGTCTCCGGGTCGAGCATCGTCTTCTGCGCCTGCGTCAGGTTCGACATCGGCAGGTAGATGTTGGCGTTCGTCAGGAAGAGGTGCTCGAGGTTCACGCGCGAGTCGACCGTGGTGGTGTGGATCAGCGCGACGCTCGACCCTCGGTCGTGCGCGTAGAGGATCATCGACTCCAGGCCGAGCACCTCGGAGATGTAGTGCTCGAGCACCTCGGCGTCGCGCATGAGGCTGTAGCCCCAGCCGAGGGGCTTGTCCGAGAAGCCGAAGCCCGGGAAGTCCATCGCGCAGACGCGAGAGCGCTTGCTCAGCGGCTCGATGATCTCGAACCAGTCGATGCTGCTCGTCGGGAAGCCATGGACCAGGACGAGGGGCGGCGCGCTCTCGTCGCCCATCTCGACGTGGAAGCACTGCACCTCGGCGGCATCGCCGCTCTTCGGAGCCCACGAGAAGTAGCTGCCCTTCTCACGCCATTCATCGCCACGATTCACGCCGTGACTCTCGCTCACGTCGAAGGTTGCGGGCAAGATGGGCGGACACGCAGAACCCGGTGAGGTAGCCGCATGACAGCTCTGGTCGACATCGAATACCGGTCCATGGACGGCGACACGGAGAAGCTCGCCGACCGCGAGGGTGAGGTCGTCCTCGTGGTGAACGTCGCGTCGCAATGCGGGCTGACACCGCAGTACGACGGGCTCCAGCAGCTCTACGCCGACCGGAGCGACGACGGGCTCACGATCCTGGCGTTCCCCGCGAACGACTTCGGTGCGCAAGAGCCCGGCACCGACGCCGAGATCGCGGAGTTCTGCACGAGCGAGTACTCGGTCACGTTCCCGGTGATGTCCAAGATCAGCGTCGTCGGCGACGACCAACACCCGCTCTACGCGGCATTGACCGACGAGGCGCCCACGGCGGACGGCAAGGCCGAGATGCGCGAGACGCTCCGAGGCCACGGGCTCACACCGACCGACGACCCGGACGTCCTGTGGAACTTCGAGAAGTTCCTGATCGGCAAGGACGGGAGCGTCGTCGCGCGCTTCTCGCCGGCCGTCGCGCCCGACGACCCGACCCTGGTGTCCGCGATCGAGACCGAGCTCGCGAAGTAGCGAGTCAGCCGCGCCCCTCGTACGGGGCGTCGGTGCGCGGCGCATCGGGCATCTGTTCGTCGAGCGACTGGCGGTAGCGGACGCACCCGCGCAGGAACTCGGGCCAGATCGGAACGATCGGCACCGGATCGGTGGCGTCGGGTAGCAGCGCCCAGAGCTGCGGGTGGTGCCAGCACAGCTCATGGCCCGTGCTGTCGCGATGCTGTCGGATCCCCGCGTGGAGCTTCAGCACCTCGTCGACGAGCTCGTCGCGCGAGAGCGAGGAGAGCTCGCCATCGGGGACGCTCATCCCGATGCCGGTGGCGCAGCGTTGCGCGCTTCGATCGCCTGGACGGTGGTCTTCAGCGCCTTCGACAGGACTCCCTTGCCGACGACGCCGATCGCGCCCGAGACCACCTTGCCCTTGAAGTTCTTGCCCTCGCGCACGACGACGACGTCGATGTCGGTCGTCCCGTCGTCGTTCCGCTTGAACGTGTAGACGTGGCCCGAGTCGCCGCCGAACACGTTGGAGTCGGTGGTCGTGAGCACGACGCGGTTGGGATCCGACCAGTCGTAGCGCAGGCGTTCCCAGATGCCGCCCGACCCTTCGGTGACGTCGGCGAAGGTCGGCCCCTGGTCGTGCACCACGAGGTCGTCGTCGGCGCTCCGGGGGAAGAGCTTCGAGCGGCCCGGCCCGAAGTCGGTGAGCCCCGCGACGAACTGCTCGGGTGTCGCGGTGGTCGTCTCGTGGAGGTGGATCGTGGCCATCGTCTGATCTCCTGTCGGTGTGGTGTGTCAGCGCCCCGGGAGCCGGGTCTTGATCTCCTGAAGGATCCAACCGTTGCCGTCGGGATCGCTGAAGGACGCGAACGACGAGTAGGAGCTCCCGTTGGGGTCCGGCCCCGGTACGCGACCGGCGGTCCCGCCGTGGTGGAACACGCCGCCCTCGTCGTGGAACACCTCGCTCACCTCGACGCCCCGACCGACGAGGTCGGCGCGGGTCGCGTCGAGGTCCCACACCACGAGGTGCAGGTCCTGCGCTGCGCCCGGGCTCGCCGTTGCCAGGCCGGTACCGAAGATGATCGAGCACTGCGAGCCAGGTGGTGTCGCCTGCACCACTCGGAAGTCGTCGCCGACGGGGAAGTCGGCGTCGACTCGGAACCCCAAGGCGGTCTCGTAGAAGCCCTTGGCGCGGTCGACGTCGGAGACCGGCACCACGATGACCTCGAGCCGCATCTCCAGGGGCAGGGGGCTCGGCGTCGAGCTGTCGGCTCCGCTCGCATCGACGGCGCTCATCGACGTCCTCCCGGTGATCGTGTGGTGTGCACGATCCCACGTCTCGCCGACCCTCGCACCTGGGACCGCACGCCACGGACGAGCAGACTCCCCAAAAGCACACGACCCCCCGTCCGAGGTGGTTCTTCATGGCCGAGTTCCCCATGCCCGCAACAGGCTTCGTGCTGACGCACTTCGTCGTGGCCGCCGACGTCGAGCGCTCCCGGCGCTTCTACACCGACGTGCTCGGCGGCGAGACGGTGAAGACCGGCGAGCCGACCTATGTCGTGCTCGCCAACAGCTGGATCATCATCAACGTCGGAGGAGGTCCGACCGACGACAAGCCGACCGTCACGCTGGAGACCCCGCGCGATCTCGATCGCACCGACAGCTTCCTCAACATCCGGGTCGCCGACATCAGGTCCCTCTACGCCGAGTGGAGCGCCTGCGCGGCGCCGAGTTCCTGACGCCGCCGAAGGTGCACCCGGCCGAGATCCGCTGCTACCTCCGCGACCCCGACGGCCATCTCATCGAGGTGGGGCAGAACACGTGCCCACCCGAGTAGCGAGCGGCGGTCCTCACCGGAAGCGAGGGTCGTTCCCTGCTCGGGTGTCGACCTTCAGGTGCAGCGCGTCGGCGACAGCACCCCAGTCGACGTAGGAGAAGCTCGTCGGGTCATGCTCAACAGGCCACTCCGACACTCGACAGTACGAAGAGGTGAACCTCGGGGAACCCTTCTGTTGCGTCTTTTACCTCGCGCCGAGCGTGAGCAGACGCGGATCGAACTGCGGCTCGAACGCCGCGTCGGCGCGGCGCACGTGCTCGGCGCCGAGGACGACCGCTTCCGCTATCGGAAAGCCCTCGCTGTAGTTCGCACAGACGAAGTTCCGGAACGTCGACTGCGGGTGCGCCCCACTTGAATGAACTTTCCGGCCTGCCGCTGACGTTCATCGACGTCTGATCGCGCTCATCTGATCTCCCAACTTCTCGAGGCCAACGAGCACATCGACACGTCATGTCCGCCTCGCGTGTCCACCAAACATCGCCACCATTCGCGCTCGAGCGCGCCGTTTCCGCGGGATGACGAGCCGTTCGTCAGCGGGCGGCGGGTTGGAACAGCTCGACGACGTTGCCGGAGGGGTCCTGGAGCAGGATCTGCTTTCCGCCGGGTCCTTCGACGATGTCATTGCGGAACCGGGCGCCGGCATCGCGCAGCCGCGCCACTTCGGCGCTGAGGTCGTCGACGATGAAGTGGATGCGGTTCCAGCCACCCGGCCCGGCTTGGCCCCGTCGGGCATCGGCCGGCCCGCCGAGCTCTTCGGTCCGGCGAGCAGCAGGCGGAGGTTGCCGCGCTTGACGTCCGCGAATGCGGGCGCCGGGTTGGCGATCAGCTCGAAGCCGAGGACCTTCGTGTAGAAGTCGATCGCCTCGTCGACATCGTCGACCATGTAACGGACGTTGACCGTCTCATGTTCGACACGTGGACCTCCTCGTTGCCGTCGGTTTGGTAGTCGGTGGATCAGCGAGTCGGCGAGCAGGAAGCGAGATGCGCACCTGGAGCTCCGCCGCAGTACGTTCGAACGCCGGGTACGACGCGCGGTTCGTCGATGGCTGCCGCGCGCGGGGTCGGCGTGCTCCAGTGCACGAGCTTTGGGTGCCGACGGGAACTCCGGACAGACCTCGCGGACCCTGTCGCACAGCGTGATGACCATGTCGAGGCGCTGCGAGACGAACTCGTCGAGGTGTTTGGTCCGGTTCCCGCTGATGTCGATGCCACGGTCGCGCATGACACGCACTGCGTTGGGCTGCAGCGGCTTCGGGTGGCTGCCCGCGCTCGCGGCGTCGACGGTGCCGTCGGACATGTGCTCGAGGAGCGCCTCGGCGATCTGCGAGCGGGCGCTGTTGCCGGTGCACAGGAACAACACTCGTCGTCGGCGGACGCCGCTGACCGCATGGGGCGCCGGGCGCGCGGGTGCGAGCCACAGCGCGGGATGCAGTGCCGCCCGGTCGCCTGTAGTTGCTGTCCCGGCAATGGGTGAGGTCGATCGCGTAGTAGCTGTCGCGTCCGTCAGCGGCGCTGCGCCGGGTGGCGACGAGGCCGCCGTCGCGCAGTCGACGCAGGTGGTACGAGACGAGGTTCTGCGGCTCCCCGAGGCGCTCGGTCAGCTCTCGTACCGCGCGATCACTCCGCGTCAGCTCCTGCAGGAGCCGCCACCGGACGGGATGTGCCACCAGCTGCACGAACGCAGGAGGTTTCTCGCCCACACGACGAACTTAGGCCTCGCCAGACGATCCATCAAATCGGATTGATGCTTCTTGGCTCAGCGTAGGGAGAGGTTCACGGTCGGGTCCTCACCGGGGGTGTTGACGGCCGTCTCGACGGCCTCGCGCCCGTCGACCTCGAACCGGATCGCCGCGCCGAGCTCGCAGCCGGCGATCGAGTCGGGACCGACCACGTCCATGCTGAACCCGACGAAGTCGTCGATGCGTCGGGTCGTCGCCACCGCGCACCTGGTCGTGCCGATGTACGCCGCCACGTCGGCGCCGGGCGGCAGCCGCCGGCCCCGTCGGTCGAAGATCTCGCCGGCGAACCCGGCGAGCGGACCGACGCCGCCGGTGGGAGCGCTGATCGAGAACGTCGGGTCGAACGGCACGGTCCTGCCTCGCCCGGGCCAGGCCAGCGAGCGCGTGCTGTAGACGATCTGGTCCTGCACGAACGTCCAGAGGTAGACCTCGCCACCCTGCGCGCCGCATCCCCTCGAGACCGACCGTGCGTACACCGTGATCGTGAACCGGCCGTCGTCCACCGGCGGCAACGTCTGCTGGCAGGGGGTGACCAACCCGTTCCGCTGCACGACTGCGCCGACGTACTCCGCGTCGAACGATGCGCCGTCCAGCGTGGCGGTGGTGACGCGGATCACCGCACGATCGTCGTCACCGATCCCGGCCCCCGCTTCGGCAGGACCGTACGGGATGCCGAGCGTGAGGGCGACGCTCACGAGGCAGTCAACAGTGCCCGCATCACCGCTCCGACGCCCGAGGCTGCCTCGCGGTTGCCCGCCTTCAGGCCTTTCGTGCCACGCCCTCGTAGGTGTACCCGAAGACCTTGGGCTCCTTCTCGGCGTAGTAGTTGTCGAGCGGATCGATACGCGAAGCCGGAGCGCTCGAGCAGCCTCGTGATGTCGCGGGTGACGTGGCAACCACCGAACACCGGCTTCGAGAACGGCTCGACGCGATGCTGCCATCGGGCGACCTTCTCGTCGGGGGAGTGGCCGTGTTCGACGAAGTGGAACGCGCCGGTCGGCTTGAGCACCCGGCGGATCTCGGCCAGAGCGGCGTCCACGTCGGGGATGGTGCACAGGGTCCAGGTGGACAGCACTGCGTCGAAGGTCTCCGTGGGCAGCTGGAGGCGTTGCCCGTCGAGACCGGCGAGCTCGACGGGTGCGCGCGACGCCGCGACGCGTGGCTCGGCGATCTTCCAGCACGATGTCGACGGCTCGACGGCGAACACCTTCGTGACGCCCTCGGGGTAGTGCTCGGCGTTGAGACCGGTGCCGAAGCCGATCTCGACGACCTCTCCCTCGAGCGACGCGCACACCCGGGCGCGGGTCTTGCGGCTGAACTCGGTGTTCATCACCTTGTTCTGCAGGTGCGGCAACACGTGCTTCCGGTACAGACCCATCGGTCACCGTTCTAGCGTCTGAGCGACGAAGGAGTGATCGATGGATCAACCCACCGCGGAGCAGGCGCTGCAACGGCTCGAGCCCTTGATCGGGAAGTGGACGCTCGAAGCGATCGGATCCGACGGCCAACCATGGCCCGGCGAGGCCGGCACGACGTTCGAGTGGCACGACTCCGGCAGGCATGTCGTCGAGCGCTCGCACGTGGACATGCCCGAAGCGCCCGACGGGGTCTGTGTCATCGGTTGCGACGCCGCCAATGGCACCTACTGGCAGCTCTACTCCGATGATCGCGGCGTCTGCCGCGTCTACGAGATGAGCATCGACGAGTCGAGCTGGAAGCTCTGGCGCAGTGGCGAGCCCTTCGCGCAGCGCTTCACCGCGACGTTCGAGGACGGCGGCGACACGATCCGAGGCCGCTGGGAGATCGCCGAGGACCAGGAGCACTTCGAGACCGACTTCGACCTCATCTACCGGCGGGTTGCAGGGAGCGGCAGATGATCGGCGTGGTGTACGACGCCATCGCCGCACCGTCAATCGTTGCCATAGGTCGCCTTCGGCCCCTCGCCAAAGGCGCCGCCACTCGCGTCGCTGCAGATGCGACCATTGAGGGATGCCGCGTCCGGGCAAGCCGCCGCGTGACCATCGGCCGACGGCGATCGTCATCGGCATCGTGATCCTCGTGGCGATCATCGCGGTCGGCTTGCTGATCAACCTCGGTGTCGGCAGCGACGACGGTGACGAGAGCGCAGAGTCGCGACGCAGCGATTCGAGCAGCACGCTTCCGTCGACCACGTCCACGACCGTGCGCCCCGAGATGAACTACACGATCACTCGGGGGCAGAACCTCACCGCGCTTCGCGGGTCTTCGGTGTCTCGAAGGCGGCGATCATCGAGTCCAACCCCGGGCTCGAGGCGGATCGCCTGGTCGAGGGGCAGACGATCGTGATCCCGTCGCCGAAACCGGTGGGACTGGCGATCAAGCCGCGCAAGACCGTGGTGGGCGGGAGCATCGACATCAAGCTGAAGGGCGCGAAGGAGCTCGAGCTCGTTCGGTTCCAGATCGACCGTCCGACCGGACCGTTCATCGGCCCCGCGCACACCGCGACCGAGGGTGGGGTCGTCACCGCGAGCTACGAGCTCGGGATCGCCGACCCGCCCGGCACCTACACCGTCACCGCAGCGGGTGACCAGGGGACGAGCGTCCAGGCCACCTTCATCGTCGAGGACTGATCGTCGACCGTCGCTCGGGGCAACGAGGTCGCCGTGTCAGGCGTCGGGAGTGCGGTGGCGCTCACGTCGCGAAGCCGTCGAGTCGACGACGATCCGGGTCTCCCCATCAAGCTCGGCCCGTGCTCGAACGGGGAGTACGACCCGCAGCCGTTGAGCGAGGTCGCGGCCGAGACCGTCCGGCGGGCGCGGATCGCCTGCGACGACCACGCTCGCCGACGCGGGGTCAGCCGTCGTTCGTTCCTCCTGTCGCTCGCGGGAGCGGCGACGACGTTGCTGGTGCTCAACGGCTGCGCGGAGGAGGCGTCGAAAGCGAAGGGCCGACGCCCGGGCGGCACCTATGCGGTCCCGCCGGCCGCGGCGGTCGACCCGACGCGGCGCGTGCTGCGCTCGCAGGCGACGAGTTCATCTTCGACCTGCAGGGTCACTTCCTCGAATACCGCACCGAATCCAGCAGCGCCACGGGCCGCGACTTCTGGGAAGGGTTCCCGCAACGGAGCTGCGGCGAGGGCGATCCGAAACGCTGCTTCGCGATCGATCACTTCTACGACGAGATGTTCGTCAAGAGCGACACGTCGATGGTCATGCTCTCGTCGCTGCCCATCGCGCCTGAGGGCAGTCCGATGTCGGCCGAGCTCATGGACGAGGCGCGTCGCACGATCGACACGCTCGCGGGCGACGGCCGTGTCCTGCTGCAGGGCCAGGTGCTCCCCAACGTCGGAGACCTGGCGGCCAACCTCGAAGCGATGACAGCTCTCTCGGAGCGGTATCCGATCACAGCCTGGAAGGTGTTCACCAACTATCCGGATCTCTACGAGGGCTCGGGCAACGCCTGGCGCCTCGACGACGGCGATCCGTCCTTGGCGCCGGTCGGCACGGCCTTCGTCGATCACGCGATTCGTCTCGGTGTCCCGGTCATCACCGCGCACAAGGGACTCTCGGGAACGTTGGGCTACAGCTCACCTCACTCGTCGCCGGTCGACTTCGGCCCCGCGGCACGAGCGCAGCCCGAGGCGCGCTTCGTCGCCTACCACTCTGGCTACGAGGCCGACAGGGCGGAAGGTCCGTACGACGCGGCCACGGCGCATCTCGGCGTCAACCGTCTGATCACCAGCATGCTGACGAACGGCATCGGGCCGAACGAGAACATCTACGCCGAGCTCGGGACGACATGGTGGAGCGTGATGGCCGCGCCCGACCAGGCCACGCATCTCCTCGGCAAGCTGCTCCACTACGTCGGTGAAGACAACGTCCTCTGGGGCACCGACTCGATCTTCTACGGGGCACCACAAGACCAGATCCAGACGTTCCACGCGTTCGAGATCTCGGAAGAGTTCCAGGAACGGTTCGGGTACCCACCGCTGACAGACGACCTGAAGCGCAAGGTCCTCGGCCTCAACGCCCTTCGACTTCACGACGTCGACCCCACAGGCATTCCCGTCTCGACCGATCGCGACGAGCTCGAAGCGCTGCGCGTCGAGGCGGGCGCCACGCATACGACCTACGGGCCGCGCACACGCGCCGCGTCCGCCGCGTTCCGAGCCGCGCAGCGGCCGATCACCTGATGAAGGGTCGCGGCTTCGGCCGTTCCGGTGTCGTCGGCGTCGGCGTCCTCACCGCACTCGTCGTCGCGGGAGCCGCGTTCGGCTTCACCCGGCTGGTCGACTCAGTCGGCACGCCGGGGACGGGCGCCACGCTGCAGCACCGAGACATCACGTCCACGTCAGCGCCCCGTCCGAGCACCACCACCGCGTCCGCGCCGGCGTGCGTGCCCGATCCGACGCTGGCGCAGCCCGCGCTGCCCGCGCCGTACGACCTCGCACTCGCGGGAGCCAGGTTCGTGACCGACCCACGGGTCGCCGACCATGAGGTCAGCGCCTCCGTCTGGATCGACGGCTACGGCGAGGCGTTCACCGTGAACCCGGATCTGACGCTCGCACCGGCCTCGAACCAGAAGCTGTTCACCGCCATGGGTGCGCTCTCGGTGCTCGGTGCCGACGCCGCGCTGACCACGGAGCTCCGGGTGACGCGCGCGGGCGACCTCGTGGTCGTCCCTGGTGGCGACCCGACGATCACGAGCACCGGGCCCCACTCACTCGCCGCGCTCGCGCAACAGGCGGCCGATGCCGGGGTGCGGACGGTCACCGGCGCGCTGTTCGTCGACGAGTCCCGCCACGATCCGGCCCGGCGAGCACCGGGATGGCAGGACTGGCAGATCCCCACCTACACCGGCCCACTCTCGGCGTTCATGGTCGATGACAACCGCTGGCGCAGCGATCCGGCGTTCCTCGCCGATCCCGCGCTCGCGAACGCCGAGCGTCTCCGCGAGGCGTTGGCCTCGTTCGGCATCACGATCGCGGGCGGTACGGGGTACGGCGGATCCGAGGCCGGCGCGCCGGTCGTGGCGACGCTCATCTCTCCTCCGATCGGGCAGCTCGTGCACGACATGCTCCAACGCAGCGACAACCAGACCGCCGACCTCCTGCTCGAGGAGATCGGCGTCTCGGAGTTCGGCGTTGGCTCGCTCGCCAACGGCGTCGCGGGCGACCAACGCCGCGCTCGAGTCCCTGTGCGTGCCGATTGGGGGAGCCACAGACGATGGCTCGGGACTAGCCGCTCGAACCGACGATCGGCTCGAGAATGGCGAGAGCTGCTCCAGGCTGCGCGCGGCGCGCCGTGGGGACCGACGCTCGCCGACGACCTGCCAGTCGCCGGGCGGTCCGGGACGCTCGGCGGCCGCATGCGGGGCACTGCCGCAGAAGGCAACGTGCACGCCAAGACCGGCACGATCATCGGGGGCGCCGCGCTCTCGGGCTACGGCACGACGGCGTCGGGCCGAGCCTTCGTGTTCTCGGTGATCGTGAACGGCCCTGGCGGTGAACAGGCTGCGGGAGCCATCGACTCGCTCGTCGCTGCGATCGCCGGCGTGGCGACATGAGCCAGGACCAGCCGGCATCCGGTTCGTATCCGTAGCGCCGGTCCCCGGACCAGCGGAAGAATGTAGGTGTGTCGCGCGCCAGCGAGCTCGGGCGTGACGCGTTCGCCCGCCAGGCCTGGGACGACGCGTACACGCTGCTCACGGAGGGCGAGGTCACGGCCGCGGAGGATCTCGAGCGTCTCGCTGTCTCCGCCCAGCTGACCGGGCGCGACGACGAGAGCGCCCGAGCCTGGGAGCGGGCCCACGTCGAATGGGTGCGCCGCGGCGATCCTGACCGCGCGGCGGAGTCCGTTCTGGGTCGGACTCGAGTTTGTGCTGCGCGGCGAGGGCGCGCGCCCGGCGGCTGGTTCGGACGTGCCGACCGCGTGCTCGAAGGTGCCGACCCGACGTGCGCGGCGCGTGGCTTCCTCCTGATCCCGCCGTTCCTCGAGGCGCTCGCACGCGGTGACGCGGAACAGGCGTACACGTTCGCCGGTGACATGCTTGGCATCGCGCAGCAGAGCCAGGACAAGGACCTGCTCGTGTTCGGTCTGCTCTCTCGAGGACAGGCCGAAGTGGCGCGGGGCGATCTCGCGGCGGGCGTGCGCCTGCTCGACGAGGTCATGGTGGCGGTCGCCGCCGGCGAGGTCGGGCCGGTCACGACCGGCATCGTCTACTGCGCGGTGTCCTGGAGTGCATGGCCTTGTTCGACCTGGAGCGCGCAGCCGAATGGACCAGCGCACTCGCTGCGTGGTGCGAGCACCAACCCGACCTCGTCCCCTATCGAGGGCAGTGTCTCGTGCACCGATCCGAGATCCTGCAGGCGCAAGGTGCCTGGACCGAAGCGATTGCCGAGGTGGAGGAGGCACGCCGGCAGCTCACTGCCACAGCGCATCCCGCGGTCGGGCTCGCGCTGTACCAACAGGCCGAGCTGTACCGACTCCGCGGCGAGCACGAGGCCGCAGACGCGGGCGTGCCGCGAGGCCAGCGAGCGCGGCCGCGAGCCGTCACCTGGGCTCGCGCTGCTGTTCGCCGCTCAAGGCAACCTCGAATCGGCGCTGGCCACCGTCGACCGCATGCTCGACGAGACCGTGGTCGGATCGACCGCCCGACGATGCTGTCGGCCGCGGTCGACGTGCGGCTCGCCGCCGGCGACGTCGTCGGGGCCCGTGCAGCGTGCGAGGAGCTCTCGATGATCGCCGACCCGCGGCGTCCCGCTGCTCACCGCCAAGTCGGCGTACGCCAGCGGCACCGTCCTGCTCGGGAGGGGGATGCGCACGCGGCACTGTCGGCCTTGCGTCGGGCGTGCACCGCGTGGCTCGACCTCGAGATGCCGTACGACTTCGCGTGGGCGTGCGTAAGATCGCATCCGTGTGCCGCGCGTTGTGCGACGAGGTCGCCGCTGCACACGAGCTCGACGCCGCGTGGGCGTGTTCGAGCGGCTCGGCGCCCGTCCCGACCTCGAACGGCTCGCCGAACCGGCTGTCGCCGGCGACGAGCGGTCGGTGCCCTTGACCGATCGTGAGTGCGAGGTCCTCCGCTACGTCGCGACGGGACAGACCAACCGGGAGATCGCAGCCGAGGCTCGTGATCAGTGAGCACACCGTCGCTCGCCACCTCCAGAACATCTTCATGAAGCTCGAGGTCTCCTCCCGGGCTGCTGCCACCGCCTACGCCTACGAGCACGATCTCGTCTGACCTCGCTACCGTGGTTAGAACGGACCATGCCCAGGTCGTGGCGAAATGGTGGATGCGGTGGATCCCAGCGGGCGGTTCCATCCGTACCGTCGCCTCCACGGGTGACCGCTCGGCTGCCCGGAGAGGAGGCAACCATGGCCAGCCAGCAGCTGGAGGCGATGCCCGACACGGCGACGATCGAGCGTCTCAGCACCGGGTTCGGCCGCTGCTTCGAGACGCTCGACGCCGGCGAAGACCTCTTCGCCTCGGACGTGTTCTTCGACCTGCGGCCGCCGTTCTGGCGGTTCCAGCTCGAGGGACCGGCCGCGTTCGTGCGGCAGCTTCGTGAGATCTCGGACGGCCCATCGACGGCGCGGTGCTGCGTGTCGTCCCGACGGGCTCGGGGTTCGTGCTCGAGCACGAAGAGACGATGCGCGGCGACAAGCCCGAGGTGGCCCACCGCCTGTGGTTGTGCGAGGTGCGAGACGGCGTGATCTCCGACGTCGTCGGCTACTGCAACGGCGGTTGGGACGACGAGCTCCAGGCGCGCCACGCCGCCGAAGCGCCGATGGTGCGGCCATGAGCGATGCAGGTGTCGCTGTCGCCGCACGCACGACCCCCGAAGGGGTGCTGCGTGCAGTCGAGGACCTCGCGCCGTCGATCGGCCCCCGCGCCGCGGAGATCGAGGCCGCACGGCGAGTTCCCCGGGACATCCTCGACGACCTGATCGACGCGGGCTGCTTCCGCCTGCTGCTCCCGGAGAGCCACGGGGGAGCGGGTGCCGACGTGCCGAGCGCGTTGGCAGTGATCGAGGCGCTCGCCCGCACCGACGCGTCCACCGCGTGGACCGTGATGATCGGTTCGGGCTCCTGGCTCGACCTCGCCGGGCTGCCGCGCGCCACGTTCGACACGCTGTTCACCGGCGCGCCCGACATCATCGTCGCCGGCGTGTTCAATCCCGCGGGATCGATCGAGGCGAGGGACGACGGCTACCACGTCACCGGGCGCTGGAGCTTCGCCAGCGGCTGCGAGCACGCGAGCGTGATCTTCGGCAACTGCATGGAAGGTTTCGTCGACGGCGTGCCGCAGCTCCGGATCGCCGTGTTCCGACCCGAGGACGTCGTGATCGAGGACACGTGGCGGGTCTCGGGACTCCAGGGCACCGGGAGCCACCACTTCCACGTCGACGACGTCGTCGTGCCGGTCGAGCACACGGTCGCGCCGCTCGCCGACGAGCCTTCGATCGATACGCCGATCGTGCGCATCCCGCCGCCCACGCTGTTCCCGCTCATGGTCGCGTCGGTCGCGCTCGGCATCGCGCAGGGCGCGCTCGACGACATCGTCGATCTGGCGCAGGAGAAGGTGCCGCTGCTCGCGGGCGGTCCGCTCGCGACGAGCCCGCTGTTCCAGTCGGAGCTCGCGGACGCGGCGACGGAGCTGCGCGCGGCGTGTGGTCTGCTGCACGACACCGCAGCGGCGGTCTGGGCCACCGCGGTCGACCACTCGCCGTACACGCTCGAGCAGCGCGCCGAGGCGCGATCGGCGGCGGTGTGGGCGACCGAGCGAGCAGCCGCGATCGTCGACTTCGCGTACCGGTCGGGCGGTGGGAGCTCCATCTATGCCGGGAGCCCGCTGCAGCGGCGCCTTCGCGACGTGCACGCCGTCACGCAGCACTTCCTCGTCAAGCGCGAGACGCTCGTGACGGCGGGTGCCATCTTCGCCCGCCAGGACGTGGACGTCATGGTGTTCTGAGTGCGCGGGGGTGGCTGCGGCCGCGATTCAATGGTCGCACCACCCGCGACCAGAGGAGCACCCGATGGACGATTCCGAGATCGTCGGCCACATCAACGAGCTGGCGGACGAGGAGCACCGGCTCGAGCGATCGCATGCGGGTGGCGGCCTCTCCGACGAGGAGCAGGCCCGGCTCCGCGAGGTCGAGGTGGCCCTGGACCAGTGCTGGGACCTCCTCCGTCAGCGGCGGGCGCGTCGATCCGCCGGACAGGATCCCGACGACGCCTCCGTCCGCTCCGGGAACACCGTGGAGAACTACAAGCAGTGATCCCGCCGTTCTCCAAGCCCGTCTCATCGTCCTGACATCTCCGTTCCGGCATCGTGGCCCGTGAAAGACCAGGACATCCCCCGAGCGAAGGAACCGAGATGAACCGGAAGTCCACCACCACCAAGTGGGTCGCCACGAGTGCGCTCGCCCTTGCGGCGCTGGGCGTCGGCACCGGCATCGCCGTCGCGGGAGGCGGTGGCGAGGACGCCAACGAGACGCCCGTCACCGGGACCGCCCTCGAGCAGGCCAGCACGGCGGCGCTCGCCGAGACCGGCGGCGGCACGGTCACCGGCAGCGAGGCCGGCGACGAGCAGGGCGCCTACGAGATCGAGGTCACGCTCGACGACGGCACCCAGGTCGACGTCCACCTCGACAGCAGCTTCAAGGTGATCAACACCGAGCACGACGGGCGTGAGGGCGCCGACGAGTAGCGGGCGTCAGGAGTCTGCGACGTGGAACTCGTCGACCGCGTCGGTGATCAGCTTGGCGAACGCGAGCTGCCCCGCCGGCGTGAGATGCGGTCCGCCCGCGTCGAGCCACGCGGGGTGCCCGGCGAACTCGTCGCTGAAGTCCACGATCTGCAGGTTCGGGTGTGACGCCGTCGCGGCGTCGAGCGCGGCGTTGATGCGCTCCGCGCCTGCCGGGTAGGCGGGACCGGTCTGCACGTTCAACCAGAGGATCTGCTCGGCACCGTCGAGCGCACCGAGGGCCGCCTCGATCTGCTGGTCGATCGGGCAGTCCGGGCCCGCGGTGCAGTCGTTGGTGCCCAGCTCGACGACCACGATCGAGGGGTCGTGCTCGGCGATCAGCGCGGGAAGCCGTGCCGTCCACTGTTCGATCGCCGTGCCACCGAAGGCCGCGACCACCGGCGCCCACTCCTGCTGCTCGAGTGAAGCCTGCACCGCGTCGGCCGACTGGTTGAGGATCGAGTCGCCGACGACGAGGACGCGCGGTGACTCGACGCTGTCGCTGCACGACGCGATGAACCCCGTCGCAACCACGAGCGTCAGCACACTGGCGACCAGCCGTCGCGCGTTGATCGTGTTGTTCGGCACCCGGCCCGAGCCATACCCGGGACACGTGCGTGCGCAACCCTGGTGACGCTCGTCAGCCGCTCGGAGCGAACACTGCGACGCTGTTGCCGTCGGGATCGAGCACGATCGCGTAGCGCTGACCCCAGAACGCGTCCCACGGCTCCTTGTGGCTGCCGTAGCCGGCGCCCACGAGTGAGGCGTAGAGCTCGTCCACATCGCCGGGTGTGTCGAGCGCGAACGCGAGCTCGAGCCGGTGCAGCCCCTTCGGGGGTGGTTGCCAGTCGGGGTCGAACGACCGGATGGTGTCGGCGGTGTCGAACAGCAAGTGGAGGTCACTACCGAGCTCGACGTCGACGTGGGGCTGCGAGTCCGCGTCCGCCGGGATGTCGAGGCCGAGTCGGCGGTAGAACGCGAGCGCCGCAGCCATGTCGTCGACGATGACCCCGAACGCGCTGATGTGGGCGGGCATGCCGGTCACTCCTCTTCCTCGTCGGTCGCGCTTCCGCCGAGGATTGTGCACGACCCCCGTCGCTACGGCTTGAACAGTTCGGACACGGGGACGCCCGCCAACCGCCGGCTGACGCGGGCCAGGTGGGCCTGGTCGGCGTAGCCGACGGTCGCAGCGACGTGGGCCAGCGGCCCGCCGGCTCGCGCGAGCTGCAGCGCGCGCTGGAAGCGCAGCACCTCGTGGAGCGTCTTGGCCCCGTACCCGAAGGCGGTCAGGCAGCGGCGTTGCAGGTGCCGTGACGACATCCCCACCTCGTCGGCCAGTCGCGCGACGAGCCCGCGACCGGTCGCGCGCTCGACCCGGTGCACGATCGCTGCGGTCGCCGGATCGGGTGGACTCGGTGATGCGATCGCGCACCGTCGAGACGACGACGCGCTCGGGACGGTCGTCGTTCGCCATGCGGTCGGCCAGGTCGTGCGCTGTCCGCCCCCACAGCGCTTCGAGCGGCACGCGCTGGTCGCGCAGCTCGTCGAGCGGCACTCCGAGGACGCCGCTCGCGATGCCGGGGACGAAGCGAACGCCCACGAGACGGGTGCCGACGTCGATCGGGGCGAGGTGCGCTCGCGTGTCGGGTCCGGCGACGACCATGCTGATCGCGCCGCCGTCGTCGCGCCAGATGATGTCGGCGCACCCGTCGGGAAGGATGCGCGCCTCACCCTCGTCGTTCGCGGCGCCGTCACGGAGCCACACCGCGGCGACGTGGGCCGACAGCGCACGCGGCGGGCAGAGCTCGCGGTAGGGGACCGGTGTGATGCTTTCAGGCTACGTGCACGCCGGCCGAAGGCCGACGGCCATCGCGTAGCCTCCGACCCGTGACGACTCCCTTCAGCTATGCAGATCGCAACGTCGTGGTGACCGGCGCGGCGCGCGGTGTCGGCGCGGCGCTGCTCGACGTTCTCGCCGAGCTCGATGTCGCGCACGTCACCGTGCTCGACCTCGAGGCGCCGAGCGGGCCACACCACACCTTCCTGGCCACGAACCTCGGCGAGGAGAGCGCCGTGCGCGGCGCCATTGCCGGCATCGAGGGCCCGGTGCACGCGCTGTTCAACAACGCCGGCGTCGCCGACACGTCACCTGCGCCCACGGTCATGGCCGTGAACTACCTCGCGCTGCGGGCGCTCTCCGAAGGGCTGCTCGACCGCATGCCGGAGGGTGGGGCGATCGTCAACACCGCATCGCTCGCCGGCAACCTGTGGCGCAAGCGGAAGGAGCCGATCAACGCGCTGCTCGACATCGAGATCGCCGACGGCTGGGCCGCGGCGCTCGAGTGGTGCGAGACGGAGCTGCCGACGCTCGACCAGGGGCCGTACAACTTCTCGAAGGAGCTCGTCGAGGTGTTCACGATGCGGTCGTCGCGTCCGTCGATGCGACAGGGCGTGCGCACGAACAGCGTGTGCCCGGGACCGATCGACACGCCGCTGCTGCCCGACTTCCGGCAGACCACGAGCGACCAGATCGTCGACTGGAACATCCGCGAGATGAACGGTCGGCCGGTCTCGCCGCGCGAGGTCGCCACGGTGCTTGCGTTCTTCGGCTCGCCGGCGGCCGGGTACGTCAACGGCGTCAACCTCGACATCGACGGCGGGTTCAACGCTGCGCTCTCGACGGGTCAGGTCGACTTCAGCGGGCGCGCCTGAGCTCGTCGTAGCCTGCAGAGGTGGCCGACCCGCCCGCGACCGATGTCGATGTCGATGTCGACGTCGTCGTCGTCGGTGCCGGGATGGCAGGCCTCTTCGCGCTGCATCACTTCCGTGAGCTGGCGGCCTCCCGGCGTACATCGACCGGGTCGAGGAGATCGTGGCGAACGACTACGAGGGCTTCGCGTTCACCTGAGCTGGGTACGCCTGCGGCATGCCACTGCTGATCCTGCTCTTCCTCGTCGTCCCCCTCGTCGAGCTCTACGTCCTGATCCAGGTGGGGCAGGAGATCGGTGCGCTCTGGACGATCGCGCTGCTCGTCCTCGTCTCTGTCGTCGGTGCATGGCTGGCGAAGCGCGAGGGCATCGGTGTCTGGCTGCGGATGCAGGAACAGGTCGCGGCGGGACGGATGCCCGGCCTCGAGCTCCTCGACGCCTTCCTGATCCTGCTCGCCGGCGCGCTGCTCCTCACGCCTGGGTTCGTGACCGATCTGCTCGCCGTCGTTTTGCTGATCCCGCCGGGTCGAGCGCTCGTCCGCCGTGGGCTCCGCCGAACGCTCGTCAACCGCGTGGAAGCCGCCCGCTAGGCGGGAGGGATGCTCAGCGCTTGCGGTACGTCCGGAGCGCGAACGGCGCGATCACGATGGCGAGGCCGACCGCCCAGAGGATCGAGCCGATCACGTAGAACTCGAGGCTGTGGTCGAAGCTCGCGGTGGCGGGGTCGCCGAGCAGGAGGCCGCGCCACGAGTTCACCATGAACGTCAACGGCTGCCACTCGGCGAAGGACTGCAGCGGCTCGGGCATCGTGTCGACGGGGACGAACGCACTCGACACGAACGAGAACGGCACCGCGAGGAGGCCGAGCCCCTGAGCGGCCTGCGCGCTCCCGCTCAACAGACCGAGCCACACGAAGATGCCCGCGAAGCCGAGCGCGTAGACGCAGAGGAGACCGATCGCGAACAGCAGGTCGAGCACGCTGCCGTTCATGCTGAAGCCGATGATGAAGCCGACGCCGAACGTGACGAGCGCGACGATCACCATCAACGCCGCGTCGGCGATCGACCGTCCGACGAGCACCGCCGCGTCCGAGATCGGCAGAGAGCGGAAGCGGTCGTAGATGCCTGACGCCGCGTCCTCGGCGACGGCGACCGACGAGCCGCCAGCAGTGAACAGCAGCCCCGAGACGACGAAGCCCGGGACGAGGAACTGGACGTAGGAGACGCCCGGGACGCCGATCGCGCCGCCGAGCACGTAGCGGAACATCAGGAGGAAGACGATGCTCTGCGCGATCGCGATCCCGACGATCTGTGGCGTCCGCAGGATCTTGGTGGTGGTCCGGATCGCGACCGTGGAGACGGTGGTCGCAAAGCTCGCGGTGTGGGCGGGTGCCGCGACGCTCACGCCGATGCCTCGCCCGTCGTCGCTCGACCTTTTTCTTCTCGGAGGCTGCCTTCGACTCTGCCTCGGCTGCCTCCGCGCTGCGCCCGGTCAGCGTGAGGAAGACGTCGTCGAGCGTGGGGCGTCGCAAGGAGATGTCGTCGAGCGCGATGCCGGCGGCGCCGAGGTCCTGCACGGCGGCGACGAGCTCGTCCGCACCCTGGGTGACCGGCCGTGAGACGTGCCCCCGGGCGGCGTCGACGGACGCTTCGGCGCCGAGCGCAGCGGCGACACGCTCGAGGTCGTCGTCGTTGCACGGCTTGACGTCGATGACGTCGCGCCCCATCTGGGACTTCAGCTCGTTGCTGGTGCCCGACGCGACGAGGCGACCGCGATCGATGATCGCGATCTTGTCGGCGAGCCGGTCGGCCTCGTCGAGGTACTGCGTGGTGAGCACGACGTCGGTGCCCGCCTGCGCCAGAGCCTCGATGGCGAGCCAGAGGTCGTTGCGACTGCGCGGGTCGAGACCGGTGGTCGGTTCGTCCATGAGCAGCATGCGCGGCGCGCCGACGAGGCTGGCGCCGAGGTCGAGCCGGCGTTGCATGCCACCCGAGTACGTCCGGACCAGTCGGTCGCCGGCATCGGCGAGCCCGAGCTGCTCGAGCACGTCGTCGGTCGCGGCGCTCGCACCGCGGCGGTCGTGCCCGAACAGGCGAGCGACCATGCGGAGGTTCTCGCGCCCCGTCAACGCCGGCTCGACCGCAGCGAACTGTCCCGCGAGCCCGATCGTCCGGCGGACCTGCTTCGGATCCTTGGCGACGTCAATGCCGTCGACGTGGAGCGTGCCCGCGTCGGGTCGCAGCAGTGTGGCGATCGTGCGGATGAACGTCGTCTTGCCGGCACCGTTGGGGCCGAGCACCGCGAGCACCGACCCCGCGGGCGCGTCGAGGTCGAGACCGGCGAGCGCCTCGACGTCACCGAACCGCTTCGTGAGGCCTTTGGCCTCGAGCATCAGAGCCACGGTCGGGCAGACTACGACACCGACTGGCCCACGCCGATCAAGTTGCCCTCGCTGTCGCGGAACCACGCGCCGCGCTCCCGCGAGCCCTTCGAGGGGTAGTTGCCCTCGATGTCGGCGATCGCGCCGACGGTGCGGAGGCCCGGCGCCTTGACCTCCTCGAAGTCGACGCCGCGCCGCATGAGCTCGGCGACCGTGGCCTCGATGTCGCGGACGTCGAGTGCCATCTGCGTGTGCGTCCCGGACGGTGCACCGTTCGACGCGAACAGCGCGAAGTAGCCGGCGCCGCAGCGGTACAGCAGCCCGCCCTCGCGCTCCTCGATCGGTTCGAGGCCGAGCACCTCCGCATAGAAGCGACGGGCGCGCTCGAGGTCCTGCGCCGGCAACCGGGTGGCGACCTCGGCGCCAGCGAAGGGGCCGTCGATGGCAGAGGAGTCGTTCGTCGGGGTCATCGCACGGTCTCGGGAGGGATGACGTGCTCCAGGTCGACGAGCTGCAGGACGCGCCGCACGAACGGACTGGCGGCGCGGATCTCGAGGGGATCGTCACGGGCGGAGCGCGCGAGCTCTTCGATGCCGATCGCGTCGATGAAGGTGAGCTGCGCGAGGTCGAAGACCAGCGATCCGTGCACGTGGGTCAGCGCCTCACGGAGCCGGGGGGCGGTGGCGATGTCGAGCTCGCCGGCGACGTGGACGGTGGCGGTGCCGTCGAGCTGGCTGACGGCAACCGAGAAGTCGGTGCTCATCGACGTCCTCCGAGAACGTCCTGACCCTCAGCCGCTCCCGCCGGACGAGCCGGCGACGACGACCTCCTCGACGATCGAGCCGGCGACGTCCCGCAGCTTGATGTTCTGCGATTGCGACAGGTGCTGCAGCTCGGCAAAGGCTGCGTCGGCGTCGATGCCCTCACGCAGCATCAAGATGCCCTTCGCCTGCCCGATGACGTCGCGCGAGACGACCGCCTCGCGGAGCCCCTCGTGGTCGAGCGCGAGGAGCATGGCGTGGAGCGCGAGGGACGCCAGCGCGGCGAGCACGATCGCGCGTCGCTCGTCGTCGTCGGAGAAGCCGCCGATCCGGTCGGAGTAGAGGTTCAGCGAACCGAGGGACTGGGAGTCGACGTACAGCCGGTGCGCGAGCACGGCGCGGCAGCCCTCGGCGGCCGCGGCGGCGCCGAACGGCTGGAACCGAGCGTCGTGCTCGATGTCGGGGGCGAGCACCATGACCTCGTCCCCGCGCATCGCCTCGAGGCAGGGGCCCACGTCCATCGAGTACTGCAGCTCGTCGATCGCAAGGACGTTCGGATCGCTGACGACCGGTGAGATCGGTCGACCGTTGCGGACCATGGACACGCCGGCGAACGTGCAGCCGTCGATGCTCGCGACCACGATCTCGACGATCTGTTGCATCAGATGATCGGCGCTCGCGGTCTGCAGCCCCCGTGCTGCGGCCGCGACCGACTCCAATGGGGACTGTGCCGACTCGGCGGCCACGTCGCCTCGGTTCTCTTCTTCTCTTCATGAGAAGAGGCGTCATGGCTGTGAAGTCAATGGTTGGTCAACTGGCGACCCAGGCACAGCGTCCCCTCAGGACGACTCCACCCTACAGCCGTACCTCTCGCCCCACCGGGGAAAGTTTCAGGGTTCGGTCGTTACCCCGTGAACAGCGGTGTGACTTCGATGGCAGACGGGATCGGGGGACAGCTGGGCTCGCACGACGGAGCGAGACACGAGGTGTCGCCGATGGTGTAGGTCACCGAGACGGAGCCGTCGCCCGCCTGTGCCCCGGTGGTGAAGACGGTTCCGGTCGGGCCGGTGCTGGCACCGCCGCCGCCGCCGCCACCACCGCCGCTGTTCCCATCGTTCGGCTGCGAACCACCGCCACCGCCACCGTTGAAGCCGCCGCCGCCACCACCGCCGGCGCCACCGGTCGTGCCGCTGCCGCCGTCACCGCCGTCGGTCGCGCTGCCGTCGGTGCCGCCCGCGTCCCCGCCTGCGCCGCCGGTTCCGCCGGATCCGCCGCCGACGCCGGGCGTGTTGCCCGAACCGGTCGCGCCGTCCTCGCCCGCCGCGCCGCCGTCGCCTCCCGCGCCGCCGTTCGGGACTGGGCCGCTGCCTGCCGCCCCACCACCGCCGCCCGCGACGATCAGGCGATCGGCCGGTGTGGTGCCACCGCGGCGGACGTCGGACGCGCCCCCACCACCCCCACCGCCGTTGCCGGTGTTCGTGCCGCCGTCACCGCCGCCGTTGAACCCGCCGGCTCCACCGGCAGAGGCCGCAACCCCCGCGCCGCCGACGTTGATCTGGAAGCTCTCACCCGAGCTGACGGGGATCGTGACCGACGCCTCGGCGCCCAGACCCGGTGGATTGTCGGGCTCATCGCCGTTGCCGCCGCCGGCACCGAGCACATCGAACGTCGCGCACTGCACGCCGTCGGGGACGACGAACTCCTGTGGCTCGCCCGTGAACTCGAATGGCTCGGTCGTGGCGAGCCCAGCGTTCGCAGGCGAGAGGCCGATCGCGAGGACCGCGATCGAGAGCGCAGAGAAGACGAGGACGCGCGGTCGCCGCATGGGCGGCACGCTACCTGACGCCACCCGAAGGGTCAGTGCTTGGCGCGCTTCTTCATCGCCACGACCTGGTCACCGAGCTCCGCCAGCTGCTCGCGGCTGAGGTGCCGCTTGAGCTTCGGGAACATCTCGGTCTCCTCTTCCTTGACGTGGTGCTTGATGCCCGCCTTCACCATGTCGACGGTCGCCCCGAACCCGGGCGCGCTCACGAGCTTGCGCATCTTCGCCATGCCGTCACGGGCGAGATCGTGCTCGATGTCGGCCTCGACGACGGGCTCCTTCCCGAGCTCCCGTTGTGCGACGGGGTAGACGAGCTTCTCCTCGATCGACATGTGCAGCTTCAGCGCCGCGTCCAGCTTGGCGACGGTCTCCTTGCGCTGCGGCCCGGGCTTCTTGCTCGACTCGAGTCGCTTGAGCAGCGCCTCGGCCTCGCGGTGGTCCTTCCGGAGCAGCGTGATGGGATCGTTCATCGGTGTGCGAGTCCGATCTGTCGGCGTGAGGGTGTGAGGTGGACGCTCCGTACCCCGCAGCACCCGTCCGGCAAACGGCACCCGCGATCGCGATGAGAATCGGGGTGATGGACCGTCCAACCGGCATGAGCTGCTTCGTGCTCCTGCACGGTGCCGGGTCGACGTCCTGGTACTGGCACCTCGTCGCGCCACGGCTGGCGGCGGATGGTCATGAGGTCATCGCGGTCGACCTCCCGGTCGACGACGACTCGGCGGGCCTCGATGCGTACGTCGACGTCGTCGTCGATGCGATCGACGGTCGTGAGCGCGTCGTCCTCGTCGCCCAGTCGATCGCGGGCTTCGTGGCACCCGTCGTGTGCACGCGTACGCCGATCGAGCAGCTCGTACTCGTGGCGGCGATGGTCCCGCAGCCGGGCGAGCGTCTCGGGGAGTGGTGGTCGAACACCGGTCACGACGACCTCGGCATCTCGATGGACGACCCGGTCGCCCTGTTCCTGCACGACGTGCCACCCGACGTCGCGGCGGCGTCCGAGCAGCATCTGCGCGCGCAGTCGGGACGGGTGTTCGAGGACGTCTGGCCGCTCGACGCGTGGCCGGACGTCGCGACCCGGGCGCTGATCTGCTCGGAGGATCGTTTCTTCCCCGCGTCGTTCCAACGGCGTGTCGTGCGCGAGCGACTGGGCATCGAGCCGGACGAGATGCCGGGCGGACACCTCCCGGCGCTCGCTCATCCCGACGACCTCGCCGCGCGGCTGCTCGCGTACGACGCCGGCACGCCGGGTGCGGCATCGTGACGACCGTGCGCGGAGCGAACCTGCCGCCCGCTCGGCATCTCCTGCGCGCGAAGGATCTCGCCGACGCTCGCTACTTCGAACCGCTCACCGTCGGCGACCTGGCGCGTGCCGCCGGCCTGTCGACGGCGCACTTCAGTCGCGAGTTCCGGCGCACGTTCGGCGAATCGCCTCACCAGTACCTGCTGACCCGTCGGCTCGAGCGCGCCGCGGCGCTGCTGCGCAACACCGACCGCTCCGTCACCGACGTCTGCATCGCGGTCGGGCTCTCGAGCCTCGGGTCGTTCATCACGACGTTCGGCCGGGTGTACGGCGCGACGCCCGCCGAGTACCGGGCGACCTTCCCGCCGGCCCGACGCCACATCCGCATCCCCGACTGCGTCGCGCGGGCGTACGGCCGTCCGAAGAACCGCACGTTTCGAGAAGCCAGGTCGAGCGCCCATCCGTAGCGTCCTCGTCACACGACACCGACCCGAGGAGCAACGATGATCAAGATCGCCAACGCGCAGTTCTGGGTGCACGACCAGGACGAGGCACTCGCCTTCTACACCGAGACGCTCGGCTGGGAGGTCCGCTCCGACGTGACGATGGAGGAGTGGGGCAGCTTCCGCTGGCTCGTCGTCGGCCCGGTCGGACAGGACGACATCGGGCTCGTGCTCATGTCCATCCCGCCGGAGCCGATGCTCGATGCCGAGAGCATCACGCACCTCGAGGAGCTGGTTGCCAAGGGCGCGGGCGGCACGCTGTTCCTCGAGACGGACGACTGCCAGGCGGCGTACGACGAGCTGTCCGCGCGGGGCGTCGTCTTCAACGACCCACCGACGCCGCAGCCCTACGGCATCGACACGTCGTTCCGTGACCCGTCGGGCAACAACGTGCGGCTGACGCAGGTGCTCGAGTTCTCGATGGACCGCCGCTGACTCAGATGCCGAGCGCGTCGCGGGTGCGAGCGAGCTCGTCGGGGTTTGCCGCCGTGGGCACGAGGAAGAGCTCGTCGCACCCGGCGTCGCGAGCAGCGTCGATTGCGTCGCGCAGCGCGTCCGGGGAGTGCACGGGTGCGGTCGACGCGAGGTGCTCGGCGTATCCCTCGTCGAAGATCTTCATGTACCGGTACACGTAGGCCCGCAGCCGCTCCTCGGCATCCGGACCCAGCGCGTACCAGAGCGACGACGAGAAGTGGGGAGGCGCGTCACGGCTGGCGTCCTTCCACGCATCGACGACCTTCTGGCGCTGCGCGGCCAGCGCGTCACGGTCGATCGACGTGATCTGGGTGGGGTCGTCGACCCCGGACGCCCACCGTGCCGCACGGGCGATCGCTTTCGGGCCCATCACGCCGGCGACGAGGGGTGGACCACCCTCCTGCACCGGCGGCGGCCCGACGGGGTCTGCGCCCTCGAACGGCGGCTCCTGCGCCCAGATCCGGCGCATGCGCTCGACCTGGTCGTCCATTCGCTGCCAGCGGTGGCCGAAGTCGCCGCCGATCGCTCGATAGTCGTGCTCGCGCCCACCGACACCGACACCGACGGTGAGCCGTCCCGCTGACAGCTGGTCGATGGACGCCATGTCCTTGGCGACCTGCACCTCGTCGTGCGCGGGGAGCACGACGAGCGTCGACCAGAGCCGGACGCGCTCGGTCAGCGCAGCCGCCGCCGACAGCTCCACCGTCAACGAGTGGCTGGTGTACGTGACGCGCTCGGGCACGGCGAGGCTCGACCAGGATCCCTCGTCGACGCCGCGGCACCACGCGACGATCTCGTCGCGGCCGTGCGGCAGCATCGTGGGCAGCGTCATCGCCAGGTCCATCGGAACGCCCGTCGTCGCGCTAGGAGAGCACGTAGTCGTCGGGGTCGACGCGCTTCGTCCAGGACCAGTAGGTCGGGATCGGCCACGGCGACAGCGTGAAGATGCGCCCCTCCGGGTTCTTGAAGTGCGAGTGCTTGACCGACCAGTGCGCCCATACCATCTGGGCGATCTCGTCCTCGTACCGCCCGCGGTACTCGTCGTGGACCTCGGCGCGTGGCTCCATCGTGCGGTGGCGGCCGGCGAGGAGGAGTCGGAGCGCCTCCATGATGTAGTTGACCTGGCACTCGGACTGGTAGATCAGGCTGCCGCCGTGCGCCAGGTTGGTGCCGGGGCCGTAGAGGCAGAAGAGGTTCGGGAAGTTCGGGACGGTGATCCCGAGGTACGCGGTGGGCTCGATGCCCCACTGGTCGCGCAGCACGACACCGTCGCGCCCGACGATGTGCATCGGCCACAGGTAGTCGTTGTGCAGGAACCCGGTGGCGTAGCAGATGACGTCGGCGGGGTGGTGCGTGCCGTCGACGGTGACGATCCCGTCGGCGACGACCTTGTCGATGCCGGTGCGGACGAGCTCGACGTTCGGCTTCTTCAAGCACGCGAGCCAGGAGCCGTTGTCCTGAAGCATCCGCTTCGCCGACGTCGGGTAGTCGGGCATCACGCGCTCGAGGAGATCGGGATCGTCCCCGATCTGCTCCTTGATCCACCCACCGAACAGCTCGCGGGTGATCGCGTTCGTCTCGTTGATCGCGAGCCCGTCGCTGTCGTCGTAGCTCGGGTCGATGCGTGACCGCTCCATGGTGAGCCCCGACCCCGGGTAGAACGTGATGAACCGGAACCAGCGCCCGTAGAACGGCAGGTGGCGCATCGCCCAGCGGTCACCGTCGGGCACCTGCTCGTGGTAGTGCTCGTTCGGGAACATCCACTGCGCGGTGCGCTGGAAGACGGTGACTGCGTCGACGTCGTCGGCGACCGTCGGCGCGATCTGGAACCCGCTCGCGCCAGCGCCGACGAGCGCGAAGCGCTTGCCGCGGACGTCGACGTCGTCGGGCCAGCGCGCCGAGTGGAACCACGGCCCCTCGAAGTCGTCCATGCCCGGGATGTCGGGCAGGTGGGGCTGGTTCAGCGCGCCGACCGCGCTGATCACCGCGAACGCGTCGAGCTGGTCGACCGACCCGTCCTTCGCCTTCACGTCGACGGTCCAGCGGCCAGTCACGTCGTCGAACGTGGCGCCCGTGACCTCGGTGTCGAACCGGCAGTGCTCCTCGACGCCGTACTTGTCCATCACGCGCCGGAAGTACTCCGCGAGCTCGGGCTGCTGGGAGAAGTACTCGGTCCAGTGGTCGCCCGGCTCGAACGAGTAGCAGTAGAAGTGGCTGCCGATGTCGACCCGCGCCCCGGGGTAACGGTTGTCCCACCACGTGCCGCCGGGACCGCCGCTCTTCTCCACGATCGTGAACGGGATGCCCGCCTGCGACAGCCGGATCCCGGCCAGCAGGCCCGCCTCGCCGCACCCGATCACGACGACGTGCGCATCGGCCTTCACGTCATCGGGGATGTCACCGCCCCAGGTGATCGCGCCCGCGTCCGAGCCGTCGAGATGGAGGTCTTCGAGGAACATCTCCGCGACGTCGACGGGGACGTCGGTGCAGGCGACGAACTCCATCATCTCGACGAGGAGCTCGAACGACGGTGGTGGCGGGAGCTCGCACCCGCCGTCGCGGTACGCCGCGATCGCCGGGACGGCACGCCGCCGCACCTCGGCCTTCATCTCGTCGGGCATGTAGCCCTGGTACTCGTTCAGCATCGAGCCCTGCGGGCGGAGGTCGCCGCGGATCCACGACGCGTCGCCGGTCATGTGCACCAACGAGCACAACAACGCAGGGATGCTCACGTCCTCGAGGGCGGCTGCGATCGCCGCGTCGTCGTCGTCGAACGGCAACCCGGAATGCGGGTTACGCGTCGTCGTCTCCGTGGTGCGGGTCATCGGCGGTCAGTCTGTCCCGTGAGGTCTCAAGGGGCGACCGCGTCGGCGGTGAGGAAGCCCGTCGGTCGGTAGACACCGATGAGCATGTTCTCGTGCATGCCGTAGCCGACCTGGCCGTCGTCGGTCTCGAAGCGGCACAGCGTCTCGTTGAGGAACGCGAAGCGCCGCCGCGTCTCCGCCTCGCTCAGGTCGTGGACGACGCCCTGGACCTTCAACGCTCCCTGGTAGAAGCCGTGTCCCCACTCGCCGTCGGGCACATAGCCCGACCCGGCGGCGAGGTAGAGCGTCCGCAGCGGCGTCGTCCGCACGACGATGGGCGTGCCGTCGGGCGCGGCCGTGGTCACGGTCGCCCGCTCGATCTCACGGGTGCCCGACCGGTACTCGATGTCCACCTCGGGTGTCCCGAGGTGCTCGATCGGCTTGTCCTGGTCGATGTTCCAGACCCGCATCGACTCGTCGAGGTGGCGGTGCCCGTCGGAGTCCTGGTCGATCTGCACCTTGAGCATGTGGTCGTCGAACTGCATCGGGAGCCAGTCGTGGCGGAAGCCGTACCCGTCCTGGCTCTCGCGCGCCTTGATGCCGGGCGCCTCCGGCTCGCCGACGGGCCGCACGCCCCACGAGCGGTCGCGCACGCCCTTCCAGCGGTCGGGCGTGACCTCGAACGTGCGGCCGGCGGCGGTGAGCGTGCCCTCCCAGACACCGACCTGGGCGAAGCGGGTCACGTCCTGGATCACGCGCTCGTAGCGGCGAGTGAAGGTGTGCGGCTCCTCGAGTGCCTCGACGACGCCGGTGAACGTGAGGTCGGCGGCGACGCCCCACTCGTTGTCGTCGCACGTGAGGTGCAGCTCGCGAAGCCCGCGGACGACCTCGACGCCGAGCGGACCGACGGAGGTGTCCATGCGGTCGCTGCCGAGCTCGCGTGACGCCCGCACCGTGTGCTGCTCGTCGCCGATCGAGACGGTGATGAACGCGTCGGTGACGCCGAGGTTCGGGTACTGGCCCAACCCGATGATCGTGAACAGCTCGTCGCTGCTCGAGTGCATGTTGAAGTAGTGGCGGTCGTAGAAGTTCTTGTCCGACGTGTAGACGTGGTCGAACGTGTCGGGCGTCTGGTGCGCGAGGAAGTCGTCGAACGGGCTCAGCGGCATGCGCCCTGTCTAGTCGTGCTCCGGCCCTAGCCGGCCGGGCGGTGGGTGCCGACGACGGTGGCGCCCATCGGGAGCGGCGGCTCCTCGCAGCGGTCCGCGATGCCGGCGACGAACGCCTGGAACGCAGGCACGTCGGCGAGTGACACCGACCCCGGCGTCTCGTCCTCGAGGGCGACGTGCACGAACGACACCCCGTCCTCGAGCCGGAAGCTGGTGTACGAGAACCCGGTCGCCTGGAGCTCCTCGAGCTCGGCGAAGACCTTCTCGATCAGGCGCTGGTTCTCGTCGGCGTGCTCGGGCTTGGTCTTGTAGCGGACCACGGTGTTGGGCATGAGGACTCCTCGGTTGGTCTCGCAGATCAGACCGTGCCCGGCTCAGGAACTCATCGCTCCGACTGCTCGCGGGCGCGCTTGCGGCGCTTGCCCTCGTGCATGGCCTGCACCCGGGGGATCGGGAGCTCGTGGCCTTCGGCGACGAGGTCGGCGTCGAGCTGCTGCGGTGACGGCATGTGCTCGGCCCACGGGTCGGCGTCGCCGAGCCGCTCGAGGGCCGTGTGGATCGTGAAGTCGGATGGCGCGATGTCGTCGACCTCGTCCCACGACAGCGGGAACGACACGGGCACGCCCGGCCGGATCCGGGGGCTGTAGGCCGACGCGACCGTCGCCCCACCGGTGCGCGTCGGGTCGACGAAGACCTTGCCGCCCCGGTCCTCCTTCATGAACGCCGTGGTGGCGAGGTCGGGGTCGAGCTGCTCGGCGCGCGCGGCGAGCGCGCGCGTGGCCGCGGCGACGTCCTCCATCGACGTCTCCGTGATCGGGACGAAGACGTGGATGCCCTTGGCGCCGCTCGTCTTGACCGCCCCCTCGAGCCCGGCGCTCGTGAGCGCTTCCCGGACGAGGTGAGCGGTGCGGGCGGCGAGCGAGAAGCTGTCGTCCTCCTCGGGTGGGTCGAGATCGAGCACCAGGTGGGTCATGTGATGCGGGTCGTCGGCTCGCACGAGCGCCGGGTGGTACTCGATCGCTCGCTGGTTCCCGAACCAGATCAACGTGCGCACGTCGTTGCAGAGGGCGTAGGTCACGTCGCGCTTCGACGACTCGGCCCACAGCGTCACGGTCTCGACGAAGTCGGGCGTGTACTTGGGGACGTTCTTCTGCATGAACGCCTCCTGCCCGCGGTGGACGCGGATGACCGAGAGGGGCCGATCGCGCAGCGCGCCGATGATGCGGTCGTGCACGGCGTCGAGGTAGTCGACGAGGTCGCGCTTGGTCGCGTCCGACCCGTCGAACAGTGCCGCGTCGAGGTTCGTCAGCGAGACGTCGTACCGCGACTCCTTGGCCTTGTCAGCCACGCCGACGACGGTACCGCCCGGCGTCACCTGATCGTCACGGGCACGCCCAGGGGAAGGCTCGTCGCGAGCTGGATGATCACCTCGTTCGGGACACGGATGCAGCCGTGTGAGACGGCCTGGCCGATGCTCGACGGGTCGCCGGTGCCGTGGATGCCGATCTGGCCGTCGCCGCCACCGAACTCGGACAGCTGGTCGGAATGCAGTCCGACACCCGCGGCGAACGGTCCGTACGAGCCGCCGTCGGGCGTGTCGAGCAGATCCGTGATGAACGTCCGACCGGTCGGGGTCGGCGTGTCGGCTGCTCCGATCGCGACCGGTGTCTCGAGCACGAGCTGACCGTCGCGGTACCAACGCAGGACGCGCGCGGTCAGGTCGACGTCGATCTTGTCGGTGACGGTGCGGAGCTCGACGTCGCTCGTGTGAACCCATCCGACGGTGCCGTTGGGCCGGTCGGGGAGACGCACCTTCAGCCACGCGCCGCGCTCCTTCAGCACGAGAAGGACGCGCTGCGTGCCGAACTCCGTCGTGGGCGAGAGGATGCCGACGGCGTTCTCGTCGCCGCGCGCCAGGAAGACGGGCACCGGCGCGGACGTGCGCGCGGTCGTGCGTTCGTAGGTCGGGGCCTTGCGCTCGACGGGCGTCGACGCGCCGGCCGGAGTGGCGGCGCTCACGCCGCCGAACGCCAGTGCGCCCACGACGAGTGCGCCGGCGAAGATCTGCCTGCTGCGAGTGCGGATGCGGGACATCGGGAGCTCCTCTCTCCGCGCGTCGGTGGAGCCGGTCCGCTCGACCGGCTCCACCGTTCGCGCTGACACGGTCAACCCGTGAAGTTGGCGTTGGCCGGGATCGGGACGTCGACGTTGCTGCCGCCGCCGTCGGGGTCTCCCGTCGGCGTGGTCTCCTCGCCGCCGTCGTCGTCCTCGGGCGGGTTGGGGGCGAGGTCGCCCGGGCCCTTTCCGGCGGGCAGGGGTTCTCGAGGCAGAAGTCCGTGAACGGGACGTCGGCCCCGGGGTTCGCGCCGGCGGGCGCCGCCGCGAGACCGGTCGCCAGTCCGGCCGAAGCTGCCAGCACGCTGGCGGCGAGGATGCTGCTGAGTCGCATCTTGATGGTCATTGCCGTGCTCCTTTGCTGGTGCGGAGCGGCCCGGTGCCGTTCCGTCGGAGCGGCCTGACACCCGACCCCCACCGCGCTTATTTCGCTCGCAAACCCGCGCCAGCACTGGGTTTCGAGCCCGATAAGCGCTCGGCCTCCCGTGTGTCAGTCCTGCGTGAAGGAGGACCCCTACGAAGGAGGGGGCGTGGAGAACAATGGCCACAGCTCGATGGACGAAGACCAAGGCGCGGCAGCAGCGCGGCGCGAGCAGATCGCGATCGACGCCGCACTCGTCGAACGCGCGCGTGCCGACGAGCCGGACGCGTTCGGTGAGCTCTACCAACGCTGGTTCGAGCGCGTCTACGACCTCGCGTACCGCATCAGCCGCGACTCGGACACCGCGGCCGAGGTCGCACAGGACGCCTTCCTCTCGGCGTGGCGCCAGCTCGGGAACCTGCAGGACACGAACGCGTTCGGTGGCTGGCTCCTCCGCATCACACGCAACGCGGCGCTCAACCGGCAACGCAAGGACCGGCGCTCGGCGCCACGCGACGCCGAGGGCATGGCGATGATCGAGGACGACGGCCCGCACGCCGATGCGCCCGCCGGCTTCCGGGTCGAGGACCGCGCGGGGACGCTCACGGACCCGGCGCGCGTCGCCGAGGACCGCGAGGTCGCCGACCTCGTGTGGGAGTCGGCCGAGGCGCTCGGATCGAAGGACGCGGAGGTGCTCGACCTCACGTTGCGTCATGGGCTCACGCCGGCGGAGGTCGGCGAGGTCATCGGCGTCAACCGCAACGCCGCCAACCAGACGGTCCACCGTGTGCGCACGCGACTGCGAGCCGCGGTGGAGGCGCGCGTGCTCTGGCGCAGCGGCGAACCCGTGTGCGGCGATCTCGCCGACGCGCTCGCCGCGGCCGGTGTCACGCGCTTCGACAGCGACGCGGTGCGGGTGACGTCCGAGCACGTCGAGACGTGCGAGCAGTGCGCCAACCGCCGCAAGCTCAAGCTCGAGCCGAGCGCGATGTTCGCCGCGACGCCGTTCATCGCCGCGCCGCTGATCAAGGCGAAGGTCGCGCACGCGCTCGCGAACGAGGGCGTGCCGGTCGGTCAGGGCGTGTCGACCGGTGCCGGTGGTCCCCAGGGACCGCCCGACGAGGCCGAGCTCACCGACCGGCCGCGCGGGCACCGAAAGCTCGCACGGATCGCGGCGGGTGTCGGTGCGGTCGTGCTCGTCCTGGTCGGGACGATCGCGCTCGCCGAGGACATCGACGAGACCGGGGGCGCGCACACCTCGCACCCACGAACGAGGTCGAGCTCGCCCGGCCGACGGTGACCACCGTCGCGCCGCTACCGACGACGCCGATCTCCGAGGGACCGACGACGACCCGCGCGCCACGGGTCGGGGCGCCGCCGATCGCTCCGCAACCCGACGTGTTCATCCCCCCGCCGCCTGCGCCGGTCACCGGAAGCATCACCATCTCGCCGGCGTCCTCGTCCGCACCGATCTTCCTGCTTCCGGTGCTCTCGTGGAACACGCTGAATGCAGCGTCGGTACAAGTGACCGGGCCGGGGTTCTCGTCGTCGCAGCCGAGCGGGTCGGCGTCGGTGTGCCCGGGTACGCCGACGGTCCCCGGGGAGTGCATGGCGCCGAACGGCTCGTACACCTACACGGTGCGTGCCACCGACACGTCCGGTGCACTCGTGTTCGAGCGGTCGGTCACGTTCACGGTCGGCTGACCTCAGGCCGGCGGTAGCGGGCGCTCGGCGAGCGCGTCGTGCGCCTCGGCGTCGAGGACGGTGATCGCGCGGTCGTAGATCTCCCGGGCCTCGGCCGGATCATCGCCGACCGCGGTCATCCCGAAGTGCCCATCCTCGGTGAGCGACGCCAGCATGTGGAAGACCACGCCCGATTGCCGTGACTGGTCGAAGTGGAGGCGGTGTCGGACGACGATGTCGAAGAGGTCGTCGGGCGTGAGCCCGCGGTACACCGACGACTTCACGGCGTCGCTCGCCACGAAGTGCCTTGTGCTTGCCCGACGGTGCGGTGAACGTCGCGGCCTCGGTGTCGTACGTGCCGTCGGTGAGGAACTGCAGCGTGAGGAACGGGTGCGTCGTCCCACCCTTGCGCAGGTTGATCTCGATCGCGTACGTCTCCCATTCGTCGTCCTCGTTGCGCGTGGCGACGAAGTCGACGGCGAGGCGTCCGATGACGCCTTCCTTGGCGAGCCGCGCGCCGATCTTCGCCGCGTCGCGGGAGATCGTCGTCGCGTAGGCGGGGTTCGCCGGGAACACGCAGCCGAGGTACGTCTGCCCCTCCGGTCCGCCGAGCAGCTGGTCGTGCGTCGAGAGCAGCTCGACGCACGCCGAGCGGTGTGATGCGCAGCTGCACGCTGGGACTGGTGAGGTCGTCGCCGGGGATCCGCTCCTCGACGACACCACCACGCTCGGCGAGCTTCGCCTCGTACGTCGCGAGCGTCGCGTCGGCGAGCTCGAACTGTCATCGCGTCCAGCGCGCGGGCGATCGCCGCGCGCTCGTCGGCCTCGCCCGGATCAGGCAGGCCGTCGAGGTCGACGAGCGCGTTGCCCTCGCCCGAGACGCCCTCGTTCAGCTTCACGAGCACCTGGGCGATCGCCGGCTTCTTGGCGCGCAGGTCGGCGACTCGCGTCGACGACGTCGTCGAGGCTCCAGAGGTCCTCGGTGCCCAGCGGGTGCCGGACGCCCTCCTCGTCGAAGAGGCGCCGGCAGCCGGTCTTCGTCCCGAGGTCGAAGTACCGGGGATCGGCGGCGTACATCGGGATGCCGAGACGCACGGCGAGATCGCGCTCGAGCTCCGTCGTGTTGTACGGCACGAGGTGCGCGCGGTCGGGGTCGGGGATGAGCTCGCGGATGCGCTCGAGCAGCCGAGGGCGCTCGAGCAGCTTCTGCGTCAGCGGGCGCGACGTGCCGTCGAGCACGGGCACCGTGAACAGCCGCGGCCGCGCGTGGCTCGGGATCACGCCGGGCAGCAGGTCGAGGTAGTAGTCGATCACGCTCGGGAGGATCGGCTGCGACGTCACGTAGATCAGCCGCGCCCGAGGCTGGCGGAGGAGCAGGAGGAGGAAGAGGTACCGCTCCTCGTACGGCTGCATGCGGATCGACGTGCCCTCGAGCATGTCGATGCTGATGGAGGGGACGACGACGATCGTCTGCTCGTCCTCGTTCAACGCCTCGATCGAGTGCCACAGCGGGACCAGCTTCTGCTGCAGCGCCTCGAAGCGGGCTTCCACGTCGGCGGGCATCGGCGCCGAGGGCAACGGGTCCACGGCCGATGATCGCGCATAGCGTCTCGACGATGGCGACGTTCAAGGACGTGAAGCGGGCCGCGGCCGACCTCCCCGAGGTCGCGGAGTCGACCTCGCACGGCACGCCCTCGCTGAAGGTGCGCGGCAAGAGCTTCTGTCGCATGTGGGGCGACCGTGAGCACGACCGCGACAAGATCAGCGGGACCGAGGTGCTGGTCGTGTACTGCGACGTCGACGAGAAGGACGCGCTCATCGAATCGGCGGGCGGCGTGCTGTTCAGCACCCCTCACTACGACGGCTACGGGGCGATGCTCATCAAGCTGTCGGACGTGCAACCCGACGACCTCGCCGACTACCTCGAGGACAGCTACCGGCTCAAGGCGCCGAAGACCCTCCTGCAGCAGCTCGACGCCCGCTGACCCGGCTCGCCGGTCAGCGCAGGCGTAGGTCGCCGTACGTGTTGCAGAGCCCGTAGGCGGTGATCGTCAGGAACGCGGCGATCACCAGGAAGATCACCTGCCGGCGCCATCCGCGCAGGATCCGCGCGCCCGACATGGGCGCCATGTACCAACCGGGCAACGGGTTGGGGCGGGCCGTCCCGAGCAGGTCGTCGAGCGGGACGGCGTCGGCGGGCAGCTCGGCGTCGGGATCGGCGGACAGGGCCAGCACGCCGAGCTCGTCGTCGGTGAGGTCGGCCAGGTCTCGATCCGGTGGCTCTCGCGTGATCGTCTGCATCACCGGGTGTACGGAGCGGACCCCCTCCGCGGTTTGGTCGAGCGCGTCTCGGGCGTCCACGCCGGGTCACGACCGGTGATGCCGAGGATCCGATCGAAGAGGGGGGCATCGTCGGCGACTTCGACCTCCGTGCCGAACAGGCCGTTGCGGGCCTGCTCCATGCCCGGCCCGCCGAACCCGCCGACGAACTCGAGGACGGGGTCGAGCGCCGCGGGGTCGGCCTCGTACGGCCGACCGATCGACCGAGCGACGTCCCAGCCGTGGATCATGATCTCGTCGAGGGCGATGCGACCCGCCAGGTCACCGGGCAGGTCGAGGCCACCTGCCTGCGTCGTGCCGGTCCACGCGTCCGGGTCGCGCCAGGCGGCCGCGAGCTCGTCGAGCCGGCGCGGGATCCGTTCACGCCAGCCGTCGTCGAGGTGTGCAGCATCCGGGGTCGGTGGCGCCTCCGTCCTGCTGCCGACGTCCTTCGCCGCAGCAGCGGTGAACTCGACGCTCAGCACGTCGATGTGATCGAGCAGGGTGCCGAGCGTGTAGTCGGCGTTGGGCGTCGGCGCGTCGAGCTGCTCGTCGCCGATGCCGCGCACGAGCTCGCCGAGCTCCGTGGCCGTGGGTCCGAGATCAGGGAGTGCCGCCATCGGTTGCTCCTCGCTTCCAGTCGCTGCTCGGGGGTAGACGCCGCGGAGCCGCGAGACTCATCGCCGCACGTGTGAGCTACCCGAACGGACGGAACGACACGGTCACGCGTTCGTGACGGTGGGGACTCGGCGCGAGCGGTTGCGCGTGTCCACGAGGACCGTGCGCAGCTCCTCGAGCGGGACGCCGCCGACGTCACCGGCGAGGTTGTGACGCTCCTCGGGGTCGGCCGTGAGATCGTGGAGCTCCCACTCCGACACCGCTGTCTCGGTGCCGTGCGAGCTGCGCGCTTGCGGCCAACCGAGGCCTCCCAGTCGACGAGCCGCTCGTAGTAGTGGTTGAGCTTCCACAACGTCGTCGGCACCATCTCGCCGTCCGGCAACGACGCGATCACTGACTCGACGTTCGCGGGCTCCTCGACCGGCTCGTAGCTCCTGCTTCGTGAGCGGGTTGACGCTCGTGCAGCCCGCGGCTGATCTGGTCCTCGGTCATGAAGTACACCGGCGCGCCGTCGACGGCTCCGGCATCGCCGCTGCGGATCGCCGCGCTCAGGTCGCGTCCGACCGGTGCCTGGGTCTCGGTGTGCCGATCGGCCACCGCGCTCGTCACGCTGCTCCGTGTCGGCACCGACGAGCCCGAGCAGCGTGGGCAGCAGATCGACGTGACTCGTCGGCGTGTCGATGCCGGCACCGCCCGCGACGCGATGTCGGGGCCGCACACCGTGAACGGGACGCGCAGTGACTCGTCGTACGCGTTGTACCACTTCTGCTGGAGGCCGCCGTGAGCGCCGAGCAGGTCGCCGTGGTCCGACGTGAGCACCACGATCGTGTCGTCTCCCATGCCCGACGCGTGCAGGCCGTCGAGGACCGGCGCGATCGCGGTCGACGATCTCGTGGAGCCAGAGGTAGAGCCGTCGGTAGTCGGCGTCGGCGGCCTGCTCGTAGAGCATCGCCGCCCACGTCGAGCGGTACTCCTCCTGGCACCGGGGGCGGCCGGCGAACGAGTCGCTCTGCGACGGTGCTTCGCCCGGGTCGGGGACCGACTCGTCGAGGTCGGGGAAGCCGAGGAGCTTCCATCCGGCGCCGGAGAACGCGATGTCGTGTGGGTTCACGAACGACGCCACGGTGAGCCACGGGCGTCGTCCGGTCGTCGGCGAGGCTCGAGAACAGCTCCTCGACCTGGTCGGCGAACAGCTCGTCACGCACGAGGCCGGTGTCTCCCCTTGGCCATGCCGTGCGGCTCGCGCCCGATCCACCCGGAGAAGCCGAACGGCGCGAGCCGGTCGGCGTGCGGTACGCGTCCACGAGTGCAGGTCGGATGGTGCCGGTGTCGTCGTTCGTCGTCTCAGTCCGACGTGGCTGCCCGCGATCGGGACGTCCGCGTGCGAGATGTGCCACTTGCCGCGGTACTCCGTGCGGTAGCCGCGGCGCGGAACCAGTCGCCCATGGTCGGCACCGTGTCGGGGTCGAGCCACATCATCGCCGGGTCGACGCGCGCTTGGCGAGTCCGTCGGTCTGGCGCACGCCGTGCAACGTCGGGTACTGGCCGGTGAAGAGCGACGCGCGGCTCGGGACGCACGCGGTCGACGCGACGTAGTGCCGGTGCAGCTCGACGCCCGACTCCCGGATCCGCTGATGCCCGGGCATGCGGTCGCGCCGGAACGCGGCGGCCTCGGCGCTCTCGTACGGCGGCGGGTAGCGCTCCTGATCCGTCAGGATCAGGAGGATGTTCGGTTGCTCCACTACTGCTGCGGCGGGATCTGCTGGACAGCCCATCCGTTGCCGTCGGGGTCGCTGAAGAACACGAACGAGCCCCAGGGGAAGTGCTGGACGTCGCTCACCTCGACGCCGCGGCCGCGCGAGCTCGTCGTGGGCGGCCTCGATGTCCGCGACGACCAGCTGGAGGCCCTGCGCGTCACCCGGCTGCGACGTGCTGCCGAGACCGAGACCCATCGAGATCGAGCACGCCGAGCCTGCAGGTGTGAGCTGTACGAAGCGGAAGTCGTCGCTCATCTGGTGGTCGTGGTCGGCGACGAAGCCGACCTGGTCGACGTAGAACGCCTTGGCGCGGTCGACATCGGAGACCGGCACGTAGATCAGCTCGAGCTTCCAGTCCATGACGCGTCCTCCGTCCGGGTCTACCGTCTCTGTACTCATGGATGCTCACGACGACGAACACGACGAACACGTCTCCGGTGACGTGCCCGAAGGCATCGGACCGGAGGTGTTCCGCGAGCGCCTCGCGGACGCTACCCGGCAGGACGCGGAGCACGGCGCCCACATCCGCCTCCACGACCAGGACCTCTACCTCGAGGACATCGAGACGATCGAGGAGGACGACGAGGGCCACGGGCGCGTGACCCTGCGCAACGGCCTCATCATCGGTGGCATCACCGGCGCGGCCATCGTCGCGGCACTCGCGACGGTCCGCTACCGGAGGCGTCGCCGCAGTGGCTGAGCACGTCCACGTCCACCCTCCCGAAGAGCTCACCGAAGGTTCGAGGTTCTGCGGCTCCCGGCACACGGACGCGGCTCTTCGATCACCGACCGTGGGACGCCGAGCGGATCGCAACGGCAACGAGGTCACGGCGACTGACGACGAGACCGTCGAGCGCTACGACGAGGCCGTCGACTCGCTGCTGCGCTTCGGTGACGACGTCATGGACCGCTGGGAGGCGACGGTCGCCGACGAGCCCGACTTCGCGATGGGTCACGTGGGCCGCTCGTACCTGCGCAGCATCTCGACCGAGCGCCCGTTCGCCACTCGGCGGAGGAAGGGCTCGACGGCATCGACGACTTCAATCGTTGGCGCGAAGCGACCACGAAGGGCGACGCCGTGCTCAGCGCGCTGTACGAGCGACGCTTCCGCGCCGAGTTCCGCGTCGCGTTCGCGGCGTGGATCGCGCGACGACCCGTTGAACACCGACCGGTCACCACCGAGCCCACTGTTCGTGGAGGAGTACCGGCCTGCACATGAGCGCGAGGCCGCCCGGTTGGAGCACATCGCCGAGGTCGACTACCGCGCGGGCGTCGACGCCACGGAGAACACCGACGACTACGTGTTCATCACCGTCCTGCTCGCGGCCGTCCTCTTCTTCGCCGGCATGTCCCTGCGCTTCCGATGGTCGAAGATGCGCATGGCCGTGCTCGGCCTCGCGACCGTCTTCCTCGTGTTCGGCATGTTCGAGGTGCTGCGCCTCCCGGCGCACTGATCGGCGCGCTGCGGCGATCGGATCAGGGGCCGAGGTAGCGGAGGACGGCGAGCACGCGGCGATGCGCGGTCTCGTCCTGCTCGAGTCCGAGCTTTGCGAAGACGTTCGTGATGTGCTTCTCCACGGCGCCGGCGCTGATCACGAGGTGCTCGGAGATCGCGCGGTTCGAGCGACCCTCGGCCATGAGCCCGAGCACCTCGCGCTCGTGTGGCGTCAGGGTCTCCATCGCCTGGTCGCGCTGGTGGCGCCCGAACAGCTGGGCGACGACCTCGGGGTCGAGCGCGGTGCCGCCGTCGCCGACCCGACGCACGGCTTCGACGAAGTCGGCGACGTCGGCGACGCGGTCCTTGAGCAGGTAGCCGACACCCTCGGCGTCGGTCGCGAGGAGCTCCCGTGCGTACTCGTCCTCCACGTACTGCGAGAGCACGAGCACGCGCAGGCGGGGGTGCCGGCGGCGCGCCTCGATCGCTGCTCGTAGCCCCTCGTCGGTGAACGTCGGGGGCATCCGGACGTCGACGATCGCGAGATCGGGGTTCGTGCTGCTCGTGACGGTCAGGAGCTCGTCGCCGTCGCCAGCCGTGCCGACCACCTCGATGCCCTCGTCGGCGAGGAGCTTCTCGAGGCCGGCACGGAGGAGGACCGAGTCCTCGGCGATCACGACCCGCACGGCAGCTCCGCGCGGAGCACCGTCGGGCCGCCGGGTGGGCTCGAGAGCGTGAGCTCGCCGTCGACGCCGGCGACGCGGTCGGCGAGCCCGCGCAGACCGGTCGGGACGATCCCGTTCGGCTCCGCGATGCGCGCCCCACCCCGGCCGTCGTCCTGCACCTCGATCGTGAGGTGGCCCTCGTCGCGTGTCACGGCGACGCGGGCACGGGTTGCGCCGGCGTGGCGCATCACGTTCGTGATCCCCTCGGCCGCCACGTAGTAGGCGGTTGCCTCCAACGCGGGAGCGGGACGCGACGGCAGGTCGACGACGACCTCGACGGGGATCGGGGATCGGGCCGCCAGCGCTGCGAGCGCGGCGTCGAGCCCCCGGTCGGTGAGGATCGCCGGGTGGATGCCGCGCGCGAGGTCGCGCAGCTCCACGAGTGCGCGCTTTGCCTCGTCGTGTGCGGAGTCGATCAGCTCGCGCGCACCCTCGGGGTCGGTGTCGAGCCGCTCCTTGGCCCGACCGAGCTCCATGGCCAGCGCGGTGAGTCGCACCTGCGCGCCGTCGTGGAGCGCGCGCTCGATGCGCTGCCGTTCCGCCGTGGCGGCGTCGACGGACTGCGCGTGGCTCACCGACAGGTGCTCGACCTTCGCAGTGAGCTCCCGCGCTGGCGCCGAGCAGCGCCCGCGGACAGCGTGCGACCGAGCAGCGCGATGCCGTGGATGATCCATGGTCCGACGACCATGAGCACGAGCCCGCCGACCGTGATCCCGATCACCTCGTACCAGGGGTACGACTCGGGCAGCGCCCAGAAGTACGTCACGAAGAAGGTGCCGGCGAAGGCCGTGGTCCAGAGCACGACCGTGATCGTGAAGGTCGCGATGCCCCAGGGCATGAGTGCCAGCTCGTAGAACGCCTCCTTCCAGATCGTCGGGTCCTTCGCGCAGGTCCAGAGGCGCTGGAGGAACGGCTCGCCCGCACCCGGCCACGCCACTGCCTGCAGGTCGGGAGCGTCGAGGAGCACGCGCACACGGGCCCGTTCGAGGTTGGCGATCCACCGGACGACGAACGCGGTCGCCAGCAGCAGTGGGAAGCCGACGATGATCACGAGCGTCGACACGCCGGTCGACACGAGCGTCACGAGGATCGTGAACGTCGCGATGCCGATCGGGAGATCGAGGAGGAGGTGCGCGCTCTCCTTGCACGTCTGGAGCGGTGTCGGCCGCGGCGGGTGTACGTGGTCTTGTCCCGCGTGACGCTCGGCGTGGCGCGCCGCCTTGCGGGCGTGACGCTCGTCGCGACGCGCGTGGCGGTCAACACGCTCCGCACGCCACTGGTCGCGGTGTGCGAACCAGCGGTCGTGCCACCGGACCGTTCGCTCGTGAAAGCGCTCGAGCCATGCCTCACGTCGCTCGTGGAACCGGCCGAGCCAGCTCTTGGACGCGGGGGTCTTGGGCTCGGGCGTCTCGGTCTCGGTCATCGGCCGACCACCGTCGACTCGTCCTCGGTGAGCTCGGCGAGCTCACGGTCGAGGTCCTCCGTCGACTCGAGCTTCACGTGCGGCAGCACGCGGTCGAGCCAGCGCGGCAGCCACCAGTTCCGGTCGCCCAGCAGCTCCATCGTCGCCGGCACGAGGAGCAGCCGAACGATCGTCGCGTCCACGAGCACCGCCACCGCCAGGCCGAGGCCGAACAGCTGCAACGAGCGCTCGGGCCCGAAGACGAAGCTCCCGAACACGCACACCATGATGGCCGCGGCTGCGGTGATGACGCGGGCCGTCAGGGCCACGCCGTCGGCGACGGCCGTCGCGTTGTCGCCGGTGCGGTCGTACTCCTCACGGATCCTGGACAGCAGGAACACCTCGTAGTCCATCGAGAGGCCGAAGACGACCGCGAAGAGGAACATGGGTGCCCACGCCTCGATGGGTCCCGGCTTGTCCACGCCGAACAGGTCGCTCGCCCATCCCCACTGGTACACGGCCACGACCACGCCGTAGGCCGCGCCGATCGACAGCAGGTTCATCACCACTGCCTTCAGGGGCACGAGGATGCTGCGGAACACGACCATCAGCAGCAGGAACGACAGGATCAGCACCGCGCCGATGAAGATCGGCAGGCGACTCGCCGTGTACTCGGCGAAGTCGAGCGATGCGGCGGTGATGCCACCGACGAGCACGTCGGTGTCGGTGCCCGCGGTCACGTCGGGGACGACGTCGTCGCGGAGACGGTTCACGAGATCCTCGGTCGCGGCGTCCTGGGGCGCGCTCGTGGGGAACACCTGGACGATCGCGGTGTCGCCCGCCTCGTTGGGGATCGCGGGCGACGCGAACGCCACGCCGCGGGTCGAGTTCAGCGTCTCGCTCAGCTGCGTGAGCGACTGGTCATCGAGCGCTCCGCCTGGGTTCGATGCGACGAGCAGAAGAGGACCGTTGAAGCCCGGACCGAAGCCCTCCGACAGGGTGTCGTACGCCTGGCGCGTCGTGTCCGTCGTCGGGCGGTTGCCCGCGTCACCGAACCCGAGGCGCATCGACAGCACGGGTGCGGCGAGGACCAGGAGGATCGCGATGCCCGCGAGGAACGCGGTCCACGGGCGTCGCTGCAGGACGCGGCTCCACCGCCACCAGAACGACTCGTGACCGGTGCGGTCGCGCCGGAACCGGTTCGGCAGACCGAACTTGTCGATGTTGCGACCGACGAAGCCGAGCAGCGCGGGCAGCAGCGTGAGCGACGCGAGCATCGTCATGAAGACGCCGATCGCGATCGCGATCGCGACGCCGCGGGTCGTGGACAGGCTCATCAGGAGCAGGCCGAGCACCGAGATCATGACCGTGAGGCCCGCGAAGAGCACTGCGCGCCCAGCGGTGTCGATCGAGTGCACGACTGCGCTCTCAGGATCGCGGCCGGCATGCAGGTTCTCGCGGTACCGGGTGACGATGAAGAGCGCGTAGTCGATGCCGACGCCGATGCCGACCATCGCCACCGCGGCGGTCGTGAAGTCGGGCATGTCGACGATGGTGCGCGTGAGCAGCACGAGCGCGATGCCGGAACCGATGCCGCACAGCGCGGTGAGGATCGGCAAGCCCATCGCGAGGACGGAGCCGAACGCGACGAGCAGGATGACCATCGCGGCGAGGATCCCGATCCCTTCGCTCGCGCCGCCCGGGTTCTCGTCGGCGAACATGTCGCCACCGAGCGAGACCGCGAGCCCGGCTGGGAGCTCGGTTGTGTCGACGACGGCGGCCGCCTCGTCGCCCGCGGTCCGCACCTCCTCCTCGGACCGATCGGTGAGGTTCAGCTCGGCGTAGGCGATCGTGCCGTCCTCGGAGATCTGGCGCGCCCCTCGGGGCCGTACGGGCTGACGATGCTCGCCTCGTCGACCGTCGTCTCGATGCGGTCGAAGAGGCCCGTCATCGCGTCCTGCACCTCGGGCGCGGTGACGCCGCCGTCGGCTTCGAAGACGATCTGTGACGAGAACCCGGCCCGGTCGGCGAACCCCGCTTCCTTGAGGCGGTCGAACGCGGCGTCGCTCTCCGATCCCTTGAGGTCGAACTCCGTGCGGAACGCGCCGCCGGCGTTGCTCGCGACGCCGAAGACCGCGACGAGGAACACGATCCAGCCGATGACGACGAGGCGCCGTCGGCGGTACATGGTGCGGGACAGTCGTTCGAGCATGCCGGCCTCCGAGGGAAGAAAGGTGGAGGGCCGGGGGGAGCCCTCCACGTCGCAGGGTACGGACGGCGCCTCGGTTCCGGAACCGGGCGCGCCGGTGTGTGCACGGTAGGGATTGCCCCACCCCCCGGGCGAGTGACCGACGTCACGCTGCGCGACTCCTACGATGCGCCCCCGTGAGCATCGCCGACGACCTCCGCGGCGATCGCCGACGCCGACGCCGGTCGCCCGCGTCGCAGCGTGACGATCATCGGTGCCGGGATGGCGGGCCTCGCGGCTGCTGTCGAGCTCGAGGCGTTGGGACACTCGGTCCGCATCTTCGAGGCGAGCAGTGAGACGCGTGGACGCGCCTGGACCCACCGCTTCGCCGACGGGACGTACGGCGAGTTCGGACCGATGCGCATCCCGGAGCACCACGACCGCACGCTCCACTACGTCGAGCAGTGCGGTCTGGAGCTGCGTCGCTTCGTGACCGCGCACGAGAACCTCTCGTGCTTCTACGACATCCGCGGCGTGCGGGTGCGCATGCGCGACGCGCAGGCGACGCTGTACCCGAGCTTCGAGCTGTCGGCGCTCCAGCGTGACGATCAGGTGCCGCCGAAGATGCTCGCCCGCGCGGTCGGTGACGTCGTCGAGGGGCTGACCGACGCCGAGCGCGCCAGCTTGCGGACCGGGACCCTGGCGAGCGATCGCCTCCGGGAGATCGACCGCATGACGATGGGGGAGTTCCTCGCGCACCGGTGCGGCGAGGACGCGGCCGAGCTGATCGGCGCCGCGAGTGGTCTCGAGCAGATGTACGACCGGACCGCGACGATGCTGCTCCGGGACGCGCTCACGGCCACCGGCAACCAGTTCTCGGAGATCGTCGGCGGCATGGATCTGCTGCCACGAACGATGGCGGAGAAGGTGCGCGGCGAGATCGTGCGGAACGCTCCGGTGCGGGCGATCCACCGGTCGACCGAGGGCATCGACCTGGTCGTCGAGCGCGATGGGGCACGGACCGTCGAGCACTGCGACGTGGTGCTGTGCACGGTCCCGTTCTCGGTGCTGCACACGCTCGACATCGATCCGCCGCTCGATCCGCAGAAGTCACATGCCGTGCGGAACCTCGGGTACGAGTCGAGCACCAAGGTGCTGCTCCATTGCACGCGCCGGTTCTGGGAGACCGACCACGGGATCGCGGGCGGCGCGTCGCTGTCGGACCAGCTCTACCGGGCGATGTACTACCCGTCCGACAACGCGGTCGCGGTCACCGAGCCCGAGCCGTCACGCGCACGCTTCAACCCGATGTACGGCGGTTACGTCAACGGTGAGTTCGCACCAGCCGATCCGGAGGTGAGTCAGGGGCCGGGGGTGCTGCTCGCGTCGTACACCTGGGGGCAGGACGCGCGTCGGCTCGGCCAGCTGCCGGTCGACGAGCGGGTCGAGATCGTCACCCGTCAGATCGCGCGCATCCATCCGGCGATCCTCGATGACGGGATCGTCGACGACGCGGCGTCGATCTTCTGGGACTCCTATCCGTGGACGAACGCGTCGTTCGCCGAGCTGTTGCCGGGTCAGCAGACGACGATGCACGACGACGCAGCGTCGCCACAGGGGAGCCTGCACTTCGCGGGGGAGCACACGTCACTCGACACCGGCTGGATCCAGGGTGCGGTGTCGTCGGCGCTGCGCGCCGTGCGCGAGATCGTCGCGGTGTAGCTAGCCGGTGACCGCAGGCGTCGTGTCGCGGGACTCCGCCGCGCGCGTCGCCGCCTCGTAGAACGGCGGGTGGTCGGGGAGCAGTCGCACCGCGCGCGCCAGCTCCTCGAGCTCTTCGCGATCGAGCGCCGTGAGGTCGGGAGGAGCCTGCGACATCCGGTCGATGACCTGGTTCTTGAGCGTCGAACCCGCAGGCGTGAGCACGACGGTCTTGACGCGCCGGTCACTCGGGTGGGGACGGCGTTCGATCAGCTCTCGCTCGTCGAGGCGGTCGACGAGCCACGTCGCGTTGGACGGGTCGCACATGAGCGCCTCGGCGATCTCTCCCATCGAGCGCGCACGCTCGGCGTCGAGGACGAAGAGCGCCTTGAGGTGGCCGGGGGTGAGGCCGAGCTCCTGCGCGATGCCCATCGTCGTGCCCTGGTGGGCGAAGAAGTAGCCCAGCAGCGACTGCCAGACCTCGCCGGCGAGCTCGTCCTTGGTGACGCGTGTCACGTGCGAACCCTACCTGTCGGGGTAGCCCCGAGGGTTGAAGCCATCGACATCTGAATCGCCCGATCTCTGAATTCTTCGATCTCTGAACTCTTCGAACAGCAGTATACTTCGAATAGCAGGGTACTTCGATATTTGACTTCACTTCAAGCATCGTGCGAGGATGCCCCGCATGGAACCCCCCACCACGCAACCAGCCATTCGCGCCGTCGGGCTGGAGAAGCGCTTCGGCGACGTCCAAGCCCTCTGCGGCATCGATCTCGAGGTCCCCGCGGGATCGGTCCTCGGTCTCCTCGGTCCGAACGGCGCCGGGAAGACCACGACCGTCCGCATCCTCACGACGAGCACGAACGCGACCGGCGGTCATGCCGAGGTCCTCGGCATCGACGTCGCGCGTGACCCCGATGCCGTCCGCGACAACATCGGCCTGGCGGGTCAGTACGCCGCGGTCGACGGCAACCTGACCGGCCGCGAGAACCTCGAGCTCATCGGGCGTCTCACGCACATCCGTCGCAACCAGCTCGGACCGCGCGTCGACGCGCTGCTCGGTCAGTTCGGGCTGCGCCACGCGGCCGATCGCCTCGCCCGCACGTACTCCGGCGGGATGCGCCGCCGGCTCGACCTCGCCGCGGCGCTCGTGCACCACCCGCCCGTGCTCTTCCTCGACGAGCCGACGACGGGCCTCGACCCCCAGGGCCGCAACAACCTGTGGGAGGTCATCGAGCAGCTGTCCGAGGAGGGCACGACGATCCTCCTCACCACGCAGTACCTCGAGGAAGCCGACCGCCTCGCCGACGACATCGTCGTCATCGACGGTGGCCGGGTCATCGCCCAGGGCACGCCGACCGAGCTCAAGGCGCGGCTCGGCGCGACGGTCGTCGAGGTCGGGTTCGGCGACGAGCACAGCGCGGCGCGTGCCGCGGCGGTGGTCGAACCGTTCGCGGTCCGACCGATCGAGCGCACCGGGCACGCCGTCCACCTCGAGGTGGCCGACGGCCCGCGCCAGCTCATGGGTGTGCTGCGATCGCTCGATCACGAGCAGCTCGAGCCGCTGTCGCTCGTCGTCCGCGAGCCGAGCCTCGACGACGTCTTCCTGTCGCTCACCGGCCACCGCGCCGAGGGTGACGTCGACGACGACACCGACGAGTCCGACGACGAGCTCTCCACGCGAGGTGCCGCATGACCGCCATCACGTTCCCCGCCCGCGTCGTCACGACGGAGCATCCGGGTCGCTTCCGGCGCGCCGTCGTCGACACGTTCGCCGTCACGGGCCGCAGCCTGAAGATGTACCTGCGGAACCCGCAGCTGCTCGTCTTCTCGACGATCCAACCGGTGATCTTCGTGCTGATGTTCCGCTACGTGTTCGGTGGCGCGATCCAGGTGCCGGGGATCCCGTACGTCGACTTCCTGATGCCCGGGATCTTCGCCCAGACCGTCGTCTTCGGATCGATGGCGACCGCGATCGGGCTCGCGACCGACATGCAGTCGGGGCTCATCGAGCGGTTCCGCTCGCTCCCGATGGCGCGGTCGGCGCTGCTGACCGGGCGCACGCTCGCCGATCTCGTCCGCAACGTCTTCGTGATCGCGCTGATGTGCCTGGTGGGCTATGCGGTCGGGTGGCGTCCCGACACCGGCGGCGGCGAGATCCTCGTCGGCATGCTCCTCATGCTGCTGTTCGGGTACGCGCTCTCGTGGGTGTTCGCGACGATCGGCATCCTGGTCGGCGACCCCGAGGCGGCGCAGGCCGCGGCGTTCCCGATCCTCGCGCCACTGATCTTCGCCTCGGCCGCGTTCGTGCCCGTGGCGTCGATGCCCGACTGGCTGCAGGGGTTCGCCTCGAACCAGCCCGTGTCGGTCGTGACGTCCGCGGTTCGTGACCTCACGCTCGGGTCGGCGCCGTCCGGCGACATCCTCGGCGCGCTCGCCTGGTGCGTCGGCATCATCGCCATCGCCGCACCGGTGGCCGTCCACTTCTACCGCCGCGCGCAATAGCAACACCCGGTTGCGTCTGTCGCCCGCGCATGCAGGGGTGAGGGACGCAGGTCGATCCCCCCGGACCTGCGTCCCTCACCCCGCAATGCGCGGGTGAGGGACGCAACCAGGGGTACGCCTAGCATCGCCCGCGGTGTCGGAGCAGGCGAGGTCGGAGCGACCACTCGAAGGCGTGCGCGTCCTCGCGATCGAGCAGATGCAGGCGCTGCCGTACGCGACGCAGATGCTGGCGCGCCTCGGCGCGACCGTCGTGAAGGTGGAGCCGCCCGGCCGCGGTGAGTCGGGACGCCAAGCGCTCCCCGCCGTGAAGGATCCCGAGGGACGCCTCATGGGCGCGACGTTCCTCCGCAACAACTTCAACAAGCGCAGCATCGCCGTCGACCTCAAGCACCCCGCCGGTCGAGACCTGATCCTGCAGCTCGCGCCGCGCTTCGACATCGTGTGCCAGAACTTCAAGGCCGGCACGATCGATCGTCTCGGACTCGGCTACGACGACATCAAGAAGGTGCACCCGGAGGTCGTGTACCTCTCCGTCTCCGGCTTCGGCACGACGAACCCGTCGCGCTACAGCACCTGGCCCGCGTACGCGCCCGTCGCCGAGGCGATGGCCGGCCTCTACACGTACCTCGGCGACTCGGACACGCCGCCGCCGGTCTCGCCGATGGGCACGCTCGGCGACACCGGCAGCGCGCTCTTCTCGGTGATCGGCGTGCTCGCCGCGCTGCGCCACCGCGACCAGACCGGCCAGGGGCAGCACGTCGACGTCGCGATGCTCGACGCGATGGTGGCGATGGCCGACGCCGGCGTGAACTACTGGTCGCTCGGGCTGAAGCACGGCGCGAAGGCACCGCTGATCAACCACTCGTTCCGGGCCAGCGACGGCTGGTTCATCATCCAGTGCGGACGGGTGCACCAGTTCGAGAACCTCTGCCGCACCGTCCGGCACCCCGAGTGGCTCGACGATCCGCGGCTGCCCGATCCACCGTCGTGGTACGAGCACATCGACGACATCCTCCGCCCGGCGATCGAGGAGTGGGCAACCGACAAGACGCGGTTCGAGGCGGCGAGCGCGCTCGCCGAGGCCGGCGTCGCAGCCGGCATGGTGAACCGCGCCGAAGACGTGCTGTTCGACGACCACGTGCGCTCGCACAACATGATCGTCTCGACGCCGCGCCCGAACGACGACGGTGAACCGGTGCTCGCGGTCGGCAACCCGGTGAAGCTGTCGGCGATGGACGAGCGGCCCGACACGCGCTTCCCGTGGGTGGGGGAGCACACCGACGAGGTGCTGCGTGAGGAGCTGTCGCTCTCGGCGGACGAGCTGGAGAGGCTCCGCGCCGACGGCGCGATCGACTGAACGAACTGCGTCAGTCGAGCGTCTGCGCCGCGATCAGCTCTTCGAGGTAGCGGTCGTTCCACCACGACACCTGCAGCTGCTTGGCGCGGCGGAAGTACATCTGCATGTCGCACTCGACCGTGAAGCCCATCCCGCCGTGCACCTGGTGGCCCATCGCGGTGACGTCGCGGAACGTCTGGCACGCGAACAGCTTCGCCATCGGTGCGAGCAGGTCGATGGGCCGGTCGTTGGCGCGGGCCCAGGCGGCCTCGTGGACGAGGATCGTCGCACCCTCCACCGTGGTGGACGCGTCGGCGAGGTAGTGCGAGATCGCCTGGAAGGCGCCGAGGGGCTTGTCGAACTGCTGCCGGTCCTTGGCGTACTGCACGGTCATCTCGAGCGCGAAGCGCGCGCCCCCGACAGCCTGCGCGGCGAGCAGCACGATGCCGTCGAGCATCGCGGCGTGCCACGTGTCCCAGCCGGTCCCGGCGGCCCCGATGAGGCTGCCGGCCGAGACGCGCACGCCGTCGAACGTGACCGCGTACTGCGTGTCGGCGGCGATCGTCTGGTGCTGGTCGAGCGTGATGCCGTCGCTCTTCGCGTCGACGGTGAACAGGTCGACGCCGGCATCGCTGCGCGCGAGCACGACGTAGCCGTCGGCCGCCTGCGCGTAGGGCACGTGCCACTTCACGCCGTCGAGCACGTACCCGTCTCCGTCGGCCTTCGCGGTGAGCGAGATCCCCGCCGGACCGAACCCGTGGTGCGGCTCGAGCCAGGCGGTCGTCATGACGATCTCACCGGTGGCGATCCGGGGGAGCAGCGACTCCTGCTGCTCGGGTGACCCCGCTCGCAGGAGCACGCCGGCGCTCATCACCGCGCTGACGAAGTGCGGCGACGGCGCGAGGGTGCGACCGAACTCCTCGTAGACGACCGCGCCTTCGAGCGCCGTCATCCCCGAGCCGCCGTGGTCGGTCGGGATCAGGAGCCCGATCAGGTCGAGCTCCGCGAGCTGCTTCCAGAGGTCCGCGGGGTAGCCCGTCGCGTCGTCTTCGAGGTCGCGGACGGTGTCGGTGGGTGCGTACGCGCTGCACACGCCGCGCACCATCTCGCGCAGCATCTGCTGCTCTTCGGTGAACTCGAGATCCATCAGCCTGTGACTCCTACGGTTGCCACTGGTCGCCCTGGCGGTCCCAGGGGTTGTCGTCGGGGGAGACGGGGAGCGCGACGCGCACGGTGCAGGTGGTCCGGGGTTCGCCGCCGACCGTGAGCGCGACGGCGAGTCGCGCCCAGCCGCACCCGGCGTCGTCGACCTCGACCTGCTCGACGGTGCCGTCGAAGTGCATCTCGTCGCCGGGGAACACCGATGCCTTCATCCGGAACTGCATCCGACCGAGTCGCCCGGTCGGGCCCGTCCAGTCGGTCACGTACCGCTCGAACCACGCCGCCTGGTTGGGCGTGTTCAGGAAGATGTCCTGGATGCCGTTGCGGTTGACGGCGAAGTCGTAGTCGTGGTGCATCGGTCGCCAGTCGCGCGACGCGAGCGCGCCGAGGACGACCGTGGTCGCGGTCACGTCGTAGGCGAGGGTGGGCAGCGCGTCGCCTTCCTGGACCTCGTCGAGCAGGAGACGGTGCACGTCGGTGGCGCTCATGAGTCATCACCATGGGTCGACTCACTGTGGGCCGGGGTATCCGGCCCGCGGCCGTTCGTCTCCCTCCGGTACCCGAAGCCGGTGTAGATGTCGGTGCCGACCTGTTCGTCGTGCTGGTTGTACGCCTCGACGTCGATGACCCAGAAGCGCCCCAGGCCGAGCTTCGTCCGCTTCTCCTCGCTCACCGACCGCAGCACCTGGTGCGTGCGCAAGACGTCACCGATCCGGACCGGCGTGTAGAAGACCATCGTGTTGTCGGTGATCACCGCTTCCGGCAGCCCGAAGCGCTCCTTCAGGTCGAAGTGCGCCTGCAGCGCCAGCGTCTCGCCGGTGCGGCCCGGCGCCCAACGGTGGCGGCGGAACCAGACCGACAGCATCGTCGGTGGCGCGATGTGCCCCTTCGTGAGCTCCTCCGCGACCGCGTCGTCCCAATAGAGAGGGTTGCCGTTCTCGACCGACGAGCAGGTCGTCCAGACGTAGCCCTGCTCGACCGGGAACTCACCCACCTCCTCGTACTGCACAACACCGATCAGCTGCTCGACGTCCGCGGGCAACGTGTCGCTCACGCGACGACCCCCTTCTCGCGCAACGCGTCGATCTCGTCGGCGCTGTACCCCGCCGCCGCGAGCAGCTCGCTCGTGTCGGTGACGGCCGCGTCACGCACCTCGGGGGTCGCCTGCACGCGCTCCTGGCCGGCGAAGACCCAGCCCACCTGGCGGAACGTGCCGTGCTCGTCGCTGTGGGCATCGACGAACACGTTGCGAGCCCGGTAGTGCGGATCGTCGACGAGCTCGGGGACCGAGTTGACCGGCGCGACGCACGTGTCGGCCGGCGCGAGCTGCGCGACCCATTCGTCGCGGTCTCGTGTCGCGAGCGCGGCGCGGAAGTCGGCGCGCATGGCGTCTTGGACGGCGTCGTCGTACTGGTGCTCCGGCAGCCACTGCTCGCAGCCGAGCTCACGGCACAGATTGACGAAGAAGTGCGGTTCGATGACGGCGACGGCGAGCCACTTGCCGTCGGCGCAGGCGTACACGTCGTACCAGGCGTAACGGCCGGTCAGGACCCCGTGGCGCGGGCCAGGGACCTCACCCGTCGCGAGGTACTCGTCGACCGCGAGCGACATCAGCGCGACGACGCCGTCGGCCACCGCGACGTCGAGGTACGCACCGTCGCCCGTCGCCGCTCGGCGAAGCAGCGCCGCGAGGATCGACATCACCGCGTGCATCCCGCCGGCCGCGCTGTCGGCGACGGTCGCGCCCGGGATCGCCGGCCCGCCGTCGGCGTCGCGCCCGGTGCAGTCGAGGAACCCGCCCATCGCGAGGTAGCCGAGGTCGTGCCCGGCGCGCTCCGCGTACGGCCCGTCCTGCCCGAAGCCGGTCGTGGAGCAGTACACGATGCCGCGGTTGACGGCGCGCACGTCCTCGTAGCCGATGCCGAGACGGGAGACGACGCCCGGCCGGAAGCTCTCGATCACGACGTCGGCGGTCGCGGCGAGGCGCAGGAACGCGTCACGGCCGGCCGGCTCCTTGAGGTCGAGCAGCACACGCTGCATGCCGCGGTGCCCGCTGTACGCGTAGAACCAGGGCTTGATCTGCGCGGCACCGTGCTTCGGTGTCGGCCCGACCTTCACGACCGTCGCGCCGTAGTCAGCGAGCCAGCGCGACGTGCGCGCAGCGGGGCCGACGCTCGCGAGGTCGAGCACCGTGTAGCCGGCGAGGAGCGGGTCGGGCATCCGGACGACCAGGTCAGAAGTTCTTCGGGAGCCCGAGGCCGCGGCGGGCGATGATGTTCTTCTGCACCTCGGACGTCCCGCCGCCGATCGTGTCGATGACCGTGTAGCGGTACGTCGACTCGGCGCGGCCCTTCATCGGCGCGTCGTCGGTGTGGACGCGCAGCTGGCTGCCGGGCGCACCGAGGTCCATCGAGGCGTTCGCCAGCCGCAGTGAGTACTCGGTGGCGAAGAGCTTGTACTGCGACGACTCGACGGTCGGGGGAGAGGCGTCTTCGGACTTCTCGGACTTCATCGACTCGGCGACGACGCGCAAACCGAGGACGCGTGCGACCTCGGCGTCGGTGACGAGCCGGGCGATCCGGCTGCGCACGACCGGGTCCTCGCGCAGCGGTGTGCCGTCCACCTCTTCCTCGCGCACGTAGTCGCACAGCAGGTCGAGGCGCTGCTTGATCGGCGAGAACGTGAACATCGTGAACCGCTCGAGGTCGAGCGCCTGCGAGATGTACTGGAACCCCGAGTTCACCTCGCCGACGACGTACTCGTCGGGCACGAAGACGTCCTCGATGAACACCTCGTTGGTGCGCTCGTCGCCCATGGTCCAGATCGGTCGGATCGTCACGCCGGGCTGATCGAGCGGGACGAGCATCAACGTGATCCCGCGGTGCTTGTTCTCGGGATCGGTGCGCGTGCCGAGCCAGTACCACTCGGCGAAGTGCGCGGACGTCGTCCACGTCTTCTGGCCGTTCAGGAGCCAACCCGACTTGCCGTCCTGCTCGGTGCGCTCGGCCTTGAGGCGCATCGACGCGGCGTCGGAGCCCGCGTTGGGCTCGCTGTACCCGACCGCGAACTCGACGTCGTTGTTGAGGATCATCGGCAGGAACGTCTCCTTGAGGAAGTCGTTCCCGTGCGCGATCAACGTCTTGCCGATGATGCCGACGCCCTTGCCGATCTGCGGGCCACCGCGCCCGGCGAGGCGCTCGTTCAGGAGGTACTCGTAGACGCCTTCACCCTCGGAGCCGCCGTACTCCTTCGGCCACGTGAGGCCGAGCCAGCCCTTCTGGCCGAGCTGGCGCATGAACGCGCGCCGCTTCGGCGTGTCCACGATCTGGGCCATGTTCTCGCGGGTGAGGTCGAAGACCTCGGGGTCGTCGTGCTCGTCGAGGAACGCCTCGACCTCCGCGGCGAAGTCGCGCTGCTCGGGTGAGAAGTCGAAGTCCACGTGTCTCCCAATGGTTCGCAGACCGGACGTCTGATCTGACGCTGTGTCAGGTGAGGATAACGAGACGGACACATACCATGACCGTTCCGCTCAGGGAGGGAGTCGAGGATGCTCACGACCGAGCTGACGGAGCGACTGGGGATCGAGCATCCGATCATCCAGGCCGGGATGGGTGGTGGGGCCGGGTCGCAGCTCGCCGCCGCGGTGTCGAACGCCGGCGCCTTGGGAACCATCGGCACGATCGCCCGGACGCCCGACGACGTGCGCGCGGAGATCAACGCCACCCACAGCGCGACCGACCGGCCGTTCGCAGTGAACGCCGTGACCTTCGACTGGGCGCCCTTCGCGGGTGACGTCCTCGACGCCGTGATCGACGCTCGTCCGCCGGTCGTCACGCTGTCGTTCGGCGATGCGGCGCGACACGCAGCAACGTGTCGCGATGCCGGGCTCACGACGATCGTGCAGGTGCAGGATCTGGCCGGGTTGCATGCCGCCGTCGAGGCCGGCGCCGATGCGATCGTCGTCCAGGGCAACGAGGCCGGCGGGCACACCGGGCGCCGCGGGACGCTGAGCTTCGTTGCTCAGGCACTCGGGCTCGTGCCGAACGTGCCCATCGTCGCGGCTGGAGGGATCGCCGACGGACGAGGCCTCGCCGCCGCGCTCGCGATGGGGTGCGCCGGCGCCGTGATGGGCACGCGCTTCAAGGCGTCGACCGAGTTCGACGACGACCCGGACCAGAAAGAGGAGATCGTTCGCAGTGACGGTTCGAACACGGTGTATGACGAGATCGTCGATGTCGCGCTCGGCGGGCGCTGGCCGAACAACGTGACGGGTCGCATCCTGCGCAACGCGTTCATCGACGAATGGTCGGGCCGCGAAGACGAGCTCGCAGCGAAGGTCGCGGAGTACCCGCCGTTCGGCTTCGCGATGGAACTGGGTGCACAGGGCCACCGGTTGAACTGGGCGGGTGAGTCGTCGGCGCTGGTGAAGGACGTGCAGCCGGCAGGGGAGATCGTCGAACAGACCATGCGGGAGGCAGCTGAGCTGCTCGCCCGCGCGAGCGAGCGCTACGCCTGAGCCGGCGCCGTGAGCCACGCGAGCGTCAGCGCGGCCGTCCACGAGAAGCCCTGCCCGCCGATGCCGTCGCCGGTCGTCGGGTCGAAGTACTCGCAGAACCCCGCCGCGAGCGACGAGGTCGTGCGTCGTCGCCCGCAGCGCCTCGGCCCGATCGGTGTGGCCGGCGGCGGCGAGACCGTCGGCGACCATCCAGTTCAGGAGCACCCAGACCGGGCCGCGCCAGTAGCGCTGCGGCTCGAACGTGGTGTCGGTGGGGTCCGACGACGGCACGGCGTACGGCACGACCTTCGCCCACCGGTCCAGACGGTCGAGCATCCGGCGCGTCTGCTCGTCGCTGGACGCGCGCGCCCACAGCGCGAGCAGGCCGCCGGCGGTCAGCGTGGTGACGGGGCGGTCGGCGCGCAGGTCGTACGACCGGAACCACCCTTCCGACTCGTCCCAGAGCGCGCCGATCGCGGCACGCATGCGGTCGGCGATCGGGGCGACGACCGAGGTGTCGAGCCCGGCCGCGGTGCCGGCCTCGACCAGGTCGGCGGCCGCCCGGCACGTGATCGCGGTGAACGTGACGTCCTCGACCGCGAACGGGCTGTCCTGCACCTGCCGCTCGGTGTCCCAGCCCGCGGCGACGAGGTCGGCGACGATCCCGAGGAAGCGGCGGTACTCGGCGTCGGTGGGACGCTCCTTCGCGGAGACGGTCGCGACGTCGCGTCGTTCGAGGTGCTCGTGCGACTGCTCCGGCACGCGGTCGAGCGCGTCGTCCCAGCGCGGCGAGTTGTCCATCCCCGACTCCCACGGATGCACGACGACTGCCGCGTGATGGGGACCGTGGCGCGCCCGGTCGATCCAGGCGAGCCACGCGACGAGGCGCGGCCACAGCGACGCGAGCTGCTGTGCGGCGCGGTCGCGGTCGGGATCGGACGTGTAGAGGCGCGCGGCCGCGCTCACCGGCAGCGGCGGCTGCGTGATGCCCGTCGTCGGCGGATCGTGGTCGGTCGCCCAGACGTCGGGGCCGGGGAAGTAGTCGGGCGACTCCTTCCAGAAGATGATGTGGGGGACCATCCCCGAATCCCACTGTCCGCGCACGAGCGTGCCGAGCTCGGTCCACGCGTCGTCCCAACGGCCCGCCGACGCCCACCCGAGCGCGATGGGCCCGCTGTCCCAGCACCACTGGTACGGGTACAGCCCGATCGCCGGCACCGTGTAGCCGTCGCGGCGGTTCTTCTCGAGCACGGCGAGCGCACCGGCGCGCAGCGCTGCGTCGGTCTGCCCCTCGGCCACGGCGGGAGTCTGGCATCTCGCGGCGCGCGAGAATGTGACGCACGTTCCGAGGCGCGCACCCGAGTGGGCGCGACCACAGGAGGACCCATGCGACACCGGATGATGAACGCGAAGATCCACCGCGCCCGCGTCACCGAGGCCGACCTCGACTACGTCGGGTCGATCTCGATCGACGGTGCGCTGCTGGAGCGAGCCGGGATCCATGCGCACGAGCAGGTCGCGGTCTACAACCTGAACAACGGCGAGCGGTTCGAGACGTACGCCATCGCGGGCACTCCGGGGCAGATCTGCCTGAACGGCGCTGCCGCGCGCCTCGCCCACCCCGGTGACCGAGTGATCATCGTGACGTTCGTCGACGTCGAGGCCGACGAGCTCGCCGAGCACCAGCCGACGGTCGTGGTCGTCGACGACGACAACCGGCCGATCGAGCACCTGCACCTCGCGGGCGAGGCGGCAGAGCCCGGCTGATCGGCCGCGTACCATCGACGCATGGCGACGCGGGTCCTCGACGGGGCAGTCGGGCGTCCCGCGCCGCGGCTGCGTGGCCTCATCGACCGGTACCGCGGGTATTGGCAGGACGGGTACGACCCCGGCGTCCACCACGGCCTTCCCAGCCGCTACCTGACGCTGATCATCAGCATCGAGGAACCCGTCGACATCGTCGGCATGCCCGATGCGCACCAGTCACCGGAGGCCTTCGACGCCTTCGTCGCCGGTCTGCACGCGTCGCCGGCGTTGATCCGTCACGAGGGTCGCCAGCGCGGCGTGCACGTCGACGTGACGCCGCTGGGGGCGCAGGCGCTGCTCGGGCTGCCGGCGAGCGCGATCGCGTCGACGATCGTGAACCTGCGGGAAGCGCTCGGCGCGGGCGCGACCGAGCTCGTCGACCGGCTGGGTGCAGCGCGCACGTGGACCGATCGCTTCGCCGCGATCGACGACGTGTTCTCGCGTGCCGTCGTCGAGGCGCACGAGCCGGCCGACGAGGTCGTGTGGGCCTGGCAGCGGATCCTCGAGACCGGCGGCACGGTCGAGGTGCGTGACCTCGCGGCCGAGGTCGGGTGGAGCAGGCGACACTTCGGCGAGCGGTTCAGATCCGAGCTCGGGCTCGCACCGAAGGTCGCATCGCGGGTCATCCGCTTCGAGCGGGCACGCGAGCTGCTGGCACGTCCGGACCGTCCCGGCCTCGCCGACGTCGCCGCGACCTGCGGCTACTTCGACCAGGCCCACCTGACGCGGGAGTGGCGGGAGCTGGCGGGATGCACGCCCACGGCGTGGCTGGCGGAAGAGACGGTCGTGCAGGATCTCTCATCCGTCCAAGACGTCGACCTCCACGACGTCGCATGATGACGGCATGACACCTCCCAAGCAGGTCTGGCCTTCGATCCGCTACGAAGACGCGCCCGGGGCGATCCGGTTCCTCGTCGACGTGTGCGGCTTCGAGGAGCGGCTCGTCGTCAAGGGCGAGGGTGACCGTGAGATCGAGCACGCGCAGCTGGCGTGGCCCGAGGGCGGCGGCTTCATGTGCGGCTCGCGCTCGACCGCCGACCACGACGAGTTCAACACCGGCAAGACCGCCATCTACGTCGTGACCGACGACCCGGACGGGGTGCGCGAGCGGGTCAAGGCGGCGGGTGCGACGATCGTCCGCGACATCCAGGACGAGGACTACGGCGGTCGGGGCGTCTCGTTCCTCGACCCCGAGGGCAACGTCTGGACGTTCGGGAGCTACCGGGGCGAGTAGGTGTCGAGATAGCTCGAGAGCACCTCGACGAGCGCGGCGCGCTCGGCGGCGAACGAGTGCTCGCCGGGGTTGAACATCATCGTCATCGCGAAACCGCGCAGCGCTGCCCAGAGCAGCTGGTCGATCGGGAGCCGTGACGCGCTGCGCCCGCCCTGGAGCAGCTGCTTCCCGATGCGGTTGCGACCACGCGCGAGCTCGACGAGCTCACCGGCGTGCTCGGGGTCGCTTGTTCGTGACGCGCGCGTGTTGACGAGGATCTCGAACGCGGCGCGCGCGAGCGGCGTGCCGTAGGCCTCCCATCCCGCGTCGACGATCGCAGCCACGCGGTCCTTCGTCGGGCCCTCCGGGATGTCGGCGGCATCGATGCAGTCGCTGAAGTGCTGGTAGCCGGCGAGCACGACCGCCGACAGGAGGCCGGCACGGTCGCCGAAGTGGTACTGGATGACGCCCCAGGTGACGCCCGCCCGTTCCGCGACGCGGCTCGCACTGGCTGCCGCGAATCCCTCCTCCACGACGCAGGCCGCGGCCTCGTCGATCAGCCGGGCCCTCGTCTCGTCACCCCGCGCCCGCGACCGGGGGCCCGCTGCCGTCCGGGTCGGGCGGACGGCACCGGCGAGTGTCGCTCGGCGGGCCGGGGGCGTCTGGGGCACTTGCAAAACATAGAGCACTCAATGATCATGTGGGGGTACCCGGCCGGAGCGCCGGGGTAGGGGGAACACGCATGCGGACGCCGCGCTTCGTCGCCCTGGGACTCGTGCTGTGCGTCGTGACCGGCGCGCTCGCGCTGCCGACCGTCGCGGGCGCGGGGGCCGAGAAGCCGACTGCCAGCGAGGTCGGCGTGACCGCCGACGAGATCCGCATCGCGGTCATCGCCGACGACGAGAACCAGCTCGCGCCGGGTCTCTTCGGCAGCGTGCCCGTCGCCGTGGAGGCGTTCGCGAAGTACGTGAACCAGCAGGGCGGGCTCGCGGGTCGCAAGGTCGTCGTCGATTCCATCGACTCGCACCTGAGCCCGGATGACGCCCGCAACGCGATCATCAGGGCCTGTGCCGAGGACTTCGCGATCGTCGGCACTGCCGCGCTGTTCCTCAACAACATGGACGACGCGATCTCGTGCGTCGACAAGGCAGGCGCCGCGACCGGCATCCCCGACCTCGCGACGGTCACGACCGAGGTCGTGCAGCAGTGCTCGCCGGTCACGTTCGGCGTGAACCCGCCGCAGCTCGACTGCGACACGAAGGACGACCACCCGCAGACGTTCCGCGCAAACCAAGGGCCGGTGAAGTACTACCAGCGCGAGGTCGACGAGGACCTGCACGGCGCGTTCGTGTACTCGAACGACCTCAAGAGCGCCGCGGTCGGGGGGCTCACGCTCGCTCGCGGAGCACAGGGCGGGGGAGTGAAGAGTGACGGTGAGACCGGGCTGTCGGGGCGTGCACCGCAGTCGGCGTTCACGCCCGTTGTGCAGCAGATGAAGGATGCAGGATCGAACTACGCGCTGAACTCGGGTCCGTTCAGCGCGGAGGTCGCGCTCCGCAAGGAGGCGAAGCTCCAGGGCCTCGATCCGGAGAGCGTCGTGTGGGACTGCTTCTCCAACTGCTACGACGAACAGCTGATCGAGCAGGGTGGTGCCGACGTCGAGGGCCAGTACGTGACGATCTCGCACCTTCCGTTCTCCGAGACGAACAAGAACAAGGCACTCGCGAGCTACGCGAAGTTCGCCGGGCGCGACAACCTCACCGGATTCGGCGCCTACGCATGGCTTGCCGGTCTGCTCCTTCGCGACTCCGTGAACACCATCGTCGAGCGCGATGGCGTCAACGGCCTCACGCGTGCGGCCCTCCTGGAGGAGCTCCGCGAGAACCACGCCTTCGACGGTGACGGGATGTGGGGCACGACCGACGTCGGGAACCACGTGCCGACGCCGTGCTTCGTGCTCACCCAGGTGCAGGACGGCGAGTTCGTGCGGGTGCACCCGAAGAAGCCGGGGACGTTCGACTGCAAGAAGAGCAACTCGATCGAGATCTCCGAGGATCTTTTCAGCGAATGATGGGGAAGAATGAAGGCGTGCGCGGCGACGACATGATCCTCGTCTCGGTCGACGACCACATCGCCGAACCGGCCGACATGTTCGAGGGTCACGTGCCCGACCGCTACCGCGACCAGGCACCCCGTGTCGTCGACCGTCCCGACGGCTCGCAGCAGTGGTACTACGGCGACATCGCCGGGCGGAACCTCGGGCTCAACGCCGTCGCCGGCAAGCCGCCCGAGATGTTCAACGTCGACCCGATGCGGTACGAGGAGATGCGCCCGGGTTGCTACGACGTCGACGAGCGCGTGCGCGACATGTCCGCCGGCGGGCAGCTCGCCGGGCTCAACTTCCCGAACTGGACCGGCTTCGCGGGCCAGGTCCTGCAGCTCGGCCCCGACCGCGACGTCAACCTCGTGATGATCCAGGCGTACAACGACTGGCACGTCGACGAGTGGTGCGGCGCGTACCCGGAGCGCTTCATCCCGTGCGGGATCCTGCCGCTCTACGACGCAGAGGAGTGCGCGAAGGAGATCCGCCGCCTCGCCGACAAGGGCTGCCACGCGGTCACGTTCTCGGAGAACCCGGTCGGGCTCGGCATGCCGAGCATCCACACCGACGCGTGGGATCCGCTGTTCGCCGCGGCAAGCGACGTCGGGACGATCCTCTGCTGTCACGTCGGCTCGTCGTCGAAGAGCGCGTCGACGACGCCGGACGCACCGGTCCCCGTCCCGATGAGCCTGTCGTCGTCGATGTCGATCTACACGCTCGGCGACCTCCTGTGGGCCGAGTTCTGGCACCGGTTCCCCGACCTGCGGTTCGCGCTCACCGAGGGCGACATCGGGTGGATCCCGTACTTCCTCTGGCGCGCCGAGCACACGCTCGAGCGGCACAACGGGTGGATGGGCCACGAGCTCCCGCAGGGCACGCACCCGAGCGATCTGTTCCGCGAACGGATCCTGTGCTGCTTCATCAACGACCGCATCGGCGTGAAGCTGCTCGACGAGTTCAACGTCGACAACGTGTGCTGGGAGTCCGACTACCCGCATTCCGACAGCTCGTGGCCCAACGCACCGGAGAAGTGCGAGGTGCTGTTCGCCGATCTCGATGAGGCGACGGTCAACAAGCTCACGCACGAGAACGCGATGCGCCACTACCAGTTCGACCCGTTCTCCATCCGGCCCAAGGAGCAGTGCACCGCCGCCGCGCTGCGGGCCGAGGCCACCGACGTCGACACGGTCACGCACGTCGGACGTCCGGCCGACGAGCGGGACCTGGCGACCTGGAAGCGGATGACGGGCGCCGCCGCGAGGGCGAACGGCCTAGGCGCTCAGCGCGCCCGGCTCGCCTCGTAGCGGGCGAGGAACTCGTCCACCGGGGTCCGTGCGATCGCCTGCCCGATGACCTCGAGCGGCAGGTCGTCGAGCCGCTTGAACCGCACGCACGACCTCCCCATGTCGAGCTTCTTGCCCGTGGACTCGTACGCCTTCGTGAACCACGACTCGGTCTCGCGGTCGGCATAGACGTCGTTGAGGTACACCGACATGTAGCGCGCCTGCGACGCGAGCGCGGCGTACTGGAGCGGTTCCTTGTTGTACGTGTTCGGGTAGCGCGCCAGCGGGACCTCGTAGCTGATCATCCCCCAACGCATCGCTTCCTCGTATCCATCGGGCAGGTGGGCGAGGATGACGTCGCGAACCCCGCCGATCGTGGTGCGGCGCTCGTCGTCCAGCTCACCGAGGTACTCGTCGACTGTCGCCGCATCACTTCGTGCCATCGTGCGCAGGCTACGGCTGCAGCGGGACCCCGTCGACGTAGGTGATCTGGTTCGTGCGGATCGACGGGACGCGCGCACCGGGCAGCAGCACGCCGACGAGGTTGAGCGGGTCGGTCGCGTTGACCGTGATGCGCTCCTCGGTGATCGGCGTCTTGCGCACGCGGTCGAGCTGCTCGACGGCGTGGGGCAGCGCGTACTGCTCGCCGCTGAAGCCGGCGACGAAGCGGCCGCCGCGCACGAGCCCGCGGTCTTCGAGGCGGCGCAGCGCCCACTGCAGGTCGCGCCAGGGGAAGCGCAGCGAATCGTGGACGGCGAGGTCGCGGAACACGACGCCCCAGCGCTGGAGCAGCAGCTCGGCGACCGCCTCGGCGAGCTCGTCGCGGTCGAGGTCGGCGCCCGCCTCGGCGATGGCCGTCGGCACGAGCGACCAGCGGCCTGCACCGGATGCGGCGATCGCGGCGGCCCGGCGGAGACGGGAGTGGCGCGGCGGCAGGCTCGCGTGGCGCTCGCCCGTCACGCGGGCGCGGATCGCCGCGAAGCCGTCGGACGTGAGCAGGCCGCGCGACACGCCGTCCCACAGCGCGCGCTCGACGTCGTCGGGCAGGCGATGCGTCGCCTCGGCGAGCTCGACCGCGAAGCACGCACCGCGGCGACGCAGCACCTCGATGACCTCGGCGGTCGCGCCGACGCTCGGCGGCGTCGGTTCGATGCCCTCACGGGTCGCCGCGAGCAGCCACCCGAGATCGCTGCGGAGCACGACCGTGATCGGCGTCGCCTTGGACGGGGGACCGGCCGGCGCGTCGTTGTCGTCGCGCGCCCGGGGCATGAGGCGCAGCCACGAGACCTCGCCGTCATGGCAGAGGCGGTCGAACCACCCTGGTCGGTAGTCGCGCAGCCGTCGTGTCAGGACCTCCGGCTCCCAGGCCGCGGCCGCGGCCTCGTAGCCCTCCAGCTGCTCGACGACCGCGGCGAGGCCGCCCTCACCGGCGAGCTGCGTGCCGGGCGCGACGTGCTGCCAGCGGAGCAGGAACCGCATGAAGTCGCGCGCCGTCGCCTGCTGCACCGAGTCGCGCCGACGGCGGCGCGATCCCGCGTGCATCCGGGCGAGCAGGCGGCGGGCCACCCACTCCGTCTCCGGCGCGCCGGGGGTGTACCGACCCTGGAACGCGAAGCCCTCCTGCTCGAGGACCGCGAGGCCCGAGGCGACCCGCCCCGTGCCGAGCCGCGTCGAGCCGGCCAGCCCGTCGACGGTCGTGATGCCGGTGACCTCGAGGTGCCCGCGCAGCAGCGCGACGACCGCCTCGTCGTCACCGGCCAGCGCGCGCTGCGCCTCCTCGCTCGACTCGACCGCGCACCACAGCTCGCGCTGGTCGTCGGACACGCCTGCGGACGGCTCGACGTACGTCCCCCGCCCCTTGGCGACCAGCTCGTCCCACAGGGGCCGCCAGTCGTCGCGCGCCGGCATCACGACGAGCGAGCACAAGAGGTCGTAGAGCTCGTCGGCGGTGGTCGGCTCGGGTGTGATCTCGGCGGTGACCTGTGCGATCGCGGCTGCGTCGAGTGACCCGATCGACGTGAGGTCGACCGACATCCCGCGGGGCAGCACGACTGCGTTCGTGCGCCGGTTCTGGATCTCGCCCTCGTCGTCGAGGTACGCGTAGGGGCGCGCGGTGAGGATCTCGTGCGCGAGCACCGACGGCTCCGTCGTGTCGACGCAGTGCACGGTCACGTCGCCCGCCTCGATCTGCTCGAGGAGCGCGCACGTCCCGTCGACGTCGAGCGCCTCGTGCAGCGTGTCGTGGATCGTCTGGCGCACGAGCACGTGGTCGGGGATCTCGATCGGGCCGACGATGTTGTCCTGGCACGCGGCGGCCTGTGGGAACACCGCGGCCATCAGGTCGTCGGACTCCATGCGCTGGATCGGCGGCGGGTTGCGCTTGCCGTTGCGGAAGCGCAGCACCATGAGCGACCGGTTGAGGTTCCAGCGCCACCGGGCCTGGAACATCGGCGCGTCGAGGATCGCGTGCTCGAGCGTGTCCTCGATGTTCGAGCTCGACAGGTAGCGCGGGACGTCCTCGAGGGGGAAGGAGTGGTGGGGCCCCAGCGAGAGGACGACCGCGTCGTCGTTGGCCGCCGCCTGGAGCTCGAAGTTGAACGTGCGGCAGAACTTCTTGCGCAGCGCGAGCCCGATGGCCCGGTTGATCTGACCGCCGTACGGGGAGTGGACGACGAGCTGCATGCCGCCGGTCTCGTCGAAGAACCGCTCGAGCACGAGCTCCTCGCGCGTCGGCGTGACACCGAGCGTGGCCCGACCGATCGCGATGTAGTCGACGATCATCGCGGCCGGGACCTCAGCGATCCCCGCCCACTCGCGCAGCCACGCGCGTGCACCGTCGGGATCGCCCGCGGCGAGCCGGGCGTCGACCTCGTGACGCAGCTCCGAGACGTGCTCGGACAGCTCGACCGTGCGCGCCGGCGCCTCACCGAGCCAGAACGGGATCGTCGGCGGCGCGCCCGCGGCGTCGCGCACGCGCACGACGCCGGGCTCGACCTTGCGGATCTGCCACGAGTGCGTGCCGAGGAGGAAGACGTCGCCGGCCATCGACTCGATCGCCCAGTCCTCGTTGACGGTCCCGACGAACATGTCGTCGGGCTCCGCCACGACCCGGTAGTCGCCGTTCTCGGGGATCGCGCCACCCGAGGTGAGCGCGGCGAGCCGAGCGCCCTTGCGTCCGCGAGCCTCGCCGTTGACCCGGTCGAGGTGGACGTACGCGCCCCGCTTGCCGCGCCCGGTCGTGATGCCGTCGGCGACGAGGTCGAGCACGGCGTCGAAGTCGTCGCGGGAGAGGTCGCGGTACGGGTCGGCCTTGCGGACCAGCGCGAAGAGGTCGTCGGTGCTCCACTCCTGCGCCGCGGTCTCCGCCACGATGTGCTGTGCGGCGATGTCGAGCGGTGCGGCCGGCGGCCGGATCGCGTCGAGGTGACCTGCGTGCACGGCCGCGAGCAGCGCGGTGCACTCGACGAGCTCGTCGCGGGTCATCGGGTAGAGCCGGCCCTTCGGTGTGCCGCCGCGGGAGTGGTTGGACCGACCGACGCGCTGGAGGAACGTGGCGATCGAGCGCGGGGAGCCGATCTGGCACACCAGCTCGACCGGTCCGATGTCGATGCCGAGCTCCAGCGATGCGGTGGCGACCAGTGCCTTCAGCTGCCCCGCGCGCAGGCGCGTCTCGATGCGATAGCGCCGGTCCTTCGAGAGGCTGCCGTGGTGCGCGGCGACGACGTCGTCGCCGAGTCGCTCGCCGAGCAGGTGCGCGAGGCGTTCGGCGAGACGGCGCGTGTTGACGAACACGAGCGTCGTGCGGTGCTCGGTGACGAGCTGCGCGATGCGATCGAGGATGTCGGCCATCTGCTCGGCTGGGGCGACGGCTTCGAGCTCACCGTCGGGCAGCTCGAGCGCGAGGTCGAGGTCGCGCTCGGTGCCCGCGGTCGACGATCGCCGGGAGGTCGCGATCACCGACGAGCAGGCGCGCCACCGTCTCGATGGGACGCTGCGTCGCGGACAGCCCGACGCGCGCCGGGCGTTGCTCGCAGAGCGCTTCGAGCCGTTCGAGGGTGAGGGAGAGGTGCGAGCCGCGCTTGTCGTGTGCGACGGCGTGGATCTCGTCGACGATGACCGTCTCCGTGGTGCGCACGAGGTCGCGGCCGCGCTCGCTCGTGACGAGCAGGTACAGCGACTCGGGCGTCGTCACGACGAACGTCGGCGGTCGGCGCAGCATCGCCGCGCGCTGCGACGACGGCGTGTCGCCGGTACGGACCGCGACGGTGAGGTCGGGCGCGTCGCATCCGAGCTCGGCCGCGACGGTGGCGATCTCGGTGAGCGGCCGCTCGAGGTTCTCTGCGATGTCGACCGCGAGCGCCTTCAACGGCGAGACGTAGACGACGCGCGTCACGCGCTCGACGTCGGTGCCCGCTTCGTGCGCGCGGTACAGGCGATCGATGCAGACGAGGAAGCCGGCGAGCGTCTTGCCCGATCCGGTGGGCGCGGCGATCAGCGTGTCGTTCCCAGCGGCGATGTGGGGCCATCCGTCCTGCTGGGGCTCGGTGGGGCCGTCGGGGAACCGGCGACGGAACCACTCGCGGACCGCCGGATGGAAGCCCTCGACGGTGCCGTCGGGATCGAACGGGAGCTGCCGGGTGGCCGGCCGGGGAGGGAGGACGGTGGTCACTCCGGGCAGTCTCGCGCCCGCCTGTGACAGGTCCTGTCCGCAATGCGGCGTCAGGCGAGCGTGAGGCCCGCGGCGACGGCGGCGCCCAGCTCCCAGCAGGCATCGACGTCCGCCTGGCTCGGCTCGCCGACCACGCTCACCTGCTCGTGGGCGAGGCGCCACTCGAGCCCGGTCACCACCGTCTCGACCGACCGGATCGCCCCGGTCGTGTCGCTGTTGCCGTGCACGTACAGCCCATACGGGCGGCGGACCGTCGCCTCCAGGCACGGGTAGTAGATGGTGTCGAAGAAGTGCTTGAGTGCCCCGGACATGTACCCGAGGTTCGCCGGCGTCCCGAGCAGGTAGCCGTCGGCGGCCAGCACGTCGGCAGCGCCGGCCTGGAGCGCGGCCCGCACGACCACGTCGACGCCCTCGATCTGGGGATCGGTCGCCCCCGCGTGCGCCGCGTCGAACAGCTTCTGCAGCGACGGCGACGTCGTGTGGTGGACGAGCAGCAGCGTCGGCATGGGCTGCGCGGAGTGTGACACCACGCACGCGGCCGTCGCTAGCCTGCCGTCGTGCGAGTCACGGTCAGCGCGTCGCGTGGCAACCCGCTCGCGTGGCCGATCGCCCTCCTCTTCACGGTCGTCGGCCTCGTGCTCATCGTGCTCGGCTTCACGGTCTTCGGGAAGATCACGCCCGACGACGGCACCGGCGAGGACTTCAGCAGCACGATCCTCGAGGTCATCGCGTTCTGCCTGATCGTGCCGCCGTGGATCATCTACCTCTTCGTGCTCCTGCGCCGAGGTCGGCGCCAGCGCGACGCCGACGCCGGCGTGCCGGTAGAGCTCCCGGAGCCACCGAGCGCCGACGACCCCGCCGTCGTCGGTACCGTCGTGAACAAGGGCACGGCATCGGGCCGGGCCGTCGCCGCCACGGTCCTCGGGCTCGCGGCCCGTGATGCGATCGAGATCCAAGAGCACGGCCCGAACGTCGTGGTCGTCGTCCCCGACGCCGCCGCCGGTGCGACGACCACAGACAAGCTGGTGCTCGGTGGGCTGCGGGCACGCGCCGACGAGCGCGGCCACGTGCAGGCACCGCCACTGTGGCCGGATCGACCCGCCTGGTGGGGCGACTACGTGCGCGACGCACGCACGCTGCCGTCGCGGCCGGGCTCGTCGAGACACGGGTCCCGTTCATCGGCCTGATGCTCGTCTCGATCTTCACCGCGACCGGGCTCGCGCTGATCTACTTCTGGTACATCGCCGCGTTCGTCGGGTTCATCCTCCTCGCCAACGGCGTACCGCACCTCGTCGCGCGCGCGTCCGGGTACCACCTCACGGCCGCGGGTGTGAACGTGCGCGCGCAGTGGGTCGCGTTCGGCCGCCACATCCGTGCACACCAGAGCCTGCGGGACGTGGGGGCCGCAGGCGTCGCGATCTGGGGCCCGAACCTCGTGTACGGCGTCCTCGTGGGGGAAGGCGACCTGGCGGCGAAGCAGCTGTCGCCCGACGTCGGCCACGACCGCTTCGAGCCGCAGGAGCTCGAGCTCACCAGGACCGTCGAGCTCTGACCATGGCCAAGCAACGCGGCCTCGAGGTCACGTTCATGCGGGGCAACCCGATGCCGTGGCCCGCCGCACTCGGCTGCACGGTCGGCGGCGCGATCTGCATGGTGCTCGGCTACACGGTCGTGCCGTCGTTCGACCCGCCGGGCGGTGACGTCTTCACCTACGTCATCGCGGCGGTCGTGATGGTCCCGATCGTCGGCGTCGCGCTGCTCGTGCTCTTCGCCGACCGCGGCACCGCCGACGCGGCGGACGACGTCGACGTTCCCGACGAGCTCGACGCGCCGCCGAGCGACGACGACCCCGCGCTCGTCGCCGTGGTCGTCGGCGAAGGGCAACCGAGCAGCCGCGCGATCGCGGGGACGATCCTCGACCTCGCGGTGCACGACGCCGTTGACGTCTCCGAGCACGGGGACCGGGTCGTCCTGTCCCTGCGCTCCGGTGCGCGACCGCGTCGCGAGACCGAACGGCTCGTGCTCGAGGACCTGCGGGCACGGGCCGACGAGAAGGGCGACGTCGTCGGGCCACCCGTCTGGGCGGGCAAGGCGCCGTTCTGGCGCGCCTACCGGCTCGACGCACGGACCCGCGCTCTCCAGGCGCAGCTCGTCGAGCCACGGGTCCCGTTCATCAAGGTCGCGATGGTGCTCATGGTCGTGCTCGGCGCGGTCGCCCTCCTCTCCTTCTGGCGCGTCCTCGTGTTCGTCGGTGCGATCCTCCTGGCGAACGGGCTCACCCACCTCCTCGCGCGCGCCGGCGGCTACCGGCTCACCGCGAAGGGTCGCCTCGAACGTCGCCGGTGGCTCGCGTTCGGTCGGTACCTGCAGCGCCAGGGGAGCCTGCGCGACGTCGGTCCCGCGGGGATCGCGATCTGGGGACCGAACCTCGTCTACGGCGTGCTCGTCGGTCAGGCCGACCGAGTCGCCGCGGTGCTGAGCCCCGAGGTCGGGCGCGGTGACGACCTCGTCGTGGGTGAGGTCATCAGGAAGAAGACGCTGTGACGGGTCCCTGCTGTGCACCGGACCGCGAAGGGCAGGACGGCGCGCCGGCGCGTCGCCGCGGTCGCCGCGGTCGCCGGCGGTGGGGTGCACCCGCGAGCCCTGCAGCCCGTACCAGCGACGTCGTTCGCGATGGGCGACGAGTCGGTCTGGGCGTACACGGGCGACGGTGAGCACCCGGTGCACCGGATCGAGCTCGACGCGTTCGGCATCGACGCGCACGCGGTCACCAACATCGCGTTCGCCCGGTTCGTCGACGCCACCGGCTGGGAGACGGACGCCGAGCGCTTCGGCTGGTCGTTCGTGTTCGGCGGACTGCTGCCGGACGACTTCCCCGACACTCGCGCCGTCGCCCAGGCACCGTGGTGGCGCCAGGTCGAGGGCGCGTCGTGGCGCCACCCGGAGGGCCTGCAGTCGGACGTCGAGGCGCGTGCCGACCATCCCGTCGTCCACGTCTCGTGGCACGACGCACAGGCCTACTGCGCGTGGTCGGGGACGCGGCTGCCCACCGAGGCCGAGTGGGAGCTCGCGGCGCGCGGCGGGCTCGAGGGTCACGCGTTCCCGTGGGGCGATGATCTCGAGCCGGGCGGCGAGCACCGGATGAACGTCTTCCAGGGCGAGTTCCCGGGCGGCAACACCGGCGCCGACGGCTACCTCGGCACGGCACCGGTCGACGTCTACGAGCCCAACGGTCTCGGGCTCCACAACGTCACCGGCAACGTGTGGGAGTGGTGCAGCGATTGGTTCGATTCCGCGTACTACTCGGCATCGCCCTCGCACGACCCCCGAGGTCCCGAGCGCGGCGAGCGGCGCGTGCAGCGCGGCGGTTCGTACCTCTGCCACATGTCGTACTGCCGCCGGTACCGCGTCTCGGCGCGCTTCGCCAGCGAGCCGGACAGCTCGACCGGTAACGTCGGCTTCCGAGTCGCGGCCGACAGCGGTGCGACCGATGGGGGAGGGTGACCTTGGGTCCGGCGATCAGCGAGATCCTGCCGTTGGCGGTCGGTGTCATGATCAGCCCGCTCCCGATCGTCGCCGTCATCCTCATGCTCCTCTCGCCGAGGGCGCGCGCCAACGGGCCGTCGTTCCTCCTCGGCTGGATCGTCGGGCTCGGCGTCGTCAGCGCCGTCGTGTACGTCATCGCCGACAGCGCCGACGTCGCGACCGACAGCAGTGCCTCCGACACGACATCGACGACCAAGGTCGTGCTCGGAGTCATCCTCATGTTGCTCGCGCTGCGCCACTGGCGTGGTCGACCTGGACCCGGAGAGTCCTCGCCGCCGCCGAAGTGGATGGGCGCCATCGACAACATCACGCCCGTGAAGGCCGTCGGGCTCGGCGTGCTGCTCAGCGCGGTCAACCCGAAGAACCTGATCCTGACTGTGGGCGCCGCGGCTGCCATCGCGCAGACCAACCCGTCGACCGGCGACGCCGTCGTGGCGATCATCGTGTTCGTCCTGATCGGGAGTCTCACCATCATCGTCCCGGTCGCCGCGTACCTGATCGGCGGTGCGCGTGCGCAGACGATGCTCGACGGCTGGAAGAGCTGGCTCGAGGAGCACAACGCCGCCGTGATGACGGTGGTCCTGCTCCTCATCGGGGTCGTGCTCGTGGGCAAGGGCCTCGGGCTGCTCACCGCATAGCGCCGCTCCGGCGCCCCGCTTCGCCGCGGTGGGGGTCAAGTGACCCCGACCCGGCGACGATGCAAGAGGGGCACCGGAGGAAGAAGCGATGGACGGCACTGGCGGTTGGTATCCGGATCCGCAGGATCCTGCGCGGGTCCGGTGGTGGGACGGCGAGTGGACCGAGCACGTCCGCGACCCCCAGCAGGCATCGGTGGCGACGCTCGCGCCGGCCGCGCCCTACGCCACGCCCGAGTCCTTCGACGAGCCTCCGGGTGCGTCCGCCGCGCTCTCCCTCTCGCTCGCACCGTCGGTCGCACCGCCGCCACCGCCACCGCCACCGGCTCCGCTCGCGCCGCCCGAACCGGCGCCGTCGGCCGCCCTCGACCTCGCGACGGTGACGCCGCCGCGCCCGGTGTCGAGCGGCGCAGCGCTGCTGCCGCCGCTGCCGGGGGCGAAGCCGCCGCCGTCACCGGAGGCGCCCGTCGCGGAGCAGAAGCCGAAGAAGGAGCGCAAGCCCCGCTCGCCGATCACCGTGGTGATCATCGTGCTCGGCATCGCACTCGCGCTCTTCGCTGCGCTCTGGTTCGGCGGGATCATCAAGCCGAAAGACGCACCGGTCGCCAGCAACCCCGACGCCCAGGTCTACGAGGGCCCCGGGTACAACATCGAGGTGCCGAAGGACTGGACACAGTCGTCGGTCGAGCCCCCGAGGAACGTCGACGTGATCTTCTCGGTGCCGTCGGGCGCGCAGTTCGCGATCGGCAGCGCCGAGGGGAACCCGACCGCGTTGGAGGGTGACGCCGAGCTGCAGGCCGCGTTCGACACCGTGGTGCGCGTGCAGCGCGCCGTGTACCCCGAGGTCCAGGTCGTCGGCCAGGAGCCGGCGACGCTGGCCGGTGCGCCCGGGCAGCGCGTGACGCTGGAGGGCCCGAGCCCGGCGGGCACGCCCGTGCGCGTCGTCGAGCTCGCCGCGGTGCGCGACGGGAAGATCATCTTCCTCGTCCTCGAGGGGCCACCCGACGTGGTCGCCGCGTCGACGCCGGCGTTCGACGCCGCGGTCGCCACATTCGCGTTCACCGACTGACCGGACGTCAGACGGCGGTCATCACGCTCAGGCGTCGACGCGCCTCGACCTTCGCGGCGGGCAGGTCGTCGACCGCACGCTCGATCGCGGCACCGCGGCGCGCGAACACGAAGATGCAGCGACCGATCTCGCGCCCGAGCGCCTGCTCGAGCGCCAGTGCGTACGCGGCGCCCTGCACCGAGTACTTGGCCAGCAGGTCGTCGAGGCGTGCCTCGTCGACCCGATCCGTCTTGTAGTCGACGACGACGAGCTCGCCGTCGAGCTCGACGAGCAGGTCGACGAACCCCTCGAGGACCGCGCCGTCGATCGATGCCGCGACCGGCACCTCCCGCCACCACCGGCCGGCCTCGACGGCGGCCCGCACGACCGGTGCCGCGAGCGCGCTCTCGGCGAGCGCGCGCACCTCGTCTTCACGGTCGGGAACGCCCTCGGCGAGTGCCTGTGCGCGCGCCACGGCGCGCAGGTCGCCGCCGGCGGCGAGATCGACGGTCTGGAGGGTGGCGTGCACGGCGCGCCCCACCGCGGTGCCGGCGCGGCCGCGTCGCCAGGGCGGGAGGTCGTCGGCCGGCGGCTCCTTGGCGAGCCCGGGCTCGTCGTCGGTGTCGAGCGGGTCGGCGGCGAGCGTGGTCGCGGCGACGCTCGCGGGGCGCGTCGCCCGCACGAGGGACGCGTCGCGGGCTGCGGCCCACGCGTCGAACGCGCCCGGTTCGTCCGGTGGCGGTGAGCTCGGCTCCGGCGGGACAGCCGCCGTCGGATCGGCCGGTGTGAGCTCGTCGAAGGACGCGTCGTCCAGCTGCCCGGCGATCGACTGGGCGTGGCAGTCGGACTTCTCCTTGCGGTGGAGGCTCACGACGAGGTGGTCGCGTGCCCGCGTCATCCCGACGTACAGCAGTCGGAGCCGCTCGGCGCGGTCGTGCTCCTCCTCGGCGCTCGCGGCGTCGGCGTACCCGTCGGTCTCGATGCGCGAGCCGGACGACTTCGTGCCGTTGCAGAGCTGCGCGCGCCCGTCGACGTCCCAGACCACGTTCGGGGAGAAGCGCGGCGGCTGCGTGCTGAGACCGGCGAGCAGCACGATCGGGAACTCGAGTCCCTTCGCGCCGTGGATCGTGAGGATCCGCACCGCGTCGTCGTCGGGCTCGGGTGCGACCGACTCCATCACGCGCGCGCGCTCGTCGGCCTGCTCGTGCGCCCACTCGACGAAGCCGCGGAGCGTGCCCGCGCCGGCGTCGTCCCAGGCCCGTGCCTGGTCGAGGAAGAACCGGATGCGCCGCCAGTGGTCGCGGGGCCGTCGACGGGCGACGGCGAGCTCGAGGAGCCGACGCCCGCGCACGACCGCCTCGACCGTCTCGCTCACGCTGCGCCACCAGCGCTCGTTCCAGAGCGCGCGCAGCTCGCGGAGCCCCCGGAGGACGGGATGCTCGCTGCCGAGGGCCTCCACGACGTCGTCGCGCTCGACGCGGTAGTCCCATGCTCCTCCCGCGGCCACGTGCTCGGTGAGCTCGAGGTCGCTGCACCCGAACGCCGGCGCACGCAGCGCGGCGACGACCGCGATCCCGTCGCTCGGATCGTCGACGGCGGTGAGGATCGAGAGGAGGTCGCGGATCTCGGCGGTCGCGAACAGCAGCGACTGGCTCTCGACGCGCACCGGGATTCCCGCGCGCTCCAGTGCGTCTTCGAGCCCGGGGAGCACCGTGCGGGAGGGGATGAGGATGGCGACGTCGGCGTAGTCGGCCGGACGGGCATCGCCGTCGGGCGTGCTCACGCGCCAGCGGTCGCGCTTGATCTGCTGCACGATCGCCGCGACGTCGTCGGCTTCGGCGCTGCGGATCGTCTCGACGAGGTCGGTGCTCTCGTCGCCGAAGACCGAGACGCCCGGCGCAGCATCCTCGAGCGTGCCCCGGTGCGCGTGCAGCTCGACGTGCGGCGCCTGCACCCCGGGCACGTCGGTCACCAGCAGTCCGGCGAAGACGTCGTTCACGAAGTCGATGATCGACGGGACCGAGCGGAAGTTCTCGACGAGCGCCGCGTCGTCGAGCCCGAGGCTCGTGTGCGCCGTGTCGTAGACGCGCAGGTCGGCGCGTCGGAAGCGATAGATCGACTGCTTGGGGTCACCGACGACGACGAGCGCACCCGGGAGGATCTCGATCTCGTGCCACGGACGGTCACCCGCGCCGTCGTCGCCCGTCGCCAGCAGCGCGGCGAGCTGGATCTGCAGCGGGTCGGTGTCCTGGAACTCGTCGAGGAGGATCGTCCGCCACCGCCGCGCCGCGGCCGCGCGGACTCCGGGATCGGAGCGGAGCAGCTCGCGCGCGAGGACGAGCAGGTCGTGGAACTCGAGCGTGCCGTCGCGGCGGCGCTCGTCGGCGAAGGCGCGGACCCACACGAAGACGTGATGGACGAGCGTGGCGAGCACGGCACGTCGCTGCGCGTCGAGGGTCGCCTCGCGCACGTCGGCGGCGGCCGCGCACGCGTCGCGCACGGCGTCGATGCTGCCGCGCCAGCTGCCCGCACGTCCCTTCTTGCCGGACGCGAGCTCGGGGACACCGGAGAGGAGCTCGAGCAGGTCGAGCACGTCGAGGTCGCCGTTCGCGAGGGTGTCGCGGAGCGGGATCACGCGGGCGTCGATGTGCTCGGCCAGTCGGTCGCCGTCGACCCGGCAGTCGGGCCGGAAGGCGATGACGGCGTCGAGCGCGTCGACGAGGCGCGCCACGTCGAAGGCCGGGAGGGGCGGTGCCGGGTCGGGCGGGCCGACGCGGTCGTGGTTGTCGTGCAGGATCCGCGCCGCGCCACGCAGGTGGTCGAACCGCAGGCCGAGCACGATCCCGCGCAGCAGCGTGTCCTCGAGCGCGGTGTCGGCGAACAACGAGTCGACCAGCTCGCTCCAGCGCTGCTCGAAGCGCACGCGCGCCCGGATCTCGTCGAGCACCTCGAACACCGGCGGGAGCCCGGCCTCGAGCGGGTACTCGGTGAGCAGGCGCTGGGCGAAGCCGTGCAGCGTGGTCAGCGCGGCGTCGTCGAGCTGATCGAGAGCCGAGCGACAGCGGGCGCGTGCGCCGGCGTCGGCGACCCATTCGACGGTGCCGGCCGCCGCGGCCTCGAGGCCCGCCCGGATGCGGTCGCGCAGCTCGGCGGCCGCGGCCTCGGTGAACGTGATCGCGGCGAGCTCGCGCAGCTCCACGCGCCCGGTCGCGACGAGCGCGACGACGCGGTCGACGAGCGCGGTCGTCTTGCCCGTGCCGGCGCCCGCCTCGATGAAGATGCTGACGTCGTGGTCGTCGCGCACCCTGGTGCGTGCCGCGGCGTCGACCGGGGCCGTCATTCGTCGCTCTCTTCGTCGCTCTCCTCGTCGTCCTCGTACCGGAGGTCGACGTAGCGGGCGGCGGCGTCCTCGTTCGCGACGCGCTCCCACGCCGCGCCGCGGTCGACGGGGCAGAGCCGGTCGAACTCGCAGAACATGCACGACGACCACGTCTCGCGCTGGCTGCGGGGGTCCCACGTGCGCTCACCCGGGTCTGCCGGGAAGCAGCCCTCGGCGATCCCGTGGACGATCGTCGAGACGACCTCGACGAACCGCTCCTCCGCATCGTCGAGACCGACCTCGAGCACGGCTGCGTCGGGCGCCTCGCCCGTGAACCAGTACGCCGCGGTGGCGTCGTCGATGCCCTCCTGCGCGCGGGCGGCGAGCGCGTACACCGGCAGCTGGAGCAGCCGCCCTCCGTCGACCGGGTCGTGCGCGATCGCTTCGTAGCGGCGGCGACGTCCGGTCTTGTAGTCGTAGACGACGACGCGTGACCCGTCGGGCGACCGGTCGACGCGGTCGATCCGCCCACGGAACCGCACGGGATGCTCCGTGCCGACGTCGACCTCGACGGGTGGCGCACCGTCCATCCCGAAGGCGCGCTCGAGGCCGTCGACTGCCGGAAGCACGTCGAACGTCGCGCGCACGCGCTGGTCGGCGCTGAGGAAGCGCAGCGCGGTGCCCACGATGCGCCGGCGCGCGAGCTTCCACATGACCGGCCGGCCCGTGATGCCACGATCCTCGGCCTCCTCGCAGTGGCGGACGACGATCTCCGCCATCCGGACGCGGTCGTCGTGGGTCCACGGTGCGTCGGGTGAAGCCGGCGCCGGCGCGTCGCGCACGAACTCCTCGAGGACCTCGTGCACCAGGGAGCCCTCGTCGATCGCGCTGATGGCCTCGGCCGCCTCGGGTCGCGGGACATCGCTCAGGCGGAGCACGCGGCCGAGGAAGTAGCGGAACGGGCAGGCCGCCCAGCCCTGGAGCGCGGTCGGCGAGGTCGCGCGGTCGGCGCCGGGCGCGAGCTCGGGACTGTCGCCGAGGAAGCCGTCGAACACGCTCGCGTGCCGCGCCATCCGCTCGGCGGCCGCGACGTAGCCGCGTGCGAGGTCGCCGCTCGCGAGCGGGTGGTCGGCGAGGTCGCGACCGGCTTCGTGCCACACCCGCAACGACCGGAGCGCGTACTCGCCGTCGGATGCGGGCTCGCCGCGGCGCACCAGGCCCTCGAAGCTGTCGATCACGTCGAGCCACGCCGCCGCAGGCGCGTCGCGCAGCTCCTCGGCGCTCAGGTCGGCGCCGGCGAGGCGCCGGGCGCTCTCGAGCACCCAGCGCGCCGGGAGGCGCTTCCGCTGGGCGCGCGGGTCGGCGCGCGGGAACGTGACCACGCGTTCGGCGCCCGCGGCGAGCGCGGCGAGGTAGTCGCGACGCTCTTCGAGCCGTCGCGTCGCGCGCGGGACGAGCCCGCTGATGTCGCGGCGCTCGCGGTCGGGAAGGAGTGGATCCTCGCGGCCGCGGGGTGGGAGCACGCCCTCGACCGCGCCGAGCACGTAGACGGCGTCGAGATCGGCCGCGTAGGCCTGACCGAGGTGACCGACGAGCACGCCGGCGCCGAACTGGCCGACCCGCTCGAGTCGGGTGTCGAGCTCGGCCTCGAGCGTGCGGCGGAAGCGCGCGACGTCGAGCGCACCCTCGCTGCCGCGCACCGCGTCGAGTGCGCCGAGCTCGTCGAGCGTCGCATTGATCGTGCGTGCACCCTCGACCTCTCGTTCGGGCCAGTCGTGGCGCTGGCCTTCGGATCCCGCGTATCGGGCGAGCAGCTCGGCGCCCCAGCGCGCGAGGGATCGCCATGTCGCCGGCTCCGGAGGCACGAGCGCGTCCGCCACCCCGGCGACGAACGCGGCGAGCGTCTCGGTCTCGTCGTGCGCGCGCTGCAGCCGGCGCAGCTGCCACTCGCTCACCTCGGCGGCCTGCGTGCGATCAGCCAGCTCGACATCGATCGCGTCGAGGTGCAGCCGCAGCCGTTCGGCCCACTGCTCGGCTCCGGCGACGACACCGGCCTCGCGCGAGACGATGTCCCAGCGGGTGGCGTTGACGCGGCGCCCGTCGGCCGGGTCGATGACGGGCCCCGACGCGAGCCACGCGGCGACGTCGTCGCGCGCGAGGTTGCCGTCGGCGAGCGCGAGGAGCCCGAGGAGGATGCGCCCGGCGGCGGCGTCGGCGATGCGCCTCGGCGCGGCTCCCGTCCAGGGGATGCCGGCCGCGTCGAACACCTCGGGGACGAGCCGGGCGTACGGCTCACCGACGCGGTAGAGGACGGCGACGCGACCGAGCGGCTCTCCGCGAGCCGCGCGGGCGTCGAGCTCGCGCGCGACGGAGCGCACCTCGTCGTCGGGATCGGGTGCCGACACGAGGCGATCGGCCGACGGTGGGTCGGTGGCGCCGGCGTGTCGCACCGGTTGTCCGAGCACCGGCCGGAGGCGTGCCGCGAGCGCGCCGGCGAGGCCGTCGTCGGCGGTGTCGTCGCCGCTGAGCCCGAGCAGCACGGTGAGTCGGTCGCGGGTGGCGAGCGCGCCGAGGAGCGCTGCTTCCGCGACGTTGATCGACTCGGGGAGGTGGAGCACGACCTGGCCGACCTCGGCCGCGCTGTCGGTGCCGGCCTGCACCGCCTCCGCGGCGGCGCGCGCGACGTCGGTGACGTCGTACGTGTCGGCGGTGAGCTCGCGGTACGCGTCGTAGAGGCGCACGACCGTGGCCGCGCGCTCGCTGCGCGTCGCGAGCTGGGCCCGCGCTGCGTCGTCGACCTCGGCGAGCTCGTCGAAGGTGGCAGCGAGCGCGGTCGCGGTGGCGGGATGGTTGCTCACACCGGCCAGGGGACCGTCGTCGCGTGCGAGCACGGTGTGGATCGACTCGAGTCGCAGGGCGCGGGTCAGCGGGCCACGGCCGTCGGCCGCGAGCTCCGGTGCGCCCAGCAGCTCGGCGACGCGGGCCAGCGCGGTGAAGCGCACGTTGACGAAGCCGCCCCGCGCCCCGAGCGAGCGCCGAAGCGACAGTCCGGCGAGCGGCGACGGCACCGCGACCGTGACCGGCGCCAGGGGATCGTCGGCGCGCAGCGCTCCGATGACGTCGAAGAGGAGGTCGCGCGCGGCCTCGCCGTGGCGGACGAGGTGGAGGCGCCCGGAGGTGCCCGGTTCGTCCCTTTCACCCGAGGTGGCGAGGCCGGGCAGCGGCTCCTGGTCCATCGCTCGGCGACAGTACCGACAGGGTGAGACGGCTCCATGGCCTCGCTCGCTGCGGGGCGGGGTACCCGCCCCGCGGGCGCTCGCTCGGCGCGCGGGCCTTCACCGCTTGGCCCACGGAACCTCCCAGCGCGCGCCGGCGTTCCTGCTCCGACGGGGGATCCGAGGCCCCGTGTGCCATCCTGGAGACTCCCGCATGAGCAAGGTCCCTGGCGCTTTTCGCAACTTCGTCCTCACGCTGGTCATCGGCGGCATCGCCGTCGGTGCCTGCGTCGCCGCGCTCATCCCCGGCGTCAGCGAGATCGCCGAGGCGCACCACTACACGAGCGACAAGATCGGCGCGTTGCGCGACCTGGCCCAGAAGTCGACGATCTACGACTCGACCGGCGTCGTCATGGGCAACCTCGGCAACAAGAACCGCGAGCTGACGACCCTCGACCAGGTCCCCAAGCTCATCCAGAACGCGGTGATCGCGGTCGAGGACCAGACGTACTGGGAGAACGACGGCGTCGACCTCAACGCCACCATGCGGGCCCTCCTCAAGAACCTCACCTCGGGCGAGATCGAGCAGGGTGGCTCGACGATCACCCAGCAGCTCGTCAAGAACCGGATCCTCACCAAGAAGCGGGACATCAACCGCAAGGTGCGGGAGATCGTCCTCGCCTTCCGCCTGAACGAGAAGTTCTCGAAGAACGAGATCCTCGAGCAGTACCTCAACACCGTCTACTTCGGGCAGGGGTCCTACGGGATCAAGTCGGCCGCGGAGCGCTTCTTCCTCATCGCCGACCCGGCGTCGCCCTACGGCCTGCGGCCCAAGACCATGAACGAGATCTCGATCAGCGAGGCCGCGCTGCTCGCCGGGCTCATCTCGAACCCCGAGGGCAACAACCCCTACACCAACCCCGAGGGCGCGAAGCAACGGCGAGCGCTCGCGCTCGAGCGGATGGTCGACCAGGGGTACATCACCCTCGAAGAGGCGGCCATCGCGACCAACGACCCGCTGCCCGACCCGAACCTCAAGCCCATCGCGGAGCTGCGACCGGGCACGTCGTGGGAAGAGGAGATCCAGGACCGTCTCGTCAACGACCCGGTGTACCAGGTGCTCGGGGCGACACCGAAGGAGCGCCAGGACCGTGTCCTCAACGGCGGGCTGAAGGTCTACGCGACCAAGGACCCGGCGATGGACGCCGCGGCGGCGAACGCGATGGCCCAGGTCCTGCCCGAGAAGCCGGGCTGGACCGGCTCGCTCGTCGCGATGGACCCGAAGACCGGGTTCGTGAAGGCGATGGTCGCCGGGCCCGGCTTCGAATCGAGCCAGTACAACATCGCCACCAGCTATCCGGGCCGCCAAGCGGGATCGACCTGGAAGGTCATCACGCTGGGCGCCGCGCTCGACAGCAACTTCTCGCCTGCCGACATGATCGACGGGACGTCGCCGTGCGAGTTCGGGGATCTCGGTCGCACGCAGAACGCGGAGGGTGGCGGCGGCCGCATGGCGCTGCGCGACGCGACGAGGAACTCGGTGAACTGCGCGTTCGCGCGGCTGGAGCTCGCGGTCGGCTTCAACAAGGTGATCGACACCGCCTACAAGATGGGCATCACGCAGCAGACGCTGAAGCCCGTCCTCACCATGACGCTCGGCGCGATCGAGTCGACGGCGACCGAGATGGCGACGGTCGCGTCGACGATCGCCAGCCACGGGATGATGCGCCCGGCCACGTTCATCAGCAAGATCCTCGGGCCCGACGGTGAGGTCGTGTTCGACGCGATGCGCGACATCGTGCCGACCCGGGCCATCTCCGCTGAGGCCGCCGACTGCGAGCTCGACGTCATGCAGGGCACCATCACGAGTGGCACCGGCACCGCGGCCCGCCTGAACGACCGTCCGTCGGCCGGCAAGACCGGCACCACCGACAACCGCGCCGACGCGAACTTCCTGCACATCACGCCCGGTCTCGTTGCGTTCACCTGGCACGGCAACGCGGAGGCCCGCATCCCCGGCGCCGGCTTCGGCGGCCAGGTCCCGGCGCGGATCTCGAAGATCTTCATGGACAGCGTGCTCACCGGCACGCCCGTGGAGCCGTTCCCCGACCCGGGCCCGGCCTGCGCGCGCAAGGGTGCGTTCATCACCGAGAACGGGCGCGCCGGCACCGCTCCTGGCCTCCTCCCGAGCGAGACGGTGCCGACGCTCACACCGCCGTCGGTCGTGGTCAACGCGCCCACCACGATCCCGACCACGCCGAAGCCGACCCAACCGACCACTCCCTCGACACCGACGACGCCGCCCACCGTCGGCAACGGCAACGGCAACGGGAACGAGCCACCTGGCTGACGCCTTCGCCGGCGCGTCAGCGGGTGCGCGAGCGCGTAGCGTCGCCCGCGTGAGCGCGCTCGAGCCCCTCCTCAGCCTCCAAGAGCGCGATCTCGCGCTCGACCGCATCCGTCACCGGCTTGCCGAGCTGCCCGAGCGCGCGCAGGTCGCGGTGACCGAAGTCAGCGTCGCCGAGCTGCAGGTGACGCGCGACGCGCTCCGCACGCAACGCGACGACATCGCGCGCGCGGAGAAGCGCTACGAGGACGAAGCGAGCGCGCTCGGACAGCAGGCGCTAGAGGCCGAAGCAAAGCTCTACTCGGGTGAGGTCTCTTCCCCGAAGGAGCTGCAGGCGCTCCAGGCTGACGTGCAGCAGCTGAAGCGTCACCAGCAGTCGGTGGAGGACCGGCAGCTGGCGACCATGGAGCAGCGCGAACCGCTCGACGCGCAGCTCGGCACGCTGGATGTGCGGGCCGCCACGCTCGACGACGAGCTCGCCGAGCATCGGGGGGCGCTTGCCGCTGCGGAGGCGGCGCTCAGCGCCGAGCTCGCTGGTGAGGAGTCGGCGCGAGCCGAGGTCGCCGCAACCATCGACCGCGATCTCCTCGAGGAGTACGAGGCCTGCCGCGAGAAGGCGAACGGAGTCGGCGCGGCCCGCCTCGTGGGCACAACCTGCCAGGGCTGCCACCTCTCGATCCCGGCCACAGAGGTCGCGCGCGTCAAGAAGGCGCCGGCCGGCACCGTCGAGCACTGCGACAACTGCGGCACGATCCTCGTCCCATGACTCCTCCGTCCGGCGGGGTGGACGTCGTCGAGGTGTTCGCCGACGGCGGTGCGCGCGGCAACCCCGGGCCCGCGGCGATCGGCGCCGTGGTGTTCGACCCGACCACGTCGCCGCCCACGCGCCTCGCGACCGTCAGCGAGCGCATCGGGAACGCGACGAACAACGTCGCCGAGTACCGCGCGGTCATCGCCGGCCTCGAGGCCGCGCAGCCCTTCGGTGCTCGCCTGCTCCGCCTGCGCGCCGACTCGATGCTCGTCATCCGCCAGCTCGAGGGTGCGTGGAAGGTCAAGCACGCCGGGCTCCGGCCGTTGCACGCCCGCGCAAGGGAGCTGCTCACGAACTGGCCCGAGGTCGACCTCGCCCACGTGCCCCGGGAGCAGAACACCGACGCCGACCTCCTCGTCAACGCGGCGCTCGACGCCGCGACGTAGGCGCGCGCGGCGATGCTGCTCTGGTACGTCGGCGTCTCGGTGCTGCTCGTGGCGAACATCTTCAAGAGCTCGGGGATCGACTACCGCCTCATCGCCCTCGGGTCGCTGCTGCCGCTGCTCGTCGACCTGCCCGTGGGCCACACCGCATTCGGGCACACCGTGCTGTTCCCGATCTCCATGCTCGTCGTCGTGATGGTCGGCACCATCGGGCGGTCGCGACTCACGCGCAGGCGGCTCCTGTGCCTGCCGATCGGCGTGTTCTGCGGGCTCATCCTGTCGGGGGCGTTCACCAACGCCGACCTGTTCTGGTGGCCGCTCGGCGGCACGACGTTCCCCGACGACTCGCTGCTCCCGGTCTGGTGGGTGGTGCTGCTCGAGGAGCTCGCCGGGCTCGTCGCGATCTGGTGGGTGGTCGGACAGTTCGACCTGTACCTGCCCGAGCCGCGGCGCGAGCTCTTCCGGACCGGCCGGCTGCGCGAGGCGACGCCGTCATGATCGTGCTCGTCCGGCACGGAACGACGGAGCAGAACGTGCGGGGGCTCCTCCTCGGCCGGGCCGACCCGTCGCTCTCCGCCGACGGCGTCGAGCAGGCGCGCATCCTCGCCGCGCTGCTCGAGCGTGAGGGTCGGCCGACGCGCGTCGTCACGAGCCCGCTCCGACGGTGCCGCGAGACCGCGGAGGTGATCGCAGCGCCGTGGGGGATGACGGTCGACGACGAACCGGGGCTCATCGAGATGGACTACGGCGAGTGGGACGAGCGCCCGCTCGCGGACCTGCCACGCGACGTGTGGGAGAGCTGGCAGCGTGACCCCGACTTCGCGCCTCCCGGTGGGGAGACGCTGCGCGCCGTGCAGGAGCGTGTGTCGGCGTGCATGGCAGCGCTGCTGTCCGGCGTCGCGAAGGAAGGACATGTGATCGCGGTGAGCCACGTCTCGCCGATCAAAGCGGGCGTGCTCTGGGCGCTCGACCTCGAGGACCGGCCGCAGCTCGCGTGGCGCCTCCGTCTGGACACCGGCTCCGTCTGCCGGCTCGCACGCGGCCCGCTCGGACCGGTGCTCACCGCCTTCAACGAGCGGGTCGCTACTCCGCAGTGACGGGGATCGCGGTGCGTGTCGGCTTCGCCGGACGCGCGTGCGTGCCGTCGCCGTCGACGACGAAGCGCCCTTCGCCCGGACCGTCGGCCACGGGCATCCCGAGCGCGTCGAGCAGCGCGTGGTCTTCCTCGGCCGGTCGCCCGCCCGTCGTGAGGTAGTTGCCGACGATCAGCGCGTTCGCGCCGGCGAGCAGACCCATCGCCTGCAGCTCGCCGAGCACGAGCTCGCGGCCGCCGGCGAGTCGCAGCCAGGCGTCGGGGAGGACGAGGCGGAACAGCGCGATGGCCTGGAGCGCCTCGCGCGGCGAGATCCGGCGCTCTTCGCCGAGCGGCGTGCCCGACGGCATCAGGAAGTTGATCGGCACCTCGCACGGCGCCAGCTCCGCCAGCTCGAACGCGAAGTCGACCCGCTGCTCGAGCGTCTCACCCATGCCGAGGATGCCGCCGGAGCACAGCTCCATGCCCGCGTCGATGGCGAGCCGCGCCGTGTCGACCCGGTCGTCGTAGGTGTGCGTCGTGCAGATGCTCGGGAAGACCTCGCGCGGTGCCTCGAGGTTGTGGTTGTAGCGACGGACGTCCGCGTCGGCGAGGCGCTGCGCCTGCTCGGCCGTCAGCAGGCCGAGCGAGCATGCGACCTCCAACCCGGTCTCGTCGTGGACCGTCTGCACGGCCTCGATGACCTTCGTGAGCAGCCGCTCGTTGGGTCCGCGCACCGCGACGACGATGCAGAACTGCGTCGCGCCCGCTTCGCGCGTCGCCTTGGCCGCGGCGAGGACCTCGTCGAGATCGAGGAACGGGTACACGTCGACGTCGGTGCTGTAGCGGGCCGACTGCGAGCAGAACGCGCAGTCCTCGGGACAGGCCCCCGACTTCGCGTTGATCAGGCTCTCGAGCTCCACCGCGTCGCCGCAGTACTCGAGGCGCACGCGGTGCGCGAGCGCGATCAGGTCGGGCAGCTCGTCGAGCGGGACCGCGGCAACCGCGCCGGCCTCCTCGCGGGTGAGCGGTCGGCGCTCGTCGAGCAACGCGGCTTCGGCGCGCGCGAGCGCGGCGGACACGGGCATGCGGAGCACGGTAGCGCGGCCGTTCCCCGGTGGGCCCTAGCGTGTGCGGCGTGGCGCAACCGGTGGAGACGGACGTCTGCGTCGTCGGCGCCGGACTCGCCGGGCTCACCGCGGCCCGACAGCTCGCCGACGCCGGACGCGACGTCGTGGTGCTCGAAGCACGTGATCGCGTCGGTGGACGGGTGCTGACCGAGCAGCTCGCCGACGGCACGCTCATCGACCATGGCGGCCAGTGGCTCGGGCCCGGCCAGCACCGCATCGCGCGCCTTGCCGACGAGCTCGGCAACGACACGTTCCCGACGTTCGACGACGGTGACAACCTGCTGCGGTTCGGCGGCAAGACCGGTCGCTACGGCGGCGCGATCCCGCGCCTCAGCCCCGCGGTGCTCGTCGACATGGGGCAGGCGCAGACCCGGTTCGATCGCATGGCGACGCGCGTCCCGCTCGACGCGCCCTGGGTCGCGGCCCGCGCCCGCGACTGGGACGGGCAGACGTTCGAGACCTGGATCCGTCACAACACGGTGACGCGCGGGGCACGCGAGCTCTTCACGCTGTACGCGGAGGCCGTCTTCGCGGCGGAGCCGGCGGACCTCTCACTGCTGCACGCGCTCTTCTACACGCACTCCGGCAACGGCGTGGACGTGCTCGCCGGCACCAGCGGCGGTGCCCAGCAGGACCGGTTCGTGCGCGGCTCGCAGGCGAACGCGATCGGGCTCGCCGAGAAGCTCGGTGACGCGGTGCGGCTGTCACAGCCGGTGCGGCGCATCGACCGCACCGACGATGCGGTGGCGTTGCTCACCGACGACCTGCTCGTGACGGCTCGTCACGCGATCGTCGCGGTCCCGCCGCCGCTCGCGGCGCGCATCCGCTACGAGCCGGGTCTGCCTGCAGTCCGCGACCAGCTGCTGCAGCGGCTCCCCATGGGCGCGGTGATCAAGTGCCACGCCGTGTACGACCGCCCGTTCTGGCGCGACGACGGTCTCACCGGTCAGGCCACGACCGATGTCGGCCCCGTCAAGGTCGTCTTCGACAACTCGCCGCCCTCGGGGAGCCCGGGCGTGCTGCTCGCCTTCGTCGAAGGTGCGCACGCTCGCGCCCTGAGCGCGGTGGAACCGATCGAACGTCGGACGGCGGTGCTCGATGGTCTCGCGACGCTCTTCGGCCCGGCGGCGCGTCGAACCGCGTCGAGTTCGTCGAACGCGACTGGTCGGCGGAGCAGTGGACGCGGGGCTGCTACGCGGCACTGTTCACCCCCGGCACGTGGACGCAGCACGGCGCAGCGCTGCGCGCGCCGGTCGGCCGCCTGCACTGGGCGGGGACCGAGACCGCGACCGTCTGGTGCGGCTACATGGACGGCGCGATCCAGTCGGGTGAGCGCGCGGCGCACGAGATCCTGGGCGACGCGTGACGGACATCGCGCGCCTCGGCACTGACGCGGAGCTCGCGGAGGTGCTGCCGCTGATCGCGGACTACCAGCGCTTCTACGAGGTGGAGCCCGACGAGGGTCACAACGCGACGTTCTTCCGACGGTTCGTGGAGTCCGACGACGAGGGGATCCTGCTCGGCGCGCGAGCCGCCGTGGGCGCACCGCTCGTCGGCTATGCGTGCCTGCACTGGCGTCTCGACACGGTCCTCGCGCACGAGGTCGTCTGCCTGCACGACCTGTTCGTCGTCCCCGACGTGCGCGGGAGCGGAGCCGGGCGGGCGCTGCTCGAGGCGGCGGCCGACGTCGCCCGGTCCCGGGGCGCGGCGTCCCTCGTATGGAGCACCGCGCCCGACAACACCATCGCGCAACGCCTCTACGACGCCACCGGTGCCACCCGGTCGTCCTGGTACGAGTACGAGCTGGACGTCTGACGACCGCCCTGACACCGCATGTGACGCTGAGCCACAACAGTTGTGGCTGAATGTCACCTGCGCGCCGGGTGGTGGCGCGTGAGAGAATGGTGACGGTGGCGAGTCGGCCAGGCGGCCGCGTGCCGAGCCTCTCCACGTTGCCAATTGGGGAGAGGATCGGTCCGAGGAACGTCCGGACTCCACAGAGCACGGTGCTGGGTAACACCCAGTCGGGGCGACCCGCAGGAAAGTGCCACAGAGAACAGACCGCCGATGGCCGCACTGTCGAGAGGCAGGACGGCACAGGCAAGGGTGAAACGGTGCGGTAAGAGCGCACCAGCGCCCGGGGTGACCCGGGCGGCTCGGCAAACCCCACCGGGAGCAAGGCCAGACAGGGGGAGTGCGGCTCGCACGCAGACACCCCCGGGTAGGCCGCTGGAGCCGGCGGGCAACCGTCGGCCGAGAGGGATGGTCGCCACGGGCGCGCAAGCGCCCGGACAGAATCCGGCGTACCGGCCGACTCGCCACCACTTCGTTACCCCGAAAGGGGTTCTAGGTCGCAGAAGCCCGTTGAGTCCGCACCTGGTCCGCGAAGGCGGAGCTTCCCGGCGAGTCACGCGTCGCGCCGGTCGAGTGGCTATCCTGCGCCCCCAACGGATTTCGAGGTGGAGTGGATGATGCGGATTCGTCGGTCGGCTGGTGCGGTGGCGGTGGCATTGCTGGCCGCGGCAGGGTTCGCGGTGCCTGCGGGTGGGCAATCCGGCGAGGTCAGCGAACCGTTTGAGTTCTCCGGCGAGGCCGAGGACTTCGTCGTGCCGGCGGGTGTGTGTTCGGTGACGATCGACGCGTTCGGGGCTGCGGGCGGCGACTACCTCGGCACGGAAATTCCGACCGTGGGTGGCCTCGGTGGCCGTGCGACGGCCATCGTCCCGGTGACGCCGGGTGAGACGCTCGTCGTGCGCGTGGGCGGCCGCGGCACCGACAGCGACATCCCGAACGGGACCGTCGCGGAAGCGGATGGCGATGTTTCGGTTGCCGATGTGACGGTCGCCGTGTTCGGGCCCGGCGGTTTCAACGGTGGCGGCGACGGGGGTGACACCTCCGACGACGCGGGTGCCGGTGGGGGCGGGGGCTCCGATGTCCGTCAAGGTGGTGACGCGCTCGAGAACCGCGTAGTCGTCGCCGGTGGCGGCGGTGGCGGCGGCGGAACCGACAACGAGCCGGGCATCGGTGACGGCGGCGCGGGTGGCGGCACCGAAGGCGAGCCCGGTGAGGACAGTTGGCTGGGGTCGATCGGTGGTGGCGGCGGGACGCAGGATGCCGGTGGCGCGGGCGGGACCACCGACGCGACCGCGGGTGACGGCGACCTCGGCGTTGGCGGCATCGGCGGCGTCGGCGAGTTCGACAACGACGGTGGTGGTGGTGGCGGCGGCGGCTACTACGGCGGCGGCGGCGGCGCTGGCGATACCGGCAGTACCGATGATGGCGGGGGTGGCGGTGGTGGTTCGGGCTTCGGTCCCGCCGGCGTCGCGTTCGAGACCGGCGCCCAGGAGGGCGACGGATTCGTGACCATCACCTACAACCCGGCCACCGACAGCTGTCCGCCCGCAGTCGCGATCGAGTTGGAACCGACCTTCACCGGCTGACGATGCCAACGCGGGAACCGGCGAACTGAAAACCTCGACCAGGACGTTCTGCTCGCCGCGGTGATCGAGGCCGTCGCACCGAACCTTCCTGGCGACGACGCGGACGTGATCCCGCTCAGACGCGGCACCGAGCAGGCAGCGGACTCCGACCCCGCGCTCAATCCTCCAGTGCGATCGTCATCTCGTCGACGACGGTGAGGTGACGTGGGACACCCTCGATCCCGATGCCGGACGCGAGCTCCTCGACCACGGCCACCTCGTCGGTGCTCCCGTCGCCGGTCCGGTCCAGCGATACGACTTCGATCATTTCGACTGCGTCGGGCACTCCATCGCCATCCAGATCGAGATACCTCGTCGCCTGCGCACCGTTGCTCATCTCGTTGTCCATGCTGTGGCAATACCCCTGTCCGCCCTTTTTGATGCGGCGGATCAGGCGGCACGGGTTCGAGGCGTACCGGACGGGGATCCGGGTAAGCCTCTGACATCACGCACTCACAGGACATCGACGGCGACCGCTTGGCGCTCATCGTGCTCGACTCGATCGACCGCCAGGTCGCGAAGTTCGACGATCCGGTCTGGGCGACGAGGTCCGTGCCCACCTCGAGGGTCACCTCGAGGCCGGACACGTGGAGGTCGTCGAGCCGGACGACTCCGACTTCGTGAACGTGATCGTCGGCGAGACGTGGCTTGCCCGCGTCCACTGGCAGCGGATCTGCAAGCGCGCCGACCCTCGCTTCAACTGAGCGCCGCAAGCGCTCGCGGGCGGTTCGTCGCGTCGAGGTGTGTGATGCGCGATCCTTCGAACTCGAGGAGGATCGTTCCGGCCAAGTGAAGATCGCGTCGGCGAACGACGACGACCGCGGATCCAGCTTCGAGCTCGATCGGGACCAAGGTGAACCGCTGACGGCCGAACAGGCGTCGGAGCCGGTTCGCGATCCGCGTTCGTCCGCGGAGCGTCCTGCGCGGGAGCAGGCTCCCGAAGTCGGCAACGCCGACCACGTCGGGGTTCAGCACCTCGACCAGGGCATCGAGATCGCCACGTTCGCAGGCGGCGACGAATCGCTCGGTGACCGCGGCGACGGCGGCGGTCGACACCGGTGGGACGTCGTGAGGTCGGGTCGCGAGTGCGCGCCGGGCGCGGCTCGCGAGCTGTCGGCACGCCTCCGGTGAGCGCTGCAGAGCGTCGGCGACCTGCTCGAAGGGCATTCGGAAGACGTCGTGGAGGACGAACGCCGCCTGCTCGGCGGGGGAGAGCTGCGTGAGGAGCACGGCGACGGCGGCGCGAAGGTCATCGGCTGCGGTCACCAGCTCGGCGGGGTCGTCCGACGAGGGCTCACGAGCTGCGAGCTCGAGGTCGGCGTCGTTGCCCCCGGGTTCCTCGCGGCGGCGTGTCGCCGAACGGAGGTGATCGATGCAGAGTCGCGTGACGACGACGATCAGCCAGCCGCGGACGTCGCTGATGGTCGTGTTCGCCTGGAACGCGAGCCGGAGGAACGTCTCCTGGACGGCGTCCTCTGCAGCAGCGGGATCTTTGAGGATGCTCGTCGCGAGCCTGACGAGCGGCCGTCGATGGTCGGACCACGCCGCGAGGAGCTCTTCGTCGTCGATCGCGCTTCTGGGCATCGCACCCCCTCCGTCCCGTGATCCGGACTCCGCGGTCAAGGACGGGTTGACGAGCCGAATCGTGACATCCGACGGTCGATGTCACATCGCGGGCGCGGTGTTCGTCCTCGTCCTCGTCCCGGCGTGGGCCTCCTCGGTGCCCGCGCCCGTGTGAGAGGAGCGCCCCGTGCACGACCCCGAGACCTCGCTCGACGTGCGGCGGATCGGTCGCCCGTCTGAGCGACCTGGCTGGCTCGAGCCGAAGTCGTGGCCGTTCGAGCCTCGCAGACTCACGACACCCGTGTGCGAGATCGCGCTCACCGACACCGGGTCGGGCCCGACCGTGCTCCTCGTCCACGTCGGCTTCTGGTCGTACGTGTGGCGGGATGTCATCGCCGAGCTGGTGCCAGGGCATCGCTGCGTCGCGCTCGACGCACCCGGGAGCGGGCTCAGCGAGCGTGTCCCGGGCGCCGAGACGAGTCTCGACGCGGCGAGCCTCGCGATCGGCGCGGTGATGGACGAGCTCACCGAGCCGTTCGTGCTCGTCGTGCACGACCTCGGCGGTGTGGCGGGTCTCGCCGCCGCGGCGACTCGACCGGGTCTCGTGCGAGGTCTGGTCGTCGTGAACTCCTTCGGGTGGCGACCTACGGGCATCCCGTTCCGATCGATGCTCGCCGTCATGGGCTCGGCACCGATGCGAGAGCTCGATGCCTGGACCGGACTCGTGCCGCGCGCCAGCTCGACGCGCCTCGGCGTCGGCCGTCACCTCACCCGCGAGGACCGTCGAGTGTTCCGGGCGGGCGTCGATCGTCGCGCGCGCCGATCGTTCCACCGGTACATGCGCTCGGCGCGCAGGTCCGACGCCGTCTACGCGGCGGTCGCGGACGCCCTCGAGGGACCGCTTCGCGGCATCCCGGTGCAGACCGTGTTCGGGCAGCGCAACGACCCGCTCCGCTTCCAGCCGAAGTGGAAGCAGCGCTTCCCCGAGGCTGGACAGATCGTCGTGCCACGGGGGAACCACTTCCCCATGTGCGACGAGCCGGCCACGGTCGCACGCGCGATCGCCGCGATGTGACCGCCCGGAGGAGTCAGGCGCGCGCGAGCTCGATCTGGCGGGACCCGGCGTCGACGCGCACGACCCGGACCGTGATCTCGTCGCCCAGCGAGGCTCCGTCGGCGTCCAAGGACGCGACGATCGGCGGTCGCCGGATCAGCACACGCGCCGTCTCCTGCTCGACATCGACGACGACACCGTGGAAGACGTCGCCCTCCGAGCCCTGCAGCGCGATCGCCTCCGCCAGGTCGACGACCGCGCGTTCGACCTGGTGCACGCGTCGACCCGCATCACCCATGATCTCGGGCAGCGGCGCGAGCGCTGCCCGCAGGTCGTCCGATGGCTCGCGATCGGCGGAGAGCTCGAGCAGGACGGCGTTCGCGTAGCGGTCGGCGAGCCGGCGCAAGGGCGCCGTGACGTGCGCGTAGTGAGCGGCGATCGCACCGTGGACGGGCGCCGGGCGCTCGGTCCCGTCGAGCACGTGGTACCCGGCCCCGCGCAGGGTCTGGGCCGCCTGCTCCAGGAAGGCGACATGGTCGGGATCCTGCGGGTCGAGCGACGCGACGAGGTCGGGATACGAGACGTGCTCGGGCCAGGCGAGGCTGAGGGCCCGGGCGGTCGCACGCAGTCGTCCCACCGCGTGATCGTCAGGTGGCGGGAGCGTGCGCAGGATCCCGACGCCGCCGTCGACCATCGTCGTCGCGGCGCACATCCCGGTGAGCAGCGAGATCTGCGCGTTCCAACCCTCGACGGGTCGCGGCTCGTCGAAGCCGAGCGTGTAGGAGGCGTCGGTCCGACGCAGCTCCTGAGCAGGGAGGGCCAGGCTCACGCCGCCACGCGCGCGTTCGGCGTCCTGACGCAGCGTGCCGATCGCGCGCAGCAGCCCGAACGGCTCCGGCGCGCTGCCGTCGCCGATGGCCGCCTGCACCTCGGCGTAGCTCCACGCGCGGCGACTCCGCACCGTCGCGGCCTCGAGGTGCCACGCGGTGGGCGTGCCATCACCGTCGAGCTCGATCGTCCAGCACAGCGCGGGCCGCTCCTGCTCCGGGAGGAGGCTCGCCGAACCCTCAGCGATCTCCGGCGGGTACAAGCCGGCGCGCGCGTCGGGGAGGTAGACGGTCATGCCACGCCGGTGCGCCTCCACGTCGACGGGGCCGTCGTCGGGCACGAACGCCGCGACGTCGGCGATGGCGTAGTGCACGCGGTAGCCGTCCCCCCGGCGCTCCGCGGCGAACGCCTGGTCGAGGTCTCGGCTGCCGGCGGGATCGACCGTGACGAGCTCGAGGTCGCGGAGGTCGCGCCGCTCACGCGGGCTCGCCGCGGCCGCCTTCGCCGCCGCGAGCACGTCGGCCGCGAACGCACGCGGCACGTGGAGCTCGTCGCGGATCCGGTCGAGCCCGGCGAGCAGCTCGGGATCGTCCAGTGGGAGGTGGACGACGCGCGTGGGCATCAGGAAGCGCGGCGGCGCACCGGCCACTCCGCGCTCGGCGCGAGCGGCATCAGCTCCCGCAGCGCCGACAGGAGCTCGTGCTCGTCGTCGACGACGCGCACGAGCTGCTCCCAGCCGGCGCCGGCTGCCAGCTCGCGGAGCGCGTCGACGAGCGGGTTGTCGGCGTAGTGGTCACGGCCGACGAAGATCATCGGGCTGCGCACGCCGTACATCGTGTAGTCGTTCTGCGCCGCGTCGGTGAAGATCTCCTGCGCGGTGCCGCTGCCGCCGGGAGTGAACACGACGCCCCCGAGCGCGATCGCGAGCAGCCCGTTCTCGCGGATGCTGTTCTCGAAGTACTTGGCGACGTGCGTGGCGAACTGGTTCGGTGGTTCGTCGACGTACAGCCATGTCGGGACGCCGAGGCTCGGTCGCGCGTCCGGCCAACGATCCCGCACCTCGCGGGCGCGTTGCAGGAACAGCACGGGTTCGGCCCGGTAGTCGGGTGCCTGCGCGAGGTGCGCGATCGCGTCGTCGAGCGCGCCGTCCGGCGCCGACGCGAGCCACGCACCGAGGTTCGCGGCCTCCATGAGCCCCGGCCCGCCACCCGTGGCCACGATGAACCCCGCGCGCGTCAGGGCACGACCCACGTACGCCGTGCGGCGGTACTCGCCGAGGTCACGGCTGATCGCGTGGCTCCCCATCACGCCGACGACCGGCCCGGCCGCCGTGTCGAGGTAGCGGACCAGCGCGGCGTCGATGCAGGCGTCGTGGACCGCCCGAGCGATCCCGCCGAGTGCGGAGGGCGGCACCCGCGCGACGTCTGCCGACCCTGGCATCGAACGTCGTCTCGGGACGACCCGGCTCGTAGCCGGCCATCAGCTCTTGCGTTCGTGTAGAGGTCGGCACGGTACGGGTCGAACCCCAGCCCGCCGAGCGTCGGCAGCACGACGGCCCCTCGAGCTCGAACGCGTCGCGCGACGTCCTCCGTCAGCTCACACCCCGCGAACGCGGTGCCCTGGAGGTCGACGCCGTCCCAGTCGACTGCTGCGTGACGAAGATCGATGCCGACGACGAACGCACCCGCGAGCGCGTCCGGGCGCGTGCGCAGCTCCTCGAGGGACGTGATGACCGGAGCAGGGGGCGGAGACAGGGAGCGTCACCGTATCGGGCCGCGCCCGGCCGGTCCGGTGGCGCGGCGGCGGCTGCCATCATGGGGCGCATCGAGTCGAACGACCAGCTCGTTTGGGAGGCGTCGCGATGAGCGAGAGCAGACCCCTGTCCGAGCGGTACTTCTTCCTGGCCGGCAACGAGTCGCGTCCGATCGACGTGCCCGTACCCGAGTTCTGGCGCCAGCTCATCGGCGGCACGCCGACCGACCCGGTGGTCGCCGACGTGGCGACCGCGGACGGTTGGCTGGTGACGCGCTACGAGATGGGCGAGAGCATGTCGTCGTCCGAGATGCACCCGGAGGGCGACGAGCTCCACTACCTCGTGTCCGGCGCGCTCGACCTCGTGCTCGAGCACGACCACAACGCCGCCGAGATCGTCCCGCTCGAGGCGGGCGACAGCGCGATGGTCGGTCGCGGCGTCTGGCACCGGTTCGTGGTCCGTGAACCAGCGGTCGGCGTCGCGATCACGTTCGGCCGGGGCACGCAGCACCGGCCGGTCGAGAGCTGAGCTAGATGGTGCCGATGACGACGATCAGGCCGATGACGGCGAGTGCGGCGATGATGACGAATGCAAGTGTGTTCATGGACCGACCGTTACCCCCTCGGCGCGCGTTCCAACCTCGTCACACGTCGTCGAGCACGTAGCGAGGACCGGGCCCGAGCGCGGCCGCCTCGTCGTCGGGGTTGAAGAGCCGGCAGTGCCGCAACGACAGGCACCCGCAGCCGATGCATCCGTCGAGCTTCTCGCGCAGCCGCTCCAAGAGGGCGATCTGCGCGTCGAGTCGGGGTCGCCACGAGCGTGAGAGCCGCGCCCAGTCCTTCTCGTTCGGCGTGCGGTTCGCGGGGAGCGATGCGAGCGCTTCGCGGATCTCCTCCAGCGTCAGGCCGACCTCCTGTGCGACGCGGATGAACGAGACGCGCCGCAGAGCGTCGCGCGGGAAACGTCGTTGTCCGCCTTCGGTCCTGCGGGCGTGGAGCAGCCCCTCCGCTTCGTAGAAGCGCAGCGCCGACGTCGCGACGCCCGTGCGCTCGCTCACCGCCCCGATCGTCAGATCTTCCGGCATGAGGGAGACGGTACGAGCGGGCGAGACTTCAAGCAAGGTCGAGGTTTCGCCGTCCGCGGGGTTCGCCGGCCCTGGTCCGGGGTAGCCCCTCGAGGCACGGCAACCGAACAGAGGAGCACCTCATGCTCGCCGTGACCGAGCAAGCCGCGACCGTGATCCGGGCGATCGCCGATCGCCCCGACCTGCCCGAGGGCGCCGGGCTGCGGATCGCCAGCGACACCGGGGCGCCCGAAGACCTCAGCGTGGCCGCGGCCGCGACCCCCGAGGCCGGCGACCAGGTCGTCGACGAGCAGGGCGCGCGCATCTTCGTCGACTCCAGCGTCGTCGCGCTGTTGGACGACAAGGTGCTCGACGCCCGCGTCGACGACGGCGGCGGTGCCGAGTTCCTCGTCTCCGCGCGCTAGCCCGCGAACGCTTCTCGCGCGCGCTCGACGAGCTGCACCACGATCCCGTCTGGGTCCGAGAAGAACGTGATCCACATGTCGGGCACCTTCGTGCCCGGCAGCTCGATCAGGTTGGGCTCGCTCTTCGGTGTCCAGCCGGCCTCGACGAGGAGGGTCGTCGACGCGCGGGTGTCCTCGACGCCCAGCGCCAAGCGGTAGACCCCGCGGTGGTTCGCGACGTCGTAGGGCGCGCCGGTCGATCCCGGCTCGATCCACTCGGTGAGCAGGAGCGCGAACGGCTCGTCGGGGAGCCGGAGCCACGCGAGCCGCACGGTGATCGGACCGAGACCGAACCCCCGGCCGTCCAGCTCGACGGTCGAGGGCTCCTCGACCGGCGCGTAGCCCACCGTGCGGTACCACTCGACGGAGCGGTCGAGATCGGAGCAGGTCACCCGCAGGTGCGCGAACTGCACGTCCGCGACGGCCGGCGCCTCCACGACGTCGAACGTCACGCCGTCCGGGGCCCGGACGGCGGCCGCGGCGCCGCCGAGCAGGCGAGCGTCGTCGACGCGCCCGGCGACCGAGCCGCCTGCGTCGACGAGTCGATCGAGCGCGGTGTCGAGGTCGGGGACGGCCACGCCGATGGCCTGGATGCCGACCTGGTTCGGACGGTCGTAGGGCGCTCCGACGGCGGGCGGGTCGGTCCAGCCGTGCACCTCGATCGCCGGGCTCACGCGGCCGCCGCGCGGGTCGTAGACGAGGCACACGTCGCTCTCGACGGTCCGCATGATGCCGAGCGGCGAGCCGTCGGCGCGGATGCCCTTGCTCGTCGCGCGCGCCGACAGCCCGATGCCCTGCTCGAGGAAGCGGACGGCCGCGTCGGCGTCGTCACAGCAGTAGCAGCAGTGCATCACGCGCATCGCCTGGACGACGGGCGTCGAGTCGGTCACGACGTCACCATGCCACGTCCCCCGACGTACGCTCCGGTCTGGATGCGACACCACTTCAGCGAGCACCTGCAGAACGCGCGCTGATGGCCTGGCCGGGCTCCGCCGCGCATCAAGGGACCGCGCCGCACACGGCGCGACCTGTGGGTCGGCTTCAAGCCGTACGGCGTCGGTCACACGCGACCGAACGGCTATCACGCGATCTTCCACGCGTTCCGCGACAACTGGCGGCGCCTGCCGTTCGCGATGCGGATCATGCGCAAGGGCGTGTGCGACGGGTGTGCACTCGGCGTCGCGGGCTTCCACGACTGGACGCTTTCGGGCGTGCACCTCTGCGCGACCCGCCTCTCGCTGCTCAAGCTCAACACGATGCCCGCACTCGACTCGAAGATCCTCGGTGACGTTGCCGCGCTGCGCTCGAAGTCGGGTGTCGAGCTGCGGGAGCTCGGGCGACTCGGCGAGCCGATGGTGCGCCACCGTGGCGAACGCGGCTTCACGCCCGTGTCGTGGGACGAGGCACTCGATCTCCTCGCCGGTCGCATCAAAGCGTCGACCCCCGACCGGATCGCGCTGTACCTGACCGCCCGGGGGATCACGAACGAGACCTACTACGCGGCCCAGAAGACCATGCGCTTCCTCGGGACGAACAACGTCGACAACGCCGCGCGCGTCTGCCACGCACCATCGACGGTCACGCTCAAGCAGACGATCGGCGTCGCCGCGACGACCTGCTCGTACACCGACGTCATCAGCAGCGACCTGATCGTGCTCTTCGGGGCCAACGTCGCCAACGGTCAGCCCGTGTTCATGAAGTACCTGTACCTGGCACGCAAGCGCGGCGCGCAGGTCGTGGTCGTGAACCCGCTGAAGGAGCCGGGTCTCGACCGCTACTGGGTGCCGAGCAACGTCGAGAGCGCGATCTTCGGCACGAAGATGGCCGACGACTTCGTCCCGGTGCACACGGGTGGCGACATCGCGTTCCTGAACGGCGTCCTGAAGGTCCTGATCGAGGACGACGCGGTCGACCACGACTTCATCCGCGATCACACGACGGGCTTCGAGGAGCTCGCGGCCGAGCTCGCCAGAGAATCGTTCGAGGATCTCGAACGGATCTCGGGGATCGCCAAGGAGCAGATGGAGTCCTTCGCGCGTCGCTACGCGCAGGCGAAGAGCGCGGTGCTCGTGTGGTCGATGGGGATCACCCAGCACGAGCACGGCGCGGAGAACGTCGCCGCGATCGTCAACCTCGGGCTCGCCCGCGGCAACGTCGGCCGGTCGGGCGCGGGGCTGATGCCGATCCGCGGGCACTCGGGCGTGCAGGGTGGCGCCGAGATGGGCGCCTACGCCACGGCGTTCCCCGGCGGGACGAAGATCGACGAGGCGGGGGCCGCGGCGCTCAGCGAGCAGTACGGCTTCCCGGTGGCCGCGACGCCGGGGCTGTCGGCCGCCGAGATGCTCGACGCCGCGGAGCAGGGTGCGCTCGACGTGCTCTGGTCGAGTGGCGGCAACTTCCTCGAGGTCCTGCCCGACCCGCACCGGGTCGAGGAGGCACTGGCGCGCGTCCCGCTCCGCGTGCACCAGGACATCATCGTGTCGAGCCAGATGCTCGTCGACGGCGACACCGTGCTCCTGCTGCCTGCCGCGACCCGCTACGAGCAGAAGGGCGGGGGCACGGAGACGACGACCGAACGGCGGATCGCGTTCAGCCCCGAGATCCGGGGGCCGCGTCCCGGCGTGGCGCGCAGCGAGTGGGAGATCTTCGGCGACGTCGCCCGTCGCGTCGATCCCGAGCGCGCCGAGCTCGCGACGTTCGAGTCCGGCGAGGCGATCCGTGACGAGATCGCGCGCGTGGTGCCGTCCTACGCGGGCATCGAGCAGCTCGAGAAGACCGGCGACGCGGTGCAGTGGGGAGGCGCGCACCTCTGCGAGGGAGGCGTGTTCCCGACTCCCGACGGCCGGGGTGCGTTCACCGTGGTGGCACCGGTCGACACGACCCTCGGGCCGAACCGGCTCCGCCTGTCGACGCGGCGGGGCAAGCAGTTCAACACGATCGTGTTCGCGGAGCGCGACCCGCTGACGGGTGCGAAGCGCGACTCCGTGTTCGTGTCGAGCGCCGATGCGGAGCGGCTCGGGCTGCACGACGGCGATGGCGTCGTGGTGCGCTCCGAGCACGGCGAGATGGCCGGGAAGGCGTTCGTCACCGAGATCGCGCCGGGCAACGTGCAGGTCCTGTTCCCCGAGGGGAACGTGCTGCTGCCGTCGGGGAAGCGCGAGCCGCTGTCGCACGTGCCCGACTACACGGCGATCGTGGAGATCGTGCCCGTCAGCGCGTGAGGTCGACGGCCGGGACGGTGCCCATGCGCCCGGCGTTGAAGTCGTCGATCGCCTCGATGATCTCGTCGCGCGTGTTCATCAGGAACGGCCCGTAGTGCGCGATCGGCTCGCGGATCGGGAGCCCGCCGAGGAGGAGCACCTCGAGGTCGGGTGACTCGTCGGGCTGCTCGTCGGCGGCACCGATGCGCACCGCGTCGCCGTCACCGAAGACGACGAGCTGGTGCTGGTCGACGGCGCGTCGCTCGTCACCCGCGTAGCCGTGACCCGTGAGCAGGTAGGCGAGCGCGTTGTACGAGGGGTTCCAGGGCACCGTGAGCTCCGCGCCCGGACGGAGGCTCACGTGCGCGTACGTGATCGGCGTGTGCGTGACGCCCGGGCCGGCGTGACCGTCGAGCTCGCCGGCGATGAGCCGCACGAGCGCACCGCCGTCGTCCGACGTGAGGAGCGTGAGGTGCTCGCCGGTGATCGCCTGGTAGCGCGGCGGGGTGCGCTTCAGCGCCGCCGGCAGGTTCACCCACAGCTGCACGCCGTGTGAGCGCCCTCCGGAGACCTTGTACGCCTCGGTCGGCACCTCGTCGTGCAGGATCCCGGCACCGGCGGTCATCCACTGCGTGTCGCCTTCACCGATGACGCCGCCGCCACCGTTGGAGTCGTGGTGCGCGATCACGCCGTCCATGACGTAGGTGACCGTCTCGAAGCCTCGGTGCGGATGCCACGGCGCGCCGACCGGCTCGTTGGGTGCGTAGTCGACCGGTCCGAGCTGGTCGAGCAGGAAGAACGGGTCGGCGATGTGGGCGTCGACGCCGCCGGGGAACGGGCGCCACACCTCGAACCCGGCGCCCTCGACGGCATGGCGGGCGGGGACGACGACCTGGACGGGTCGGACACCCGCCGGTGGCGCGGGGACGCTCAACCGGGGGAGCACGAGCGGGTTCTCGACGGTGACTGCGGGCATGCATCGCGCAACGGCACCGGGCCTGCGTGGTATTCCTCGCGGATGGCCGATCGAACCCTCGTGGCGTCCTACCGACTCGAGAACCCGCGACACCTCTTCAAGGCGCCCGACGACCCGTTCTCGCCCGACTACGGCATCGGTCCCGTGCTCGACGAGGTGGTCAACGACCTCTACACGACGACGTCGTACCGCCACGTCCACCTGACGCTCGAGCTGCCGCCGGAGGAGACGACGCCCGGCTCGGTCGAGCGGATCCGAACCGCGATCGGCCGCTACTGCGACCAGTCCGGGCGGGAGCTCGACCGGACAGCGCCGAGGGGAGCGGTTCCGGGCCACGTTCGCGCTCGTCATCGCGCTCACGGCGCTCGTCTGCTTCGTGATCGTGAACCGCAGCATCCAGGACTCGAGCGACTTCGTGGTGGAGGTCGTCATCGAGGGCCTGACGGTCGCCTTCTGGGTGGCCGTCTGGTTCCCGCTCGACTCGTTGCTCTTCGGGCAGTGGCAGCACCGGCTCGACCAGCGCATCTACACCACGATCGCCGCGATGGACCTCGTCGTCGTCGCGTCGCCGGGTCCGGGCGCTCCGGATCCCGGGCCTACGGATTCCGGGGCCGGTTCGTCCACCGCCCCTTGACCGTGCGGAACCAGCCGCCGGCTGCGACGGTGCCGCCGTCGGTGGGGATCACGTGGCCGGTGAGGAACCGCGAGAGGTCGGACGCGAGGAAGAGCACGACGTCGGCGTTGTCGGCCGGTTGACCGACGCGCCCGATGGGCACCCAGATCGGCCAGCGGTCACGCAGCTCGTCGGGGACCATCGCGTCGTAGTCGACCTGTGCGGTCTGGGTGACGTCCGGCGCGATCGCGTTCACCCGGACGCCGGTGCCACCGACCTCGAGGGCGAGGCAGCGCGTGAAGTGCGTGACCGCGGCCTTGTACGCCGCATAGACGGGGTCGGGCGGGTACCCCCGGATGCCTTCCACCGAGGTGACGTTGACGACGCTGCCGATGCCCCGCTCGACCATCGCGGGGACGAAGGCGCGCGTGCACCGGAACACGTGCTGCACGTTGATCTCGTGGAGTGCGAGCCAGTGCTCCTCGTCGGTCTCCAAGAAGGGCGTCGGTCGCAGGTAGTGCCCGACGTTGTTCACGAGCACGTCGACGGGTCCGTCACCGAGCACGCCCTCGGCGAGTGCACGGACCGCGGTGGCGTCGCGGACGTCGGTGACGATCGACTCAGCGTCGCCTCCGGCCGTGCGGATCGACCGAACGCGCTCGTCGGCGAGGTCGGCGTCGACGTCGGCGATGACGACGCGCGCACCGGCGGCGGCGAGGGCGTCCGAGACGGCGCCGCCGATGCCGCCGGCACCACCGGTCACGACCGCGACCTTCCCGCCGAGGTCGATCTCGGTGGTCACCAGCTCGCGATCCGCTGCTCGAGCTCCTCGAAGTAGCCGGGCAACCCCGCCTCGTCGCGCGCGTACGCCGTGAGGTTGAGGTTGATGTCGGTGACGCCGAGCTCGGCGAGCGCGTCGAGGCCGTCGAGGGTCGCGCCGAGCGAGGGTGCGCCGTCGTCGTCCTTCTGCATCGGGGCGGGCGCCCGCACGATCAGCGCGTCGGGGTCGCGACCCGCGTCCTGCAGGGCGCTGCGCAGCATGCGGACGCCGTCGCGGATGCCGTCGGCCGACTCGCCCATGATCGGGATCCAGCCGTCGCCGAGGCGCACGATGCGGTCGACGTTGCGGTTCGTGAGGGTCCCCGAGAACAGGATCGCGGGACCGCCCTCGCGCACCGGTGTCGGCTGCGACCACAGGTCTTCGAAGGAGACGGTCGGCGACTCGAAGGACACGGGGCCACCGCGCCACAGCTCGCGGCACGCGCCGACGTAGTCGGTGAGCAGCTGCCCGCGCTGAGCCGGATCGAGTCCCTGGGCGGTGAACTCCTCGGCCTGCCAGCCGGTCCCGACGCCGAGCTCGACGCGTCCGCCCGAGAGGACGTCGAGCGTGGCGACCGTCTTCGCCAGCAGCGCGGCGGGACGCAGCGGCACGATGAGGATCCCCGTGGTGAGCGTGATCCGCTCGGTGACCGCCGCGATCGCGGTGAGGACGGTGAGCGGCTCGAGCCAGGGCGAGTCCGACGGGAAGGGGAACGTGCCCCACGGGTACTTGTCGACGTGCTTGCCGAGGACGACGTGGTCGGCGAGCACGATGCCGTCGGCGCCCGAGCCCTCCACGCGCTTCGCGAGCTCGACCTGCGCACGAGGGTCACCGCCGCCGTTGCGCGACCCGACCGGCAGTGACACGAGGATCCGGGGTCTGGGCGCCATGCGGCACGGACTGTAAGCCACGCCGGTACCGTCACGCCCTTGCCGAAGGTCTTCCGGTGGACGCGGTTGGAGCACCGGCTCCTCCGCGGGCGCGGTCCTGTTCCTCGCCTTCGCCGTCGGGCTCGCGGTGTGGGGGTTCTCCGAGCTGGACAAGTCGGCGCGCCTCGACGACGTCGGCGTCGAGGTGCCGGCGCAGCTCGTCGCGTGTCGGTCGACGACAGCGGCGAGTCGACGACGAGCACGTTGCGCGTCCGGTTCGTGCAGCGGGGTGACGCACGCATCGAGACGACCGCCGAGATCACGTACGACGGCGACTTCGCCGACGACCGTCCCGGCGCCGTGCGGCGCGGCGTGCGCATCGAGTACGACCCCGACGATCCGCAGCTCGTGCGACTCGCCGGTGAGGATCCCGACCGGGGGACCGAGCTGCTGGTGGGTGCGGCGCTCTGCCTCGTCGTCGGGCTCGGCGCAGCCGGGTTCGCCGTCTACGGCTGGAAGAACCGCGACCCCTCGATCTGAGAGGCTGCCGCTCATGGCTCACGCACCGCAGTCGACCGCCGCCTTCGACGAGCTGCTCGCGCTCCTCGCCGAGGTCCGCGACCAATACGTCCACTCGGCCGAGCGCTTCGACGACGAGCTCGACGTCGTCGAGGGGTACCGCTACGTCACCGAGCTGCTCTCCGAGGCGTCGGAGCTGTTCTTCGAGGGCGACCCCGAACGGCCGCGCTTCTCGTCGATCGCGCACCCGGCGCGCAAGTTCCTCGGTGACAACCCGGACGCGCTGTACCAGCAGGCCGTGATCCGCGGCGACCGCTCGTACCGCATCACCGGTCGCCGCACCGGTCAGGACTACATCTCCTTCACGATCCACGGCCCCGACCCCGCCGGCGGCATCAACGGCCCGGTGCTCGCCGACCGCAACGACCGCGACTTCACGATCGACGGCGACGGTCGCTACGAGATCATCCTCAGCCCCGACGAGCACGAGGGGAACTGGATCAAGCTCGAGCCCGATGCTCGCATCGTCATCGTCCGCAACTACTTCCTGCGCGAGCACTCGGTGCAGCTCGACCCCGACGTCGCGATCAACATCGCGATCGAGCCGCTCGACGACCCCGGCCCGCCGCCGCCGCTCGACGACGCGACGTTCGCGCAGCGTCTGCGTGACGGTGCCGGGTTCGTGCGTGCGACGACCCTCGGCATGCGGGTGTTCGGCCAGCCGTCGCCGATGCCGGTGCCGTTCGTCTCCGACGAGCCGAACACGGTGGGGACGCCCTGGAGCTTCCGCAGCTCCGAGGTCGACGCGGCCGGTGCCGTCGACATCTACTACTCGTCCGGGACCTTCGACCTCGGTCCCGACGAGGCCCTCGTGATGGAGGGCACGCTGCCCGACTGCCTGTTCGCGAACGTCATGCTCTGGAACGTGCACATGCAGACGCTCGAGTACCGCCACCGGCGCTGCTCCCTCAACGCCGCGCAGATCGAGGCCGGCGGCGACGGCGGCTACCGCATCGTGATCTCGGCGCGCGACCCGGGCGTTCCGAACTGGATCGACACCGGCGGGCACCGGCACGGCACGATCTTCTGGCGCTTCCTCCTACCGAGCGAGCAGCCGGACACGCCGCGCTGCCGCATCGTCCCGATCGACGAGGTCGCCTAGCTCGCCGCGTGCGGCGAGGTCGAGCACGAGCGCCGCGGTCCACGAGAACTCGGGCGCGCCGTAGCCCTCGCCGTCGAGCGCGGAGAAGTACTCCGAGAACCCGCCGTGGTCGACCAGGTCGAGCGTGCGCCGGCGCAGCTCGGCCGCCGCGTCCGCGTGGCCCGTGCGGCGCAGGCCTTCGACGACGAGCCAGTTCGTGTTGATCCATGTCGGGCCGCGCCAGTACCGGTCGGCGTCGAACTGGCGAGCGTCGATCGGGACGCTCGGGACCGGGTACCGCGGCCAGAACCGCGACTCGTCGCCGAGGAGCGCGAGCAGCCGCTCTTCGTGCGCAGGCGACGGGAGGCCGGCGAACAGAGGAAGGAACGTCGCGACCGTCGGCAGCTTCATGAGGTGCTCGGTCGTGCGGTCGCGCGAGTAGTACTGCCCGGTGCCCTCGTCCCAGAGCTCGGTGAACGCGGTGCGCGTGCCCTCGAACCTCGCCGCGAGCGCGGGATCGATCGTCGTGCCGAGGTCTCCGGCGATCGAGGCGAGCGCGTCGTTCGCGGCGACGAGCAGCGCGTTGAACGCGACGTCCTCGACGAGGACGGACTTGCCCGGCGGCATGCGCCGGAGATCGAAGCCATGGCGCTTGGCGCGGTGCACGAGCGCGAGCATCCGCAATCCGTCGTCGTCGCTCAGTCGTTGCGCTTCGGGCGCGTACCGGGTGTCGCGGCGGAACAGGCGCGCGACGCGCGAGAGCCGGAGCTTCAGTGCCGGCTCCAGCCACCACGGTCCGCTCATGTGGCGGAGCTGTGACGTCCAGGGCGGCGTCGTGTCGAGACCGCACTCCCACGGGTGGAGCAGCGTGACGAGCCCGCGCTCGTCCGGATCTCGCTCGCGGTACAGCCACTCGTGGTAGCGCACGATCCTCGGGAAGGCGTCGGTGAGGAACGCCTGCCGCTCGGGCTCGGAGAGCGCGCCGGCGACGTGCTCGCGCCGCGATCGCGGGGAGTGGCGGCTGCGTGATGCAGGACGTCTCGACGTCCCGCGGCGCCTCGTCGTGGCGCAGCGACTGCCAGATCCGGCGGCTCCCGACGTCGGGGACGTCGGGGGCGAAGATCATGTGCGGCAGCATCCCGTTCGACCACTGGCCGCGGAACAGTGCCTGCAGCTCGCCGGCCGCCCGCGCCGCGTCGGTGTGGGCGAGGCCGATCGCCACGAAGCACGAGTCCCACAGCCACTGGTGCGGATAGAAGTTGCGGGCCGGGCACGTCCAGCCGTCGCGGCGGTTGCGGTCGAGCACCGCCTGCGCCCGCTCGGAAAGGCTCGCCGCGGCGTCGGGCACGGTGCGGGAGGATAACGACGTCATGGACCAACCAACCCGCCGACCGATGCCGTGGGATCCCGGTGAGCGGCCGGCGTGGGTGCAGCACGCCATCGACGGCGACGGCGGGCCCGAGTACGCCCTGGCCGCGGAGCCGCTCGACGCCGACGAGCTCGTGGCCGAGGCGGCGTTTCGCGCCGGCACCGACGACTTCGGCGACGACTCGTACGTCGAGGCACTCGACGTCGCCGTGCGCTCCATCGAGGAGGAGGGCGACCTCCACATCGTCGGTCGGTGGCGGGTGCGCGAGGCGATCCTGCGCTACCTCGAGAGCCGGGCGCGTGCGGCGCGCTGCCTCACGACGGACCCGTCGATCGAGGCACGCCCGATCGAGGCGCCGATCGTCGTGTCGGGGAGCCCACGCGCCGGCACGTCGATCATGCACGAGCTGCTCGCGGCAGGACCCGGCCCACCGTGCGCCGATGGCGTGGGAGTACTGGTCACCCGCGCCACCGCCCGATCCGGCGACGACGGCAACCGATCCCCGGATCCCGCTCGCCGGGCGCGACGTGCGGCTCAGCGCCGCGCTCGCACCGTCGTTCGACGGCATGCACGAGCAGGGCGCGCGGATCCCCCGTGAGGACTCGTCGGCGATGGGTCTCGACCTCCGGACCGACGTGATCGGCGCGCACTACCCGGTCGAGTCGTACCGCAAGTACCTGGCTGCCGACGACATGCGCACCGCGTACGCCTGGCACCGGCGCGTGCTGCAGATCCTCCAGCACCGCTTCGAGCCGAGGACGTGGGTCGTGAAGTGGCCCGGCCACGTCAACCACGTCCCGGTGATGCTCGAGACGTACCCCGATGCTCGCCTCGTCGTGTGCCACCGCGACCCGCTCGCGATGCTGAGCTCCGTGACGAGCCTCACCGCGACGCTCCGCTGGGCGCACGCGAACTCCATCGACTTCGCGGCGATCGCCCGGGAGCAGGCGGACACGTTCGGCGCGCAGTGCGACCATCTCCTCGAGGCGCGCCGGACCGGAGCGATCGACGAGTCGCGTGTCGTCGACGTCCGCTTCGAGGACTTCGTCGCCGACCAGGCCGGGACCGTGCGCTCGGTGTACGAGCACCTCGGGCTCGACTTCGGCCCCGACGTCGAGCGGCGCGTCGAGGAGCACCTCGCCGCGAAGCCGCGCGGCCGGCACGGTGGACACGAGCACAGCTTCGAGGCGCTCGGTCTCGATGCCGACGAGCTGCGCGCCCGGTTCGCGCCGTACCAGGACTACTTCGGCGTGCGGTCCGAGTGAGCGGTTCGCCTTCTTCGACCCCGGTGGGGGACTCGGTCCTCGACGGGGAGGCGTGGCGCGCGTTCTGCGACCGGATGGCGCGCCTCGGGGACCGCATCCGCGGCCCCGAGTTCCCCGGCACCGACCGTGATCGCGCCGAGGGCTACCGCCACCTCGCGACGCAGGTCGCCGGGTGGTTGAGCTGGGTCGTCGGCTACCCGGACGCGCGGCACCCGGCCTTCTTCCGCCAGAACGACCAGGTGATGCGATGGGGTGGGCCCAACGTCGACCAGGTCACCCGCCGCGCGCGCCTGAGCGGGGACGGCACGTTCCGGATCACCGGGAACATGGGCGCGTGCGAGGACTTCATCCTCACCGTCAAGGACGGTGACATGCACATGGAGCGCTACGGGATCCTGTCCGAGGTGCTCGCGAGCGAGCTCGGCCTCGGTCCGGGCGACGACTTCGAGGTCACGCTGTCGGCCGATGACCCTGACGACGGCACTCCGTGGATCGCGCTGCACCCCGACGCGCAGATGGTCAACTTGCGCGAGTACTACTTCGGCTGGCAGCCCCGTCCGCCCGTGATCGCCACGATCGAACGCGTCGACACCGCCGGCACCGCGCCACCCCCGCTGACACCGGAGCAGCTCGGGGCGATGCTCGACGAGGCCGCCACGATCGTCGAGCGCTCCCTGACGTACTGGAACGACTACCTGCGCGACGCGAAGGCGGAGGGCGCTCCCAACACGATGGGGGAGCCGCGGCACAACCCGGGTGGCTCGTCGCGCATCCACTACGCGTTCGGGTTCTACGAGCTCGGCGCCGACGACGCGCTCGTGATCGAGACGAGCCCGCCGGACGCCCGCTTCTGGGACGTGCAGCTCTACACGATGGGCTGGTTCGAGCCGTTCGACTACGCGAACCACACGACGAGCCTCAACCACACGCAGTCGGCCGTCTCGTCCGACGGGCGCGTGCGCACCGTCCTCTCGCACACGGATCCAGGCGTGCCGAACTGGCTCGACACCGAGGGCCGCCCCGAGGGGATGATCACCCACCGTTGGATCGACGCGCGGTCCGATCCGACGATCGAGGCGCGCGTCGTCCCGTTCGACGACGTCGCGCGCCGCGCTGCCCGACGACACCTCCGTCGTCGATGCCGCCGCACGCCGTGACGAGATCCGGGCCCGGCAGCGCCACGTGGCGTGGCGGTACCGGACGTGACCGCCCAGGAGGAGACCGACCAAGACGAGACCAACGAACGAGACCCGGTCGATCATTGCGCTGCTCGGCGCGATGTTCATCTCGGCCAGTGCCGTCGTCGCGCTCACGACGGCGCTCGGCAAGCAGGTGTACGACCTCACGGGCAGCGAGCTCGCGCTCGGCCTGCTCGGGCTCGCCGAGTTCGCGCCGAACGCGCTCCTCGTGCTGGTCACGGGCCCGCTCGCCGACCGGCACGATCGGCGGCACATCGTCGCCCTCGCGATGCTCGGCCAGGCCCTGGTCGTCGCCGGGCTCGCCTGGTACGCCGCGTCGGGCGGCACCTCTGTCGCGCCGATCTTCGTGCTCGTCGTGCTGTTCGGCATCGCGCGCGCGCTTCGCCTGGCCGGCGCTGCGAGCGCTCCCGCCCGACGTGGTCGCGCGCGAGCGCCTCCCGTGGCTGACCGTGCGGAACAGCGCGACGTTCCAGGCCGCGATGATCGTCGGGCCGCTCATCGGCGGGTTCCTCTACGCGGCCGACGTCGCGCTCCCGTACATCGCGGTCGCGGTGCTCGTCGCGGCGGGTGCGGTGCTGATCCTGTTCGTGCAGCTCCACCCCAGCGCTGGCCGTCGACGAGCCGTCCGACGAGCAGCTCGTCGCGGATGCGACGTTCGAGGCGGCGACCGAGGCCACGGACGGCGAGTCGGCGATCCAGGCCCGGACCACCGGCCCGAGGGCGGCTCGCGCTTTCGCGAGGCGATCGCCGGCTTCGTGTTCATCCGGCACCACCCGCTGCTGCTCGGGCGCGATCACCCTCGACCTCTTCGCCGTCCTCTTCGGCGGCGCGGTCGCGCTCGCTGCCCGCGATCGCCGAGGAGCGGCTCGGCGTCGGTGCCGTCGGCCTGGGCTGGCTGCGCGCCGCGATCGGCATCGGCGCCGCGGCGATGACGCTCGTCCTCGCAGTGGCGGCCGCTCCGGCGCCACGTCGGCGTGGTGCTGTTCGTCGCGGTGGCGGTGTTCGGCGTCGGCACGATCGTGCTCGGCGTGACCACGAGCTTCGCGATCGCGTTCGCCGCGCTCGATCGTCCTGTCGGCCGCCGATGCGATCAGCGTCTTCATCCGCTCGACGCTCGTGCCGCTCGTCACGCCGGCTCGCATGCGCGGGCCGGGTGCTCGCGTTCGAGATGGTCTTCATCGGCGCGTCGAACGAGCTCGGCGCGTTCGAGTCGGGCGTCGCCGGTCAGCTGCTCGGGCCTGCCGGCGCGATCGTGCTCGGCGGTGCCGCGACCCTCGTGATCGCGCGTCGCCTGGGCGCTGCTGTTCCCGGCGTTGCGGACGGTCGACCGCTTCCCGGGCTCGAGGGCGAGCAGGCCCCTGGCGGTGGCGAGCTGATGCGCGCCTGGCAGGTCCAGCGGCACGGCGAGCCCGACGTCCGTGCTCGAGCTCGTCGAGGTCGACCCGCCGGTCGCGGGTCGCGGGTCAGCTGCGGGTCGGCGTGCGTGCCGCCGCGCTCGGGCTGCCCGACGTGCTCATGTGCCGAGGCTCGTACCCGCTCACGCCGCCGTTGCCGTTCACGCCCGGGCCAGGAGGTCGCAGGCGTCGTCCTCGACGGCGGCGACGGCACGCGACTTCCCGAACGGCAGCCGGGTCATGGGCGTCACCCGCTTCACCGACGGCGTCGGTGGGTTCGCCGAGGAGACGATCATCGACGTCGCGAACGCGTTCGCCATCTCCGACTCGATGTCCGACGCCGACGCGGCCGCGTTCCGGATCGGGTACCCCACGGCGTGGATCGGGCTCGTGCGCCGCGGGCACGTCGTGGAGGGGCACACGGTGCTGGTGCTCGGCGCCGCCGGAGGCTCGGGCGCGGCGGCGATCCAGGTCGGCCACGCGCTCGGGGCACGGATCCTCGCGGTGGCCGCGGGTCCCGAGAAGTGCTCGTACTGCGCACGCCTCGGTGCCGACGTCGTGATCGACCGGCGCGCGGTCGACGACGTCGTCGCAGGCGGTTCGCGACGCGACCGACGGCGTGGGCGTCGACGTCGTCTTCGACCCGGTGGGTGCCGAGGCGGGCGAGGCGGCGCAGCGGTGCCTCGCGCGAGACGGGCGGTTCCTGCTCGTCGGCTTCGCCGGTGGCGGCTGGCCGTCGATCGACGCCGGGCGCCTCGTCGCCCGCAACGCCTCCGCCGTCGGCGTCTACGTCGGCGCCTACGAGCGTGTCGAGCACGAAGCCGACCATGCGGCGATGCTGCGGCTCGTCGAGGCGGGGCGACTGCGGTCGAACGTGACGTCGACCGTCGGGTTCGAGGAGATCCCCGCAGCGCTCCAGGTCCTGGCGCGGGGCGAGGTCATCGGCAAGACCGTCGCGGTCCTGTGACCGTGTGCAGCGGCGATGACATCTCGTCCGCTGCGGCGACAATGGCCGGGTATCCCGCGACGCAGCGAGCGAGCCTGAAGGAGGAGCGATGCCGCTGAACCCCGACGCCGTGGGCACCGAGACCGAGCCGTCCGAGGCGAGCTGGTCGTCGAAGGACAGCCTCCTCTACGCGCTCGGTGTCGGCGCCGGCGCGACCGACCCAACGGGCTTCGAGCTCGACTTCACCACCGAGAACTCGGAAGGCGTGCAGCAGCACGCGCTGCCGACGATGCCGGTCGTGATCAACCCGCGCGAGGCGAAGGGCCCGTCCCCGTTCCAGGCGATCGGCACGTTCGACTGGGCGATGCTCGTGCACGGCGAGCAGGCGGTCACGCTGCACCAGCCGCTGCCGGCCGAGGGCACCGCGATGATGAAGGGCCGCGTCGCGGCGATGTACGACAAGGGCAAGGCTGCGGTCGTCGTGCTCGAGAACGAGGCGACCGACGCGTCGGGGAAGCCGCTCTTCTCGACGACCATGTCGGCGTTCATCCGCGGCGAAGGTGGATGGGGCGGCGACCGCGGGCCGAGCGGTCCGCGGAACGTGCCACCGGAGCGGGCGGCCGACCACGTCGTGTCCTACGACACGCGCGCCGACCAGGCGCTGCTCTACCGCCTGAGCGGTGACCGCAACCCGCTGCACTCCGACCCGTCGTTCGCGAAGCTCGCCGGGTTCGACAAGCCGATCCTGCACGGCCTCTGCACGTACGGCTTCACCGGCCGCGCGCTGCTCCACGCGCGTGTGCGACGGCGACAGCTCGCGCTTCAAGCACATGGAGGGCCGCTTCTCGACGCCCGTCTACCCGGGTGACCGCCTCGACGTGCACATCTGGATCGACGGGAAGGAAGCGGTCTTCCAGACGCTGGGTCGGTGACGCTGTCGTGCTCGACGCGGGGAAGGTCGAGTTCGCCTAGACGGCCCGACGGCGGTTCGCGTCGACGCGCGCCGCCACCACGGCGCCGAGCATCCCGATCGCGGCGGCGATCACGATCTGTCCGAACACCTGGCCGGGGCTCAACGCCGCGTCGTCACCGCTGAACAGCGCGCCGTCCGTCCTCTCGCACCGCCCAGATGATGATCGCGGATCGGGACCCAGAGCACGAACGCACCCAGACCGGCGAGCGCGCCGTGGGTGAGGGGCGCGTCGGGCCGGCTGCGACCCGCGACCCAGCCGGCGAGACCGTACGCGATGAGGATGAGCACGAAGAGCGGGTAGATCCAGCCGCTGTCGTCGAAGTCGTGCGACCTCGCGGTCGAGGATCACGCGCAGCACCGTGACCGGCACGATGACGGCCAGGCCGTAGCACGCGCCGCGCAGCACGACGCGCCAGTCGATCGCGTCGGTCATGCCGCCCGCCGGTGTCGCGCTCGTCGGCTCGGTCATGTCGGACTCTGCCCGTCGTCGTGCGCGAGCTCGCGCACCGGTGTTCGGAACGCGTCCCGCAGCAGGGGCCGGACCGCATGTCGCTGATGGATCACCATGATCACCGTGAGCACGAGGTAGATGATCGCCGACGACGATCCGCTCGAGATCGCGCACGTCGGGGGGCAGCACGCCTCCGAGGACGAACTGTCCCATGAACAGGCCGAGGAGCGCGAACGCCTCCCGGACGCTGAGGCTCCGGCTCAAGAGCACGGCCACCGCGAACGCCGACTGGGCGGCGGTGAGGAACAGCTCCTCACGCTGGCGGCCGTCGAGGGGAAGCCCGCTCGTCGCACCTCCTGCGATGACGAAGACGAGCGGCAGCGTGCCGACGAGCAAGGTCCACTGGTTGACCTTCGACGACACGAGCGTCCCGAGTCCGTCGTTGGTGTTCAGCCGCCACGCGAACAGCGCGGCGACGAGCAGCTCCGGCGCCTCCGACGCGAGCGGCGCGAGCCACTGCACGAGCAGGAACGTGCTCACGCCGAACTCCTCGCCCGTCTGGACGAGCGACTCGGCGAACGGCTCCGCGCACAAGACGATCACGAGCGCGGCGAACGCGAGCGTCACGGCCACCGTCATGCGCCGTCGCCTCTGTCGGGAGCGCGCCGAAGAGCTCCGCCGGACCGACGAGCGTCGGGTCTTCTGCCGGCGTACGCGAGATGCGGATCGCGTAGGCGACGTAGAGCGCGACGAGGATCGCCGCGTCCAAGAGCGTGAGGCGATCCTTGAGCGGCAGGGTCAGCGAGTAGAGCGTTGCGAGGATGAGGAAGCCGATCTCGATCGCGTGTGGGCGGTCGAGGTGCACCTCGGTGTCGACCTTGCCCTCGTAGCCGCGCTGGCGAGCTATCGACCTGAGGCGCCACGCCGCGACGAAGACGACGAGCGGCCAGCCGATGCCGATGAGCAGGCGGTTGCCCCCGGTCATGTTCGCGAGCGCGAGCGGCGCGTACGTGTCGGGATCGCTGCCCGCCTTGGACGCGAACGTGAAGTCGACCGCGTACTCGGGCAGGACGGCGATCAGCGCGAGCACCGCGAGCGCGAGTCCCTTCGAGACATCGAGCTCGAGCGCCTCGGCCCCCCAGGCGAGCAGGAACGCGGCGCCGACGACGGCGAGCCCGAAGACGACCGCACCGACGAGCTCCGGCGGGTGCACCCCGCCGAGCCTCATGACGAGGCCGGGGAGGGTGAGGGCGACCGCCCCGCCGATCGCCAGCCCCTTGCGACCTCGGTGGGCGACCGACGCCGTCGCCGGGGCTGAGGCGACGCCTTCCGCGGTCACTCGGGCCGATCCTAGGAGTCGACTCTCGTGCCGCCGGGCTTCGGATCCCCACGAATCGCTCAGGGTCGGGGCCTCAGGGTCGCCGGGCCTCAGGGTCGCCGGGCCTCAGGGTCGGGGGTTTGGCGGTCGACAACATGGGCAGGATGCAAAGACGGGCGGGGAGCCCTCCTGATCCGAGATGGGACTTCCCGTGCTGGTGCGTCCGTGGAATACCTGGCGTGCCAGGAGGGTTGTAGGTGTGCTCGTCCCGTCCCCCGCGGGGTGAGTGAGGAGTGAGAGCGATGAGCGGCACGTGGCGTGACCAGGCGCGATGTCGCGGCGTGGATCCCCAGGTCTTCCACCCCGCGGAAGAGGACGAGGTCGCCGCCGACGCGGCGAAGGCGATCTGCGAGCAGTGCCCCGTACGCGAGGCCTGCCTCGAGTTCGCCATCTCCGCTCGCGAGAAGGACGGCGTGTGGGGCGGGATGACCGCCCGGGAGCGCCGCCGACTCGTCCGCCAGCGACGACGCACCGCCTGACGCGCCCTCGTGGCGCCGGTCTGCCCTCCGTCGGCGAACGGCCGATCGAGGGGGACGGCCGGTAGCCTGCTCCGGTGCAGTTCGACCTGCCGCCCGAGCTCGCGGAGCTCCAGGCGACCGTCCGCAAGCTCGCCCAGGAACGGGTCGCGCCGCGGGCGCGGGAGATCGACACGACCGAGGAGTACCCCGCAGGACCTCTTCGACCTCTTCGTCGACGCCGGCCTCACCGGGCCTCTGCATCCCCGAGGAGCTCGGCGGCTCCGGGGCCGGGATCCTCGGCCTGACGCATCGCGATCGAAGAGGTCGCGAAGTACTCGAAGGCGGCCGCCCTCATGCTGCTGCTCACCCGCCTGCCGACGGGCCCCGTGATGATCGCCGGGACCGAGGAGCAGCAACGCCGCTACGTCGCGCCCGATCGCGACCGGTGAGGCCCGCGCCGCGTTCGGCTTGTCGGAGCCGCAGGCCGGCAGCGACGTCATGGGGATGCGCACCCGGGCCGCGCCCCGACGGCGACGACTGGGTGCTCGTCGGGCACGAAGTGCTGGATGTCGGGCGTGCGCGCAGGCCGACTGGTACTGCGTGTTCGCCAAGACCGGCCCGGTCGACTCCCGCGCGCACGACAGCATCATCGCGTTCATCGTCGAGCGGTCGCTCGCCAGGCGTGTCGGTCGGGCGACGTCGACAAGAAGATGGGCGTCAAGGGCGTCGACACCGGCGAGCTCCTGCTCGACGACGTCCGCGTGCCCGGCTGAGAACGTCGTCGGCGAGATCGGCGGCTTCCGGCTCGCGATGCTCGGCCTCAACTCGATGCGTCCGATCGTCGCCGCCCGCGGCATCGGGCTCGCCGAGGGCGCGCTGATGTACGCGGTCGAGTACGTGAAGCAGCGTGAGGCGTTCGGCAAGACGATCGCCGACTTCCAGGGCATCCAGTGGAAGATCGCCGAGCTCGCCGCCGAGATCGAGGCCGCCCGCCTGCTCACGTACCGCGCCGCGTGGATGGCCGACCGCGGCCAGTTCACCAAGGAGTGGGTGCCGTACCTCTCGATGGCCAAGTACTACGCGACCGAGCTCGCGGTGAAGGTCGTCGAGCGAGGCGCTCCAGATGCTCGGCGCGGCCGGGTACATGAAGGACCACCCGCTCGAGCTGCTACTACCGCGACGCGAAGCAGCTCACGATCGTCGAGGGGACCACGCAGGTGCAGCTCGGGCTCATCGCGCGCGGCGTGCTCGACCACGATCTGTGGTGGGATTGACGGTGACTGGGGCACTCGACGAGATGACGAACGCTGCGATCTGGCCGGACGTGCTCGGGCCGGCTGATGCGCGGGGAAGACCTGCCGCCCGAGGTCGCGGAGCAGCGCGCTGGCGGCGATCCTCGAGGGAGACGCCACCGACGCGCAGATCGCCGGGTTCGCGGTCGCGCTGCGGGCGAAGGGCGAGACGACCGCCGAGCTCGCGGCGCTCGTCCGGACGATGCTGCGCTTCGCCGACCATGTCGATGTCAGTGGCGTGGCGCCACTCATCGACACGTGCGGCACCGGCGGCGACCGGTCGGGCACCGTCAACGTCTCGACGATGGCCGCGCTCGATCGCCGCCGGCGCCGGCGCTGCGGGTCGCGAAGCACGGCAACCGGGCGCAGTCGTCGTCGTGCGGCTCCGCCGACGTGCTCGAGGCGCTCGGGGTGGTCATCGATCTCGGACCCGACGGCGTCGCCGCGCTGCATCGCGAGGCGGGCATCGGGTTCTGCTTCGCGCCCCGCTACCACCCGGCGCTGCGCTTCGCCGGCGCCGGCACGACGCGAGCTCGGCGTGCCGACGACGTTCAACTTCCTCGGTCCGCTCGCGAACCCGGCCGGCGTCAAGCGCCAGGCCGTGGGCGTGTCCGATCCCGACGATGGCCGAGCGCGTCGTCGGCACGCTCGCCGAGCTCGGCGCCGAGCGCGCGCTCGTGTTCTTCGGCCACGACGGACTCGACGAGCTCACCACCACGACGACGTCCACCGTGTACGAGCTGCGCGACGGCACCGTGGAGTGCCGGGAGCTCGATCCCTCGATGCTCGGGATCGCGCGCGCCGACCACGGTGCGCTCGCCGGTGGCGACGCTGGGGGCAACGCGCAGATCGTGCACCGGGTCCTCGCCGGTCACCACGGCCCGGTGCGTGACATCGCAGTGCTCAACGCCGCGGCCGCCCTCGTCGTGTCGGGGCTCTCCGAGGACCTCGCCGCCGGCATCGAGCTGGCCGGCGCGTCGATCGACGACGGCAAGGCGGCAGCGGCGCTCGAGGCGCTGGTCCGCACCAGCGTCGCCGCACGCGAGGACGGAGCCTGATGGCGAAGGCGTTGCAGTGCCCGTCCTGTGGTGCGACGACACGGCTCGACGCCGTGCCCGACAGCGGCGCGGTCGCGTGCGACTCGTGCGGCCAGACCATGAAGGTCCCGCCCGGGCTCGCCCGGCGCAGCACCAGCAGCGGCGGCGGGAGCGCACCGGCGCCGCCGGCGCGCTCGTCGAACGGTCCGGAGCCGGCACCCGCCGCGCCGGCGCCGCCGCGTCGTGGCCGCACCCGCACGCCCACTGCGGCACCCGCCGCCGCGGGAGCCGCCGTCGGCGGGACCGCGGTCCTCTCGCAGGGCGCGGCACCCGCGCCGGCGTCACCGAGGCCGACGGCGACGCCCAGCGCCCCGCCGATGCGCCCCTCGGGCCAGGCGGGCGCGCCGGCGCGTGACGATCGGGGCGGTCGCGAGGCGTTGCCGCTGTGGCTCCGCATCGGCGCCTGGGTCCTCGCGCTCCCGCTCGGGCTGATCATCGTCGGGTTCCCGGCCCGCCAGCTCGACTACCTGAGCAGCCAGAAGCTGCTCGACGTCATCGTGAAGCGCGACCTCGGTCGCTTCCTCCCGATCGTCGTGATCATCGCCCTGTGGGCGCTCGTGTCTGCGCTGCTCGTGACCCTCTTCGTGGAGGGTGGACGCCGGTGGATGCTGCGTCGCCGCCGCAAGAAGGCGGAGTCGCGCCCGACCGGCGTCGACGCGCTCGACGCGCCGCCGCGGCGCAAGGGGCTGCTCCACCGCAAGTAGGTCGCGCAAGTAGGTCGCACAAGGAGTCGGCGGGCGAACACGCGTTCGTGATCCGCGCCGCCGACGGTATGCTCGAAAGATGGATCGGTACCGCTGCGGCGCGTGCGGCAACCTCACACGCTTCGACGTGACGGTCACGCGGCGCACTCGCGAGTACCACCACTTCAGCGTCGGGGGTGATCTCGAGGTCGAAGACCGCGAGCTGCTCAACGAGCGGGTCGAAGAGGTGGCGTGCCGCTGGTGCGGCGCGAGCGGGGACGCGATCGAGCTGCTCCCGGTGGAAGCCCCGGTCGGGGAGTCGTGAGCGAGTGACGTCCACGCGTGGGGAGATGTCCGTGACCTCGTCGGACGAGTCGCTGCCGCTGCCGGAGTCCCTGCTCGCACCCCTGCTCGACGCGGCCGCGTCGACGATCCCCGGGTACGACGACGACCTCCCCGCGGTCCTGCGGCCGCTCGCCGGCTTCGACCCCCGGCGGCTGCGCAGCGGCCCGGCCCGTCAGCAGCTGCACCGCGCGCTCGACGTCGACAGCTCGTTCCGCGAGCGCGTCGCCGAGCGGTTCCTCGAGCGCAGCGAGGCGGCCGGGATGCTCGAGGGGTGGTCCGCGTCGGGCGCGCTCCGGCGCGTCGAGGCCGCGCTGGCGCAGTCCGATCTCCCGTTGCTCGCGTCGGTGCTGTACGCGGCCCGACCGGAGGGCTGGGCGTTCGGCATCGGGCTCGCGTACGCGGCGTTCGACCGGCAGCGGATCGAGAAGGAGCGCGACGACGACGCGCGGGCCCGCGAGATGCAGCACGCCTCGACCGACGAGGCCCGTCGGCGTGCCGAGACGTCGCGCGACGTCGCGCAGGGCCAGGTCGAGCGCCTCGAGGCGCAGCTGCGCGACGAGCGGCGTGCCCGTCGCGAGCGAGAGCTGCGCGCCGACCGCGCGGTCGACGACGCCGGGCGGCGCCGTCAGGACGCGGAGGCGAAGGCCCAGGCCGCGGAGGACGCGGTTGCCGCGGCGCAGGAGCGCCTCGCCCGCGAGGGCGAGCGCGCTCGGGAGGCCGAAGCACGGCTGCGCGAGGTGCGTCGCCAGCAGAAGGACGCCGCGACGCCGTCGGCGACCACCGGCCCCGACCCGGCCGACGTGCGCGCCCTCGCCGACGCGGCGCGCGACGCCAAGCAGCTCGCCGAGCGCCTCGACGGTCTCACGAAGCGGCGCGCCGTCCCGACCACTCGATCGACGTCGAAGCACGATCCGCCGGCGCCGCCGAACCCACGCACGAAGGTGCCGTGCCCACCCGGCATGACGGCCGACACGCCCGACGCGCTCGACACGATGCTGCGGACGCGGGGCGTCCGGCTCGTCGTCGACGGCTACAACGTCTCGATGTCGGGCTGGCACGACGATCCGGTCGCGAAGCAGCGCGAGCGCCTCCTCTCGGCCCTCGAACGGCTGCACCTCCGCCTGCGTGCCGACGTGGTGGTCGTGTTCGACGGCGCCGACGTCGAGGGCGGCCGGGCCACCCGTCGCACCGGCGTCCGCACCGTCTTCTCGGTCAACGGTGAGAAGGCCGATCCGGTCGTCATCCGCGAGGTCGAGCGCCTCCCCGAGGCGACCCCGGCGATCGTGGCCTCCTCCGACGGGTGGGTGCGGGAGCACGCCGAGGCGGCCGGGGCGACGGTGGTCTCCGCCGCATCGTTGCTCGACGTCCTCCGCAGATAGCTGTCACACCCCCGTGCGAGGGTCCTCGCATGGAGATCGACTGTGACGCCTGCGTGATGCAGCACACGAGCGCGTGCGACGACTGCGTCGTCACGCACATCCTCGGGCGCGAGCCCGGCGACGCCGTCGTGCTCGACCTGAGCGAGGAGCGCGTGCTGCGCTCGTTTGCCGACGTCGGGCTCGTGCCGGAGCTGCGGCTGCTCCCTCGCAGCGAGGGAGGGGCGGCGGGCTCGTGAGCCCCCCACCCTCCTCAGACAACGGCGGATGCTTCAGTCGTCACGAGCGGGAGGCAGCTCGCCGAAGAACCCAGTCACGCGCCGCAGCCGGCCGTCCACGATCTGCACGACGTCGACGCCGGTGATCGCAACCATGCCGTTTGGCGCGACCATCTCCCAGATGTAGCGAGCCGCGTCGTGATGCGCCTCTACGGCGCTCGCGCGCCGGAACGAGTGCGCGGGATAGTGCTCGTGCACCGCGCCGATCGTGGTGCTGATTTCGTCGTGGCCGGTGGCAGCGAACGGTGGGTCGACGAGCTCGCCGTCCGTTGCCCAGATCGCCCGGAGGATCGTCAGCCGTCGTTGGGGTCGTGGCTCGCTGTAGGCCTCGAGGTGCTGGTCGACGAGACGCTCGACGGCTGCGGCGTCCGGACCGGCGTTCGGGATGGTGGCGGTCGATTCGGTCATGGTGTGCCTCCAGTTCGGGGACGTCCGACGACTGTGCGCTGGTCGGGGCACGATGGCGACGACTCGTCAGGTCGTGACGGCCGCGGATCCATGACCTGCGAGGTAGTCGCCCTGCCGCGCGTGGGCCCGTACGGTGAGCGGATGGCCACTGCAGGGGTCGGCGAGCTGGTGCGCGAGTGGCGGGCACGCCGGCGGAGGAGCCAGCTCGACCTCGCGCTCGAAGTCGGCGTCTCGCCGCGTCATCTCAGCTTCGTCGAGACGGGACGCTCGAAGCCGAGCCCGGAGCTCGTACTGGCGCTCGCCGATCATCTCGAGGTGCCATTGCGCGAGCGCAACACGTTCCTGCTCTCGGCCGGGTACGCGCCGCGCTACTCGGAGCGCTCGCTCGACGACCCCGTGATGCACCGAGTGCGTGCGTCGCTCCAGCAGATGCTCGACGCACACGAGCCGTCGCCGGGCATCGTCATCGACCGCCTCTGGAACGTCGTGCAAGCCAACGCGGCGGCAGCCGCCCTCACAGCGGACCTACCACCGGAGTTGCTCGAACCCCCGCTCAACGTCTATCGGGTCAGCCTGCACCCTCTCGGTCTCGCGTCGCGCACGACCAACTTCGTCGAGTGGGGTGGATACCTCCTTCGGCAGCTCCGGCGATCGATCGTGCTCAGCGGGGACGAGCGGCTCGAGGCACTGCACCGTGAGGTCTCGGCCTTCCCAACAGTGCAGGCGCTCGACGAGGCCGAGGAGCACGACTCCGAGCCTGACGTGCTGATGCCGTTTCGCATCGTCGTCGGAGGCCACGAGCTCTCACTCTTCACCACGCTGACGACCTTCGGCACGCCCCTCGACATCACGCTCGACGAGCTCGCAGTCGAGCTGTTCTTCCCCGCCGACGAGCGGACCGCAGCGCTGCTGCGAGTCGGCAGCTAGTCGCGCGCCTCGGCGCGCAGCGCCCCGACGGTGCACTGCTCCTTCGGGTCGGTGCGCGAACGGGTCGTACTGGTAGATCCGCATCGCGTTCTCGTGCGTCATCTTGTTGATCGTCGTCCTCGGGCACGCCGTCGAGCTGCTTGGCGAGCGTCTCGGGCGAGTTCGGCCAGGTCGAGTCGGAGTGCGGGTAGTCGCACTCCCAGGTGATGTTGTCGACGCCGATCGCGTCGCGGTCCTCGACGCCGGCGCGGTCGCTGATGAAGCAGAACGAGAAGTGGTCGAGCGCGACCTGGCTCGGCAGCTTGTCGCCGAAGTCCTGGCGGGTCCAGAAGCGGTGCTGCTGGTACATGTAGTCGATGCGCTCGAGCCAGTACGGCATCCAGCCGGTGCCGCCCTCCGACAGCGCGAACTGCAGGTTCGGGAACTTGCGCAGCACCGTGCGACCAGAGAGGTCGGTCGCGGCGTGCATCGTGTTGAGCGGCGTCAGCGTGATCATCACGTCGATCGGCGCGCCCGGCTCGAGTCGCGAGCGTCGTCGACGACGACCCGATGTGCAGGCAGATGACCGTGCCCTCGTCCTCGCACGCCGGCGAAGAACGGGTCCCAGTGGTCGCCGAAGATGTGCGGCCACCCGAGCTTGGCCGGGTTCTCGGAGAACGTGACCGCGTGGCAGCCCTTCTTCGCGACGCGGCGCACCTCGTCGGCCATCAGCTGCGGGTCCCAGATCGGCGGGATCGACAGCGGGATGAAGCGGCCGGGGTAGGTGCCGCACCACTCGTCGATGTGCCAGTCGTTGTAGGCGCGCAGGAGGTTCAGCGCCCATGTCGAGGTCCTTCGACTTGCGAGAACAGCTGGCCGCAGAACTGCACGAAGCTCGGGAAGCACATCGAGCCGAGCACGCCGTTGCGGTTCATGTCGTTGACGCGCTCGTGGATGTCCCAGCACCCCTTGCGGATCATGTCGTAGCGACGTCGGCTCGATGTTGTACTCCTCGGGCGGCTTGCCCGGCGACGGCGTTGAGCCCGATGTTGGGGATCTCGTTGCCCTCGTACTCCCAGACGTCGATGCCGTCGTCCTTGTGGACGATCTTCGGCGCGAAGTCCTTCCACTTCTCGGGAAGGTGGGCGTCGAAGAGCGTCGGGCGGCTCCACGACGTGGTCGTCGACGCTGACGAGGATCAGGTCTTCGGTCTTCGGCATCGCGCACCCCCAAAATTCCTGACGCCGATGTCAGCATACGTCCGGCTCACCGGAGCAGCCGACGCGCGCACCAGCGTTATGGTGCCGCCGACTTCGAAGAGGGGGAGACCGTGAACGATCTCGACGCGCTGAACATCGCGCTGCTCATCGCTCGGGTGATGGTCGGCGCGGTCATCTTCGCCCACGGGTGGCGACACCTGAATTCGGTGCGGTCCGGGCCGGGCATGGCCAACTGGTTCGAGAGCCTCGGGTTGCGCAACGGTCCGCTCCAGGCGTGGACCGTCACGCTGACCGAGCTCGCGGCAGGTGTCGCGCTGATCTTCGGGTTCCTCACGCCGCTGTCGTACGGCGGCGTGGCGTCGATCGTGTTCGTCGCGCTCGTGACGAACCACTGGAAGAACGGCTTCTGGAGCTTCAACAAGGGAGAGGGCTGGGAGTACGTCAGCGTGCTCGGCGTCCTTTCGATCGCGCTCGGCGCCCTCTCCCCGGGCGAGTGGTCGCTCGACGACGCGTTCGGCTTCTCGTTCCCGTTCGAGCCCGGCACGGCGCTCCTGCTGAGTGCCCTGCTCGGCATCGTCGGCACGGCCGTCTTCCTGGCCGTGTTCTGGCGGCCGCCGAAGCCGGCGGAAAACCCCGAAACCACCTGAAGATGATGCAAGTCTGATGTAGGAGAGCAGCCGGCGCCGCCGGCTGCCGGACAACGGGGGTACTTGAGTGGTGGACGCAATGGCGAAGAAAGGATCAGGATGGATCGGCTTTGCCGGCGTCATGCTGATCATCGCGGGGTTCTTCGACATCATCTCGGGCCTCTGGGCCCTGGATCACAAGGACACCGCGGGTGACCAGGTCCTCTACGAGGGCAACCTCGAGACGTGGGGTTGGATCTACCTCATCGTCGGGATCGTCATCCTGGTCGCGGGCTTTGGTGTCTTCGGACGCGCGCAGTGGGCGCGATGGGTCGGCATCCTCGCCGCGATGCTCGGGATCATCGTGGAGTTCTTCTGGATGTTCCAGACGCCCGGGCGCTCCCTCGTCTACATCGTCCTCGCGTCGCTCGTGATCTACGCGCTCACGGTGTACGGCGACAAAGAAGAAGTGGTCACCTGACCCAGCATCACCGTTCGACCGACCGGCCGCGGCACCCGGACAGCGACGTCCGGGGCGCCGCGGTCGGTTCGCGTCGAGACCCGACGGCCTAACGTCCACGCCATGACGCTCATCGTCGCGGTGGACGGATCGGAGCCCTCGACGTGCGCGGCGTGTGCCGGTCTCGACCTGCTCGGCTCGTGCGACGACGCGCTCGTCGTGACCGTCGTGGACCTGGGCGACCCGATGGAGGTCACGGGCACCGGGATGGCCGGCGGGGTCATGTCGGAGCAGGCGTTCGACGAGCGCGAGCGCGTGCGCCAGCACGACGGCGCGACGATCGTCTCGACGGCCGCGGAGGCGCTCGGCATCCCCGGCGCCGAGACCCAGGTGCTCCGGGGCGATCCGGGGACGGAGATCTGCGAGCTCGCGGCGAAGACCTCGGCGCGCGGGATCGTGCTCGGGACGCGCGGCAACGGTGGACTGAAACGCGCGGTGCTCGGCTCGGTCTCCGACCACATCGTGCGCAACGCGCCGTGCCCGGTCGTGGTGACCGGCTTCGACGACTGAGTCGCTACCGGGGCACGGGGAGGCGCTCGAGCTCGCCCGCGAGGAGCGCGGCGGCCTCGACGGCGTCGCCGACGATCCCGATGTCGGCGCTGTCGAACACCAGCGCGTCGGGATCGTGGTTGACGGCCAGCACCGTCGCCGCGGCGCGGACGCCGACCATGTGGTTGAACTTGCCGCTGCTGCCCAGCGCGACGTACAGGTGCGGCGCGATCGTCCGTCCCGTGATGCCGATCTGGCGCGCACGCGGCATCCAGCCGTTGTCGGTGACCTTGCGCGTCGCTCCGAGCTCGGCGCCGAGGACCTCGCGCAGCGGCTCGATGCGTGCGTAGTCGTCGGGTGTGATGCCGCCCGTGCCGATCCCGACGACCGTCTTCGCCTCGGCGAGCACGTCGAGGTCGTCGTCACGCGTGCGCGCCACGACCCGCACGCGCCGCCGCGGGTGCGCGGTGACGTGCCGGACCGTCGCGGTCGCGGCACGTGGCGTGAGCTGGGCGAGCATCCCGGCGCGCACCGTCGCCATCTGCACGGTCGAGGATGCATGGATGGCGGCGACGAGCTGGCCGCCGAACGCCGGCTTCCACGCCACGAGGCGGCCATCGTCGATCTCGAGATCGATGGCGTCGCCGGTGAGGCCCGCGCCGAGCCGAGCCGCGGCGCGCGCGGCGATCTCGCGGCCCCACGCCGTGCTCGGCGCGAGGACGGCCCACGGCGCGTCGTCGTGTGCCCAGTCGGCGACGGCGCGAGCGACGTCCTCCTCGACCAGGTCGTCGCCGCCGAGCACAACCGCGTGTCGGCGCCCCACGAGCCGAGCACCACGAGGTGCGGGTCCCGGGTCGTGAGCGCGACGACGTGTCCGTCGATCCCGTGCGCGAGCACGGCCGCCGTTCCCAGGAGCTCCCGGGTCAAGTGCGCCCGGTCGGGCTCGACGACGACGGCGATCGCGGGGCCGGCGTCGCGCGGTGCCGGGACGCGCTCGGTCGAGCCCGCATCGTCGGCGGGGGGCGTGAGCGCACCCCGTGCCTCGAGCAGGCTCACGGCCTCCCGCACCTGCTCCTCGAGGGAGCCCTGGCAGCGATGGCCGTCGCGCGCGACCTCGTGGACCCGCACGGTGCCGACGGTCGTGGGGCTGCCGGCCTGCCCCCAGGGCCCGGGACCGAGGTCGGCCGCGGTCACGGAGCGGATGCGCTCGGCGGGCACGGTCTCGCGGCCCGCGGGGTCGACCTTGCACGGGTCGATGAGACGCTCGGCGCAGGACGCCACCAACGGCAGCGCGACCTCGAGCTGCACCCAGCCGTCGTCGTGCTCGCAGCGCAGGTGCAGCACGGAGCCCTTCATGCTGAGGTGACGGACGCCCGTGGCGAACGGGAGATCGAGCAGCTCGGCGAGCTCGGGGCCCACCTGCCCGGTGTCGGCGTCGACCGAGTTGCGACCGGTGAGCACGAGGTCGAACGGTCCCTCGCGCGTGATGGCCGCAGCGAGCGCGCGTGCCGTCGCGAGCGTGTCGGATCCCGCGAACGCCGGGTCGGTGACGAGCACGCCGTCGATCTCCACCGCGTTGTCGCGTCCCCAGGCGAGCGCCTCGCGCAGCACGTCGTCGGCGGTCGGCGGGCCGAGCGTGAACACGGTGACCGTGCCGTCGCCGATCGCCGCGGCGAGCTCGACCGCCTGCGACACCGCTCGGCGGCAGTACGGGTTCATCTCGAGGTCGAGACCTTCGCGGCGCAGTCGTCCGTCGGCGCCGAGCTCCATCTCCTCGAACGCGGGGATCTGCTTGACGAGTGCCGCGATGCGCACGACGAGGAGGCTAGATGGGCGCCGAGGAGGCCCAACTACGCTGCCGCCCCAGAAGTTGAGAAGTTGGGAGCCGAGGAGCTGCGATGCGGGAAGCGGTGATCGTCGACACGGTGCGCACGCCGATCGGCAAGCGCAAGGGCGCGCTCTCGGGTTGGCACCCGACCGACCTGCTCGGGTTCGCGCTGCGCGGGCTCCTCGACCGCAACGACGTCGACCCGGCGCTCGTCGAGGACGTCGTCGGTGGCTGCGTGACGCAGGCCGGCGAGCAGGGCTGCAACGTCACGCGCAACGCCTGGGTCGCCGCCGGCCTGCCGTGGCACGTGCCGGCCACGTCCGTCGACCGCCAGTGCGGGTCGTCGCAGCAGGCGATGCACTTCGTCGCCCAGGGCGTCATGGCCGGCGCCTACGACCTCGCGATCGCGTGTGGTGTCGAGTCGATGACCCGCGCGCCCATGTCGAGCAACGCCCGCGGCGGCACGGGCCCGTTCTCGCCGGGGTTCCTCGAGGCGTGCAACGGCGTCCTCGGCATCCAGTTCTGGGTCGCGCAGGTGCTCGCCGACAAGTACGGCGTGACGCGCGAGGAGATGGACGCGTTCGCGGCCGAGAGCCAGCGACGCGCGGCCGAGAGCACCGACAACGGCCACTTCGCCAAAGAGACGATCCCGGTGCCGCTCCGCGACGAGAAGGGCAACGAGACCGGCGGGATGCTCGAGGCCGACGAAGGCATCCGGCGCGACACCACCGTCGAGGGCCTGGCCGCGCTGCGGCCCGCGTGGGAGTCCGACGAGCAGCCCGCACCCGACATCACCGCGGGGAACGCGTCGCAGATGAGCGACGGCGCGGCCGCGATGCTGATCGCGGAGCGCGCCACGGCCGAGCGGCTGGGCCTGCCGATCCGGGCCCGCTTCGCGCACTTCGCCGTGCTCGCCGACGATCCGGTGCTGGTGCTCTCGGCGCCGAACCCGGTCACGCGCCGGCTGCTCGAGCGCTCGGGCATGTCGATCGACGACTTCGACGCCATGGAGTGCAACGAGGCGTTCGCGGCGATCGCGCTGATGTGGGCGAAGGAGTTCCAGCCGGACCCGGCGAAGTACAACCCACGTGGCGGCGCGATCGCGATCGGCCACCCGCTCGGCGCGAGCGGTGTGCGGATCATGACGACGATGCTCAACCACCTCGAGGCCACCGGCGGTCGCTACGGCTTCCAGACCATGTGCGAGGGCGGCGGGCAAGCGAACGCCACCGTCATCGAGCGCCTCGGCTGAGTCGGCGGTGCTCGCTCTCGAGGCAGGAGACGCGCGGCTCGTCGTCGACCCCGCGGGCGGCGGTCGGGTCACCGAGCTCGAGGTCGACGGGCTGCAGCTGCTGCTGCGCGCCGAGGACGACGACCGCAACCACGGGATCTTCCCGATGGCGCCATGGGCGGGACGCGTGCGCGACGGTCGGTTCACGTTCGACGGGCAGGACCACCAGCTCCCGTTGAACAAGCCGCCGCACGCGATCCACGGAACGGTCCGCGACCACCGCTGGCGCGTCGAGTCGCAGACGCCGACCGAGGCCGTGCTGGCGATCGACCTCGCCGACCCCTGGCCCTTCGGGGGACACGTCGTGCAGCGGTTCGCCCTCTCTGCGGACGAGCTCGCGATGACGATGGAGGTCCACGCGGCTCGCGCGCCGATGCCGGCGTCGTGCGGGTGGCACCCGTGGTGGCACCGTGAGATCGGGCGCGGTGATCCAGTCGAGCTCGAGCTGCACGCCGACCAGATGTACGTCAAGGACGCGACCGACATCCCGACGGGTGAGCTGGTACCCGTGACCGCGCCGCCGTGGGACGACTGCTTCACCGACCTCGGCGCGACCGCGGCGGTGCTGCGCTGGCCGGGTGCCGCGGCGCTCACGATCGAGACCGACTGCCCGTGCATCGTCGTGTACACCGAACCCGAGCAGGCGCTGTGCGTCGAGCCGCAGTCGGCGCCGCCCGACGCGCTGAACCTGCCTCCCGACAGCGCGCCGGCACACATCGTGCAACCCGGCGCGCCACTTGTCGTTCACGCGACGTTTCGATGGGCGATCGACGGGTGAGCGTGATCGCTAGCCTCTCCGAGAGTGGCAGCTGAAGTCGTCTCGTCCGAAGGCGCCCCTCTCGAAGCGCTGGACGTCCTCGATGCGTACTGGCGCGCGGCGAACTACCTCACGATCGGGCAGATCTACCTGCAGGACAACGCGCTGCTGCGCGAGCCGCTCGCACCCGAGCACATCAAGCCGCGCCTCCTCGGCCACTGGGGCACGTCACCCGGGCTCAGCCTCCTGTGGACGCACCTCAATCGAGTCATCCGTGCGCGCGACGCGGACGTCGTCTACATCGCAGGCCCCGGGCATGGTGGACCGGCGATCCTCGCCAACACCTGGCTCGAGGGCACGTACTCGGAGATCTACCGCGACATCAGTCGCGACGGTGCGGGCATGCAACGACTGTTCCGGCAGTTCTCGACGCCCGGTGGCGTCCCGAGCCACGTCAGCGTGCCGACACCCGGCTCCATCCACGAGGGCGGGGAGCTCGGGTACGCGCTGGTGCACGCGTTCGGCGCGGCGTTCGACAACCCCGAGCTCGTCGTTGCGTGCGTCATCGGCGACGGCGAGTCGGAGACCGGGCCGCTCTCCGGGTCGTGGCAGGGCATCGACTTCCTGAACCCGGTGCGCGACGGCGCGGTCCTGCCGATCCTGCACCTGAACGGCTACAAGATCTCGGGGCCGACGGTGCTCGGCCGCGCAACCGACGACGCGATCACGTCGATCATCGGTGGCTACGGGTACGACGTGCACCTCGTCGAGGGCGACGACCCGATGACGGTGCACCGAGCGCTCGCCGCGACCCTCGACGAGTGCTTCGACGCGATCGGCGAGATCCAGTCGGATGCGCGTGCGTCCGGCTTCTCCGCGCGGCCGCGCTGGCCGGCGATCGTGCTGCGCACCCCGAAGGGCTGGACGGGACCCAAGGTGGTCGACGGCCTCCCGGTCGAGGGAACGTGGCGCGCGCACCAGGTCCCCATCACCGATCCGCGGGACAACCCCGACCACCTCGCGCAGCTCGAGGAGTGGATGCGGTCGTACCGCATCGACGAGCTCTTCGACGGCGAGGGCCGGCCACTCGCCGAGCTCGTGGCGACGACGCCCACCGGCGACCGGCGCATGGGCGCGAACCCGCACGCGAACGGCGGCAAGCTCCTGCGGGCGCTCGTGCTGCCCGACTTCACCGACTACGCCATCCCGGTGCGCCGGCACGGCTCCGAGCTGCACGAGTCGACGCGCAAGCTCGGGGAGCTCGTGCGCGACATCTATCTCGCCAACCCGGACAACTTCCGGCTGGTGTGCCCCGACGAGACGAACTCGAACCGCTTGGGCGCGGTGTTCGACCACGAGTCGCGCTGTCTCGTCGCGCCGAACCTGCCGACCGACGACCACGTGTCACCCGAGGGACGGGTGATGGAGGTCCTCAGCGAGCACAACTGCGAGGGGTGGCTCGAGGGATACGTCCTGACCGGGCGGCACGGGTTGTTCGCGACGTACGAGGCCTTCGCGATGGTGTCGGCATCGATGCTCGTGCAGCACTCGAAGTGGCTCGAGGCGGCGGCCGACCTGTCGTGGCGCGAGCCGGTCGCCTCGTTGAACGTGCTGCTGACGTCGACGTGCTGGCGCAACGACCACAACGGCTTCAGCCACCAGGGCCCGGGGCTCATCGACACCGTGCTCACCAAGCGCGGCAACGTCGCGCGTCTCTACTTCCCGCCGGACGCCAACTGCCTGCTGTCGGTCGCCGATCACTGCTTCCGCAGCCGCGACAACGTGAACCTGATCGTCATCGACAAGCAACCGCAGCTCCAGTGGCTCGGCATGGACGACGCGCGGGCGCACTGCTCGAAGGGCGCGTCGATCTGGCGCTGGGCCGGCTCCGCGCACGGCGACCACGAGGACCCCGACGTGATCCTCGCGTCGGCGGGGGACATCCCGACGATGGAGACGCTCGCGGCGGCCGACATGCTGCTCGAGCACGTGCCCGACCTGTCGTTCCGCGTCGTCAACGTCGTCGACCTGATGACGCTCTTCCTGCCCGACTACCACCCGCACGGCATGGACGGTGGCACGTTCCTCGACCTGTTCACCGCCGATCGCGACGTCGTGTTCGCGTTCCACGGGTACCCGAGCGCGGTGCACCACGTGATCCACGGCCGCCCGGCGTCAGGACGGTTCCATGTGCGCGGCTTCCAGGAGGAGGGCACGACGACGACACCGTTCGACATGGTCGTGCGCAACGAGATGAGCCGGTACCACCTCGTCCTGGAGGCGCTGCGACGGGCGCGCAAGGTGCCGGGCGACGCCGAGTCGCTCATCACGCACTGCAACGCGATGCTCAAGCGCCACCGGGGCTACGTCGTCGACCACCTCGAGGACATGCCCGAGGTGCGCGACTGGCACTGGACCCGGTCCTGAGGTCCGAGGGTCCGGGGCCGGCGTCGTGACCGCGGACGGCGTCGACGTCGTCTGCCTCAACTGCGGGTCCTCGTCGGTCAAGGGCGCGCGCTACCGCGTGCAGGGCGGCACCGAGGAACGCATCGGCGAGGCGTCCATCGACGGTCTCAGCACCACCGACGACGGCTCGTCGGTGCGCGACGCGGCGACGCACGTCTTCCGCCGGCTGCTCGAGAAGCAGGGTGCCGCCGCCGCCGTCGGCCACCGGGTCGTGCACGGCGGACCGAAGCTGCGGGCACCCGTCGTGATCGATGACGCGGTGCTCGACGAGCTGCGCGCCGTCGTGCCGTTCGCGCCGCTGCACCTGCCGGCGGCGCTCGGCGCGATCGACGGCGTGCGGGCGGCAGCGCCCGACATGATCCAGGTCGCCTGCTTCGACACGGCGTTCCACGCCACGTTGCCAGAGGTCGCCTGGCGCCTGCCGGTCCCGGACGATCTCGCCGACCTCGGCATCCGCCGCTACGGCTTCCACGGCCTGTCGTACGAGTACATCGTCGGCGCGGTCGGCGCCGACACCCTCGGTCGCGCGGTTGTCGCGCACCTCGGCAACGGAGCCAGCCTCGCGGCGATCGAGGACGGCCGATCCGTCGCGACGTCGATGGGGCTGACGCCGACCGGTGGCATCCCCATGGGGACGCGCACGGGCGATCTCGACCCGGGCGTGCTCGTCCACCTCGTCCGCGAGCAGGGCTACGACGCGGCGCGGCTCGAGGCACTGGTCGACGAGGAGTCGGGCCTGCTGGGGCTCGGCGGCGCGTCGGACATGCGCGTGCTGCTCGAACGGCGCGACGGCGGCGACGAGCGCGCCGCGCTGGCCGTGGACGTGTTCTGCGCGCGGGTCGCGATGGAGATCGGCGCGTACTCGACCGTGCTTGGCGGGCTCGACACGATCGTGTTCACGGCCGGCATCGGGGAGCACGCGTCGGCCGTGCGCGAGGAGGTCTGCGTCCGGCTCACCCACCTCGGCGTCGCGCTCGAGGACGGGCACAACGCGAACGACGCGCCCGTCATCAGCTCGTCGTCGTCGAGCGTGGTCGTTCGCGTCGTGCCGACCGACGAGGATGCCGTCATCGCGCGCCACACGGCGGCGCTGCTCGGCTGAGCGGGTCAGTCGGCCTGGTCAGCTCGGGGGGACGAGCTCGCGCAGCGCGGCGAGCTGCTCGCAGTACCGGTCGACCGAATCGTTCCGGATCGTCACGCTGAGCATCGTCGCCCCGGCTTCCCGCAGCTCGTCGATCGAGCGCCGCGTGGCGTCGGCGTCACCGATCGGGTCGAGTGCACGCTCCGGGCGCAGGACGATGTCGAGCGGTGTGCGGCGCGCGTCCCAGGCATCGGCATTGCGTGCGTCGGCGAGCATCGCTGCGACGTCGCCGGGCGAGAGCGCGAACGGCGCCCAGGCCTCGCCGAGCTCGACGGCCCGGCGCAGCGACCGCGCGGTGCGTCCACCGATCCAGATCGGCGGCGGGGTCTGGACGCCGGCCGGTTCCACGATGAGGTCGCGGTACTGGTACGTCGGCCCTTCGAACGTCGGGACCTCGACGCCGAACGACGCCCGGATCGCACGGATCGCTTCGTCGCCCCGCTCACCGCGGTCGGCGATCGGCACGTCCGAGCAGGTCGAACTCCTCCTCGAGCGTCCCGACGCCGACGCCGAGGATCAGCCGGCCGCCCGAGACCGTGTCGAGCGTGCCGTAGCGCTTCACGATCGCGAGCGGGTGGTGGTAGCGCGAGCACGAGCACGAACGTGGCGAGCCGGATCGACGTCGGTGCGCGCCGCGAGGTAGCCGAACACGGCGAGCGGGTCCCAGTAGGTGCCGCCGCGCACCTCGGCGACGTCGACGGGGACGGCGACGTGCTCGCTGCACGTGAGGTGATGGTACCCGAGCCGGTCGGCTTCGACGGCGACGCGTGCGATCTCGGCGATCCCCGCGTCCCGCTCCCACGGCGCGTGCGCCCGCGGCAGCCGCGTCACGACCGGTGTGACGATCCCCAGCTGCATGCGAGGACAGGTGACTACTTGCGGGGGAGCAGGGCGCGGTCGGCGATGATGTTCTTCTGCACCTCGGTGGCGCCGGCGCCGATCGACGTGTAGCGCTGGAAGCTGTAGAGGCGCGTCCACGATCCGCCGTCGACCGCGTCGGGCCCGCCCTTGGCGAGCAGCCCGTTCGGTCCGAGCAGGTCGACCGCCAGCTCGGCGAGCGTCTGCGCGAGGTGGCTCCACTGCAGCTTCGCCAGCGGCACCTCGGGCCAGTTCTTCTGGCCCTTGATGATCTTCGTGAGCGCCCGGTAGTTGAGGAGCTTCGTGAACTCGATGTCGGTGTAGGCGCGCGCGATGCGCTCGCGGATCTCGGGATCCTCGAGCGCAGTCGGGGTTGACCGCCCGCGCCGCGGAGATCATCGCCCGCAGGTCGGCCGCCATCGTGATCGCCAGCCCGGCCGTGCCGACGCGCTCGTGGCCGAGCGTGCCCATCGCGACCTGCCAGCCCTGCCCCTCGTCGCCGAGCCGGTGCGTCGGCGGGGATCCGGGCGTCGGTGAACCAGACCTCGTTGAACATCTCGTCGCCGACGATGTCGCGGATCGGCCGGCACTCGATGCCCGGCGTCTCCATGTCGATGATGAACGCGGTGATGCCCTCGTGCTTGGCGCCGCGCTCGATCGCCTCGGGGTCGGTGCGGAGCAGGAAGAGGCCCCACTTCGCGAGGTGCGCGGTGGAGATCCAGATCTTCTGGCCGTTGACGACGTACTCGTCGCCGTCGCGCACCGCCGTCGTGCGGAGGTTGGCGAGGTCGGAGCCGGCCTGCGGCTCGCTGAAGCCCTGGCACCAGTGCTCGTCGGCCGAGAGGATCCCGGGCAGCCACTGCTGCTGCTGCTCCGGCGGTGCCCCACGCGATGATCATCGGGCCGATCTGCCAGATGCCGTTCGCGTTGTAGATGCCCGGGCGCGCGCACCCGCGCCATCTCCTCGGAGTAGATGACGTTCTGCACGGGCGTCGCCTCGCGCCCGTGCCAGTCCTTGGGCCAGTTGATCGCGGCCCAGCGACCCTCGTTGAGGCGGCGCTGCCAGTCGCGCCGGCGCTCCTGCGTGCGGGCGATGCCCGCGCCTGGCGACCGCCGCCCGGGTCCTCGTCGCCGCCCCAGTCGGCGAGGAACTTCGGGAGGTGCTCGTCGAGCCAGGCCGCGCAGCTCGTCGCGGAACGCCTCGTCCTCAGGTGTGTACGAGAAGTCCATCCGTCCTCTCGTGCTCTCGTGCTCAGGTGCTCTTCCACGCCTTGACCTTGGCCTCGAGGTCGTCGACCTGCGCGGCGATGTCGGCGAGGGCCTTCTGTGCGTCGACCAGATCGTTCGTCGCGGTGATCGCCTCGCGGAACCGCACGATGGCGCGCAGCATGTTCTCACCGATGGCGATCGGCGCGCCGGGCGAGCTTCGACTCCTCGCCGCTGCGCTCGTTGACGATCGTCACGAACTCGGCCATCGAGTTCTGGATGATCATCGTCTTGCTGTCGAGCTGCGTAGTTGAACTGGCCGAGGTCGTTGAACTCCTGCACGACGCCGGTGGTCGCCGGGAGCTCGCGGGCCGCCGCGACGAACCGTGCCTCGACGCTCGAGAAGTCGAGCGCCTGCGCCTCGTTGCCGTTCCGCTCGCGACTGAGGAAGTACCAGCCGGCCGCGAGCATCGTGAGGACGATCAGCACGCCGAGCGCGATCGGGCGGAGGAGCGAACGATGACGCCGGCGGTGGCCGGGCCCGAGCGGCTGCGGGCCGCGGGACCGGGGCCGGTCGGCGGTCCCGCGGCGGTCAGGGGGCCCGGCCTGGGTGCGGGCGCGCAGCGGGCGACCGCTGTCGTGAAGGGGCCGGCATCGGGTCAAGACTAGGAGCCGCCGATCCGGAAGTGGCGGCTGGCGGCGAGCCGGTGGGCGGGCGCGCCCGGGAGGCCCTGGGGGGCGCCGATGTCGGGATTCCCGCACGATAGCGAGCCGCGCGGGCCCTTGACTAACGTGCGTGTCAGGTTTCGCGGGGGCGAAAGCAGGCGTTTCGCGGGGCGGAAAACAGGCGGCGTCGGAGCGACCGGAGGGAGCGGAGACGCTCGCTCAGCGAGCGAACGGCCGAAGGGCGGCGGCCGGTACCCGGCCGCCGAGGGAGCGAGCGAGGAAAGTGGACTTCACGTTCTCCGACGATCAGGACGCGCTCGCGAGCCAGCGTCCGGCCGTTCCTCGAGCGACGAGGCGCCGGGGTCCTACGTGCGGGCGATGGCCGACGACGAGCGCGGCTTCACCGACGAGGTCTGGCAGCAAGATCGCCGACGTCGGGTGGCCCGGCCTGCTGGTGCCCGAGGAGCACGGCGGCCTCGGCCTCGGCCTCGTCGACATGGTCGTGGTGATGGAGGAGATGGGCCGCCTCCCGTTCCCCGGTCCGTACTTCTCGTCGGCGGTGCTCGCGACCCTCGCGGCGCGCCGCCTCGAGCGCGACGACCTGCTCGCGCCGCTCGCGTCGGGCACGCTGCGCGGCACCGTTGCGCTCGAGGAGCAGGGCCACGGCGACCCGGTCGACCGGGTCCGCACCCGGGCCCGCCGCAAGGGCGCGCACTGGATCCTCAACGGGCGTGAAGCCGCTCGTGCTCGACGGTCACACCGCCGACTGGGTGATCGTCGCCGCGCGCACCGAGGAAGGGCTCGGCTCGTTCCTGCTGCAGGCGCCCGACGCGGAGCGCGGTCCCGACGCTCGACCCGACGCGCAAGGCGGCGCGCCTCGTGCTCGACGGACACGCCGTGCGAGCCGGTCGGACCGGCGCGGCGACCACACGGCGATCTGGCGGCGGGTCGTCGACGACGCGGCGGTGATGCTCGCGGCCGAGCTCGTCGGCGCCTGCGACGCGGCGCTCGAGCTCGCGGTCGAGTACGCGAAGGTGCGGGTGCAGTTCGACCGGCCGATCGCGTCGTTCCAGGCGATCCGCCACAAGGCCGTCGACATGCTGCACCGGCTCGAGCTGTCACGTGTGGGCACGCACTACGCGGCGTGGACGTCCGACGTCGACGATCCGGCGCGTGAGCACGCCGCGGCGATGGCGAAGGGCTTCGTCGGCGAGGCCGCCGTCTTCGTCATCGGCCGAGGACATCCAGATCCACGGCGGCGTCGGCTTCACGTGGGACTGCGACGCGCACTTCTATCTACAAGCGCGCGAAGCAGAACGACGTGATGCTCGGCTACCAGGGCTGGCAGCGGCAGCGCCTCGCCGACCTCGTGCTCGACCCCGCCTAGCGTCTGGGCGTGCCGCCTCCGAGCTGTCGAGCAGCACGCGTCGCTGCGCGACGCGGTCGCAGCAGCACGTTCGGGCCGGCGACGCGATCTGCCTCGTCACCGGGCACACCCGGTGGACGGCCGCCGCTCGCGAGCTCGTCCGGCAGTGGTGGGGCAGGATCCCGGGCTTCACGCTGGTGATGCCGAGCCTGTCGAGCCTCGGCACGCTGTTCTTCCGGGGCGGGCTCGTCGAGCAAGGTGGTCACCGGCTACTCCGGCGACACGTTCCCGAACTTCACGCCCAACCCGATCTTCGCCGACGCCTACAAGTCGGGCGCCGTCGAGGTCGAGCACTGGTCGTTCCTCGCGTTCGCGCAGCGGCTCGAGGCCGCGGCCCGCGGGCTGCCCGCGGTCGACGACCCGATCGATCGTCGGGCTCGTCGATGGAGGAGAACGACGCGTACGCGACGGGTCGAGACGCCGTTCGGCGAGGTCGGGCTGCTCGCGCCGCTCGCACCCGACGTCGCCCTGCTGCACGCGCCGGTCGCCGATCGCGAGGGCAACGTCGCGGTGCACCCGCCGCTGCTCGAAGGCGTGTGGGGCGCGCTCGGCGGCGCAGCGGGGCGCGATCGTCACCGTCGAGCAGGTCGTCGACGACCTGCGCCCGTGGGCCCACCTCGTCCGCATCCCCGCGCACCGGGTGCTCGCGGTGTGCGAAGCGCGAGCTCGGCGCGCACCCGGGCGGGCTGTTCGCCGGTGACCTGCCGGTCGACGGCTACGGCGAGGACTACGACTTCTGGGTCGACGCCCGCGCCGCGACGCCGCGCCGACGACTTCGACGACTGGATCCGGCACTGGGTGCTCGACGTCGACGACCAGGCCGACTACCTCGACCGGCTCGGCGCCGAGCCGCGGTCGCGCGCTGCGGGCCAAGGCCGAGCCCGACTCGTGGCAGCGACGACGAGGCCGCGTACCCACCCGACCTCGACGCGCCGCCGAACCGCTGGGAGCTCGCCGCGACGTGGGGCGCGCGCCACCTCGCCGACCGGGTCGCTCGCGCTCGACGCGCGACGCGGTGCTCGCCGGCGCCGGCGTGGCGAACCTGGCCGCGTGGCTCGGCGGTCGCCAAGGCGCGCGAGCAGGGGAGCGACGTGCAGCTCACGGCCGAGATCGGGCTCTGGGGCTACGACCCGGCGATCGCCGACCCGTTCGTGCTCAACCACCGCAACTTCCCGCGGTCGACGATGCTCGACGACGCGTCGATGGTGCTCGGGACGCTCGTCGGCGGCGCCGGGCACGACGACGCTCGCGTGCCTCGGCGGCGCGCAGGTCGACCGGCTTCGGCAACGTCAACTCGACGCTCATCCCCGACGGCCCGTTCCTCGTCGGCTCCGGGGGCGGCAACGACGTCGCGTCGGTGTGCGCCGAGGCGATCGTCGTCGCGCTGCTCTCGCCGGAGCGCACGCCGCCGGAGTGCGGCTACATCACGTCGCCGGGTCGCGCCGTGCGCGCGCTCGTCACCGACCTCGGCACGTTCGAGAAGCCGACGCCCGACGACGAGCTCGTGCTCATCGCGGTCCCGGCGGGACCCGAGCCGCTCGACGATCGGGTCGAGGCGGCGCGGGCCGCGTGCGGGTGGGACGTCCGGGTCGCCGACGAGGTCGCCGAGCTCGCGCCGCCCGACGCCGCAGGAGATCGCGCCGCTCCGGCGCTGGGACCCGCGCGGCTGGTTCCTGCGGGCGCGCTGATCGCTCGATCGACCGTCATCTCCTGCCGTCGCTTCACCGGACGTTCTCCCGCGCGCCACCTGGGACCGGGCCTAGTGTGCGGCGCGCATGAGTGGGGTGGTGCTGGACAGGGTCACGAAGCGGTACGGCGACGTCGTCGCGGTCGACGACCTCTCGCTCGACGTCGAGGACGAGGAGTTCCTCGTGCTGCTCGGCCCGTCGGGCTGCGGGAAGAGCACGGCGCTCCGCATGATCGCCGGCCTCGAGGACATCACGGCGGGTGAGATCCGCATCGGCGATCGCGTCGTGAACGACGTCGAGCCGAAGGACCGCGACATCGCGATGGTGTTCCAGTCGTACGCGCTGTATCCGCACATGACGGTCCGGCGGAACATCGAGTTCCCGCTGAAGTCGCGCCACGTCGAGAAGGACGAGCGAGCGGCGCTGGTCGACGAGGCCGCGGCATCGCTCGGGCTCGGCCGACCTGCTCGACCGCAAGCCCGGGCAGCTCTCGGGTGGGCAACGCCAACGCGTCGCGCTCGCGCGGGCGATCGTGCGGCGACCGCTCGCCTTCCTCATGGACGAGCCGTTGTCGAACCTCGACGCCAAGCTCCGTGTGCAGACGCGGGCCGAGCTCGTCGAGCTCCAGCGCCGGCTCGAGGCCACGATCATCTACGTCACGCACGACCAGGTCGAAGCGATGACGATGGGCGACCGGATCGCGATCCTCAACGAGGGGCAGCTCCAGCAGATCGCACCACCGCAGGAGGTCTACGCCGCGCCGGCCAACCTGTTCGTCGCCCGGTTCATCGGCAACCCGCCCATGAACACGGTGCCGGCGACCGTCGTCACGAGTGACGGAGCGCCTGCCGTCCAGCTCCCGGGATGCGTCGTGCCCTTCCCGCCGGCGCTCGCCGCAGCGGTCGAGCGAGCGCACCCGGAGTCGGTGATCGTCGGCGTCCGGCCCGAGGACCTCGACGTCGACCCCGCGGGCGCGGTGCCCGCGACCGTGACGGTGGTCGAGTCACTCGGGCACGAGCGTCACGTGATCTGTCGGCTCGAGGACTCGACGATGGTGATCGTCCGCCAAGCCGCGGACGTCGTGCCACCGCGGGAGGGCGAGTCGGTCCGGCTCGCTGCGGTGCCCGAGCACCTGCACGTCTTCGACGCCGCGACCGAGGTGCGCATCGACGGCACCGGGACATGAGCGCGCTCGCCAACGAAGCCGGGCTCGACCTCGCGATCGAGACGAAGCGTCGCCGCTTCTCGTCGCGCCGGCTGCGCGAATCCGGGCTCGCGCTGCTCATGCTCGCGCCGGCGATGGTCATCTTCGTCGTCTTCATCTTCTATCCGTTCTTCAAGAACTTCGAGCTGTCGCTCTACAGCGTCCCCCCGTTCCCGGGGTTGCCGAGCAAGTACGTGGGGTTCGACCAGATCGCCGACGTGCTCGGTTCGCAGGAGTTCGTCGACTCGCTGTGGACGACGATCCTGTTCGCGCTGCTCACCGTGCCGATCGGCATCTTCCTCGGCATCGTCCTCGCGAACCTGGCGCACCAGAAGCTCAAGGGTGTCGGCATCTACCGGACGATCTTCTCGTCGACGGTCGCGACGTCGGTGGCCGTCGCGTCGGTCATCTTCGGGACGCTGATGAACCCGCAGGTCGGGCTGCTCCCGTGGCTCGGCATCGACCCCCAGCCGCCGATCCTCGACAACCCCGACCTCGCGCTGCTCGCCGTCGCGGTGACGACGATCTGGCAGAACCTGGGCCTCTCGTTCATCCTCATGTCGGCCGGGCTCCAGGCGATTCCCGAGGACCTGATCGAAGCCGCGGAGGTCGACGGCGCGGGGACGTGGTCGAAGTTCCGCAACGTGACGCTTGCCGCTGCTGTCACCGACGATCTTCTTCGCGGTCGTCGTCGGGTCGATCTTCGCGTTCCAGACGTTCGGGCAGATCGACCTGCTGACCCAGGGGGGACCGCTCAAGAAGACGAACGTGCTGACGTACTTCATCTTCACCGAGCTCCGCGAGCAGAAGAACCCGGGGAAGGCCGCGGTGCTCGCGATCGCGCTGTTCGTGATCACCATGATCCTGACGCTGCTGCAGCTGCGCTTCCTCGAGCGCCGCGTGCACTACGCACGGTGAGCGTGATGCCGTGACTGCCGACGCGACCTCCATCCCTGCGACGCCCGACGTGATCAGTGCGAGGGACGCCGTGACGAGCGTTCAGGGTCGGGGGCGGCGCCGGTTGGGACTCCTCGGTCGCTACGTGCTGCTGTCCGTGCTCGCCTTCGTCGTCCTGTTCCCGCTCTACATCACGGTCGTCAACTCGCTGCTGACGCCGGAGCAGATCGCCAGCAAGCCGCCGACGTTCTTCCCGACCGATCCCGTGTGGAACACGTACGAACGGGCGTGGACGGACGGTCACTTCGGTGACTACCTCGTCAACAGCTTCGTCGTCACGATGATCATCGTCGTCGGGCAGCTCGTGACCGCGATCCTGGCGGGCTATGCCTTCGCGTTCCTCGACTTCCCGTTCAAGCGGACCCTCTTCGTCGTCTTCCTCGCGACGCTGATGGTGCCGTTCGAGGTCACGATCATCCAGAACCTCACGACCGTCACGGACCTCGGTCTCTACAACACCTACGCCGGCCTCGCGGTGCCGTTCCTGGCGACCGGGTTCGGCGCCTTCCTCATGCGCCAGGCCTTCCTGGGCGTGCCGCGCAGACCTGCAGGACGCGGCGTCGCTCGACGGCTACGGCCACTGGCGGTTCATGGTCCGTGTCGCGATGCCGCTCGTCCGGCCCGCGCTCGCGGCGCTCGGCGTGTTCGCGTTCCTCTCCGCGTGGAACCAGTACCTGTGGCCGCTGCTCGTCACGAAGGACGACGAGTTCCGCACGGTCCAGATCGGGCTCAAGCAGCTGCGCAACACGAGCATCGACCAGGTCAACGTCACGTTCGCCGGCGTGGTGATCGCCGTGATCCCGCTCGCCATCCTCCTCCTGGTGTTCCAGAAGCAGCTCGTGCGCGGCCTGACTGCCGGTGCGGTCAAAGGGTGATGGTGGGCTGACACTATGTTCCGAGCACTCGACCCTCGTCCGTTCACACGACCAGGAGATCCGATGCAACGTCGTCCTCGAACCGTCCGCACTCGACTGGTTCGCACCGCGCTCGCCGCGGTCGCGGCCTGCGCGCTCGCCGTCACCGCGCTCCCCGGTGCCGGCGCGGGCGCGTCCGTCTCGCGTCAGTCATCCAGCGCGAAGTGCCCCTTGAGCGCGCTCGACAAGGCGAAGGGCACGGTCGAGATCACGATGTGGCACTCGATGCCGCGGCGAACGGGGCGACGCTGCAGAAGCTCGCCGACGAGTTCAACTCGTCACAGAGCAAGGTGAAGGTCACCCTCGTCGACCAGATCACCTACCAGGACACGCTCGACAAGTACGTCGCCGGGCTCTCGACCGGGGACCTCCCCGACCTCGTGCAGATCGGTGACGGTGACGTCCAGCAGATGATCGACACGCAGTCGGTGCTGCCGGTGCAGGCGTGCGTGAAGGCCGACAAGTACGACCTGTCCGGTCACCTCGAGCGGGTCGTCGACTACTACACGGTCGACAAGACGCTCTGGCCGATGCCGTTCAACGTGTCCGGTCCGGTCCTCTACTACGACGAGAACGCCTTCACCGCGGCCGGCCTCGACCCCGCTGATCCGCCGAAGACGCTCGACGACATCAAGGCCGACTCGCAGAAGATCGTCGATGCGGGTGTCGCTCCGGCGGGCTACGGCCTCAAGACCGAGCCGGGCTACCTCGAGCAGTACCTCGCCAAGGCCGGCAAGCAGTACGTGAACAACGGGAACGGTCGCAACAGCCGAGCGACCGAGACCGTGTTCGACAACAAGACGGGGCTCGACGTCTACACGTGGATGAAGGACATGGTCGACGGGGGCCTCGCCAAGGTGAACAACGACGAGGGCGGCTCGGTCTTCGACAACCTCCTCGGCATCGGCAACGGCACCCACGTCATGACGACCGAGACGTCGGCGTCGCTCGGCACGATCTCCGAGGTGCTCAGCTCCGGCGCCTACCCGAACATCAAGTTGGGTGTCGCGCCCATGCCCGGCCCGAGTGGCAACGGTGGCGTCGTCGTCGACGGGGCGGCGCTGTGGATCTCGAACAAGTCGGAGCCCGAGAAGCAGGCCGCGGCGTGGGAGTTCGCCAAGTTCCTCAACACCGCGGACTCACAGGCGACGTGGGCGGCCGGCACCGGATACGTGCCGATCGTGAAGGAGGCGGCCGACTCGCCGGAGGTCCAGGACCTCTGGTCGCGCATCCCGGGCTACAAGGTCGCCTACGACCAGCTCCTCACCGGCCCGAGCAACCTCGCGACCGCTGGTCCGGTCATCGGTGACTACACCGGCGTGCAGACGGCGGTGCGCGAGTCGTGGCAGAGCATGTTCTCGGAGGGCACGAGCCCGAAGTCGGCGATCAAGTCGGCAGCCGACAACTCGGACAGCGCGATGCAGGAGTACAACTCGCGCGCGTCGGCGCCTAGCGCTGTCTGGCGCCTTCAGCGCGTCACGACGACGACCGCGGCGTTCGCGCCACGGCCGACGGTGTGGGCCAGGCCCACGCGCGCGCCTTCGACCTGGCGCGCGCCCGCGCGGTCACGGAGCTGGTCGGCGAGCTCCACGACCTGGCCGAGGGCGGATGCGCCGAGCGGCTCACCCTTCGAGAGCAGGCCGCCGCTGACGTTCACCGGCAGCCGACCGGTGGGCAGCGTCGTGCCGTCGCACGACCATGCGGGCGCCGTCGCCGTGGGCGCACAGCCCGAGCTCCTCGTAGGCGAGGACCTCCCGGGCGGCGTCGGTGTCCTGGCACTCGACGAGGTCGAGGTCGTCGGGGGACACGCCGGCTTCGGTGAGCGCGGCTTCGGCGGCCAGGGTGCTCGGCGGCGTGATGTCGGTGTCGTCGACGCCGCTCAACGGCGTCGCCTCACCGAGGACCGAGCCGGGCAGGTGCGACCGCAGCGCGGCCGCGGCGACCTTCGGAGCGCCGCCGGCAAGGTCGTCACGGCGCAGCACGATCGCCGCAGCACCCTCGTTCGGCGAGCAGAGCATGTGGAGGTGGAGCGGTTCGCACACCAGGCGTGACGCGAGCACGTCCTCGACGGTGGTCGGCTTGCGGAACATCGCGTTCGGGTTCTCGAGCCCGTTGGTGCGGTTCTTCACGACCACCTGGGCGAGCTGCTCCTTGGTGACGCCCGACTCGCGCATCAGCCGCTGCGCCCGCAACGCGAAGTACGCGGGCGTCGCCGCGAGCCCGGCCTGCTCGCGCCAGGGCTCGAAGAACGACGACCGGATGATGCCCTTGGGCATCTTCTCGATCCCGAACACGAGCACGGTGTCGTGCTGGCCGGCACGGATCGCGCTCGCCGCGAGCATGAGCGCGGCACCGCCGCTCGCGCAGCCGGCCTCGACGTTCACGATCGGCATGCCGGTGCGGCCGAGTGCACCGAGGACCTTGTGGCCCGCAGCCACACCCGAGTACACGGTGGCGCAGAACGCGGCCTGGAAGTCGGGGTCGCCCGCGTCCGCGAGGGCGGCGCGCACGGCGGTCACACCCATCTCGGTGACCGTCACGTCCTCGAACCGGCCGAAGGGGTGGAGCCCGGTGCCCGCGATCGCCACGCCGCTCATGTCGTGACCTGCGGGAGGAACGTGTACGTCGTGACGGGCTGCTCGGCCTCGGGGCCGTCTCCCTCGGGTGGGGCGAGCTCGACGAGCCCGAGCTGCATCGGCATGCCGAACTCGAGTCGCGACGGGTCGGGCTCCTCGATGCGGGTGATCACGCGCAGGCCATCGGCGAGCTCGACGACGCCGAAGCCGAACGGCACGTCACCCAGGTAGCCCGGTGGAGGCGCAGTCACCGCGGTCCACCCCCAGAGCGTGCCGTGGTCGGCGAGGCGCACCTCCTCGATCCCGTCGCCGCCGCACGCCGGGCACGTCGAGGCCATCGGGAACTGGAGCCGTCCGCAGGACCCACACCGACCGCCGCGCAGGTACGGGTTGCCGTGCTCGTCCTCGGCGAAGAGCCCCTCGTGGACCGGCGGCGCGTCCACGTCAGACGATGCCGTCCTGCGCGAGCGCATCGACCGCTTCGTCGTCGAGCCCGAGCAGCGACCCCAGCACCTCGCGGGTGTGCTCGCCGAGACGTGGTGCGCCGCTCGGCGCGGCGACGGGTTCGCCGACGGTCCGGGGGAACGGCGCCTGCTGGCGGTGCGCACCGATCACCGGGTCGTCGACGTTCACGAGATCGCCCCGCGCCTCGAAGTGGGGGTCGGCGAAGATGTCGGCCGCGGTGTACGCCGTCGCGACCGGCACGTCGCACGCGACGCAGCGCTCCTCGATCTCGGTCGCGGGCAGCGTGCTCGTCCACTCGGCGACGACACCGTTGATCTCGTCGCCGCGTGCCGCCCGGTCGGCCAGGCGTCGGTAGCGCGGGTCGTCGACGAGATCCGTCCGGTCCATCGCCTTGCACAGCCGGGCGAAGTTCGCATCGGATCCCGCGACGATGCACACGTACTTGCCGTCGGCCGTCGGGTAGTTGTCGAGCGGTGCGGAGTTCGCGAGCCGGTTGCCCTCCGCGCGCGCACGGTGCCCAGCTTGTCGTAGGCGGCGAGCGTCCACTCGAGGATGCGCAGCGCGGCGCCGTAGAGGGCGGCGTCGATCACGGCGCCGCTGCCGCCTCGGGCGTCACGTGCGTACAGCGCGGCCGTCGCCGCGTTCGCGGCGAACACGCCGGTCAGGTAGTCGGACAGCGTCACGCCGACGCGCACGGGTGGGCGGTCGGGGTAGCCGGTGAGATGCAGCAGGCCGCCGTACCCGATGCCGACGCGGTCGAGGCCCGGACGCGGCGCGTACGGGCCGTCCTGCCCGAAGCTGCTGATGCGCACGGTCACGAGCCGGTCGGGGAGCGCGCCCGGGTCGATGTGCCACTTCTCGAGCGTCCCGGGCCGGAAGTTCTCGACGACGACGTCGGCGTGCTCGGCGAGGCGCCGGAACAGGTCCTGTCCCTCGGCCTTCCGCAGATCGAGGGTGACGCTCTTGCGGCCGCGCCCCTCGACCGCCCAGAACAGCGAGTAGTCGGCGCCGTCGGCGCCGGGGGCGAACGGACCGATCTCGCGCATGAAGTCGCCGGTGCCGGGCTGCTCGATCTTGATCACGTCGGCGCCCTGCTCGCCGAGGAGCCCCGCACAGAACGGCGCGGCGATCCGGGTCCCGAGGTCGAGGACGCGCAGCCCGCTGAGCGGTCGCGCGGAGGTCACGATCCGGCTTGCTCCCGCTTGACGGCGTCCATGCCGCCTTCCTTGCGCGCCGCGGTCGCGCCGAGCGCGGTCGCACTGTTGCTGACCAGCTGGTGCACCATGAAGTGGTAGCGCCACGACTCGCGCTGGCCCTGGAGATCGAGCATGTGGTTGATGGTCTCCTTGATGGCCTGCGCGGTGACCGGCTCCACGAGCGCGACCTTGTCGGCCATCGCACGGGCCGCGGCGGCGAGGTCGGCGCGTGGGACGACCTGGTTCACGAGGCCGAAGCGCTCGGCGTCGGCCGCGTCGATCGTCTCGGCACAGAGCAGGAACTCCTTGGCCTTTCGAGGGCCGAGCTCCCACGGTTCGATCAGCAGCTCGACGCCGACGCCTGTCATGCGCGCGACCGGGTTCGAGAACCGAGCGTCGTCGGCGGCGACGATCAGATCGCACATCGACGCGAGCATCAGGCCCGCCGCCGCGCAGACGCCCTGCACCGCGGCGATCGTCGGCTTGCGGAAGTCGCGCAGGCGCACGCACTTGTCCCAGTACATGACCTGCTCGTGATGGAGCTTGCCCTCCGGCGTGTCGCGCATGCGCGCCCACTCCGTCGTGCCCTCGAGGATCTCCTTGAGGTCGTGTCCGGCCGAGAAGTGCTTGCCCTCGCCGGCCAGCACCACGACCCGCACGTCGTCGTCGGCGTCCGCGAGGTCGAGCGCGCGGTCGAGCTCGTCGAGGAGCTCGCTGCTCTGCGCGTTCGCCGCGTCCGGGCGATTCAGCGTGATCGTCGCGACCGCACCGTCGGTCTCGTAGCGGATCGCTTCGAAGTCCACGCGATGATCTTGCCATGCCGCCACAGTCACCTCGGGGTGCTGCGCTCGTCGAGGAGCACGGCGTGCTGCTGCAGTCGGCGAAGGGGCCCGTCCCGAACCTCGCGGATCTCGTTGCCGGGGAGCAGATCCGCGGCAGCTGGTGGTCGCACCCGCGCAGTCACGACATCTTCGTCGCCGTCAACGAGGCTCGGGACAGCGACGACGTCGTGGCATTGCGCCTCGTGCGCGGCAAGGTGACGCTCGTGCACCGACGCCTCTGGCCCGCGCTGGTGCGGCTCGCCGACCGGTACCCGGCCTCGGCGCTGGCCGCCCTCCACGAGGAGCACCTCCCGAACGGCCGTCACCGGACCACGACCACGGCATTTCCGGACTGGGTGCCTCAGGACGTGCAGCGCGCCGCGCAGCGGTTGAGCGTCGACGATGCGGAGGCGCTGCTCCCGGAAGGCGTCGTCAGTCCGGTCGTCAGTTGATGACGGCGATCGCGTCGATCTCGATGAGCCACCTCGGGTCGAACAACGCCGCGACACCGACGAGCGTCGACGCGTTGGTCGAGAGATCGTCGCCGAACACCGCGATCGCGGCCTCGAACAGCGGGCCGAGCTTCTCGGGCTCCCAGTCGACGACATAGAAGTTCACCTTCACGACGTCGGTGATCGACGCGCCCGCCGCCTGCAACGCGGTCATCAGGTTGCGGAACGCCTGCTCGGCCTGGGCGCGGAACCCGTCGAGCACCTCCTCGTCGGGTGTGTTGCCGACCTGCCCGGAGACGCAGACCGTGCGTGTGCCGGTGCCGATCGACGCGATCGCGCTGCCGACGATGTCGGCAAGACCGTCGACGTGCTGGAGATGGGTCGCGGGCATGGGTGCCTCCGTTTCGGGGAGCGGGTGCTCGGGCTACGACGCGCGCTTGGGTTCGCGCGGCAGGCCGAGGACGCGCTCGGCGAGGATGTTGCGCTGGATCTCGTTCGTGCCGGCCCAGATCGACGACGCCTGGTAGTAGAGCCACGATCGCTGCCACGTGCCGTCGCCGGGGTTGTCGTCGGGTCGGCGCCGGCGCCGTGCCACAGCGGAGCGGCGTCGCCGAGCACGGCCATCACGGTGTCGTGGAGCCGCTTGCTCATCTCGCTCCAGTAGAGCTTCGAGCGCGCTGCCCTCGGGCCCGGGCGGCTCGCCGCGTGCGACGCGCGACAGCGTGCGCCAGTTGTGGAGCTGGAACAGCCGCACCTCGGCGGCGGCCTGCGCGAGCCGCGGCCGCAGCGCGGTCGTCGTCGAACGCGCCCCGGCTCGAGCGCGAGGCGCGAGGAGCTCCTCGAGCAGCTGGACGTGGATGACGAGCTGGCGCGGGTTGATGCCGCGCTCGTGCGTCAGCGTCGAGTTCGCGACGCGCCACCCCTCGTCGACCGGGCCGACGCGCTGTGCCGTCCGGGATCACGACGCCGTCGAAGAACACCTCGTTGAACTCGGTCTCGTCGGTGATCTGGCGCAGGGGCCGCACCTCGACGCCGGGGGCGCGCATGTCGACCGCGAACGCGGTGATGCCCTGCTGCTTCGGGACGTCGGGGTTCGTGCGGGCGAGGCACAGCCCCCAGTCGGCGAACTGCGCGTAGCTCGTCCACACCTTCTGGCCGTCGAGCACCCAGTCGTCGCCGGAGCGCACCGCCTTCGTCGACACGGCGGCGAGGTCGCTGCCCGCGCCGGGCTCGCTGAACAGCTGGCACCACAGCTCCTCCGCCGGGAGGATGCCGCGACAGCCAGCGCTCCTTCTGCTCGGGTGTGCCGTGCGCGAGCAGCGTCGGCCCGACGAGGTTGATGCCGATGCGGCCGACGAGCTCGGGCGCTCGGGCGCGCGCGAGCTCCTCGGTCACGATGAAGTGCTCGACCGCTCCGGCGCCGCGACCGCCGTACTCCTCGGGCCACGGCACGCCGACCCAGCGGCCCGCGGCGAGCTTCGCCTGCCACTCGCGCCCGAACGCGACCTCGTCGGCGAGGTCGTCGAAGCGGGGCGGCAGCCCCTTGCCGTACTCCCACGGCAGGTTGTCGCGCAGCCAGGTCGCGCACCTCGTCGCGCAGCGCGCGCCTCGTCGGCGGTCGGGGCGAGGTCCACGCTGGAGGTGCGACGAGCGGTGCGGTCAGTCGCGTTCGGCGACCGGCACGTAGTCGCGGGCTCGGTCGGGCCGATGTAGATCTGGCGCGGCCGGCCGATCTTCGTCTTCGGGCTCCTCCATCATCTCCTTCCAGTGCGCGATCCAGCCGGGGAGCCGGCCCATCGCGAAGAGCACGGTGAACATGTCGGTGGGGAAGCCCATCGCGCGGTAGATGAGGCCGGAGTAGAAGTCGACGTTCGGGTAGAGCTTGCGCTCGACGAAGAACTCGTCCTTGAGCGCGACCTCCTCGAGCTCCATCGCGAGGTCGAGCGAGCTCGTCGCGCCTGGCCCAGCTCGGCGAGCACCTGGTCGGCGACCTCCTTGATGATGCGGGCGCGCGGGTCGTAGTTCTTGTAGACGCGGTGCCCGAAGCCCGAGAGGCGGAACGTGTCGTCGGGGTCCTTGGCCGTCGCCACGTACTTGCTCGATGTTGCCGCCGTCGTCGCGGATCTGCTCGAGCATCTCGATGACGGCCTGGTTCGCGCCGCCGTGCAGCGGGCCCCAGAGCGCGTTGATGCCCGCGGCGACCGACGCGAACAGGTTCGCCTCGCTCGATCCGGCGAGCCGCACGGTCGACGTCGAGCAGTTCTGCTCGTGGTCGGCGTGCAGGATCAGCAGCACCTTCATCGCGTGCACGATCGTCGGGCTCACCTCGTACGGCTCCGACGGCACCGCGAACATCATCGTGAGGAAGTTCTCGATGAGGTCGAGGCGGTTGTTCGGGGTAGAGGAACGGCTGGCCGATCGACCGCTTGTACGCGTACGCCGCGATCGTCGGGAGCTTCGCCATGAGCCGGATGATCGAGAGCTGCACCTGCTCGGGATCGTGCGGGTCGGTCGCTGTCCGGGTAGAAGGTCGACAGCGCGCTGACCACCGACGACAGGACGCCCATCGGGTGCGCGTCCTTCGGGAACGCGTCGAAGAAGCGCTTCGCGTCCTCGTGCAGGAGCGTGTGCTTGCGGATCCCGTAGCGGAAGTCGTCGAGCTTCTCCGTGCGTGGGCAGCTCGCCGTAGATGAGGAGGTACGACGTCTCGAGGAACGACGGCTGGTGGCCCTCGACGAGCTGCTCGATCGGGATGCCGCGGTAGCGCAGGATCCCCTCGTCGCCGTCGATGAAGGTGATCGCCGACTCGCACGACCCGGTGTTCAGGTAGCCGTAGTCGAGCGTGATGAGCCCGGTCTGGGCGCGCAGCTTGGAGATGTCGATGCCGAGCTCGTCCTCGGTGCCCCGCACGACCGGGAGCTTCGATCTCGCTTGCCCGTCGAAGTCAGGACCGCGGTCTCGTCGTGCTCGCTCACAGCGTCCCGTTACCTGCAGTCTGGTCGATCCGCTGGCTGCGTCTCCACCGGTAGCGGCGGCAGCAGCCGCCACCTGCACGACCTCGGGTAGCACGGCGCCCGCCGGTAACCTCCGAGCCGATGGACTTCGACCTCTCCGACGACCAGGTCGGCGCTGCGCGACGGCGCGCGTGAGCTGCTCGACGGCCTGGCGTCGTCCGACCGCGGTGCGCGTCGTCGTCGAGGCCGGCGGCGGCTACGACGACCGCGCTCTGGGACGGCGATGGTCGAGCAGGGCTGGCGCGGCGTCGCCGTCGCCGAGGACCGCGGGTGGGCTCGGGCTCGGCCCGGTCGAGGTCGCCGTGCTGCTCGAGGAGATCGGGCGCCACGCCGCGCCGGCGCCGTTCATCCCGACGGTGCTCGCGCTCGACGCGCTCGCTCGCCGGTGGCGCGGCGTCGCTGGCGGAGCGCCTCGTCGAGCGGGCGGCGATCGGGTGCGTCGCGTGGAGCGCGCGACGCCGAGCGCGGTCACGCGCCGAAGAGCGCGGCGGCGCGCTGGACGGTCTCGGGCGCGCCCGGCGCCGATCCCCGTACGCGCCCGTCGGCGTCGGTCGCTCGTGGTCGCGGCACGCACCGCCGACGGGCCCGGGCTCTTCGCGCGTCGACCTCGACGAGCGTCGGGCGGCCCGCGGCAGAGCCGGCGATGGACCGCACCCGCGAGATCGGCTGGCTGCGACTTCGACGCGCACGCCGGCGCGAGCGGCTCGGCGGTGCCGACGCCGTCGAGGCGCTCGTCGATCGGGGCGCGGTGTACGCGTGCGCCGAGATGCTCGGCGGCGCGGCCCGCGTGCTCGACCTGGCCGTCGAGTACGCGAAGGACCGCGTGCAGTTCGGGCGCCCGATCGGCAGCTTCCAGGCGGTGAAGCACCGCTGCGCCGACATGCTCGTCGACGTCGAGGGCATGCGCTCGACGACGTACTGGGCCGCGTGGTGCCTCGCGCGCCGGCGACCCCGAGGCGTCGATCGCCGCGTCGACCGCGAAGATCTGGGGCGCCGACGCGTCGAAGCGCGTCATGGCGTCGGCGCTCCAGGTGCACGGCGGCATCGGCTTCACGTGGGAGCACGACCTCCACCTCTTCCTGAAGCGCGCGCAGCTCGACCAGCTCGAGCTCGGCGACGCGTCGTTCCACCGCGACCGGCTCGCCGCGCTGCTGCGGCCGCAGCGTCGAGGCCGGCGAGAGCGTCATCTGAGCCCGACGCGGATCGGCTCGCCGCGTCCGGAGGGCAGCACGGTCGGGCTTGCCGGGGCCGAGCGTCGGGACGTCGTCGACCTGCACGACGCGCTCGGGGGTCTTGTACCGCGCGACGCCCGCGTCGTTCGAACCACGACCGGCACGCCGCGAGGTCGAACGGGCCGTCCGCGACGACGAACACGCACACTCGCTCGCCGAGCCGCTCGTCGGGATAGCCGACCGCGACCGCGTGCCGGACGTCGGGGTGCGCTTCGAGCACGCCCTCGACCTCCGCCGCGGTGATGTTCTCGCCGCCGCGGATGATGATGTCCTTGATGCGGCCGACGATCGTCAGCCAGCCGTCCTCGTCGACCGTCGCGAGGTCGCCGGTGCGGAACCAGCCCTGACGGATCGCCTGCGCTGCGTCGCGGCCTCGTCGCTGTACCCGACGAACAGCTCGGGACCCCGCAACCAGAGCTCGCCGGTCTCGCCCGGTGCGCGCTCGCGGCCGCTCTCGGGGTCGCTGACCCGCAGCCGGGCGACGCCGGTCGCCCGTCCGTCGGTCTCACGGGCCCGGACGAGGCTGTCGGTCGGTGTGCTCGTCGTGATGGTCGGCGCCTCCGTCGATCCGTACGTGCGCTTGACGCGCGCGTCGAGGCGTTCGCCGGCGTCCTCCGACGAACGCGGGGGTGACGCCGGCGCCGCCGCTCGAGACGAGGCGCAGGCTCTGCACGCGCCCGGTCGAGAACCCGGGCGCGCCCATGAGCGCGACGAAGAACGTGGGCGGGCCGATCATGAACGTGATGCGCTCGCGCTCGATGAGCTCGATCGCCGTCTCCGGGTCCCACCTCGGCATGACCTGCGCGCGGAACGGCAGCACGCCGGGGAGCAGCACCGCGTTGAGGAGTCCCGAGATGTGCGCGAGCGGCGCGGGCATCAGGACCGAGTCGTCGGGCGTGAGCTGGTGCGCGCCGGCCATGACGCGTGCCTTGTACGCCAGACCGCGCTGGGTGTGCAGCGCCGCCTTCGGGCCGCCGGTCGAGCCGGACGTGAACAGCACGACGCCGACGTCCGAAGGACGTGCGGCGGATTTCGTGAACGGCTCGCCGCGCTCGAGGAGGCGCGTGAAGCGCGCCGCGGTGCCACGCACGTCGTCCGTCGACAAGTACACGCGCGGCTCGAGGATGGCGAGCATCGTCTCGACGTCGGTCGCGCCGGCGAGATGGTGGATCGGTCCCGCGATCGCGCCGAGGCGCCAGCAGGCGCGGTACAGCACGACCGCCTCCCACCAGTTGGGGGCCTGCCAGGCGACGACGTCGCCGCGCCGCACACCCTCGTCGCGCAGCGCGCCGGCGAGCACGCGACACGACGTCGTCGAGTGCCCGACCGTCGAAGCGGATGCCGGCCGACTCGTCGACGAGGAGGTCGCCCCGGCTGCGCCGGGCGGCGTCGGTGACCAGCACGTCGAGCGACGGGAGGTCCCACGCGCCACCGGCGGCGCGGTACGCCGCGCGCTCGGGGTGGCGGTAGTCGGTCGAGCGTCACCTCAGACGAGCGGGTTGCGCCAACCTGCGCTCGAGCTGGTCGCGCCCCGGAGGACCTGCGAGCCGATGAAGTTGCGTTGGATCTCCACCGTGCCCGCGCCGATGCAGAGGCCGCGGATGTCGCGGTACGCGCGCTCGACGGGGTACTCGCGTGAGTACCCGTAGCCACCGAGCAGCTGGATCGCCTCGTCGCACACGAACTTCGCCGCGAGGTTGGCGGCGGTCTTCGCCATCGCGGTCTCGAGCGCCGGGGGCGTGCCGTGCGGCCCGGCGAGGTGCAGCGCCCGCTGCAGCAGCAGCGCGCGCGCCGTCGAGCTGGGTCGCCATGTCGGCGACCTTCCACTGCAGGCCCTGCAGCTCGGCGAGCGGCCTGCCGCCGACGATGCGCTCGTTCATGTAGCGGATCGCGTACTCGAGTGCGCCCGTGCGCGGCGCCGATGCACATCGCCGCGTTGCCACAGCGCTCGTGGTTGATGTGCGAGATCAGCGTCTTGAACGAGTCGCTGTTCGACGGGTCGCCGACGAGCAGCACGTCCTCGGGTGCGACGTAGACGTCGTCGAACGCGAGCTCGGCCTCGCTCGTGCCGCGCAGCCCCATCTTCACGTGGGTGCCGGCGACGGTCACCCCTTCGGACTCGAGGTCGACGACCACCGCGCCGATCCCCTTCGCGCCCTCGCTGCCGGGGAAGCGGCACCACACGAGGCAGCAGCGCGCCTTGTGGCCGCCGGTGACGTAGTTCTTGTAGGCGTTGAGGCGGTACCCGTCGCCGTCGGGCGTGAGCCGGGCCCGCATGTGCGTGACGGCGGAGCCGGCCTCCGGTCTCGCTGATGCCGATGCAGAAGAGCGCCTCGCCGCTCGCCGCGAGCGGGAGCCAGCGCTCCTTCATCGCGTCGTTGCCGAGGTGCTGGATCGCGCGGGGCGGGCCGTTGAAGATCAGCTGGGCGAGGATCGCGCTCGAGACGTCGACGCGGCCGAGCTCCTCGAGGACGATCGCCGCCTCGATGTCGCCCATGCCCATCCCGCCGTACTGCTCGTCGACGGTGATGCCGAACAGGTCGGCCTTGCGCAGCGCGTCCCACGATCCCTCGGGGAACTCCTCGGTCTCGTCCCAGTGGCGGGCCGTGCGGCGCGAGGTCGCGCTCGGCGACCTCGCGGGCGAGCTCGCGGAGCGCCTGCTGGTCCTCGGTCTCGACGAACGGGTCGGTGCCCTCGCTGGCCATCGCAGAGGAGGCTATCGCGCCAGCGCCCGGAACCTGACTACCGTGTCAGGTTCGGGTAGACCGACTGCCGGAGCGAACGTCCGCGCTGCACGTACCGTGCGGCGCAGTGAGCGGGGCCCGAGCGGCCCGGCCCGGAGGGCCGATGAGCGGAGAGGGCGACGTGGCGCCGAAGTTCGACTACCCCGCGATGGACTTCGAGACCGCGCAGCCGTACCCGGTGTGGGAGCGGGCGCGCGGCGAGTGCCCCGTCATCCATGTGAGCGGGATGAGCCTGGGCGTCGATCGGCACGACGTACCAGGTGACGCGCTGGGACGACGTCGAGCACGTCCTGCGCGACGCCGAGACGTTCTCGTCGTCGATCAACGCCGAGCACATCGGCCAGTTCATGGGCGACCTCATCCTCGCCATGGACGGCAAGGAGCACCGCAGCTACCGCAACCTCGTCGCACCCGCGTTCCGGGCGTCGCAGCTCGAGAAGTGGGGCGACTCGATGATCGGCCCGACGATCGGTGCGCTGCTCGACGACATCGCGCCGCTCGGTCGCGCCGACCTCGTGCGCGACATCACGTCGAAGTACCCGGTGCGGGTCATCTGCGCCATCGTCGGCGTGCCCGTCGAGGACAGTGCGCAGTTCCACGAGTGGGCCGAGCAGATCAACGGGGGTCCGCTGCACCCCGAGGTCGGCATGAAGGCGTCCCGCGCGATGCGCGAGTACCTCGAGCCGCTCGTGGAGGAACGGCGCGCGAACCCGTGCGGCGACCTGCTGAGCGACCTCGTCCACGCCGAGGTCGACGGCGAGCAGCTGTCGGACGAGCGCATCTACGGCTTCCTGCGCCTGCTGCTCCCCGCGGGCGCGGAGACGACGTTCCGCGTCATGGGCAACGCGCTCGACCGCGCTGCTCACGAACGCCGACGTGATGGAGCGCGTCATGGCCGATCGGTCGCTGCTGCCCCTGCTCATCGAGGAGACGCTGCGCTGGGAGAGCTCGGTCACGCAGGTGTCACGCGTCGCGACGCGCGACACCGAGGTCGCCGGCTGCCCGGTGCCTGCAGGCTCGTCGGTGAGCGTGATCACGGGCTCGGCCAACCACGACGCGACTCGCTACGACCACGCGGAGGAGTTCGACCTCGACCGCACGACCCAGGTGCACATCGCGTTCGGCACCGGGCCGCACCAGTGCCTCGGGATGCACCTCGCGAGGCTCGAGCTGCGGACGGGGCTCGACGCGATCCTCGACCGGCTCCCGAACCTGCGGCTCGACCCCGACGAGCCGAGCCCGCTCATCCAGGGTCTCGCGTTCCGCGGCCCCGTGGCGCTGCCGGTCCTGTTCGACCCGGGCCTGATCCACGGGCCTCAGAGGTCCTTGCCGAAGCAGCGGGAGTCGGGAAAGTCCTTGTACTGGCCGTACGACGGGATCAGCTCGTAGCCGAGCGACGCGTACATCGCCATCGCCTCGGGCTGCTTCATCCCCGTCTCGAGGATCAGCCGCCGGTAGCCGATCCCGCGGGCGCGCGCCTCGAGCTCGAACAGCAGCGTGCGACTGACGCCGCGTCGGCGGGCGCGGACGCGCGCGTGTACATGCGCTTGAGCTCGCCGACGTCGTCGTGGTGCGCGCGCACGCCGCCGCAGCCGAGCGCGTCGTCACCGTCCCAGGCGACGAGGAACACGCCGGCCGGCGTGTGGAAGTCGCTCGGCGCCGGCGTGTCAGGGTCGGGACCGCCGTAGCGCGCCGCGAGGTCGTCCATCAGCTCGCCGACGAGGACCGTCCCGATCGCGGAGTCGATCTGGTCCTCGGCGAGATGCAGGCTCAGAACCCGGTCCCCATCATCGTGCGCCACTGGTCCAGGCTGTTGATGCGGAACACGTAGTTGCGGGCGCGCGTCTCGCCCATGGTGGCGAACGGCTCGGGCGAGTACAGGTGGCCCGGGTAGAGCACCGTGTCGTCGGAGATCTTCGCGAGGCGCTGCGTGAGGCTCTCGTACATCTGGTCGGGATCCGCGCCCGGCAGGTCGGTGCGCCCGCACCCGTCCAGGAACAGCGTGTCGCCGGCGACGAGCTTCCCGTCGACGATGAAGCACTGGCTGCCCGGCGTGTGCCCCGGTGTGTGCATGAGCGTCACCGGGATCGAGCCGACCTGCACCGTGTCGCCGCTGTCGTGGACGACGAGATCCGAGTCGGAGACGCCGGTCGTGCGCTTCACCCACTCGGCCTCGTCGCGGTGCACGTGGACGGGCGCTGCCACGTCGCTCATGCCCGACAGCTCGCGGATGCCCTCGATGCCGTAGCCCATGAGGTCGCCGCCGACGTGGTCGGGATGCCAGTGCGTCGCGAGGACACCGGTCAGTCGCATGCCGTCGGCGCCGACCAGCTCGACGAGCTCACGGGCGCCGTAGGCGGGATCGACGGCCACGGCCTCACCCGTCTCGCGGTCGCCGATCAGGTACACGAAGTTGACCATCTGGCGCGCGATCGGGTCGGCGGTCGCGAAGTCGCGACCGGCCAGGAGCTGGCGGAAGTACAGCCGATCCGGCGTGCCGCTCATCGGAAGTCGAACGCGACCTTGATCGCGCCCGTGTCGTGCTGCTTGGCGAGCGTCTCGAACGCCTCACGCCACTCGTCGAGTCGGAACGTGTGCGTCAGCATCGGTGCGATGTCGACGCGCCCGGCCTGCACGAGGTCGAGGTAGTGCTCGATCGTGTGCTTGCGCACGCCGTCGACCTCCTCGATGCCGAACGCGTTCGAGCCGACGACGCGCACCTCCTTGAAGTACCACGGCGACCACTCGAACCGCCCCGCCGCGTGCACGCCGCTGAGCGAGATCGTGCCGCGCTCGGCGATGACGCGCAGCGCGAGCTCGATCGTCTTCGGTGATGCGATCGTGTCGTAGCAGACGTCGATGTGGCCCGGGTGCGTGATCGGCAGCCCTTCCCACGGCCGGTGCAGCCGACCGCCCGACCACTCCGGCGAGCGCGACGACCAGCGCCTCGTCGTCGAGCACGGAGTCGATGACGTGCGCGCCGAGCTTCCGTGCGAGCTCCTGCTGCGCCGGGTGCCGGACGACCGCCGCGACCTCGACATCGGGATGCAGCGCGCGCAGGACCGCGATCGCGCTCGTGCCGAGTGCACCCGCGCCCCACACGAGCGCGCGTCCACCCGGGCGGCGGGGGGTTGCGGGTGATCGAGTGGAGCGACACCGCGAACGGGTCGGCGAGCACCGCGACCTCGTCGGGGACGCCGTCGGGCACCGGGATCGCCATCGAGCGGTGCGCGGGCAGCAGCTCGGCGAAGCCACCCGTGGCGTCGCTCGAGTTGCCGGTGTGGATCCCCGCCGCGAGCCGGCCGTCGGTGAAGCTCCAGCAGAGCGAGTAGTCGCCCTGCTCGCACGCGGGACAGAGGGGGTCGATGCCCCGGGGCCCGCACGAGAGCCAGCACTGCAGCAGGACGCGCTGGCCGACCGCGAGGTCGTCGACCGCCGGGCCGACCTCGACGACGTCGGCGACGACCTCGTGGCCGAGCACCTGCGGGAACGAGATGAACGCGGTCATCGAGAAGTCGGACGCGTCGCCGTCGCCCATGTCCATGAACACCTGCTTGGTGTCGGAGCCGCAGATGCCGGTGAGCCGGCTGCGCAGCACGACCCAGTCGTCGCCGAGCAACGTGGGGTCGGGGACGTCCTGCAACGCCATCGGCGTCGTCGCCAGCCCGTGCAGCAGGCGCCGCTCCAGATCGGTGCCCGTCGTCGGGCGACTGCTCGGGCGGTGTGAAGCCGGGGTCGACACCGAACACCAGTGCTCGCACGAGTCCGGAGCGTAGGCGCGCACGCGGGCCTACTCTGGCGCGCATGACGGCGACCGGGACCTCGAACGGGAATGGGAACGGCAGTCGCGTCGAGTACCGCACGTGCCCGTTCTGCGAGGCGACGTGCGGCCTCGAGCTGCACCTCGAGGGTCGCGACGATCACCCTCGTGCGCGGCGACCGCGACGACGTGTTCAGCCACGGCTACCTGTGCCCGAAGGGCACCGCGATCAAGCAGCTCGAGGCCGACCCCGACCGCCTGCGCCGCCCGATGGTGCGCGAGGGCGCGTCGTGGCGCGAGGTCGACTGGCCCGAGGCGTTCGCCGCGGTCGACGAGGGGCTGACCCGTGTGCTCGACGCGCACGGGCCCGACGCGGTCGCGCTCTACCTCGGCAACCCGAGCGTCCACAGCCTCGGGCTCGGCTCGTACATCCGGGTGCTCGCCCAGGCGCTCGGCACGACGAAGGTCTTCTCGGCGAGCACCGTCGACCAGATGCCGAAGCAGGTCGCCGCCGGGCTGATGTTCGGCGCGCTGCTGACGATCCCGGTGCCCGACGTCGACCGCACCGACCACCTGCTCATGCTCGGCGCCAACCCGTACGCGTCGAACGGCAGCCTGTTCACCGCACCCGACCTGCCCGGGCGGCTCAAGGCGCTGCGGGCGCGCGGCGGCCGGCTCGTGGTCGTCGACCCGCGCCGGACGAAGACGGCCGAGGAGGCCGACGAGCACCTGCCCGATCCGGCCCGGCACCGACGCGCTGTTCCTGTTCGCGCTCGTGCACACGCTCTTCGACGAGGGGCTCGTCGACCTCGGCCCGGCCGGGCCGCACCTCGCGGGGGTCGACGACGTCGAGCGACTCGCGACGCGACTTCGCGCCGGAGGTCGTCGCGACCCGCTGCGGGATCGACGCGGCCACGATCCGGCGGACCGCCCGCGAGCTCGCGGCCGCCGAGCGAGCCGCGGTGTACGGCCGCATCGGCACGTGCCTGAGCGAGTTCGGCACGCTCGCGTCGTGGCTCGTCGACGTGCTGCAACGCGCTCGACGGGCAACCTCGACCGACCGGGCGGCGCGATGTTCACGCTGCCCGCGACCGGCGGAGCCAGCGCGACCGGGCGCGGGGAAGGGTCGGGGCGTGCGGTTCGGCCGGCACGCGAGCCGGGTGCGCGGGCTGCCCGAGGTCTACGGCGAGCTGCCGGTGGTGTGCATGGCGGAGGAGATCGAGCAGCCGGGCGACGGCCAGATCCGTGCACTCCTCACCATCGCCGGCAACCCGGTGCTCTCGACCCCCGACGGCATCCGGCTCGACAAGGCGTTCGACGCGCTCGACTTCATGGTCAGCGTCGACATCTACCTCAACGAGACGACGCGCCACGCCGACGTGATCCTGCCGTCACCGTCGCTGCTCGCGCGAGGCCACTACGACATCGGGCTGTACCAGCTCGCGGTGCGCAACGTCGCGAACTACTCGCCACCGCTCGTCGACCTCGACGCCGGGGAGATGCACGACTGGGAGATCATGCTGCGCCTCGCGAACGTCGTCGCCCGGCAGGGCGCAGATGCCGATCCGCGGGTGCTCGACGATGTCGTGGTCGGCGGACTGGTCGACAAGGCCGTGCAGCGTCCGGGCTCCAACGTCGAAGGGCGCGACGCGAGCGAGCTCGTCGCGGAGCTCTCGCAGCGTGAGGGCGCCGAGCGCCTGCTCGACCTCATGCTGCGCACGGGTCCCTACGGCGACGGCTTCGGCGCCGATCCCGACGGCCTCTCGCTCGCGCGCCTCGAGGCGCACCCGCACGGCATCGATCTCGGCCCGTTGCAACCGCGCCTGCCGGGCGTGCTGCTCACGCCGAGCGGGAAGGTCGAGCTCGCGCCCGAGCCGATCACGGCCGACGTCCCGCGTCTGCGCGCCACGCTGGACGACGCGAACGGCGACGGCATCGTGCTGATCGGGCGCCGCGACCTTCGCTCCAACAACTCGTGGATGCACAACCTCGACATCCTCGTGAAGGGCAAGCCGCGCTGCACGCTCCAGGTGCATCCCGACGACGCGGCCCGCCTGGGGCTGCGCGCCGGGGGTCAGGTCCGGGTCGCGTCCCGGAGCGGCGCGCTGCATGCGCCGGTGGAGGTGACCGACTCGGTCATGCCGGGCGTGGTGAGCCTGCCGCACGGCTGGGGACACGACGTCGACGGCACGTCGCTCGGTGTCGCGTCCGACCACGCGGGCGTCAACACGAACGTGCTCGCCGACGCCGATGCGTTCGACCCGCTGTCGGGGAACGCCGCGCTCAACGGCATCCCCGTGGAGCTCACGCCTGTCTGATCAGGACATCTGGCCCATGGCGTCGATGAACGCGTCGGGCGCGGTCGTCTTGCCGATCACCATGTCGTGCTGCTTGCCGAGGCCACCGGGGAACTCCGGCGGCACGTAGTACTCGAAGCCGTCACCCTCGATCGCCTCGATGATGCTGAGCGCGCAGTCGGCCGCGGGGACGAACGGACCCGCGTAGATCGGGTCGTCGTTGTCGGGAAGGTCCCAGATCTCGGTCTCGATCGGACCGGGGAGGACGAGCTTCACCTCGACGCCGGTGCGGTAGAGGTCGATGGCGGCCGACTCGCTCCAGCCGGCCATCGCGAACTTCGACGCGCAGTACGCGGCCTCGTGCGCGATGCCGATGCGACCGCCCATCGACGAGACGTTGACGACGCACCCCGAGTCGCGCTCGAGCCAGCGGGGGAGCAGGCGCATCGCCATCCGGATCGGCGACGTGAAGTTGATCCGCATCACCGTGTCGACCTCTTCGGTCGTGAGCCGTTGCACCGGCGTGCGCTTCGGGATCGCCGCGTTGTTGACGAGGCAGTCGACCCCGCCGAACGCGTCCCACGCCTCGTCGGCGATCCGCTCGGCTGCGTCGAGGTCGCCGAGGTCGGCGGCCCAGAGCCGGGACTCCGGCGCGTGCGCACGGCACTGCTCGAGCACCTCCTCGAGACGCTCCTTGCGCCGGGCGACGATGCCGACCGTCGCGCCACGTTCCGCCAGCATCGGCGCGAGCGCGGCGCCGATGCCCGACGACGCCCCCGTCACCAGGATGCTCGTGCCGTCGACCTTCACGTCGCTGCTCCCTCGTCCCCGCGGCCGGCGGCCCAGCGGAAGATCCCCTTGGCCATCGTCGACGACTCGGCATCGACGCGGCGCGCGTAGATGTCGGCCATCGTGTCGCGCGACGCCTCGATCGGCCGGCGCCGCCGCGACCGCCCACTCGACGAGCTGGGCGGCGAGCCGGAGGTCGCCCGCGTCGGCGACGGCCGTCGCCCGGGCTGCGAGCGCGTCCGCACCACCCGCGAACGCCGCGACCTCGGCTGCGACGGCCACGTCCGTCGGCGGCTTGAGCCGCGCCGGGTTGCCGTCGTACCAGCCGCCGTAGAGGCGCCACACGTTCCGCACGACGAACTCCGGCTCGTCGTAGACCGGCCGCAGGTACGGCCGCTCGAGGAGGCGATCGGGCGCACGCACGGTGTGCACGATCTCGTCGAGGGTGGCGCCGCCGTTCATCATCGCCAGCGTCTCGTCGTGCAGCACCTCGAGCAGCTCGGCGCTGTCGTCGAGCGCCTCGCGCACGCGATCGGCGCCGAGGATCGGCAGCCCGTGGCCCGGGAGGAGCACCTCGGCGCCGAGGCCCGCCATCTCGCGCAGCGCGCGCGCCCAGTCCTTCGGGTAGCGCTGCACCTTCTGCGGGTTGCCGCAGTTCGGCGACGCCCAGATGAAGAGGTCGCCGGTGCAGGACGACGCGCTCCTCGGGCATCCAGACCCACGTGTGGTCGTCGGTCTCGCCGCGATCGTGGTGCAGCTCGAAGTGCCGCCCGCCGACGTCGAGGTCGAGACGGTCGCGGTACGTCTCGTCGGGGTACCGGTAGTCGAGCGGCCACGACGCCTCGGCGAGTGAGAACTGCCGCTGGTTGATCAGGCCGTTGTACCCGGCCGTCGCGCGGTACCGGTCGAAGCGGTCGGCGACGGCCTCGTGCGCGACGACGTGGGGCGCCGGCGCGCCGGCGGACGCGTTGTCGGCCTCGTAGCGGTCGACACCGAAGACGTGGTCGACGTGCCCGTGCGTGAAGACCACCGTGTGCAGCGGGAGCGCTGACCAGTCGCGCACCGCCTCGTGCATGACGTCGGCGAGCAGGTACATGCCGGTGTCGACGAGCACGAGCCCGTCGTCCGTCGCGATGCCGTTGACGTTGGAGAAGCCGTTGACGAACGCGATGCCGTCCGCGACCTCACACCAGCTCCCCGCGCCACGGAACGGGTGGTAGTCGGCCTCGCCCTGCCAGACCCGCTCAGCAAGTGCGAGGACGTCGGTCACGGTCTGCGGATCAGGGCGAGATCGTGACCGGCGTACCGAGCGGCAGGATCCCGGCGAGCCGCGTGATGCTCTCGTTGCTCATCCGGATGCATCCGTGGCTGACGCTCTTGCCGAGCACCGAGGCGTCGTTGTTGCCGTGGATCCCCACCTCGGCGTCACCGCCGTTGAACTGGGTGAGCACCTCGGAGTGCCCCGACAGGCCGTACGCGTACGGTCCGTAGACGGTGTTGGGGTCGGGTGCCTTCAGCAGCACCCGCGTGTAGTACTTGCCGGTCGGGGTCGGCGTCTCCTCGGTGCCGATGGCGATCGGCTCCTGGATCATCACGTTGTCCCCGTCATACACGGTGATCTGGTGCTGCCCGAGCGCCACGTCGATGCGGAAGCGGTTCGGCGTCAGCCGCACGTCGCTCTTCTGCACCCAGCCCGTGGTGCCGTTCGGACGGACCGGCAGCAGCACCTGCGCCCAGTCCTCGTTCTGGTCGGTGACGAGGAACACCTGGGGCACGGTGTGATCCGGGTTCTCGTCGAGCTGCCACGGATTCGGGTACGACTCCGACGGGCTCGCCTCGTCGGGCGCCTGGTGGACGGCGACGTCGCTGCCCAGCGGCTGCGCGGTGTAGCTGATGTACGCCGGGACGGCCGTGGTGGTCGTGGGGTCGTTGCTCTCCTCCGCCCCGAGGGTCGGCCGGTCGTCGGAGCCCCCGCCGCACGCGGCGAGGAGGACGGCGGCCGCGATGGCGACGACGGCGAGACGGTGACGACGACCGAGAAGGTTGCGGAGGGGGGTGCGCACGGGCGGCGATGCTATCGGCCGCGCACCTCCACCCAGGGTTCGGCACCTTGGGCTCGCGCCTGCTCCTAGCGTGACCCCCGATGGCTGGCGACGCCGACGAGCAGGCCTGGGAGGCCGCGGGGCTCCTCGACCCCGACTCGCCCGATGCCGAGCGGCGGGAGCTGCTCCGGTACCTCACGTCGCTCGGCGCGACGCTCGACGATCTCGTGGCGGCGGACCGCGACGGCCAGCTGCGCTCCCTCGCCGCGTTCCTGCTGCGCCGGTCGCTCTGGCGGTTCACCGCACGGGAGATCGCCGAGCGCGCGGGCGTCGAGGTCGAGCGGGTCCTGCAGGTCTTTCGGGTCACGGGGCTCCCGATCCCCGAGCCCGACGAGCCCGCGTATCGGGAGGAGGACATCGAGGCTGTCCGCGCGTTCGCCGCCGGGATCGACTTCTTCGGCGAAGCGGCGACTGACCGAGTTCTCCCGCAGCGTCGGTGTCGCCCTCGCGAGCATCGCCGATTCGGCGATGGCCATCTTCATCATCAACGTCATCGAGCGCTTCGACGAGCGAGGGGTCAGCGAGGTCGACCGGGCCCGTACGTCGGTGGCGGCATCCCAGATGCTGGCGCAGCAGGTGCCGTTGGTGCTCGAAGCGCTGTTCCTGCACCACGTGGAGGTCGCGTCACAGCGTGCGCTCGCGTCAGAGGGCGTCACCGCGCACACCTCCCGTCTCGCCGTCGGGTTCGTCGACATCATCGAGTCGACCGCACTCGTGCAGCGACTCGCGCCCGACGTGCTGGCGCATGCGATCGGTGCGTTCGAGCAGCACGCCATCGAGATCGTCGGGAGTCGCCACGGACGTGTCGTGAAGACGCTCGGAGACGAGGTCATGTTCGTGACGTCCGACGTCGCTGTCGCGTGCGACATCGCGCTCGGCGCTGCGCGATCGCATGGCGGACGACGAGCGGATCGTCGGCGTGCGCGGCGCGATCGCGTTCGGGGGGCTCGTGCGCGGCTACGGCGACTTCTACGGCCCGGAGGTCACCGCGGCGGCCAGAGCCGAGAAGCTCGCGGAGCCGGGGACGATCGTCGTGCTGGCTCCCGTCCGCGACGCAGTCGACGAGGGCTTCGTCTTCACGTCGATCGGCGAGCACGTGCTCCGCGGCTTCGACGACCCGATCGAGCTGTTCGTCGTCGAGCGCGCCTGATCAGCCATCTGGGTCGTCTCGCTGCGGCGCACGATACGTGCGCCGCGGACGCTCGTCTCAGCCGGCCGCATCGCGGCGTTCGCGCAGCATCTGCGTGTGCGCGGCGAGCGGCCCGAGGCCGACGCGGCGCGGCGCTCGTCGACGTGCGCGGGATCCTCGATCGGCCACGGTGCGAGGTCGCCATCGTCGGCGACCACGACCTGCGACCCGTAGACCTGCGGCTTCCCGGTGCCCATCCGCACCCGGTCGAGCAGGCACGCGTAGTGCGCCGCGGGCGCGTCGCCGAAGTCGACCGCGATCTCGAGGTGCTCGAGGGCGCGCTCCTGCAGCCCCCGGTCACCGAGCTGGGCGATGAGCCACGCCGCCTCCGCACCGTCGTCGCCGACGAGGCGCACGCCGGGCCACGCTTCGAGGTCGTCGAGCACGGCCCAGAGGCGTTCCGCGCTCGCGGGATCGCTGGCGCGCGTCGAGAGCTCGAGCAGCTCCGTTCGCAAGACCTCGTCGCGGCGCACGTCACCGCGACCCGGTCGATCGCGACCCATTCGGCCGAGGATACGGCGCATTCAAGGGCATGACGCGGGCGGCCCGGCAATAGCGTGCAGGGGATGTCGACGCACGAGCCGGGACCGGAGGACGTCGCCGACGCGTTCATCGACGGTGACCGCCCGCTCGTCCGTGGCACGGTGCAGGCGGCACTGCGCCACCGCGACTTCCGGATCGTCTGGACCGGCACGTTCGCGTCGAACATCGGCACGTGGATGCAGAACGTGCTGCTCGGGGCGTACGGCTTCACGCTCACCCACTCGGCGACGTACGTCGCGATCCTCTTCTTCGCCCAGCTCGGGCCGCTCCTCGTCCTGTCGCCGGTCGGTGGGGCGCTCGCCGACGTCGTCGACCGCCGCCGGTTGCTGCTCGCGTGCCAGGTCCCGCAGCTCGTCTTCTCGCTCGTGCTCGCGCTGCTCGTCACGTCGTCGCATCCCGACGAGGTCCTGCTCGTCCTGTGCGTGCTGGTCATCGGGATCGCGAACGCGCTCGGTGCGCCGGCACTGAGCTCGATCCTGCCGACGCTCGTCCCGAAGCCCGACCTCCCCGGCGCCGTCTCGCTGCAGTCGGTCCAGATGAACCTGTCGCGGGTCATCGGGCCCGCGATCGGCGCGGCGATCTACGCCGGCACCGGGGCCGCGCCGGTGTTCGTGCTCAACGCGCTCGACCTACCTGTTCGCGATCGTCGCCCTGCTGGCGATCCGCTACCCGGCACCCGCGACCGCCGGAGGTCCGCGCGGGCTGCTGTCGCGCCTCGGCGACGGCTTCCGGGTGGCGCGGGCCGACCCGCTCGTCCGGCGGCTGCTCATCACGCTCGTGCTGCTGTCGTTCTTCTGCCTTGCGTTCGTCGGCATGATGCCGGTCATCGCCGCCGACAACCTCGACGTGGCCCCCAAGAGCGTGGAGTACGGGATCTTCTACGCGGTGTTCGGGCTCGGTGCCGCGTTCGGCGCGATCAGCGTCGGGACGTTCTTCGCGCGCGTCCCGAAGGCGCGCCTCGTACGTCCGGCGTTGCTCGCGTTCGCGGGCCTGCTCGCCGGCCTCGCGCTCGTCCGCTCACCCCTCGGTGGCTTCCTCGTCGCGCCCGTCCTCGGGTACGCGTACTTCGTCGTGATCACGTCGCTGTCGACCGTGCTCCAGGAGCACGTCGACGACGCCGTCCGCGGCCGCGTGCTCGCGCTCTGGATCATGGGCTTCGGCGGCACGGTTCCCATCGGCGTCCTCGTCGCGGGGCCCCTCGCGCAGGCGACCTCGATCACGCTCGTGCTGCTCATCGGCGTGGTGTGCGCCGTCGCGCTCGCCTTCTACGCCGACCTCCGTGCCGTGGGTGCCCCCGACTGATCTAGGTTCCGGCGCATGGACGCCAAGGGGACCGCGGTCGTCACCGGTGCGAGCCGGGGCATCGGGCGGGCGGTGGCGATCGAGCTCGCGGCGCGCGGCTTCGACGTGCTCGCCACGATGCGCACGCCCGACGACGGCGCGGGGCTCGCCGACGAGGTGCCGAAGGGCGGCGGGCGGCTCGAGGTCGCACGCATGGACGTGACGGACCCGAGCACGATCACCCTGCCCGACGAGCTCCGCGTGCTCGTCAACAACGCCGCCGTCGAGCGCGAGCACCCGGCGTTCGAGTCGACGCCCACGGAGCTGTGGCGCGCCATGTACGAGACCAACGTGTTCGGCCTCATCGAGGTGTCGCGGGCGGCGATCCCGGCGCTGCGGCGCGCCGGCGGTGGCGTGCTGTGCAACGTCACGTCGTCGTCGATCCTCGCGCCCGTCCCGTTCTTCGCTCCGTACCGGTCGAGCAAGGCCGCGGTGAGCGCGATCGGGGAGAGCCTGCGCGCCGAGCTCGCGCCGTTCGGCATCCGCGTGCTCGAGATCATGCCGGGACCGATCGACACCGACATGCTCGCCGGCTCCGCCGAGCCACCGGTTGCGATCCAGGACCCCGACTACGCGGCGATGGCGCAGCGCTACTTCGACGGGCGCAGCAACGTCGAGGACCAGAAGACGTCGACCGCGGACGCCGCGCACGCGCATCGTCGACGCGGTGCTCGACGACGACGCCCCGCTGCGCGTCGCCTGCGACCCGCTCGCCGTCGGCCTGCTCGACGCGTGGCGCACGACGACCGACGAGCAGCTCATGCAGGCGATGCTGCCCGCATGGACCGGGTGACGCCTCAACGCACTCCGGCTCAGCGCACTCCGGCTAGACGCAGTCGCCCCACGGGCCGGTGCCCTGCCACTGGTACACGGCCCACGCCACGTCGTCCTGGTCGTACTCCGACGCGGTGTGCGGCGGCACCCCGATGAGATCGGTGCGCCCCGCGTGGTTCGCACCCCCGTTCCACGTCGCCTGGAGGAACTGGTACGCCCCCATGTACGGGCCGGCCGGGTTGACCGCCTTGTAGTTGCCGCTGCTCTCACGCGCGCGCGTGCACGTGAGGAACGGGTCGTCGTGGTGCGGGTGGACACCCGGCGTCGGCACGTAGCCGGGTGGCGGCGCGGTCGGGATCTCGACCGGCGCCTTCGCGGCGCCACCTTCGCTCCCGCCGCCGCTCTCGGGTGTCGTCGGCGCGGCGGCGGCCGCAGCCGCGGCGGCAGCCTCCGCCTCGAGCTGGGTCTTCCGGCCCAGCGCGGCCTGCAGCTTGGCGTCGATGTCGCGGCCGGCCGCGTCGAGGTCCGCGAGCAGTGCCTCGTGCGCAGCGCGCGCCTCGCGCAGCTCCTTCCGCTGTCCCTCCAGCGCGGTGCTCGCCTTGGCGAGGTCCGCGAACGCGTCGTTGTCGTGCGCGTTGAGGCGGTCGATCCACAGGCGGCGGCGGGCCGCGTTCAGCGCGCCGTCCGCGTCGAGCAGCGTCGAGAGCTGGACGCCCGCCCGGATGTACGCGGCGACGGCTCGGTCCTCCGCCAGGCGCCGCAGGCGGCGCTGACGACGCTCGAGCTCCGGCAGGCGGCCCTCGAGCTCGGCGATGTGGGCGTCGAGCTGCTTGGCCTGGGCGAGGGCGTCGAAGTGCTGCTGCGCCGCGTGGTCGGCCTCCTGGCGCAGGGCCTGGACCGTGGCGTCGGCGTCCTCGATGGGATCTGCCGCGGCCGGGCCGGCCCAGGCGCCAGCCCAGGTGACGGTCGCGGCGAGGCCCGTTCCGAGGAGGAGGGCAGCCGTTGCGAGCGCGACGAACCGGCGGTGGGGGTGCTGGCCGATGGGTCGAGGCTACCCAGGGAGCACCCCGGCCTTACGCCTCCACGGGTACGCTCCTGCGGAGGCGTTCGGCCGGGGGGCCGGCGCAGCGTGGACGTGCGGTCCCGCGGGGCCGCCACAGGGGGGCAAGAGATGGCACTGCGCTGGCTCGCGATCGGCATCCTCGGCTTCATGATCGGTGCGGCCGTCATGGTCTTCACCGACGGCGGCGACGACTCGGCATCGGCCGAGACCCAAGCCAGCGTCGCCATGGCGCCGGCCGCCGATCAGGCGACGGGTGGCGCGAGCGGTGTCGTCCACGACCACACCGGAGACGTCGTCACCGGCGTGAAGGCCCAGGACATCGCGGCCGAGCTCGAGCCCGACAAGCCGCTCGACCGGCTCACCCGCGCGCAGCTCGCGATGCAGCTCGCGGGCGCCCGCGAAGAGGCGATGAAGTATCCGACCGTCGCCGATGCGATGGCCGCCGGCATGCGCGTCGCCGGCGGGTTCGCGCCGGGGAGCGGCGCGCACTTCATCAGCTACAGCGGCATCAGCGGTGAGGGCGCGATCGACGTCAGCAAGATCAACTCGTACATCTACGACGGCGTCAGCCCCGACAGCCAGATCGTCGGGCTGATGTACTACAGCAACGCGAACGCCGAAGGCTTCGCGGGGCCGAACGACCACTGGCACCGGCACAGCAACGTGTGCGTCAAGTTCGGTGGTGATGGCATCGAGGTGCCGTTCCCGGCCGACGCCGACGTCACGAAGCAGCAGTGCACCGAGGCCGGCGCGAGCCTCATGCCGATCACCGGCTACATGGTCCACGCGTGGGTCGTGCCCGGATGGGAGAGCCCGCAGGGTGTGTTCTCGCACGAGAACATGAACATCCGCTGCGCCGACGGCACGTACGACACCGACAAGGCCGGGTTCTGCCAGGGCACCTAGACGCTTCGTCTCCGGCGGAGCCGGTCGAGCCACCGCCGACCACCTGGGACCTGCCAGACCCGCGCGGCCGCGCCGGGTGACGACCTCGTCGGGATCGGTGCCGACCTCGAGCCGGGCACGCTCCTCGCGGCCTACCGGTCCGCGCTGTTCCCCATGCGCGTCGGGGAACGGGGGCCGCTCGGCTGGTGGTCGCCCGATCCGCGCGGCGTCGTCCCGCTCGACGGTGCGATCGTGCACCGCTCGCTGCGAAAGGCCCGCCGCCGCTACTCGGTGACGGTCGACCGCTGCTTCGAGGCGGTGATGCGCGGGTGTGGTGACCCGCGCCGACCCGACGGCTGGATCGACGACGAGTTCGTCGCCGCCTACACGCATCTGCACGAGCTCGGCTGGGCGCACAGCGTCGAGGTGTGGACGCCGGATCACGTCGATGACCCGCACGGGCTCGTGGGCGGCCTCTACGGCGTCGCCGTCGGCGGCCTGTTCGCCGGCGAGTCGATGTTCCACCGCGCCCGCGACGCGTCGAAGGTCGCGTTCGTCGAGACCGTGGAACGGCTCGCTCGGGGTGGGGCAGCGGTGTTCGACGTCCAGTGGTGCACGCCACACCTCGCGTCGCTCGGCGCGGTGGAAGTCGATCGCGCGGCCTACGTGGCGGCAGTCGACGCGGCGATCACGCGGCCGCCGCTCTCGTTCACCTGACGAGCGACCGTCAGGCGGTGGCGGCCTCGGCCTCGCGGTCCTGCGCGACGGCGTCGAGCAGCGCGTACTCGATCTCGGTGTCGGGGGCGTCCTCGTACTCGATGACGCCGATCTCGGTGAACCGGTCGCGCAGCCAGCCGTCACCGGCGTCGAGCAGCCCGAGCTTCTTGCAGTTCGGGACGATCTTGGAGAACAGCGCCGCCTGGAACGGGTTGACGCCCGGCTTGCGGATCTCGAAGAGCATCCTCGTGATCGTCTCGGGGTCGATCCCGCATGTCTCCCACACGGCGTGCATCATCAGCCGGTCGCGCATGCGCAGCGCCGCCTCGAACGCGAACTCCTGGCGCTCACGGATCTCGTTGTCGTCGAGGCCCTCGTAGTACTCCTTGAGCGACAGCACGCCGAACGCGACGTGGCGTGCCTCGTCGCTCATCACGTAGCGCAGCAGCTTCTTGAGCAGCGGCTCCTCGGTGGCCATGTGCATGAAGCCGAAGGCCGCGAGCGCGAGACCTTCGATCATGATCTGCATGCCCATGTAGGTCATGTCCCAGCGGTCGTCGCCGGATGATGTCGTCGATCAGCAGCTGGAGCGCTGGGTTGACCGGGTAGTGGCCGTCGAGCTTGGTGTCGAGGTAGCGGGAGAACACCTCGACGTGCCGGGCCTCGTCCACCACCTGCGTCGACGCGTAGTACTTCGCGTCGATCCACGGGCACCGTCTCGACGATCTTGGCCGTGCAGATCGAGCGCGCCCTGCTCGCCGTGCAGGAACTGGCTCATCCGCCAGTTGAACGCCTCGATCGCGATCTTCGTCCACTCGCGTCTCGCCCCACGACTTCAGCGGCGAGCCTTCGGGAGGTCGACCAGGCGCTGGCGGAGGTGGGCGATCGCGGCCTGCATCTCGACCGCGACGGCCTCGACGTCGACGTCGATCGACCAGTCGAGGTCGGTCGAGCCGTTCCACTGCGACGTCTTCGCCCGCTCGTAGAGCTTGGCGAGGCCGGCGCGGGTGCGCTCGTAGTCCCACGTGAAGATGGCGTCGCCGCCGACGGCGCTGAGTGTGGCGAGAGGTCGCCGAAGTCGATCGTGTCGTCGGCGAGGATCGACGCGATGTCGTTGGCGTCGTCGCGGCCCAGGACCTTGAAGTCGTCGTTGCTGAGCCGCTCTTCGGTGGTCGCCATCGGTCGCTCTCCCCGGTTCCCTGGTGTTACCCGAGGGTAGCCTGAGGCCGATGGCCGAAGACACCCCGGTCGACGTGTCTTCCACAACCCGCGGTGCAGCAAGTCGCGGGGCGCGCTGGAGATCCTGTCCGAACGGGGCGTCGAGCCGGAGGTCGTCGAGTACCTGAAGACCCCGCCCGACCGCGCCGACGCTCGAGCGCATCCTCGACGCCATCCCCGACGATGCCGGCGCGCTGGTCCGCACGACGACAAGCGTTCAAGCGAGCTGGGGCTCATCGGCGGGCGACTACACCGACGCGCGACGCCGTGATCGACGCTCCTGCTCGAGCACCCGGAGCTGATGGAGCGCCCGGTCGTGTTCGTCGGCGACCGCGCGGTGATCGCACGGCCGTCCGAGAAGGTGCTCGAGCTGCTCGACTGAGCGGCTCCGCTCGAAAAGAGGTTGTCCATGGCCGCGACCGACACCCGAAGCAGTCCGCGCCGAGCTCGACGCCTGGCTCGACGACGCCTGGGATCCCGACAGCACGGTCGCCGAGTGGTGGGCGCGCCTCGCCGAGGCCGGCTGGGCCGTGCCGACGTGGCCGGAGGAGTGGCTACGGGCGCGGGTTCTCGGGCGAGCTCGCCCGCGCCGTCGCCGAGGGCCTGCGTGCCCGCGGCGCCGTCGGACCGCCCGCCGGTCTCGGCATGCTGCTCGCCGGCCCCACGATCTACACGCACGGCACCGACGAGCAGAAGGAGCGCTACCTGCTCCCGATCGTCGACGGCCGCGAGGGCTGGTGCCAGCTGTTCTCCGAGCCGGGCGCCGGCTCCGACCTCGCGTCGGTGCAGACGAAGGCCGAGCGCGACGGCGACGAGTGGGTGATCACCGGGCAGAAGGTGTGGACGTCGGGTGGCCAGACCGCCGACCTCGGCATGCTGCTCGCCCGCACCGACCCCGACGCGCCGAAGCACAAGGGCATCACCTACTTCGCGTTCTCCGATGGACCAGCCCGGTGTCGAGGTGCGGCCGCTGCGCGAGATGACGGGCCGCGCGCTGTTCAGCGAGGTGTTCTTGGACGGTGCGCGCGTCGCACGACGACGCGATCATCGGCGGCCTCAACAACGGGTGGGCGGTCGCGAACACGACGCTCGCGTTCGAGCGCGCCGGCCTCGGTGGTGGCGGCTCCGGCGCCGGCGGCGGTGCGTTCCCGGGCAAGAAGGGTGGAGTGCTCGACGCGCGAGTCGGCGACATCGCCGAAGGTGTGGGGCGCGGACGTGCGGTTCAGCCGGCCGCGTTCGGCGGCTCGTACGAGCGACTGCGCGACATCGCCGAGAAGGTCGGTGTCGCCGCCGATCCGCTGATCCGCCAGCGGCTCGCCGAGCTGTACACGCTGACCGAGATCGGGCGCATGACCTCGCTGCGGATGAGGGCGGCGCGTGGCGCGGGCAAGGGCAGCGGTGGCGGCGAGGGCAACATCGCCAAGCTGCTCATGAGCCAGATCATCCGGCTGTCACGTGACCTCGGCCCCGCGATCCTCGGCGCCGAGGGCATGCTCGTCGGCGAGTCGACGACCGGCGGCGGTGTCGTGCAGGAGATGACCCTCTTCGCTCCCGGCGCCGTCGATCTACGGCGGCACCGACCAGATCCAGCGGAACATCATCGGCGAGCGCGTGCTCGGGCTCCCCAAGGAGCCCGGCCCGCCGAAGGAGACGCCGTTCCGAGAGCTGAAGGTCGGAACACAGGCCTGACCTGCTCGCCGGCGCCAGCGTCCTGCTCGTGGCGGGCGATACGTCCGAGGGCGGCGTGTCACGCCGCGTGGGTATCTCGTCGCTCGTCAGGGGGCTGCAACGACCAGGTGCCGTCGTCGTGATCAACGATCTCGTGCCCGTGGTACGTGACGAGGTCGTGATGGGCGCCGCAGAGGATGCCGAGCACGTCGTAGGTGGTGAGGTGGTGCTCGGCGAAGGGCTGGGTGTGATGTCGCTCGAGGCCCTGGGTCCGGTCGCACCCGCGGACCTTGCAGCGCTCGTCGCGCTCGGCGATCGCGATCTTCAGCGCTTCCGGGACGTGGCGGGTCGTGGAGACGACGGTGCGCACGTCGACGCCGTCGGTGATCACGAGCTCCAGCAAGCCGTGGCTGAGCACCTTGCGGGCGTGGCCGACCGGGACCGATCCGACGCCGGGGATCTCGCACACCTCGCCCGGTGACGTCTGGCCGGCGAGCAGCGCCGGCAGGTCGACCCGGACCCGGGCCACCGGCGGTGCGGCGACACCGCCGCCGCCGTTCTCGGCGAGGGTGACGAGCGCGTCGAACCGGTAGGCGTCGTAGGGCTCGCGCTCGCCGGCTTGGCGGGCTTCGTCGCAACGCGCCTTGGCCAGCGGCTCGAGGGCGCGCAGGAGCACGTCGACCTCGGCGGTGGGACCCGAGAACGACCCGCGGGTCGCCATGCCGTCGCGCCAGGTGCAGACATGGCGTTCACGCTTGGCTCGCGCGTACCCCTCGTCCTCGTCGGTCGCCGCGGCGACGACGCGATCGCTTCGGTCGCGCAGTGTGCGGAGCCCATCACGCTCGGCGCTGCGCAACAGCTTGCGCTCGGCCTCGGGGTCGACCTCGGCCGCCTTCGAGACCAGGGATGCCTGCGTGAGCGACAGCGCACCCTCGCGGAGCTTCGCCGCCGTCGCAGGCAGCTCCTCGAGTCGCTGCGCCGTCTTCAACGAGTCACGCGCCTGCGTCTCGGAGCACCCCGACACGCCAGCGAGCCACTGCTCGCTGGATGCCGCGCGAGAAGCGTGGCGCCATCCGTTCGTCGCGTCGCGCTCGCCGAGCGAAGAGCACCTTCGCGGCAGCACCGAGGCGCTCGATCTCGGCGCAGACCTCGGTGAGGCGCGCCGCGTCGCGACCGTCGAACGTCGCGTAGTCGAGCCGACGCGACTCTGCGCGCAGCTCCTCGGCGATCACCTCGATGGCGAACATGACGCCATCGTGACAGGGGGGTGTGACAGTCACCCCGTCCCATCGGGCGCGTCGCGGCAAGAAGGTCGAAGGTCACATCGCGTGAGCGTGCGTCACGCGCGTGACCGATCGGTGTCGCTCAGTCGCTCGCGCGCCAGCGCGTGTACTCAGGCGGCCACGACGGGCGCGGGCCGTAGAGCGCCAGCAGCGCGCGATCGAGGGTGAGCTCGAACAGCGTCTCGTCGTCGCTCTGGATCGGTGCCTCGTACGCGGCGCGCACGTGGGCGATCACCTCGTCGTCGGTGATCTCGACCGCTCGACCGTGCGCGTAGAACTCGTCGTCGCGCTCGGGGGAGGGGAACGAGTGGATCGCGAACCGACCGTCACGGCGCAGGTCGAGCTTCTTCGGCGAGTCGCCGATGAAGCCCCACAGGCTGCCGTCGGTGAGCAACGGGCAGAACGGGTGCACCCGCGGGCCACCATCGGCACGAACGGTGGCGAGGAAGCCGAGCCCGAGTCCGAACTGGGTGAGGAGACGCGCGCCGCCGGCCGCGAGCTCGGGTGCTTCACGCTCGAGGTCCGACCAGCGCGCCATCGACCTACAGCCGCCCGAGACCGTCGAGAAACCCAGCCACCGGACCGCAACCGTACGGGCGTGCGACGATGGGGTGGTGGATGTGCAGGAGGCGATGGCAGCCGAGTTCGTGGCGTGTCCCGACGGCGGACGTCGCGTCACGCGATCGCGACGGGTGCGCCTCGGCGACGCAGCACCCGGCGGCCGTCTGCGCCTCGACGCGCTCGCGCGCTACCTGCAGGACGTCGCGTCCGACGACGTCGACGACGCGGGCATCACTGGCGCGTGGGTGTTGCGCCGCGCCGCGCTGAGCATCGGCACGCTGCCCAGCTTCCGCGACGACGTCGAGCTCGTGACGTTCTGCTCCGGCACGGGTGGGCGCTGGGCCGAACGCCGCACGACGATGACGGTGGGCGGCGAGCCGTCGGTCGAGTCGGTCGCACTGTGGGTGTACGTCGACGAGCAGGGACGTCCCGCGCCGCTCGAGGACTGGTTCTTCGACCTCTACGGCACGGCGGCGAACGGGCGACGTGTCGGGCAGCGACTCAAGCTGCCGGCACCACCCACCGAGGTCACCCGTCGGCCGTGGGTCGTGCGCCGAACCGACATCGACGTGCTCGGGCACGTCAACAACGCGGTCGCGTGGGCGATCGTCGAAGACGAGATCGGCAGGGGCGCGCTGGCGCCCGGTGCACGCATCGGGACGGCCGAGGTGGAGTACCGCGCCGCGATCGACGAGGGCGACGACTGCGAGATCCTGCGCCAGACCACCGAGGACGGCTTCGCGTGCTGGGTGACCGTCGACGGCGCGGTGCGCGTCTCGGTCCGCGTCGGCGCAGCTGACGGTGTCGGGGGGTCACCGGGCGAATTCCCGGCGACTGCGTAGAATTCGTCCCTTGCAGGAGCAGAGCGCCCCGTCGTTCCGCGGACGGACGTGCGTCGTCACCGGCGGCCTCGGCTTCATCGGGTCGAACCTCGCGCTGCGGCTCGCCCGCGACGGCGCGTCCGTGACCGTCGTCGACGCGCTGCACCCCCGACACGGCGGGAACCGGGTCAACCTCGAGGGCGACGACGGCGACGCGATCCGTGTCGTCGAGGCCGATCTGGGTGATCCGGAGGCACTCGCCGCGATTGCCCGTGCCGACGTCGTGTTCAACCTCGCGGGCCAGGTCAGCCACGTCGACTCGATGACGCGGCCGCTGTTCGACCTCGACGTCAACACTCGGAGTCACGTCGCGATGCTCGAGGGCCTGCGCAACGACAACCCCGATGCGGTCGTGGTCTTCACGTCGACGCGTCAGCTCTTCGGCAAGCCCCGCTACCTCCCGGTCGACGAGGAGCACCCCGTCGCACCGGTCGACGTCAACGGCATCACGAAGCACGCCACGGAGCAGTTCCACCTCCTCTACGGCGAGACGTACGGGCTCCGCTGCTCGGTCGTGCGGCTGACGAACGTGTACGGGCCGCGGCAGCGCCTGCGCGACGACTTCCAGGGCTTCCTGCCGATCTTCGTGCGCCGGGCGCTGCTCGGCGAGACGTTGCAGCGTGTTCGGTGAGGGAGCACAGCAGCGCGACTGCCTCTACGTCGACGACGTCGTCGACTGCCTGCTGCGGGTCGCGGTCGCGCCCGACGCGCCGGGTGAGGTGTTCAACGTCGGCAACGACGAGCATCTCTCGCTCCGCGAGATCGCCGACGCGATCGTCGCGGCGGCAGGCTCCGGCGACGTCGAGCTGGCGGAGTGGCCGGCCGACCGGGACGCGATCGACATCGGCTCGTACTTCGGCGACTCGTCGAAGGCGAAGCGCACGCTCGACTGGGCGCCGGCGACGCGCTTCGCCGAGGGCATCGAGGCGACGGTCGCGTTCTACCGCCGTCATCGCGAGTGGTACCTGTAGGCGCCGAGTCGAACCGGGGCGCGGTGCGGCTGCCGGTCGTCGACCTCGCCCGCCGCTGTGACGCTCTCGAGCCCGAGCTCAGCGCGGCGGTCGAGCGAGTGCTCCGCTCCGGTCGTCTGCTGCTCGGTCCCGAGACCGAGGCGTTCGAGACCGAGCTCGCAGCGTGGTGCGGTCGCCAGCACGCGGTGACGGTCGCGTCGGGCACCGAGGCGCTGCGCCTCGGTCTGCTCGCGCTCGGGGTGGGGGAGGGCGACGAGGTCGTCGTGCCCGCGCTGACCGCGGTCCCGACTGCGGCCGCCGTGTGCGCAACCGGTGCGGTGCCGGTGCCGGTGGACGTCGACGCCGCGACCGCGACGATCGACCCCGACGCCGCGCGGGCGGCGGTGACCGATCGGACACGTGCGGTGATCCCCGTCCACCTCTACGGGCGTCCGTCGCTGCTGCCCGACCTCGGCGTGCCCGTGCTCGAGGACGCCGCGCAGGCACACGGCGCGGTCGACCCGGCGGCCGCCGAGCGCGGCCGTCGCGTACAGCTTCTATCCGACCAAGAACCTCGGGGGCATCGGCGACGGCGGCGCGATCGTCACCGACGACGCCGAGCTCGCGGCCGCAGTGAGGCTGCGGCGCGACGCACGGGATGCGCGAGCAGTACGAGCACGTGGTCGTGTCGGGCAACTCGCGGCTCTCGGAGGTCGAGGCGGCTGCGCTGCGGGTCGCGCTGACGCCGCCTGACAGCCCAGAACGAGCGGCGGCGCGAGATCGCGCGCCGCTACCGCGAGGCCGCGCCGGCACTGCTGTGGCAGGAGCCCGACGCGCGGCACGTGTACCACCTCTGCGTCGTGCGGGTCGCCGACCGCGACGACTTCCGCGCGGCGCTGCCGTTCGACACCGCGGTCCACTACCCGAGGGCGCTGACGCAGCAGCCCGCCTACGAGGGGTTCACGAGGGCGCCGTGCCCCGAAGCCGAGGCAGTGGGCAGCCGAGTGCGTATCGTTGCCGTGCTTCCCCGAGATGACCGACGACGAGATCGAGGCCGTGTGTCGCGCGCTCCGAGTGAACGGCCCTGTGACCGGCCCTGTGAACCCGGCGGTGCAGTCGATCTCGGCGTTCTTCCCTTGCTACAACGACGAGGCGACCATCGGTCGGATGGTCGACGCCGCCGCCAAGACGATCGACGAGTGCGACGTCGACGGCGAGGTCATCGTCATCAACGACGGGTCGACGGACGGTTCGCCGCAGGTGCTCGCCGATCTGCAGCGACAGGAGCCCCGCCTGCGCGTGGTGACCCACGAGGCGGAACCGGGGCTACGGCGGCGCGCTCCTCTCCGGGTTCGCGGCGGCGACGAAGCAGTGGGTCTTCTACACGGACGGTGACGCGCAGTTCGACCCGACGGAGCTCGCCGACCTGGTCGCCGCGGCGACCGACGACGTCGACGTCGTCCAGGGCTACAAGATCCGTCGCGCCGACAACGTCGCGCGGCGCGTGATCGGACGGGTGTACCACCGCTTCGTCGCGTTCGCGTTCCGGCTGCAAGATCCGCGACACCGACTGCGACTTCCGGTTGATGCGCAAGTCCGCGCTCGATCGCATCACGCTCGTGCACACGACCGGCGTGATCTGCGTCGAGCTGGTCCGGAAGCTGCAGGACTCGGGTGCGAAGTTCGTGGAGGTCCCGATCCACCACTACCCGCGTGAGCACGGGCAGTCGGAGTTCTTCCGCTTCTCCAGCGTCGCCCGGTCGCTGCGTGACCTCGTGGGGCTCTGGTTCGGCGAGGTCGTGCTGCGCCGTGGCCCCCGCCCGCCGGCTGCAGAGCCCGGCGCCTGACGCGTCAGCTCGGTCGCGTCGCGAGGACGAGCGCCGACGTCCCGAACGGCGAGGAGCGGCGCGAGATCCAGCGCCGCTCCGCACCGGCGAGGGGTGCGAACACGGTGTCGAGCGTGCGCTTCTCGACGTCGGAGCCCGTCTCGGTCGCGGGTCGGTCACGGACGCGGTCGGCGACCGAGAGCGCGTACGCGGGCGGTGCGAGGAACGAGTAGGCGTACGTCGACCGCTCGACGTGGAGCCCCGCGGCCTCGGCCAGCCCGGCCAGCTGCGCGCGGCGGTACCGGTGCAACGAGTGCACGGTCTTGTCGTGGGCGCGTCGGAGCGACCGGAAGGCCGGCTCGAACAGCAGCAACGCACCTCCGGGCTTGACGACGCGTGCGAGCTCGCGCACGGCCGCGGCGTCGTCGGCCACGCACGTGACGACCGTGATCTCGACGACGACGTCGAACGACGCGTCGTCGAACGGGAGCTCCGCGATCGACGCCCGGACCGGGATGAGCGCCGGCCGGCGGTCGCGCACGAACTCGAGCGCCTCCGGCGCGAGGTCGACGCCCACGACTCGTCCGTGCTCGGCGAGCCACGCGCCGTTGCCCCCGGGCCCACACCCGGCGTCGAGGATGCGCTGGTCGCGCGCGAGCCACGGCTCGAGGAGATCGGCCATCAAGCCACGGGTGTTGCGGTACCACCAGTGGTCGTCCTCGGCCGCGGCGATGCGCGCGTACTCGTCGTGCTCCACAGGGGAGCGACGCTAGCGATCCGTCCCGACGGCGAGGGCGATCAGTGCGCGGCGGCGGCGAAGCGGTCGACCGTGACCTCGGTCGTGGTCCCGGCCTGCACGCCGAGCCGATCGCCGCGAGCGGGCTCGCGTCCGAGCTCGACCGAGAGTCGCGAGAGCGACGGGATCGTGACGACGGTCTCGCCGTCGACGTGGACGGTGAGCTGGTCGCCGCGCATCGTCAGCGAGATCGTGTGCCGGCCGAACAGCATGTTGGAGTCGGTGACGTGGGCCTGGGCCAGCGGACGCCAGTGCGGGCGGTTCGCCTCCCACTGGCGGATGAGGTAGCCGCCACCGCCGGCGACGGGGTCGACGTCGAAGGAGTAGCCGCTGACACGCTCGTGGTCGTCGACCGCCGCCCGGAAGAGGATCCCGAAGCCGGTGCCGGTGGTGAACTCGACGACCGCCTCGGCCGTGAAGTCACCGGGCTGGAGCACGTCGCACAGCGCCCACCGCGCGTCGGCGCGACGCAGCGCGAGCGCGCCGTCATCGGCCATCGCCGTCGCGGGCGTCATCCCACCGACCTGCCAGCCGGGGCCGGCCTTGGTGAAGTGCGCGGCGCCGTTGTCGCGCGTGTCGCCATGGTCCTCGGTCGGCTGGTCGTCGTCGGTCTCGAGCGCGACCACGGGCGCGTGCCACGCGATCGCCGCCGGCTCGTCCACCACGTCGGGCTCGCTGACCTCGGGCACGACGGTCTCGGGCTCGATGGCCTCCGGCTCGTAGGCCTCGGGCTCGATGGCCTCGGGCTCGATTGCCTCGGGCTCGATCGGCTCGGGCTCGATCGCGCTCGGGCTCGATCGCGTGGAGCTCGACCGTCTCGGGTTCGGCCGGCCCGGTCTCGAAGGGTCCGGTCTCGATCGGGGTGTTCAGGAACGCGTCGATCGTGGGCGGCTCGTCGTTCGGCGGCGCGATGTCGTCGCTGATCGGGGCCGAGCCGAGTGCGGGCTCGGCGATGTCGGTCTCGATGCCGAACGGGATGCGGTCGAACGGGACGCTCTCGAACGGCGCGGCGTCGGGCGGCGCGGCGTCGAACGCGTCGGCGAACGCGTCGGCGACGGGTGCCCCGAGCTCCGGGAGGACGTCCTCGGCTGGCGCGTCGATCCCTGCGACATCGATCCGGGCGACGTCGATGGGTGCCTCGCTGAGCGGCGCGGCGGGCAGATCGAGCACGGTGTGCGGCGCGACCATCGGCTCGGTGCTGTCCTGCTCCGAGCCGTATCCCGTGACCGGCTCACCGAAGTCGACGACGATCCCGTCGTGTGCGGCGTCGGGATCGACGTCGCGGGGACCGGTCGGCGGCGCGCCACCGGGCGGAGCGAACGGGTCGGCGCGCAGCACCGCGAGGGGATCCGGCTCCTCGGGGAGCGAGAACGGGTCGACGGGGAGCGTCGCGAGCGGGTCGGTCGGGTCCGGCGTCACCGGCTCCATCGGCATCGCGGGGCCAGTGGGCGGCGCGAGCAGGTCGGCGGCGAGGGGCATGGCCGGCGGCATCGGCTCGATCGGCATCACGGGGCCGGGCAACGGCGCGTCCATGGGCTCCATCGGCGGCAACCCGGCCGCCGGGTCCATCGTCGCCATCGGGTCCATCGAGGTCGGCGCCGATTCGAGACCCGTCTCGAGCGGTGGCGGCGGCGCGAACGGATCCTCGGCACGTGGGGTCGCGAAGAAGTCGCCCGGGCCGACGTCGCTCGCGCCGGGTGCGGGCAACGACAGCGGCGGCAGGATCATCGCCCGCAGGCGGGCCGCCTCCTCCCGGTTCGCGCCGATGAGCTCGCCGAGCCGGGACTCGATCAGGTCCGGCGATCCGCCGAGCGCGTCGGCGAGGGTGTGCAGGTCCTCGTCGCGCAGCGGCACGCGGGTACCGGGCGGGAGGTTGCGCAGCTCGTAGATCATCGAGAGGTACTCGGTGAGCAGGCCGTCGGGCTCGCCCGGCGATCGCAGGTGACGGATCGTGTCGCCGATCGCCAGCGAGGAGAGGTCGGAGTCGACGCGGAGCTTGTCCCGGTGGGGGAGCAGCTCGCCCACGTCGACGCCACACGACCCGGCGAGGCACCACAGGTCGCTCTCGGGGATGTCGACGCGGCCCCGCTCGTAGGCCGCGAGCTCACGGCGGGTCAGGCCGGCGGAACGGGCGACCTCGCTGCGCGAGAGGCCCTGCTTGCGGCGGACGTGCCGGAGCTGGCGCCCGACGTCCTGCGGCGAGGACCCTGCCTCGGGACGACGGTCGACGGTCTTGGCCACGGTCCGCGTATCGGCGCACCGGCGAGGGCCCTGAAGGGCCAGAATGCCCCCGTGACGGCACAGACGCAGGACTTCGCGGGCAAGGTCGCCCTGATCACGGGCGGGGGATCGGGGCTGGGCCGCTCGGCGGCCCGGCTCCTCGCAGGCCGAGGGGCCAAGGTCGTGGTGGCCGACGTCGACGACGACGGCGGTGCGGCCACGGTCGCCGACTGCGAGGCGGCGGGCAGCGAGGCCACGTACGTCCGCACCGACGTGACCCGCGACGACGACGTCGGCGCCGCCGTCGCGACCGCGGTCGACACGTGGGGCCAGCCTCGACGTCGCGATCAACAACGCCGGCATCAACGGTCCCACCAAGTTCGTCGCCGACTACACACCGGAGGAGTGGAACAACGTCATGGCCGTCAACCTCAACGGCATCTTCCACGGGATCCGTCACGAGGTGCCGCAGATGGTCGAAGCAGGGCAGCGGCGCGATCGTGAACACGTCGTCGGGTGCGGGGCTCGTCGGCTTCGCCGATGCTGCCCGGCGTACGTCGCGAGCAAGCACGCGGTGCTCGGGCTCACGAAGGCGGCCGCGCTGGCGTACGTGCGTGACGGCGTGCGCATCAACGCCGTGTGCCCGGGCAGCACGCGCACACCGTTGCTCGAGGGCTTCATGTCGCAGAGCCCGGAGATCGAGAAGGCGATCGCGCAGTCGGCGCCGATCGGTCGGCTCGCGCACCCCGACGAGATCGCCGAGGCGATGGTGTGGCTGTGCTCCGACGCCGCGTCGTTCGTCGTCGGTCACGCGTTCGCCGTCGACGGGGGCGCGGTCATCAAGTGACCTCGCTCGCTCGCTGCGTGCCGGGATACCCGGCCCACGGCCGCTCGCTCGCTGGCGAGCACCTCGCTCCGCTCCGGTGCCGCGCGCGTCAGTCCGGTCAGGTCGCCCGTCCCAGAGCATCGGATCGCGCGACCGGCGGGCTCCCGAGCATCTCGACCGGATCGTGCTTGTCGATGTGGCCGATCAGGCCGCGGTAAATGCTGTACCCGCACAGCTCGCGTAGGCGCGGGGAGAAGCCGGCGGCGACGTCGCGGGGGATGCCGAGCTGCTGGTTCTCCTGCTGGCGGATGTAGCCGGCGCAGTAGTTCATGGCGATCCCGACCCGCCGCTCGTCGGTCGTGTTCGCGCCGCCGCCGTGCCAGAGGCTGCCGTGCCACACGAGCACGCTGCCCTTCGCCATCTCGGCCGGCACCGAGTCGTACGGCGCGCCGTACTCCGGGGAGTGGTCGGCGAGATGCGAGCCGGGGATCGACGCGCGTCGCGCCGTTCGCCTCGGTGAAGTCGGTCAGGGCCCACATCGAGTTGCACACGGTGGGCGCGTGCGGCTTGTCGAGGGGGATGAGCTGGTCGTCGGCGTGGATCGGCTGCGCGGTCTCGCCCGGGCAGGATGGCGATCGACGACAGCGACGACACGAGGCAGCCGGGGTCGAGCACGCGCTCGACGACCGGCAGCACGTGCTCGTGCACGGGGATCGCCTCGTACACCTTCCCCGAGCGCGAGCAGGTTGTAGATCCGGACGGTGCTCGAGCCCTCGAACGAGTTGTCCGCCGGCACGATCGCGTAGCCGTGCTTCGAGGCGGGCGAGGTCGTCGCACGAGCGCGTCGACGACGTCGAGATCGATCGCGTGCTCGACGATCGTGTAGCCGTCGCGGGCGATCGCCGTCGGCATGCGCGTCGAGTGCGGCACCGTCGAGCACGATCGAAGGGTACCGGTAGCCTCGGGATCGATGGCCATCTACGCACTCGGTGACGTCACGCCCGAGATCCATCCCGAGGCCTTCGTGCACCCCGACGCGACGGTCATCGGCAACGTCACGCATCGGCGCCGAATCGACGATCTGGCCCCAGACGGTGCTGCGTGGCGACTACGGCCGCATCGAGATCGGGGCCCGCACGTCGATCCAGGACGGCACGGTCGTGCACTGCACCGCGCGAGCTGCCCACGATCGTCGGCGACGACTGCGTCGTCGGGCACCTGGCGCACCTGGAGTGCTGCGTCGTCGAGGACGAGTCGCTCGTCGGCTCGAACTCGGTCGTGCTGCACCGCGCGATCGTGCGGACCGGCGCGCTCGTCGCCGGGAGCGCGTTCGTCCCGAACGACATGGAGATCCCCTCCGGCGCCATGGCGCTGGGCGTGCCGGCGAAGCTCAAGCTCGACGTCGGTGCACGCCGGGGATGATCGCGCAGCTCGCGGAGGGTTACGTCGAGAACGGGCAGCGCTACCGCGCCGAGCTCCGCCGGCTCGACTGAGGCGTCGCTCAGCCCTTCACGTAGGCGAGCTTCTCGGCGACCTTCCCGTCGCGCACCCGGATGCACGTCGACGCCCTTGATCGAGCCGGTCGTGCCGTCGTCGTCCTGCCACGTGTAGATCCAGCGCACGACGCAGCGGTCGCCGGCGACGATCACGTCCTCGCGCGTCGAAGTGCGCCGTCGGCGACGCGGCGAAGAACGCCTCCCAGGCGGCGCGCACGGCCGCGGCACCCTCGTGCCGCTCACCGGCGGGCGGGCTGGTGCTCTCGAACACCGCGTCCTCGGTCATGCGCTCCATGACCGCGTCGACGTCGTGCGCGTTGAACGCCTCGTTGAACGCGTCGACCGCGGCGAGCGTCGCGGCGGTCTCGTCATCCTTGATGATCTGCGGCATCGACGTCCTCCTCTTCTGCGGTTGGCGGGGCCGACTCTTCGGGCGGTCGGAACTGATCGGGCTCGAGGTAGATGCGCCGCGCGCTCGGGACGGCGGCGCGGATGCGGATCTCGAGCTCGTCGATCGTCGCGCCGATCTCGTCGAGGGAGCCGGCATGCCGGCTCGAACTTGACCGCGACGAGGAGCTCATCGGGGCCGAGGTGCAAGGTGCGGAGGTGGATGACCCGCGCGACTTCGGGAGAGTCGTCGAGCGCCCGGACGATCGCGTCCTCGTCCTCGGGTACGGCTGCTTCACCGATCAGGAGGCTCTTCATCTCGATCGCGAGCACGATCGCGATGACGCCGAGCAGCAGACCGATCGCGATGCTCCCGAGTGCGTCGAAGACCTCTTCGCCGGTGATCACCGTCAGGCTCACACCGGTGAGCGCGAACACGAGTCCGATGAGGGCGCCGAGATCCTCGAGCAGCACGACGGGGAGCTCGGGACTCCTCGAGGTCCGGATGAACTCCCACCACCCTCGGCCGCCGCGCACGTGTTGGCTTCGCGGATGGCAGTGCGGAACGAGACGACCTCGAGGCAGATCGCGATGCCGAGCACCGCGAACGCGATCGCCGGGTCATCGAGCTCGTGCGGGTGGATGAGCTTCTCGACGCCTTCGTACGTCGCGAAGACGGCACCGAGCGAGAAGAGCACGAGCGCGACGACGAACCCCCAGAAGTAGCGCTCGCGTCCGTAGCCGAACGGGTGCAGCTTGCTCTCGGCCCTCTGCGCGCGGCGTCCGCCGAGGAAGAGGAGGCTCTGGTTGCCGGTGTCGGCCACCGAGTGGATCGCCTCGGCGAGCATCGACGCGGCGCCGGTGAGCGCGAACGCGATGAACTTCGCGATGGCGATCCCCAGGTTCGCGACGAACGCAGCGAAGATCGCCTTCTTGCTGCCCTCGTGCACAGGGAGAGGGTACGTGCCCCGGACGCGGACCTAGGAAGGGTCGACCGCCCAGATCGCTGCGCGTCGGGATCGTGTGCAGGCCCGCATCGTGCTCGTCGAGGCGCACCGAAGCACCGGAGCGCTCGTAGCCGAGGAACGTGCCGGTCGCGGCGTCCTCGCGCGTGGCGCCGAGCCAGCGCACCGTCAGGCGCTTGCCCTTCCCGAGCCGGAGCCGTTCGTCCCAGCCGTACCGGAGCCGACCGTCGGGACCGGGCGGGCCGGCTTCCCCACCCGCACGCGCTCCGCCGTGAACGACGACGCGAGCATCACCGACCGCTCTGCGCCGAGGAACTCCTCGGTCACATCGAGCAGGAGGCGGGCGAACGTCGAGCCGTGGTGCGGCAGGTCGACCGCCGACCACAGCGCCCAGTGCGTGAGCTCGTGCAGCACCACTCCCTTCGTGCGGTAGCGCCGCGGGAGGGTGATGGTGGGCTCGCCGTCCTCCTCTTCGCGGAAGAAGGCCTGGCGGGCGCCGTTGCCGGGGCGGAAGCGAGGCGTGAGGTCGAGCGTGTGGTCGGGGAACCGGGCCTGCCACCACAGCGTGCCGATCACCCGCTCGGCGAAGCGTGCGCACGCGTCGAGGCCCGGCAGCGGGCTGGACGCCATGGGCGACTCGGCGCGGTAGATCCTGCGATCGTTGCGCGTCGCGCGGGATGCGGACCTCGGTCACGCTCCTCGTGTACCACGGCCCTGCGACGGTCCCGGGGACCGGTCGGGTCAGGGCGAGAGCTGCATCGGGTTCTCGGTGACCACGTCGGGACCCGGTGTCGTCGGGTGGCGCCGACCTGTGACGCCATGATCCCGTGCTCGTCGCGCAGCCTCGCCATGCTCTCGTTGCGCCCGGTGTACGACGCCGGCTGGCGCACCATCCAGACGATGCCCTCGGCGGCGACGCTCGTGGGCTCCCAGTCGGAGTGGTCGAGGTCGGGCGCGTTGCGCGACGAAGCCCTCGGACGCGACGGCGACGTCGATGCGGAACGTGTTGACGGCGATCCCGTGGGGACGGAGCTGGGTCGCGGCCGAGACCGTCAGGTGCTCGAGCGCGATCTTCGACATGCCGTACGCCATGAGGCCGGGGAAGTAGTTGAGCGCCGCGGCCGACGAGACGTTGACGATCGAACCCTCGCCGCGCTCGCGCATGCCGGGGACGACCGCGTTGATGGCGAGCAACGGTGCGCGCAGGTTCACGTCGAACACGAGGTCGTGGCGCTTCATCGGCAGCTCGAGGTCGCCGGGGAACGTGATCGCCGCGTTGTTGACGAGCACGTCGACGCGACCGAACGCCGCGATCGTCGTGGCGACCATCGCCTCGACCTCCTCGTCGACGGCGAGGTTCGTAGGAACCGCGATCGCCTCACCTCCTGCCTCGACGATCGGCGCGCACGGTCTCGTCGACGGTGCCCGGCAGCGGGAGCGGCGAGTCGTCCGTGGCGCGCGCCGCGCACGCGACCTTCGCCCCTGCGGCGGCCAGCGCGATCGCGGTCGCCGCGCCGACGCCGCGGCTGGCGCCCGTGACGATCGCGACCCGCCCGTCGAGCTCCACGGGGCGCAAACTAGGCGGTGGAGCGGCTCTGCCGTCCGCCGCCGGCGGAGACCGAGCTTGCGAGGTCTCCAGAAGATCAGGCGAGCGCGGGGAGCTCCTGCGCGACGGGGTCCTGCGCGTAGAGGTCGCCGAGCTGGTCGGCGCGCTCGAGCACGTCCGCGGTCTCGAACGTCAGCGACGCCGGCGTCGGCATCGCCGGCGACGCGCCGCCACCTCGTCCCACGAGACGGGCGCCGACACCTGCGGTCGAGGCCGGGCGCGCAGCGAGTACGCGCGCGACCGTCGTCTTGTGCCGGTCGTTCTGGCTCCAGTCGACGAAGACCTTGCCGCGCCGCTCGGTCGCGCTCCATCACGATCGTCACCCGCTCGGGATCGTTCTTCGCCAGCAGCTGCCCGAGCGCGCGTGCGAAGTCCTTCGTCTCGTCGGCCGATCGCGCCGTGCACCGGAACGGCCAGGTGCAGGCCCTTCGAGCCGGACGTCTTCACGACCGACTCGAGCCCGAGCCGCTCGAGCAGCCCTCGGAGCTCGAGACCGACGCGACAGCAGTCGACGATCGTCGCCGGCGGCCCCGGATCGAGGTCGAAGACCACCGCGGTCGGCACGTCGGGGTGGGTGGCGGTCGCCTGGAGCATGTGCAGCTCGAGCGCGGCGAGGTTGGCGACCCACACGAGCGTCGGCGAGGTCGTCGATGACGCACGCATGGAGGCCGTCGACGTCGGCGGTCCGCACCCACTCCGGCGCGTGTGACGGACAGCGCTTCTCGAAGAACGAGCCTCCGTCGACGCCGTCCGGATACCGGACCATCGTGACGGCCCGGTCCCGCAGGTGCGGGAGGAGCACGGGGGCGATCCGGACGTAGTAATCGACGATCGCGGCTTTGGTGAACCCGACTTCCGGGTAGAGCACCTTGTCGAGGTTGCTCAACGTGAGCGTCCGTACCGTTCCGCCGGCTCCCTCCACCTCGATGACGGTCTTCGTCGCCTTGGAGGGGACCGGCACGACATGAGAACCTAGTGATATGCCAAGTGCGATCTGGTCAGGAACAGTCGGCTTCGGGCTCGTGAGCGTGCCCGTGAAGCTCGTCTCCGCGACGAAGAGCAAGGACGTCCGCTTCAACCAGCTCGAGGAGAAGACGGGCGCGCGGATCCGGTACCGCAAGGTGTCGGACGCGACGGGCGACGAGGTCGCGAACGACGACATCGTCAAGGGCTACGAGATCGCGCCCGGGCAGTACGTCGTGGTCGACGACGAGGACGTGAAGTCGCTCGCGCCGAAGGCGAGCCGCACCATCGAGATCGAGGACTTCGTCGACCTCGACCAGATCGATCCGCTCTACTTCGAGCAGCCGTACTACCTCGCGCCCGAGGAGCAGGCGCTGAAGCCGTACAAGCTGCTCGTCGAGGCGATGAGCGAGCTCAAGAAGGTGGCGATCGGTCGCATCATCATGCGCTCGAAGGAGCGCCTGGTCGCGATCCGGCCGGTCGACGGCGTGCTGTGCGTCGAGACGATGCGCTACGCCGACGAGGTGCTGCCCGCGTCGGCCGTGCTCCCGGAAGACGCCGAGGCCGCCGAGCCGACCGCTCGCGAGGTCGAGATGGCGGAGCAGCTCATCGAGGCGCTCGCCGGCGACTTCGAGCCCGAGAAGTACCAGGACGCGTACCGCGAGCAGCTCATGGCGCTCATCGAGAAGAAGGCGGCGGGCGAGGAGATCGTGGCCGAGCCGGTCGTCGAGGAGCAGGGCAAGGTCGTCGACCTCATGGCCGCGCTCGAAGCGAGCCTCGCCCGTGCCGGTCGCGGCGGCGAGGGCGGCGAGGAAGAGCTGCCGCCTGCCGCGGAGAAGGCCGAGAAGGCGGCGAAGAAGCGCGGTCGCGCCCGGAAGTCGGCCTGACGCGAACGGCGGTGCGTCGCGCTACGCGGCGATCAGCGTGTGCTCGTGCTCGTCGGGGGCCCAGCCGCACCCGGCGCAGCGGCCGTCGGCGGCGTCGGGGTCGTCGTGGAAGTCCGAGCAGGGCTCCCAGCTGACCGTCGTGAGCTCCAGGATCGTCGTGGTGATCCCTTGCATGTCGGTCCTCCCTCATCTCCGGAGAATCACACGAGTGTAATTCTCGCTGCTGTCAAGAGGATCGAACCATCTGGGTGTGACAGCTAGACGGCCACCTGGACGGACTGGCCGTCCTTCCACTCCCGGAGCACGAGGAACCCGTGCGACAGCGCGCCGTGGTCGTAGACGCCGAAGCCCATCGTCGTGCCCTGGTACCCGCAGGCCGCCGGGAGCCGCTTGATCTTCTCCAGCGCCTCGCGCAGGCCGTCGCGGGTCAGGTGGTCGGCTCGGGCGATCGCCTCGCCGGCCAGCCGTCCCATGTCGACCATCGCGCACGTCACCGGGCTGATGGCGAGCGATCGGGTTCTGCTCGGTGATCCACTGGCGGCGCTGGTTGTCGTCGGCGATCGCGTCGAGGTACTCCCAGCCGGCCCAGCCGTCGCGCAGGTCGGGCCGCGCGTACCCGAACATCAGCGCGGAGTTCGCGACGACCGGGACGTCCCAGCCGATGCCGTCGAGGGCGAGCGCGACCGCGGCCGACGAGACGCCGAGGCCGAGGTAGACGAGCGAGTCCGGCCCGCCGTCACGCAGCCGCGTCAGCGGCGCGGCGACATCGTCGGCGAGCGGCGAGATCGCGTGACGCCCGGTGATCTCGAGGCCGAGCATCGCGGCCGCGTCGTCGAAGCACTCGGCGTAGCGCTGTGCCGATGGGGGAGCGATCGTGCACGATCGCAGGGCGCGTCAGCCCGCGCTGGTGCAACCGCTCGGCAAGCGCGGCGGGCTCCTCCTCGAGCGAACCCACCTGGTAGTGGAACCCGAACCGGCCGCGCGTGCGCTCGCCACCCGTGTAGTTGATGCGTCACGAGCTCGATCTCGTCGCCGACCGGGGTCGTGATGAGCGCGTTGTCGCTGATCGCCGGACCGATGACGAGCAGGCAGCCCGCCTCGTCCAACGCGCGGAAGCCGCGGAGCACGTCGTGCTCCGACCCCCACGGCAGACCGGCGACCTGCTCGCTGACGACCTCGATCTCACGGTCGAGGCGTCCGTCGGCGCGCACCTCGTCGAGCCCCATCCGCAGCGCCTGCTCCATCACGGCGCCACCGTCGGCCGACGGGAAGTCGTAGAGCGCCCCGATCCGGATCGGCGAGTGCGCCATCACCTCATCGGCCACGTCAGGACCCCACCCTCATGATCCGAGCCCGGTGCGCGTGTACTCGACCACCTGCTCGATCTCCTCCGCGGTCAGCCGTCCCTCGAACGACGGCATGCTGCGCCGCCCGTTCGTCACCACTGCGATCTCGTCGGCCGCGTCGGGGAAGTCGTCGACCACCGTCCCGGCGAGCTTCGGCCCGACGCCCCCGCCACCGTCGGCGCCATGACACCCCGCGCAGCTCGCGCTGTAGATGCTCGCGCCCGGCGCCGAGTCGGTCGCGCCGCCGCCGCTGTCGGGCTGGTTGGCGAACAGCATGATGACGAAGCCGAGCGCGACGACCGCGACGACGATCTCCATCAGGTTGACGAACCGCTTGAAGCCCATCGGATCCTCAGAAGAGCGGGATGCCCGCGGGACGGTCGGCGAAGAACCAGAGGCTGCTCGTGATGAAGATCACGACGAGCGTGGTGAACACGAGACCACCGGCGACGGGGAGCGCCCAGTCCGGCAGCCCCTTCACGCGCACGCACAGCACCTTCGCGACGAACGCGCCGTAGAAGCAGCAACCCATGAGGGAGTGGACGAGCACGCGGGTGCTGTCCTCGCCGGCCATGTCGACGGACTGGAAGCCGAGGGCCCAGAGGCAGTGGTACGCGACGGGCAGCGTGAGCCCGAACGCGACGATGCCGACGAGGCGGTGGGCGTCGCCGAGCCACGCCGGGGCCTGCGTCGGCCAGTGGAGCTTGCCGTAGAGACGCATCGCGAGCAGCACCTGCACGACGGCGAGCACCAGCGCAGCCGTCGCGAACCAGACCTTGAGGTGGATGGTGTCGGAGAAGACGAGGGTGTAGGGCTTCTCCTTCGTCGGCGTGTGCTCGTTGCCGTACACGCCGAGCAGCACGGCGACCGCGGCGCCCGCGAGGAAGATCCCGATGAGCTTCGCGTTGGCGTTCGTCCGTTCCTGTGGCACCGCCGGCGCGACCATGCGTCCCCCGTCTCTCGGTGCGTCCCTCGGCACGGCGGACCGCACATTACGAGCATTAGCCTCCGCGCGTGCTCGTGGCGGCGGAGCGAGGCCTCGACTCGGACTGGCCACCCGTGCTCATCGCGTTCGTCGTGCTGGTGGTGAGCGCGTTGGTCGTGTCGGCCGTCGTCGTGCTTCGAGCGCTGCGCAAGGAGCGCGGCGCCGGAGGCCAGGGCTCGAGGGGCCAAGGCTCGAAGGAGAGGAAGCGTTGAAGGCGGCTCAGCAGCGATCGGTGTCGCAGAAGGTGCGGTACCGGTTCGACAACACGATCTCGCGCGGCACGTTGCCCGTCATCGGCTACCTGGCGGTGCTCACGTTCGCGCTCGTGATGGGCGCCGCCTTCGTCCTCGCGATCACCGGCACGGCGATCAACGAAGAGAAGAACCCGTCGTTCGGCGAGGCGTTCTGGCAGAGCCTCCTGCGCATCCTCGACCCCGGCACGTTCTCGGGCGACAACGGCTGGTTCCTGCGGATCGTGATGCTCGTCGTCACGCTCATCGGCATCTCCATCGCGGCGGTGCTCATCGGTCTCATCGCGAGCGGCATCGAGCAGCGCATCGACGCGCTCCGCCGGGGGCGCAGCACGGTGCTCGAGTCGGGCCACACGCTCATCCTCGGCTGGTCACCCCGCATCCACACGATCGTCTCGGAGCTCTGCGTCGCCAACGACAACCAGCGCAAGCCGGTGATCGTGGTGCTCGCGAGCGAGGAGAAGGAGGAGATGGAGGACGAGCTCTCGGCGCGGGTCGCGAGCTTCCACAACACGCGGATCGTGTGCCGCACCGGCGATCCCGCGAACCTCCACGACCTCCGCATCGCGAACGCGTCGGAAGCGCGCTCGATCGTCGTCCTGGGGCAGGGCGAAGTCGCGGCCGACGCCGACGCCGACGTGGTGAAGGCCGTGCTCGGCGTGCTGCACATCGTCGAGAACCCCGAGGTCCCGATCGTCGCAGAGGTCGACGACGCGGAGACGTCGTGGGCGCTGCGGGAGGCGGGTGGTGACCGGGTGCTCACCGTCCGCTCGTCGGATGTGATCGCCAACATCACCGCGCAGGCATGCCGCCAGTCGGGCCTCGCCGCGGTGTGCCAGGAGCTGCTCGACTTCGACGGCGACGAGATCTACTTCCAGTCGGTCCCCGCGCTCGTCGGGCACACGTTCGGCGAGGCACTCCTCGGGTTCGAGGCGTCGACGATCATCGGCATCCGGCGGCCGGGCGGCGCGGTCGCCCTCAACCCGCCGATGGACGCGGTGATCGGCGACGGCGACTCGCTGATCGCGGTCTCCGAGGATGACGACACCGTCGTCTTCACCGGGTTCCAGGACGTGACCGTCTCCGAGGCGGCTCGTCGGCCGGCCGAGCCCACGACCGCCGAGCAGCTCCTCGTCGTCGGGTGGAACCCGCTCGGACCCGCGGTGCTGCGCGAGCTCGACGAGTTCGCGCACCCCGGCTCGAGCGTCGACGTGATCGTCGATCCCGACATCGTCGACGGCGCCGACCTCACCGACCTCGGGCTCCAACATCTCGTCGTGCAGTACCAGCGCGAGCGCGGCAACCTCGACGACCTGACGCAGACGGTGTCCGGGCGCGCGTTCGACCACGTGATCATCCTCGGGTACCGCAGTGGCATGACCCCGGCCGAGGCCGACGCGCGCACCCTGCTCACGCTGCTGCTCCTGCGGCGCGCGCTCGACGGCGACGGCGAGCGCCGCAGCCGGGTCGTCACCGAGCTGCTCGACTCGAGCGACGTCGAGCTGGCCCGCGCCACCGGTGCCGACGACTTCGTCGTGAGCGACGCGCTGTCGAGCTACGTGCTCGCGCAGCTGTCGGAGAACCCCGAGCTCGACGACGTGCTCACCGACCTGTTCGACGCCGAGGGCTCGGCGGTGGGGTTGAAGCCCGCGTCCCGCTACGTCGAGCTCGACCAGACCGTGTCGTTCGCCAGCATCGTCGCCGGCGCCCGCGAGCGCGGCGAGGTGGCGGTCGGCTACCGCTTGGCAGAGCAGAACGGATCGCAGCCCGAAGTCGTGGTCAACCCGAAGAAGTCGGCCGAGGTGCGCCTCGGGTGGGAGGACCGCGTCGTCGTCATCGGTCCGCCCGAGTGATCGAGCGCCTGCAACGCGCGCTGGGCGACGCGATGCTCGCCCGGTGGGACCGGGTTGGTCGCTGGGCGGCGATCACGCCGAAGAGCAAGCGCGCGCCGCCGTTCCGCGGGTTCGGCGCGAGCAGCGCGATCTGCTTCCCGCCCGCCGCGCTGTTCGGCGAGCGCTACATCACCGTCGGATCAGGGACGATCATCGGGCCGTACTCGTCGCTGTCGGCAGGCGTGTCGCCGGAGCACGAGCTCGGCGACGTGGAGGTCGTGCGCATCGGTGACCGCTGCCTGATCGGCAAGGGGAGCGGGATCGTCGGGCACGAGCGAGTCGTCATCGGCGACGACGTGTTCACGGGCCATCACGTGTACATCACCGATGCGAACCACGGCTACGAGGACGTGACCACGCCGCCCGGTCGGCAGTTCGCGCGCCTCGCGACCGGTGACGATCGGCGACGGCGCGTGGCTCGGGCACGGCATCGATCGTGCTGCCGGGTGCCGTCGATCGGTCGGCACACGATCGTCGGTGCCGGATCGGTCGTGACGGGCGTGCTCCCCGACTTCAGCGTCGCGGTCGGCAACCCCGCGCGTGTCATCCGCCGGTACGTCGACGGTGAGTGGGTGGACGAGTGATCAGGGCGACGCGGGCGACGGGTAGTCGGGTGGTCGTGCGTCGGGTGGGAGCTCGTCGAGGATCGTGACCGACGTCGCGTCGTCGTGGAGCCCGACGTCGCCGTCGGGCCACTCGTCGGGGAGGTAGCGGCGGCCCTCACGGGCGTACCGCCACAGCCCGGTGCCGTCGTTGCCGACCTCGTCCGGACCGGTCGCGTCGGGGTCCCACCAGACGACGGCCGCGTCGTCGCCCGCGGTGAGGTCGATCCCGGGCCAGATGTCGTGACGACCCCACGAGAGGTGGAGGAACGGCGAGCGCGTCGGCCGGTCGGCGGGGAAGCGGAACAGCCCCGCGCGGAACGAGGCCGCGTTCAGGTCGGGTCCGGCGAGGTGGAGCCCGGTGAAGAAGAGGAGGGGCGCCTGCACGAGCAGGCGGAACGTCTTGGCGATCGGCGGCTGCCCCGACTGCCAGACGAGGATCGAGGCCAGCTGGTCGATGTCGTCGGCCTGGCGCGTCGGGAGCAACGTCACGCCGAACGCGTGCGCCCACTGCCGCTGGTCGTACTGGCGCCCGAACACCGCCGTGTCGGTGAACGCGTAGCCGAGCACGACCCACTCGGGGAAGTAGCCCTGCGCCGTCGCCTCCTGCGTGAGGAACAGGGGGAACACCGGGTCGCCGGCGATGATCACGCTCGTCACGTCCGCCTCGCGCAACGCCGCGATCGCCGCGTGCGCGGCCTCCTGCGACGACTCGAGGTCGAGCTGGTACGGGACCTGCGTCGCGAGGTCGACGCCCTGGTCGTCGGAGCAGGTCGGTGAGCCGGGCGAAGCTCTGGTCGAACGTGCCGGGCTCGTCGTCGTAGCGGACGACCCCGAATCGTCGCTGCTCGTCGCGGAGCGCCGCGTCGCCCGCGAAGCGTGCTCGTCGTCCGTCGAGCTCCTTGCCGACGAACGCGGCCCAGTGGTGCGCGGCCTGGTCGGGTGACGCCAGCGTCGGCCAGACGTACGGCGAGCGTGCTGCGCAGGAACGACTCGGGCGCGGCGATCGTGCAGTCGCCGACGCAGAGCACGCCACGAGCCGCGAGCTCGTCGGCGTACGACGGTCGTCTGGCTCGGTCCGCCGAACGACGCGAACGCCTTGATCTCGGTCGCGACCTTGATGGCGTCGGCGCTGGGCGGTGACGTCGTCGTCGGGAGGCCCGCTCGCGCGCAGCGGCACGAGCCGGACGCGTCGTCCGTAGGTCTCGTAGTGCGCCTGGAAGAAGTCGACGTACTGCTGGTTGGTCTCGAGCTCGCTGTTCAGCGTCTCGTCGCTGCCGCTGCGCTCGAGGAACGTCTGCTCGAGCAGGTCGGGCTGGGCCTGGTACACCGCGACGACGATCTCGTCGGCGGTCACGCCCGATGCGGTCGCGCCGCCGTTGTCACCGCCCGTGCCACGGTTCGACGCACGGCGGCGAGTACCAGAGCGGGACCGCGACCTGCCCGGTCGTCGTGTCGCACTGCGGACCCCACTCGACCTGCTCGCCCTGCCGCCGCGGCTTCGTCGAACGTGAGTGGGAGCGCACCGCGCTCGACCGGCTCGGGTCGCGAGGTGGTCTCGGCGTCCGAGCCGGTCAGCGCACCCGCGACCACGAGCGCGACCACGACGGCGATCGCCGGCACGTAGCGGACGAGGACGGCGCCCGGCGACGCCTTCGCGGTGCGGGTCACGGGGCCTGCCCGGTGTACGCCGCGACCACGGCGGGATGGCGCATCACGTCACTCGGCGAGCCCTCGGCGACGACGGCACCGACGTCGAGGGCGATGACCCGCTCGCAGATCGCCTGGAGGAGACGCGAGGTCGTGCTCGATCACGACGAGCGTCATCCCGCGCTCGTCGCGCAGCTGTCGGAGCACCGGCGCGAGCGCGTCCGTCTCGGCGCCGGCGATCCCGGCCGAGGGCTCGTCGAGCAGCAGCACACGCGGCTGTGCTCCGGCCAGCGCACGCGAGATCCAGGACGCGCCGCATCCCCGTCGACAGCTCACGGACGAACGCCGCGCGCCGCGTCGGCGATGCCGAACTGGTCGAGCAGCTCGTCGACCCGGCGGGTGACGTCGCGCTCCGAACGGGACACGGCCGGCAGGTGCAGCGCGGCCGCCACGGGATCGCGAACCTCGACCGTGTCCTCGCACGAGACGCCGACTGCTTCGCCGCTGGTCAGCGCGGGGAAGAGGCGGGCGTCCTGGAACGAGCGCCCGAGTCCGACCTGAGCCCGGCGCGCGGGCGACAGGCCGGTCAGGTCGACGGCCGTGCCGTCGTCGTGGAGGACGACCGTCCCCGCGTCCGGCGCGACGAAGCCGCTGAGCACGTCGAAGAGGGTGGTCTTGCCTGCGCCGTTCGGCCCGAGCAGGCCCAGGATCTCCCCGTCGTGCACGTCGAACGACACCCCGTCGAGGGCGACGACCCCGCCGAACCGCTTCGACACGTCGCGGACCTCGAGCCGAACGGCTCCGTCGCGTGCGGCCGGTCGTCGCGTCCGACGCCGAGGCCGCGTGCTCGAGGAGCACGGCGCGGACGAGGTCGGGTCGGTCGAGCAGCTCGCGGGTCGGTCCGACGAAGCGCACCTGCCCCTTCTCGAGGAAGTACGCGCGCTCGGCGACCTCGAGCGCGAGCGGCACCGACTGCTCGACGAGGACGATCGTGGTGCCCGCGGCCGCGAGCTCGCGCACGATGCCGAGCAGGCGCGTGACCAGCGCCGGCGCGAGCCCGAGCGACAGCTCGTCGACGAGGAGCAACCGGGGCGCGCCAGCAGCGCCATCGCGACGTTGACCATCTGCTGCTGACCACCCGACAGATCGCCGGCGCGCGCGTCGAGCCGAGCCTCGAGCTCGGGGATCCGTTCGAGCGTGACGGCGACCGCGTCACGAGGCGCGACGCCGTCGCGTCGGGCCCAGGCGGCGAGCCGCAGGTGCTCGCGGACGGTGAGGCCGGGGAACGTCCCGGCGTCGCCGGGGGCCGACACGATGCCGCGACGGACGCGTGCGTCGGCCGCGGCGCGCGTGATGTCGTCGCCGTCGAACCGGATCGACCCGCCGCTGACGGGCGCGGTGCCCGCGATCGCGCGGAGGACGGTCGACTTGCCGGCACCGTTCGTGCCGAGCAGCGCGACGACCTCGCCGTCGCCGACGGACGAGATCGACGCCGTGCAGCACGCGGCACGCGGTCGTACGTCACGACCAGGTCGTGGACCTCGAGCAACGGTCGGCTCGCTCGCCGCGGCCGGGGCGACTCGAGCAGCGACGGGGACTTCGGGTGCGGCCGCGTCGGAGGGCTCGTCGGGCAGCAGGCTCGGGACCGTCAGCCCGTGGCGGCGCGCGACGCGCCGGAGGACCGCGTCGCGCAGGTCGGCGAACGCCCCGCCGAGCCCGCCGGGGAAGATCCAGAGGACGAGCAGCAGCGCGATGCCGGTCGCGAGGATCTGCCACTCCTGCGCGAAGTAGTAGTCGACGCTCCGGACGTACGCCGCGCCGAGGATCGCGCCGGGGATGGAGCCGAGGCCGCCGATCACCGCCATCGTGAAGACCGACAGGCTCTCCTCGGGCCGGTACGGGCCCGCCGTGAGGCCGTTCTGCTGGTGGACGAACAGCGCGCCGGCGAACGCGGCGAGGAAGCCGGACGCGGCGAACGCGAAGAGGGTGAGGCGGTGCGCGTGCACGCCGAACGACTCGCCCGCGTGCTCGTTGTCGCGCACCGCGATCAGCGCGCGTCCCGTGCGCGTGCGTCGGAGCCCGAGCACGATGGCGAACGCGATCGCGAGCCCGCCGAGGCACACGTAGTACATGCGGTCCTCGCTGCCGAGCGGCATCCCGAAGAGGTCGGGGCGCACGATGCGGTCGGCCGGGCAGCCAATCGAGGAGGTGGCCGGGGCCGAAGAAGCTGCGGTTCAGCAGCCACGACGACGTCGCGAGCGCGAACGCGAGGCTCGTCACCGCGAGCGTCAGCCCGCGCCGGCGCAACGCGGGCAGCCCGATCACGAGCGCGACGCCGGCGCCGACGAGGCCGGCGATCACGATGGCGGGCACGAGGTCCCACTCGAGGCGCGCGGTGAGCGCGCCCGCGACGGCGGCGCCGATGCCGACGAACGCCATCTGCCCGAGGCTCACCTGGCCACCGAAGCCGGTCAGCAGGACGAGCGACATCCCGACGATCGCGAACACGACGATCCCCGCCGCGAGGTTCGTGCGGCTCTCCGTGAGGAAGAGCGGCACTGCGAGCAGCACGGCGGCGCCGACCAGCGCGGTGCCCCACCGCATGACGCGCACCTCGGTGAGCCGGACGAGCTCGCGCGGGATCGGGCGCACCTCGCGCACCGCCTGCCAGGCGGAGAGCTCGGGCGTGCGGTCGCCGCGGACGTGCGTCACGAGCAGCGCGAGGAGGACGACGACGAAGAGGATCGGGTCGACGTAGTCGGGCTCGCGCCAGTGCCAGATCACCGACTGCTCGATGATCCCGAGCATGATCGCCGCGCCCGCGATGATCGGGAGCCGTTCCATGCGTCCGATCACCGCGGCGGCGAGGGCTCGCAGCAGGATCGCCGGCCCGAGCACCTCGCCGATCGGCAGACCGACGATGCCGGCCCGGAGGTAGACGGCGACGAACGCGAGCAGCGTCGCGATCACCCAGACGACCGTCTGCAGGCGGCGCACCGGCACGCCGAGCATCAGGGCGCGGTCGGCGCGCTCGGCTCCCGCCCGGACGGCGATGCCGATCTCGGAGCGGGTGAAGAAGAGCGCGAGCGCGAGGAACACGAGCGGGATCACGACCGCGGCGACGACGTCGCTGCCGCGGAACGTGATGGGGTCGATGGTCACGCTCGCGTCGAATGGCTGGGGGACCGGGTCGCCGCTCAAGCGTGAACAGGCGGGGCAGGAGCAGCGCGCCGGCGGCCAGCAGCTGCGCGAGCCCGATCGTCGCGACGGTGAGGACGAGACGCGGCGACTTCGTGAACCGACGGATGATCACGATCTCGACGACGGCCCCGAGCGCGAGCGCGGTCGCGAGCCCGACGGCGAGGCCGCCCCACCACCCGAGGCCGACGGTGCTGATGGTGAGCAGGACGGCGAGCGTCGCCGGGACGGCGCCGAGGTCGCCGGCGGCGAAGTTGATGACGCGGTTGGCGCGCCAGACGACGGCGAGGCCGAGCGCGAGGAGCGCGCTCAGCCCGCCGACGATCGCGCCCTGCACGAGGACGCCCGCGCGGGACGTCCCATGCGATGACGACGAAGAGCAGGACCGCGACGGCGACCAGCACCGGCGCGAGAAGGTCCTTCGCAGCACTCCGACGGCCTCCCGGTCGGGTTAGGCGGTCTCCCAGACGAGCACCTCGGCGCCCGAGCGACCTGCGACGAGCCGGCGCGCGCCGGCCGCCGTGAGACGAACTGCGTCACCCTCGTCGAGCGGATCGGCACCGTCGAGCTCGGCGCTGCCGGCGGCGACGAAGACGTGCACGTGCGGCGCGTCGGGGAGGGTCGCGCTGGCACCCGCCGCGAGCCGTCCGGCCCAGAGCACCGCGTCCCGCTGGTGGATCGTCACCGCTCCGTCGTGTCCCTTCCCCGAGGCGACCGGCACGAGGTCGCCGCTCGCGAGCAGGTCGTTGACGTCTCGCTGCTCATAGCCCGGTTCGATGCCCTCGGTGTCGGGGAGGACCCACATCTGCACGAGGTGGACGTCGGCGGTCGCGCTCGGGTTGATCTCGGAGTGCCGCACGCCGTGCCCCGCGCTCATCCGCTGCGCGAGCCCGGGATAGATGATCCCGTGGCCGCCCGTGCTGTCCTGGTGCTCGAGCTCGCCCTCGAGCACCCAGGTGACGATCTCCATGTCGGCGTGCCCGTGCGTGCCGAACCCGCTCGCGGCGCGCACGCGGTCGTCGTTGCTCACGACGAGGAGTCCGTGGTGGGTGTTCGCGGGGTCGTAGTGGCCGCCGAAGCTGAAGGAGTGCCACGAGTCGAGCCAGTCGATCTCGGTGTGGAACCGCTCGGCGGCTGGGCGGACCTCGACCGTCGGCATGCTGGCAGAGTATTGCCCGATGACGGAGGGACTCCTCAGCGGGATGCGGGTGCTCGACTTCGGGCAGTGGCGCCCGGCGCCGTATGCGACGCAGCTCCTGGCCGATCTCGGCGCCGAGGTGCTCAAGGTCGAGCCGCCGGGCGAGGACCCGATGCGCGTGTTCCCGGAGATCTTCGCGACCGTCGCGGGGCACAAGCGCAGCGTCGTCCTCGACCTGAAGGACCCGGCGGGCCTGTCGCGCGCGCTCGAGCTCGCGGCGCAGGCGGACGTGGTCGTCGAAGGGTGGCGGCCCGGGGTCGCCGCACGGCTCGGCGTCGGCCCGGACGACGTGCGCGCGGTGAACCCCACGGTCGTCTACTGCTCGTTGTCCGGGTTCGGTGCGGTGGGGCCGCTGTCGCACGTCACCGGCCACGACGTGAACTACCAGGCACGGGCCGCCTCGTTGTCGCCGGAGGGTGGCGCGCCGTCACCCGCGCCCTCGCCCCGCGTCCCGTGGGCCGACCTCGCCGGTGGTCTCGGCGCAGCCTTCGCGATCTGCGCCGCGTGGATCGGTCGCGCGCGCACCGGTGAAGGCGAGACGATCGACGTGTCGATGACCGATCTCCTCGCGACGTGGACGGGCACCGTGGGCGGGGGAAGCTCGAGAGCGTCGGCAGAGCGGTCAACGGCCTGCCCGGCTACGGCACGTTCGAGGTCGCCGACGGCTACGTCGCGCTCGGCGTGATCACCGAGCCGCACTTCTGGACCGCGCTCTGTCGCGGGCTCGGGCTCGACGACGTCGCCGACCTCGACGTCCCCGGCCAGATCGAGCGGAGCGACGAGCTGCGCGCGCGGATCGCGGCGGTGCTCGCCGACGAGAAGCGCGACGAGATCGTCGAGCGACTCGTCGCCGTCGGTGCGCCGGCGTCGCCCGTCCTCAGCCGCGCCGAGATCGTCGCCGACGAGCACTTCCGTGAGCGCAGGACGCTGCACGACCTGGCCTCGGGTCCCGCGTTCGGTCACCCCGTCCGCTTCGTGCACCATCCGGCGCGCGAACCCGGACCGTCCCCGAAGGCGGGCGAGCACCAGGACACCGGCTTCTCCGAACGCTGAACCGCTCGTCGAGGGTCGGTCGGTCAGACGATCCGGTAGACGAGCGAGCCGGTCGCGACGAGGCGACCGTCGGGGTCCGTGACGTGGATCTCCGCGAAGCTGAGGTCGCGGCCTCGACGCACGCACGTCGCGTCGGCCAGCAGGTCGGTGCCGCGACCTGCGCCCGTGTAGTTGACCGTCACCGACACGGTCGCGGCGCGCAGGCCCTTGTCGAAGTCGTGACCCGCCCACACCGCCGACGCGCCCGCGGTGTCGACGAGCGCCGAGACCGCCCCGCCGTGGAACACGGTCCCGTCGTTCGTGAGACGGGCGGCGAACGGGAGCCGCAGCCGGATCCCGTCCTCGTCCCAGCGCTCCGCGACGATCCCGAGGTCCTCGATGAACTTCGCCGACAGCATGACGTCGCGCATCCCGGCGCGTCGCTCGCGCTGCTCGTCCTCGCTGAGTGCCAACGACGTCCTCCTCACGAGCCTTCGGAAGCGGCCGAGATCGGGGGGACAGACGTTACGCTCGGACCGATGACGACGGCCGACCCGGGCAGCTCTCGCGCCGGGCGCCGCCAGCAGCAGCGTCAGCAGCAGCAGCGCCGGCGCACGATCGTCATCGCGACCGTGGTGGGTTCGCTGCTCGCCGTCGCGGCGATCGTGGCGGTCGTCCTCGTCGTCACACGCGAGGACGACACGCAGTCCGCGACGACGTCGAGCTCGCGGCCGACGACGACCTCGTCGACGAGCACGTCGACCACGACGACGCTGCCCGTGTCGACGACGGCGGTCCCGGCCTCCGACAACCCGGTCGTCGCGCTCGCGCAGCAGTACGACGGCCGCTACGTCGGCACGTTCACCAACACGACCTTCAACGAGACGGGGCCGGCGTCGCTCGAGCTGCGCATCGATCCGACGGCGGGCACGATCGCGGTCGACGCCGACTTCGACGGCGACCTCTTCGGTGGCGGCGCCGAACGAGATCCGGCGCATCAGCGGGTCGATCTCGATCGGTGACCCGAACGCGGCGGTCACCACCGACACCGAGAAGTTCGGCCCGGTCACGGGACACATCGACGAGTCGCTCGCGCTCGTGCTCACCGCCGATGACGTGCCCGACGACAAGGTCAAGAGCTTCACCCTGACGGGGCGACTCCGCGGCGACAACACCGGCTTCGACGCCACGTACGCCGTCGTGTTCGAGGACGGCACGACCGCGGACGGAACGGTCGCGCGTCACGTGCGACCCGGCGGGCAACCGTGGGAGCGACGTGACGACCGTCTGCGCGCTGACCGCTCCGACCGACTGAGCACCACCGGCGCCGGAGCGCCGCGGCTCAGGGGATCCGCTTGAAGCGGATCACCATGACGCCGGCGAAGCACAGGCCGACGATCGACACGGCGAACACGGTGCGCCGTGCCCACGCGGGCCAGCGCTCGAGCATCTGTCCGCCGGCGACGAACGGCGGGAAGCACTCGTTCGCATAGCGGCCGAGCCCGACGACACCGACGAGCAACGGCGGGACGAGCAGCAGCGCCGTCCACGCCTTCCACGCGAGCGGGAGGCGCTTGCGCTGGAACCAGACGACGATTGCCGCCGCGAGCCCGAGCAGGAAGTGCGGCCACGCGTAGTCGTAGTTCCACGGCGCGGTGATCAGGTCGACGATCGAGACCTCGGGCCAGCCCGACTTCGCGGCGTAGAAGACGAGCGGGTCTCCCGTCCGATCCCAGAGGTAGACGCACCACGCGACCGCCGCGAGCACGGCGGGGGTGCACACGAGCGCGATCCGTTCGCCACGCCGGCCACAGCGCGATCGCGAGCGCGAGGACCAGGAAGATCCCGTTCGGCCGCACGAGCGCGGCGACCACCGCGCACCGCTGCCGCGGGGACGTCGAGGCGGTCCTCGACGAACACGAACGCCCAGACCGTCGCCGCGAGGAAGATCGCGGACGGGTAGATCATCGAGAACACGAACGAGCCTGGGAACACCGCGCACAGCCACACGGCGAGCGTGGCGGCGCGCGGCGACGCGTGCCGCCGTGCGATCCGGTACACGCCGGCGAACGCGAGCAGGAGCGCGACCTGGTTGACGATCACCGTCGACGCCTGGTCGCCGAGGCCAACCGTGTCGAGGCCGCGCATCAGCTCGGGGAGCAGCGGGAAGAAGGGCCAGCGGGTCTGCAGGTCGCCCACCGGCAGCACGCCGTAGCCGTCGCGCGCGATCGCCGTGTACCAGACGCCGTCCCAGATCTGGAACCCGCCGAAGCGCAGACCGCGGTCGAACGGCCACGACGTCGCGCCGATGATCACGCCGGCGGAGAGCAACCGGGACGCGAGCCACGGGAGGACGACGCTGCGCCACGGGAACACGGCACGCACGGCATCGACGATCCCGCCGCCGCCCGTGGCTGTGGACGTCGTCGCCACCGCCTCGGTCGTCATGGCGTGGCCGATCGTAGGCGTGCCCCCGTGACGCCTGGCGCCACGGGGGCGCCGGTACCATCGACGCCCATGCGGAAGACTCTCGTGCGTCCCCTCGCGCTCGCAGCGCTGTCACTCGGTGCCGTCACGACCGCCTTCGCGGGACCGGCTGCAGCGCATCCGGCGCCGGAGCCTCACGTCCACCTCGACGCGAGCGGCGCCGTCGTCACCACGCCGGTCACGCCGGTCACTCGGACCCTCTCGCCGGTGCAGGGCTGCCAGACGCTGCTCGCGAACGGCACGGGCGACTGCACCGTCGTGAAGACGGCGAACGGCGACCTCGTCGTCACGGTCGAGCCCGGCAAGCGCATCGATGACGTGCTCGCGTCCCGTCCGTGGACGGTGAACGTGTACCGACAGTCCGCCACGGTGCCCGACGGCTGGGAGCTCGCGCTCGCGACGCAGCCCGAGATGAACGAGCCCGGACCGCTCTACGCCGCCGTGACCGCCAAGGCGGCCGACGTCACGGGCGACGGCAAGGACGAGCTGCTGCTCGGCTACCGCAACGAGGGCACCGGGATGATCCTCGATCTCGACATCGTCGGGACGGACGCCGCCGGCGCACCGCGGGTCCTGGCCCACGACGACCTCTACAAGGGGAACGTCGTGCTGCGCCACGGTCGCCTCGTCACGTACACGCCCGACTACAAGAAGACGGACGCGAACTGCTGCCCGACGTGGATCGTCCGCGACGTGCTCCGCTACGACGACGGCCAGTTCACGGCCGACCAGGTCGAGCGGGTCCGCACCAAGCACGCCGACGTCCCACCGTCGCAGCTCGGCTGAGGTGGCCAAGGTCATCTTCCTCTGCACCGGCAACGCGGCCCGCTCGGTGATGGGCGGTGCGATCGCCCGGATGCGCCACCCCGAGATCGAGGTCGTCACCGCGGGCACGCACGTGGTCGAGGGGATGCCGATGAGCTGGCGGACGCGTCGACGCGCTCGCGGGCATCGGCTACCAGGCCGACGGCCATCGCAGCACCCAGCTCCGCGACGGCGACGTGGCCGACGCCGACCTCATCATCGCGATGGCAGGAGAGCACGTCTCGTACATCCGGCGGATCCATCCCGAGGCGGCCGACCGCACCGCGACGCTCAAGCGGCTCGCGCGCGACCTCGCGGTCGACGACTCGCCGCTGCGCGACCGCGTGGCGGCGCTCGCGCTCGCCAGCACCGACCTCGAGGCCTGGGAGGACGTCGTCGATCCCGCGGGCGGCGAGCTGGAGGACTTCGAGGCGTGCGCTCGTGAGATCGACGAGCTGCTGAACGCGGTGCTGCCTCGCTGCTGATCGGAGCGCCTACTTCTTCGTGTCGCTCGCGACCACGTGGCCCTCGGTGACCATCGGCGGATTGGGGATGAGCTCGGCGGCGTTCTCGCGCACCCACTCATCCGCGAGCTCGACCGAAGCGTCGGCTTCCGATTGGCTGTCGAAGACGCTCAACGAGGCCATCACACCGCCGCCGGCGTCGATCCAGTAGTACGCGACGAAGCCAGGGATGTGCTCGAGCTGGGGGATGAAGCTCTCGCCCACGAGACGCCCCGCCAACTCCGGATCGGTGATCCCCTCGTACCGCCGCAGTGCTGCCCACATGTCGGACCTCCTCGTGTCGTTCGTCCAGGTCGTGGTTGGGCCAAGGCCCGGCCCCGCTCTCCTCATGCCCGCTCGCAACACCTCACAACCACGGTGATCCCGCGATCTCGTGCCGCGCGTTCGCCCACCCGGACCTGATATACCGTCAGATCTCGACCACGGGGGGAGCGGGGTTGGTGACAGCCGCGACGACAGTCGAGGAGCCCGGCACTCCTGCCGACACGTCGGCGGCGTTGGAGCTCCGTGGCATCACCGTCCGGTTCGGTGGCATCACCGCGCTCTCGGACGTCGACCTGACGGTCGGCGCGGGCGAGGTGCTCGGGCTGATCGGCCCGAACGGCGCCGGGAAGACCACGCTGTTCGACGTCATCAGCGGGATCCGCGCCCCGACGCGGGCACGGTGTGCTTCGCCGGCAACGACATCACCAAGCAGGGCTCCGTCTCGCGTGCACGGCAAGGGGCTGCGCCGGACGTTCCAGCGCGTGCAGACGTTCGGGTGGCTGACCGTCGAGGACAACGTGCTCAGCGCGCTCGAGTGGCACGGTGGTGGCGGCGGGGTGCTCGCCGACCTCGTGTCGTTCCCGACCCGTCGTCGCCGCGAGAAGGCGCGCCGCGAGCGCGCCGCCGACGTGATCGAGCGGTGTGGTCTGACCTCGGTGCGCAAGCGAGTCGGCCGGTTCGCTGCCGATCGGGCTCGGCGCGCATGGTCGAGCTCGCCCGGGCGATCGTCGACGAGCCCCGCGTCCTGCTCCTCGACGAGCCGACCTCCGGCCTCGACGCCGCCGAGTCGGACGCGTCTGGGGGAGCGCATCCAGGAGATCCGGTCCGGCGGCGAGTGCGCGGTCGTCCTCGTCGAGCACGACGTGGGCTTCGTCATGGAGCACTCCGACCGGATTACCGTCCTCGATCTCGGCAGCGTGCTCGCGGTCGGCGAGCCCGCAGAGATCAAGGCAGACCCGAGGGTGCGCGCCGCGTACCTCGGTGAGGCGTGAGCAACCTGTCCGAAACCATCAAGGGGGGAACACCGTGAGACGAACCAAGCTGGTCGCCCTGGCGGCGGTCACCGCGGCCGTGGTCGCGCTCGCATCGGTCGGGGTTGCGGGCGCCGACGTGCGGCGACAGAACACCGGCATCACCGACGACGAGATCACCGTCGCCGGGCTCGGGCCGAACAACCCGTACAAGCAGTTCGGTGCCGACACCGGGGCGATGGCGCGCTTCAAGGTCGCCAACGACGACGGCGGCGTCAACGGCCGGACGATCAACTACCTCGGCTGGACCGACGACGGGAACAGCGCCGACACCAACCTCCAGGAGACGCGTCGGCTCATCCAGCAGGAGGGCGTCGCCGCGCTCGTGCCGGTGCTCACGCCCTGGTTCATCGAGGGCGCGGAGTTCGCCGAGCAGCAGGGCGTCCCGAGCTTCGGCTGGGGCATCGCGGCCGGGTTCTGCGAGACGAAGTTCGCCTTCGGCTTCAGCGGCTGCCTCGTCCCGCCGCCGCCGATCAAGATCGCGAGCAACACGTGGGGCTCGCTGATCGACGAGTACTTCAAGAGCCAGGGCGAGGCGAAGGGTGCCGAGGGCAAGACCGCCGCGGTCATCGCGGAGGACAACGACAGCGGCAAGTCCGGTGCACCCGTGATCGCGGCGACGGCGAAGGCCGTGGGCATGGACGTGGTCTACGAGAAGGCGACGATGCCGGCCGCCGAAGGTGGCACGCCGGTCAGCGACTTCTCGCCGTACACCAGCGAGATCATGACGAGCGCCGACGGCGGGCCACCCGACGTCGTGTTCGCGCGTGATCTCGCAGAACAACCTGCTCGGGTTTGCGCCCGCGCTGGACGCGGCCGGCTTCGAGGGCTTGCAGACCAACGCCGTGCTGTACTCGCCGCAGGCCGCCGCGATCATCAACGGACGACTTCGTCCTCACGCAGTTCGCGACGCCCGAGGCGGCGGACGACCACGCCGACCGTGCAGGAGTTCGTGGACGCCGTCGAGGCCGTCGAACCGGGGGCTGAGGCATCAACCAGCCGACGATCGCCGGGCTACATCGCGGCCGACATGTTCATCGAGGCGCTGAAGAAGGCCGGGAAGAACCCGACGCCCGAGTCGATCCAGAAGGCGGCGGCCAAGATGACCTACGAGATCGAGGGCATGGTCGGGCCGACGAAGTACCCGAAGGGCTTCACGGCGGGCACGCCGTGCGGCGAGCTCGCGCAGAGCGACGGCACGGACGTTCACGGTGGCCACGCCGTTCTCGTGCTTCACGAACATCAACGTGAAGACGCTCAAGCCCATCAAGTACTGACGAGACGCTGAGGCGGGAGCGGCGGCCGGCAGCCGGCCGCCGCTCCGCCACGCTCCGTCGACCGACACCCGTCCAGACGCTTCGCGAGGTCACCCGGACCGTGGACCGCTTCTTCAACCTGGTCGTCTCGGGCGCGGTCACGGGCGCCATCTACTCGATGATGGCGTCGGGCCTCGTGCTCACGTACCAGACGTCGGGCATCTTCAACTTCGCCCACGGCGCGATCGCGTTCACGGTCGGCTACTTCTACTTCCAGCTCAACACCGGCGAGGGGATGCACTGGATCCCCGCGCTGATCCTCTCGGTGCTCGTCTTCGCGCCGCTGCTCGGGCTGCTGCTCGACCGGATCCTGCTGCGGCGTCTCGCCGCGGCCCCGGTGTACGCGCGCATCGTCGGCACGATCGGTCTCCTGGTCGCGCTGCCGAACCTCGTGCAGTGGCTCGCCGAGACCGTCGGCGACGTCGTGTTCGATCTCGGGCTCCCGTCGGCAGCCGACACGCAGGCCGCGGGCAACGCACGGGGCGTCGGGCCCAGCCCGCGCGAGGTCTACGACGTGCTCGGCGTCACGCTCGACAGCGACAAGCTCGCGGTGTTCGTCGCGGCCGCGCTCTCCGCGGCGCGTGCTCTGGTTCGTGCTCCGCCGCACCCGCGCCGGCCTCTCGATGCGCGCGGTGGTCGACCGGCGGGAGCTCGCCGGGCTGCGGGGCATCAACGACGCGCGGACGTCGGCGATGGCCTGGATCCTCTCCATGATGCTCGCCGGCCTCGGCGGCGTGCTCATCGCACCGCTGTTCCAGCTCAGCGACATCGTCTTCACGCTCGTCGTCTTCGGCTCGCTGGCCGCGGTCGCGTTCAGCGAGCTGTGGTCGATCCCGCGAGCGTTCATCGGCGGGCTGCTGCTCGGGATCCTCGTCGAACCTGCTCGCGGGGTACTCCGACGACATCTTCCCGGGCTTCCTCGCACGACTCTCGGGGCTCAAGACCGCGATCCCGTTCGTGCTGACGCTCGTCCTCTTCTACGTGTACGCGCGACGCGGCCGCGAGCGCGCAGCGGGAACGGTCGCCGACGAGCGGCCCGCGCCCGACCATCGCGTCGGTCTCCCGGCCTGGCGGCGGCGCCTGCCGTGGGCGATCGTCACCCTCGCGCTGGTGGCGTTCTCGTTGCAGTGGATCGACGTCGCGCTGGCTCCAGGCCGACGTCTACGAGTCGTCGCTCATCGCCTCGGGGCTCGCGGTCGGGATCGTGTTCCTCTCGTTCGTCGTCGTCACCGGCATGGGCGGGATGGTCAGCCTGCGCCAGGCGACGTTCGTGACCGCCGGCGGCTTCGCCGCCGGTTGGGCGCTCGAGCGCGACTGGGGCGTCGACATCCCGTTGATCGCGTCGCACGGGCAGCTCAACTTCGTGTGGGCCGTCGCTCGATCGGTGCCGCGCTCGCCGCGCTCGTCGGCGCGCTGGTCGCGCTGCCGGTGCGCCGGCTCGGCGCGCTCGTGCTCGCGCTCTCGACGTTCGCGGTCGCGTTCGTCGGCCGACCTCCTCTTCTTCTCGTACGAGCCCATCGGCCACGGATCCGGCGGGTGGACGATCCGGCCGCCGACGCTCGACATCCCGGTGCTCAACGACGTCGCCGACCTCGTCATGAACGAGCAGCAGGACTTCCTCGACTTCTCGCAGCCGCAGCAGCAGGTCCTGATGCTGCTCGTGGTGTTCGGTCTCGGCGACGCTCGTCTTCCACGCGCTCGCGCGCTCGGCGTCGGGTCGCGCGATGCTCGCCGTGCGCAGCTCCGACGTCGCGGCGCGCACCGTCGGGCATCTCGCCGGCCAAGCAGAAGGTCGTGCTGTTCGCGCTTGTCGGCCGCCATCGCCGGCTTCGGCGGCGCGCTCTACGGCCTCGTCAACTTCTCGATCAGCCGGTCGTCGGTGCCGCCGCTGCTCGGCCTCATCTGGATCGCGATCGCGGTGACGTTCGGGATCCGGCGCCCGGGAGGCGCGCTGCTCGCCGGCCTCGCGTTCGCCTGCTCGGCGCAGATCTTCGAGTGGATCGGCACCGACTTCCTCGGCGGCACCGTGCAGGACCTCACCGACGTCGCAGTACTTCACGCCGATCCTGTTCGGCCTCGGTGCGATCAACCTCGCGAAGAACCCCGACGGCGTGCTCGCGCTCGTCGGCCACCGAGCGGCTCGAGAAGAAGCGCGCGAAGGAGCGGCAGGCCGTGATCGCGCAGGCCGAGGCGCACGTGCACGACGGCAGCGTGCCGGAGCACGAGCGTCCGCGTGGCACGCCAGATGCGGAGCGAGCGCGCGGCGGGTACCCCGCCCGCAGCGAGCGACGCCATGGAGTCGGACGCCGCGCTCGTGCTCGACGGCGTCGTCGCGGGGTACGGCGACGTCGAGGTGCTGCACGGCGGTCGACGTCGCCGTGCCGCGCGGGCAGATCGTCGCGCTGCTCGGTGCGAACGGTGCCGGCAAGTCGACGCTGTGCGCGTGTCGCCGCCGGATTGCTCACGCCGACCGCCGGGCAAGGTGCTGCTCGAGGGCGACGACGTCACGGACGCACCCCGCGTACCGCCGCGAGCGTGAAGGCATCCTGCTCGTGCCCGAGGCGCGCGGGATCTTCCCGGGGCTGACGCGTCGAGGAGAACCTCGAGGTCCTGCTCCGGACAGGACGAGGAGCTCGCGACGGCGTATCGAGCGGTTCCCGATCCTCGGCGAGCGGAAGAAGCAGGCCGCGGGCTCGCTGTCGGGAGGCGAGCAGCAGATGCTGAGCCTCGTGACCGCGCTCGTGCAGCCGCCGAAGGTCTTCATCGCCGACGAGCCGACGCTCGGGCTCGCACCGCTCGCGGCGGAAGAGGTCGTCGCGCGCGCTCGCGGGAGATCCGGGACGCCGGTTCGTCGATCCTCCTCGTCGAGGAGAAGGCTCGCGAGGTGATGGCACTCGCCGACGTCGTCGCGTTCATGGAGCTCGGTCGCATCGTCTGGATGGGCCCGCGTGAGCAGGCCGACGAGGAGCGCCTCGCGGCGGCGTACCTCGGAGGCGGCCGCGACTGATCCGCTCCGCCGGGTCGCGTGGGTGCTGGCGCGCGCTCACGGCGGTCGCGGCGACGGCGATCCCGGCTGCCGGCGCACGCGCAGGACGCAGGCGCCCGGCAGCATCCGTGTCGGCGGCATCGCCGACGTCGAGCTCTTCCGCGGCGCCGAGGTCGGGGCTCGCGCGCGGTTCACGGCGGTCAACGCGGAGGGTGGGATCGACGGCGTGCCGATCGAGCTCGTCGGCGTGGCCGACGACCAGCGCGACCCGTCGGTGGCGCGCAACGAGGTGCGCCGGCTCGTCGAGCAGGAGCAGGTGGAGGCGCTCGTCCCCGTCGTGACGTCGCGCTTCACCGACGACGGGACGCTGGCCGACGCGCGGATCCCGGCGTTCGGCTGGGGGATCGCCAGCGGGTTCTGCGGCAACCGCTGGGCGTTCGGGATCACGGGATGCCTCGCGCCGCTCCTGCCCGAGCGGGTCCCGACGATCTGGGGCGTGCTCGTCGCCGAGGTGCTGCAGGCGCGCGGGGTCACCGACCCGACGGTCGCGTTCGTGACCGAACGCGGCGCGCTCCCGCGCACGTTGCGCGAGCTGCGCGCGGTGGCGAAGGCGGCAGACCTCCGCGTGGTCGACGCGCGTGCCGATCTGGGGACCGGCGACGGCGCAGCAGTCGGCGCCACCGAGAGCGCGGCGGCCGTGGCCGGTGGTGACGCACCGCCCGACGCGGTCTTCACCGTCGCGAGCTTCGCCGCGGTCGGCGCGTTCCAGGACGCGCTGCGCGCCCAGGGCTACGCCGGCGTGATGACGAACCTCGTGCAGTACGGACCCTCGCTCGCCGGACCCGCGAACGGCGCATTCGTGCTGACGCAGTTCGCGACGCCTGAGAGCCGCGTTGTTCAACCCGGAGATGCAGCGCATCGTCCAGGAGATCGGCGCGGTGACGACGGACGCCATCACGCCCGCGATGCTGGCCGGCTGGCTCTCGGCCGACGAGTTCGTGCGTGCCCGTGCGCGCCGCGGGCATCGACGCGACGCCCGCCGCCGTCGCTCGTACCGCGTCGACGATGCGCTTCCGGGTGCCGAAGACGGTCGGTCCGACCGACTTCCCCGAAGCCTTCGTGCGCCCCACCTCGTGCGGGCAGCTCGTGACGAGCGACGGCACGTCGTTCAGCGTCGGCGCGCCGTTCCGCTGCGCCGGGTACGCGCGCGTCTGACCGGGAGGGGACGAGGTGCGGACGTACGTCGCGGCGATCCTGGTGCTCCTCGGCTTCGTGCTGGTGCCGTTCGCGACGTTCGGCATCTGGATGCAGACGCGAGATCCTGCCGACGGAGGCAGTTCAACGACCTCGCCGTCGAGATCGTCCAGCACGACGCGGTGCGCGACGCCTTCGCCGACCGCTTCCTCGACGAGCTCCAGGAGCGCGAGCCGCGGCTCGCGCTCGGCCGCTTCGTGCTGGAGCCCGCGGTCAAGGAGGCGATCGGCACCGGTCAGTTCGAGCAGGTGTTCCGTGCGGCCGTCGGCGACGTGCACGACCAGCTGGTCCGGGGAGACGACCAGCTCTCGCTGAACCTCGACGCGATGCTGCCCATCGTCAAGGACCTCGTCGCGCAGGTCAACACGAGCGTCGCGAACCAGATCCCGACGTCCGTCGGGTTGCCGGCGATCACCGTCGTGCGCAAGGCCGACGTGCCCCAGCTCTGGTTCGTCGTGCAGGCCACGCGGCGCGCGTCGTGGGTGTTCCCGATCCTCATGGTCGTCGCGTTCGCGGGCGCGGTCGTGATCGCCACGAAGCGGGCGATCACGCTCATCGTCTGCGGGCCGGCGTCGCGGTGATCTGCCTCGTCATCGGGCTCGGGCTCCGCGCGGGTCGCGGCATCCTGTCCGCCTTCGTCGGCTCCGCGGTCGACGAGCGCGCGTTCAACGCGGGGTACGACATCGTCACCGACTCGCTCGTGCGCCAGACCCTCGTGCTCGGTCTCGTCGGCGTCGTGGCCGGGATCGCGGGCGTCGTGTGGCTGCTCGTCGGTCGCAGCTCGTCGCGGCAGCCGAGCTTGGGCCTGACGCCGCCGACGGAGCCGCGAATCGACCCGGCGTATGCTTCGAGCATGCCCGAGCTGCCGAAGATCATCTCCGTCGACGACCACGTCATCGAGCCGCCCGACGTGTGGACGAAGCGGCTGCCGGCCAAGTTCCAGGACGTCGGACCGCGCGTCGTGCGCCAGAAGATCGCCGAGATGACGTTCGTCGGCGGTGTGTTCTCGTACCGCGAGGCCGGTCCCAACGAGGACGGCGACTGGTGCGACTGGTGGTTCTGCGAGGACCTGCGGTACCCGATGACGCGCGTCATGGCCGCGGCGGGCTACCCGCGCGACGAGGTCACCGTGTCACCGATCACCATGGACGACATGCGCCCCGGCTGTCACAGCCAGAAGGAGCGCCTCGAGGACATGGACGCGAACTGGACCGACGCGTCGCTGTGCTTCCCGACGTTCCCGCGCTTCTGCGGCCAGACCTTCCTCGAGCGCAGCGATCGTGAGCTCGGCGACCTCTGCGTGAAGGCCTACAACGACTGGATGTTCGACGAGTGGTGCGGCGGCTCCGACGGTCGCCTGATCCCGCTCCCGATCGTCCAGCTCTGGGACGCGGAGCTCGCGGCCGCCGAGGTGCGTCGCAACGCGGCGCGCGGCGGTCACGCGGTGGCGTTCACCGAGATCCCGCCGTTCCTCGGCCTCCCGTCGGTCCACGACGCCGACGGCTACTGGGATCCGTTCTTCCAGGCGTGCGCGGAGACCGAGACGGTCGTCTGCATGCACATCGGGTCGTCGTCGAAGATGCCGTCGACGTCGGCCGACGCGCCGCCGGCCGTCGGCTCGACGCTCACCTACATGAACGCCGCGATGTCGCTCACCGACTACCTCATGTCGGGCGTGCTCGAGCGCTTCCCCGAGCTCGAGATCGCGTACTCCGAGGGCCAGATCGGCTGGATCCCGTACGTGCTCGACCGCGCCGACAAGGTGTGGCTCGAGAACCGCGGCTGGGGCGGCGTCGCCGACAAGGTCATGCGCCCGCCGAGCGAGTCGTACTTCCGCGCCGTGTACGGGTGCTTCTTCGACGACCCGCACGGGCTGCACAACCTCGAGGCCGTCGGCGAGGACAACATCACGTTCGAGACCGACTACCCGCACAGCGACTCGACGTGGCCCGAGACGAAGGAAGTCGCCGAGTCGCAGGTCAAGAACCTCACCGACGAGCAGATCTACAAGGTGATCCGCGGCAACGCGATCCGCATGCTGCGGCTGCCGCTCGACGCGTAGCTCCTTGGCCGACGTCGACGAGCTGAAGCGCGCCGCCGCGGAGCGCGCGGTCGCCGACGAGGTGAAGCCCGGCATGGTCGTCGGGCTCGGCACCGGTTCGACCGCGATCCATGCCACCCGTCGCATCGGTGCGCTGCTCGGCGAGCGGCGAGCTGACCGACGTCATCGGCGTGCCGACCGCGGTCGAGACCGAGGACGAGGCCCGGCGGGTCGGGATCCCGCTGCTCGCCGACGACGTGCCGTGGGAGATCGACGTCACGATCGACGGCGCCGACGAGGTCGACCCACAGCTCGACCTCATCAAGGGCGGGGCGGCGCGCTGCTCCGCGAGAAGCTCGTCGCCGCAGGCGAGCGCACGCGAGGTGATCGTCGTCGACGCGTCGAAGTGCACCGAGCGCCTCGGCACGCGCTTCGCGCTCCCCGTCGAGGTCGTCGACTTCGGGCTCGCGACGACGCGCCTCGCGATCGAGCAGCTGGGTGCGACCATCGTCGTGCGGGGCGAGGGTGATCCCGCCGGCCCGTTCCGCACCGACCAGGGCAACCTGATCCTCGACTGCGCGTTCGGTCCGATCGCCGACGCGGAGGCGCTCGCCGCCGAGCTCGCGAGCCACGCGGGCGTCGTCGAGCACGGGCTGTTCCTCGGCCTCACGGCTGCGCTCGTCGTCGCGAGCGAGTCGGGCGTGCGAGGTCGGTCAGCCGCCCCGACGAGCTGGTCGAGCCACCGTCGTCCTCACGGCAGACGGCCTGCCACGTGGTCCACCAGTCCGCCATGCACGCGCTCGCGTGTCGTCGTCGCCGAGCACCTGCACGGCCACGTGGTCGGCGCCGGCATCACGGTGGGCCTGGACCCGAGCCGTGATCGCGTCGACACTCACCCCAGGCGACGACACCGTCGACGAGCCGGTCGCTGACGGTGGGTCCTGCAGGTCGTCGTCGGTGAAGCCGAGGCGCCGGAGGTTGTTCACGTAGTTGGGGAGGCCGGGGATGTACACCGCGAGCGTCTGCCGCGCGATCGCGCGTGCCGCGTCGGGATCGGTCTCCAGCACGACCTTCTGCTCCGGCGCCAGGACGCGACCCGGGCCGAGGATCTCGCGGGCGAGCGCGGTGTGCTCCGGCGTGATCGAGGTACGGATGCGCGCCGTCGGTCTTGTCGCGCGCGAGCTCGAGCATCTTCGGGCCGAGTGCGGCGAGCACGCGCTGCGGCGGCTCCGGTGGGTGCCGGCGCGGCGTAGCAGCGACGCGTCCATCGCGTCGAGGTACTCGCGCATCGCGGTCAGGGGCGGGCCGTACGACCCGCGGAACAGCCCTTCGACGAGCGGCTGGTGGCTCACGCCGAGCCCGAGCAGGAACCGGTTGGGGAACGCCTCGCTCAGGCTCTGCCACCCGTTGTTCATCGCCATCGGCGTGCGAGCGTAGATGTTCGCGATCCCTGTGGCCACGACCAGGCGCTCGGTGCTGTCGAGGAGGAGCGCGGCGTGGACGAGCGGGTCGCGGAGCACGGCCTCGGGGATCCAGACGGCGCCCCAGCCCTGCTCCTCGAGCTCCGCCGCCAGCTCCCGCGGCACGGGTCGCGGGCTGCTGGTCGAGGACGCTGGTCCAGAGTCCGATCGGGCCGAGGTCGACGGGCACGGCCCGGAGCGTACGGCTCGCGTTCGGGGGGACGAGCCGTGATGCCGCCCACGGCCGCTGTTGTCCCTGTTGCTCGTGTTGCCTAGCCTGATGCGCCTCGTGCGCTTCCCCCGCCCGTTCCGTCGCGCCTGCCTCGCCGCGCCCGCGCTCCTGCTCGTGGGCGCGCTCGTCGCGGGCCTGCTCGTCGTGGGCGTCGGCGAGGCCGCGCGGCCGGCTGCCGCGCAGGCCGGCGACCCCTTCGACGCCGAGATCGAGGAGGCGCGGGCACAGGTCCAGGAGGCCCAGGCCGCCGCGCACGCGGCCAACCAGAAGCTCGAGGCGACGCAGCAGCGCCAGGGCGAGGTCGAGGCGCGCGTGGCGGTCGTGCAGGCCGAGGTCGCTCGGCTCCAGGAGGAGATCCCGCGGCTGAAGGCCGAGATCGCCGACCTCCGCGCGATCCTCCGCGAGCGCGCGGCGGCGCTCTACTCCTCGGGTGGCCCCGCGGCGATCTACGGACCCATCGCGGTCGTGCCGTCGCTGAAGGCGACGCGCCGCAGGATCCTCGCGGACGCCGCGGCGCGGCGTGACGACCAGGTGATGGACCAGCTCGACGTCATGGCGAAGCAGCTCGCCGACTCGCAGGCGAAGCTCGAGACCGAGCAGGCCACGCTGGGCACCGAGCAGGCGCAGCTCAACGACCTCGCCGCGCAGCTGACCGCGCAGCAGGCCGAGCTCGACCGCAAGGTCGCCGCGGCCAACGCCGCGCTGGAGCGCGCGCGAGCTGATCGGCGCGCTGCGCGCACGGGGAGAGCCGATCCAGGGCCCGACGGTGCTGAGCGGCGAGCAGATGGCGGGATGGATCCGCGCCAAGGGCTACAACCCGCGCATCCAGACCTCCATCGACGACCTCGCGCAGATCTACGTCGACGAGGGGAACGCCGAGGGAGTCCGCGGCGACTTCGCCTTCGCGCAGTCGGTGGTCGAGACCGGCGGGTTCGCCTCGTCGCCCGACAACAACTACGCCGGTCTCGGGTGGTGCGACAGCTGTGCCCACGGCACCGTGTTCCCGATCGCCGCGCGACGGCGTCCGCGCGCAGGTCCAGCACCTGCTGAACTACGCCGACTCGTCGTCGCGGGCCGCGAACCTCCACAACGCGCCGTCGCCGTACTGGTACTCGAGCGATCCGGCCACTGCGGCGCGCAAGTTCGACACGTTCTTCGCCAAGGGCTGGGCGCCGACCTGGAACGACATGGGTCACGGCAACTGGGCCACCGACCCGAACTACTCGGGCAAGGTGCTGAAGGTGTACGCCGACATGGTCGCCTACGCCCGCACGGGCAGCGTCTGACGACGAGCCGTAGGCTGCGGGCGTGACGGCGCTCGAGTTCGCCCCCATCGACTTCGACGAGTTCCACCGCGTCGAGCTCCCTGCCCGCATCGCCGCCGGGAACGGCGCGCTCGCGGCACCCGACCTGGCCGGTGTCGGCCCGATCGGCTTCAAGGTCACCGACGACGGCTCGTCGTACACGTACGTGCCGGGGCCCGACACGGTCGAGATCTGGTCCAGCGACGTCGCCGCCGACACGCTCGTCGAGCTGTCGCGCGAGGCGTTCTCCGACTACGCCAACGAGCTCCGCACGTCGTTCGGCCTCCTGTACGCGGGCCTCGCCGAGGTGCCGCGCGGCAGCTTCGCCTGGTTCGAGCGGTGGGAGCCCGCGCTGCGCGCGCTGTACCACGGCCGCCCGATCCTCGAACCTGACGAGCATGGACCTCACCGAGGTCCACGATGACGCGTCGACCCGCCCGTTCACGCTCGACGACGCGGACGACGCGATGCGTGCCGCACTCGACGAGAACGGGTTCCTCCACCTCCGCGGGGTGTTCACGGCCGACGAGGTCGCGGCGCTCGGCGCCGAGGTCGAGCGCGGTCGCGCCAAGGCGACACCCGACGACGGGAAGTCGTGGTGGGCGAAGCAGGCCGACGGCACGGACGTGTGCTGTCGTCTCATCTACATGGGCGAGTGGTCGCCGCTCGTGGCCGAGCTCGGCGACGACCCGCGGCTGCGCCGGCTCGCCGCGCTCGGTGCCGACGGGCTCGAGGTCGAAGCCGACTGCCTCGACGGGCAGAGCGTCGTGATCAAGAACCCCGACGTCACCGCCGGGCTCTCCGACCTGCCGTGGCACCGCGACTGCGGTCTCGGCGGTCACCCGGTGTTGTGCCCGAGCGTCTCGATCGGCATCCAGCTCGACCGCGCCTCGGCCGAGACGGGCCAGCTCAAGTTCGTCGCCGGCTCGCACCGCGGGTCGTCGCACCCGCTGCAACCGGGCGACGAGGCGTCGGCGCCGGTCGTCCCGATCGACGCCGAACCTGGTGACGTGACCGTGCACTTCGGTGACACCCTGCACGCGGCGCCGCCGCCGACCGGGAACGGTCCCATGCGGCGCGCGATGTACATCACGTTCTCTCGCCCGGAGACGCTCGCGTACATCGGCCCCGGGAACGGGTACAACGACGTGCTGTTCCAGCACGACGGCCAGGTGCACGCACCCGACGAGATGTCGCAGGCGTCTGGCGGCGCCGCCACGTGAGCGAACGGCCGCGCTACGCGGACCTGCCCGACGGGTGCGCGTGGGACGTGCTCGACCCGTCGCTCGGCTCGCTCGAGCTCCTGACACGCGAACGAGTGGCCGCGGCGGCGCAGCTCGTGCGGACGGGTCGCCGGTTCAGCCTCGACCTGCCCGTCGACCAGCCCGATCCGCCGTTCTTCGGCCGCGAGCCGGTGCGGCACACCGTCTTCGACTTCTCCGACGACATCCTCGACGACCGGCTCGACAACTACTTCCCGCAGGGCTCCACGCAGTGGGACGCGTTCTCGCACTTCGCGCACACCGAGCGCGGGTTCTTCGCCGGCAACACCAAGGCGACGATCCAGGGGAGTGGAGCACTCGGGATCGACGCGTGGCATCCCTCGGGGATCGTCGGCCGTGGCGTGCTGCTCGACGTCGCCCGTCACACCGAGATCGCGCCCGACTCGGCGTTCATGGTCACACCCGACCTGCTCGACGCGACGGCCTCGGCGCAGGGCGTCGAGGTGCGCGAGGGAGACGTGCTCTGCGTGCGCGTCGGATGGATCGGTTGGTACAAGTCGCTCGACCAGTCGGCACGTGAGTCGCTCGCCGAGGCGAGCCGGACGTTCAGGAGCTTCGCGGTGCCCGGTGTCGGACCGGGGGCGCCGACCGCCGAGTGGCTGTGGGACCACGGCGTCGCCGCGCTCGCCGTCGACAACCCGGCCGTCGAGCCGTTCCCGCCGTCCGGCGGCATGTCCCAGTTCACGGCCGACGACATGGTGCACGTGAAGGTGCTCACCATGCTCGGGATCCCGCTGGGCGAGTTCTTCGACCTCGAGGCGCTCGCCGACGACTGTGCGAACGACGGCGTCTACGAGTTCCTCTTCACGAGCGCGCCGCTCGGCATCCCGGGCGGCATCGGATCGCCACCGAACGCGCTCGCGATCAAGTAGCCCCGCCTCCCGGCGTGAGGGAACTGGGGACCGTTCACCACCACTTGTCGTGGAGCTCGCGCTCCTTCGCGACGCGCTGCGCGGTGATCGTCTGACCGTTGAGCGAAGCCGCGTCGGGTGAGGTCGCGAGCCAGGCGATGACTGCGGCGGGGACGCTCGGCGGCGCGCCGGGATAACGCCCTTCGAGCCCGAGGTCGGCCGCGTTCTGCAGGGCGCGCTCGGTCTGCACGTACCCCGGCTCGAGGTTGAAGAACAGGAGCTCGGGATACTCGACGGTGAGGTTGGGCGCGAGCCGGTGGAACGCGCCCTTCGACATCGCGTACGCGAGGCCCCAGCCGCCCTCGCCGGGTGGCGCGGGCGGGTCGGTGATCGCGACGGCCGACGTCACGTTGACGATCGTCCCGGAGCCGCGCTCGCTCATGTGGGGCAGCACCGCCTTGATGAGGACGACCTGCGACACCACGTTCGCCGCGAGCTTCGTCTCGATCATCTCGATCGTCGTGTCCTCGAACCGCAGCATGCTGCCCGGGCCGGTGTGGATCGCGTTGTTCACGACGACGTCGATCCCGCCCCAGTCGCCGACGACGCGGTCGACCGCACCTTCCAGGGACTCGCGGTCGAGCAGGTCCATGGGCACCGAGAGCGCGCGAGCGCCCTGCTCCTCGACGAGCGCCGCGGTCGTGTCGAGGCTTCCCGGCACCGTCCGCTGCGCCGAGTCGGAGTCGTCGAACCCCTCGCCCTCGTGGACGGTGCGGGCGGTGATCGCCACGTCGAAGCCGCTCGCGGCGAGCGCGACCGCAGTCGCCTTGCCGATCCCTCGTGAGGCGCCGGTGACGAGCGCGGTCGGGCGTCCGGTTTGACCTTGACCTGTCATGTCCATGAACGTATCCGCGACACTCGAATGGAGGCAGAGCGTGCTCGAAGGCATGGAAGGCAAGGTCGCGATCGTCACCGGCGCGGGGCAGGGGCTCGGGCGCTCGCACGCGCTCGAGTACGCACGGCAGGGCGTCAAGGTCGTCGTGAACGACTTCGCTCCCTCGGGTGACAACCCGGCCGAGGCCGTCGTCGCGGAGATCAAGGACGCGGGCGGCGACGCGGTCGTCAACGCGGCCGACGTCGCCGACTGGGATCAGAGCGAGGCGATGGTCAAGCAGGCGGTCGACACGTACGGCAGCCTCGACATCCTCGTCAACAACGCCGGCGTCCTCCGCGACCGGATGCTGTTCAACATGAGCGAGGACGAGTGGGACCTCGTCATCCGGGTCCACCTCAAGGGGCACTTCTGCCCGTCGCGTCACGCCGGCGCGTACTGGCGCGACAAGTCGAAGGCCGCTGACGGCCCGACGTACGGGCGCATCATCAACACGTCGTCGGAGGCCGGCCTGATGGGCAGCGCCGGGCAGCCGAACTACTCGACCGCCAAGGGCGGCATCGTGCAGTTCACGCTCGTCTGCGCGCAGGGGCTCGGCCGCTACGGCGTCAACGCGAACGCGATCGCGCCGCGTGCCCTCACGCAGATGACGGAGTCGCTCGGCGGCTTCGACGCCAAGGACGGCGACTTCGACGTGTTCGCGACGGAGAACGTGTCGCCCCTCGTGGCGTTCCTCGGCTCCCCGCAGGCCGAGAAGGTGAGCGGTCAGCTGTTCATCGTGTGGGGCCGGCAGATCTCGGTCGTCGCGGGCCCGACCGTCGACCACCAGTTCGAGGCGTCCGAGCAGTGGACGCCCGAGAACGTGAGCGAGCAGCTCACCCCGTTCTACGACGGGCGCACGCCGATCCGCGACGGCATGCTGCTCAAGCACTGAGCGTCACGTGACGCTCACGATCGAGCCGTACACGATCGACGTCGGCGACAACGTCCTGGCCGACCTGCGCGAGCGCCTCCGGCGTGCGCGGTTCCCCGAGCAGATGCCGGGCGTGGGCTGGGACTACGGCACCGAGCGGGAGTACCTGCGCTCGTTCGTCTCGTACTGGGCCGAGGGCTACGACTGGCGGGCGCGCGAGGCGCGCATGAACGAGCTCGACCACTTCCGCACCGAGATCGACGGTGCCGGCGTCCACTTCGTGCACGTGCGCTCTCCGGTCGACGGTGCGCTCCCACTGCTGCTGACGCACGGCTGGCCGGGCTCGTTCGTCGAGTTCCTCGACGTCATCGGTCCGCTCGCCGACCCGGCCGCGCACGGCGGCGACCCGGCGGACGCGTTCCACGTCGTCGTGCCGTCGCTGCCCGGCTACGCGTTCTCGGGTCCGACGCGCGACCGCGGCTGGCACCCCGGGCGGGTCGCGAGCGCGTGGGCCGAGCTGATGGCGGGCCTCGGGTACGACCGCTACGTCGCGCAGGGTGGCGACTGGGGCTCCTTCGTCACGCTCCAGGTCGCACGGGCCGATCCCGAGCACTGCGCCGCGATCAACGTCAACCTCCTCCCGCCGATCCCGATGACCGAGGACATCTCGGAGGACGAGCAGCGCGGGATCGACCGGATGAACGCGTACAACGACGTCGACTCCGGCTACTACAAAGAGCAGAGCACGAAGCCGCAGACGATCGGGTACGCCCTCGACGACTCGCCGGTCGGGCTCGCGGCCTGGATCCTCGAGAAGTTCCGCACGTGGACCGAGCCCAGCGAGGGGTTCGAGAGCAGCTTCACCAAGGACCAGCTCATCGACAACCTGATGGTCTACTGGGTGACCGCGACCGCGCACTCCTCGGCGCGCATGTACTACGAGTTCGCGCACGGGCTCGCCGACGGGACGCTCGACCTCTTCTCGCCGATCGAGATCCCCGTGGGGTACACGCGCTTCCCGAACGAGATCATGACCACGTCGAAGCGATGGGCCGAGGCCCAGTTCCCGACCCTGAACCACTTCGCCGACATGCCCCGCGGCGGCCACTTCGGCGCCTTCGAGGTGCCCGAGCTCTACGTGGCCGACGTGCGCGAGTGCTTCCGCAAGGTGCGGTGATGGAGACGCAGCCGTTCACGATCGACGTCGACGAGCACGTGCTCGTCGACCTCCGGGAGCGGCTGCATCGGGCGCGGTTCCCCGAGCAGATCCCCGATGCCGGGTGGGACTACGGCACGGAGCGTGAGGCCCTGCGTTCGTTCGTGTCGTACTGGGCCGAGGGGTACGACTGGCGGTCGAGCGAGGCGCGGTGCAACAAGATCGAGCAGTACCTGACGGAGATCGACGGCCAGTCGATCCACTTCCTCCACGTGCGCTCGCCCGTCGAGGACGCGCTCCCGCTCGTGCTGACGCACGGCTGGCCGGGCTCGTTCGTCGAGTTCCTGGAGGTGATCGGCCCGCTCGCCGACCCCGCGGCACACGGTGGCGACCCGGCCGACGCGTTCCACGTCGTGGTGCCGAGCATGCCCGGCTACGGCTTCTCGGGTCCGACGCGCGAGCGCGGCTGGCATCCCGGTCGCATCGCGCGGGCGTGGGCCGAGCTGATGGCAGGGCTCGGCTACGACCGCTACGTCGCCCAGGGCGGTGACTGGGGCTCGCTCATCACGCCCCAGCTCGCGCTCGCCGACCCCGAGCACTGCATCGGCATCCACGTCAACATGCTCACGCCGATCCCGATGACCGAGGACATCAGCGCGGAGGAGCAGGCGTGCCTCGACTCCGCCGTCCGCTTCGACCAGGTCGACTCCGGATACTTCAAGGAGCACGCGACGAAGCCACAGACGATCGGCTACGCGCTCGACGACTCGCCGGTCGCGCTCGCGGCCTGGATCCTCGAGAAGTTCCGGACCTGGTCGGACTGTGACGGCGCCGTCGAGCGGTCGTACAGCAGGGATCTGCTGCTCGACAACCTGATGATCTACTGGGTGACGGCGACCGCGCACTCGTCGGCGCGGCTGTACTACGAGTTCGAGCACAGCCTGCGGTCGGGGGCGCTCGACGTCGTCACCCGCCCGACGCAGCCCGTCGGCTACACGCGCTATCCGCGGGAGACGATGCGGACGTCGCGTCGCTGGGCCGAGGCGCAGTACGCCACGCTCAACCACTTCGCCGACATGCCGCGCGGTGGCCACTTCGCGGCGATGGAGGTGCCCGACCTGTTCGTCCCCGACCTCCGCGAGTGCTTCCGAAAGGTGCGATGACGGCGATGGACGACTTCACCGGCCGCGTCGCGGTCATCACCGGCGCCGCGAGCGGCATCGGGCTCGGGCTGGCGCGCACCGCAGCGCGCGAGGGCATGCGCGTCGTGATGGCCGACATCGAGGAGACCGTCCTCGAGGAGGCCGCGGCGAGCGTCGCCGAGCTCGGCGCGGAGACGCTCGACGGTGCCGACCGACGTCACCGACCCCGCCGCCGTCGAGGCGCTCGCCGATGCCGCGTTCGAGCGCTTCGGCGGTGCGCACCTCGTCTGCCTCAACGCGGGTGTCTTCCAGGCCGGCGTGTCGTGGGAGCGCACCGAGGCCGACTGGGCGTGGGTGCTGGGCGTCAACCTCTGGGGCCCGATCCACGGCGTGCGGTCGTTCATGCCGCGACTGATCGCGCAGGCGGACCCGTCGCACGTCGTGATCACGTCGTCGATGGCCGGGATGACTCACGGTCGCGTACTCCGGCCCCTACGTCGTGTCGAAGTTCGCCGCGGCCGCGCTCGCGGAGTGCGTCGCGCACGACGTGCGAGCACAGGGCGTCGAGCACGTCGGCGTGTCGTGCCTCGTGCCCGGCGCCGTCGACACCCGCATCGGCTGGTCCGACCGCAACCGGCCCGACGAGGCGCCGTCGGAGGCCACGGCGCCCGACCACGTCTTCGTCGCCCAGGCGCTCCAGGAGATGACGTCGACGCAGGGGCGTCCGCCCGACGAGGCGGCGGAGATGGTCTTCGCCGGCATCCGTGCCGGCGACTTCTGGATCCCGACGACGGAGTCGTACGAGGACCATGCTCCGCCCTCGCTACGAAGCGACTGCTCGGCCGCGAGCTCGCGGCCTCGCAGCAGTTCGACTGACGGCGGGGCCGATGGAGCCGGTCGACGCAGGCAGTCCTCGACGACCTGCGGGACCGGCTGGCGCGGACGCGCCTCCCCGGCGCCGTCGACGGCATCGGCTGGGAGCAGGGGACCGACCGCGACTACCTGCCGCGGCTCCTCGACCACTGGCGGGAGGGGTACGACTGGCGCGCCTGCGAGGCGCGCCTGGCCGCGTACGACGAGCACATGATCGAGGTCGACGGGCAACGGATCCACGGGCTCGTCGCGCGATCGCCCCACGAGGACGCGCTGCCGCTGCTCCTCGTGCACGGCTGGCCGGGCTCGATCACCGAGTTCCTCGACGTCTTCGGGCCGCTGACCGACCCGACCGCGCACGGCGGTGACGCGGCCGACGCGTTCCACGTCGTCGCACCGTCGCTCCCGGGCTTCGGGCTGTCGGGACCGACGCACGAGCGCGGCTGGCACCCGCGGCGCATCGCCGAGGCCTGCGTCGAGCTGATGAGCGCGCTCGACTTCGACCGCTTCGGTGCCCAGGGCGGCGACTGGGGATCGGTCGTCACCGCCAACGTCGCGGACCTCGTGCCCGATCGCGTCGCCGGGCTGCACCTCAACTTCGTCACCGTCTCGCCGCCGAAGGACGGGCAGCCGCTCACCGAGGCCGAGCAGGCCGCGTTCACGGCGCTGCTCGACTGGCGCAAGACGGGCGCCGGGTACCAGGACATCCAGGGCACGCGCCCGCAGTCGCTCGGCTACGGCCTGGAGGACTCGCCGGCCGGTCTGTGCGCGTGGATCGTCGAGAAGCTCCGGGCGTGGTCGGACCCCGAGCTGTGGATCGACGGCGACTTCGAGGGGTCGTTCTCGCGTGATCGCGTCCTCGACGACGTCACCATGTACTGGGTGACCGGGACCGCGACGTCGTCGTGCCGGATCTACTGGGAGATGCGTCAGGCCGGCAAGGCCGCGATCCCGCAGGGGTTCATCACGGTGCCGACGGGCGTCGCCAACTTCCCGGCCGAGATCACGAAGATGCCCCGCCGCTGGGTCGAAGGCCGCTACGACGTGGTGCACTGGACCGAGCCACCACGGGGCGGCCACTTCGCCGCGATGGAGGTCCCGGACCTGTTCGTCGACGACGTGCGACAGTTCTTCCGTCTGGTGCGCTGACGCGTCGAGACCACGGGGGGAGCGACATGCCAGGTGCAGCAACATGAGGGTGCCGCTGACCGTCAACGACTTCCTCGACCGCGCCGAGCGCGTGTACGGCGATCGCGTCGCGTTCGTCGACGAGCCCGATCAGCCCGCGCCGCCACTGCCCGACCTGACGCTATCGCGAGGTCGCGGCGCTCGCACGGGCGCAGGCGGCCGGGCTCGACGCGCTGGGCATCGGCGAGGGCGAGCGCGTGGCGATCGTGTCGCACAACGCCGCGCGCCTGCTCGTCGCGCTCTTCGGCGTGAGCGGATCGGGGCGCATCCTGGTGCCGGTCAACTTCCGGCTCAACGCCGACGAGGTCGCGTACATCGTCGAGCACTCGGGCGCGTCGGTGCTCCTGGTCGATCCCGGACCTCGACGACCACCTGCGCGCCGTCGACGCGCCACACCGCTTCGTCATCGGCGTCCGACAGCGACGCCGCGCTGTACCGGCGGGGCGTCGAACCCCGGCCGTGGGCGCGCGACGAGGACGCGACCGCGACGATCAACTACACGAGCGGCACGACCGCGCGACCGAAGGGCGTCCAGCTCACGCACCGGAACATCTGGGTCAACGCCGCGACGTTCGGGTGGCAGCTCGGCGTCGACGACCGCGACGTGTACCTGCACACGCTGCCGATGTTCCACTGCAACGGGTGGGGGATGCCCTACGCCGTCACCGGCATGGGCGGGCGTCACATCGTGCTCCGCAAGGTCGACGGCGCCGAGATCCTGCGCCGCATCGACCAGCACGGCGTCACGATGCTCAACGGTGCGCCGACCGTCGTGAACACGGTGATCGAAGCCGCCAAGGAGTGGCCCGGCGAGATCCCCGGGCGCGGGCGGGTCCGCATCACCGTCGCCGGTGCGCCGCCGCCGACTCGCACCATCGAAGCCGTCGAGACGGTGCTCGGCTGGGAGTTCGTGCAGATCTACGGGCTCACCGAGACGACGCCGCTCCTCACGATGAACCGCAGCCGAGCGGAGTACGACGAGCTTGTCTCCGGCCGACCGTGCGGCGCGCCTCGGCCGGGCCGGCGCGCCCGCGCTCGGTGTCGACCTTGCCGTGGACGACGAGGGCGAGGTGCTGGCGCGCAGCAACGTCGTGATGGACGGGTACTGGGACAACCCCGAGGCGACCGACGCGGCGCTGGCCGGCGGGTGGTTCCACACGGGCGACGGCGGCTTCCTCGACGACGAGCACTACCTGACCATCTCCGACCGCAAGAAGGACGTGATCATCTCGGGCGGTGAGAACGTGTCGTCGATCGAGGTCGAGGACTGTCTGTTCTCGCACCCCGCGGTCGCCGAGGTCGCGGTGATCGGTGTCCCCGACGAGCAGTGGGGCGAGACCGTGAAGGCGTTGGTCGTGGTGGCCGACGGCGCGACCGCCGACGAGGCCGAGCTGATCGGGCACTGCCGCGAGCGGCTCGCGCACTACAAGTGCCCGACGTCGGTCGAGGTGCGCGACGAGCTGGCGCGCACCGCGACGGGCAAGCTGCAGAAGTTCCGGCTGCGCGCGCCATATTGGGAGGGGCGCGACCGCCAGGTCGGGTGACGGGGTGAGCTGACCCCAGCTAGCGGTACACCGGGTCGTTGCGGTCGCGCCGACCGGTGAGCGCCTGCGGCGGCAGCTCCCACATGCCGGTGATCGGGTCGTTGCGCGTCCAGTCGAACGCACAGCGGCGGTCCGCGATCCGCCACTCGCCGTCGCGCCGCTCGAAGACGTCGACGTATCGGAGCCCCATCCAGAGGTCGACGCCCTCCTCGCCGTCTCGCGGGCCACGGCGGTGATACGCGACGCAGTACGTCTCGCTGTGTGCGCGGTCGCCCGAGAGCTCGACGAGCTGCTGGCCGAGGAAGTGCATCGTCGAGTCGAAGTACGACAGCACGTCGGCGACCCAGTCGGCGAACTCCTCGGCGGTGCCCTGGAACGCGCCGTGGTCGTCGTGCGCACCGGGGTGGTAGCAGGACAGCACGAGCTCACGATCCATCCGGTCGACACCCCGTGTGTAGCGGGCGAGCACGTCGCGGATCTCCTGCTGTGCGATGAGATCGTCGGTGGTCATGGGGAAATAGGGTACGGGTCATGCGCATGCGAACGCTCGGACGGTCCGGGATCCAGGTCAGCGAGTACTGCCTCGGCGCCATGATGTTCGGCCAGTGGGGTGAGCCCGATCACGCCGAGTGCACGCGGATCATCCACCGCGGCCTCGACGCCGGGATCAACTTCATCGACACCGCCGACGTGTACTCGGCAGGCGAGTCGGAGGAGATCGTCGGCAAGGCGCTCGACGGGCGCCGCGACGACGTCATCCTCGCGACGAAGTTCTTCGCTCCGATGGGCGAGGACCCGAACGCGCACGGCGGCTCGCGCCGCTGGATCATGACCGAGGTCGAGAACAGCCTGCGTCGCCTCGGCACCGACTACATCGACCTGTACCAGATCCACCGCCCCGACGACCACGCCGACATCGACGAGACGCTCGGCGCGCTGTCCGACCTCGTGCACCAGGGGAAGATCCTGTACCTCGGGCACTCGACGTTCCCGGCCGAGTACATCGTCGAGGCGCAGTGGACGAGTGAGCGGCGCAACCGCGAACGCTTCGTGTCCGAGCAGCCGCCGTATTCGATCGTGATGCGCGGCATCGAGCGCGGCGTGCTCCCGACGTGCGCGAAGTACGGCATCGGCGTGATCCCGTGGAGCCCGCTCGCGGGCGGTCTGCTCACCGGCCGGTACCGCAAGGGGCAGCCCGCGCCGGAGGGCTCGCGCCTCTCACGCGGCTTCGGTTCGCAGCACCAGAGCGAGCGCCAGCAGCGCGCGCACGAGGCGCGGCTCGATGCGGTCGAGCTCCTGCTCCTGATCGCGGAGCGTGCGGGCATCAGCCTCACGCACCTCGCGCACGCGTTCGTGCTCGAGCACCCGCACGTCACGTCGGCGATCATCGGGCCGCGCACGATGGAGCAGCTCGACGACGTGATCGCCGGCGCCGACGTGCGGCTCGACGCCGAGACGCTCGACGCGATCGACGAGGTCGTGCCGCCCGGCACCGACATCAGCGGCGGTGACGCCTGGCAGCCGCCGGGGCTGAAGAAGGAGTTCCGCCGCCGGCGACCCGACTAGAGCGACGGCAGGGTCGTGAGGTCGACGAGGCCGAGCTCCATCGCGCCGGTGAAGCCGCCGTCGGCCATCAGGTCGAAGCCGTTCACGTAGGACGCCTCGTCGCTGTTGAGGAACACGAGGGGCCCAGCCATCTCGTCTGGGCGACCCATCCTCCCCACCTGCTCGGCGGTCCAGTCGAGCAGGCTCGAGCCGAGCGCCTCCCTGAAGGCCGGCATCATCGGCGAGTCGATCGGGCCGGGGCTCAGGCAGTTCATCCGGATGCCGCGGCCGAGCAGCTCGTGCGCGCGCTTCATCGTGTAGACGACCACGCACTCCTTCGAGAAGAAGTAGGGGTCGCCCTGGTCGGCGAGGTTCGCGCTCGCCCACGCCGCGCCGGACGCGACGTCGGGCGTCGCGAGCACGTCGAGGATCGCGGGGAGATGGTTGCGCCATCCCGAGCCGGCCTTCGACGCCACGTGCGCGATCGCGCCGCCTTCGTCCATGAGCCCGTCGAGGACGCGCTCGGTGACGTGGCGCAGCCCGAGGAAGTTCACGCCGAAGACGCGGTCGGCCGGGTGCGTCTGCGGGACGCCGGCCACGTTGAACAGGCAGTGGACGGGCGCACCGATGCGGTCGAGCGTCGCTTCGATCGACGACGGGTCGCCGCAGTCGGTCTCGTACGTGCCCGAGCACGGACCATCGACCGGCGCGATGTCGAGCGCGTGCACCTCGGCGCCGGCGTCGGCGAGCATCGCGACCGTCGCGGCGCCCATCCCCGACGCGGCTCCCGTGACGATGACGCGCTTGTTGTCGTAGCTGAACGGCGGCACGTGCACTCCCAGATTCGGTTGCGGATTCGGTTGCGGGCGGGCGGTCGACGCTGGCGGATCAGCCGTCGAGCTGCACGAGGTTCTGTGATCCGCAGTCGAGACTGCCACGTTCAGCCGGTGCGACGCGAGCGAAGCGGCCCCCGTCGACCTGCAGGAGCACGAAGCACCCGTTCGGTGCCCGGGCGCCGACGTCGGTGCTGCCGACGAGGCCGCGTCCGGTGAAGTCGTGGACGGCGCCGAGCGATTCGACGAGCCGCGGCCGGGTCAGCCCGTCGGGACCATGGTCGGCGACGACGTCGGCGACGGCCTGCTCGAACAGCACCCCGGCCACGTACGCGCGCAGGCCCTCGTACGACGTCGGACGCTGCGTGCGGCCCGCGGCGCGCTGGTAGGCCCGCAGCTCCGGCACGTCATGGCGATCGCCGAACGGCACCGTCTCGATCCCCACGTACTCGCCGTCGGCGCCCGAGTCGGCGCTCACCGACGAGTCGTAGCAGCGGGCATCGCAGTACCAGGCTGCGACCCCGGTGACCCCCGCCGTCGCAGCGGCGCGGCGCAGCGCGAGCGTCGAGTCGGCACCGAGCCCGCTGGCGGCGAACGTCGCGCCGGAGGTCGAGAGGTCCTGTGCCAGCGCGTCGTAGTCGGTGCTCGGCGCATCCCGCGCGACGTCGGGCGTGGCCGCGGTCTCGAAGCCGATCTCCGCGGCGGCGTCGATCGCCGCCTCGGTTGACGTCCGGTCGGGGCCGTCGGCCGGCACGAGCACGAACTGCGAGCAGCACCCGTCGAGCTCGTCCTGCAGCCAGCGGTAGGGCCCGACCGGCTGCGTGCTCGGCTGACGTGGGAACGCGGCGAAGGTCGTCGCGTTCGCGGCATGCGTTGCGGACGACGCCTCGACGGGGACGTCGGGGATGCTGCAGCGCTGCAGCGCCACCTCCGCGTCACCCGAGGCGGCGTGGCTCGCGACGATCGCGAAGCTGTGCTCGCACGCCGCGTCGACGGCTCGGTCGAAGGTCTCGGTGGTGCCGTCGGTGGCCACGAGGTCGAGGCGGACGTCGCGACCGGCGAGCCCGCCACCCCGGTTGACGGCGTTCGCCCATGCGCTCGCGCCGTCGAGCGTGCGCTCGTCGTCGGCGAGCACGGTCAGCCGGATCTCGTCGGGGGAGATGCCGACCTCGGCGGGCGGCGCGGGCACCGTGGTGGTGGTGGTCGACGTCGTCGTCGAGGTCGTCGTGCTGGTGGTCGTCGTCGAGGTCGTCGTGGTGCTCGTCGACGTCGTCGTGCTGGTGGTCGGCGGTGCCGTGGGCTGGGTGCTCGGCGCGGCCTGCGGGACGGCGGCGGGCGCCACCGTGGTGGTCGTCGTCTTCGGCGCGCGCTTGCGCTTCGGTTGCTTCGCCTTGGTCGCCTTCGTCGTCGTGGTCGTCGGCGCGTCTGTCGGCGGTGGCACGACGCGGACGGTCGGCGGGGGCGAGGTGGGCACGGTCACGACCGGGCGGGGGATGAGCAGGGTGGTGGTCGTGGTCGACGGTGTCGAGGACGAGGTGGTCGAGCTGCGCTCGGAGCTGTCGGTCGCCTCGTCGTCACCGTCGCCCGAGGTCGCGAGCAGTGCGACGCCGGCGCCGAGCACCAGCGCCAGCACGACTGCAGTCACCGTGAACCCGAGCTGGCGGCGATCCACTCAGGCCAGTGTTCCCCACCCGAGATCGCCGGCAACGTCACCCGCGTGCTCCAGGAGGGCGTCCGCCCGGGCGGCGATCCCGGCCGCGTCGCCGGTCGTCCCACCGCCGGAGGCGCCCTTGAGGCGCCGGGCGTAGACGCCCTCGACGATGCAGGCCATCTTCCAGTAGCCGAACACCGTGTGCCAGCCGAGCGCGTCGAGCGAGCGCCCGGAGCGGTCCTCGTACGTGCGCGCGACGTCGGCGCGCCGGTCGAAGACCGCTGCGAGGGTGGGCGCGGAGTTGAGGAACGGCAGCGCGTCCCCCGGATCCGCCCAGTAGAGGAGCGACCAGCACGCGTCAGCGACCGGATCGCCGATCGTCGCGAGCTCCCAGTCGAGGACTGCGCCGACGCGCGAACCCTCGTCGAGGACGACGTTGTCGAAGCGGTAGTCGCCGTGCACGAGCGCCGGTCGGCTCGTCTCCTCGGGGACCGAGCTCGCGAGCGCGGCGTGGAGCGCGTCGAGCAGCGGGAGGTCGCGGACCCGGGCCCGCTCCACTTGCGTCTGCCAGCGGCGCAGCTGCCGCTCGGCGTAGCCGGTGCGGTGCTTGGCGAGGTCGCCGAGCCCGATCTCGTCGACGTCGAGCCCGTGGAACGCGACCTGCACGTTGACGAGGGAGTCGGTCGCCGCGCGCGCGGCGAGATCGTCGAGCTCGGCACCGTCGGCCTCGGTGCGCAGGATCGGTCCGGCGACGAACTCCATCACGTAGAAGGGTCCGTTCGTGACGTCGGTGTCCGTGCACTGGGCGAGCGGGGTCGGGACGGGGACGTCGGTCGCCGCGAGCGCGCTGATGATGCGCCACTCGCGGTCCATGTCGTGCGCGGTCGCGAGCACGGCGGCAACGGGCGGGCGACGCAGCGCGACCGCGCGCCCAGTGGCGTCCTCGACCCGGAACGTGAGGTTGGAGCCTCCGGCGGCGACGAGGTCGTAGCGCAGCGGCGCCTCGAGGTCGGCGACGTGCTCCAGGAGCCAACGCGTCACCGCGTCGGCGTCGAGCCCCTTCTCTCGAAGGTCAGGTGACGCGTCGGTCACGCCGCGGCGCGAGCGCCTGGTGCGAACGACACCGGCATGTGCTTGATCCCGTTGATGAAGTTGGAGCGCAGGCGCTCGACCGGGCCGGCGAGCTCCATCTCGGGGACGCGTCGCATGATCTCCTCGAACATCGCCCGGATCTCGAGCCGGGCCAGGTGCGAGCCGAGGCAGAAGTGCGGGCCACCGCCACCGAACGCCTCGTGCTCGTTCGGGTGGCGCGTGATGTCGAACGTGTGCGGGTCGTCGAAGACGTCGGGGTCGTGGTTCGCCGCGATGTACCAGAGGGCGACCTTCTGCCCCTCGTCGATCGTCTGACCGCCGATCTCGAACGGCTCGCGCGGTGCGCCGCATGTACATCACCGGCGATGCCCACCGCAGCATCTCGTCGACGGCCATCGGCATCGTGTCGGGGTCGTCGAGCAGGAGCTGGCGCTGGTCGGGGTTCTCGATGAGCGCGTGCATCCCGTGCGAGATCAGGTTGCGCGTCGTCTCGTTGCCCGCGACGGCGAGCAGCTGGAAGAAGAGGTCGAACTCGATGTCGCTCAGCCGCTCACCCTCGACTTCGGACTGCAGCAGCACGCTGATGATGTCGTCACCCGGCTCCGCGCGCTTCTTTGCCGCGAGGTCGTTCGCGTACGTGAACATCTCCATGGCCGCGCCCATGTAGTCGTCCTGGCTGACCTGGTACTCCGGGTCCTCGGAGCCGATCATCCGGTTGCTCCACTCGAACACGAGGTGACGGTCTTCCTGCGGCACGCCCATCATCTCGGCGATCACCTGGAGCGGGAGCTCGGCCGCGACGTCGACGACGAAGTCGCACTCGCCGCGCTCGATGATGTCGTCGACGATCTGGCTCGTGATGACCGCGACCTGGTCCTTCAGGCTGCCGATCATGCGCGGCGTGAAGCCCTTGTTGACGATCCGCCGGAGCTTCGTGTGGTTCGGCGGGTCCATCATGAGCATCATCATCCGCTGCTGCTCGAGCTGCTCCTCCGTCATGTCCTCGTGGAGGGTGATGCCCCACTCGCTCGAGAACGTCGGCCACTCGTGGCTGACCGTGTAGAGGTGGTCGTAGCGGGTGATGCACCAGAAGCCGCTGCCCCCGTCCTCCTCGTGGAAGTAGACGGGCTGCTCGCGGCGGATGGCGTCGAACTGGTCGTGCGGCACGCCCTGCACGAACGTGTCGAGGTCGGTCAGGTCGACGTCGGCGAGCGTCTTCGTCGGCACGGCGAGCTCCTCCTCGAGAGACTGGAACACGTTACGCTGCGCGCCGGAGTCCGCCGCTGCCCGGCGGGCGCCCGCACCGGAGCGAGCGGCAGTGGACCGGGTATCCCGGTCCGAGCGAGCGACGCAGTAGGGGGAGTCGCATCGATGCACGATCTCGTGATCCGTGGTGGGAAGGTCGTCGACGGGACCGGTGCGCCGGCCGTGGAGGCCGACGTCGCGATCGACGACGGGCGCGTGACGCTCGTCGGCCGCGTCGACGCCGAGGGCGAGCGCGAGATCGACGCCACCGGTCGCCTCGTCACGCCGGGCTTCGTCGACATCCACACGCACTACGACGGCCAGGTCACGTGGGACCCGCTGCTGACGCCGTCGACGTACCACGGCGTCACCACCGTCGTGATGGGGAACTGCGGCGTCGGCTTCGCGCCGCGCGTGCCCGACAAGCACGAGTGGCTCATCGGTCTCATGGAGGGCGTCGAGGACATCCCCGGCGCCGCGCTGTCGGAGGGGATCCGGTGGGGCTGGGAGACCTTCCCCGAGTTCCTCGACTTCGTCGGCGAGCAGGAGCTCGCGATCGACGTCGGCACGCAGGTGCCCCACGGCTCCGTGCGCGGCTACGTGATGGGGGACCGCGGCGCCAAGAACGAGCCCGCGACGCCCGAGGACATCGAGGCGATGGCGCAGATCGTGCGCGAGGGCATCGAGGCCGGCGCGCTCGGCGTCTCGACGTCGCGGACGATCGCGCACCGCGCCATCGACGGCGAGCCGGTGCCCGGCACGTACGCGGCCGAGGACGAGCTGTTCGCGATGGGCCGCGCGCTGAGCGACGCGGGCACCGGCGTGTTCGAGCTCGCGCCCGCCGGTGTGATGGGCGAGGACCTCGCCGCGTCGGAGAAGGAGATGGACTGGATGCGGCGGCTGTCGCGCGAGACGGGTCGTCCCGTCACGTTCGCGCTGCTGCAGCACGACTTCGATCCCGACCAGTGGAAGAAGATGCTCGACCTCGCGACGGAGGCGTACGACGAGGGCGTGCCCGTCCGTCCGCAGATCGCGGGGCGTCCGCTCGGCCTGCTCCTCGGCCTGCAGACGTTCCACCCGCTGCACAAGCGGCCGAGCTTCGAGCCGCTGCTCGAGCTCCCGCTCGACGAGAAGGTCGAGCGCATGCGCGACCCGGAGCTGCGGGCGCAGATCCTCTCCGAGAGCCCGGCTGCCGACGACCGCATGGCGTTCATCGGCATGGGGCTCGACCGCATCTTCCGGCTCGGTGAGCCGCCCGACTACGAGCCCGCGCCCGACCAGAGCCTCGCCGCGCTCGCCGAGCGCGCCGGCGTCGACCCGTCGGAGTACCTCTACGACCTGCTGCTCGAGAACGACGGCCGCGAGCTGCTGCTGCGACCGCTCCTCGGGTACAGCAACTTCACCCAGGACCCCATCCAGGAGATGATCGAGCACCCGGCGAGCGCGCTCGGGCTCGGCGACGGTGGTGCGCACGTCGGCGCCATCTGCGACGCGAGCATCGAGACGTACATGCTCACGCACTGGGTGCGCGACCGCAGCCGCGGTGAGCGCCTGCCCGTCGAGCTGGTGGTCCGCAAGATGACGAGCGACACCGCGTCGCTGTACGGGCTCGGCGACCGCGGGGTGCTCGCGCCCGGCTACCGCGCCGACGTGAACGTCATCGACTTCGACGGCATGACGCTGCACCGCCCCGAGATGGTCTACGACCTCCCGGGTGGGGCGCGGCGGCTCATGCAGCACGCCGACGGCTACGACGCGACGATCGTCGCGGGCGAGGTCGTGATGCGGAACGGTGAGGACACAGGAGCGCGTCCAGGACGCCTGATCAGGGGAGCACGATGAGCAGAGAAGGTCTCGGTCGTCGCCAAGCTGACGATCAAGCCGGACAAGGCCGACGAGTTCCCCGCGCAGTGGGACACGCTCATCGACCACGTGGCCGCGAACGAGCCCGGGTGCGAGCACTACACGCTGCACCGGTCGCAGAACGAGCCGAACGTCTTCTACGTCACCGAGGTCTACGAGAACCAGGCCGCGCTCGACGCGCACATGGGCTCTGACGTCTTCGCGCAGTTCGGCGCCGGCCTCGGCGACTTCGTCGAAGGCGGCGACATGCAGATCCTCAACCCCGTCAAGGCCGCCAAGGGCTGACCCCTCCTCTGGTTGCGTCCCTCGACCCGCGTATTCGTGGGCGAGGGACGCAGGTGAGCCACACCAACGTGCGTCCCTCACCCCGCTCTCGCGGGTGAGGGACGCAACCATAGCGTAGGGTGACTCGATGAGCTCGAGGACGGTGCCGTCGGGGTCGTCGAAGAGGAGTGCCCGGAGGTCGGGCATGCCCGGGCCCATGTCGAGGTCGGCGGGCGGCGACCAGCAGTGCACGCCCTGCTCGACGAGCGCGGCGTGGTCGCGGTCGATGTCGTCGGTCATGAACGCGAGCCGGAACGGTCCGAGCCGGTTCGCCTCCCGCGACGGCTGACCGGTCGACCCGGGCGTCGTCCACTGCACGAGGTCGAGCGCGAACGCGCCGGCGCGGCGCGGGTCGTCGAGGTACGCCATCTCGAACTCGATCTCGCCGTCCATGCCGAGCGCGGCACCGCTCTGCGTGCCGGGGCTCATGCGTGCGAGCGGCTGGAACCCGAGCACCGTCTCGTAGAACTCGACCGACCGGTCGAGGTCGCTGCAGTTGATCGCGAGGAACGAGAAGCGGTTCGTCGCCGTGGGCTGGCCGACGAGCTCGATCATCGTTCCGTCGGGGTCGAGGACGGTGAGCGCACGGATCGAGGGCGTGCCCTCGAGGTCGACGCCGTGCGGCTCGCCGAAGCAGCGCACGCCCGCGTCGCGCAGCCGCTCGTACGCCGCGTCGACGTCGGCGACCGTGAACCCGAGCCGGGAGAACCCGAGTGTGTTGGCCGTCGCGGCGGGCGCGCCGGTGGGCTTCGGCGTCTGCCACTCGAGCAGGTCGACGACCACGCCGTCGTAGCCCCGCTCGTCGAGCAGGATCCACGCGTCCCACGCGACACGCGGGAGCCCGAACGCGGCGCCGTCCTGCTCGGGCGACACGGTGTGCGCCTGCTGCGTGAGCCCCAGGAGGTCGCGGTAGAAGCCCAGCGACCGCTCGAGATCGCTGCAGTTCACGTTGAGGTGGAAGACGCGGGACGCGCCGATCGGCATCGGTGCCTCGTTGCTCTCGAGGGGACGGGAACGAGCGCACGGTAACGTCACGATCATGTCGAGAGCCAGCACGACCGATGCCCGCAGCGCCATCGAGCACATCGTGTACGGGTACGCGGAGCTCATCGACCTCGGTGACCTGAAGGGCGTCGCGGCGCTGTTCTCGCACGCCCGCTACAAGGGTGGCGGTCCGGACGATCCCGGGGTGAAGGGCTCCGCCGCCGTCCTGCAGATCCTCGACTCGATGGTGCGTCGCTACGACGACGGGACGCCGCGCGACGAAGCACGTCACGACGAACCTGGTGATCGACACCGACGAGTCGGCGGGCACCGCGACGTCGCGCTCGTACTACACCGTCTTCCAGCAGCTCGAGGGCTTCCCGTTGCAGCCGATCATCTCGGGCCGGTACCACGACACGTTCGCGCGGACCGACGGCGAGTGGCGCCTGACCGAGCGAGTGATCTTCTGCGACCTCGTCGGCGACCTGTCGCAGCACCTCACGATCGACCCGTTCGCATGATTCGGTCACATGAGTGAGGACGACCCGCTCGCGTCCGACGTCATCTCAGTCGACGATGCCGACCGGGTGCGCCTGATCACGTTCCGGCGTCCCGAGGCCCGCAACGCGTTCGACACCGCGATGTACAACGCGGTGGCCGCGGCCCTGAACGACGCCGCCGCGCGGAACGACATCGCCGTCGTGGTGCTCACCGGTGAGGGCACGGCGTACTCCGCGGGTCAGGACCTCGCCGAGATGGGCCGCCTCGGCAACGCGTCCGACCGCGACGACGCGACGCAGGACGAGGCCGACGCCCACGGGTTCCGTCGCTTCATCGCGGCGATCGAGGCGTTCCCCAAGCCGATCGTGGCGGCGGTCAACGGCGTCGCCGTCGGCGTCGGCACGACGATGCTCCCGTACTGCGACATCGTCCTGGCGTCGGAGACCGCGCGCTTCCGGCTGCCGTTCGCGAGCCTGGGGGTCGTCCCCGAGGCAGGCAGCACGTTCACGCTCCCCGTGGTCATGGGGTGGCGCGCCGCCGCGCACGCGTTCTTCACCGCCGAGTGGATCGACGCGGAGCAGGCGCTGGCGTGTGATCTGGTGTCGCGGGTCTGCCCACCCGACGCGCTCGTCGACGAGGCCCTGACGATCGCGCGATCCATGGCGAAGCTCCCGGTCGTCTCGCTCGTCGAGACGAAGCGGCTGCTCCTCGTCACCCGCATCGACGCGGCCCGGGCGGCCCGGAACCGCGAGGAGGACGTGTTCGCACGCCTCACGGGCGCGCCGGCGAACCGGGAGGCCATCAGCGCCTTCCTCGAGAAGCGCGAGGCCGACTTCACGAACCTGCCTGCGGAGTAAGTTCGAAGGCGCCAGCAGCGGAGTGAGCGGCCCGAAGGGCGTCGGCAGGTACCCTGCCGACGAGCGAACGACGCAGTAGTGAGGAGACAGGTGATGGCCTGGAAGGTCGTGGTCGACTTCGACGTGTGCGAGAGCAACGCGATCTGCATGGGCATCGTGCCCGAGGTCTTCGAGGTCCGCGACGACGACTTCCTCTACATCCTCGACGAGACGCCGTCCGACGACCTGCGTCCGAAGGTCGAGCAGGCCGTGCGGCAGTGCCCGAAGCAGGCCATCTCGATCGTCGAGGAATAGAAAGCCTCGTCGCCGACCCGGTGAGCGACGAACAGGGTGTCGTCGACGGCCACGGCCCCGACGCGACCCACCCTCCCGGCCCGGAGCTCCGGCGCCTCGCCGACGCGATGCGCGGCGTGACCGACCAGATGGTCCGCACCCACGCGTCGCCGGCCGTGCTGGCCGAAGCCGCGGCGGCCGTCGAGCACGCGGGTGCGCTGCTCGAGCCCGAGACGCCCCCCTGGTACACGTCGCTCCCCGCGATGCCCGAGAACGATCTCGACCCGCACGTCTACTTCCCGTTCTCGCCGATGATCGGCTGGTACAGCCCGCTCGCCGCTCCCCTCGATTGCGACGTCCACGACCGGACGGTCACCGCGCGCGCCACGCTCGGCGCCGCCTACGAGGGACCGCCCGGCTGCGTCCACGGCGGGGTCATCGCCGGACTGTTCGACGAGGTGCTCGGCATCGCGAACATCACCGCAGGCGTCGGCGCGATGACCGGCACGCTCACGATCATCTACCGCAACCCGACACCGCTGTACTCCGAGCTGCACGTTCCGCGGGAAGACCGACCGCATCGAGGGGCGCAAGGTGTTCACGCGCGGCACGCTCCACGTCGGCGACCAGCTGTGCGCCGAGGCGGAGGGCATCTTCATCCACGTCGTCCGTGAGCGCTTCGAGGCGCACGCGCACGAGCACGGGGCGGTCGACGAGGGAGGACGACGATGACGGAACGACGCGTCGCGCTCGCAGGCCCGGTCAACTTCCGCGACGTCGGTGGCTACACGGCGAGCGACGGGCGCACGGTGCAGTGGCGCCGCCTGTACCGGAGCGACTCGCTGCACCACCTCGAGCCCGACGACGGCCCGCTGCTGCGCGAGCTCGGCCTGCTGACCGCGATCGACTTCCGAGCTGACGACGAGCTCGAGCGCATCGGCATCGGCCGGCTCGGCGAGCTCGACATCAACCACGTGCACCTCCCGACGGTCGACAAGGCGCTGCACACCGTGCGACCGCCCGGCTGGGCGCCGCCGTCGAGCGCGGCGGAGATCTACGTGCGGATGCTGGGCTCGGGCGGCGGCGCGTACGCCGCCGCGCTGCGTGCCCTCGTCGAGCCGGGGACGATGCCCGCCGTGTTCTTCTGCATGGCGGGCAAGGACCGCACCGGCGTGTTCTCGGCGGTGGTCCTCGGTCTGCTCGGCGTCTCCGACGAGGACATCGTCGCCGACTACGTGATCACCCACGACGTCGTCGAGGTGATCCTCGAGCGTGGCCGGAAGGACTGGGAGGGCGTGGCCGACGACAACGGCTGGGCCGAGCTGCCCGAAGACCTCCGCGGTGCGGTCGCCACGACGATGGCGGGGATGATCGAGGGCATGCGCGACGAGTACGGCGACTGGCTGGGCTACGCCGACGCGATCGGCGTCGAACCCGATGTGGTCGACGCGCTGCGCGCGCAGCTGCTCGACGGCTGAGCCGCGGTGCGGCGCGAGGGCTACCACTCCGTGACGCCGCGCATCGTCGTCGACGACGTCGATGGTCTGGTCGCCTTCCTGCGTGAGGTGTTCGGCGCGTCGGGCGACGTCGTGCCGGGCCGTCCGGCCGAGCTCCGCATCGGCGACTCGCTCGTCATGGTGTCGAGCGGCCGTGACCCGTTCGCCGCGTTCCTCTACGTCTACGTGGACGACGTCGACAGCACCTACCGTCGGGCCGTGGACGCCGGTGCCGAGGGCCTCGAGGCGCCGGGGGACACGCCCTACGGCGACTACCGGGCGATGGTGCGTGACCCGTTCGGCAACGTCTTCCAGGTCGCCTCCGGGCCCGGCGTGGAAAACTAGAACGTGTTGCAGAAATGCGGTAGACAGTGGGCCGTGGAGTCCCTCGCCCTGAGGGTGCGATGACCGCGCCCCGGCCCACCCGCTTCGGTGCGTTCGTCGCGCCGTACCACGGCATCGAGGGGAACCCGACGCTGCAGATGCGGCGCGACCTCGAGCTCGCGTCGCTGCTCGACGACCTCGGCTACGACGAGGTCTGGTTCGGCGAGCACCACAGCGGCGGCTACGAGACGTTCGCGTCGCCCGAGGTGATGATCGCCGCCGCGGGCGAGCGCACGAAGCGCATCCGTCTCGGCACCGGCGTCAACTCGCTCACGTACCACCAGCCGCTGATCCTCGCCGACCGCATCATGCAGCTCGACCACCTCACCATGGGGCGGGCGATGCTCGGCATCGGCCCCGGTCAGCTCCCGTCCGACGCGTTCATGATGGGCATCGACCCGCGCGATCAGCGCGACATGATGATCGAGGCGATCGAGGTCATCCTCCCGCTGCTGCGCGGCGAGGTCGTGAGCAAGCAGACCGACTGGTTCACGCTCGACGAGGCGCGCCTGCAGCTGCGCCCGTTCTCGCACGACGGCATCGAGGTCGCAGTCGCGTCGGCGTCCTCGCCCACCGGCGCGGTGCTCGCGGGCCGGCTCGGCCTCGGCATCCTCGCGCTCGCGGCGAACGACCCCGTCGGCTTCAACGCGCTCGACACGAACTGGGACCACTACGAGCAGACCGCCGTCGCACACGGGATGCCGGCCGAGCGCGACCGCTGGCGGGCGGTCGCGACGATGCACCTCGCGGAGACGCGCGAGCAGGCGGAGCGCGAGCTGGAGCACGGCGTGCTGACGCTGTGCGGCTACTTCGAGGGGATGAGCAACTCGAAGATGCCGTGGGCGGGCTCGCCGCGCGAAGCGGTCACGCACTGGATCGAGAACGGGTTCCCGAACTTCGGCATCGCCACGGTCGGCACGCCCGACGACGCGCTCGCGACGATCGACAAGCTGAGCGAGAAGTCGGGTGGCTTCGGGACGTTCCTGTTCCTCGCGCACAACTGCGCCGACTGGGCGGCGACGAAGCGCTCGTACGAGCTGTTCGCCGAGCACGTGATCCCGGCGTGTCGTGAGATGAACGTCGGTCGCAGCGAGAGCATGGGGTGGATCGGCCAGAACAGCGGGCGCTTCTTCGGCGCGATGCTCCAGGCGACCCAGGAAGCCATCGACAAGTATTCACGCCCCGACGACCAGAACATCTGACAGGAGAAGCACCGCACCCATGGAGTTCGGCGTCTTTCTGAACGGCTACATCCCCGGCCCGGGGGCCCACGAGACGGAGTGGGAGCACCGCCAGCTGCTGCGCGAGGCGGAGTACGCCGTCTTCGCCGACAAGCACAACTGGAAGTACGCGTGGTTCGGTGAGCACCACGGGCTGAGCGAGTACAGCCACATGTCCGCGCCCGAGGTGATGATGGGCTACGTCGCGGCGCAGACCGACTACATCCACCTCGGCACCGCGATCAACAGCCTCTCGCCGCGCAAGGAGCACCCCATCCGGTACGCGGAGCGCGCGGCGATGCTCGACCACGTGACCGGCAACCGGTTCGAATGGGGAACAGGCCGCGGTGCCGGGAGCCACGAGCTCGCGTCGTTCAACATCATGGACAAGGACTCCACGAAGGCCGAGTGGGACGAGGTCGTCCACGAGATCCCGCGGATGTGGGAGCAGGTCGACTACTCGCACCAGGGCGAGACGTTCACCGTGCCGACGCCGCACAACGTGCTCCCCAAGCCCTACGGCAAGGGGCACCCGCCGATCTGGGTCGCGTGCGGCAACCCGCCGACGTTCGCCAAGGCCGGCGAGTACGGGATCGGTGCGATCGCGTTCAACTTCGAGCCGATCTACAACCTGCGCGGCCGCATCGAGGCGTACAAGGAGGCGATCGCCGACTGCAAGGAGCCGCTCGGCCAGTACATGAACGACAACGTCATGATGACGAACGCGGTGATCTGCTTCGAGGACCGCAAGAAGGCCCGCGACATCGCGCTCGACCGCGTCGCCGGCTACCTCGTGACGATGGTGAACCTGTACCACGACACGATGCCGAAGTCGCCCGACGCGATCACCTGGCCCAACGCGCCGATCCGTCTGCGCGAGCTGGCTGCGGGTGGCGACGCCGAGGCGATGCTCGACCAGATGATCGAGGGCGGCTACATGATGGTCGGCACGCCCGACGAGGTCTCCGAGCAGCTGAGCGCCTACTCGTCGGTGGGCTGTGACCAGATCGTCTTCGGCCTGCCGCAGGACCTGCACCGCGAGGAGATCCTCGAGCTGCTCGAGACGTTCGGCGACAAGGTGATCCCCGAGCACGACCCCGACCGTGTGCACTCCACCGACAAGTACCGCGAGAAGGCCGTGCCGAAGTACGCGCGTGTGAACGAGCCGTTGCCCGACATCGAGTGGCCGACGACGTTGCCGGTGACCGCGCTGGCCGCACGGGACGAGTGACCGTGGGCGAGCAGGAGAACCTGTCGATCGTCCAGCGGTACTGGGACGCGCTCGCGGCGCGCGACTGGGACGGGATGGCCGCGCTGCTCGCCGACGACGCGCACTACACCGACGTCGGCACGCCCGGTGACGGCGGCACCGGGCCGGACGGGGTGCTGCGCCGGCTCCGGCTCGGGATCGAACCGCTCTCGGGCTACGAGCACATCGGCGACGTCAACATGATCGCCGGCGGCGACCTCGTGATGACCGAGCACACCGAGCGCTGGCACTTCCACACCGGTGAGGTGATCGACCACTCGTTCGTGTCGGTGACGCAGCTGCGGGACGGCAAGATCGTCCGCTGGCACGACTACTCGAACATCTCGAACATCACCGACAACGCGCCGCACTGGTGGATCGAGCACATCATGAACGGCGCCGCGGACGTCTGAGCGGACGTCAGACGGACTCGTCCTGCTCCGGTGGTCGGAGCACCCCGAGCTGGTCGAGGACCGAGAGCTCGTCGTAGTACTGGCGGGCGGCGCAGATCCGCTCGTCCTGGAACTCGGCGACCGTGACGCCGTGCACGGTGATGCGCACCCCGGTCGGCTCGAGCGTCGGTCCGCCGGCGAGCGTGATCCGGCCCGAGTGCGTCATCGACGCCGACCACTCGGCGCAGGCGCGTTCGCCAGTGACGTCGAGCGGTGTGACGTCGAGCTCGACCGCCGAGAACCCGTCGTCGCGACGCTCGATGGCCGCGGCGAGCTCGTCGATCGAGGCCGTGAACGAGGCCGGTCCCCACACGATCACGTCGTCGGTGCACAGCTGCCGCACGGTCGGGGCATCACCCGTGATCCCCGCGTGCAGCGCGCGCTCGAGGATCTCCGCTCGGACCGCGTTCGACGCCATCACTCTCCCTCGGACCGACCGCCGAGCACCGCAGCCTTCCCGTGCTCGAACTCGGCGTCGCTCAGCGCGCCCGAGGCGCGCAGGTCAGCGAGGTCCTTGAGCGCGGCCGCGACGTCGCGCTCGCCCGCCTGTGGCGCAGCCGGCGTCGTTCGCTTCGTCGCGTCGTACTGCTGCTGGAGCTGCAGGTTGTAGCGCTCCTGCTGCGTGATCGGGCGGGGCACCCGGAACGGCATCCACGTCTGCCGTGGTCGGTATCGGAACAACATGGGCGCCTCCTTCGGACGCCGAGACGCTACGCGTTCCCGGCGCGACCAGAAGTGGACGCAGCCGACTCGGCGCGTCAGGATGCCGCGGTCCGGACGAGTGGGTCCCGCGGCTGCGGGAGATGGGGAGAACGATGCGGGTGCTGGCCGATACGACCTGGGACTTCGGGGACGCCATGCTCGGCATCCTGTACTTCTTCTTCCTCTTCCTGTGGATCTGGCTGCTCATCGTCGTCTTCTCCGACGTCTTCCGTCGCCACGACATCGGCGGCTGGACGAAGGCGCTCTGGACGATCTTCGTCCTGCTCGTGCCCTATCTCGGTGTCTTCATCTACCTCATCAGCCAGGGACACGGCATGGGTGAACGCGCGCAGAAGGCGCAGCAAGCTTCCGTGCAGCAGATGAAGTCGGAGCTCGGCTACAGCGTCGCGGACGAGCTCCAGAAGCTCGATGCCCTCCACGACCAGGGAAAGCTGAGCGACGCCGAGTACCAGCAGCTGCGGACGAAGACCCTCGGCTGAGCGGCCGCGGCCACCACGACGTCTTGTGTCGCAGCAGCCGAGCGCGGGACGGCCCGGTGCGCGGTCAAGCCAGCGCCATGCCTTCCGTCGCCGTTGACGCCTTCGGGTCCGGGAGCTTCACCATCCCGAACGACAGGACCAGACCGATCAGCGCCGCGATCAGGGGGACGAGCAGCGCGACCTGCATCGCGATCGGGCGGGCGTCCTCGTTGATCCGCAGGATCTCCGCCTGCACGTCCTTGGGCTGACCCTCGAGCAGCTCGACGAGCTGCGTGTTGCTCATCACCTCGGCATCGTCCTCGAGCACGGTCGAGACCTGTGCCTTCTCGGACGGCTCCAGCACCTTGCTGTCGTCCGCCATCGTCGTGAACGCGAACGACAGCGTCGCCAGCATGATGGCGCCCGCGAACGCGAGTCCGAACGACAGCCCGAACGAGCTCGTCGCCGAGTTCACGCCCGCGGCCTCGCTGACCCGTTCCTCGGACACCGGCGCCAACGTGTAGTTGTTGAGCTGCGACACGAGCAGCCCGAGCCCGGCACCCGCGAAGACGAGCGGGATCGTGAACCACCATCCCGACTCGGCGTGTGGGACCACGAGGATGAGGCCCACGACGCCGACCGTCAGCAGGATGAAGCCCGCGCGGATGAGGCCCGCCGGGCGGCGCTTCCCGGCGCGCTTGCCCGCCAGGAGGGCGACGCCGAACGTCGTCAGCGACAGGGGTGCGATCGAGATCCCGGAGCCCATCGCGCTGTACTCGAGGACCATCTGCAGGAAGATCGGCAGCACGATCATCAGCGACCCGAGGGCCACCTGCTGCAGCGTGGAGCTCGAGGCGCCGAGCACGAACATCTTCGACCGGAACAGGCTGGGATCGAGCAGCGTCGGCTTCCCTTCGCGCTTGCGCTTGCGCAGCCACCACACGAGCGAGCCGAGCGCGACGCAACCGGCGGCGATGATCGCCGCCACCGACTCGCCGCCCTCCTGCCAGACGAGGATGCCGAGCACGACGCCGCCCATGCCGATGACCGACAGGATCGCCCCGCCCGCGTCGACGCCGCGCGGACCCGTGTACTCGACGTCGCGCACCAGGTTGATCCCGAAGAGCACGATCGCGATCACGACGGCCTCGAGGGCGAACCCGACCCGCCAGGAGAGGTACGTCGTCAGGAACCCGCCGAGGAGGGGACCGATCGCCGCCGCGATGGCCGCCGACGCCCCGACCAGCGCGTAGACGCGCACCTGCTCCTTGCCCTCGAAGTTGCCGTGGATGAGCGCCTGCATGGACGGCATGAGCAACGACGCACCGAGGCCACCCAGCACGGCCCAGAAGATGATGACGGCGAGCAGGTCCTGGGCGAGCACCATCGCGATCGCGCCGGTGGCGTAGCCGAGCAGGCCGAGCACGTACGCGCGCTTGCGACCGAAGAGGTCGCCGAGCTTGCTGCCGATGAGGATGAACGCAGCCGACACGAGGGCTTCGAGGGCGATCGTCGACTGCACGCCGCTGACCGTCGCGTCGAGGTCCTGCACCACGGCGGAGATCGACACGTTCATGAGCGACGTGTCGAAGACGAGCACGAACATCGCCAACGCCAGGAGGAGGCCGAGACGCCTGCTCCGCTTCGCTTCGTCGGCGCTCGCGGGTGACGCAGCGTCGGTCATCGGCCCCTGACTCTCATCAGCGGCCAGTCTGGGGACGCGACGCGCCGCCCGCAAGCGAGCCGCTTCACAGGATCATGATCCGAGCCTGACGGATCCTCCGCACGGTGCTGTGATCGTCGGAGCATGAGCACCAGGATCCTGCGCCCGATCGTCGTCGGACTCGTCATCGGACTCGTCATGGAGCGGTCGTCGTCCTGTCGGCCGGTGCCGGGCAGGCCGCGACTCCCCGCCGTGGAGGCGACGACACCGCAGGCACGGAGGTCTGCCGGAAGCAGCCCGAGGTCGTCGAGGGCCTGCAGTACGACACGATCGACGGCGTCGACGCGAACGCGCTGTCGCTCGATTTGCACCTGCCGGCCACCGGCAAGGCGTGCAAGGCGGTCCCGCTGGTCATCGGCGTCCACGGTGGTGGCTGGGTCGTCGGGGACAAGCGCGGCTACACGGGCGACAAGGCGACGCTCTTCAACGAGCAGGGCTGGGCCTTCGCCAACCTCAACTACCGCCTGTCCGCGCGTGACCAGGTGCCGCCGGTCCGGTACCCGACGCACAACGAGGACGTCGCGCGCGGTGGCGTGGCTGTTCGACCACGCCGACGAGTACGGGATCGACACCGATCGCGTCGCGATCATGGGCCACTCGGCGGGTGCGCAGATCGTCGCGTCGATCACGACCGACGAGCGCTACCTGGAGGACGTGGGCCTCGGGCTCGACCGGATCCAGTGCTCGTTCCCCGACGACACCGAGGGCTTCGACGTCGAGGCCCGGATCGCGGGCGGCAACCGCGGTGCCCGGCTGTACGCGGCGATCTTCGGGACGGACCCCGCGACCCAGCGCGAGGCGTCACCGCTCCGCCACGTCGGGGAGGGCAAGGACATCCCGCCCATGCTCCTCGTGCAGCGAGGCGGGCCGTCGCGCGTCGCACAGCTCGAGGAGTTCGCCGACGCCTTGCGCGCCGCGGACGTCGACGTCGAGATCATCGACGCGAGCGGCTACAGCCACAGCGACGTGAACCGGCTCGTCGGCTCGACGGCCGACCCGATCATGACGAAGCCGGTGACGGCCTTCTTCGAGGACTGCTTTGGTCGGTAGCCTCGCCGCATGACGACGACCTTCGGCCTCCAGCTCCCCAACTTCACCATCGACGTCGCCGACTCGGCGCTCTTCGACCGCATCGTCGAGATGGCGGTCGCGGGCGAGGAGAGCGGCTTCTCGTCGCTCTGGGTGATGGACCACCTGTACCAGCTGCCCGCGCTCGGCGGTGAGGACCAGCCGATGCTCGAGGCGTACACGCTCCTCGGTGCGCTGGCCGCCCGCACCCGGAGCGCGCAGCTCGGCACGCTCGTGACGGGCGTGACGTACCGCAACCCGGCGATCCTCGCGAAGCAGGTCACGACGCTCGACGTCGTGAGCAGCGGGCGCGCCATCCTCGGCATCGGCGCGGCCTGGCACGACATCGAGCACGTCGCGTTCGGCGTCGACTTCCCGGGGGCGGGGGAGCGGCTCGATCGGCTCGAGGAGGCGCTGCAGATCTGCCGGGCGATGTTCACCGACGACGCACCGTCGTTCACCGGCAAGCACTACCGGGTCGAGAAGATCCGGAACCTGCCGCGACCGATCCGTCCCGAGGGCATCCCGATCATGGTCGGCGGCGGCGGTGAGAAGCGCACGCTCCGACTGGTGGCGCAGTACGCCGACCAGTGCAACGTGGCGGGCGACATCGACACGATCCACCACAAGCTCGAGGTGCTGCGCCGTCACTGCGATGACGTGGGCCGCGACCCCGACGAGATCCGCACGACCCGGCTCGGATCGCTGTTCCTCACCGACAGCCCGCAGCAGACCATCGACACGCGGGCGATGATGATCGACCTCGCCGGTGAGGAGTTCGCCGCGGGCTGCACGATCGGCAACGACGACGAGGTCGTCGAGCAGGTCGCGATCATGATCGACGCCGGCATCGACGAGCCGATCTTCAACATGCCGTTCTCCGACAGCGCGACGATTCGCCGCGCGGGCGAGCTGCTCTCGAAGACGTTCTGACGCGACACGTGCGCGCGCGGCGCGTGACGCGCGTTCGCGCGATGTGACGAACGACCTTTCGCGCGCGACACGGTCGATCGGCGGGGTGACTGTCACACCCCCCTGTCACGATGGCGTCATGTTCGCCATCGAGGTGATCGCCGAGGAGCTGCGCGAAGTCGTGGCCGGGCTCGAGCCGGAGACGTTCGCGGGTCGCGACGCGGCGCGCCTCACCGAGGTGTGCGCGGAGGTTGAACGTCTCGGCGCGGCAGCGAAGGTGCTCTTCGCGCGGCGAGCGGACGCGACGAACGGATGGCGCCACGCCTCGCGGGCGGTGTCGGGTGAGCAGTGGCTCGCCGACGTGTCCGGGTGCTCCGAGACGCAGGCGCGCGACTCGCTGAAGACCGCGCAGCGGCTCGAGGAGCTGCCGGCCACGGCGGCAAAGCTGCGCGATGGGTCGCTCTCGATGACGCAAGCGACGCTGGTGTCGAAGGCAGCCGAGGCCGATCCTGACGCCGAGCGCAAGCTGCTCCGCAGCGCGGAACGCGACGGGCTCCGCACGCTCCGCGACCGGGCGGATCGGGTGATCGCCGCCGCGACCGACGAAGACGAAGCCCACGCGCGGGCCAAGCGCGAGCGGCACTTCCGCACCTGGCGGCAGGGCATGGCCACCTGTGGATCGTTCTCCGGCCCCACCGCCGAGGTCGACGTGCTGCTGCGGGCGCTGCGACCGCTCACCGAGGCGCGCTGCGACGAAGCCCGCAAGGCCGACGAGCACGAGGGTCACGACGCCTACCGGTTCGACGCCCTCGTCACCCTCGCCGCAGCAGCGGGGCGGCGGCGCCGCCGCACCGCCGGTGGCCCGGGTCCGGGTCGACCTGCCGGCGCTGCTCGCCGGCCGCGACCTCACCGGGCGAGGTCTGCGAGATCCCCGGTGTCGGGCCGGTCCCCGTCGCCCACGCCCGGGACGTCCTCGCCAACGGGCTGCTCGAGCTGGTGATCACCGACGGCGTCGACGTGCGCACCGTCGTGTCCACAACCCGCCACGTCCCCGAAGCCTTGAAGATCGCGATCGCCGAGCGCGACGAGCGCTGCAAGGTCCGCGGCTGCGACCGCACGCAGAACCTGGAGCGACATCACACCAAGCCCTTCGCCGAGCATCACCTCACCACCTACGAAGTGCTCGGCATGCTCTGCGGCGCCCACCACGACCTCGTCACCTACGGAGAGCATGCGATCGTCGACCACGATGACGGCACCTGGTCACTTCATCCGCCCGAGGAACGACGAGATACCGACGCGGCGTGACACGCCGCGCCGAGGCTGTTGGCTCAGGCGGCGAGCTCGGCGGCGCGCCGTCCGGTGGAGTACGCCGCTGGGAGTAGGCGCGGATGCGACCAGGAGATGAGGTCGAGTGCCGGGTGCGGTCGTATCGTCGATGACGATGTCCCGAAGCAGCTGGTGGTCGCGCGTCCAGTCGTTCTGGCTGTCGTCGAACCTCCCGCCCGTGTTGCTCACGGTCGGGGTCGGCGCGATCCAGGTCATCGGCACCACGTTCGCCGGCGAGGAGCAGCCGGCGCGCGAGTCGCTCGACGTGCTCGGCTACCTCTTGCTCCTGGTCGGGCCGATCGCGCTGCTGGCGCGCAAGCGTCATCCCGTCGCGGTGCTCGCGACCGCGCTGGCGACGACCGTCCTCTACATCGGCTTGGGCTATCCCTACGGACCGGTCTTCCTCAGCGTCGTCGTCGCCCTCTTCACCACGGTCCTCGACGGGCACCGGCTCGCCGCGTGGCTCCTCGGCCTCGCCGGCTACCTGGGGATCGTGCTCGTCGAGGCGCTGAACAGCACCGGCCCCGACGTCTCGGTGGGGGAGGCCCTGGGCGACGCGGCCTGGCTCGTCGTCGTGCTCGTCGTCGCGGAGGTCGTGCGGGCCCGCAGCGAGCGCATCCGCGAGGCCGAGCACGCCCAGCAGGAGGAGGAGCTGCGACGCCTCGGCGACGAGCGGCTGCGGATGGCACAAGAGGTGCACGACGTCGTCGCCCACGGCATCTCGCTCATCAACGTGCAGGCCGGCACCGCGCTCCACCTCATGGATCAGCAACCCGAGCAGGCGCGCACCGCGCTCACCGCGATCCGCGACGTGAGCAACCAGGCGCTCACGGAGCTGCGCTCGGTCCTCGACGTGCTCCGCGGGCCCGACCAGGGTGCGCCCCGCCAGCCGGCGCCGAGCGTCACCCGCATCGACGACCTCGTGGCCGGCGCGCGCGCAACCGGCCTCACGGTCGACGTCGCGGTGGAGGGGAACCCGCCGCCGTTGCCCGCCGCGATCGATCTCGCGGCCTACCGGATCGTGCAGGAGGCGCTCACGAACACCGTGCGCCACGCCGGCGCATCGGCAGTGTCGATCCGGGTGACCTACGGGCCGGGAACGGTGACGATCCAGGTCGACGACGACGGTGTCGGTTCGCCGGCGAGCGTGCCGGTGAGCGGCGGCAGCGGCATCGCCGGCATGCGCGAGCGGGCGCTGGCGCGGGGCGGTGAGCTCGTTGCGGGGCCGCAGCCCGGTGGGGGCTTCCGCGTGCGGGCGTGCCTGCCGGTCGCGCGAGAGCGGATGATCCGCGTCCTCCTTGCCGACGACCAGGCCCTCGTGCGGGCCGGCTTCCGCGCGCTCCTCGACGCCGAAGAAGACCTCGAGGTCGTCGGCGAGGCCGAGGACGGCCGCCGCGCCGTCGAGGAGACGCGCCGCCTCGTGCCCGATGTCGTGCTCATGGACATCCGCATGCCCGGGACGGACGGACTCGCCGCGACCCGTGAGATCGCGGCCGACGAGCACCTCGCAGGCGTCCGCGTGGTGATCCTGTCGACCTTCGACCTGGACGAGTACGTGTTCGAGGCGTTGCGCCTCGGTGCCAGCGGGTTCCTCGTCAAGAGCACCGAACCCGTCGAGCTGCTCCGTGGTGTTCGAGCGGTCGCGGACGGCGATGCGCTCCTCTCGCCGGGCGTGACGCGGCGGCTCGTGGCCGAGTTCGCGAAGCGGAGCACTGCGCCGCAGGCCGCGACCGCGCTCGCCGAGCTGACCGACCGCGAGCGCGAGGTGATGGCGCTCGTCGCCGAGGGTCTCACGAACGACGAGATCGCCGAGCGGCTCTTCGTCAGCCCCGCGACCGCGAAGACCCACGTCAGCCGGGCGATGATCAAGCTCGGGGCGCGTGATCGGGCGCAGCTCGTGGTCCTCGCCTACGAGTCGGGCCTGGTCAAGCCGGGCTGGTCGACCTGAGCGACTGGGCCGAGCCCGCGTACGCCCAGCGCAGTAGGCCGGGATCCGCCCTCGAGAGGACGACGCGGCGCCCTGCGAGTCGCACGATCGATCGGGTACCGATCCCGCGATCGAAAGGCGCATCCCGTGTCGCGACAGACGCTCGCCCCGCCCCCCGAATCGGTCGCCGCACCCGCGGCGCCGACCGTCGCTGCCCGGTGCGTCCACGCGACCAAGGTGTACGGCCGCGGCGACGCCGCCGTCACCGCCCTCGATGACGTCTCGGTCGCGCTGGCGTCCGGCCGGTTCACCGCCATCATGGGCCCCTCGGGCTCGGGCAAGTCGACGCTCATGCACTGCATGGCCGGCCTCGACGACCTCACGTCGGGTCAGGCGTTCATCGGCGACGCCGAGCTCGGCGCGCTGTCCGACCGCGACCTCACGCTGCTGCGACGCGAGCAGATCGGGTTCGTGTTCCAGTCGTTCAACCTCGTCCCGACGCTCTCCGCGATCGAGAACCTCACGCTGCCGATGGCGCTCGGCGGAACCCGTCCCGATCGCGCCTGGCTCGACGAGGTCGTGATGAGGCTCGGGCTCGGCGACCGCCTCACGCACCGGCCCTCGGAGCTGTCGGGTGGCCAGCAGCAGCGCGTCGCGATCGCTCGCGCGCTCGTCAGCCGCCCGCAGCTGATCTTCGCCGACGAGCCGACCGGCAACGTCGACTCGCGCGCCGGCGCCGAGATCCTCGGCTTCCTGCGTTCGGCGGTCGACGACATCGGGCAGACGATCGTGATGGTCACGCACGACCCCGGCGCAGCGGCGTTCGCCGACTCCGTGCTGTTCCTCACCGACGGCGCGGTCGTCGACGAGCTGCGCGACCCCACGGCGCAGCGCGTGCTCGACCGCATCAAGGCGTTCGAGGACTGATCGACATGCTGAAGCTTCGCCTCAAGAGCTCCTGGGCCCACAAGCGTCGCCTGGGCGGCACCTTCCTGGCTGTGTTCCTCGGCGTCGCGTTCCTCTCGGGCACGCTCGCGCTCGGCGACACGCTCGAGTCGAACTTCGAATCGTTGTTCACCGAGGCGACGGCGGGCACCGACACGGTCGTGCGGGGCGCGACGCGGATCCAGGCCGACGAGGTCGAGACCGAGCGCGGCCTCATCGACGAGAGCCTCGTGGAGCAGGTCGCCGCGGTCGACGGCGTCGCCGCCGCGGCACCCTCGGTGCAGGCGTTCGGCAAGCTCGTCGGCGCGGACGGTGAGACGATCGGTGGGAACGGCCCACCGACGTTCGCCGGCAACTGGATCGCTGATCGCGAGCTGAACCCGTATGAGCTCGCGAAGGGCCGCGCTCCGCGACGCGTGACGAGGTGATCGTCAACCGCGGTGCCGCCGAGGACGGCGACCTCCACATCGGAGACACGACGACGCTCCAGACACCTGAGCCCGTCCAGGTGAGGATCGTCGGCCTCGCGACGTTCGGCGACGAGGACGGCTTCGGCTCCGTCACGTTCGCCGGACTCACGCTCGACGCCGCGCAACAGGACGTGATCAAGGCCCCGGGCAAGATCTCGACCATCCAGGTGCGCGGTGCCCCAGGCATCGGGGATGCCGAGCTCACCCGGCGCATCAACGCCATGCTCCCCGATGGCGTCGAGGCGATCACCGGCGACGAGCTGGTGCGTGAGAACACGGCCGACATCAACGCCGACTTCCTCGACGTGCTGCGCATCGTCCTCGTCGTCTTCGCGGCGATCGCGCTGCTCGTCGCCACGTTCAGCATCTACAACACGTTCTCGATCATCGTGGCGCAGCGCACTCGTGAGTCGGCACTCGAGCGCGCGATCGGCGCGACGAGGGGCCAGCTGCTGGTTGCGACGATCGGTGAGTCGCTGCTCGTGGGCGTGGTCGCGTCCGTCGCCGGCCTCTTCGGTGGCATCGGCATCGCCACCCTCCTCAAGGTGCTCTTCGGTGCGCTCGGCCCCGGCACGCTCCCTGCCGGTGGCCTCGAGTTCGCGACCCGCACGATCGTGCTGTCCCTCTCGGTGGGCGTCTTCGTGACCCTCGTGGCCGCGGTCCTGCCGGCCGTGCGGGCCTCACGCGTCCCACCGCTCGCCGCGATCCGCGACGTCGCGGTGGAGCGCGTCGGTGCGGCTCGGGCGCGCGCCGTCACCGGCGGGGTCCTGCTCGGGCTCGGCGTGGTCACGGTCCTCGCGAGCGTCGCGTCCGGTGGCGACCTCGTGCTCCTCGGCACGGCCGTCGGCGCGCTGCTCACCGTCGCCGGCGTCGTGGTCTTCGGCCCCGTTGTGGCGCGCGCCACGAGCGCCGTCATCGGTGCGCCAGTGGCTCGCCTGCGCGGCGTCGCCGGCGCCCTCGCTCGCCAGAACGCGATGCGCAACCCGCACCGCACGGCCGCCACCGCGGCGGCGCTGATGGTCGGCGTCGCGGTGGTCGCGCTGTTCACCGTGTTCGCCGCGTCGCTCAAGGCATCGGTCGACGACAGCGTGTCGCAGTCGCTGCGCGGGGACGTCGTCGTCGAGGGCAGCGGCTTCGGCCAGAGCGATCTCAGCCCGGAGCTCGCCGGCGCAGCCCGCGACCTGCCGGAAGTCGACGACGCGGTCGGGCTCGGTGTCGGTGGCGTGCTCGTCGACGGCGACGCCCAACGCGTCACGATCGCGCGCACGAACGAGCTCCACTCGGTCCTCGACATCGACGTCGACCGTGGCTCGTTGCAGCAGCTCGACCCGACCGAGCTCGCGGTTGACCGCGGCACGGCCGACGACAACGGTTGGCGTCTCGGGACGCCCGTCGAGGTCACGTTCGTCGACGGCAAGGTCGTCGACTTCGCCATCGGCGCAATCTACGAGTCGGACAACTTCCTCGACAGCTATGTCATGTCGCGTGCCGCATGGGCGCCGCACGCAGTGCAAGATGTGGATTCTCTTGTCCTCGTGAAGCTCCGCGCCGGCGTCGACCCCGACGCGGGCGCGCTGTCCGTGCAGCGAGCTGCCGAGCAGTACGGCGTCACCCGACGTCCGCACGCGCGAGCAGTTCGTGCAGTCCGCGGCGGACCGCATCGACAACATCCTCGGGCTCGTCTACGTCATGCTCGCGCTCGCAGTCCTGATCGCCTTGATGGGCATCGCCAACACACTGTCGCTGTCGGTCTACGAGCGGACCCGCGAGCTCGGCCTGCTCCGCGCTGTCGGCGAGACACGTGGTCAGCTGCGGGCCATGGTGCGTTGGGAGTCGGTGATCATCGCGGTGTTCGGCACGATCGGCGGGCTCGTGCTCGGCGTGTTCCTCGGCTGGGCATTCCTCCGCGCCGCGTCGACCGACACGCTCGGGACGTTCGCGGCGCCGGTCGGCCAGCTCGTCGTCGTGCTGATCGCCGGGGCCGCGGCCGGCGTGCTGGCCGGGATCCGACCGGCTCGGCGGGCCGCCCGCCTCGACGTGCTCGCGGCGATTGCCGAGGCCTGACGCGGTTCGACGCGGCCGAAGGTCGCGCGATCAGGCGCTGGTCGCGGCCGGTGCGCCCGTCGGCTGCTGATCGGGGATCCGCCGGCTCGTGAACATCGCCACCAGCCCGATCACGGCGAGCAGCGCGAGTGCGGCGCGCAGCCCTTCGAGGCGCGCTTCCTCGTTCTCCTCGACGATCGCCTCGGCCGTCCTCGTCGGCACGTTCTCGCTCTTCGAGCGCCTGCTGGAGGTCGGCGTCCGACACGAACGGGACGCCGGTCGCCAGCTCGGTGTTGGCCTCGGTCGCGACCTTGTCGGGGACGTCGGGGTTGCTCTGCGATGCCGGAGAAGAACGAGCTCGTCAGGATCACGATGAGGACGGCACCGGCCAGCGCGGTGCCGATCGACGCACCGAGGTTCGTGACGGTGTTCTGCAGTCCGCCGACCTCGCCCGTCTCCTCGTCGGGGACCGACGACACGGTGACCGCGCCGAGCTGCGACGCGAGCGCGCCGACGCCGAGACCCGCGAGCAGCATCGGCCACGTCGTGACCTCGGCGCCCGCACCCTCTTCGAGCAGTGCCGACGAGGACGACGATGCCCAGGAACAGCATCCCGAACCCGAGTGCGCACGACGCGCCGCGGCGAAGCGTGCGGGAACACCTTCGGGATGCCGACCGCGGCGACGAGCAGCGTGACCGAGAGCGGGAGCAGCCGCACACCGGTGTCGATCGCCGAGAGCCCGAGGGCGACCGACAGGAACAACGGCACGGTGAAGAAGAGCCCCATCTGCAGCAGGTACTGGAAGAAGAACGCGGTCAGGCCGCTGCGCAGCGTCGCGTTCCTGAGCATCGCCGGGTCGACGAGCGGCTCGGCGCCGCGACGCAGCTGGTGCGCCTCCCAGAGCAGGAACGCCCAGAGCACGAGCCCACCGCCGATCACGAGCCAGAACGTCGGTGAGAGGCCGAGCCACTACGGCGCGCCTCGACCTTCGGCAGCACGAAGCCCCAGGTGCCGGCCTTGAGGATGCCGAACACGATGAGCCCGAGGCCGAGCGCCGAGAGGCCGGTGCCGACGAGGTCGAGGCGCACGCGATCCTCGGGCGGCACGTCGGCCATGCGGCGGGTGAGGACGAGGATCATGATGACGATCAGGACCTCGCCGGCGAACACGTACCGCCACGACGCGTACGTCGTGAAGAGCCCGCCGATGAGCGGCCCGGCGGCGACCGCGATCGCGCCCGCGGCGGCGACGAGCCCGTAGGCGCGTGGACGCTCCGCGCGGCCGAAGTTGGATGCGACGAGTGCCACGATCGCCGGCAGGATCAGCGCGGCGCCGATGCCCTCGAGCACGGACCAGCCGATCATGAGCACGGTGAGGTTCGGTGCGAGCGAGGTCGTCAACGAGCCAGCGCCGTAGATGACGCAGCCGATCGCGAACGCGCGCTTGCGTCCGATGATCGCCCCGATCTTGCCGCCCGTGATCATCAACGCGGCCATCACCAGCGTGTAGAAGGTGATCGCCGTCTGGATCCCCGTCACCGTCGTGCCGACGTCGTCGGCGACCGTCGCGATCGCGACGTTCATCACCGACGTGTCGAGCGTCATGAGGAACTGCGCGGACGCGAGCGTCAGCAGCGCGAGTCCGGTCTTGCTCGTCGCGGCCTCCGCCGCCACCGCCCCCGCCGTCATCCGGGCAACCTAGGCGCTAGATGGCGCGTTCCCGGCCTTCCCAGTACGGGTCGCGCAGCTTGCGCTTGTAGAGCTTCCCGTTGGGGTCGCGAGGCATCTCGGTCGTGAAGTCGATCGACTTCGGGCGCTTGAACTTCGCGAGGCGCGTCGCCGACCACTCCATGATCTCGGCCTCGAGCGCGTCGTCGCCCTCGATGCCCTCCATGGGCTCGATGACGGCCTTCACCTCTTCGCCCCAGTCGTCGTGGGGGATCCCGAACACCGCGACGTCCGCGACCTTCGGGTGCATGATCAGCTCGCTCTCGATCTCGGCGGGGTAGATGTTGGCGCCGCCCGAGATGATCATGTCGATCTTGCGGTCGGAGAGGAACAGCCAGCCGTCCTCGTCGAGGAAGCCGACGTCGCCGACGGTGAAGAACTTGCCCTGCCGGTTCTTCTCCGTCTTCTCCTTGTCCTTGTAGTACTCGAAGTTGCCCGTCATCATGTGCATGTAGACGGTGCCGATCTCGCCGGCCGGCACCTCGTTGCCGTCGTCGTCGAGGATCGCGATCTCCGAGATCGGCCACGCGCGCCCGACCGTGCCGGGGTGCTCGAGCCACTCGTCGGCGAACACGATGGTGCCGCCGCCCTCGCTCGCCGCGTAGTACTCGTCGATCACCGGGCCCCACCACTCGATCATCTGACGCTTCACGTCGGGTGGGCACGGCGCGGCCGCGTGCACCATGTGGCGCAGCGACGACACGTCGTACTTCGCGCGCTCCTCCTCGGGGACGCCGAGCAGGCGCACGAACTGCGTCGGCACCATGTGCGTGTTGGTGACCTTGTACTTGTCGATGAGGTGCAGCATCTGCGGCGCGGTCCACTTGTCCATCAGCACGATCGTGTGCCCGATGTTGATCGCCGAGCCGGAGAAGTTGAGGACGGCCGTGTGGTACAGCGGCGAGCCGACGATGTGCACGTTGTCGTCGAAGGGCTGCAGCCGGAACATGTAGAGCATCCCGCCGAAGCCGTTGCCCGCGGTCTCGGGATCCGCGCCCGACAGCGCGCGGCGGACGCCCTTGGGCTTGCCGGTCGTGCCGGACGTGTAGTTCATGATCATCCCGGCGGTGCGGTCGGCCGGGGCGTCGGTCGGCTGCCCGTCCTTCAGGTCGGAGTACGGCCGGAAGCCGGGGATCTCGCCGCCGACGACGAAGCGGCCCTCGGCAGGGAAGTCGATCTCGTCGGCCGCGGCCTTCGCCTCGTCGGCGAAGCGCGCGTGCGAGACGAACACCTTCGCCTCGCAGTCGTCGACGATGTAGGCGATCTCGGGGCCGACGAGGTGCCAGTTGATCGGGATCAGGTAGAAGCCGGCCTGGGTGACCGCGAGGAACAGCTCGAAGACCTCGGTGCAGTTCGGCAGCAGCATCGCCACCGCGTCGCCGGGCTGGAAGCCCATCTCGCGCAGCCCGTGGACGAGCTGGTTGGCCGAGCCGTGCAGCTCGCCGGCCGAGATCTCGCGCTCGTCGGGATCGACGAGCGCCAGGTGGTCGGGGCGGGCCTTGGCGATGTCCCAGAAGCCCAGGGTCGCCGGAACCTCGGTCGTGCTCATGTCGCTCCTTCTGCTCCGCTCGTGGCGGTGGCGATTCGCTTCGCCCAGCGGTAGTCGGGCTTGCCCACGGGTGTGCGGGGGATCTCGTCGGTGACGTGCAGCTGTCGGGGCACCTTGTACCCCGCGATCTTGGTGCGGCAGAACTCCTGGATGTCGTCGAGCTCGATCGTGCGCGACTCACGCGGGGTCACGATCGCGGCGACGCGCTCCTGGAAGCGCTCGTCGGGCACGCCGACGACGACGGCGTCGAACACGTCGGGATGCGCCTTCAGCGCGGCCTCCACCTCTTCGGGGTACACCTTCTCACCGCCGGTGTTGATGCACACCGAGCCGCGGCCGAGCAGCTCGAGCACGCCGTCGGCACTGATGGTCGCGGAGTCGCCGGGGATCACCCAGCGCTTGCCGTCCGGGTCGACGAGGAACGTGGCCGCGGTCTTCTCCTCGTCCTTGTAGTAGCCGAGCGGGATGTGGCCGCAGCGCGCGAGCTTGCCGACCTGGCCGGATCCGGGTGCGACCGGGCCGTCCGTCCTCGTCGAGCACGTTCGTCGTCGCGTTCATCGTGAAGCGCGGCCCGCCGCGCTCGAGGTCGAGTCACCGTGCCCGCGTGCCCGGTCTCCGACGCGCCGAAGCTGTCCATGACTGCGGCGTTCGGCAAGCAGGCGTTGCAGCTCCTCGCGGATCGCCTTCGAGAGGATCGCGCCGCCGGAGCCGACGACGAACACGGACGACAGGTCGTAGTCGTCGTCGGGGGCCGCGATCGCGTCGGCGAGCGGACGGGCCATGGCGTCGCCCACGACCATGATGGACGTGGCGCGCTCGTCGGCAGCCATGCGCAGCGACGTGCTGGCCGTCGAAGTGGTGGTCGGTGTTGAGCACGATCGTGCCGCCGCCGTAGAAGCCGATGAAGCTCGCCCACTGCCCGCCGCCGTGCATCATCGGGCGCGTTCACGACGTTGACGTTGATCGTCTCTTCGGGCGCGACCCGTCCGGCCAGCTCCTCGGGAGTCGTGATCGGCGCCTGACCGAAGCCGCCGCCACCGAGCGCGGCGAAGAAGATGTCCTCGGCGCGCCACAGCACGCCCTTCGGCATGCCGGTCGTCCCGCCGGTGTAGAGGATGTAGAGGTCGTCGGGGGAGCGAGGGGCGAAGCCGCGGTCGGGTGACGCGGCGGCGAGGGCGTCCTCGTAGTCGATGGCACCGAGCTCGGCGATCGCCTTGGCCGTGGCGTCCCCGCCCTCAGGTGCAGGCGTGTCACCATCGTCGATGACCACGAAGTGACGCAGCTTCGGCGTGTCGCCGCGCACCTCGGCCACCATCGGGGCGAACGAGCGCTCGAAGACGATCGCGACCGAGTCGGAGTTCTCGAGCATGTAGCGCAGCTCGTCGGCGACGTAGCGGAAGTTGACGTTGATGACCGAGGCGCGGGCCTTGTAGATCCCGAGCTCGGCCTCGATCCACTCGGCCCGGTTCCAGGCGAGCACGGCGACGTGGTCGCCGGCGCCGATGCCGGCGTCGAGGAGGTGGTGGCCGAAGCGGTTGGCCCGCTCGTCGAGCTGGCGGTACGTCCAGCGGACGTCGCCGGCGACGAGGGCGGTGCGGTCGGGGACCGTGTCGACGACGATCTCGAACAGGTCGGCGAGGTTGAAGACGCGAGGGGCCCGCTCCGGAGCCGGGTTGCCGGGCACGGCTGGGAAGTAGAACATGTTCTCGTCCGCACGGGCAATCCGGCGGGCGTCAGCAGCCGAGCGAGCGCGCAGTCAGGACGCAATGGAGAAGGTCGACACCGCGGGGCTGCTCGAGGGCCGGGTCGCCGTCGTGTCGGGCATCGGGCCCGGGCATGGGACGGGCGATCGCGCTCGAGCTGGCGCGGGCCGGGGCCGACGTGGCGCTGGCCGCCCGGCGCGGGTCGTCGATGGCGCCGGTCGCCGAGGCGATCGAGGCGCTCGGGCGTCGCGTGGTCGCGGTGCCGACGGACATCACCGACGACGCCGCGTGCCGGCGGCTCGCGGAGACCGCCGCCGCCGAGCTCGGCGGCGTCGACGTGCTCGTCAACAACGCGTTCGCCGAGGAGGACTGGCACGACCCGTTCGACGGCTTCGACCCCGAGCGGTGGCGGCAGCCGATCGACGTCAACGTCTTCGGCACGCTCACGCTGACCCAGGCGTGCGTGCCGCACCTGCGCAAGGCGGTGGGCACGCACGGCGACGCGTCGGTCGTGATGATCACGACGCTGTCGGTGCGCAACCCGATCCCGCTGCTCGCGGGGTACGCGGCATCGAAGCGCGCCCTCACGACCGCGTCGCACGTGCTCGCCAAGGAGCTCGGGCCGGCGAAGGTGCGCGTGAACTGCGTCGCGCCCGGGCCACATCCGCGGGCGGTCGCTCGACGAGTACTTCGAGTGGATCGCCGAGCAGCGCGGCGTCCAGCCCGAGGACGTCGCCGACGAGATCGCGGCCATGAACCCGCTGCAGCACCTCGCGTCACCGGAGGAGATCGCCCCGGCCGTCCTGTTCTTCGCGTCGCCGCTGAGCCGGGTGATCACCGGCCAGACGCTCGACGTGAACTGCGGCCGCACCATGGATTGAGACAGGACTGACCGACCACACTGGATGCGTCCCTCGACCCTTGTATACGCGGGCTGGGGACGCATCCACGAGAAGGGAACGCGACCGATGTTGCTGAAGGACAAGCGTTGCATCGTCTCGGGGATCGGGCCGGGGCTGGGCAAGGAGATCGCGATGGCGTTCGCCCGTGAGGGCGCCGACGTCGCGCTCGGCGCCCGCACCGAGTCGTACCTCGAGGAGGTGCACGGCGAGATCGAGGCGCTCGGCCGCCGCGCCGTCCACGTGCGCACCGACATCACCGACCAGGGCCAGTGCGACGCGCTCGTGCAGGCGACGGTCGACGCGTTCGGTGGCGTCGACGTGCTCGTGCACAACGCGTTCGCACCCGACGTGTTCCAGCCGTTCGAGGACGTCGACCTCGCCGCGTGGCGCCAGCATCATGGACGTGAACCTCTTCGGCAGCCTGCAGCTCACGAAGTCGGTGATCCCGCAGATGAAGGCGCAGGAGAGCGGCTCGATCGTCTTCGTGAACTCGATGATCATGCGGAAGGTGCTGCCGCTCCAGGGCGGCTACGCGACGTCGAAGGGCGCGCTCATGACCGCGGCGCAGGTGCTCGCCAAGGAGCTCGGCCCGCACAAGATCCGCGTCAACTCGATCGTGCCGGGCTGGATGTGGGGCCCGGGCGTGCGAGATGTACTCCGAGATGCTGGCCTCGGGGTCGGGGAAGACCGCACAGGACCACTACGACGAGATCGCGGCCGAGATCCCGCTGGGCGAGATCCCGCCCGACGACGACTGCGCGAACGCCGCGGTGTTCTTCGCGTCCGACCTGTCCTCGGTGATCACCGGGCAGTCGCTCGACGTCAACGGCGGCGAGGTCTTCCACTGACCGTCGGCCGAGGCCGCCAGCGCGCTGCGCTCGACGCGGCCGCAGCCGAGCTCGGCGCGGACCTCGGCGTCGACGGCCCCGGCGCTCCTGCGCGAGCGGGCCGAGATCCTCGGCATCGCGCCCGACGGCGCACGTCTCGGCCGGTGGGACGTGCCGGCTGCTGCGGGCGCGTGACGGCCGGTGGGTCGCGCTCAACCTGGCGCGGCGCGACGACGTCGACCTGCTCGCCGCGTGGATGGGGCGCGACCTGGGACGGGGCCGCCGTGGGACGCCGTCGCCGCGCACCTGGACACGGTCGACGCGGAGCCGGCGGTCGCGCGCGCACAGCTGCTCGGCATCCCGGCCGCCGTCGCGGTCGCGGCTCCACGAGAGACCGTCCCGTCGCGTGTCGTCCGGGGCGCACCGCCGGCGCCGCGGACGCCGGCCGGTGATCGTCGACTGCTCCGCGCTGTGGGCCGGCCCGTTGTGCGCGCGCCTGCTCGCGGACGGAGGGCGCGCTGGTGCGCAAGGTCGAGCTCGTCGACCGCCCCGACGGCGCGCGCGCCGGGCACCCGGAGTTCTGGCGCCGGCTCAACGGCGCGAAGCAGGAGCTCGCCGTCGGAGCGCCACGAGCTGCGCGCGCCTCGCTCGACGGCGCCGACGTGCTCGTCACGAACGCCCGCCGCGCGCGATCGAGCAGCTCGGCCTCGACCTCGACGAGCGTGTGCACGACGACGGGCTCGTCTGGGTGTCGATCACCGGGTACGGCGTACGAGAGCGCGTGGCGCGACCGGGTCGCGTTCGGTGACGACGCCGCCGTCGCCGGCGGCCTCGCCGTCGCGGCGGGCGGTCCCGAGGCGCCCGGTGTTCGTCGGGGATGCGCCGGCGGATCCGCTGAGCCGGCCTGCACGGCGCGCGATCGCGGCCGCGGCGCTGCTGCGAGCAGGCGTCGGCGGGTTCGTGGACGTGTCCATGCGGGACGCGGTCGCGCGATGCGGTCGACCGTCGGACAGGTACGGTGCTGGTCGTCCAGGAGGTGGCGTGATGGCTCGACTCGAACTGCCCGAAGGTGACCAGCCCGAGATCGTGCAGGTGTGGGCGCTGCGCCCCGAGATGGGCGCAGCGGTCGCGGGCCTGTCGACGGCCGTGTACCAGCAGAGCGCAGCTGCCGGCGCGAGTGCGCGAGGCCGCGCGCATGCGGATCGCCGAGATCAACGGCTGCGTCGTCTGCCAGGGCTGGCGGATCCCGGAGCTCGCCGAGCAGGGCGTCGACGAAGAGCTGTACGCGAACGTCTCGTCGTACGCCGACCACCCGAGTACTCCGCGCAGGAGCGCCTCGCGATCGAGTACGCCGAGAAGTTCTGCCTCGACCACCGCAGCATCGACGATGCGTTCTTCGCGCGGCTGAAGGAGCACTTCACCGACCCGGAGATCCTCGACCTCACGATCTGCATCGGCAACTGGGTCGCGTTCGGCCGGCTGACGATGCTGCTCGACCTCGACGAGGCGTGCGAGGTGCGTCCCCGCGCCACCGTCTGATCACGTTCCGTGACGCAGGCGACCACCAGGCCCGGCTCGGGTCCCGACCTCTTCGACCTGTCGCTGTTCGCCGACGGTCCGCCGCACGACGAGTTCCGGCGCCTGCGCGCGGAGACGCCGGTGTGCTTCCTCCCCGAGCCGCGACGGGCCCGGCTACTGGGGCGTCTTCCGCGTACGACGACGTGTTCGAGGTGTCGCGCCACCCGCAGACGTTCGGCTCGCACCCCAACACGATGATCAAGGACCAACGAGGGCGACGACTCGGGTGCGGGCGAGATCATGCTCAACACCGACCCGCCGCGGCACACGCAGCTCCGCAAGCTCGTCAACAAGGGCTTCACGCCCCGGCAGATCAACGCGCTGGAGCCGCGCATCCGCGAGCGCGTCGTCGCGATCCTCGACGCGGCCGCCGCACGGGGCACCTTCGACCTCGTGACCGACGTCGCGGTCGAGGTGCCGCTCCAGGTGATCGCCGAGCTCGTCGGCGTGCCCGAGGACGAGCGGCACCAGGTGTTCGCCTGGACCGAACGGATGATGAGCCTCGACGACCCCGAGATGGGCGGCACGCTCGAGGACGCTCGCGCCGCGATCGCGGAGATGTTCGCCTACGCCGACACGCTCGCCGCCGATCGCGCGCGGCGGCGACGGCACCGACCTGCTCAGCGTCCTCCTCGCGCGCCGAGGTCGACGGCGACGCGGCTTCACGCGATGGACGTCGACCTGTTCTTCATGCTCCTGATGAACGCCGGCAGCGAGACGACGCGCAACCTCATCACCGGCGGGACGCTCGCGCTCTTCGAGCACCCGGAGGAGCGGGCGCGGCTCGCGGCACGACCCGGCGCTGCTCCCGACCGCCATCGAGGAGATGCTGCGCTGGGTGACGCCGGTGATGCACTTCCGGCGCACGGCTCGCGCCGACACCGAGCTCGGCGGTCAGGCCATCCGCGAGGGCGACAAGGTCGTGATGTGGTACTCGTCGGCCAACCGCGACGAGTCGGTCTTCACCGACGCCGACCGGTTCGACGTCGGCCGCACGCCGAACGAGCACGTGGCGTTCGGCGCCGGCGGTCCGCACTTCTGCCTCGGTGCGAGCCTCGCCCGCCTCGAGGCGAGGGTGATGTTCGAAGAGCTGCTCGCCCGCATGCCCGGGCTCGAGCCGGCCGGTGACGTGAAGCGGCTCGGCTCCAACTTCATCAACGGCATCAAGTCGCTGCCCGTCCGCACGGGCTGAGTCCCACGCGTGGACGCTCCACTCGACGGCAAGCGCGTCGTCGTCACCGGCACCGAGACCGAGCTCGGGCGCTCGCTGCTCGACGGCGTGCTCGGTGGCGGGCCTGCGTACGGCACCGGGCTGGCGACCCACGCGATCGAGACGAAGGAACAGGTCGACGCCGAGCTCGCGAAGGCAGCGGATGCCGCGGGCGGACCGATCGACGTCGTCGTGCACGCTTCCATGCCGGAGATCGCGTTCGAGCGCGTCGACTTCGCCGACGTCGACGACGCCCGCTGGGAGGCCGTGTGGGAGGGCACGATGCGCACGACGCTGTTCGTGCTCCAGGCCGCGTTCCGGTCGATGCAGGGACGCGGCGGCTCGATCGTGCTCGTGACGCCGACGGTCTCGATGTCCGGAGCCGAGCACCTCGTGCCCTACACGACCGCAGTCGAGGGGCAGCGGCTGCTGGCGAAGTCCGCGGCGCGCCAGTGGGGTCCCGACGGGATCCGCGTGAACTGCGTGGCGCCCGCACCCGAGCAGGTGCCGATCGGCGTCGAGTCGATGTCGGTGTCGCTCGCGCCGCCGGCGCTCGGAGGGCCGGGCGACGTCGTGACCGACGTCGCGCCGGTCGTGGTCTGGTTGGCGAGCGATGCCGCGCACTTCGTCACCGGCGTCACCGTCTGCGCCGATGGCGGTGTCTGGATGGCACCATGAGCACCGCTCGTCCGGGGTCTGGGCGCGCGCCTCGAAGGGCGCACCGTGGTCGTCACCGGTGCCGGCCAGGGCGTCGGCGAGGGGATCGCACGAGCGTGCGCGGCGCAGGGCGCGAACGTGGTCATCGCGGCACGCCGGGCCGAGACGGGCGAGCCGGTGGCCGACGCGATCCGCGAGCGAGGCGACGAGGCGACGTGCATCGTCACCGACGTGACGAGTCGCGACTCGATGGCAGGCGTGCGTCACCGAGACGGTCGAGCGCTACGGGTCGCTCGAGGTCATGGTGCACAACGCGTACCGCGGGGCGTCGCCGCACCGCCTCGAAGACGTCGACCTGGAGCTGTGGGACCGCAACTCGCGCACCGCGGTGTGGGGCTCGTACTACTCGGCGGTGCTTGCGTTCCCGCACCTGCGGGACGCCGACGGGCGGGGTCGTCTGATCCTGATCACGTCGCCGTCGGGAGTGGAGGGCAGCGTCAACATCCCGATCTACTCGCCGGTGAAGGCGGCGCAGCGCGCGATCGCCAAGAGCCTGTCGCGCGAGTGGGGGCCGCTCGGGATCACCGTCAACTGCATCGCGCCGGTCGCCGCGAGCCCCGCGCTCGTCGGCGCGTTCGAGCAGAACCCGGTGCTCGAGGAGCGCGTCGACCGCGCGCACGTCGCTGCGGAGGATCGGCGACCTCGAGCACGACATCGGGCCGGTTGCCGTCTTCCTCGCGAGCGACGACGGTGGCTACGTGACGGGCCAGACGATCGTGTGCGACGGCGGCAGCTTCATGGGCCTGTGATGGACGCCACGTCGCTCGACGCCGCGCTCGCCCTGCGACCCGACCTGCGGGAGCCCCTCGACGACCTCCTGCGGACGTTGCGGGACGGGCCGGTCGAGCCCGCGCTGCTCGACGCCTGCGACGCGCTGATCCGCCACCGTGTCGGCGTGCCGGTCGACGGCCCGGTGCCCGACGTGGCCGACTCGGCGCTCGACGACCGTTCGCGTGCCGTGCTCGTGATGGCCGAGCAGTTCGTGGTCGACCCGCACGGCATCGATCCCCCAGATGCGCGACGCCGTGCTCGACCACTGCTCGATGGCCGAGCTCGCCACGCTGGTGCAGGCGTTCGCGATGTTCGACGCGCTCGCCCGGATGGAGGCAGTCTTGATCCGACCCGGCCCGGAGACGCCATGACGAAGCCACGCCACAGGATCCCGCCCGACGTGCTCGAGCAGAACCCCGAGGCAGCAGCCGGCTTCTGGCGCCTCTACGGCATCCTCTGGAGCCAGGGCGACCGTCGACCAGCCGACGAAGGAGGTCGCGCGGCTGCGGAACGCGCGCACGACCGGCTGCAACTACTGCAAGGCCGTCCGCTTCGAGGGCGCACGCGAGGCAGGGCTCACCGAGGATCGCGTCGACCTGATCCGCGACGACTACGCGAGCAGCACGCTCAGCCGCGCGCGACAAGGCCGTGATCTCGTACGTCGACACGATGCTGCACGACCCGCACGGGATGACCGCCGCCCAGCGCGAAGCGCTCGCCGCCGAGCTCGACGACGGCGAGCTCGTCGAGCTGACGCTCGGCATCGGCCTCTTCCACGGGTTCTCGAAGATCGCCGTCGCGCTGGGGCCGCCGCCCGACATGCCGACGATGATCGTCCCGACGCCCGACTGGCCGCCTAGCTGAGCTCTTCGCGCACGGCGCGGCGGAGGATCTTGCCGGTCGCGGTCTGCGGCACCTCGTCGCGGATCGCGATCGTCTCGGGCGTCTTGAGGCTGCCGAGGTGGTCGTGGACGTGGGCCCGCAGCTCGTCCTCGTCGGTGGACGCGTTCGGCGCGCAGCGACACCATCGCGACGATGCGCTCACCCCACTCCTCGTCGGGGACACCGACGACCGCCGCGCTGCTCACGGCGCGGTGGTGCAGGAGCGCATCCTCGATCTCGGCGGGGGAGAGGTTCTCGCCGCCGCGGATGATCGTGTCGTCGCCACGACCCTCGACGAACAGGTAGCCGTCGGCATCGAGCCAGCCGAAGTCGCCTGTCGCCAGCCAGTCGGCGTCGTCGCGGGTCGAGCCGACACCGACGTACTGGCCCGACACCTGCGCGCCGCGCAGATGGATCTCGCCCGTGGTGCCGGTGTCGACCTCGACGCCCTCGACCACGATGCGGACCTCGATGCCCGGCACCGCGCGCCCGGCCGACGCGAGGCGCGCCCGCACCGCCTCGTCGTCGCTCGTCACCGCGGTGCGATGGTCGTCGGGCCCGAGGACGCACACGGTGCTGCTCGTCTCGGTGAGCCCGTAGGCGTTGACGAACCCGGTGTCGGGCAGCAGCTCGAGCGCGCGCGCGAGCACGGGCGCCGGCATGCGGGCGCCCCCGTAGGAGAGCGCGCGCAGCGCGGGCGGGCGGAGGCTCGGGTCGGCCTCGAGCGCGTGCACGATCCGGGCGAGCATCGTCGGCACGAGGAACGCGTGCGTGATGCGCTCCGTCGTCGCCGCCTCGAGCCATGCCTCGGGCGTGAACCGCGGGAGCGGCACGATGCGCCGGCCGGCGTACGTGGACGTCAGCACCGCGGTGACGCCCGCGATGTGGAACGGCGGCACCGCCAAGAGGACCGCTTCGTCCTCGTCTGCGGACGCGAACTCCATCGTGTTGAGCTGGTACGCGAGGAGCTGGTCGTGCTCGAGCACGGCCGCCTTGGGCTCAGCGGACGTCCCGCTCGTGAACAGCAGCACCGCCGGTGCCTCCGGCGCGTCGGGGTACGGCGACTCGCCCCCCGGCATCGCGATCCACGACTCGTCGGCGACGACCGCGGGCTGCACGCGGTCGAGCAGGGCCTGCCGGGCCTCGGCGGGGAGTCGGTAGTTGAGCGGCGCGTACGACACGCCGGCCCATGCCGCGCCGAACAGGACGGCCGGCACGAGGGGCGAGGTCTCCGACACCAGCGCGACCGTCTCCGCGTCGGTCGTCGACAGGTGCTCGCCGATCGCCATGGCCCGCGCGCGCAGGTCGGCGAACGTGACGCCTCCGTCGCGCGAGCCGACGGCGACGCGGTCGCCGAAGCCGTCGGCGATCATCTCGAGGAGCATGGCGATGTTCACGTCAGCGACTCCGCGATCTCGAGGGCCCGGGCGCGCAGGCGGTCGAGGGGGACGACCTCGTCGACGAGACCTCGGTCGCGGGCCTGAGCGGCGGTGATCGTACCGTCGCGCAGCAGCAGCTCCAGGACCGTGCGCCGACCGGCGCGGCGCGCGATCGACACGGTGCCGCCGGCGCCCGGCACGAGCCCGATCGACTGTTCGGGCAGCCCGATGCGCGCGTCATCGGCGGCCACGATGTGGTCCGCGAACGCCGCGAGCTCGATCCCCGCGCCGAGGCACGTGCCGTGGATCGCCACCACGAGCCGCTCGTGCAACGACGCGAACCGCCCGGCGGGCGATCGCAGCAGGCGGACGAGGTGCGCCGTGGCGGGATCGGGGAACGTCGCGAACTCGTCGAGGTCGCCACCCGACGAGAACGACGGACCGTCACCCCGGACGAGGATCCCGCCGCTGTGCCAGGCGGCGTCGCCGAGCGCGGCATCGAGCGCGTCGCGCATCGCGACGTCGAGCGCGTTGTGGCGGTCGGGGCGCGCGAGGACGATCTCGGTCACGGCGCCGGTCGACTCCACGCGCACTCGCGGCACGTCGCCGTCGTCGGCGGGACGCGCCGGCGTCGCGGCGCGCCACGCCCGGAACTCCGGTCCGGACTGGAGGAGCGAGTACGTCGCCGACTCGGCGTTCAGGCCGTCGTCGACGTCGGGGCGCGGTGAGCGCAGCAGCAGCGCGGCGCTGACCGCAGCGATCGGTGCGCGCGCGAACGCCGCGACGACACCGTCCACGCTGGCGGCGTCGACGATCAGATCGAACACCGAGTCGAGCTCCTCGGGGGGCCCGACCGCGAGCGTCAGCGCCGGGACGGCCCGCAGTACGGCGCGGGACGACGGCGGGATCGACGTCGGCCACTCGCCGTCGAACACCAGGCACGTGCCGGGCACGAGCGCGTCGCGCAGCATCGCGTCGAGGGCGACGCCACCGGCTTCGAGGCTCGAGACGTCGACCCGCACCACGAACGGCGGGACGACGGGAGGCACGGCGTCACCCACGTGACCGCCCCGGTCAGCCGGCGGGCGGCTGTGCCGACCCGACGGCGGCGGAGACCGAGCTCGCGAGGTCTCCCATGGGGTCGGGTCAGTCGGACGAGGGGAGCGGCTTGGCCGTGGCGATCTCCATCGCCTGGCCGTGGCACTCGAGCTCGCCGTCGCCCGCCTTCGTGACGAGGACGGTGGCTTCGCAGACGCCGCACTGGTAGCGCTTGCCGAGGAGGTTCGCCATGGCGCTAGGCGGGCTTCGCGCCCATCGGCGCACCGCAGCACCCGACGTCTCCGTCGGTGGCCTTCACGACGATGATCTCGGTCCCGCACTGGTCGCAGCGGAGACGTGTTCCCACAGCGGTCGGTGACATGCGGTCAGACTATCGCCGCATGTCTGCAGGTCCCGAGGTCGCGCCCGAGCTGCGTGACTTGACGTTGCAGGTCCGCGACCGGGTCGCCGTGATCACGCTCGACCGGCCGCAGTCCCGCAACGCGTTCACCGGTGCGATGGGCGACAGCCTCGGACGGGCGTACGCGCACTGCGACGCCGACGACGAGGTCCGCGTCGTGGTCGTGACCGGCGCGGGCGACGCCTTCTGCGCGGGCGCCGACCTGACGCCCGCGGGCGAGACGTTCGCCGCTCCGGGGGAGCGGGCCGGGGCCGAGCGCCCGTTCACGTCCTCGCCCGTGCGGCCGACGGCGTGGGAGATCCGCAAGCCGGTCCTCGCGGCGATGAACGGACATGCGATCGGGATCGGCATGACGCTCGCGATGCACTGCGACCTGCGGTTCATGGCGACCGGCGCGAAGTACGGCTTCGTCCACAACCGGCGCGGCGTGCTGCCCGACGCGCACTCGCACTGGACGGTGCCGCGCGCGGTCGGCTTCGCGCGTGCTGCCGACCTGCTGCTGTCGGGCCGGCACTTCACCGCCGAGGAGGCGTTCGCGATGGGACTCGCGGCGCGAGCGCTGCCACCGGACGAGGTGCTGCCCGCTGCGCTCGAGTACGCGCGTGACCTCGCCGTCAACACGGCGCCGCTGTCGATCGCGCTGTCGAAGCGGCTGCTGTGGCACCAGCCGACGCTCGATGCCGACGAGTGCGACCGTCTCGAGACCGCCTACCACCGCGTCGTGATGGGACAGGCCGACGCGCGAGAAGGTGTGCTCGCGTTCCTCGAGCGCCGCGACCCGCAGTGGTCGCTCAGCCCCACCCGCGACTGGCCCGAGTAGCTACTCCCAGGGGACGCCTTCGCCGGGTGACTCGAGGTCGAGGAGGTCGGCGAGGACGCGCGTGACCGCGTTGTTCTCGGCCATGTCGGTGTCGGGCGGCATGAGCTCGAAGTCGACGAGCAGGTGCTTGATGCGCATCATCACCACCGCGAACCGGAGGCCACCGAACACCTCGTAGAACTCGAGATCGCGAGCGGTCGCGTCCGCTGGACTGCTCGTACCGGGCCACCATCTCCTCGCGGGTCGGGAACCCCTCGAGTCGCGGTGCCGGCATCCCCTCGTGGAAGTGGCGGTCGAGGAAGAGCCACCAGCCCGAGGTCCATCATCGGGTCGGCGAGCGTCACCATCTCCCAGTCGACGACCGCGCGCACCTCGAAGTCGGGCCCGAACAGCTGGTTGTTGATGCGGGCGTCGCCCCAGCACAGCCCGAGCTCGGGGTCCTGGGCCGGCGCGTTCGCCTGCACCCACTCGAGCGCGGCCTTCGCGATGCGCGGCGGCTCCGCGCCCGGGTCGGCCCAGTCGTAGGCCGCCTCGTAGTAGCGCAGCTGCTGCTCGAAGCCGAGCTTGCCGTACTGCGGCTTGTCGAGGAACTCGAAGCCGAGCGCCTTCCAGTCGACGGCGTGCACCGCGGCGAGCGCGTCGATGCCGTTCTCGACGAGCGTGCGGCGCTGGGCGGGCGTCGTCTCGTCGAAGAACCAGCCGGCGACGGTGTACGGCGGGCTGTCGGTCGGGCGCGCGTCCGTCGACCTGATCCATGACGAAGAACGGCGCACCCAGGAACGACGTCGTCGGCCTCGAACCAGCGCATGGTGGGGACCGGCACGTCGGTGTTCGCACCGAGCGCCTCGAGCACGCGGTACTGCGACTCGAAGTCGGCCTCCATGAACACGGTGTGCTGCGTCGGCTTCACGCGCAGCACGAGCTTCTCGGTGCTTCTGCGTCGCCGAGCTCGTCGTACGTCGCTTCGAACAGCAGCGTCTCGTTCGAGAACCCGGTGAACGCGGGGCCGGTCAGCTCGGACGACCTCGACGCCGGACGCGTCGGGCAGCCGCTCGGCGAGCCAGCCGGCGATGATGGCGCGGGCCTTCTCGAGGTCACGCTGCTCCGGGATCGGCACGGGTGCTCTCCTCCTCGTGGGCTCTCTACACCAGCACGTCGGCGTCGACGAGGCCAGCCACCTCGTCGTGCGACAGTCCCCAGTCCTCGAGGACGTGCGTCGCGGCGCTCGCCGGCGTGCTCGGGTGGTGCGGGCTCGGGCAGCGGCGTGCCCGAGAACCGCGGCGCGGGTGCGGGCTGCGGGACGCCGCGGATCTCGCGGAACGTCGCGCGCGGCCACGTTGTGCGGATGCGACGGCGCCTCGACCGGATCGAGGACGGGTGCGACGCACGCGTCGAACGCCGCGAAGTGCTGCTCCCAGTCGTCGCGCGTCCGCGTGCGGATCACTGCGGCGAAGCGCTCGCGCAGGACGGGCCACCCGTCACGGTCGTGCTGGTCGGGGAGCGCCTCGACTGGCGAGCCCGAGACCCTCGAGCAGCTGCGCGTAGAACTGCGGCTCGATCGCGCCGACGGCGAGCCAGCGCGCCGTCGGCTCGTCTCGTAGCTGTCGTACCAGGGCGAGCCGGTGTCGAGCAGGTTCGTGCCGCGCGGGCCCCAGAAGCCGGACGCGCGCGCCGCGTAGAACGGCGTCAGCATCACCGCGGCGCCGTCGACCATCGCGGCGTCGACGACCTGTCCCGCACCGGTGCGCTCGCGCGCGAGCAGCGCGGCGACGATGCCGTACGCCAGGAGCATCCCGCCGCCCGCGAAGTCGGCGAGCACGTTGATGCGGCGGCGTCGGCGGGTCGCCGGCGCGCCCGAGCGGCTCGAGCGCGCCCGCGATCGCGACGTAGTCGATGTCGTGCCCGGCCTTGTCGGCGAGCGGCCCGTCCTGCCCGTAGCCCGTGAGCCGGCCGTACACGAGGCGCGGTGTTCCGCGCGCACGCGACGTCGGGCCCGATGCCGAGGCGCTCGACGACGCCCGGCCGGAACACCTCGAACACCGCGTCCGCGCGCGTCGGTGAGCCGCAGGAACGTCTCGACGCCGGACGGCTGCTTGAGGTCGAGGCCGATCGCGTGCCTTCGACGCGGTACATCGCGTTCGTCGCGGGCGAGGACGTGTCGATCGCCGCGCACCGCGTCGACACGGTCGACGCGCAGCACCTCGGCGCCGAGGTCGGCGAGGAGCATCCCGCAGAACGGGCCCGGCCCGAGGCCGAGCAGCTCGACGATGCGCACCCCGGCCAGCGGGCCGCCCCGATCGCCTGCTCGGTCGGTGGCTGGCCGGTCGCTCACGCGTCCGCCGGGCCGACGGCCGGCAGCGTCTCGGTGCGGGCCGCGATGAAGAGACCCTCGGCCTCCGCCGTCACCTCGCCGTCCGCTGAGACGGTCGCGAACGTCAGGATCTTGCGGCCGTCGACGCGCTCGAGCCGGCTCTCGTAGCGCAGCTCGGTGTGCAGCGGCGTCGGGATCCGGTACCGGATCGTGAGCCGCCCGGTCGGCGCCGGGACGGCCCGCGGCGCGCGCCGCGGCCGCGGCGGTGATCAGGTCGAACGCGGCGGCGAGCACGCCACCGTGGACGAAGTTGGGCATGCCCTCGTGGCGGTGGTCGTACGTCACCGTCGCGGCGACGGTGCCGTCGCCCGGGTCCTGCATGACCAGGGGCGGCGCGAGCGGGTTCGATCGACCGGCGAACGGATGGTGCTCGAACACGCGGTCGCGCAGCTCGCTCCCCGGCGCGGGCATCGCGAGCCCCTCCATGCCCTCGAAGCGGCTCTGCACCCGGTAGGGCGCGAGCCGGGCGTTGACGGCCTCGATCGACGCGGCGGCCGCGTCGAGGTCTTCGATGGGCGCGGTGCTGCTCACGATGGCGCCGATCAGGTCGCGAGCCGCCGCCCCGACGCGTCGTGACGCCACGACCCGAGGGTCGTCGTCGATGGCGGAGGGGGGCGCGGGCTCGGTCATGGGATGGCCGCTGATACTTGCTCCTAAACTGACGACCCGTCACATCTGCGCCAGACATCGCCAGCGCCAGAGAACAGTCCCAGAGAACCAGCTCCGGAGAAGAGGTCGCCCCGATGCGTCAGCCCGTCATCGTCGAAGCCGTCCGCACGCCGATCGGCAAGCGCAACGGCTGGCTGTCCGGCCTGAAGGCGCACCGAGACGCTGCGCCACGCGCAGCTCGCAGGTGATCGAGCGCGCGGGGATCGACCCGATGCTCGTCGACGAGGTCATCGGCGGCTGCGTGACGCAGGCGGGCGAGCAGGGCTCGAACGTCACCCGCAACGCCTGGCTGTCGGCGGGCCAGGAGCGCCTCCCGTACCAGACCGCGTGCACCACGGTCGACGCGCAGTGCGGCTCGGCGCAGCAGGCGAACCACCTCGCGGCGGGTCTCATCGCGGCGGGCGGCGCCGACGTCACGATCGGCGTGCGGCGTCGAGCAGATGAGCCACGTGCCGCTCGGCGCGAACGTGGTCGAACGGCCCGGGCCACTACAAGACCGAGCCGTGGCCGTGGGACGACCCGCCCAACGGGCAGTTCGGTGCGGCCGACCGCATCGCCGACAACCGCGGCATCACCCGCGAAGACCTCGACGAGTGGGGCTTCCACTCGCAGCGCAAGGCGAAGCAGGCGTGGGACGAGGGCCGCTTCGAGCGCGAGGTCGCGCCGATCGAGACGCCGGTCATCGGTGAGGACGGTCAGCCGACCGGCGAGACGCAGCTGATCTCGCGCGACCAGGGCCTGCGCGACACGACGATGGAGGGGCTGGCGAAGCTCAAGCCCGTCGTCGAGGGCTCGAAGCACACGGCGGGTTCGTCGTCACAGATCTCCGACGGCGCGGCCGCGGTGCTCTGGATGAGCGAGGAGAAGGCCGACGAGCTCGGGCTGCGGCCGCGGGCGAAGCTGCTGCACCAGCTCGTCACCGGCACCGACCCGTACTACCTGCTCGACGGCCCGGTCGACGCGACGCGCAAGATGCTCGACCGCTCGGGCATGGCGATGGCCGACTTCGACGTGTTCGAGATCAACGAGGCGTTCGCGGCGGTCGTGCTGTCGTGGGCGCAGGTGCACAAGCCCGACCTCGACCGCGTCAACGTCAACGGCGGCGCGATCGCGCTCGGTCACCCGGTCGGGTCGACCGGTGCACGCCTCGTCACCACCGCACTGCACGAGCTCGAGCGCACCGACGGCGAGCTCGCGTTCGTCACGATGTGCTGCGGCGGCTCGCTCGGCACGGCCAGCATCCTGCAGCGCCTCTAGGAGGCGCGGCCGGCGTCAGCCGGTGAACGTGATGTCCTGCGGCACGACCGCGATGGGCGCGGCCGCGCAGCCCGCGCCCTCGGTCCACGTGATCGTGACGAAGCCGTCGCCGGCGGGGTCACTGTTCTGCCCGGCGGAGAGCTGCACGTCGCGTGCGTCCGGCACGGAGCCGGACGATCCGCCACCGCCGCCACCGGCCTCGCCGTAGCCGCCGCCGCCCCCGCCGCCGCCGAACCAACCGCCGCCCCCGCCGCCGCCGGCCGAACCGGAGAACTGGGCTGAGGAGCCGTTCCCGCCGTTGCCACCACCGCCGCCGTTGCCGTCGAGCCCGTCGGTCGTGCCACCGACGCTGCCCGCGCCGCCGGCCCCAGGCGCGGTCTGCGTGCCGCCCTCGCCGCCCGCACCGGCGTGACCGTTGTCCTGACCGTCGCCGCCGGTCGACCCGCCACCGTCGCCGCCGTCCTGCGAGACGACGCCATCGGTCCCCGCGCCACCGCCACCCGCGCCACCTGCGCCCGCGACGATCGGGACCGCGGCTTCGTCCACGAGTCGCATGACGGTCGACGCCCCGCCCCCGCCGCCGCCCCCGCCGCCGTCGTTGAGGCCCGTGCCGCCGTTGCCGCCGCCGTTGAAGCCGCCGCCGCCACCGGTGAGGGCGCTCGCGTCCTCACCGTGGATGCCCACGATCACCAGCAGGAACTCGCCGGGCGTCACCGGGATCGTCGCCACCGCCTCACCGCCGGTGCCGCCCTCACCCGAGTTACCGCGGCCACCGTTCGCGCCGATGGCGTCGACCGTGATCTCGCACACGTTGGCCGGCACCTCGAACTGCTGGGTGTCGTCGCCCGACGGGCCGAACTCGGCGGAATCGGTCTGGGCACCAGTCGCCGCGGACATCGTGACCAGCGCGGCGCCTGCCAGCGTGGTGGCGAACAGGGCGCCGGCGGACCGGCGGAGGGTCGTCGTCAGCATGGCGAGACGGTAGCCGTCCGCCCGAAGACGCGACGGGATCAGCGGCGGGCGTCGAACGCGTGGGTGAGGAACGCGGCGATCTCGCGCATCGCCTCGCCCGACGCCGGGGTGAGCGCGTCCATCGTCAGGAAGCCGTGGATCATCCCCGGATACCGCAGCGTCGACACCTCGACGCCGGCGTCCCGCAGCCGGTGCGCGAAGGCCTCACCCTCGTCGCGCAGCACGTCGTGCTCGGCGGTGATCACCAGTGTGGGCGGTGCGTTCGTGAGGTCGGCCGCGTGGAGGACCGACGCGTACGGGTCGGCCGGGTCGCCGTCGGGTCCGAGGTACTCCTCCCAGAACCACCGCATGGTCGACGCGGTGAGGAGGTAGCCCTCGGCGTTCTCGTCGAACGACTTCGTCCGGCACGCGGCGTCGGTCACCGGGTAGATCAGCACCTGCGCGGCGAGGCCGGGGCCGCCGTTGCGGGCCGCGAGCGCCGTCGCGGCCGCGAGGTTGCCGCCCGCGCTGTCGCCGGCGACGGCGATCATCGCCGGATCGCCGGCGAGCTCGGCCGCGTTGTGGGTGAGCCAGTGCGTGACGGCCATGCAGTCGTCGAGCGCCGCGGGGAAGCAGTGCTCGGGCGCGAGCCGGTAGTCGACGCTGACGACGACCGCGTTCGTCGCGTTCGCGAGCCGGCGACACACCCGATCGTGCGTCTCGATGCCCATGAACACGAACCCGCCGCCGTGGAAGTACGCGACGACGGGCGACGTCTCCTCGGGGTCGGGGTCGTACACGCGGATCGGGATCTCACCGGCCGGGCCCGGAAGCGTGCGGTCCTCGACGACGTCGACCGGCTCGGCGTCCTTCGCGCCGGCGTTCGCGAAGTCGACCGCGGTGTCGCGGATCACGTCGAGCGGCAACGTCTCGACCGGCGGCATCTCGGCCTCGGCGAGGGCGGCGAGGTAGGGCTGGAGCTCTTCCGCGACGGCCATGGGCCGAGAATCCTGCCACGTCGAGCGCGCGTGGCGATGCGGACCTTGCAGGTGCGCGGGTCTCAGCGCCGAGGCCCAGTGCTCCTCGAGCGCAGCAGCCGACACCTTCGGTTGCTCGACGGCGGCCCAGTGCCCGCCGTCGAGGAGCACGATCCGCGCACCGGCCGTCTCGGCGAAGCGCTGTCCCGACGCGGGCGGGCCGACCGGGTCGTCCTTGCCCCAGAGCACGAGCCCGGGCGTCGCGACCGGCCCGGTGACCGCCCAGTCGCCCGGCAGGTCGGTCGCCGAGCGGTACAGCGCCAGGATGCAGGCCTTCATCGTGTCGTCGATCGCGGCGGCGGCCCGCTCGGCGTCGGGATGGCCGGCGCTCGCGAGCCCGGGCGCGATGAGCTCGCCGGTGAACGACTCCATCACCTGCTCGCCGACCTCGGGCGTCTGCCACTGCACCGCGATGTCGTGCCACTTGAACCGGTCCGTGATCGCCCCGTTGCTCAACGTGTAGGTGCGGAGCAGCTCGGGCTGGGTCAGTGCGACGCGCTGCGACCATCAGCGAGCCCCAGTCGTGGCCGACGAGGTCGACCGGCTCGCCGAGGTCGCGCAGCTGCGCGGCGATCCAGTCGACGTACTCCTGCTTCGTCGACCCGAAGCCGTCGGGCAGCGGGGCCCCGAAGCCGGGCAGTCGCAGCGTGACGACGTCGTCGCGGGAGAGCTCGGCGAGCAGCGGGTCCCACATCGCGGCCGTGTCGGGGACGCCGTGGACGAGGACAGCAGGCATGGTCGCGACGCTACGTCCGGAGCGCGACCAGCTGCCACGAGCCGTCGACGCCCTTCAGGGTGTGGACGCCTCGGTCGTCGAACTCGAGCCCGGAGCCGATCACGAGGTCGCGCACGGTGCTCGTGGTGACGACCTCGGACGCGCCCGCGACCGCCATCACGCGCGCGCCGATGTGGACGGCCATGCCCGGCATACCCGTCGCCGCGACGCGTCGACCTCGCCGGTGTGCACGCCGGCGCGGATCTCGAGGCCGACCGTGCGCACGGCCTCGGCGATCGCCGCGCGCACCGCAGGGCGCGGGCCGGGCCGTCGAACGTGGCGAAGAACCCGTCGCCCGTCGTGTCGACCTCGCGTGCCACCGTAGCGCGCGAGCTCCGCTCGCACGAGGTCGTCGTGGTGCGTCGAGGAGCCGGCGCCACGCGGCGTCGCCGAGCTGACCGGCGCGGTCCGTCGAGCCCGACGATGTCGGTGAAGAGCACCGTCGCCAGCACCCGGTCGTACGACCCCGACGCCGGCGGGAGGCCGGTGAGGAACTCCTCCACCGCGTCGACCGCCTCGTCCGCTGCCCCACAGCGCACGGCACCTCGACGCAGCGCGCGCTCGGTCGATGTGCTCGACGAGATAGCGGCCGAGCGCGGCCGGGAACGCGCGTCGTGCCCTCCGGGCTCTGGAGCACCAGCGTCGGCACCGTCGATCAGGGGCAGCATGTCACGGACGTCGATCTCGATGTCGATGCGCATCTGCGGCTCACGCGTCTTCGGCGTGCCCCTGGCTCCGCTCGACTCTCGGCCCAGGAGCCGCGGGCCGAACCGGTCACCGTCTCGCCCGACGAACAGCGCGAGCACGTCGCCGCGTGCCCCACGACTGCTCGACGAACTGTCATGATCGGCTCGATGACCGTCGGCGGCACGCCGACGGCGTAGCCGGGCGCCCAGGTGATGCGGGCCCAGCTCGCCGTGGAGCACGAGGCTGCTCACCCGCTCGGGATAGGTCGCGGTGAAGGTCAGCGCGATCGGCCCGCCGTCCGCAGCCGCCTGCAACGCGGCGCGCCCGAACCCGGCTGCGTCCATGACCGCACGGATGTCGTCGATGCGATCCTCGATCGTGCCGGATCCGAAGCGTGTGATCCGACAGCCCCGAGCCGCGCTTGTCGAACTCGAGCACCCGTGCGATCGCGTGGGAGCCGGTGCTCGAAGCTCGCCGAACAGCGGCGACGGTCGTTCAGGTCGAGGTTCGAGGAGAACCCGTTCACCCAGACGACGTCGATCGGGCCCTGCCCGAGGATCGCGGTACGCGATCTGGACGCCGTCACGTGCCGTGGCATACCGGATCGGTGCCGCCGACCATCGCCGCGCTGCGCCTAGGTCCCGGCGGTCGCCTTCGTCGCGACCTCGAGCGCCCACCGGTAGTCGGGCTTGCCCGACGGTGAGCGCTGGACCGACGCGACGAAGTGCAGCTCGCGCGGCACCTTGTAGCCGGCGATGAGGGTGCGGCAGTGCTCCTGGATCGAGTCGAGCGTGGGCTCGGTGGTCTCACGCGCCTGCACGACCGCGACGACGCGCTGACCCCAGCGGTCGTCTTTCACGCCCACGACGACGCAGTCGTAGACCTCGGGGTGCCCCTTGACCGCACCCTCGACCTCCTCGGGGAAGATCTTCTCGCCACCCGAGTTGATCGACACCGATCCGCGGCCGAGCAGCGTGATCGTGCCGTCGGCATCCATCGTCGCGAAGTCGCCGGGGATCGCGTAGCGCACGCCCTGCTTGTCGGTGACGAACGTCTCCGCGGTCTTCGCCGGGTCCTTGTAGTACTCGAGCGGGATGTTGCCGCGGCGCGCGACCTTGCCGATGACCTCGGAGCCGGCCTCGACGATCTCGAGGTCCTCGTCGAGCACGACGGTGTCGGTGATCGGCGTGACCGTCGGGCCACCCTTCATGGCCGTCTTGCCCTTCTGCACCAGCGTGTAGCCGTTCGAGCCACTCTCGGATGCGCCGATCGCCTCGGAGAGGATCAGGTTCGGGAACCGCTCGAGGAACTCGTCCTTCAGCGTCGGCGAGAAGAGCGCGGCGGTGCTCGACAGCGACACCCACGACGACAGGTCGAGCGCCTGCACCTCGGGATCGTCGAGCGCATCGAGCAGCGGACGGGCCATCGCGTCGCCGGTGATCATGATGGCGTGCACGCCCTCGGCGGCGACGAGCTTCCAGACCTCGACCGGGTCGAACTTCGGGACGAGGCAGATCTTGTTGCCGATGAGCGCGCCGCCCATCACGCCCCACTGCGTCGCGCCGTGCATGAGTGGCGCGATCGGCAGCATCACCGCCTGCGCGGGGTTGGCCAGTCCCTTCTCGACCATGCCCTCGGGGCCGGTGACCTTCACGCCCGACACGACGTCGATGCCGCCACCGAGCGCGAAGAACACGTCCTCCTGGCGCCAGACGACGCCCTTCGGCATGCCCGTCGTGCCGCCCGTATAGAGGATGTAGCGGTCGTCGGCGGAGCGCGGCCCGAAGTCGCGCTCGGGCGACGCGCCGGCGAGCGCGTCCTCGTAGGGCACGGAGCCGAGCGCGTCGGCGTCGGCGTCGCTGCCGTCGTCGATGACGACCGAGTGCTTCAGGAGCGGGAGGCGGTCGAGCACGCCCTGCACACGGGGGGCGAACTCACGCTGGTAGACGAGCGCCTTCAGGTCGGCGTTGTCGAACAGGTACGCGAGCTCTTCCTCGACGTAGCGGTAGTTGATGTTCACCCACACCGCGCGGAGCTTGAAGACCGCCCACACCGTCTCCACCCACTCGACGGAGTTCAGCGCGTAGATGCCGACGTGGTCGCCGGCGCCGATCCCGTTGGCGGCGAGGTGGTGCGCGAGCCGGTTGGCGCGCTCCTCCATCTCGGCATAGGTGCGGCGCTTGCCCCCGCACACGAGGTACTCGCGGTCACCGAAGTGGTCGACCGCGTTCTCGAACATGTCGGCGAGGTTGAACTCCATCACCTTCTCCGCTCGTGCACCCGTGTGGTTCCCCGAATGTACGCGAACCTGACGGGGCGTCAGGTGGTGAGGTCGGCGAGGACGCGCATCGTCGGCTCGTCCTGGCCGCCGACGAGCAGCGTCGTCACCGGCGTCGTGCGCCACGCCTCGAGCCGCTCGGCGATCCGCTCCTTCGGCCCGACGAGGGAGATCTCGTCGGCGAACGCCTCCGGCACGGCCATGATCGCCTCGTCGCGCTTGCCCTCGAAGAAGAGGTCCTGGATCCGGTGCGCGTCGTCCTCGTAGCCCATGCGGGCCATCAGCTCGGTGTGGAAGTTCTTGGTCTTCGCCCCCATGCCGCCGATGTAGAAGCCGAGTGTGGCCTTGACCGGCCACAGCGCTTCGCTGACGTCGTCGTTGACGCTCACGAACACGTTCACCGCGACCTCGAAGCCCGGCTTCGCGCCCTCGAGCTGCTCGCCGTACACCTCGGGGCGCTCGGGTGAGTAGTAGAGCGGGACCCAGCCGTCGGCGATCTCCGCGGCGAGCGCGACGTTCTTCGGTCCCTCGGCGCCGAGGTAGATCGGGATCTCGTTGCGCAGCGGGTGCGTGATCATCTTCAGCGGCTTGCCGAGCCCGAGCGCGTCGTCACCGGTGTAGGGGAGCGGGTAGTGCGGGCCCGCGCTCTCGACCGGCTTCTCGCGCGCGATCGCGTCGCGGATGATCTGGATGTACTCCCGCGTGCGCGCGAGCGGCTTCCCGAACGGGCGCCCGTACCAGCCCTCGACGACCTGCGGTCCGCTGACGCCGATGCCCAGGCAGGCGCGACCGTCGGAGAGTCCGTCGAGCGTCATCGCGTGCATCGCCATCGTCGTCGGTGACCGCGCCGACATCTGCGCGATCCCGGTGCACAGCTTGAGCCGGTTCGTCGCGGCCGCGACGGCGGCGAGCGGCGAGAACGCGTCGGAGCTCCACGACTCGCCGGTCCAGATCGAGTCGAAGCCGAGGTCCTCGGCGAGCGTCGCCGACGCGACGAGGTCCGTCGCGCTGCGGGGCTCCGCGGTCCAGTACCCCATCTGCATGCCGAGCTTCAGGTCCTGTGCCACGGCCCGTGACCGTACCGCCTGCGCCAGGTGTCAGGGCAGGTCGCGGAACGGCACGTCGCGGTCGGCTCGGGGCTCGGCGGGGAGCCCCAGCGCGCGCTCGCCGATCATCGTGCGGTGGACCTCGTCGGTGCCGCCGCCGATGCTCGCCCAGAACCGGTTGAGCAGCAGGGTCTGCCAGAACCCGTTGCGCTCGGCGTCCTCATCGCTCAGCATCCCGCCCGCGTCGAGGAGCGCGACGGCGAGCTCGCCCTTCGCGGCGCGATCACGTGACCAGAGGACCTTCAGCACGGACCCGTCGATCGTGGGATGACGGCCCGCGAGCAGGTCGGCCTGCACGCGGTCTCGCAGCCAACCCAGCGCGTGCTCGCGCGCCCAGACCTCCGCGAGCCGCTGCCGGGTCACGGGCTCGTGTGCGCGACCGCGCTGCGTCGCGAGCGCGACCAAGGCAGCCGCGTCGGAGCCCGACGCCGTCGTGCCGCCGATGAGCGCAGACTCGTTGGCGAGCGTCGTGCGCGTCGGTCCCCATCCGCCGTCGATCGCGCCGACGATGTTCCCCACGGGGACGCGCACGTCGGTCAGGAAGACCTCGTTGAAGTGCGCGGCACCGGTGATCTGCCGCAAGGGGCGCACGTCGATGCCGGGGGACCGCATGTCGACGAGCAGGTACGTGATGCCGCGGTGCTTGGGCGCGTCGACGTCGGTGCGCACGAGCAGGATCGCGAAGTCGGCGTGGCGCGCACCCGACGTCCACACCTTCTGACCGTCGACGACCAGCTCGTCACCGTCGCGGACCGCGGCGGTGCGCAGGTTCGCCAGGTCGGACCCCGCACCCGGCTCGCTGAACAGCTGGCACCACGCCTCGTCGCCGCGCAGCAGCGGACGGAGGTAGCGCGCGCACTGCTCCGGCGTGCCGTGGGCCAGCAGGGTCGGCCCGACGAGCGCGATGGTCGACGCGAGGAAGCCCGACGACACGTCGAAGCTGGCCTGCTCCTGGTTGAACGCGACCGCCTCGGCCGCCGTGCCACCTCGCCCGCCGTGCTCGACGGGCCAGGTGATCCCGGCCCAGCCGCCGTCGAAGAGGGTCCGTTGCCAGGTGCGACACCGCTCGAAGTACTCGCACTCGGCGTCCCAGCTCGCGTCGCGCGGGCCGTTCGACCAGTCGTCGGCCCCGCGGCGCTGCTCGGCGTTGGCCTCCAGCCAGGCGCGCGCCTCGGCCCGGAACGAGAATCGTCGAGGGCAGGTCCTCGAGGTCACGTCGGGTGCCACGGCACCGGACTCTAGACCTCGAACCTGGACAACTGTCCAGACATCCGTCTACAGTCCGCGGCCGTGGCGACCCGGGTCACCGACACGCTGCTCCCCACGACGATGGTCGGCTCGTATCCGCGGCCGCGCTGGTTCACGCACCAGCTGCAGGGACGCGACGTGCTCGAGGCGTTCAAGTCCTTCGAGCACGCCGAGGCGTACCGGGACGCGACCCGGGTGGTCGTGGGCGACCAGGAGGACGCCGGGCTCGACGTCGTGACCGACGGGCAGATGTGGTTCGACGACCTGCACATGGGGATCGGGTCGTTCTTCTGGTACTGGTTCGAGCGCATCCCGGGCTTCGGGCCCGAGATGGTGCTGCACCGCAACCGCGACCGTGCGCAGGGGCGCGACGTGTTCGTGATGGACGAAGCCGGCTCCGCGATCCTCCGCGGCGACGTGGCGCGCGGGCCGCTGCGCCTCGCGTACCTGTACCTGTGCGCGCAGGAAGCGACCGCGAAGCCCGTGAAGGCGTCCGTCGGTGCGGGGCCGTGTCAGCTGAGCGGGCTCGTGCACTTCGAGTCGGGACCGATCCGCGACCGGTTCGAGCTCTCCGCCGCGCTCGCTGAAGTGTTCAACGCCGAGCTCCTCGAGCTGCAGGCCGCGGGCTGCTCGTACGTGCAGTACGAGGACCTCGGCGCGTGGACGCCGAACCTCACGGGTGAGCAGGACTTCGAGTGGGTCACCGAGACCGTCAACCGCGTGCTCGCCGGCGTGACGGTGCGCAAGGCCTGGCACTTCTGCCTCGGTAACGCATGGGGCAACCGCCTCGACGCGCTCGTCCGCGGCGGGTACGGCGCGGTCGTGCCGCACTACCTCGACGTCGACGTCGACGAGCTCACGCTCGACTTCGCGTGCCGTGAGATGGCCGACGCGGCCGTGCTCAAGGAGATCCCCGCCGACATGGACGTGGGTGTCGGCGTCATCGACGTCCGCAACCTCGAGATCGAGCAGCCCGAGCAGGTCGCCGAGCGCATCCGTACCGCGCTCGGCTTCATCGACCCCGAGCGCGTCACGCTCACGACCGACTGCGGCATGAAGCAGCTGCCCACGGCCGGTCGCCGCCGCCAAGCTGCGGTCGCTCGACGCGGGAGCCGCGATCGTGCGCCGTGAGCTTCTGGGGACGGAGCTGGAGGGAGCCGCATGACCGACTTCACCGCGACGATGTCGGCGCGCATCCGCGACTTCGAGGGCAAGACGCCCCTCCAGACCCTCGCCGAGGGCGGGGGCGCGCAGACGACGACGCTCACGTCGCTCGAGCGCTTCCCGTACTACCGGGCCTTCCCGTTCGCCTGGTACTTCGCGGCGTACTCGGCCGACATCGGTGTCGGCGAGGTGCACACCGCGCGCTGGCTCGCGCGCGACCTCGTCATCTGGCGCGGCGAGGACGGCGCCGCCCACGTGATGGACGCCTACTGCCCGCACATGGGCGCCCACCTCGGGTACGGCGGGCGCGTCGAGGGCTGCAACCTCGTCTGCCCGTACCACTGGTGGGAGTACGACGGCGACGGCGCCAACGTCCGCATCCCGTACGCCGACCGTCCGAACGGCAAGGCGCGGGTGCGGTCGTACCCGACGATCGACCGCAACGGGTTGATCATGTTCTGGTACCACCCGAACGGCGACCCGCCGGCGTGGGACGTGCCGGAGATCCCGGAGCTCTCCGATCCCCGCTGGGCCGACGAGTTCCGGGCCGAGTGGGACGTCCGCTGCCCCTGGCAGGAGATGGCCGAGAACGGGCCCGACTACGTCCACCTCAAGACGGTGCACGGCGCCGCGTCGGTGCCCGAGGTCGAGAGCCTCGAGTACGAGGGGCCGTTCAGCCGGCTTCGCTCGAAGGTGAGCTTCGCGACGCCGCGCGGCCCCCAGGAGGGGCGCATCGACACCGACTCGTGGGGGCCGGGCTTCGCGATCGCGCGCTTCTCCGGCATCACGCCCGCGCTGTTCGTGAACCTGACGACGCCGATCGACTGGGAGCTGACGCGCTCCATCAAGCTGTACCGCGTCGAGCGGAGCGGCGACTCTGACGAGGACCGTGCGCGCGTGCAACGGGTCGGTGAGGCGCTCGTCCGCGACCTCCGCAAGCAGATGGAAGAGGACATCGTGATCTTCGACCACAAGATCTGGGTCGATCCGCCCGCGCTCGCGCCCGACGACGGGCCGATCATCCGCTTCCGCAAGTGGGCGGCGCAGTTCTACGTCGACGGCGACCGGGTCGCGGCCGACCGGACGGGGGTGCGGGCATGAGCCCAGAAGCGGAGACGGAGGTGGAGCAGGACGTCGACCTGTCCGGTGGCACCGAGAAGTACACGATCGCCGACGACGACGAGACCGCCGCGCGCGAGTACGAGCGGCTTCGCGCGCTGGGCCGGTGGCGCGACCCGGCGACGATCGTCGCGCTCGAGGCGACCGGCATCGGGCCTGGATGGCGCTGCCTCGAGGTCGGCGCCGGTGCCGGCACGGTGTCCGCGTGGATGGCCGAGCGCGTCGGCGCCACGGGTTCGGTGCTCTCGACGGATGTCGACCTGCGCTTCCATGGCCCGGCTGTCGGGAACACCGAGATCCGGGAGCACGACATCACGCAGGACGCGCTGCCGGACGCGTCGTTCGACCTCGTGCACGCGCGGGCGGTGCTCCAGCACGTCGCGGCGCGCGAGGTCGCGCTCGAGCGGATGATCGCGGCGTTGCAGCCGGGCGGCTGGATCGTCGTCGAAGAGGCCGACATGCGCGCGTTCGAGGCGCAGCCGCTGCCGGAGCCGCTCGGCACGCTCCACCAGATCATGGCTGTCGGTGCGGCGAGCCAGGAGTACCGCGAGCCGAGCTTCGGGACGCGGCTCCTGCGCCTCTCCCAGGACCACGGGCTCGCGGAGGTCGACGCGCGGGATCGTCGAGACCATGCGGGCCGGCGAGGACAGCGGGGAGTGGTGGTTCCTCGCGCTCGAGCACGTCCGCGACCGCATCGTCGACGCGGGCGTCATGTCGGGTGACGACTTCGACGCGGCACTCGCGATCGCCCGCACACCGGGCTTCATGATGCTCGGTCCGACCTCGATCCAGGTCTCGGGACGCAAGCCGTGACGGATGCACGCGTCGTGACGCGGCGCGTGCTGCGCTCGGACGGCGCCGCGACGCGTCGGCGCATCATCGACAGCGCCGTCGAGCTCGCACGAGACCAGCCGATGGCGCAGCTCACGATGCGCGACATCGCGAAGGCCGCCGACGTCTCGGCGGCGACCGCCTACACGTACTTCTCCTCGAAGGAGCACGTCTTCGCCGAGGCCTACCTCGACGGGGTCGAGACGCTCACCGAGAGCGTGCGTGTGCGCCCGCCCACCGGCGCGACCGCGGCCGACCGCATCGCCGCGGTGCTGCGCCGCGCGGTGAAGGGTGCCGCCGCGACCGGCGACGTGGTCCAGGCGACGGCGATCGCGCTCGCGTCGTCGGATCCCGCGGTGGCGCCGCTGCGCCCCCTCGCCGATCAAGCCTTCGACGAGTGGGTGACGATCGCGCTCCAGGGCGTGGAGATCGCCGACCGTGACGAGACGGTCAAGCTGCTCCAGCTCGCGATGTTCGCCGCGTTCGTCGCGGTGGCCCACGACCGCTTGACGCTGGCCGAGAGCGGCCGGCTCCTCGAGCTCGCCGTGCGCCGCCTGGTGGTCGAGATCTAGCGGCCGACCGAGTGCCGCTGGCTGGCGCCGCGGCGGGCGCGGCTGGTTGACTCCCCGCGCCATGGATCGCACCCCCGTCATCGTCGGCATCGGGCTCTCCGACTACCCGAAGGCACCGAACCTGGACGGCGTCCAGCACCACGTGCTCGCGATGCAGCGCGCGCTCGCCGACTGCGGCATCGACAAGTCGGAGATCGACGGCTACGTCAACGCGGCAGAGCAGCGATGATGGTCGACGACCCGGTCACCATGGCCGAGTACCTGCGCATCGACCACCGGTACCTCGACGGCACCATGACCGGGGGCTCGTCCTTCGAGTTCCACGTCCAGCACCTCGCGGCGGCCATCCAGGAAGGCCTCTGCGACGTCGCGCTCGTCACGTACGGGTCCGACCAGCTGACGAAGATGGGTCGCAAGCTCGGCACGGGCGGGTTCCAGCGGGGCGGCCAGAAGGTCGCGGGGCCGATGCAGTACGAGGTGCCCTACGGCGGCTCGCTCGTCGGCTCGTACGCGATGTACGCGCAGCGGCACATGCACGAGTTCGGCACCACGTCGGAGCAGCTCGCGGAGATCGCGGTCGGCGTGCGCGAGTTCGCCGCGCTCAACCCGAACGCGATCTACCGCGACCCGATCACGGTCGACGACGTGGTCGACAGCCGGATGATCGCCGACCCGCTGCACATGCTCGACTGCTGCGCGATCACCGACGGTGGCGGCGCCCTCATCATGACGACGGCCGAGCGGGCCAAGGACCTCGAGCAGCCGCCGGTGTACGTGCTCGGCGCGGCCGGCGCGCAGACGCACTGGAACATCTCGCCAGCAGACCGACTTCACGACGTCGGCCGGCGCGCTCGCGGGGCCGGTCGCGTTCGAGCGGGCCGGCGTCACGCACGACGACATCGACCTGCTGATGTTCTACGACTCTTCACGATCACCTGCCTGATCCTCCTCGAGAGCCTCGGGTTCGTCCCGCAGGGCGAGGGTGGGCCGTTCGTCGCCGAGGGCCACCTCAAGAAGGGCGGCAAGTGGCCGCTGAACACCGACGGCGGCGGCCTCTCGTCGTGTCATCCCGGCATGCGCGGGATCTTCCTGCTCATCGAGTCGGTGCGGCAGCTGCGCGGGCAGGGCGGCGACGCGCAGGTGCCCGACTGCGAGCTCGCCATCGCCGCAGGCTCCGGCGGTTGGCTCAGCTGCATCGGCGTCGTCATCATCGGTTCGGAGCACCCATGAGCGCAGACGTCGAGACCCCGGACGTTCGGCAGGCGAGGAGTGGCAGAAGCCGCTGCCGCTGCCGGACGACGATCAGCGCGCCGTACTGGGAGGCCGCAGCGCAGGGTCGGCTGCTGATCCAGGAGTGCAAGGCCTGCGGGCACCGGCAGTGGTACCCGCGCGCGATGTGCACGAAGTGCGCGGCCGACGTCGACTGGCTCGAGTGCAAGGGTCTGGGTGAGATCCACACGTTCACCGTCATCCGCCAGATGGGGATGCGACCGTTCCGCGACGAGCTGCCGTACGTGATCGCGATGGTGCAGCTCGAGGAAGGGCCGCTCGTCTTCGGCAACGTCACGGGTGTCGAGCCCGACGACGTCCGCATCGGCATGCCGGTCGAGGTCTGGTTCACGCAGGCCGCGGAAGACATCGGCGTGCCGAGCTGGCGACCCGTCTGACCGCGCGGATTCCCGACCGGCGCGCAGGTAGCGTGACGGCATGCGCAGAACGCTCTCTCTCGTCGTCGCGACCGTGATGGTCGCCGGAATCGCGCTCGTCGCGGCCGCGCCTGCCGGCGCTTCACGCGAGGCGGGCGAGAAGAAGTCACGCTTCTGCAACGCCCTCTCCAAGTTCGACACGGGCGAGCTGGGCAACCCGACGACCGAGTCGGGCGCGGCGAAGACGGCCAAGGAGCTCAAGAAGGTCCGGCGGGCGGCCCGCGGCGACACGAAGGACGCGCTCGACGAGATCATCGACGCGTACGAGCAGGTCGCCGACGGCGCCAGCGCGCGCAAGGCGTTCGCGAACGGCGACTTCATCTCGGCGGCCGGCACGTTCGCCGTGGAGTCGGCGAAGTGCATCGACATCAACCTGCCCGACATCACGCTGCCGGACGACCTCGACCTGCCCGACCTGACGCTGCCGGATCTCAGCGGCAGCTAGCCGGGTCTCGCTAGCGGGGGCGCCCCACCCTCGGCGCGATGAACACGATGTCGGCCTCGGCGAGTCGCTCGCCGTCGCACGACGACGTGCCCCACACGTAGATCTTCCGGCCTTCGACGCGCACGACGCCGGCCTCGTAGTCGATGCGCTTGCCGAGCGGCGTCGGCCGCAGCATCTTCACGGTGAGCGTGCCCGTGTACCCCGCGATCCCCGAGAGCGTCTGCGCCGAGCCCATCAGGTCGTCGAAGGCCGCGGCCACGAAGCCGCCGTGCACGTGCCCCGCCGGGCCTTCGTAGGCGGGGGAGTACGTCGCCGACCCCACGGCGCGATCGGTCTGCAGGTCCCACTGCACGGGCGCGGCGAGCGGGTTCGACCGGCCGCTGATGCCGCTGCGCTCGAGGAGCGCGCCGTCGTCCCCGCCGGCGGAGCCGAGGCCGCCCTTCGCGTGCAATGACGGCATCGGCTCGAGCGCGTCGCTGACCGCGTCGACTCGCGTCGACAGCTCATCGATCGCCGCGAGGTCGTCGCACTCCTCGACGTCGAGGTGCGCGGTCAGCTCGATCAGGCGCTTCACCGAGCGGACGAGCGCGTGCTTCGAGGCGCGCGGGACGTCCTCGACGGGATCGTGCGCGTCGTACGTGCTGTGTGCATCGGGGGGAAGGCTCACGGCGGCGAGCCTAGGGGTGGCGCCCCGCGGTGGACGCGGGCAACCCGCGAGGCCGGTCGGGCGTCGTACGGCCATGACCGCGATGCAGAAGGCCGCGATGGCGGTGTTCTTCGTGGTGACGTTCGCCTGCGGCATCGCCGCGGTGGCGAGCGGTCCGCCGGCGCCGCCGGAGCCGCACCTCGGGCCGCGCGTCGACGCGTCGGCCCCTGCGAGTCAGCCCGTGCGGTAGATCTCGTCGAAGTTGCCCCACTCGATCGTGCCCTCGACGATCTCGAGGAGCTTCGCGGCCCATTCCTGGGTCTGCTCGCGGTCGTTGTTCTTCATCGCCTCTTCGGCGGCCGACACGTTCGGGTCGACGACGCCGAACTCGGCGATCATCAGGTAGAGCCCGGGGTTCTCGCGGTCGGCGAGGATGTGCGAGCCCATGTAGCCCATGAGGTCGGCGTCGGCCTGCAGGCGGTCCCACTCCGCGGCCATCTGGACGAGCTTCTCCGGGTCCGTGCACCGGAAGCGGATCGTCTGGCTGAAGTTGAGGTTCTTCACGACTGCTGCACTCTCTCACGCTGGTCGGCGAACTGCTGTTGCGACGCTGACATGCCGTCGCGGTCGAACGCGCCGGGCGAACCGTGCGCCAGCGCGACGGCCGACTTCTGAGGTACCTGCAGCTCCTCGCGCACCTCGTCGACGGGCCGGTCGGCCAGGGGGTAGTAGTCGATCTCGAACAGATCCTTGTGGCAGGTCCTGCTCATGATCTTCCCGCGCCGGATCGCGTCGGCGAGCCTCACGTTCATGCCCCCGGTGCGCAGGTTGTGCTCACACGTGTCGCGCTTGAAGAACCCCGTGTCCTCGACGTACCCGGTCTCGAAGAGCCCGATCAGCGTCGCGAGCCACGCGAAGCCCTTCGGGTCGGGGTCGGCGCGCCCGATGAACGAGAACACCTCGAGCTCGCCGCGCAGGTTCGTCCCGTAGTCGGCGAGCACGTGCACGAAGTCGTGTCGAGACAGGTACTCCGGCGCGCCACCGTCGGATCCGGGCAGCGCGAAGCCGCGGCCGTCGTACATCTCCACGACCGCCCGACCGAGCGAGCCATCTGGATACTGGCGGAACGCCACCCAGCGGTCTTCGAGCTCCGGGTCGACCTGCGCCGGTTCGAGCGCGGCGCCCCTCCCGTGCTGCGACGCGATCGCGTCGGCATCGGTCGCGACGACGTGCTCGACGAAGCCACTCCGCTGCAGGTCCATCCAGGCGAGCCCGTAGGCGCCCTGCGCGTACCGGCACGCGACGCGCACGAAGTCGTCCTTGATGTCGAGCGCCTGCGCATACTCCGCGACTCGGAACGCGACCTCCGTGGGGATCGGTCGGAGGACGAGCTCGCCGAGCACCATGTGGTGCACGATCCGCTGGCGGAAGTCGAGGTCGTGGTCGGCGAGCACCGCGGCGAGGCCTTCGGGCGGCAGCGGCTCGAGCGACGTGTAGTCGACCTCGTAGCCCGTGAGGGAGCTGGCGATCGCCTCGAGCAGGGCGGCCTGGAAGTCGGTGAGCCCCTCCGGCGGCGCGACCGCGGTCGCGATGCCGCGAGCGATCAGGACGACCTCGTCGAGGTCGTGCTCCTCGATTCCGGCGTTGGGCTCGGGCTCCATCACTGCCATCTTCGCGTCCGCGGACCGGGCGTTTCACGCCGGTCGCTCACGCGCGGAGCCAGACGTCACGGGAGAGGATCCGCCAGCCGGCGCCGCGGTCGAGGAACCGGGCGACGTCCTCGGCGACGACGTGCTGGCCCTCCTCGCTGTCGTAGAAGCGATCGCGCATCTCGTCGGCCGACCGGAAGCGCATCTCGGCGATGCCGTCGACCTCGGGCGAGTCGGGCGTCAGCGGGCGCACGACGACGTTCTGCACGTAGTGCCAGAACGCCGGGTGGTGGCGGTGGACGATCGGGGTGTGGAGCTCCGTCCAGTGCTGCGCCATCTCGGCGCGCGTGAGGTCGGGGTTCCGGCGCAGGAAGACGAGCCGGCAGAGTCCCGGCGGCTCCTCGCCGTCGGCGGGGTCGAGGCCGGCGTCGATCTGCACGTGCTCGTCGACGAGGTACGCGTCGACATGCCCGCGGGGCGACCACGCGGCCAGCGTGCCATCGTCCGGCTCGTCGTCGCACCACGCTGCGACGACTGCCTTCACCTTGGACGGCTGCTCCGCCGGCTCGTCGGGGAACGGCCGGTGCACGACGACGCGCCGTGCGGGCAGCGCGAGGAGCGCGTCGAGGTCGGGATCGTCCTCGCGTACCGCGGCGACCACTTTCACCATGGTTCAGCTCCCTGCGGCGCACGATACGTGCGCCGCGGGCGGTCGCTTCACGGTCACCGCATCGCTCATCGCTCGTACCTCGGGAACTCCACGTCCACGACGCCCTTGGCCTCCGAGATCAGCTGCACGCGTCCGGCGTCCTCGCGCTCGAGCAGCGCCGCGACGGCATCTGCGACCGTCTCGGGCGCCATGAACGCGGCGCCCGAGGCGCGCCCCTGCTCCCGCATCGCGCCGGACACCATCGGCGTGTCGATGCCCGCCGGGCACAGCGCGTGGAGCCGGACACCCGCGCGGCCGAGCTGCGGCGCGACGCTGCGCACGAATCCGACGACCCCGTGCTTCGTCGTGGCGTAGATCGGGTCGGCGCCGTAGGGGATGAGCCCGGCGAGCGACGCAGTCACCGCGATCGAGCCACCGCCACGTTCGATCATCAGCGGTGCGAGCGTGTGCACCCCGAGCACGACACCGTCGAGGTTGACCCCGACGATGGCGCGGTAGCGCGCGACGGGTGTCTCGAGGAACGGCAGGCTGTCGGTCGTCGCGAGGATGCCCGCGTTCAGGTGTGCGAGGGCGACGTCGTCGCCCGTGAGCTCCTCGGCCAGGGCCCGCCACGCCTCGGCGTTCGAGACGTCGGCGTGGAAGAAGCGTCCGCCGATCTCCTTGGCGACCCGCTCGCCACCCTGGTCGTCGATGTCGACGACCACGACGGACGCGCCGTCGCGGGCGAGCCGGCGTGCGCTGGCGGCGCCGACCCCGGAGGCCGCGCCGGTGACCACTGCGACCGGGCTCATCGCCTGCTCTTCATCGGGCGGGCCGGTTCCGCGAGAGGTGGGCGCCGTTGTCGGCCAGCACCGTCTGCCCGGTCACTCCCGCCCCGAGGTCGGACGCGAGCGCGACGACGAGACGTGCGAGGTCGTCGGGCTCACACATCCGTCGGAGCGGCAGCGACTCGGTCAGGGCTGCGACGTAGTCGTCGCTGAGCGCGGCGGAGACGGTCGGTGTGAGGGTCGTGCCCGGGGCGATCGGCGTTGACCCGGATGCCGTGCGGTCCGAGCTCGACGGCGAGCGTGCCGGTGAGGTGGTTGATCGCCGCCTTCGCCGCGCCGTAGGCGGCGAGGCCGAGCGCCGGTCGGGTCGACTCGCCGGAGCTGACGTTGAGGATCACGCCCCCCCGGCCCTGCTCGATCATGCGTCGGGCCTCGGCGCGGCAGCACGCCGCGGTGAGCACGAAATTCTGCTCGACGATGTCTCGGATGTACGCGTCGTCCTGGTCGACGAAGTCGGCCGTGCCACGGCCGGCCAGGCTGCCGACGTTGTTGACGGCGACGTCGAAACCGTCGAGGTCGCGCGCGGCATCGGCGACGACCCGCTCCGCGGCGCCGTCCTCGCGCAGGTCGGCGCGCTGCGCGACGACGAGCGTCCCGTGGGTCTTCAGCTCGGCGACGGCCTCGTCGAGGCAGGCTTCGTCGCGGTCGACGAGCACGACGTCGCAGCCGGCGCGGACGAGCCACGCGGCGACCGCGCGCCCGATCCCCGCGCCCGCGCCGGTGACCAGCGCCGCCCGGCCGTCGAGGCCGAGGTCGATCGTCATGGCTCCATCGTCACCTTGATCGCGCCCGCGGCACGATCCCCGGCGACGCGGAACGCCTCGGCCGCGTCGTCGAGCGGGAACCGGTGGGTGATCAGCGTGTCGGCGATCATCGGGTCGGAGGCGAGGAGCGCGGCGGCATCCCCGAGGTCGGTGCCGTGCTCGTGGGCGTTGTAGGTGTACGACCAGCGGAAGCCGAGCTCCTTCATGAGCGCGGGCAGCCCCGGGATCGCGACCGGCGTCCAATGGGTGCTCAGGAACACGACGAGCGCGCCGGGTGTGCAGAGCTCGGCCGCGGTCGCGAGTGCCGACTCGGTCCCCGCGCACTCGAAGACGACGTCGTACTCGCCCTCGGCCGGCACCCCACCGAGGCGCTCGCCCGCGGCGCGCTGCGCCTCGTGACGCGCCACGAGGCCGACCTCGTCGGCCGGCCCGCGCGCGGCGGCGATCGCGGCAAGCCCGATGCCACCCGCGCCGACGACCGCGACGCGCTCGCCACCGCTCAGACCGGCGATGCGTATCGCGTGCGTCGCCACGCCGATCGGCTCGACCAGGCATGCCGTCGAGGGCGTCAGCCCGTCGGGGAGGGGCACGAGCGACGTGCGGTGCACCGAGATGGCGTCGGACATCCCACCGTCGCTGCTGATCCCGCGCGCCCGCTGGGCGCCGGTGCGGCACAGGTGCGCGGCACCGGTCGTGCACTGATCGCACGTGCCGCACGGCTGGCTCGGGTCGACGGCCACCGCGGTGCCGTCCTCGGTGACGCCCGCGAGCTCGTGCCCGAGCGTGAAGGGGATCGGTCCGTACTCGATGAGGTGGAGGTCGGAGCCGCAGATGCTCGACGACTGCACCTGCACGACGACCTCGTCGTCACCGGCGACCGGGTCGGGGACCTCGACGACCTCGATGCCGCGCTCGGTGTTGCGGACGGCCCGCATCCTTCGGCTCCCTCCCGGGTGGGGTCAGCCGCCCGAGATCTCGGACGGCTCGATCCCGAGGTACTGCTCCAGGTTGCGATGGAGGCTCTCGATGCGCATCTCCTCGCGCGAGAGCGTGAGGTGCGTGAAGGCGGGTTGGTGCAGCCCGCGCTGCACGTGCTGGAGGTTCTCGACGTCCTGGTCGAACACGCCGCCGAGGGTGGCGCTCTCCGCGTCCATCGTCACGTCGACGGGACGCTCACGCGGCGCGCCTGGCGGCACGCGCGAGAAGTAGAGGAGGTCCATGAGGCAGTCGTCGGGGGTCGGCCCCGGTCGCATCCGGAGGAGCGCCAGGCTCTCGGCGAGGAACACGGGGGAGATGTTCGGGAAGCAGTTGTACTGGTGGAGGTCGGTCACCTGCGCGTCGGTGAAGTCGTCGAGGTCGACGCCGTCGGCGGTGGCGCGCTCGCGGATCAGCCGCGCGAGCAGCGTGCGCACCGACTCGCCGTCCTCGCGCTCGGGCACCGGCCCCGGGTCCTCGCGGCTCGGGCGCCCGACGCGTTCGCCCTGCGTCGCGCAGAACGACTCCCAGATCTCCTGATCGGTCGCGCCGTCGCGCAGCCGCGGGCTCGGCAGGCCGTACGGCTGGTTCAGCCGGCCGTGTCGCTCCCACACGTCCTGCGGACCGTTCACGTCGTCGGTCGACGGAATCATCTGCCGGTGGATTCCCTGCACGTGGTACGTCTCGCTGAACGCGTCGATGCCGGTCTTCCAGTTGCACGGCAGCGGCACGGTCACGAGCGCGCGGCACGCGTACTCGTCGGCGCGCAGCCACGCGGTCTCCTCGGGCACGGGCGCGAGGAACTCGGCGAGCGGCTCCGCCGTGAGGTCGAGGTTGACGAACACCATCGGGCCCCACGTGTCGACCTGCACGGCGTTGAGCCCGTACTCGTCGTTCTTGATGACGCCGAAGCCCTTGCGCGACGGGATCTCGCGCAGGCGACCGTCGAGGTCCCAGCACCAGCGGTGGTACACGCAACGGATCTCCGTCCGCCCGGTCCCCGAGCCGTTGCACAGCTCGTTGCCGCGGTGCAGGCAGACGTTCTGGAACGCGCGCAGCTGCCCGTCGTCGCCGCGCACGATGAGCACCGAGAGTCGTCCGCACGTGTACTCGAACCAGTCACCGGGCTCGCGCACGTGGTCGACGCTGCACGCGAGCTGCCAGACGTGCGGCCAGAGCCGCTCGGTCTCGAGCGCGGCCCACTCGGTCGACGTGTAGCGCGACGCGGGGACGCGCACGGGCGTGCGCCGGTCGCTCACGGGGCCGATCGTCGTGCCGACCGGCGCCTCCTCGGTCACCTCGCCGGCGTAGGCCGGGCCGCCCGGTCGGGCGTCGCGGATATGGGTGGAGTCCGCCGGGGTCACGGCCTGCACCCTACGGCGGACCTGACGGGCCGTCAGACTTGAAACACGTTCCAGTCGCGGTCAGAATCCCCCGGCCCGGCCGTAGAGTCCGGGCGTTCGGAACACGGTCCGGCCCCCGCGGGCCGGCAACAAGGGGGGAACCTTGAGACGGACTCGCTGGATGGCAGTCGTCCTCACCACTGTGCTGGCGATGTCGGCGACGACCGCCATCGCTGCGGCGCAGGGCGGGGACGAGAAGCCCGAGGCCACGGAGGTCGGCATCACCGACGACGAGATCCGCATCGCGGTGATCGCCGACGTCGAGAACCCGCTGGCGCCGGGCCTGTTCCAGGGCGCGCCCAAGGGTGTCGAGGGCTGGGCCAAGAACATCAACAAGAACGGTGGACTCGCCGGTCGCGAGGTCGTGGTCGACTTCATCGACTCGCACCTCTCGGCGGACGACTCGCGGAACGCCTTCATCAAGGCGTGCTCCGAGGACTTCGCGGTCGTCGGTGCTGCCGCGTTGTTCCTCAACAACGTCGACGACATCGAGGCGTGCGTCGACAAGGCTGGTCAGGCGACGGGCCTGCCCGACATCGCGGTCGTGACGACCGAGGTCGTGCAGCAGTGCTCGCCGACGACGTTCGGCATCAACCCGCCGACGATCGTCTGTGACACGAAGGACGATCACCCGCAGACATACCAGGCGAACGCCGGGCGCGCGTACTACTACCAGAAGGAGTTCGGGAAGGATCTCCACGGCCCGTACCTCTTCTCCGCCGACATCAAGGCGGCGAACAACGCCAACCGGGCGTCGATGACACCGATGCAGAAGGTGGGCATCGAGGCCGACGAAGAGGTCGACTTGTCCGCGCGGGCGCCGCAGAGCGAGTACACCCCGGTCGTCCAGACGATGAAGGACGACGGCTCGAACTACGCCCAGAGCGGGCTCTCGTTCAACTCGACCGTCTCGCTCCGCAAGGAGGCCAAGCTCCAAGGCGTCACCGACCCCGACATCATCTGGGACTGCACGCTCCAGTGCTACGACAAGGCACTGCTCGAGCAGGGCGGAGCCGACGTCGAGGGTCAGTACGTCTCGCTCCTGTTCCTCCCGTTCGAGGAGGCCAACACCAACAAGGAGCTCAAGACGTTCCTGAACACCGTGGGCAAGGACGAGGCTGACGGCTTCGGTGCCCAGGCTTGGGCATCGGGTCTCCTCTTCCAGGAGGCGGTCGAGAAGCTCGTCGACGCCAACGGTGTGAACGGCATCACCCGACAGGGGCTCCTCGACGAGCTGAACAAGATCACATCGTTCGACGCGAACGGGATGATCGGGACGGTCAACGTCGCCGAGCGCACCCCGAGCCCGTGCTTCGCGCTGACGCAGGTGAAGGACGGCAAGTTCGTGCGGGTCACCCCCACGAAGAAGGGCACGTTCAACTGCGACAAGAAGAACCTGCAGCAGGTGGAGCTCGACCTGCTCACCGGCTGAGCGACAGGGAGTGGCGAGGGGGTGCCGCAGCCATCGCTGCGGCACCCCGCTCGCGTCGCCCCCTGTGCGGTGCGCGGGGCGCTTGAAACGTGTTCCACCCGACGACAGGATGAGCCGACGCGGCGAGGGGGGACCATGAGAGGACTGCGCGCTCCGAGGATGACGGCGCTGATCGCGGCCGTCGTGATGGTGGGATCGATCGCCTCGACGGCGATCGCGTCCGCGCAAGACGGCGGTGGCGGTGAGTCGCTCGAGGCGACCGACGTCGGGATCACCGACTCAGAGATTCGCATCGCGGTCCTCGCCGACGTCGAGAACCCGCTCCAGCCGGGCCTCTTCCAGGGGGCACCGGACGCGATCAACGGCTTCGCGAAGTTCGTGAACCAGAACGGTGGGCTCGCGGGCCGCAAGCTCGTCGTCGACTTCATCGACTCGCACCTGTCGGCCGACGACACCCGCAACGCGATCGTCGAGGCGTGCGAGAACAACTTCGCCATCGTCGGCAGCGCGTCGTTGTTCCTCAACAACATCGACGACATGGTCAACTGCGTGAACTCCGAGGGCACCGCGATCGGTCTTCCCGACTTCCCGGTGCTGGCGACCGAACCGGTGCACCAGTGCTCGCCAGTGTCTCACCCGATCAACCCGCCGACACTCGACTGCGCCACGATCGACGATCACCCGCAGACGTACCGGTCGAACACCGGGCCGACGAACTACTACCTGCAACAGCACGATGACGACCTCTCCGGCGTCTTCCTGTACCCGTCCGACCTCAAGTCGGCCAAGGACTCCCAGGTTCCGAACTTCAAGGCTCAGGAGGAACTGGGGATCAAGCTCGACGCCGAGTACGACGTCTCGGCGCGAGCACAGCAGAGCGCGTACACGCCGATCGCGCAGCAGATGAAGACCGACGGGACGACGTACGCCCGCAGTGGCCTCGCGTTCAGCTCGACCATCACGTTGCGCAAGGAGGCGAAGCTCCAGGGCGTCGACAGCGTCGAGGTCTGGGACTGCTCGCTCCAGTGCTACAACCGCCAGCTCATCGAGCAGGGTGGAGCCGACGTCGAGGACCAGTACGTGTACCTGACCTTCGTTCCCTTCTACACCGAGGCGAAGGACAACAAGATGACGAACAACTTCGTCAAGTTCACCGGCAAGGACAAGGTCGACGGCTTCAGCGCCCAGGCGTGGGCCGCGGGTGTCTACTTCCGGGACGCGGTCAATGCGATCGTCGAGGACGGGGGCAACAACGCCCTCACCCGGGAGCGGTTGCTCGAGGCGGCGGACGGCATCAACGACTTCACCGCCGACGGGATGATGGCGTCGACCGACGTGGGTGACCGAACCCCGTCGTCGTGTTTCGTCTTGACGCAGATCAAGGACGGCCAGTTCGAGCGGGTCTATCCGAAGAAGAAGGCGTCGTTCGACTGCAAGTCGAGCAACCAGGTCACGCTCGAGCTCGACCTGATCACCGGCTAGCCGGCACCGTCCGGCGAGGAGAGGCTTTCATCACGTGGCATCCGTGACCGAGCGGCTGCGGGGGCGACAGCATCGGTCGACGTTGATCGCGGTGCTCGTCGTCGCGATCTTCGTCGGGTTCGTCGTCCAGGAGTCGTGGGCCGGCCGCGACGTCACCGGCGACTCGCTGCTGTTCTTCGTCATCGTCGGCATCACGCTGGGCTCGATCTACGCGGTCGCGGCCAGCGGTCTCGTCGTCACGTACACGACGTCGGGCATCTTCAACTTCGCCCAGGGCGCGATGGGGATGTTCCTCGCGTTCATCTACTGGGAGCTGAAGATCAACGCCGGCATCCAGACGATGGTCGCGCTCCTGCTGACGGTGCTCGTCGCCGCGCCGTTGATGGGTGCGGTGATCGAACGCGTCTTCATGCGGCGCCTCACGACGGCGCCGTTGGTGTCGCAGCTCGTCGTCACGATCGGTCTGATGCTCTTCCTGATCGGTCTCGCGGCGACGTTCTGGGACCCCGGCGAGACGCGATCGGTCGGCACGTTCTTCGGGAGCGACGGGTTCAACATCGGGCAGACGTTCCTGCCCTGGTACCGGCTGATCACGATCGTCGCCGGGCTGCTGCTGGCGCTCGGGATCCGGCTGCTCCTGTACCGCACGCGCCTCGGCGTCGCGATGCGCGCGGTCGTCGACAACCGCGAGCTCGCCGCGCTCAACGGTGCGCGGCCGGGCCTGACCTCGCAGTTCTCGTGGGCGCTCGGCACTTCGATGGCCGCGCTGGCGGGCATCTTCCTCGCCGAGGAGCTCTCGACGCTCTCGATCGAGACGCTCACGCTCCTGATCATCGACGCGTTCGCCGCGGCGATCATCGGTCGGCTGAAGAGCCTGCCGATGACCTACGTGGGCGGGATGATCATCGGCCTCTCCCTCTCGTTCCAGGCCAACTTCCTCACGTGGTCGGGCCGCTGGAGCCCGGCGGGGCAGGCGATCCCGACGATCATCCTGTTCGGCGCGCTGTTGTTCCTGCCGCAAGCACGGATCGAGGGCCGTCGCATCGGACGAGTGCTCGCCCCACGCCTGCCGACGCTCAAGCGAGCGCTCTTCGGCTTCGGACTCCTGATCGTCGGCGTGTTCCTGCTCGTCGGAGTGATCTCGAGACCGGACGTTCGCATGGTCGGGCTCGCGATGGTGACGGCGTTCATCATGCTGTCGCTCGTCCCGTTGATCGGCTGGTCCGGGCAGATCTCGCTCGCGCAGGTCACATTCGTCGGCATCGGCGCGTGGGCCGCCGTCGAGTTCGCGAGCGGTGGTGGGCAGGTCTTCGGGCTCGAGATCTTCAGTGCGGGGAGCCCGTGGCTGCTGCTCGTCGGCGCGATCGTCGCCGTGCCCATCGGGGTGCTGATGGCGCTCCCGGCGCTGCGACTGCAGGGCCTCTATCTCGCGCTCGCAACGTTGGCGTTCGCGCGACTCGCGGAGTTCGTGATCTTCGACCAGCCGGAGGTGTTCGGCGGCGCCGGCCGTCGCCTCGGCGACATGGAGGTGTTCGGCCAGAACTTCACCGACCCCTTCGACTTCCTCGGGCTCGACTTCCCGCAGGATGCAGGCTTCGTGATCTTCATCACGTTCATGTTCTGCGTCTTCGGCTTCGGGATCGTCCTGATGCGACGCGGCGCGTTCGGGCGCCGGCTCATGGCGATGAAGGACAGCCCGGCGGCGTGCGCGACCCTCGGCGTGAACCTGCTGACCACGAAGGTCGCGGTGTTCGCGCTCTCGGCCGCGATCGCCGGCTTCGGGGGCGCGATGCTCGGCATGTTGCGGGGCTCCGCGTCGACAGCGAACTACCAGGTGCTCCAGGGTCTGCCGTACGTCATCCTGATCGTCGTCGGCGGCGCGTCCGTCGTGAGCGGCGCGCTCCTCGGTGGTTTCCTCTTCCAGCTGCCGGTGTTCCTCGTCGACCGCCTCAGCACTTGGGAGATCACGGTCCCGCTCGCCGGCACGTTCAAGCCGTTCGTCATCTGGAACCGCATCGCCACCGGCCTGCTCGGCATCGCGCTCGGCCGTCAGCCCGAGGGCATCGTGCCCGAGGTCAGCAGCGAGCTCGACGAGAAGCGGCGCAAGAAGGCCCAGGGCGCGTCACCCGGCCAAGCATCCACCGACGGTGAGCCGCCGTCGGCATCCGCACCGACGACCGCCGAGCCGGTCCCGACGCCGGGGGGCTGACGTGGCGCTGCTCGAGGTCCACGAGGTCGGGGTCCGCTTCGGCGGTCTCCAGGCGCTCGACGAGGTCACGTTCGGTGTCGAGGAGAAGCGCGTCACCGGGCTGATCGGTCCGAACGGTGCCGGGAAGACGACGCTGTTCAACGTCATCACGGGCCTGCAGCCACCGACGAGCGGGCGCGTCCTCGTCGCCGGTGAGGACGTGACCCTCTCGAAGCCGCACGTGCGCGCCCGCAAGGGGATCGGCCGCACGTTCCAGCGGCTCGAGACGTTCGGCACGCTCACCGCTCGCGAAAACGTGCTCGTCGGCGCTGAGATGCGCAAGGGCTGGTCGCGCGAGAAGTTCGACGCGCGACGCGCTGGCCGACGAGCTGATCGACCGTGTCGGTCTGCGCGCGGTCGCCGACGAGAAGGTCGACAAGCTCGCCACCGGCACCGCGCGGCTCGTCGAAGTCGCCCGTGCGCTGGCGAGCAAGCCGCGCGTGCTGCTCCTCGACGAGCCCTCCGCCGGACTCAACGAGAGCGAGACCAACGCCCTCGGCGCGCTCCTCAACGACTTGTCGGCCGACGGCCTCGCGGTGCTGCTCGTCGAGCACGACATGAGCTTCGTGATGGGCGCGTGCGACCACATCCACGTCCTCGACTTCGGGCGGCTCATCGCCGAGGGCTCGGCGACCGAGATCCAGGCGAACCCCGACGTCCGCGCCGCGTACCTCGGCTCGAAGGACCACAGCACGAAGGCCGACGCGGCGGCGAAGGCGGCGGGTGCCGAGCCCGACCTCCCGATCGTGGTGGAAGTCGCGTCGGACAAGGTGAAGGTCGCCGCGGCCGCGCCCGTGAGTGGTGACGCGCTCGCGCTGCGCGACGTGCGTGCGGCCTACGGGATCATCGACGTGCTGCACGACGTCGACCTGACGTTGCCGCAGGGCACGGTGTTCGCGCTGCTCGGTCCGAACGGCGCGGGCAAGTCGACGACGCTCAAGGTCTGCAGCGGCCTGATCAAGCCGACCGGCGGCTCGGTGCACGTGCTCGGCAAGGACGTCACCGGCAAGAGCGCCGACGCGATGGCGCGCAGCGGGGTGTGCCTCGTGCCCGAGGGTCGCGGCATCTTCCCGAACCTCACGGTCACCGAGAACCTGCGCATGGCCACCTACAGCGGGACGTCGTTCAAGATCGTCGTCGAGCGGGCCTTCGAGCGCTTCCCACGGCTCAAGGAGCGGCGCAAGCAGGTCGCCGGCACGCTGTCGGGTGGCGAGCAGCAGATGCTGTCGATGGCCCGGGCGCTGGCCACCGATCCGAAGGTGCTGCTCCTCGACGAGCTCTCGATGGGCCTCGCGCCGCTGATCGTCGAGGAGCTGTACGAGGTCGTGAAGCGCATCGCCGAGGCCCACGTGTCGATCCTCATCGTCGAGCAGTTCGCGCACGAGGTGCTCGGCGTCGCCGACACCGCGGCGATCATGCTCCACGGGCGCGTCGAGTTCGTCGGCAAGCCGGCCGAGGTCGGCGAGGCGCTCGATCGCGCCTACTTGGGCGGTTCGATCGCGGGCTGAAGCTCGCGGCGTCGCGTCTGTCGCACGACGACCCACGCGGCCACGACCGCACACACCGAAGCACCGATGGCGACCGCGAGCGGTGCGCCGGCCGCGTCGGCGACCGCGCCCATCCAGATGCCACCGAACGGGATCAGGCCGGCCCACGTCACCGTGAAGAGCCCCATCACGCGACCGCGCTTGTCGTCGTCGGCGAGGTGCTGGAGCAGCGTGTTGATCGACGTCGTGGTCGAGAAGTAGCAGAACCCGACGACGGTGAGCAGCACGAGCGACAGGTCCCACGACTCCGACAGCGCGAACGCGAGCGCGGCGATGCCGTACACGACGACGTACATCGCGGCGATCCGCAACGTCGGCACCGAACGCCGGAACGCGGTCGACAGCGCACCGACGACCGCGCCGATGCCCGAGGCGATCACCAGGTACGTGAAGTCGTCTCGGGGGTGGCCGAGGACGTCGGTGGTGAACACCGGGTACAGCGCGACCTGGGCCACGCCGAAGATCGAGAACACGCTCATCAGCGCCAGCGCCGCCATCGCCGGCGGCCGGGACCGCGCGTGGCGCAGCCCCTCCTTCCAGCGCTCCCAGCTGCTGCCCTGCTCCGTCGTGTCGAGCTGGCTGCGCAGGCGCACCGGGGCGAGCGTGAGCACCATGAGGAGGTTGGTGGCGGCGTAGACGGCGAACGCCCAGCCCGCACCCCAGCCGGCGAGGATCGGCGCGGCGAGCGCCGGTCCCGCGATGCGGGAGAGGTTGCTGCCGGCGCTCTCGATCGAGATCGCGCTCGTGAGGTCGGCTGCCGGCACGGAGTTCGCCGTCGCGGCCTGCTGCGCCGGTGCCATGAACGCGAAGAGCGTGCCGAGCGCGAACCCGAACGCCGCGAGCATCCCGGCGCTCTCGACGTCGCTGAGCACGAGGACGGCGAGGATCGTCGCGAGCACGCCGACGAGCGCGCGCGTGACGATGAGCATCTGCTTGCGGTCGACCCGGTCGGCGACGACGCCTGCGGCCGGGGCGAACACGAGCATCGGCAGGAACGTCGTGAAGAACAGGAGACCGAGCCAGATCGAGGAGTCGTCGGTGACGCGGGCCATCTCCGACTGCAGGGAGATGTGGCTGATCCAGAAGCCGAGGTCGCCGATGGCGTAGGCGGAGAAGAGCAGGCGGAACTCGCGGCGGCGCAGGGCACGGAACGGGTGGCGCCCGGGCCGGACGACCGGCTCGCCGATGCTCGGGCCGGGCAGGCCCAGCTCGTCCTCCGCCAGGGGCGGGATCGTCAAGGTGCGTACGTGCCGTCGTCGCGGCGGACCCAGCCCGACGCGGCGTGGCTGCCACCGTCGACGTGCAGGACGGTGCCGGTCACGAAGCGCGACAGCTCGCTGGCCAGGAACACGACGGGACCGGCGCAGTCGTCGATCTCGCCCCAGCCGAGCGGCACCTTGGCGCCGTACGCCTCCCGTGCGCCCTGCGTGGACGCCTCGGCGAGGCCCTCGTCACCCGGGGTGGGGATCGCGTCGGGCGCGATGACGTTCACGCGGATGCCCCGCGGCGCGAGCTCGAGCGCGAGCGTCTTCGTGAGGCTCTCGACGGCCGCCTTCATCGCGGCGTAGACGCCGAACCCGGGCGCGGCACGCGACGCCTCGATCGACGTCACGTTGACGATCGACCCGCCCTCGCGCATGTGCGGCAGGCAGGCACGCACGAAGTTCGTGACGCTCGTGAAGTTCTCGTCGACGAGCGACCGCTGACCCTTCAGGTTGGTGTCGAGGAACGCCGCGTAGAAGCCACCGCCGGCGTTGTTGACGAGCACGTCGACGTGGTCGTACGTGCCCGAGAGCTCGGCGACCCACGCGTCGACCGCCTCGGTGTCGCGGACGTCGAGCACGCCCGTGGCGCAGCGCCGCCCGAGGGCCTCGATCGATGCGGCCGTCTCGCGCATGCCGGCCTCGTTGCGGTCGCAGATCGCCAGGTCGGCACCGAACGCGGCCAGCGCCTGCGCGGCACCGGCCCCGATGCCCTGCGCGGCTCCCGTGACGACCGCGACCTTGCCCTCGAGTGCGGCGGCCGCCGGTCCGATCACGCGCCAACCCTAGGTGAGCGGGGAGCGGCCTACGCTCCCGGCGATGTACGTGCAGGTCGACCTCGCGCCCACACCACCCGTCGTCACGCTCGAGGAGCCCGACGACGTGCAGCGGTTCCAGGTCACCGTCGTGGGCGGCGACCGCCTCGCGGCGGACAGCCTCGCGATGGTGTACGCCGCGCTCGTCGACGCCGCGGCCGGTCGGCTCGAGGGCGACGACGCGTGGATCGCCGTCGACGCGGTGCGCCGCATGGCGCAGGGCCGCGTCGGTCCCGGGTGGGACGCCGACCTCGACGGGATGCTCGGCTATCGCGCGCACCAAGGGCTGGCTCGACGAGAACGGCTACGCCATCCGCGCCCACGTCGAGTGGGCGTGACGCCTCAGGTGTTCGCCGCCCAGTAGCCCGCGAGCTTCGCCGCCGCGGCCAGGTACAGGCGCTCGTGCGTGCGGTCGATCGCGGCGGCATCGAGGCAGGCGAGCGTGTACTTCACGTAGTGCGCGTCGTGGTGCAGCGCGGCGCGGCGTCACCAGCTCGGTGATCACGCGCTCGACGGACGGCGTCGGCGCGTTCCACGCGGCCGCGGCCGCGATGTCGGGGCCCGCCTCGATCGCGCTCGTGAGGTCGATCTCGGGATCCGGCGGCCGTGACTCGATGAGCGGGCGTTGGGCGTGCGCCGCGCGGAAGCCGACGACGTAGGTCGCCGCGACCGCCACCGCGGTGCGTGGGTCGTCCAGCACGTCGGCGATGCCCAGCACGGCCTGCGGCATCGTCAGGCAGTGGGTCCACCCGTACGGCGCGTGGTCGGGGGGCTCGACGAGCATCGACCAGGCGGCGGCCCGGAGGATCACGGGCACCGCGTCGGCGACCGGAACGCCGGCGACGGGGTCGGCGAGCAGCTCGCGGCGCGACGCCGCGTCTGCTCCGCCTGCGCCATCAGCGGGTAGATGAAGTCGCTCCCCGGTGAGCCGAGCCGCGGGGTCGCGGCGATCGCGGCCTGCAGCGCCTCGGCGGGCAGGCGACGGTGACGCATGCGGCGCTCGTGCCATGTGAGGCGCCAGTCGGGCTGCCGGGCCAGCTCACGGGCCAGGGGGCGCAGCAGCTCGGCCGTGAGCTCGCCTCGCGGCGCGACCCGCGGGAGCTGGTAGAGGAAGATCGGCGCGTGCCCGGCGGCGGAGAGCCGGGTCACGACGGCGTCGGCGAGCAGCGCGGCGCAGGTCCGCGGCCGACGCGACGCGCGCGAGCGCCGTGGCTGTCGCGTCGACCTCGTCGAGGTCGCCGGCGTCGATCGCCCGTGCCAACGCGGCGGCCGCCGCGGGCGGCGAATCGAAGTCGCGCGGCGCGGGATCGACGACGGCCGGCCCGAACGCCTCGTACTGCGTGGCGATCTCGGTGATCCGCACCCGTGCGGCGTCCCGTGCGAGGTCCGGTACCCGGGGGAGCAGCGCCGTGCGGGCCGCCAGCTCGAGCGGCGCGTGCAGCACGAACGAGTCAGCGGGCTCCTCGCGGGGGTGGCGGAGCTCATCGGCGACCGCGCTCACGAGCTCGGTGTCGGAGCGGCCGTCGGCGGTGGTGGGCGTCGGTGCGTCGAACTCGGTGCTCGGCATGGGCCGTAACCTAGAACTTCAAGTTCACTTGAAGTCAAGCACCTCCGGGCCTGACGACGTCACGAGCGCGACGGCGCCGTCGAGGATCCCGTCCTCGAGAACCTCGAGTGCGACGGTCATGCCGTGCGCGAGCACGTCATCGTCGGCCAGCTCCTCGTGCCCGAGGCCAGTGCCCTCGACCGTGGTCGCCGCATCGCGCACGTCGCCGACCCGGGCACCGGTGGTGCAGTGAGTGATCGCGTCTTCGAGGGCAGGCGCACGGAGGGCATCGCCGCCGCACACGAGCGTTCGGGTGACGAGCCCCTCGTAGCCGGCGCGGATGACGCCGGCGCGCACGTGCACGCGCTCGCCGTCGCGGACCGCGCGGTCGGTCACGAACGTGCGGGTCGGCGTGCCCGCATCGGCGACGCAGAACGTGCCCTCGAACGCGGGCGCAGTGAGCTGCGAACCCGTCATCGCCTCCTCGAACCGGGCCTTGAGCTCCACCTCCCGCACCCCCGGCCGGAGTGCCGCCGCGACCTCCGTGAGCGCGCGCTCGGCGGCGTCGACCGCGGCGCGGATCGCGGTCACCTCGTCGGCGTCCTTCACGCGGCGCAGCCCGCGCAGGAGCGACTCGGCGTCCACGAGCTCGGCCTCGGGCAGGGCGGCGCCGAGGAGCTGCTCGAAGAGGGGGGTCATGCCGTCGACGCCGACCGTCCGGGCGCCGGCGACGCCGGGGATCGCGGCGAGGTTGCCGAGGATGTCCATCGGGTTCCACGAGATGGGATAGAGGTGGTCGGTCGGGATGTCAGCCGGGAGCCCGTCGTCCGTGATCGACAGCAGGTGCACCGCACCGGTCGCGGCCGGCAGCACGCATCCCGGCGAGAACGGGCGCGTGCCGGCGAGCCACAGCCGGTCGGCCCCGGACACGTAGCGGGCATTCGCCTCGCGTCCGAGCACGAGCACGTCGATGTCCTGCGCCGACATCGCGTCGACGACGCGCGCGCGTCGCTCGGGCGTCGTCACGCCCAGCCGTCCCACGTCAGCTCCGACAGCGACTCCCACCCGTCGTCGGTGATCGTGACGATCTGCTCGGCGCGGAAGCCGCCCTGGCCGTCGTCCCAGATCACCGGCTCGAGCACCATCACCATCCCGGTCGCGAGCACGACGCTCTCGTCGAACGCGTCGCCGAGGTCGGTCCCCACGAACGGCGGTTCCGCGCTGTCCGTCCCGGTGCCGTGTGCGAGGTACAGGTGGGGGAGCCACGGCGCGCGAGCCGGCGGCCGCCTCCGCCGCGGCCGTGAGGTCGCGTGCCGTCGCGCCCGCCTGCGTCGCGGCGAGCGTCGCGTCGACGACGTCACGCCACCGCCGGGCCTGATCACGCTGGCGGGCATCCGGCTCGTCGTCCACGAGCCACGTGTGCCCGTAGTCCGACATGTAGCCCTCGAAGGCGAGCCCGTTGTCGACGAAGACGAGGTCGCCGCGCTCGAACGGGCGGTCCGTGGTCACGGTCGGGAACACGAGGCCGCCCGTCACCGTCGCCGGTCCCTGCGCGATCGACGGCGGCATCACCTGCCAGATCGGGTCGACGTTGTTGGCCGTCGCGCCCAGCTCGAACGCGTGGCGCAGGAACGCGCCCGTGAGGTCGGTGCCGCGGGTGCCCGCGTGGACCGATCGGGGCGATGGCCGCGATCGCGGCCTCGTTGATCGCCTGCGCGCGCCGGATGCACGCGAGCTCGTCGGCCGTCTTGCTCGCCTTCGCGGCGGTGATCACCGGGCCGCCGTCGACCGTGGCGCGACCTCGATCCTGCAGCGCCGCCGCGCAGCGGCATCGTCACCTCGTCGACGGCCAGCGGCGTGTCCGACGGCACGATCGCCTCGACGGCACCCAGCAGCGCCGCGACGCCGTCGTCGAGCTCCAGCGTCAGGCCGTCGTGGACGTGGTCGGCTCGGGCAGGTCCGGCGATGCGCCCTCGGGGAACCACGTCCAGACGTGCGGCGTCGTCACCGTCGGCGGTGACGAGCGCGACCGCGCGGCGGTGGATCGCCCGCGCCTGGTCGGCCGCGGGGACGCGCGTGCCCGTCGCGTAGCCGACGTTCGACTGCCCGAGGAGCAGCAGCGTCTCGACGCCCTGCGCGTGCATCGCGTCCACGAGGCGCGCGTGCCGCTCGCGCCGCATGCGCGCGAGGTCGGGCGCGGCGTCGTGCACCCCCGCCGAGCCGGGCGTCAAAGGGGGAGGTCGTACACCGCGACCGCGTTCTCGCCGAGGATCCTGCGCTGCGCGGCGTCGTCGAGCGGCGCGAGGTGCTCGCGCAGCTCGTCGACGACGCCTGCGTGGTACTCGGGGTGCGGGTAGTCGGTCGCCCAGAGGATGCGGTCGGGACCGAGGAACTCCGCGCACGCGGCGAGGTTCCACTCCTCGGCCTCGAAGCACACCCAGCACTGGCGCTTGAAGTACTCGCTCGGCAGCAGCGAGAGCTTGCGGCGCTCGAGCGGGAAGGCCTCGACCTGCTCGTCCATCCGCTCCAGCTGCGTCGGCACCCATCCGCCACCCGACTCCAGGAACACGAGCTTGAGGTCGGGGAAGCGCTCGCACACGCCGCCCATGAGGAGCCGGCCCATCGTCACGATCATGTCGACCGCGTTGCCGACGGCCTGGCCGAGCGCGGACCCGCCGTAGAGCTCGTCCGTCGCGATGTTCGTCACCGACATGTTCTCGGACTCGGCGACCAGCCCGAACTTCCGGCACGCACCCGGCGTGTCGACGTGGACGCCGGGGTGGAACGCCACGGGGACGCCGAGCTCCTGGATCGCGGCCCAGAAGCGGTCGTACGCCGGGTGGTGCAGCGGGAGCTCGCGGTCCTGCTCGTCGGTCAGGTACGACGACGGGCGCAGGAACACCGCGACCAGGCCGCGCTCGCCGCACGCACGCTGCGCCTCGGCGATCGCCAGGTCGACGTCCTGCAGCGGCACGGCGGCGACGCCGAACAGGCGCTCCGGGTGCGGGGCGCAGAAGTCGGCGACCCAGTCGTTGTACGCGCGCTCGCAGTCGGCGACGAACTCGACGTCGTGGAGCGCGGGGATCGGGTCGCACGGTCCGAAGAACATGCCTTGCGACGGGTAGACCACCGCCGCGTCGATCCCGTCGACGTCGAGCGCGGCGACTCGTGCGTCGGGATCGTGTCCGCCCTCGACGCGCAGCGACGCGAGCAGGTCGAAGAGCTGCTGGGGAGTCAGCCCGACCGCCGCGGCCATCTGGTCCTGCAGCTCGCGACCCCCGCCGCGCACGACGCCACCCGTCCAGATGGTCTCGTAGCACTCGTCCTCGGTGACCTTGCGCGGGATCCAGTCGCCCCAGCGCTCGGCGTCCATTCGGTCGGACCAGCAGTCCTCGGGCTCCATGACGTGCCCGTCCGCGTCGATGATCAGCGTCCCGTCACCCATCGACTTCCCCCCGGCTGCGTGCCCGCATCCTGGGGTGCGGCGCAGCGCGTGCCGCGTCAGCGGCTGAGGTCCAGCGTCAGCGGCTGAGGTGCGGGGCGACGTCGCGGTGGAAGGCGCTCATCTGGTCGAGGAGCTCGTCGAGCGACCGGTTGCGGAAGCGCACCTGGAGGTGGCTGACGCCCATCGGCGCGAACTCGTTGAGGCGCTCGGCGATCATGTCGGGCGATCCCGCGAGCGTGTCCTCGCCGACGTCCCAGCCGGGGTCGCCGACGTAGAGGAACTCCGCGATCGTGCCGAGGTCGATCGGCTCGTCGCCCAGCGCCCGCTTGCGCTCCTCGAGCAGGAACGCGATCTGCCCCGGCATCTCGTCGCGTGGCGTGCCCTGCGGGAGCCAGCCGTCGCCCTTCGTCGCGGCGCGGCGCAGCGCGGCCTTCGACGAGCCGCCCACCCAGATCGGCAGCCGGGGCTGCACCGGACGAGGGGCCATGCCCGCGTCGTGGATGTGCCCGTAGCGGGGTGAGTCGATGTCGGGGTACTCGTCGGTGAACGCGGCACGCACCACGTCGATCGCGTCGTCGGTGACCCGGCCGCGCTCGGCGAAGTCGAAGCCGAGCAGGTCGAACTCGCCCTCGAGGTGCCCGGCACCGACGCCGAGGATGGCGCGCCCGCCCGAGAGCTCGTCGAGGGTCATGAACGACTTCGCGGTGTGCAGCGGGTGCCGGTAGCTCAGCACGTACACGTGCGACATGACCCGCACGCGCTCGGTGAGCGCGGCGATCCACGCCAGCGTCGCGACGGTGTCGTACCAGGTGGTCTGCATGTGCGCGTCGAGCGGCTTCGTGACGGCGAGGTGATCGCACACCGCCACGTAGAAGAAGCCGGTGTCGTCGGCGTGCTGCACGAGGCGGCGCAGCTCGTCGGCGCCCGCGTCGGCCTCCCAGTCCTCGACGAACGTCTTCGACTTGGCCTGGATCTGGAGCTGCATCCCGTAGACGAGCTCACCTTCGGGAACGATCGTCGTCACGTGCTCAGCTCCGCCTTCATCGTGTCGAACGCCACCTTCTGCGCGTCCTGGGCGCCGTCGAGCACGGCGTGCATGCTGAAGAACCCGTGGAACATCCCCGGCGCCCGGTAGAGCACGACCGGCACACCGGCCGCCTCGAGGAGCGCCGCGTAGTGCTCGGCCTCGTCGCGCAGGGGATCCATCTCGGCCGTGACGATGCACGCCGGCGGCAGACCCGCGAGCGACTCGGCGAGGTGCGGTGACACGTCGGGATCGGCGCCCGCCTCGTCGTGGGGGAGGTACTGCTCCCGGTACCACTCCATGTGGTCCGTCGTGAGGAAGTTCCCCGTGGCGTTGTCGGTCTTCGAGGCGTGGTCGTTGCGCGTGTCCGACGAGTCGATGACCGGGTAGACGAGGAGCTGGAACGCGAGCTTCGGGCCGTTGCGATCGCGGGCACGCTGGGCCACGACCGCGGCGAGGTTGCCGCCCGCGCTGTCGCCCGCGACCGTGAGCCGCTCGAGGTCGAGGCCGAGCTCACCGGCGTGCTCCGCCGTCCAGCACAGCGCGGCGTACGAGTCGTCGGCCGCGGCCGGGTACTTGTGCTCGGGTGCGAGGCGGTAGTCGACCGACACCACGGTCGCGCCGAGCTCGTTGGCGAGCCGCCGGCACACGCCGTCGTGGCTGTCGAGCCCGCAGATGACCCACCCGCCGCCGTGGAGGTACACCACGCCGGGCTTGGACGCGTCGTCGACCCCGAGCGGTTGGTAGATGCGGACCGGGATGTCACCCGCAGGGCCGGGGATGTCGCGGTCCTCGGACGATGCGACGTCCTCCGCCGGCGGCACGCGTGGCATCGCGTCCGACTGCGCGCGCACCTGCGCGGCGTCGACGCCCGGCGCGATGCGCGGGAACACCGTCTCCATCAGCTCGATGATCGGAGCACACGCGGGATCGAGTGGCATGTCGAGCTCCAGTCAGCCGGTGAATCTCCAGGCTGCGAGGACCGGTGGACCGGCAGAACCTAGCAACCGGCGCCCGCGAGCGACGTTCCGCCCGCACCGGATCGGTAGCCTCCCGGCCGTGGAGCAGCCGAGCGTCCCGGAGGGCGGCCGCACGTATCGTGCGGCCGAGCGAGCGCGACCGACGTGATGACCACCGATCTGGCCGGGCTGACGATCCCGGGGCTCGTGCAGCGCGCCGCCCGCGAGTTCGGTGACCGGGAGGCGCTCGTCGACGACGACGGCACCGTCCGCCTCGACTACCGGCGCTTCGAGGAGATCATGGTTGCCTCGACCCGGGCCGCCATGGCCGCCGGACTCCAGCCGGGGGACCGGGCGTCGATCTGGGCGCCGAACATGCACCAGTGGATCGGCGCCGCGCTCGGGATCCTCGGCGCCGGCGGCGTGGTCGTCCCCCTCAACACGCGCTTCAAGGGCGCGGAGGCCGCGTACGTGCTCGGCAAGTCGCGTGCCCGGATGCTGTTCACCGTCACCGACTTCCTCGACACCGACTACGTGGCGATGCTGCGCGGCTCCGACGTCGACCTGCCGGCCCTCGAGCAGATCGTCGTGCTCCAGCAGGACGCGCCCGACGGCACGGTCGGCGCGCTCGACTACATGGCTGCGGGCCAGTCGGTCACGGAGGCGGACGCGAACGCGCGCATCGACGCGATCACGCCCGATGACCTCTCCGACCTGATCTTCACGTCCGGGACGACGGGGCGCCCGAAGGGTGTGATGCTCACCCACGGCCAGTCGGTGCGCGTCTACGAGGCATGGACCGAGGTCATCGGGCTGCGCGAGGGCGACCGCTACCTCATCATCAACCCGTTCTTCCACACGTTCGGGTACAAGGCGGGCTGGATGTCGTGCGTGCTGCGCGGCGCGACGATCGTGCCGTGCAAGGTGTTCGACGTCCCGAAGGTGCTCGAGATGGTCGAGCGCGAGCGCATCACGGTGCTCCCCGGTCCGCCGACGCTGCTGCAGGGCATCCTCGACTTCCCCGATCGCGCGAAGTACGACCTGTCGTCGCTGCGGCTCACGGTGACGGGCGCGGCGGCCGTCCCTGTCACGCTCGTCGAGCGCCTGCGCGACGAGATGACCTTCGACACGATCATCACCGGCTACGGCCTGACCGAGTCGACCGGCACGACCGCCATGTGCCGCCACGACGACGAGCCCGAGACGATCGCGAACTGGTCGGGGCGCGCGATCCCTGACACCGAGCTGCGCGTCGTCGACGACGACGGCAACGAGGTGCCGCGCGGCGAGCCGGGTGAGGTCGTCACCCGCGGCTACCACGTGATGCGCGGCTACTTCGAGGAGCCCGAGGAGACGACGGCGACGATCGACGCCGACGGCTGGTTGCACACGGGCGACATCGGGATCATGGACGAGCGCGGCTACGTGCGCATCACCGACCGCAAGAAGGACATGTTCATCGTCGGCGGGTTCAACGCCTATCCCGCCGAGATCGAGAACCTCCTCCTGCGGAACGAGGCGCTGGGGCAGGTCGCGGTCGTGGGCGTGCCCGACGACCGGCTCGGCGAGGTCGGCATGGCCTTCGTGATCCCGAGGCCGGGCGCGAGCGTCGACCCCGAAGGCCTCATCGAGTGGGCCCGGGCGGAGATGGCCAACTACAAGGTCCCCCGGTACGTGGAGGTCGTGGATACCCTGCCGATGAACGCCGGGGGCAAGGTCATGAAGTACGAGCTCCGTGACCGCGCCCGGCGCAGGATCGTTCGGTAGTCTGCGCCGCCGTCCGCAACCAGGGGGGAGTGGCCGGATGGGTCGCCGAGGAGGCGTACCACGTCGCGCGCTCGCCGCGACGTTCGTGCTCGTGGCGCTCGGGGTGCTGTTGGGCGCCATGCCGGCAGCTGCTCAGCCGACACCACCTGAGCCGACCACCACGACGACGCCGCCCGCCGGCGAGTCGATCAACGCGCGCATGCTCGACGACTCCGGGAAGGAGCAGCGCGGTGTCGAGGGCGTGCGGATCATGGTGCTCCAGGACGGAGCGGGGATCGGTGAGGCGGTGTCGGACGAGGACGGGCTCGCAGTGATTCCTGTCCCCGGTCCCGGGAGCTACGAGGTCCGCCTCGACCCGAAGACCATCCCGAAGGGCTCGAGGCTCACCGACCCCGACCAGGTCCGGCTTCCGAACGTTCTCGTGCTGGCCAACCGCCCGAAGTTCGTGCTGTTCCCATTCGGCGCGGAGACAGCCGAGGGGGCGAGTGCCTTCGACCGCATCGTGGACCTCGCGGCGTCGGGGCTGCGCATCGGCCTCATCGTCGCGGTCGGCGCCGTGGGCCTGTCCCTCGTGTTCGGCACGACCGGCCTCATCAACTTCGCGCAGGGCGAGCTGGTCACGTTCGGCGCGCTCGTCGCGTTCTACCTGAACTCCAGCGACAGTGGCTTGGGGATCACGCTCGTTGCGGCGGTGCCCCTCGCGTTGGTCGTTGCCGGCTTCTTCGGTGGAGGCTTGGAGCTCGCGCTCTGGCGACCACTCCGGCGGCGCCGTACCGGCCACGTCGCGTTGCTCGTGGTCTCGATCGGTCTGGCGCTCGTCCTCCGCAGCGTCTTCCAGATCATCTTTGGCGCGCGACCTGAGCCGTACGAGGAGTACGCGGTCCAGGAACGGTGGGACCTCGGGCCGCTGGACATCTTGCCCAAGAATGCCGTCGCCATCGGAGTGTGCGCGTTGGTCCTGGTCGTCGTGGCGCTCCTCCTCCTGCGCACCCGGCTCGGGACCGCGGTCCGAGCCGTCACTGACAACGCCGACCTCGCGGAAGCTTCCGGAGTCGACGTGCAGCGCGTGATCCTCGTCTCGTGGATCGCGTGCGGCGTGCTCGCAGCGGTCGCGGGAGTCATGCTCGGCCTCACCGTGAGCGTCGAATTCGACATGGGGTTCGACATCCTTCTCGCCATGTTCGCCGTCATGATCGTCGGGGGAATCGGCTCGCCGTTCGGCCCGATGCTTGGAGGCGTTGTGCTCGGGCTGGCGGCGGAGGTGAGCACGTACTGGATCCCCACGGACTTCAAGAGCGCTATCTACCTGGGCGTGCTGATCGTCGTGCTCCTGGTCAGACCTCAGGGCATCCTCGGTGTTCGCGAGCGGGTCGCGTAGGAGCCGCAGCATGGACTTCGGAAACGTCTTCACGGACGGCCTTCGGGCCGCGTTGGGAGTCAATGCAGCGGCGTACGCGCTTGCTGCCATCGGCCTCAACCTCCAATACGGGTACACCGGCCTCCTGAACTTCGGCCAGGTCGGCTTTCTGCTCGTCGGCGTGTACGGGACCGCGATCACCGTCGACGGCGGTGCGCCGCTCTGGCTGGGTCTGCTGGCCGGTATCGGAGCTGCGATCGCTCTCGGGCTGTTGCTGGGCATCCCCACACTTCGGCTCCGGGCCGACTATCTCGCAATCGTCACGATCTCGGCAGCAGAGATCCTGCGCATCGGCGCGGTGTCGAGCCAGCTCGAGGGCCTCACCGGCGGCTCGTTCGGCATCGGAGGATTCGCGCGGTCCTTCTTCGATCTCAACCCGATCTCAGAGGGTCGCTACGGCATCGGTGAGGTGTCGTTCGACCATCGCACGCTGTGGGTCATGACCGTCGCATGGGCACTCGTCGCGCTGACAACCGTCGTCGTGTGGTTCCTTGCTCGCAGTCCGTACGGCCGTGTCCTGCGCTCCGTACGCGAGGACGAGGACGCAGCGCGAGCCTCGGAAAGAACGTGTTCGCGATCAAGCTGCAGAGCCTCGTCGTGGGTGGCGTGATGGGGGCGCTCGGAGGGATCGTCATCGCGATCGACGCGTCCTATACGAATCCCGACTACTTCCGCTCGGCGTTCACGTTCTTCGCGTACACGGTGCTCATCCTCGGCGGCGTGGCCAGCGTGCTCGGACCCGTCGTCGGAGCCATGATCTTCTGGTTCGTGTACCAAGGCCTGGACACCTTGCTCCGTCAGGCCATCGAGGAGGGTGTGTTCGGTGACACGCTCACGAGCGTCGACGTCGGTCCTGTCCGGACCGCGGTCGTAGGCATCACGCTCATGGCCCTGATGGTCTATCGACCGCAAGGCTTGCTCGGCAACCGCAGCGAGGCATTGATCGATGAGCGCTGAACCGATCCTTGTCGCCGACGATGTGCGGCGCGCGTTCGGCGGGCTCGTCGCGGTCGATGTCGAGCATTTCGAGGTGCCGGCGGGCGAGATCGTCGCGCTCATTGGCCCGAACGGCGCCGGCAAGACCACGTTCTTCAACCTGCTCACGGGCTTCGAGCGTGCCGACTCCGGCACCTGGTCCTTCGAGGGCGCGAACCTCTCCGGCAAGCCCGCGTATCGCATCGCACGTGCAGGCATGGTCCGTACATTCCAGATCCCGCGCGCGCTCGCACGTCTCACCGTCCTCGACAACGTCAAGCTCGCCGCGCCGCGCCAGCGCGGCGAGCGCTTCTTCCCGGCGCTCGCTCGCCCGGCATGGCGCGCGCAAGACCGCGATGTCGAGGTGCGCGCACGTGAGATGCTCGACTGGGTCGGGCTGGGCGCGATGTGTGACGAGTACGGGGGCACGTTGTCCGGCGGTCAGCGCAAGCTCCTCGAGCTCGCGCGCGCCCTGATGGCCGACCCGCGGCTCGTGATGCTCGACGAGCCCACCGCCGGCGTGAATCCCGCACTGACGGAGCAGCTGCTCGACCGCATCACGGGCCTGAGAGGCCGGGGCTTGACCGTGCTGTTCGTGGAGCACGACATGGACGTCGTCGCCTCGATCAGCAATCGTGTGGTCTGCATGGCGCAGGGCGCGGTGATCGCCGACGGCACGCCTTCGGAGGTCGTGCGGGACCAAGCCGTCATCGACGCCTACCTCGGCACACACGGCACACGAGGCTGACCGGGCGATGACACCGGACGCCACCGCTTCGCCGCTGCTCGAGGCCGAGGGCGTCGTCGCCGGGTACCTGCCGGGCGTCGACATCCTGCGCGGCTGCGACCTCAGCGTCGGACCCCGCGAGCTGGTCGGCGTCATCGGCCCGAACGGCGCCGGCAAGTCGACGCTCGTGAAGGCGCTCGTCGGGTTGGTCGAGGTGCGCGCCGGCACCGTGCGTCTGCGTGGTGACGACATCACCGGTCACAAGGCGCACGAGCTCGTGGAACGCGGGGTTGGCTACGTGCCGCAGGTCAACAACGTGTTCGCAATGCTGTCCGTGATCGACAACCTCCGTATGGGGGGATATGTCGCACCAGACCGGTTCGACGAGCGGTTCGAGGTCGTCACCGGCCTGTTCCCCCTGCTCGCCGAGCGTCGACACGAGCGCGTGACGCGGCTGTCGGGTGGCCAACGGCAGATGCTCGCCATGGCGCGGGCGCTGATGACCGACCCGACGATTCTCTTGCTCGATGAGCCATCGGCGGGCCTGTCGCCACTCCTCCAGGATCAGGTGTTCGAGTGGATCGAGAGCATCCACGACGCGGGAACCGCGATCGTGATGGTCGAGCAGAACGCCCGACGGTGCCTCCAGATCTGTGACCGCGGCTACGTGCTCGACGAGGGACTCAACGCCTACACGGCGCGGGGCAACGAGCTCCTCCATGACCCCAAGGTCGTAGAGCTCTACCTGGGCGCGCTGGCCGACCCCCGCTGACCGTCCTGCACGCGGGAGGGGGCCCGGTTCCCCGGGCCCCCTCGTCGCGTGCTTGTTGCTGACTAGCGGTGACGCCTCACCCGATCGCGATCTGGGCGTCGTCACCGAGCGTCGACTTCTCACCTGCCGCGTCGAACGTGTACACGTCGTACACACCCGAGAGCGGCTCGTGGTCCGAGAACTTGTCGTACGCCGAGGACGCCCCGCGGTAGTGGATGGTCGAACCCTCGTCCAGCAGCGCCTTGCAGTCGGCGAAGGTCTGGCAGTCCTCGTCACCCTTGAGGTTCGCGGTGAACTGCTTCCGGAACTTCGCGGGATCGTCGGACTTCGCCTTCACTGCGGCAAGCGCCGTGAGGATGGTGCAGTCGTAGTAGTAGGACGAGAACACCGTGTCCACGCCGGTCTCGGCAAACGTCGCCTGGAACGGGTGCTCGATGCCCGCGGGTGCGGCGGCCGGGGTCGTTCCCTGGACGCCGTCGAGCGACCCCAGGTTGTCCGGGTCGACCGTCTCGGGGATGCTCGAGCTGTCGAGGCCATCCGTCGTGAACAGCGGCACGTCGGCCGGCCCGGCCCCCGCTCCGATCAGCGCCTGGATCACCTTCCCGCCGGTGTCCGGGTAGGCGATGAGCGCGATGGCGTCAGGGTCCGCGTTCGCCACCTTCTCGGCGTCGGCGTCGAACTGGCTCCCGTCCGGGTCATAGGCCACGTTCGCCACGACGTTCGCCCCGCCCTGCTTCAGGGCCTTGGACATCGCCTTGGCGTAGCCGCGGCCATATGCGTTCCGCAGCGAGAGGATCGCCACGCGGCTGTGCCCCTCGGAGAGGACGAGCTCGGCCGTCGCGGGCGCCTGGAGCTTGTCGGGCGGCGCGGTGCGGAAGAAGAACCCGCCCCCGTAGCCCTTCGGCGAGAGCGCCGGCGAGGTTGCCGAGCCAGTGCACACCGTCGCGGCGTTCGTCTCGATCTTGTCGGCGATGGCCTCGACGTCGGGTGAGGCCGCCGGTCCGATGATCGCGTCGACCTTGTCCGACGTGAGCATCCGGTCGACGGTCTGGCTCGCGACCGTCGGTTCCGCGCCGCCTCCGTCGTCACCGGTGACGAGCGTCACGGGCTGGCCGTTGACCCCACCGGCCGCATTGATCTCTTCGATCGCGATGTTTATCGGAACCCGAAGCGATTCGATGATCGCGGAAAGATCGCCGCTCTCGGGACCGAGATGGCCGATGATCAGCTGGCCGTCCTTGTTGCCCCGGTCCGCCCCTGCGCCGGCTGGGGCCGCGAAGGCGGCAGCCACGACGAGGACGGTCAGGACGGACGCCACCTTGAGATGCCGTGTTCGGAGCATTCGGTTACTCCTTGTTCAGGGTTGGTTCAGACCCTAGCTACCTGCGGTGCAGGGTGCTCGGGCGCCACCCTAAGAGCCCCGGACCTGCTTCGAGGGGTCACCCGTGACGCCGACGTCGTCCTGGTCACCATTCCCTGGCTGCTCGCCGTGTTCCACCCCCGTGCCGGCGGGGAGCCTGTACCAGGCTCAAGAACGGGGTTCGTGAGCACGCGCGGCCGGGTGACCCGCAGCTGCGCCGCCGGGTCGCCGGCCTGCGGCGTCCCGTCCGCGTCGTAGCTCCACAGCTCGTAGACCCCCTCGTCCGGCTCGAACTTCCCGAACCGGTCGAAGCTCGACGACGCACCCCGCCAGTGGATCGTCTTGCCGGCCGCGAGGAGGTCGCGGCACTCGGCGAACGTGTTGCACCCGTTGCTGCCCTTCAGGTTCGCCGCGAACGCCTTCGCCATCTTCGCCGGCGAGTCCGACTTCGCCTTCTCCGCCGCGAGCGCGGTGAGGATCGTGCAGTCGTAGTAGTGCGCCGAGAAGACCGGATCGATGCCCGTCAGCCCGAACGTCGCCTGGAACGGGCTCGTGACGCCGGCGGGCGCGCTCGCCGGCGCGGTGCCCTTGATCCCCTCGACGACGCCGGGGTTCTGCGGGTTCACGAGCTCCGCGAAGCGTGACGAATAGAGACCGTCGGTGCCGTAGATCGGCAGCTCCTTCGGGTTCGCTCCGGCGTCGATCAGCGCGCGTACGACGGGCGCGGCGTCGTCGAGCACGCCGATCACGACGATCGCTTCCGGCTTTCCGGCGACGACCTTCTTGGCCTGCTTCGCCGCGTCCGCGTCGTCGAGCGCGTAGTGCGCGACGACCGGCACCTTCGCGCCGCCCGCGCGCAGCGCCTTCGTGAGCCGCCGCGAGAAGCTGTCGCCGTACCCGTCGTCGCGTGCGATCGACCGCGACCCTGCGGTGGCCGTCGGCGAGGACCTGCTCGGCGAGCGCGGGGCCCTGCAGCACGTCGGACGGTGACGTGCGGAAGTAGAGGCCGCCCGAGCGCTTCGGCCCGTCCGTCGTCAGCGTCTCGGAGCTGTTCGAGCCCGAGCACACGAGCGCGCGGCCCTTCGTGCGGTCGAGGATCTCGAGCGTGCTGTTCGACGACGCAGGGCCGATGATCGCGTCGGCGCCGTTCGTGAGGAGCCTGTCGACCGACTGCTGCGCGGTGGTCGCGGCGTCGCCCTCGTCGGCCGTCAGGAGGGTCACCGGCTTCCCGTTGACGCCACCCGCGGCGTTGATCTCGTCGACGGCCATGCGCACGGGGGCCCGCAGCGACTCGATGATCGGTGCGACCTCACCGGTCTCGGGGCCGAGGTGGGCGACCACGAGGGTGCCGTCCGGCTTCGGCGGGCGCCCCCCGGCGGCGGCAGGCGCAGCAGCCAGCACGGCACCCAGGACGGCGGCCGTGCTCGCACAGGCGGCGAGCGCCAGAAAGGGACGGCGGTGCATGGATCGGCTCCTCGGACGGTTCGCGCCCCACGTCGAGAGGAGGACCCTACCGGTCGACGTGTCCGGCTCTCGTTCGCGGCGCATTGCTCGTTCCCTTCGCGGGCATGGGAGAATCATCCGATGCTCGATCTGCTGATCCGGAATGCGTCCGTCGTCGACGGGACCGGTGCGCCGGCCCGCCAGGTCGACGTCGGCGTGCGCGACGGTCGCATCGTCGTCGTCGGCGAGACCGACGAGGGCGCGACGACCGAGATCGACGCCGACGGGCTCGTGCTCACGCCCGGCTTCGTCGACCCGCACACCCACTACGACGCGCAGCTGTTCTGGGACCCGGGCGCGCTGTCGTCGAGCCTGCACGGCGTCACGAGCATCATGGGCGGCAACTGCGGGTTCACGCTCGCGCCGCTCACCGGTGACGAGAACGCCGACTACCTCCGCCGGATGATGGTGAAGGTCGAGGGCATGCCGCTCGCCGCGCTCGAGCAGGGCGTGCCGTGGAGCTGGCAGACGTTCGCCGAGTACCTCGACGCGCTCGAGGGCGGCATCGGCGTCAACGCGGCGTTCCTCGTCGGCCACTGCGCGCTGCGGCGCGCGGTGATGGGCGCCGAGTCGGTCGGCAGCGAGGCGACCGACGACCAGGTCGAGGCGATGGTCGCGGCTGCTGCACGAGGCGCTCGACGCGGGCGGGCTCGGCTTCTCGACGACGCTCTCGTTCACGCACTCCGACGGTGACGGCGAGCCGGTCCCGTCGCGGTGGGCGTCGCGCGACGAGGTGCTCGCGCTCTGTGGCGCGGTCCGCGACCACGAGGGCACGACGCTCGAGTACGTCACCGACGGCTGCCTGCGCGGCTTCCGTCCCGACGAGGTCGAGCTCATGGGCGACATGACGCTCGCGGCGCGGCGGCCGCTCAACTGGAACGTGCTGACGATCGACTCGAAGGAGCCCGAGCGCTACCGCGAGCAGCTCGCGGCGAACGAGGCGGCCGCGGCGCGCGGGCGGCCGTTCCGTGGCGCTCACGATGCCCGTGCTCGTCGAGATGAACATGAGCTTCCTGCAACTACTGCGCGCTGTTCATGCTGCCCGACTGGTCCGAGGTGCTGGGCCTCCCGGTGCCCGAGCGCATGGCGAAGCTGCGCGACCCCGCGGTGCGTCAGCGGCATGGTCGAGCGGGCCGCAGTCGCCCGACGCGGGTGTCTTCGCCCGGCTCACCGACTGGGGCCGGTACATGATCGGCGACACCTACTCGGCGGCGAACGAGGGCCTGAAGAACCGGCGGGTCGAGGATCTCGCGAAGGAGCGCGGCACGAGCGCGTTCGACACGCTCGTCGACGTCGTGCTCGCCGACGACCTGCGCACGATCCTGTGGCCGCTCCCGTCCGACAGCGACCCGGGCTCGTGGGAGCTGCGCAAGGACGCCTGGGCACGCGACGACGTGATGCTCGGCGGCTCCGACGCCGGCGCGCACCTCGACCGCATGTGCGGCGCGCCGTACACGACACGCTTCCTCGCCGACTGCCTCCGGGGCCGCCAGCTCGTGCCGCTCGAGCGTGCGGTGCAGATGATCACGCAGGCGCCGGCGGAGCTGTTCGGGCTGCGCGACCGGGGCGTCATCGCCGAGGGTGCGCACGCCGACCTCGTCCTGCTCGACCCCGAGACGGTCGACATGGAGGACGTGAGCCTCGTGAGCGACCTCCCGGGCGGCACGGCGCGGCTGTTCGCCGCCGCGACGGGCGTGTCCCGGGTGTTCGTGAACGGCCGCGAGATCGTCCACGACGGCGCCGCCACCGGCGACCTGCCCGGGAAGGTGCTCCGTTCGGGGCAGGACACGCGGACCGCGGCGGTGCCCGCCGGCGCCTGACGGCCGCGACGACCTGACGGGCAGTCAGATCGGCAGTGCTACCGTCCGCCTCGCATGTCATCGCTGACGGGAACCCCATACCGCAACCTGATCGGTGGCTCCTGGGTCGAGGGTGGGAGCGGCTCCTACGGGATCGTCAACCCGGCGACCGAGGAGACGATCGACGAGGCGCCCGAGTCGTCGGTCGCCGACGCCGAGGCCGCGGCCGGGGCGGCGCGTGAGGCGCTCCCGGCTTGGAAGCAGGTGTCGCCGGAGGAGCGGGCGAACCTCCTGACGAAGCTCGCGACGGAGGTGTCGGCGCGCCAGGCCGACCTGCTGCCGCTGATCATGGCGGAGACCGGCGCGACGCTCACGGTGGGGTCGTCGCTGCAGGTGCCGCAGGCCGTCGCCCGGTTCCACCGCTACGCCAAGGGCGCGCTGCAGGACATCAACCAGTCGCTGGCGCCGTCGATCATGCCGACGACGCCGCTCGCGGCCGGCGGCGTGATCGGCGGGCAGGTGTTCCGCCAGCCCGTCGGCGTGGTCGCGTGCATCTCGCCGTACAACTTCCCGCTCGTGAGCATGGCGGGGAAGGTGGGGCCGGCGCTCGCCACCGGCAACACGATCGTGATGAAGCCGGCGCCGCAGGACCCGCTGGCGATCCACGAGTTCGCGCAGATCTGCGAGGACGTCGGGTTCCCGCCCGGGGTGGTCAACCTCGTCACGGGCTCGGCGCCCGAGGTCGGGCAGGCGCTCGTCGAGTCGACCGACGTCGACATGATCTCGCTTCACCGGGTCGACCGCCGTGGGATCGCGCATCTACGAGGCGGGCGGCAAGACGATGAAGCGGCTGCTGCTCGAGCTGGGCGGCAAGGGCGCGTGCATCGTCTGCGAGGACGCCGACGTCGGGAAGGCCGTCGCCGGCCTCGCGAGCGTGTGGGGCTTCCACTCGGGGCAGATCTGCACCGCACCGACGCGGGCGATCGTGCACCGCAACGTCTACGACGCGCTGATCGGCGCGCTCCAGGGCGTGGCGCCGACGCTGAAGATCGGTCCGCCCGAGGCCGCGGACACGCTCGTCGGCCCGGTGATCTCGGGTGCGCACCGCGACCGCATCGAGGGCTACATCCAGACCGGGTGCCGACGAGGGTGCCGAGGTGCTCGTCGACGGGCGCAAGCCGGATGGGTTCGACAAGGGCTTCTACGTCGGCCCGACGCTGCTCGCCGGGTGCACGAACCAGATGACGCCGGTGCGCGAGGAGATCTTCGGGCCGGTGATCGTCGTCGTGCCCTACGACGACGACGACGAGGCGATCGCGATCGCGAACGACTCCGACTACGGCCTGTACGACTACGTGTTCTCCGAGGACACCGCGAAGGCGTTCGAGATCGCGCAGCAGCTCGAGTGCGGTCACGTCGGCATCAACACCGCGCAGCGCAACCACGAGGCGCCGTTCGGCGGCTTCAAGATGAGCGGCATCGGTCGCGACGGCGGCGACTTCGGCCTGCACGCCTACACCGAGATCCAGAGCGTCATCTGGCCGGGATGAGTCTTGGATGCGTCCCTCACCGCGTCTACGACGGTGAGAGACGCATCCAAAGAGAGAGGTGAGATGAAGGCGCTCGTGTACGACGGCGAGAAGGCGGCGGTCCGCGACGACGTCGACGTGCGGCCGCCCGGTCCCACCGAGGTCAAGGTGCGCGTCACCACGGCGGGGCTGTGCCACAGCGACCTCAGCGTGCTCGACGGCACGATCCCGTGGCCGCCTCCCGCGGTGCTCGGCCACGAGGGCGCGGGCGTCGTCGACGCGGTCGGCGAGGCCGTGACCAACGTGAAGCCCGGCGACCACGTCGTGCTGCACACGATGGCGTTCTGCGGCGCGTGCAAGTGGTGCGTCACCGGTCGCCCGGCGCTACTGCCGCAAGAGCATCGCCAACGCGAGCCAGCCGTTCACCGTCGCCGGCGACGCGGCGTGGAACTTCGCCGCGACGTCGTGCCTCTCCGAGTACACGGTCGTGCAGGCGGTGCAGTGCGTGCAGATCGACCCCGAGATCGACCTCTCGGTCGCGTGCCTCATCGGCTGCGGCGTGCTCACCGGCATCGGCTCGGTCTGGAACCGCACCGACCTCACCCTCGGCGACACCTGCGTGGTGTTCGGCGTCGGTGGCGTCGGGCTCAACGTGATCCAGGCCGCGAAGGTCAAGGGTGCGAAGCGGATCATCGCGGTCGACACCGTCGCCGAGAAGGAGAAGGCCGCGCGCGACTTCGGCGCCACCGACTTCATCCAGGCCGGCGACGGCGTCGACGTGGTCGCGCAGGTGCGCGAGTGGTTCCCGACCGAGATCGCCAACGTCGTCGGGTCCTTCGGCGAGGGTGGCGTCGACTACGCGTTCGACTGCGTCGGACACCCGGCGATCCTCAACCAGTGCCTCGAGATGCTCGACTGGGGCGGTGAAGCCGTCGCGGTCGGCGTGCCGGCACCCACCGCGACCGTCGACGCGCGCATCACGAACTTCACCCACGTCGAGCGCACGCTCACCGGATCGCGCGCCGGCTCGCACCGTCCGCAGTGGGACATCCCGCTCATCGTCGACGTGTACCAGCGCGGCCTCATCAAGCTCGACGAGCTCGTGAGCGAGCGCTACGCCCTCGACGACTGGGAGAGCGCGGTGCACGACCTGCACGACGGCAAGCTCGCGCGCGGAGTGCTGACCATCTCGGCGCCGTGAACGGACTCCCCGTCGTCATCGAGCGACGGTTCCGGGGCCCCGAGTGGTCGGGGCAGGGCGGCTACACGTGCGGCCTCGTCGCCGTCACGGTCGGCAACCCCGCCGAGGTGCGGCTGCGCAACCCGCCACCGCTCGGCACGCCGCTCGAGCTGCGGCAGGTCGAGTCGACCGACGCCGTCATGCTCTTCGACCCCACCGACTGCCCGGTCGCCGAGGGCTGGTCGATCGAGGAGCTCCACGTCGCGGTGCCGCGCACCCGTCACGCCGGCCCTCGCGCGCGCCGGCGCCGACGCCTACCTCGTGCGGGAAGGGCACGGGGAGCACCCGTTCCCCGAGTGCTTCGGGTGCGGACCCGAGCGCGCCGTGGGTGACGGGCTGCGCATCTTCGCGGGCCCGGTGCCCGGGCGAGAGGGGATCTTCGCGTCGCCCTGGGTGCCCGACATCTCGCACACCGACGGCGAGACCGACCGCGTGCGCGACGAGATCACGTGGGCGGCGCTCGACTGCCCGACCGGGGCACCCGTGCTGCTCGTCCTGCCGCACGAGACCGGCGATCGTGCTCGGCACGATGGCCGCGCACATCCGCGAGGCGCCCCGGGTCGGCCAGCACTACGTGATCATGAGCTGGCTCGAGGACCGGGGGGAGCGCGTCGCGCGTGGGTGCGCGGCGTTGCTCGATGAGCACGGAGTGACGCACGCCGTCGCTCGCGGCTCGTGGGTGTTCGTCGACCGTGAGCGTTTCAAGGGGAGATGAGATGGCACTGCCCGACGAGGTGAAGGAGCTCGCCGCGAAGGTTCGCAACTGGGGCCGGTGGGGCGACGACGACGAGCTCGGCACGATCAACCTGATCACCGACGACGTCGTCAAGGCCGCGGCAGGTGAGATCAAGACGGGGAAGCGCTTCGCGCTCGGCATCCCGCTCGACGAGCACGGACCGCAGGTCGGCGCCGTGCCGGGTCGCGAGAACCCCGTGCACGAGATGTTCCTCGTCGACGTCCCCCTCATGGGCGACCCGTCCGACTTCTGCACGAGCGACGACCGGGTCGTGCTCTGCCTGCAGGCGTGCACGCACTGGGACGGGTTCGGGCACGTGAGCTACGAGGGGAACCTGTACAACGGCGTCCCGTCGAGCACCATCACCGATCAGGGCGCGTCGCGCCTGGGCATCGACAAGATCACGACGCTCGTGAGCCGGGGCGTGCTCCTCGACGTCGCCCGGGCTCGCGGCGTCGACGAGGTCGAGGACGGGCACGCGATCACCGGTGACGACCTCGACGCGGCCGCCGCGCTGGGCAAGGTCGACGTCCGGCCCGGCGACGTGATCCTGCTGCGCACGGGCCGCATGGCCCGCTTCCTCAACGACAGCCCGGCGGCCTACAACTCGGTCCCGGCGAGCGGCCCGTCGCTCCAGTCGGTCGAGTGGTTCCGCGACCACGACGTGGCCGCGGTCGCCACCGACAACATCATCTTCGAGGTGTACCCGAGCGAGCGGGAGGACGCGCAGCTCGCGGTGCACCTGCTGCACCTCGTCGACATGGGGCTCCTGCAGGGCCAGAACTGGAACCTCGAGGCGCTCGCCGCCGACTGCGCCGACGACGGCCGCTACACGTGCTTCCTCGACGCGTCGCCGATGCCGTTCACGGACGCGGTCGGCAGCCCGGTCAACCCCATCGCGATCAAGTAGTGGGAGGCGATCCCGTCGCGGGACGCGTCGCGCTCGTCACCGGCGCATCGTCGGGGATCGGCGCGGCGAGCGCCCTGGCGCTGGCCCGGGCCGGCGCCCAGGCCGTCGGCATCTGCGCCCGGCGCGAAGACCGCCTGCGGGCCGTGCTCGACGACGTGCGCGCCCACGCCCCGGCGTCCGACGCGTTCGTGGCCGACCTCGCCGACCTCGACGCGCTCCCGGCCCTCGCCGAGCGGATCGAGACGACCATCGGGCCGGTCGACGTGCTCGTCAACAACGTCGGCGTCCCGAGCCGCCGGCGCATGCAGGACATCACGCCCGACGAGGTCGCCGACGTGCTGCGCATCAACTTCCTGTCCGCGGTCACGCTGACGAGCGCGCTGCTGCCCGGGATGCTCGAGCGCAGGCGCGGTCGCATCGTCAACGTCTCGTCGATGGGCACGCGTACCGCAGCCGTGCGCGTCGGCGCCTACGCGGCGTCGAAGGCCGCGCTCGAGCTCTGGAGCGAGGGACTGCTGCTCGATCTGCTCGGCACGGGGGTGACCGCGCAGGTGCTCGTGCCGGGCACGACGCGCACGGAGTTCGCGCTGCCGCGTGACGACCGGGACGAGCCGTTCCCCGCCGACCCGAACGCGCTCGAGCCCGAGGTCGTGGCCGACGCGCTCGTCGACCTGCTGCGCTCCGATCGCTTCGAGGGGTTCGCGAGCGAGGCCCACGCCGACCTCTCCCGGACGAAGCGCACCGACCCGAACGCGTTCCTCGACATGGTGAAGCCGCACCTCGCGCCGGCCGAGGGTGCGTCCGGGAGTGCGTCCGGGAGCGCGTCCGCCGGGGCGGGGGATAGGGTCCCCTTCCTATGGCGCGCTTCGACGATCGAGTGGTGGTGACGACCGGTGCCGCATCCGGCATCGGGCGGGCGACGGCGACACGGTTCGGCAGCGAGGGGGGCATCGTCGCCTGCCTCGACATCGACGAGGCCGGTGCGGCGGCGACGGCGAAGGGGATCACCGAGGCCGGCGGCCGCGCGACAGGGTTGGCAGCTCGACGTCACGGACGCGGCGGCCGTCGACAAGGTCATCGCGGCCGTGGTCGACGAGCTCGGACCGCCGCGCGTGTGCTGCAACATCGCCGGGATCGGCAAGTTCGCCCGCTCCGAGGAGCAGCCGATCGAGGAGTTCCGCAAGATCATCGAGGTGAACCTCGTCGGCACGTTCGCCGTGTCACGGGCGTGCCTCCCGCACCTGCTGGAGCACGGCGGCTGCATCGTCAACATCTCGTCGAGCGCGGGCATCTTCGGCCAGCCCTACAACGCGGCGTACTGCGCGTCGAAGGGCGGCGTCTCGCTCATGACGAAGGCGATGGCCACCGAGTACACGCGGCGCGGCGTGCGGGTGAACGCCGTGGCGCCGGCCGGCATCGACACGCCGATCACGAAGGACTTCGGCTTCGTCGAGGGCAGCGACGTGCGCGAGTACCTGAAGATGATGCCGCCGACGGGTGAGATGGGGACGCCCGAGATGGTCGCGTCGAGCGTGGCCTACCTGGCGTCCGACGAAGCGAGCTACATCAACGGCGTCATCCTGCCGATCGACATGGGGGTCACCGCGTGAGCGACGACGAAGCAGCCGTTCGGGCAGGGGGTCAAGCAGCGCGACCTCATCAAGATGACGCCCGAGGAGATCGACGAGTTCCTCCACGGGTGGCACACGATGAGCTGCGCGACCTACAACCACGACGGCAGCATCCACCTCGTCGCCATGTGGTACGGGTTCCTCGAGGGCGCGGTCGCGCTCGAGACGAAGGCGAAGAGCCAGAAGGTGAAGAACCTCCGCCGCGACCCGCGCATCACGTGCATGATCGAGGAGGGCACCTCCTACGACCAGCTCGTCGGTGTCGAGATGGTCGGGACGGCGGAGATCATCGACGACTACGACCGTGTCTTCGAGATGGGCAAGAGCCTCGTCGCACGGACCGCGGGCGTCGAGTACACCGACGACATGAAGCCGATGGTCGACGTGATGATCAACAAGCGCGTCTGCGTGAAGATCAACGTCGACAAGTACGTCTCCTGGGACCACCGCAAGCTCGGCCTGCCGGAGATGCCCAAGCCCCCGAGCTAGCCGTGACGGAGCACGCGTACGACACGATCGGCCGGTCGTACTCGCTCCAGCGCCGTCCCGATCCCCGCATCGCCGCGCAGGTCCTGCGACGCCCTGGGGGACGCCCGCCGCGTCGTGCAACGTCGGCGCGGGCACGGGCTCGTACGAGCCCGACGATCGCGTCGTCGTCGCGGTCGAGCCCTCGGACGTGATGCTGGCGCAGCGCGCGCCCGGTGCCGCGCCGGCCGTGCGGGGCGTCGCAGAGGCACTGCCACTGCCCGACGGCGCGTGCGACGCCGCGCTCGCCGTCCTGACCGTCCACCACTGGTCCGACCTCGACGCCGGGCTCGCGGAGCTCTGCCGGGTCGCGCCGCGGCGGGTCGTCCTCGGCTTCGACGAGCCGCAGTCGGCCGCGTTCTGGCTGGTGGCCGACTACTTCCCCGAGGCCGCCGCGGTGGAGTCAGCGCGCGCGCCGCAGGTCGAGCAGATCGCCGAGGGCATCGGCGCGACGCGGGTCGAGGTGGTGCCGGTCCCGCACGACTGCGTGGACGGGTTCGCCGGCGCGTTCTGGCGGCGCCCGGAGGCGTACCTCGAGCCGCAGGTGCGCACCGGCATCTCGTCGTTCTCGATCCTGCCGGACGACGTCGTGGATCGCGCCGTCGCCGAGCTGCGCGCCGACCTCGACATCGGGCGTGTGGCACGAGCGCCACGCCGACCTGCTCGAGCTCGACGAGATCGACCTCGGCTACCGGCTGATCGTCGCCGACTGACTAGGTGGCGGTGACGGTCTCCGTGTCGCGGCCGCTGCGCAGCACGGTGCCGGGCGTGGCTCCGGTGAGCTCACCGTCGCGGACGATCTCGACGCCGTTGACGAGGACGTGCGTGATCCCCTCGGCTTCGCCGTAGAGGCGCCCGGCACCGGCCGGCAGGTCGTTGCGCCAGGTGATCGGGCCGGGTGCGACGCGCTCGGGATCGAAGATCACGAAGTCGGCGTGCCAGCCCTCGGCGATCCGACCGCGTTCCTTGATCCCGTAGAGCCGGGCCTGCCGGTCGGTGAGGAGCGCGATCGCCTCCTCGAGCGGCATGAGCTCGTGCTCGCGACACGCGCGCAGCATCGCCGTCGAGTAGTTGAACGTCGCCAGCATGTCGAGGTGCGCGCCGGCGTCCGACGCGCCGACGACGGCACGCGGGTCGCGCCACACGTCGCGGCGCAGCTCCCAGCTCGCGGCGTCGTCGCCGGCGACCGGTGGGCAGAGGACCGTACGGAGCTCGTCGAGGATCGAGATGTCGCAGACCGTGTCGAACGGTTCCTGGTTGCGCTCGGCCGCGATCTCGCCGACGGTGCGACCGGCGAGACCCTCGTTCTCGGGTGCGAACGTCTCGTTGATCGTCATCGCCTGCCAGTTCGCGATCCCGCGGAGCATCCCGGCCTCGGGCGACTGCGCGCCCTCGTCGAGGCGAGCGCGCTCCGCCGGGTCGCCGAGTGCCTTCATCTTCTCGTCGACCGGCAGCGCCATCGTCTTGGCCCAGCCCGGCAGCGCATCGAACACGAACCCCGACTTGAAGCTGAGGTGCGTCTTCACCGTGTCGGGCACCGTGAGCGCGTACACCTTGCCGCCGCGCGCGGCGGCGTAGTCACCGGCACTCAGCGCTTCCCACGCGTACTCCGCTCGCCCGGAGTTCGGGACCAGCACGTTCCAGTTGAGCGGCCGGTTCGCGGTGCGGGACATGTCCGCCATCAGCTGGAGGTGCTCCTCCTCGAAGCCGCCGACCGACGGGATGAACTCCAGCGTCGTGCCCTCGTGCTGGCTGGTCGTCTCGCAGAACGCGAGCAGCTCTTCCTTCGTGGCCGCCCGCGACGGGACGGGATCGCCGTCGGCGTCGTTGTGCGTCCGCGCCCACGACGACGAGAAGCCGAGGCCGCCTGCAGTCGAGCGATTCGGCGAGCAGCGCCTGCATCGCCTCGATCTGGTCCTCGCTCGCGGGCTTGCCGACGGCGTCGTCGCCCATGACGCAGCGGCGGATCGCCGAGTGACCGACGAGGAAGCCGGCGTTGACCGCGGTCTTGCCGTCGATCTTGTCGAGGTAGTCACCGAAGGTGCGCCAGTCGTAGGGGACGCCTTCGAGGAGCGACTCGAGGGGCATGCCCTCGACGCGAGCGAGCATGCGTGTCAGGTAGTCGGTCTCGCTCGCCTCGACGGGCGCGATCGTGAAGCCGCAGTTGCCACCGACGACCGTCGTGACACCGTGGAGGGGCGACGGGGTGACCGCGGGGTCCCAGAGCACCTGCGCGTCGTAGTGCGTGTGGATGTCGACGAAGCCGGGCGCGACGACCTGACCGTCGGCGTCGATGACGGTGCTCGCGTCCTCGGTGATCTCACCGATCGCGACGACGCGTCCGTCGCGCACACCCACGTCGGCACGGCGGCGCGGTGCGCCCGTGCCGTCGACGACGTCGGCTCCGCGGATGATCAGATCGAGCATCGGGTCCCCCTTCGCGAACGCTGGTGTCAGGGTAGCGTCGCCCCGATGACGACGATCGCGGTGACGGGCTCGGCCGGTGGCATCGGCGGTGCGATCCGTGCACGCATCGAGGCCGCAGGCCACGACGTGCTCGGCGTCGACGTGCGCGACGCCGAGGTGGTCGCCGACCTGTCGAGCGCGGACGGGCGCGCGGCGGCGTGCCGGGAGATCACGGCCGAGACCGGCGGAGCGCTCGACGGGCTGGTCGTCGCGGCCGGCATCGGGGGGAGCACGGAGGCCCCGCCGTCGATGGTGGCGCGCGTCGAACTACTTCGGTGCGGTCGAGCTGCTCGAAGGGCTGCGCGAGCAGCTCGCGGCCGGACAGCTCGAGGCCGCGGTCGCGATCGCGTCCAACTCGGCGACGGCGATGCCGGTCTCGGATCCCACGCTCGTCGAGCAGTGCCTCGCGGGCGACGAAGAGGGCGCGGTGAAGACCGCCGAGGGCATGGACGGCGAGGCCGTGTACGCGTTCGCCAAGCTCGCGCTCGCGCGCAAGGTGCGGCGGCTCGCCGTCGAGTGGGCGCCCGGGCTGCGCATCAACGCCGTCGCACCCGGTCCCGTGCTCACCGGGCTGACGCGCGCCGCGCTCGACCATCCCGTCACCGGAGACCTGATCCGTGGGTTCCCCGTCCCCATGGACCGCTGGGGAGAGCAGCACGAGATCGCCGAGGCCGTGTGGTTCCTGCTCTCGCCGCAGTCGCAGTGGACGACCGGATCGATCCTCTTCGTCGACGGTGGCACCGACGCCCTGCTCAACCCCGATCGTCTCTGAGGAGCACGACGATGACGCTGCACCTGACGGACGCGGACGAGGGGCGCCACCTTCCCGGCACCGAGGAGCTGTGGGGCGAGTCCTGGTACCACGACTGGGCCGCGTCCGACGGCAGCTACGGCGGGTACCTGCGACTCGGGCTCTACCCGAACCGCAATGTCGTCTGGTACTGGGTCGCGCTCGTGCGCGAGGGGCAGCCGCTCGTCCTGCTCGTCGACCACGAGGTGCCCGCGCCGCCGATGCCGGCCGAGCCCGCCGCCGACCCGACCGTGATCGTCGCCGCCGACTCCGTGCGCGCGACGTGGGCACCCGTCGAGCCGCTGATGAAGTACCGCATCACCACCGAGGGGACGGGCATCGTGCTCGCCGACCCCGGTGCCGAGATGCGCGGCGAGCGCACGGGGCCCGAGGTGCCGCTGAGCGTCGACCTCACCTGGCAAGGCGTCGCGCCGGCGTTCCCGTACACGATGACGACGCGCTTCGAGCAGTCGGCGTGGGTGAGCGGCGAGGTCACGATCGGAGACGAGCGGATCGAGGTGCACTGCCCCGGTCAGCGCGACCACTCGTGGGGGGTGCGCGACTGGTGGCTCTTCGGGTGGCAGTGGTGCTCGGGCCGCCTCGACGACGGCACGTGGTGGCACACGGCGCGCTCGATCGTCCCGGGCGTCGACATCTTCCAGACCGGGTACCTCGTGCGGCCCGACATGTCGCTCGAGCCGGTCGAGGTCGTCGGCGCCGACTACGAGCTCGACGACGACATGCTGCCGGTGCGCGGCGCCCTCACGGTCGGCGATCTCGAGATGACGTGGACGGCGGAGCTGCACGCGCCGATCCTCCTCGTGTCACCGGAGGGCAAGGAGTCGCGCTTCCCGCGCTGCACGTGCAAGTTCGAGACGGCCGACGGCCGCGTCGGGCGCGGATGGCTCGAGTACAACTTCCCCGAGGGCGTCCCGCACCTCAAGGGCTGAGCGCGTCAGTCGTCGTCGGCGCGGTGCGGTGGCTCCGGCGCGGTGCGCGGGAGGTTCAGGATCTCTGTCGCCTGCTCGGCGGTCGCGACGTCGCGGCCGACCTTGTCGCACAGCTCGACGCCCTTCGCGACCAGCTCGGCGTTCTTCGGGGTGTCGCTGCCGCGCGTAGTCCTCGAGACCGAGATGCAGGTGCGCGCCGCGCTCGAGCGCGGCCTTCGCCATCGGACCCTCGAAGAGGTCGCCGCCGATCACCGCGACCGACCACGGCAGGTCGCAGCCGTCCAGCAGCTCGCAGTACGCGTCGAGCGCGGCGAGCGTCGGCGGCAGGCCGAACGCCGCACCACCGGCCTGCCCGACGCTCGTGAGGTAGCCGAGGGCGCCACCGAAGTAGAGCTTGACCATCGCGCCCTTCGGCAGCCTGCCCGCGTCGTGCCACGCGCGCGCGGTGCGCAACCAACCCGGCTCGAAGATCGCCATGGACGGCCCGAGGCGCAGCCCGGAGCACACCGCGGCCTGGTGACGGATGTCGCCGAACGAGTTCGCGTACACGAAGCCGGGCGCGGCGGGGAGCCCGTCGGCGTCCAGTCCACCGAGGTTCACCGAGCCCGGGTCGATGATGCCGATGCGCAGCCAGCCGGTCGCGGCGAGCGGCGCCATGTGCGCGTACGCGCCCTCGACGCCCGGCCCGAAGTTGGTCGTGGGGTAGAGCAGCGCGTCGGGCTTCTCGTCGAACACCGGTCGCCAGCCCTCGAAGTAGCGGTCGGCGGCCTCCTGGCCCGGCACGCCGACGACGTCGGAGTGGTTGTGGACGATCGCAGCGCCGGCATCGATGCACGCGAGGGCGTCGGCGGCGATCTCGTCGGGCAAGCGGGGAGCGTTCGGGTTGCGTTCCTTGGTGGTCGTGCCGTTGATCGCGGCCTCGATGATCACCGGGCCGTGCTTGGCGGCCTTCTTCGCGCTCACGGCGGCCACAGTAGGACGTGTTGCAGCGCCGCGCGGCCCGCCGGTACCGTCGCCGCGCCGTGCACATCGACCTGACCCCGGACCAGCGCGCGCTCCAGCAGGAGCTGCGCGAGTACTTCGAGGCGCTCATGACGCCCGAGCGCCGCAGCCAGCTCAAGGGCGGCGAGGCCGGGGGCGAGGCGTACCGGGCGTTGGTGCGCCAGCTCGGGACCGACGGCAAGCTCGGCACCGGCTGGCCGAAGGAGTGGGGCGGTCAGGGTCGCACGCCGCTCGAGCAGTACCTCTTCTACGACGAGGCGAACCGCGCCGGCGTGCCGCTGCCGCTCGTGACGCTCAACACCGTCGGCCCGACGCTCATGCTCTACGGGTCCGACGAGCAGAAGGAGCACTTCCTCCCGCAGATCCTCGCGGGGCGAGCTGCACTTCGCCATCGGCTACAGCGAGCCGGGCGCCGGCACCGACCTCGCGTCGGTGAGCACCCGCGCCGTCCGCGACGGCGACGAGTACGTGATCAACGGCCAGAAGGTCTTCACCACCGGCGGCCACGACGCCGACTGGATCTGGCTCGCCTGCCGCACCGATCCCGACGCGAAGAAGCACAAGGGCATCTCGATCATCCTCGTGCCCACCGACGTCGCCGGGTTCAAGCACACGCCGATCTGGGTGCTCGGCGGCGGGCACACGAACGCGACGTACTACGAGGACGTGCGCGTCCCGGTCACCAACGTCGTGCTCGAGGAGAACGCGGGCTGGAAGCTCATCACGAGCCAGCTCAACCACGAGCGCGTCGCGCTGGGCCCGGCCGGCAAGCTCGATCGCCACTACGCCGAGGTCCTCGACTGGGCGCGGGCGACGCGCCTCGCCGACGGCACGCGAGTCGATCGACCAGGAGTGGGTGCAGCAGACGCTCGGTCGGGTGCACGCGGTCGTCGAGACGGAGAAGCTCCTGAACTGGCGCGTCGCCGCGGCGCTGGGGGAGGGCGCGCTCAACCCCGCACACGCCTCCGCGATGAAGGTGTTCGGCACCGAGCAGCAGGTCGACTGCCTGCGCCGGCTCATGGACGTCGTCGGCGCGCACGCCACGATCTCGGGTGGCGCGCCCGGCGCGGCGCTCTACGGCACGCTCGAGCAGGCGTACCGCCAGGCACCGGTCGGCACGTTCGGCGGCGGCGTCAACGAGGTGCAGCGCGAGATCATCCAGATGGCGGGGCTCGAGATGCCCCGCGCGCCGCGCTAGCGCTTGTCGCTACTGGTTCGAGGTCGGGTGCGCGAGGACCTCGCGCAGTGCGGCGTACGCAGTCGCGCCGCACGGCCAGCCGGCGTAGAACGAGAGGTGCAGCACCCACTCGTGCAGCTCGTCGGCGGTGAGGTCACCCGACGACAGCGCCGCGGTGAGGTGCACCAGCGAGTGGCTCCTTGAGCCCGCGGGTCGCGATCACGCTCAGCGACGTCAGCCGCCGATCGCGGCGCGCGAGGCCGGGACGGGACCACAGCCCGCCGAACACCGTCTCGGTGGTGGCCTCGGTGTAGGGATCGGTGACGGGTGGCGGGTCGAAGAGCATGACCTCGCGCCACATCTTCTCGGCGTTCGCACGCACGTCGTCTGCCATGCGTGGGACGCTAGCCAACGAGACGCACGAGCGAAGGAGACGCGATGACCACCGCGCTCGAGGGGTACGGGGTGCTCGTCACTGGTGGCGGCAGCGGCATCGGCGAGGGGTGTGCGCTCGCGCTCGCCCGCGACGGTGCCGTCGTCACCATCTGCGGCCGCACCGCCGACAAGCTCGATGCCGCCGCCGCACGCATCCGCAACACCGTCGACGGCGCGGGCGTGCACACGATCACCGCCGACGTCACCGACGAGGCACAGGTCGAAGCGGCGGTCGCGAAGGCGGCGAAGGAGGCGGGCGCGCTCCACGGCGTCGTGGCGTCCGCCGGCGGCTCGCTCCACATGGGCCCGCTCGTGCTCGCCGACGTCGAGGCGGTGCGCGCCACGCTCGACCTCAACGTGATCGGCACGTTCCTCACGCTGAAGCACAGCGCACCGCTGCTCGCGAAGACGAAGGGATCGTTCGTCGGCATCTCCTCGCACGCCGGGCTCGACACGTTCCGCTTCCTCGGGGCGTACGGCGCCGCGAAGTCGGGGCTCGACCACCTCGTGCGGGTCGCGGCCGACGAGCTCGGTCCATCACGCGTGCGGGTGAACTCGATCCGCCCGGGCATCATCGACAACGAGCTGATGTCGGCGATCACCCAGGGCAGCCCGGTGCTCGACAGCTACCTCGAGGAGATCCCGCTCGGCGAGGGTCGGCAACGTCGACGACGTCGGCGAGCTCGCCCGGTTCCTCGTCGGGCCCGAGTCGTCCTACATCACGGGCCAGTGCATCAGCATCGACGGCGGGCAGTCGCTGCGGAAGGGCGCCGACTACGGCGCGTTCGCCGAGCCCGCCTACAAGGACGTCCCCGGCTGGGATCTCGTGTCGAAGGATGCGGACTGATGGAGATCGAGGGCAAGGTCGCGGCGATCACGGGCGGTGCGAGCGGCATCGGGCGGGCCACGGCGCTCGAGCTGGTGCGACGCGGTGCGACCGGCGTCGTGCTCGCCGACCTCAACGACGAGCGCCTCGCGGAGACGAAGGACGCGATCGAGGCGCTCGGCGCCAAGGCCGTCACGGTGCACTGCGACGTCAGCAAGGACGCCGACGTCGAGCGCTACCGCGACGAGGCGCTCGCCGCGTTCGACGACGTCGACATCGTCATGAACAACGCGGGCGTCGCGATGATCGGTCCCGCCGAGGGCCTGTCGATGGACGAGTGGGACTGGATCCTCCAGATCAACCTCTACGGCGTGATCCGCGGCGTGCGCGCGTTCCTGCCGCACCTGCTCGAGCGGGGGAGCGGCCACGTCGTGAACACGTCGTCGGTCGCCGGCCTCTTCGCGTACGCGTGGGACCACCCGGCGTACATCACCGCCAAGCACGGCGTCGTCGGCCTCACGGAGTCGATCGCGCTCTACCTCAAGCCCAACGGCGATCGGCGTGTCACTCCTGTGCCCGAGCCTCGTGTCCACCAACATGGGCGACACCGCGCGCTTCGGCGGCGTCGACGACATCAGCACGTGGATGCGCGACATCCAGCTCGAGGAGCCGATCGAGCCCGAGGTGGTCGGCACGCTCGTCGCCGACGCGATCCGCGACGAGCGCTACCTGATCCTCACCGACCCGGACGCCATCCGCCCGCGGATCGCGGCGCGCGGCGCCGACCCGGACGCGTGGGTGTCGGCACAGATGGAGCAGCTCCCGGAGCCGCCCAACCTCTACCAGTAGCGCGTGCGCCGAGAGACCCTCGACGGCAGGCGGTTCTCAGCGACGGACGTCGAACTTCAGCGGGATGTGCTTGAGCCCGTTGATGAAGTTGGAGCGCAGGCGGCTCACCGGCGCGGTGATCTCGATGTCGTCGAGGCGGTCGAGGACCTCCTCGAACATCACGTTGATCTCCATGCGGGCGAGGTTCGCCCCGAGGCAGAAGTGCGGGCCCACCGCCGCCGAACGCGACGTGCTCGTTCGGCGTGCGCGTCGATGTCGAACGTGTACGGGTCGTCGAACGCCTTGTCGTCGTAGTTGGCGGCGATGTACCAGATGACGACCTTGTCGCCGGCCTTGATCTGCTGACCGCCGAGCTCCGTGTCGGTCGTCGCGGTGCGGCGGAAGTGCATCACCGGGCTCGCCCAGCGCAGCATCTCCTCGACGGCGCCGGGGACGAGGCTGCGGTCGTTGCGCACGCGCTCGAGCTGCTCGGGGTGCTCGAGGAGCGCGACCAGCCCGTGCGAGATCAGGTTGCGCGTCGTCTCGTTGCCCGCGACCGACAGCAGCAGGAAGAACAGGTCGATCTCGAGGCCGGTGAGCTGCTCGCCGTCGACCTGGCGCGGTGGTGAGCACCGAGATGAGGTCGTCCTTCGGGTTGGCCCGCTTCTGCTCGGCGAGCTGCGCCGCGTACGCGTACAGCTCCATCGACGCGTTGCTGCGTCATCTCCTCGGTGACGCCGTACTCGGGGTCGTCCGCGCCGATCATGCGGTTCGACCAGTCGAACAGCTTGTGCCGGTCCTCCTGCGGGACGCCCATGAGGTCGGCGATCACCTGGAGCGGCAGCTCCGACGCGACGTCGACGACGAAGTCGCACTCGCCGCTGGTCGGCGACCTGGTCGATGATCTCGCTCGTGCGCTTGCGCATCGTCGACTCGAGCTCGCCGACCATGCGGGGCGTGAAGCCCTTGTTGATGAGCCGCCGGTACCGCGTGTGCAGCGGCGGGTCCATGTTGAGCATCAGCAGCCGCTGCTGCTCGAGGCTGGCGTCGTCGGGGTCCCACATGAAGACGAGCCGCTCCGCCGACGAGTACAGCGCGTTGTCGCGGTTGACGGTGACGACCTCGTCGTAGCCGGTCACGCACCAGAACGGGCCCGCGCCACCCTGGGGGCCGTCGAAGTCGGGGTCGCCCTCGTGCCAGCACACGGGCGCCTCACGGCGCAGCCGTTCGAACCACTCGTGGGGGACGCCTTCGACGAAGCGGTCCTTGTCCCAGAGGTTGATGTCGGCGAGCGAGGCGGGGGTCGTCGGCATGCCGAGAGGCTATCTGACGCCTCGTCAGACCCTCGTCTGCGACCTCACGCGAGAACGCGGGGATCACTTCCTTGCCGAGCAGCTCGATCGACTGCATGACCTTCTCGTGCGGGATGTTGTACGGGTTCACCAGGCAGAGCAGCAGGTCGCAGCCCGCGGCCTCGTAGCGCTTGCAGCGTCTCGATGCACTCCGCCGGGGTCGCCGACCACGCCCGCGCCCGCGTCGTGGATGAAGTCGAAGGTGAGGTGGTCGAGCGCGCCGTCGCGGTCGTGCTGGCAGCGCGCTTGCCGGTGTACTCGTAGGTGCCGAGCGCCTGCTGCTTGCTCCTCGAGCCACTCGGCGACCGAAGCGATGAGGCGCGCGCCCGCCTTCGGGTACCACTCGAACGACTCCTCGGCGACTCGCGTACGCCTCGTCCTTCGTCGGCGCGCAGTGCACCATCGTGAACGTCGCCGCGGTCTCGTTGCTTGAACTTGCCGACGGGCTCGACGCACTCGGACAGACCCTTGCGGTAGAGGGCGATGCTGTTCGACGAGCTCCTCGGGCGGGAGGCCGACGGTGAACGAGCACAGGCCGATGCCCTGGCGCCCGACCTCCTCGTGGCCCTCGCGGCTAGCTCGTCGCGCCGAAGATCGGCGGGTGCGGCTGCTGCAGCGGCTTCGGCTGCACGCGGCGCGGCGCGCCCATGTGCCAGTACTTGCCCGTCGGCCTGGTAGTGCTCCTCGGTCCACGCGCCGACGATGTGACCGAGCGCCTCGCTGCCACATCTCGCGCGTCTCGTCGGGGTCGACGTCGAAGCCCTCGAGCTCGAGGCGCGTCGACGAGCGTCCGGTGCCGAAGTCGACGCGGCCGTCGGAGAGGAGGTCGAGCACCGCGGCCGACTCCGCGCTGCGGATCGGGTGGTTGTACGGCTGCGGCAGGAGACGCACGCCGTAGCCGATGCGGATGTTCTTGGTGCGCGCGGCGATGGCGCCGTACAGCACCTCGGGGTTCGAGCAGTGCGAGTACTCCTCGAGGAAGTGGTGCTCGACCGTCCAGAACGCGTGGAAGCCGACCTCGTCGCCGAGGATCGCCTGCTCGAGCGTGTTCTTGTAGGCCTGGTGCTCCTTGCCCGGGGTGAACGGCTTCGGCACCGGGATCTCGTAGAAGAGCGCGAACTTCATTGCGGTCTCCCCCTACGTTGTCACTCGAACGCGTTGCAGTGGAGCATACGCAGCGATGCGTGGGATTGGACGGCAAGGTCGCGGTGGTCACCGGCGCGGCGTCGGGGCTGGGCGAGGCGACGGCGGCACGGCTCTGCCGAGGACGAGGGCGCGACCGTCGTCGGTGTGGGACCGTCGACGGCGCGCACAGCTCGTCGACGTCACCGACGAGGCGCACGGTCGAGCGCGGCGGTCGACGCGGTCGTCGCCGAGCACGGCCGCCTCGACGTCGTCGCGACGTTCGCCGGCGTCGCGGGCGGCGGGCCCGTGCACGGCGTCGACGCGGCCGAGCTGGGCGCGCGTCATCGCGTGTGAACCTCACCGGCACGTTCCTCACGTGCAAGCACGCGCTGCGCCCGATGATCGAGCAGCGATCCGGGAGCGATCATCACGGTCGCGAGCGTCGAGGGGATCGAAGGCACCGAGGGTGGCAGCGCGTACAACGCGTCGAAGGGCGGTGTCGTGCTGCTCACCAAGAACCTCGCGATCGACTACGGCCGCGCTCGGCATCCGCGTCAACGCGATCTGCCCGGGCTTCATCGACACGCCGATGTTCCGGTCCGTGATGGGCACCGAGCACATGACCGAGTACCGCGACGAGTACCGCGAGCACCACAAGCTCGGTCGCTTCGGCCGGCCCGACGAGATCGCCGCCGCGGCCGCTGTTCCTCGCGTCCGACGACGCGTCGTTCGTCACCGGCCACGCGCTCGTCGTCGACGGCGGCTACACCGCCGGGATGCGGACGGGGCTCTCGAGCCTCATGGGACTCGACTGAGGTCGTGTACGGGCCCACGTCGGCGCCGACGAGGCGTGACCTGTAACGTGTTCTCGTTTCGGCCGCCGAGCGTCTCGCCGGTGAGCCGACGGAGGTGACGCATGTACATCGGTCTGACCGAAGAGCAGGAGCGGCTCCGACAGGAGGTCCGCGACTACTACGAGCAGCTCCTCACGCCCGAGGTGCGGGCGAAGCTCACCGGCGCCGGCGGAGTCGGCGACGAGCAGCGCAAGGTCGTCCGCCAGATGGGTGAGGACGGCTGGCTCGGCGTGGGCTGGCCCGACGGAGTGGGGCGGTCGCGGCTTCACGCGCGGTCGAGCAGTTCATCTGGTTCGACGAGTCGATGCGCGCCGGCGCGCCCGTGCCGATGCTCACGATCAACACCGTCGGCCCGACGATCATGAACTTCGGCTCGCGAGGAGCAGAAGGAGTTCTTCCTCCCGAAGATCCTGAAGGGCGAGATCCACTTCTGCATCGGCTACTCGGAGGCCGGCGCGGGCACCGACCTCGCGGCGCTGCAGACGAAGGCCGAGCGCGACGGCGACGAGTACATCATCAACGGGCAGAAGATGTGGACGAGCCTCGCGACCGACGCCGACTACGTGTGGCTCGCCGTGCGCACCGACCCGAACGTCAAGAAGCACAAGGGCATCTCGCTGTTCGTCATCCCGATGGACACGCCCGGGATCAAGGTCCTGCCGATCCACGTCATGGGCGAGTCCGACATCAACCAGGTCTATTACGAGGACGTGCGCGTCCCCGCGACGACGCGGGTCGGCGAGGAGAACGAGGGCTGGCGGCTCATCACGAACCAGCTCAACCACGAGCGCGTCACGCTGTGCTCGTCGGGCATCGTCGACCGCGCGCTCGGCGAGGTGCGCGAGTGGGCGCAGCAGACGCAGCTCGCCGACGGCTCGCGCGTCATCGACCAGGAGTGGGTGCAGCTCATCGCTCGCGCGGGTGCACGCCCGGCTCGAGTTCCTGCGTCTCATGAACTGGAAGATCGCGTCGGAGGCGTCCAAGGGTGCGCTGCACCCGGCCGACGCGTCGTCGACGAAGGTGTTCGGCACCGAGTTCTACCTGGAGGCGTTCCGCCTCCTGATGGAGATCCTCGGGCAGAACGCGTACCTGAAGGAGCAGGCGCCCGGTTCGGTGCTCCAGTCGCGGCTCGAGCACATGTACCGCGGTCTCATCATCCTCACGTTCGGCGGTGGCGTGAACGAGGTGCAGCGCGATCTGATCGCGGTGTTCGGTCTCGGCATGCCGCTGGCCCCGCGATAAGGCGGAGTGAGCGGTCCTTTTCAGATCGACGAGTTGGCGCTGACTGAGCGCCGAGCGAACGGAGCAATGGAGTGGACTTCGGATTCAACGAAGAGCAGCAGGACCTCCAGGGTCTCGCGACGCAGATCCTCGAGGGTGAGCTGTCGCACGAGCGCCTGAAGGAGGTCGAGGGCGGCGACGAGAACTTCGACCGCGAGCTGTGGGCGAAGCTCGCCGAGGCCGGCATCCTCGGCATCGCGCTGCCCGAGGCGCAACGGCGGCGGTGGCTACGGCTACCTCGAGGCCGCGCTCGTGCTCGAGCAGGTCGGCCGCACGGTCGCGCCCGTCCCGTACTACGCGACGGTGATCGCGTCGCTGCCGATCGCGAAGTTCGGCACCGACGCGCAGAAGGACGCGATCCTGCCCGGCGTCATCGGCGGCGAGACGATCCTGTCGGCCGCGCTGACCGAGGCGGGCACCGACCCGCTGCACCCGGTCACCACCGCGAAGCCCGACGGTGACGGGTGCGTGCTCGACGGCGTCAAGGACTGCGTGCCCGGCGGGTCCGCTCGCCGACAAGGTGCTGTGCCCGGCGGTCACGGCCGACGGCAAGGTGATCGTCGCGATCGTCGACCCGAACGCTTCGGGTGTGAAGCGCGAGCGCCAGGAGACCACGAACATGCACGCCGAGGCGCGGCTCACGCTCGAGGGCGTGAAGGTCGGCGCCGGCGACGTGCTCGGCACCGACGGCGCCGAGGTGCTGCAGTGGACCGTCGAGCGCGCGACCGCCGCGCTGTGCGCCATCGCGATCGGCATCTGCGAAGAGGCCGTGAGGATGACGGCCGAGTACACGAAGACGCGCGAGCAGTTCGACCGCCCGATCGCCACGTTCCAGGCGGTGGGGCAGCGCGCGGCCGACGCGTACATCGACACCGAGGCCGTCCGGCTCACCGCGTGGCAGGCGATCTGGCGCCTGTCCGAGGAGATCCCGGCGACCACCGAGGTCGCGGTGGCGAAGTTCTGGGCGGCCGAGGGCGGTCAGCGCGTCGTGCACGCCGCGCAGCACCTGCACGGTGGCATGGGCGTCGACCGCGACTACCCGCTCCACCGGTACTTCCTGTGGGCGAAGTGGCTCGAGCTCTCCCTCGGCGGCGCCACCCGCCAGCTCCTCACCATCGGCAAGCACCTCGCCGACGAGCCCGTCTCCGCGTGATGGATGCGTAGCTGACCTTCGTCAGGAGGGTTGAGCTACGCATGTCCGGAGATCCGAAGGAGACGGTCGTCGAGCACGACGGGCTGCGGCTCGCGGTGCTCGACTGGGGTGGCGACGGGAACGAGCCGCTCGTCCTGCTGCACCCCACGGGGTTCTGCGCCGGGCTGTTCCACCCGCTCGCGTCGCGGCTGACCGACCGGTTCCACCCGATCGGCATCGACCTGCCGGCGCACGGCGCGTCGGACGTCCCGTCCGAGCGCGCGGGCTTCGCGTTCGACGTCGTATGCGCAGCACGTGCTCGGCGTGCTCGACCAGCTCGGCATCGACGGGTGCGTCGCGCTCGGCGAGTCGCTCGGTGGTGGCGTCGGGTCGCTCGTCGACGCGCACCGTCCCGGCTTCCTGCGCCACCTCGTGCTCTGCGAGGGCATCGCGTTCGACGCCGACCGCATCCCCGAGATCCAACGCACCGAGGACCTCGACGGCCCACCCGACAACTACATGGCGACGGTCGCGCGGAAGCGCAAGCACGTCTGGCCCGATCGGGCCACCGTGCGCGAGTCGTACGGCGGCCGCCCGCCGCTCGACGTCCTCGCCCCCGAGGCGCTCGACGCGTACGTGCGCTGGGGCTTCGTCGACCGGCCCGACGGCCAGGTCGAGCTCGCGTGCACACCCGAGGACGAGGCGACGCAGTTCGAGGTGGCGATGCACGGCAACGGTGCGCCGGCAGCGGGCAGTCACCTCGCCGAGCTGTCGTGCGGGGTGACCGTGATCAACGGCGACTCGTCCAACCTGCCCGCGTCCTGGTTCGCCGCGCAGGCCGAGGCGACCGGCACGCCGCTCGTGACCGTGCCCGGCACCCACTTCTTCCTCCAGGAGGACACCGCCCGGGCCGAGGCGCTCGTGCGCGAGCACCTGGCCTGACCGGTCAGCCGCGCATCAGCGAGAACACGTCCACCGGCTCGGGAAAGCCCTTCAGCGACCGGCGCCCTGCCGCCTCGAACCCGAACGCGTCGGACCGGCGCTGCGTCTCGCGCGCGAGGTCGGTGGACGCGAGCACCTCGTACGGCACGGCCACGTCGGCGAGGCGCGCGGCGAGGTTCACGTCGACGCCGTAGTAGTCGCCGCCGCTGGAGATGAGGTTGCCGTAGGCGACGCCCGCGTGCGGCGTGATCGAGCTGCTCGACCGGGCCCGCTCCACGAGCGAGATCGCGATGCCGCACGCGGCGACCGGGTCGATGGCGACGAACATCACCTCGTCGCCCACGTGCTTCACGATCATCCCACCGTGGTCGACGGCCGTCTCGAACGCCAGCGTCTCGAACTCGGCGATGAAGTCGACGAGCTCGGTGATCGGGAGCTCGTGCGACATCGGCGTGAACCCGACGACGTCGACGAAGCCCACCGCCATCACCGACGAGTCGAGGTCACTCGACTGCAGGCGTGCCACGCGTGCTCGGCGGACGGCCGCCGCCGAGTGATGCAGGAACAGCGTCCCGAGCTGGTCGCTGAACTGCTTGATGTTGCGGATGGCCGCGGCCTGCGCGCGGGCGTGTCGAAGGCGCGTGACCCGCTTCTCCCACAGCGGGCGTTGCACCGCGTCGTTGTACGCCGCGACCGCCGCCTCCGCCGAGCGCGCCAGCGATGACGCGACGACGCGCAGCAGGCGGAAGCCGACTTCGCGGTCAGGGAAGGTCGCGACGATGTCCCATGCGCCACGCACGAGGTCGACGTCGGCGTACGTGTACCGGCGGCCCGTCTCGGTCGACGCCGGGAGGCCGAGTGCGCGCGTGACCTTGTCGAGCACGTCGGGGGAGACGCCGGCGAGCGATTCGACCTCCTCGGCGTCGAGCTCTGGCTCGAGGGAGAAGAGCGTCTCGACCTGCGTGTACCCGGCGTTCTCGGAGCGGGGGACGACGACGGTGTCGGGATCGGTGCCTGACGAGGCGACGAAGCGCTGCGCGAGCGCCTCGAGCTCGTTGTCCTGTTCTGGTTCGGTGTCGTTGCCGGTGTGCACGTCGCGTCTCGGGTCGGGGCTCCCGATTCTTGGCACCTCGCGCTGCGCGTGCAACGTGCCGTCGGACACACCAGGGCTGCTCTGCTAGACCCGCGCGCCGTGGCCGGCGGAGAACCGAACATCGATCGGCTCCTCGCCTACGAGGAGATCCGCCAGCTCGTCGCGCGGTACGCCGTCGCCACCGACACGCGCGACCTCGACGCGCTCGTCGTGCTGTTCGTCGACGACGTGCGGGTCGGACGGGATGCGCACGGGCGCGACGCGTTGCAGGCGTTCTTCGACGGCTCGCTGCGCGAGGTCGGCGTGACGATCCTCAACACGGGGACCCACCTCATCGAGCTCGAGGACGCCGACCACGCGCACGGCGTCGTGTACTGCCGGGGCGAGATCCAGGTCGACGACCGGTGGGTCGTGCAGGCGATCCAGTACCGCGACACCTACGAGCGTCGCGACGGGCACTGGTACTTCGCCCGCCGCAAGCACCTGCTCTGGTACGGGCGGGACGTGGGCACGTCGCCGCTCGGCCTCGCGCCCGCGAACTGGCCCGAGCACCACACGGGGAAAGGCGAGCTGCCGGAGCTCGACGACTCGTGGCGTGAGTTCTGGAGCGTGGGCTCCGACTGACGCGTCAGGCGGCCGGCGCGGGTGCCGCCGTCGTGGGCGGCGTCGAGCCGACGGGCGCGGGCGTCTGCGGCAGCTCGGGCACCTCGCCCGGCCCGAGCCACTGCTCGAAGAAGTCGCCGAGGTCCGTGCCGGCGACGTCGCTCGCGATGTCGACGAGGTCCTGCGTCGTCGCCGTCTTGCCGCCGTACTCCTCGAGGTAGCGGTGGACGATCTCGGCGAACTTCTCGTCGCCGACCGTCAGCCGCAGCGCGTGCAGCGTCGAGCGCGCCGCGCTCGTAGACGGCGTGGTCGAACATCGCGTCGCGCCCCGGGTCGGAGGCCGCCGCGCCCGGGGAGCCCTGCGCGTGCACCGAGCGCGTCCTCGACGTTCGTCGACATCGGGATGCCGAGCGCGTGGTCCGACCACAGCCACTCGGCGTACGTCGCGAAGCCCTCGTTGAGCCACGTCTCGTCCCAGCTCGCCGGGCTCACCCAGTCGCCGAACCACTGGTGCGACAGCTCGTGCGCGAGCACGACGCTCGCGAGCTCGGGGTCGTAGAAGAGGTCGGGCCCGAACAGCGAGAACGTCTGCGCCTCGAAGGCGAGGCCGCTCGGCCCGTCGTTCGGCGCGAGCACGCCGTACGTCGAGAACGGGAACTTGCCGAACCATTGCGTGAAGTACTGGAGCATCTCCGGCGTGCGCTCTGCGGCCTTCGCCGCCTTCTCGCGCACCTCGGGGCCGTACGCGTTGCGGATCGTGACGCCGTCGACCGCGGGCTGTTCCTCGAGCGTCAGGTCGCCCACCGCGAGCTGCGAGAGGTACGTCGCCATCGGCGCGTCCTGCTCCCACACCCACGTCGTGCGGTCGCCGTCCTCGGTGCGCGACGTCAGGTTGCCATTGGCGATCGCGGTCTTGCTCGACGGCGCGTCCAGCCGGAACGTGTACGACGCCTTGTCGGTCGGGTGGTCGTTGGACGGGAACACGCGGCTCGCGCCGTCGGGCTCGTTGAGCGTGATCACGCCGTCGTCGGTCGGCACCCAGCCGTTCGGCGCGGGGATGCCCGGGATCGCCCCGCCCTTCGGCTCGCCCGAGTACTTGATCCGCACGTCGAACTGCTCACCGCTCGGGACCGGCTGCTTGGGCTGCACGACGAGCTCGTCGCCGATGCGACGGAACCGCGCGGGCTTGCCGTCGACTGTCACCGAGTGCACGTCGAGGTCGACGAGGTCGAGGTTGAACTTCCGCAGCTCGGCCTGCGCGGTCGCGGTGATCTTCGTGTCGCCCCGGAGCCCGTCTCCTTCGGGCGTGTCGAAGCGGAGGCCGAGGTCGTAGTGGTCGACGTCGTAGCCCCGGTTGCCGAGGTTGGGGAAGTACGGGTCGGGCGGGTCGGCGGTCGCCCGGCTCCCTGCTGGGGCCTCAGTGGCCAGCGCCGGTGTGGCGCCGGCCACGGTGGTCGCCGCCATGAGGAGGAGGGCGGCGGCCGCCAGCCGCAGGGTGTTCCGGATCACACGAGACTCCACGCTGGCGGGGCCGTTCCGGTTCCCCGATCGCGGCCGGGGGGTCACGCGACGACGCCCTCGGCGCGGAGACGCTCCACCGCCGATCCGTCGCGTCCGATCTCACCGAGGATCTCGTCGGTGTGCTGGCCGAGCTCGGGCGGCATCGCCCGCGGGCCGCCCGGGGTCCCGGACCAGTCGAGCGGGGAGTTGATCATCGTCACCGCGCCGCCGCCGTCGGGCACGTCGGTGAAGCCGTTGGCCGCCCACGCCTGCGGGTCGGCGAGCACCTCGTCGGTCGTCTGCACCGGCGCCCACCACATGTCCTCGCGGTCGAACGCGTCGCCCCACTCGTCCCGCGTCCGTGTCGCGAACACCTCGTCGAGCAACCCGATGAGCTGACCGATGTTCGTGCGACGCGCCTCGGCCGTCCCGAAGCGCTCGCTCTCGATCCACTCGGCGCGGTCGATCGCCCGGCACAGGTCGGGCCAGTGACGGTCGCCCTCGAGGCCGACGAGCCAGAACCAGCGCCCCTCCGAGTCCTGGTAGCAGTTGATGGCCGGGTTCGTCATCTGCGTGCGCTTCGCGACGCCGAGGGGCACGCCGAAGCGGAGCGCGGTGTTGAGGTCGAAGCTGATCGTGTACATGCCGTGCCGCAGCAGCGACGTGTGCACGAGCTGGCCCTCACCCGACTGCCCGCGTGCGAACAGCGCCGCGCACGTGCCGGCCGCGAGCGTCATGCCCGCGCCGTGGTCACCCATGCCGCCACGCTGGAACGGCGGCTGGCCGCCGGGTGCCGTCAGCAGGCCGGCGATGCCACTGCGCGCCCAGAACGCGGCGATGTCGTACGCGGCGCGGTCGCGGTCGTCGCCGGCCATGCCGAAGCCGGTGATGATCGAGTACACGAGCCGCGGGTCGCGCGCGCGCAGCGACTCGAAGTCGAGCCCGAGCCGCTCGAGCGCGTCGAGGCGGATGTTCGTCAAGAAGACGTCGGCGCCGTCGATCAGCTCGAGCGCGAGGTCGAGTCCGCCCTGCTTCGCGAAGTCGATGACGATGCTGCGCTTCGACCGGTTGTCCATCTCGAACGGCGGGTTGAACGGCACGTCGCCGCCGAGCATCTTGGCGAAGCCACGGGCCGGATCACCCGCCGGCGGCTCGATCTTGACGACGTCCGCGCCCCAGTCGGCGAGCAGGCCACCGGCCGCCGGGCCGGCCACCCACACGCCGAGCTCGACGACGCGCAGTCCCTCGAGCGGTCCCCCCATGACGTCCACCCTACGATCCCGCCATCGCTGCAGACGCCACATCCCGTCCCGTCGAGCAGATCGACGTCCTCGTCGTGTGCACCGGCAACATCTGCCGGTCGCCGATGGCCGAGGTGCTCCTGCGCGCGCCTCGAGGAGCGGGGAATCGCGGCCCGCGTGCACTCGGCCGGGACGCTCGCGTGGGGCGGCCGCGCGACCGGGAACGCCGAGATCGCGATGCACGAGCGCGGCCTCGACCTCTCGCACCACCACAGCACCGCGCTCGACGCGCAGCTCTCGTGCGCAACGCGGACCTCGTGATCGGCATGACGCGTGAGCACGTGTGGCGAGTCACGGGGCTGTCGTCGGAGGCGGCGGAGCGCGCGTTCCTCGTCGGTGAGCTGGTGCGGCTCGGCGCGATGGTGGGTGCTCGCGACGCCGACGGCGGCGAGACCGTGCGCTCGTGGGCCCTCCGGGTCGCACGGTCGCGGCCGGACGGGCCGATCGGCCAGTACGGCGACGAGGTCGACGACCCGGTCAACGAGCCGTTGCACGTCTACCGCGCGACCGCGGACCGTCTCGACCGAGACCTCACGACCGTCGCCGACCTCCTCGCACCTCCACCGCTCTAGGGGAAGCGACGAGAGTGGAACGTGTTCTCGTTCCGTGGAACGATGCCGCCCGTGGACGTGCAGGGGAAGGTCGCGGTCGTCACGGGTGCGGGCTCGGGAATCGGACGGGCGACCGCACTGGCGTTCGCCGCTGAGGGCGCGTCGGTGGTCGTCGCCGACATCGACGAGGCCGGGGGCAACGAGACCGTCGGCATGATCCACGATGCCGGCGGCACGGCGATGTTCGTCCGCACCGACGTGACCGAGCCCCGCTCGCTCGAGGCGATGTTCGCCGCGGCCGCGGCCGAGTACGGCGGCATCGACGTCGTGCACAACAACGCCGGCCTGGTGTGCGGCGAGCCGCTGTGGCCCGACATCACCGCCGAGACGCTGAAGCGCGTCATGGACGTCAACCTCGGCGGCGTCGTCGTCGGGCACGAGCCTCGCCATCCCGTATCTCCGCAAGCGGGGCGGCGGTGTGATCGTCAACACCGCGTCGATGGCCGCGCTGTACCCGATGGCCGTCGACCCGATCTACTCCGCGACGAAGGCCGGCGTCACGATGTTCACCCGTGCGTGCGCGCAGCACGCCGAGGAGGGCATCCGCGTCAACAGCGTGCTGCCTGGGCTCGTCGACACGCCGCTGCTCCCGAAGTCGGGTGACGGCGTGCGCTGGGCCGACTGGGCGTACGCGTCCCGCGACTTCATGGGCCTCATGGGGCCCGAGGTCGTCGCCGACGCGGTGCTCGACCTCGTGCACGACGACACCGCGGTCGCCGAGGAGCGCGTCGTCGGCACGCTGCCGAGCGTCGACGCGGAAGGACACCGCGTCGAGTGACCGTCAAGATCGAGACCCTGACACCGAATCAGGCGGCCCGCCGGGAGCGCGTCATCGACGCCGCGCTCGAGCTCGCGGCCGAGGGCGGGTACGACGCGGTGCAGATGCGCGACGTCGCGGGACGCGCCCAGGTCGCGCTGGGCACGATCTACCGCTACTTCTCGTCGAAGGACCACCTGCTCGCCGCGGCGCAGGTCGAGCTGTGGCGCGACCAGGCGGAGCGGTTCCTGCAGCGCCCACCCGAGGGCGCCACCGCCGCCGACCGCGTCGTCACCGTCCTGGAACGTGCGATGCGCGGCGCCGAGCGGGAGCCGCGGCGCACGGCCGCGCTGGTCACGGCGACGTCGTCACCCGACCCGGCGGTGCGCGACTGCCAGCTCGAGGTCATGTCGATCATGGACCGCGTGCTCGAGGAGGCGATGGCCGACGTCGACGCCGAGCGTCGCGTCCAGGTCGCCCTCACGCTCCGGCAGGTGTGGTTCGCGTGGCTGCTCGGTTGGGTCAACGGCTGGAACGACGCCCCGACGGTCAACCGGCAGCTCGTCACCACGGCCCACCTCCTGCTCTCCTGAGCGTCGGTCAGTTCGCGGCCGCCGGCTCCGGTTCCGTCGCCGGCTCCGCCCTGGCCGCGTCCGCGCGCTCCGTGAACGCGGCGAGGCCGAGCACGGTCCACGCCGCGACGATCGCGACGAGGACCAGCTCCGGGCCGATGATCGTGCGCTCCACCGACGTCGCCAGGTGGAAGCCGATCTCCAGCGGGCTCACGAGGTAGGCGACGAACAGCGCGACCGTCGTCGCACCCCACACCGCCCAGAGCAGCCCGCCCGCCGACCGGCCGCGCGGCTTGGCGTCGCCGCGGAACAGCACGATCCCGACGACCGTGATGACGAGCGCGGCAACCAGCAGCGGCCACATGCGGTCCCAGATCGCGTCCCACGTCGGGTCGAACCGGTCGGTGACCGCAGACTCGAACCCGAAGAGCTCGGAGAACCGCCGCGACTCCGTCGGCACGTCGTACCCGACGACGACACCGAGCCAGAGCACGACCGGCACGAACGCGGCGCCGACCCACGCCAGCGTCGGCCACCGGAACCGCCGTGCGACGACGATGCGCAGCAGCGCGAGCACGCCGACCGCCACCGCGGCGGCGAGCCCTTCCTGCTTCGTCGACGCCGCGACGGCGAGGCACAGGGCACCGATGCGCACCGCGTCCGCGTCGTCCGTGGGCGCGACGAGGAGCGCGATCGCCGCCGCGGCGAGCGCCGCCGCCCACAGCAGGTCGACGTACCCGCTCGTGCCGACCGCGAGCGCCCCGACGCCGACGCCCGCGACCCCGTACGCACCGAGCACGACGAGCGCCCCCAGCCCCGCGCCCGCCGCGGACAGGCGTGGACCGGCCAGTCGCCACACGATCGCGCCGAGCGCGACGACGGCGCTGACCGTGAGGACGGTCGTCTGGAGCTGCGCGCCGCGGAGCGACTGCGAGCCGCTGAACCACCAGTCGAGCGCCGTCGCCGCCGAGGACAGCGGGGGATAGTCGGGGTGCGAGAACTCGAAGGCGCCGTTGCGGAGCGCGTCGACCGTGGATCCGCCGCCCTCGAGGAAGAACCGCGCGTGGAACCACCAGATGGAGCGCGCATCCCATGCGACCGGCGGCAGGCGGAACGTGAGCAACGGGATGATCGCCGCGGTCGGGATCGCGAACGCCCACGGCCAGCCGTCGGGCAGCGCGGGGAGATACGTCTCGCGCCGGCGCAGCACCCAGACCGCGCAGCCGATGGCGACGAGCAGCACCGCGATCGCGACGAGCGCGAACGGCGCGCCGAGGTAGATCATCAGCGGCACGAAGAGCGCGCCGAGCACGCCCGTCGCCAGGGGTGCGGTGATCGTCGCCCACAGCGCCGAGCGCGTCACCAGCGCGGCGGGGAACCACCCGAGCGCGTAGGTCACGACGAGTCCGAGCACGCCGGCGATCACGACTGCGACACCTTCGTGATGCGGATCTTCGGCGCGCACTTGTTCGTGAACCTCGCGTGCACGACGAGGTCGGCGTCGGTCCGGCGCGTGACGAAGTCGTAGTCGGGGTACGTCGACTCGACGATCCGCTGGTACGCCTCGTCGTTCGGTGCCGGCGTCTTCAGCAGCACCCGGGTGCCCTCGGGCACCGCGGCGCGGAAGCCCTCGGTCAGGCAGTCGTAGCCGGTGCGCTTCCCGTCGAGGAGCTCGATCGCCGACTCGCGGAGCAGCTCGCGGGTGGAGGCGATGCCCTCGTAGGCGACGGCGGCGAGCACGACGGCCCCGGCAGCGACGAACGCGCCCGCTGCTGCGATACCCCGACGGCCACGCATGCGGTCCGGGGAGGGTACCGCCCGCTCCGGAACCGCCGCCGGGGCAGCCCGGAGCCCGTGAACGCAGCGTGAACCGGCCCCGCACCGAAACTGAAATCTGTTCTAGATTTCCGGCCGTGGCCGACCAGACGACCGACATCCCCACAGACCACGCACACGATCGAGTTCCCGTACACCCGCACCCTCGGACCCGTGTACAGCGAGTTCCTCACCGGGCTGCGCGACGGACGGATCCTCGGCATCACCGGGAAGGACGGCACGGTCCTGTGCCCGCCGACCGAGTGGGACCCGTGGACGGGTGACGCGCTCGACCCGACGCTCACCGAGGTCGGGCCCGGCGGCACCGTCGAGACGTGGGCGTGGGTGACCGAGCCGACCCCGAAGCACCCGCTCGAGCACGCCGTTCGCGTTCGCGCTCATCAAGCTCGACGGCGCGGACACCGCGATGATGCACGCGGTCGACGCGGGTTCGATGGACGCGATGCAGACCGGCATGCGCGTCACCGCGAAGTGGAAGGACGAGCGGATCGGGCACATCACCGACCTCGTGTTCGTCCCGGAGGCAAGCGCATGACCGACGTCCAGCAAGGTGACTCGCAACGAGGAGCGAGCGCCGCGGTCCGGACCCCGAACGCAGCGGCGAGTCGATGGCATGGACTACTTCATGCACCTCGAGTACCACGAGCTGCTCTGCCCGGTCGTGCGCCGCTACGCGCGAGGCGCTCCTGGAGGGCAAGCTCATCGGGCACAAGTGCCCGAAGTGCGGCCTCGTGTACGCGCCGCCGCGCGGGCTACTGCCCGATCGACGTGATCGAGACCACCGACAAGCCGACGAGGTGACGCTCGCCAACACGCGGCGTCGTCACCAACTTCACGGTCGTCACGCCCGTCCAGTACTACGGGCAGGAGGAGACCGAGCCGTTCGCCAAGGTCGTCGATCCAGCTCGACGACCCGGGCGGCAGCCTCAGCCTCCAGGACGTGCTCGACCTCCCGGTCGACGAGGTGCGCGTCGGCCTGCGCGTCGAGGCCGTGTGGGCGCCCGAGAGCGAGCGCGACACGACGAGATCGACAACCGGAGCTGGGGCAGCGCCGAGGGCTCGATCCGCGGCTGGAAGCCGACGGGTGAGCCCGACGTCCCGGCCGACCAGGTCATGGTGGCGGGGTTCTGATGGCGTCCAACGCGGCACCCGAGATCGCGATCATCGGCTACGCGCAGTCGCCGTCGTGGCGCGAGGCCGAGCTCACCGAACCGCAGTTCCTGTTCCCGGTCATCAGCGAGGCGATCGACAACGCCGGCATCGACCGGCGCGACATCGGCTTCACGTGCGCCGGCAGCTGCGACTACCTGTCGGGGCAGACGTTCGCGTTCGTGCATGAACCTCGAGGCCGTCGGCGCGTGGCCGCCGATCTACGGAGTCGCACGTCGAGATGGACGGCGCGTGGGCGCTGTACGAGGCGTGGGTGCGGCTCCAGCACGGCGACATCGACACCGCGCTCGTGTTCGGCTCGGGCAAGTCGTCGCCGGGCAAGCCGGCCGAGATCTACCCGCTCCAGATGGACCCGTACACGCTCACGCCGCTCGGCGCCGACCCCGTGTCGCTCGCCGCGCTCCAGGCGCGGGCGCTGCTCGACCGCGGGCAAGATCACCGAGCGCGAGATCGCCGAGGTCGCGGCGCGCAGCCGGCGCGAGCGCCAAGGGCAACCCGTACGCGCAGGTGACGGGCGACTTCGACGTCGACGAGCTGCTCGCCGAGCCGTACGTCACCGCGCCGCTGCGCAAGCACGACCTCCCGCCGATCTCCGACGGCGCCGCCGCGGTCGATCATCGCCACCGCGGCCAAGGCCAAGGAGCTCACGCGAGCACCCGGTGTGGATCCGCGGCATCGACCACCGCATCGAGTCCACCAGCCCGGGCTTCCGCGACCTCACCGAGTCGCCGTCGACGCGCGCTCGCGGGCGAGCACGCGGGCGTCGGCGACGGCGCAGGTCGACGTCGCCGAGCTGTCGCGTCGACGTTCAGCCACCAGGAGATGATCCTGCGAGACGCGCTCGGTCTGGGCGACGACGTCGACGTCAACCCGTCGGGCGGTCCGCTCGCCGCGCAACCCGATGATGGCCGTCGGGCTCGATCCGCGTCGTCGAGGCGGCCCGCCGCATCGCAGAGCGGCGACGCGCACCGCGGCGTCGCCCACGCGACGTCGGGTCAGGCGCTGCAGCAGAACCTGGTGTGCGTGCTGGAAGGGGACTGACTGATGGCGTCGCAACCCTGCGCGGTCGTCGGCATCGGCCAGACGAAGCACAAGAAGCGCGCGACGACGTCTCGCTGCCGGGCTCGTGCGCGAGGCCGCGCAGCGCGCGCTCGACGACGCCGAGCTGACGTGGACCGACATCGACGCGGTCGTGCTCGGCAAGGCGCCCGACCCGTTCGAGGGCGTGATGATGCCCGAGCTGTCGCTGGCCGACGCGCTCGGCGCGGCACGGCAAGCCGATCCATCCGCGTGCACACCGCCGGCAGCGTCGGCGGCGTCCACCGCGATCGTCGCGACGCACCTCATCGAGACCGGGCGCCACGACCGTGTGCTCACGGTCGCGTACGAGAAGCAGGCCGAGGGCAACGCCCAGTGGGCGCCTCGCCGGCGGCCGCTCGGGCGGCATGGGCGCGGGCGGCATCTTCGCCCCGTGGATGCGCTCGTACATCCACGCAGTCGGGCGCGCCCGAGCACATCGGGTGGAAGGTCGCGGTGAAGGACCGCCAGAACGCGCTGAAGAACCCGTACGCGCACCTGCAGCTGCAAGGACATCTCGATCGAGAAGGTCAAGGAGTCCCCGATGCTGTGGGAGCCGCTGCACTTCCTCGAGTCGTGCCCGTCGTCCGACGGCGCGTGCGCGATGGTGCTCACGAACGAGGACGGCGCGAAGAAGGCGCCGCGGCCGCCGGCGTGGGTGCTCGCCCACCGCGATGCGCAGCGAGCTCGGCACGTTCCCCGGGCCGCGACACGGTGCGGCCGCAGGCGGGCGTCGAGTGCGCGCAGACGCTGCTACGAAGGCCGCGGGCATCACGAACCCGCTCGAGCAGATCGACGTGCGCCGAGCTCTACGTGCCGTTCTCGTGGTACGAGCCGATGTGGCTCGAGGGCCACGACATCGCCGGCCCGGGCGAGGGCTGGAAGATGACCGACTGCGGGCGACACCGAGATCACGCGGCGACTTCCCGGTGAACCCGTCGGGCGGCGTGCTGTCGTCGAACCCGATCGGCGCGTCGGGGATGCTCCGCTTCGCCGAGGCCGCGCTCCAGGTGCGGGGCAGGCCGGCGAGCACCAGGTCGACGGTGCGCACGGTCGGCATGGGCCACGCCTACGGCGGTGCGGCGCAGTACTTCGCGATGTGGATCGTCGGGTCGTCCCTCGACGCCGTCGACCAGAAGAAGTAGCAAGAAGCCGTGACCGCGACGCTCGAGGCCGAGCAGCGACGAGCTCGGCAGAGCTCGCCGCGTTCCGCGAAGAGGCGCGCGACGTGGCTCGAGGCGAACTCGACGCGGCGCACGCGCGACGTCAACGAGTTCAAGACTCGCATGACCGCGACGAACCAGACGCAGGACGGCGAGCTCGCGCACGTCGAGCAGTGCAAGGCGTGGCAGCGCAAGCTCTTCGACGCCGGGTACGCGGGCATCGAGGTGCCGAAGGAGTACGGCGGCCAGGGCCGCACGCTCGCCGAGGCGCAGGCGTTCCGCCAGGAGATGGCGAAGTACGAGATCGACACCGGCGTGTTCTCGGTCGGCCTCGCGATGGTCGTGCCGACGATCCTGGCGCACGGCACCGAGGAGCAGAAGCAGCAGCACGTCCCGCGCGCTGCTGCGCGGCGACCAGGTCTGGTGCCAGCTGTTCTCCGAGCCGGGTGCCGGCTCCGACCTCGCCGGGCTCACGACGCGCGCCGATCAAGGACGGCGACGTGTGGATCGTCAACGGTCAGAAGGTGTGGAACAGCTTCGCCCACATCGCCGACTGGGGGATCCTGCTCGCCCGCACCGACTGGGACGTGCCGAAGCACCGCGGCATCACGTACTTCCTCGTCGACATGACGACGCCGGGCGTCGAGGCGCGGCCGCTGCGCCAGATCACCGGCGTCGCGCACTTCAACGAGACGTTCCTGACCGACGTGCACATCCCGGCCGACAACGTGCTCGGCGAGGTGAACGGCGGGTGGGGCGTCACGCAGACGACGCTGATGGCCGAGCGCATGCTGATCGGCGGCGGCGGCATGGGGCTCGGCTGGCGCGACTACCTCGCGCTCGCGCGAAGCACTACGGCGCGAGCGACGACCCGGTCATGCGGCAGCGGCTCGCCGAGATGTACACGCGCTTCGAGATCCTGAAGTGGCTGGGGGAGCGGGCGCGGGCCGAGGCCAAGAACGGGCAACCCGATGGGGCCCGAGAGCTCGGTCATGAAGCTGATGATCTCGGAGCACGTCGCGCTGAACGGCGACCTCGTGCTCGCGATGCGAGGGCGCCGACGGGATGCTCTACTCGCAGGACGCGTTCGAGGACGGCTTCTGGCAGCAGATGTTCCTCGGCCAGTGGGGCATCCGCATCGGCGGCGGCACCGAGCAGGTGCAGCGCAACATCCTCGGCGAGCGCGTGCTCGGGCTCCCGCCCGAGTCCCGCCCCGACAAGACCGACGCGTTCAAGGACGTCCCCAAGAACGCCTGAAGGTCAAGATCTGGATGCGTCCGTCACCGCGTATACGACGGTGAGGGACGCATCCATTGTCACGCAAGGCCGTAGCGGGACCTGACCTCCGGAGAGTCGTCGACGACGCGCCATGAGGTGAGGCGGCCGTCGTCCACCTCGGCGATCCACACGACGAGCTGCTTCGCCTCCTCGTCGTCGGGCAGCGCGAGGTGCGAGCCCGTCGTGTGGCCGAGGACGGCCACCGTGCCGGCCCGCTCGCTGATCTCGTGCGGTGCGATCACGTAGTCGGGGAACGACGTCGCGTACCCACGCCACGCCTCGACGTTCGCGTCGCGCCCGACGAGCGGCGGCTCGTCCATCACCTGCAGCACGTGGTCGTCGGTCATCAGGCGCGCGAGCCCGTCGACGTCACCGCGGTTGATGCAGTCGATGAACTCGACGACCGCGACGGTCGCCGGCTGAAACTCGTCCACCCGCGCACGCTAACGAACGCGACAATGGGGTAGTGCCGAAGATCGAGCGTGAGATCGAGTTGGTCGTCACCGACCTCGACGGCACGTTGTGGTTCCCGATCGACGACGTGCACGAGCAGATCCACGACGAGACGCTCGACGCGTGGCGCGCGCTCGAAGCCCGTGGCATCACCGTCCTCGTCGCCACCGGTCGGCGCCTCGGCTCCACCCGCGACCCGCTCGCCCGCCACGGCCTCGCCCCGCCCGTCGTCGTCCTCAACGGCGCCCTCGTCGTCGACCTGCCGACGGGCGACCGGCTGCACCGTCACGAGTACCCGGCCGACCTCGCCGCGACCGTGCTCGACGCCTTCCGCGCCGTCGACGTCGAGCCGTGCGTCTACATCGACCACGTCGAGCTCGACGTCTTCCACGGCGAGAACCCGTCCACCCACCCGGTGCACCTCGCGAGCTTCGGCGCCCACGCGGCGCGCCACGACCTCGAGGTCGTCGTGGCCGAGCACCCGGTGTTCATGTTCGGCGTCATGGGCCACGCCCGCGAGCCGTTCGACGAGATCGCCCGCGTCCTCGGCGACCGGGCCGAGGTCCACATCGCCACCGACCACTTCGGTGGCCACTCGTGCACGGTCGGGCCGCTCGGACTGTCGAAGTGGGACGGCGTCGTCGCGTACTGCGAGCACGCGGGCATCGACCCGTCCCGCGTCCTCGCCATCGGCGACGGCCCCAACGACGTCGAGCTGCTGCAGCAGGCGGCGGTCGCCGTCGTCCCCGACGACGGCCACGCACCCGCGCTCGACGTCGCCGACCACGTCGTCGCGTCCCCGCAGCACGGCGGCTGGGCCCAGCTCCTCGACCTCGTCTGACGCCCGCTGATCCCGACGCACGTCGCGCGCGCAGACGAATACGCTCCGTCACGTGGGGGCGCTCGACGGTCTACGAGTGCTCGAGCTGGGCGGGGAGATCTCGGCGCCGTACGCGACGAAGCTTCTCGCGGAGCTCGGCGCGGACGTGTGCAAGGTGGAGCCGCCGGGCGGTGATCCGCTGCGCGCATGGGGCCCGTTCGCGCGCGGCGCCGAGCCCGACCTCGAGACGGGCGGCGGCCTCTTCCGCTACCTGAACGGCGGCAAGCGCAGCGTCGTCGTCGACCTCGACGAGAGCGACGGCATCAACTGGCTCGCCGGAGCAGTCGCCGGCGCCGACCTGCTCGTCGAGAGCCTCGGCGCCGGCACGCTCGAACGACTCGCCGGCGGCCCCGGCACGCTCCACCTCGCCAACCCGACCCTCGCGGTCGTCCGCATCTCCGACTTCGGCCAAGAGGGCCCGTACGTCGACATCCCCACGAGCCCGCTGACGGTGCAGGCGCTCGGCGGGTGGGTGTCGAGCCACGGCGTCCCCAACCAGCCGCCCGTGCAGGTCGGCGCCCGCATCCACGAGTTCACCGCCGGCGCGTTCGCCGCCGCGGCCGCGCTCACCGCGTGCGAGGCCGTCCGCAACGGGACGCCCCGCGTCGTCGTCGACCTGTCGGTCATCGAGTGCCTCGTCGGCACCCTCCCGTACCCGAACCTCGTGCTGGAGGACACGATGAAGGCGGGCATGCCGCCGCCCACGGCCCGCTGGTTCCCGCTGCCGGGCATCCGCCGTTGCCAGGACGGCTGGGTCGGCATCAACGCGCTCACGGGGCAGCACTTCCTCGACGCGTGCGCGTTCCTCGGCGTCGAGGAGTTCGGCGAGCGCCAGCAGGAGCTGGCGAACGGCGGGCCCGTGCTCGACGAGTTCTTCGCCCGCATCCAGCCCTGGCTCGACAGCCAGCGACGCGCAGGACATCGTCGAGCTGAGCCAGGCGTTCCGCGTCCCGGCCGCGCCCGTCGGCGACGGCCAGATGATGCTCGAGTACGAGCAGTTCCGCTCGCGCCCGTTCTGGGTGGACGAGGACGACATGACGATGCCGGGTGCGCCGTTCCGCCTGAGCGCGACGCCGTCGAAGCGCCGGGGCCCGGCGCCGCGCCTCGGCGACCGGGGACGGCCGGTGCCGGTCGCGCCGCCCGCGCCCGATCCCGATCCGCTCGCTCGGCCACCGTTGCCGTTCACCGGGCTGCGCGTCGTCGACCTCGGCACGTTCTGGGCCGGCCCGTACTGCACGATGTACCTCGGCGCGCTCGGCGCGGAGATCGTGAAGATCGAGTCGATCCGCCGCCCCGACGGCTTCCGCTTCTCCGGTGCGTTCCCGCAGATGGGGGACGACTGGTACGACCGCGGCGGGATCTTCGCCGGCACGAACCTCGGCAAGCGCGACCTCACGCTCGAGCTCGGCACCGACGAGGGTCGCGAGATCCTGCTCCGGCTCGTGCGGGGCGCCGACGTCGTGCTCGAGAACTTCGCGGCGCGCGTCGTCGAGAACTTCAAGCTCGACTACGACCAGCTCCGCGAGGTGCGCCCCGACCTCGTGATGGTCCGCATGCCCGGCTTCGGTCTCGAAGGCCCGTGGCGCGACTACGTCGGTTGGGCGATGGTCATCGAGCAGGCGACGGGCATGGCGAGCGTCACCGGCCCGCGTGAGCTGCCGATGCACCCGGGCGGGCTCGCCGACCCCGTGATCGGCATGCACGCCGCGGTCGCGGTGCAGGCCGCGCTCGAGCACCGGGCGCGCACGGGCGAAGGCCAGCTCATCGAGGTCGCGCAGCTCGAGACGGGTGCCAACATCACCGCCGAGCTCGCGATCGAGTGGTCGATGCGCAACACCACCCGCCAGCGCGATGGCAACCGCGACCGCGCGCACGCGCCGCAGGGCGTCTACCCGTGCAAGGCGGAGGGACCCGTCCCCGAGTGGGTCGCGCTCACGGTCGTCGACGAGGGCCACTGGCGCGCGCTCGTCGTCGAGGTCGGGAAGTCCGAGTGGTTCGGCGATGAGTGGCTCGCCGGCGTCGATCGGCGCCGCGCCCGTCACGACGAGATCGACGCGGGCATCGAGCGCGTGGACGAGCACGCTGCCGGCCGACGAGGTCGTCCGCCGGCTGCGGCCGGTCGGCATCCCGGTCGCCAAGGTGCTCCAGATCCCGAGCATCCCGAGCGATCCGCAGCTCGAGGCCCGCGGCTACTTCCAGCCGCTCGACCACGGGAAGACCGGCGTGCGGAGCTACCCGGGCTGGCCGATGCAGTTCTCGTTCATGCCGCAGCACCACCGCTTCGGGGCGCCGACGCTCGGCCAGCACAACCGTGAGATCCTGCGGGAGCTGCGCCTGTCCTCGGCGGCGATCGACAAGCTCGAGGCGGACGGGATCATCGGCGACACCATGGTCACCTGAACCTCTCTCTGCAGGGGTTCGCGAGATCTTTCCGAAACTGGGTGAAACCGAGGGCGGGCGGTCGGCGTTGTGGCCAGCGAAGGTGCTGTCGCCGCCGTCTACGTCGTCGATCCCAAGCGACGACGTGATGAGCACTACGGCGGCGGCAGCACCGATTCTCTCCCGCAGCCGCGTCGCCCCAGCAGGTCGATAGCGTTCGCGGCGCGATGACGAAGCCGCCGGAGCTGCGGATCGACCGCCGCCGCTTCCTCGTCGGCGCCGCGTCCGTCACCGCCACCCTCGCGCTCACCAGCGGATGGTCGCGTGCCGCGCTCGCAACGCCGGCCGAACCCGGGCCGCTCCCGTACGGACCGCTCGCGACCACGCCCGATCCGAACGGCCTGCTCCTGCCGCAGGGCTTCCGCAGCCGCGTCATCGCGTTCAGCGACGAGCCGGTCGCGGGCACCGACTACGTCTGGCACCGGTTCCCGGACGGCGGCGCGACGTTCCGCCAGCCACACGGTGGCTGGGTATACGTGTCGAACTCCGAGGTGTCGTCGAAGCAGGGCGGCGTCGGCGCGGTGCGCTTCGACGCGCGACGGGAAGATCACCGACGCGTACCGCATCCTCGACGGCACCGACCTCAACTGCGCGGGCGGCCCGACGCCGTGGGGCACGTGGCTGTCGTGCGAGGAGCACGACGGCGGACACGTCTGGGAGTGCGATCCCAGCCAGGCGAGCCAGGGCGTCGAACGGCCCGCGCTCGGCACGTTCTCGCACGAAGCCGCCGCGGTCGACCCGCGCGGCAAGGCCGTGTACCTCACCGAGGACGACCCCGACGGCCGCCTCTACCGCTTCGCGCCGACTGCGTATCCCGACCTGAGCGCGGGCACGTTGCAGGCCGCGCACGTCGATGACGACGGGCGCGGTCACGTGGGTCGACGTGAGCGCCGACGGCCCTGAGCGCAGCGACGCGACCACGTCGTTCGACGGCGGCGAGGGCATGTTCCACGACCGCGGCACGATCGTGTTCACGACCAAGGGCGACGACAAGGTCTGGGCACTCGATCTCGCCGCGTCGACGATCACCGTGCTCTACGACGCGAACGCGATCCCGAACCCGCCGCTCACCGGCGTCGACAACATCATCGTGCACCGGCCGTCGCGCGACCTGTACGTCGCCGAGGACGGCGGCGACATGCAGCTCGTCCTCGTCACCGCGCCCGAGGACGGCAGCGCCGGTGTCGTCGCACCGTTCCTGTCGCTCACCGGCACGACCGCGTCCGAGATCGCCGGGACCGCCTTCGACCCGTCGGGCCGCCGGCTCTACCTCAGCTCGCAACGCGGCACCCGCGAGGGCCAACCCGGTCCCGGCATCACGTTCGAGGTGACCGGCCCCTTCCGGGGCACGACGAAGCGAGGTCGCTGAGCGCTCACGCCGGCGGTGTGTCGAGCATCCAGCGGTGGCCGAACGGGTCGACGATCGTCGCCCGACGGCTGCCGTGCGCATCCTCGGGCGCGTTCAGCAGCGTCGCCCCCGCGGCGACGGCACGCTCCACCGTGTCGTCCACGTCGTCGACTCGAAGCCCGAGGCTCACCGCGGCGCGCTCGGGGTCGGGCCCGGCGTGTCCGATCTCCGGGAACTCGTCGGCGAGGTAGAGGATGCCGGCGCCGAGCAGCAGGTTCGCGTGGCCGATTCGGTCGTCAGGCATCACGACGGGCTCGTCGTACAGCCGGGCACCGAACACCTCGACGTACCAGTCGATGGCGGCTCGGGCGTCGGCGACGGCGAGGTAGGGGATTGCCGCTCCCGCGTAGGGCACGGCACGGGGCTCGTCCAGATCGAGATCGAGGTTCGACACGGTCACTCCTTCGGGCAGGTCGAGTGCGCGCTCCACACGCGCACGGAGTCGGCGGGCGAAGTCGGGGTCGGGGTCGACGGGGATCACGGGCGCTCGCAACGCCTCGAACGGATCAGGCATCGCGCGCCTCCTCGGCGTCGTAGATGCGACGGAACGCGGCGCGCGCCCGCACGAGCAGCCCTTCGGTCGAGTGGACGCCGCGCCCGAGCAGCTGGGCGACGTCGGCGACCGGCAGGTCGTCGAGGTACCGCAGCGTGAGCGCAGCGCGATGGTGAGGGGCGAGCTGTTCGAGCGTGTCCTGCGCGCGCATCGCGTCGAGCTGCACGTCCCACGGGTCGTCGTGCTCCGGCTCCTCGTTGGCGACGGCCGCGAGCCCGCGTGCTTCACGCCCGAGGCGGCGCCAGTGGTCGACGAGCTTGTGCCGCGCGACACCGATGAGCCAGGCGGTCGAGACGTCCGGCACATCGGGCCGGCGCACGGCGTCGACGGCGGCGAGGAACGTCTCCGCAGTGAGATCCTCGGCGGTCGCGGGTCGCCCGCACCGGGCGAGGAGGTATCCGTACACCTGGGGCAGCGCCTCGTCATACAGCACCAGCAGTGCTGTGCCCTCGGCGGCGGGTTGCCCGGTCACATCACTACGTCGTCCGGGACGGGCGTTCTCCGACGGTCGATCCCGAGAATCTGGTCACTCGACGCGGCTGATCGCCCGCATCCCGTGCTCGACGGCCCACACGGCGGCCCGCTCCTCGTTCGGCGTGCGCTCGAGGACAGTGTCGAGGTGCCAGTACTCGGCGGTGAGGTGCTCGGGGTTCACGTCGATGATCACGTAGCCGTGGCTGTCGAGGTCGACCCACTTCCAGTGCGGGAAGAAGTCGAGCGCCCGGTGCTCCGCCTCCAGCGACTGGTCGGCGCGGCGCGGCCAGCCCATCTTGTCGTCGAGGTTCTGTGACGTCAGCGACGGCGTGACGATCTCCACCGACAGTGGCTTGTCACCCGGGTCGTACGGGTCGCGGTGCAGCTCGACGACGAGCGACACGTGCACGTCGCCCGACAGCACGACGAGGTTGTCGATCTGCTGGTCGATGATGTGCGCGAAGAAGCGGTCGCGCTCGGCGGGGTAGCCGTCCCACTGGTCCCAGTCGGGCCCCTGCTCGTCGTCGGCGATCAGCTTCACCTTCTTCAGCGGGAAGCGGATGTCCTGCGGGAGGTCCGGGTTCCACGTCTGGCCGACGACGGACGGGTTGCCGAGCAGTCGCCAGCGCGCGGTCGACCCGTCGATCGCGCCGCGCAGCCAGGCACTCTGCTCAGGGCCGAGCGCGGTGCGAGCCTCGTCGAGCATCTCGGGCTCGGGCACCGGCTCGTCGCGCTGCGTGCGCGTGTCGATGAGGAACAGCTCGGCGAGCGTTCCGATCGGCACCGAGCGCCACACGCGCTCCGGGTCGTCGGGGTCGGGCCGGCGGACGGGGAGCCACTCCTCCCGCGCACGGAATGCGTTCGCCTTGCGGTCGTCCCACGACCCGTACTCGGGCTTGTGCTCGGCCGCGCCGTCGCGCCAGGCGCCGTCGGCGAACTCGTGGTCGTCGAGCGTCGGGAGGATCGGGTGGCGTGAGTGCAGGAGCTGCACGTCGGGGTCGCGGTGGTACTGGTTGTACCGGGTGCGGTAGTCGTCGAGCGTCACGCACTCGTGCAGCGGGTCGAACGGGCGGCCGATGTCGGCGCCGGGCGTCTGGCTCGGCGGCGGCGTGTTCGACGCCTCGTAGATGTAGTCGCCGAGGTGCAGCAGGAACTGCAGGTCGTCTCGCTCGGCGAGGCGGGCGTACGCGTTGAAGAACCCGGCGTTGAACTTGGCGCACGACACCATCGCGAACCGCAGCTGCTCGGTCTCGGCGGGCAGCGTGCGCGTGCGGGCGATGGGGGAGTCGGTGTCGAGCGCCCGGAAGCCGTACCAGTAGGTGGATCCGGGCTCGAGTCCGTCGGCGTCGACGTGCACGCACCAGTCGTGCTCGGCCTCGGCGGTCGTCTGGCCGGTGCCGACGACGTCGGTCATCCCCTCGTCGCGAGAGATCACCCAGTGGACGGGCACCGGATCAGCGCCGTCAGTCGAGACCCGCGTCCACAACATGACCCGGTCGGTCAGCGGATCCCCCGACGCGACCCCGTGCTCGAACACCCCGCCGTCACCCATGTGCGGGAAGGTACTCCGCGTCGGTCCGTCCCTTCCCGAGCATGTGACGCTCAGCCACGAGGACGGTGGTTCACGGTCACATGCTCGGTGACGGACACGACCCCTCGCAGACGTGGTGAAATGGCGACCCGCAAGGGCTGTCGATAGATTGAAACGCGTTCTATCGTTCCCAGGGCCGGTCCCTGGCGCGTCGCCGCAGGTCAGCGCACCTCTGAGCGACCACCTGACGGCCCGGTGGTCACAGAATGGTCACAGAACGCCGTCGGCAGCCTCGTCGTCGAGCAGCACCGCGGCCGCGTCAGACCGTCTGCGACCTGCGACAACGGCCCGCGACGCCTCGCGACGACTGACGGCCGCTTCCGGTGCTATTCGTCAAGTTTTCGTCACGCCGACGCAGGGCAGGACTGCCGTTAGCCGCGATCGCCGCCTAAGGAGTGCCCCGGTGGCGGTGGAGTTACCTCCGCCCGGAAACCCGCCGCCGGGGCACCGTCGTCGCACGGGATGCAGCGGCCCCCAGTTAGTCATCACGTCGCCGGGCCGCGAAACGTGTATCCACCACACCGAAACGCAGCGCGCTACGATTTTCTCCACTTCCGAAGGCTGGAGGACCGTCAATGCGGAGAGCGCGTATCGACGCCGACGGGTTCCTCTGCTGCCGAAAATGCGGGCATCGGTTTTTTATCGTGCAGCGCACGCTGCGCCAAAGGCTCAAGCGCATCGACCCCAGTTCGGCAAGGAAGAAGAAACTGCGGTGTGCAGTGTGCGGCAGAAAGCAACGCCATCGCGAACCTCGCCGACCTCGGCCCGCCGCCCAACCTCCGCGAACACGAAATGTGGCGAGAAGAACGCCGCGGAGCCGTCCCTCGGACGCGAATCAGCGGCCCAGGGTTGCCCATCACGGGTGACCGGCGCGCTTTCGTGGCTGCGAGCGCACGCGTCGTCGCAGGTCAGCGGCTATCGGAGCGAGCGCCTGGCGGCACCGGTGGTCACGGAATGGTCACAGAACGTCGCGCTGCGCCTGCTCGGCGTCCTCGAGCGCCCGCACCGCGGCCAGCGCATCCCGGTCGACGTGCGCGTACGTCGCGAGGCTCATCGCGGGGGAGTGGCCCATCACCGCCGCGATGACGTGCAACGGGACACCGGCGTCGTGCAGGTACGTCTCCCGGGAGTGGCGCAGGCTGTGGAAGGTCACCCGGGGGCCGCCGGTGTCGCCGACGAGCTTCGTGAACCGCTTGGTGATCTCGATCGGTCGCCGGTACCCGCCGTCGATGTCCGGGAACACCAGCTCGCGCTCGGGCCGGATCCCGAGGGCAAGCCACCGCTCCCGGAGCGCCCGGCGGTGATCGCCGAGAACCTGGGCGACGTCGGCGCCGAATGGCACGGATCGGCGCCGCCGCCTGCACGTCGACTACCTCGCGGGCCGGTCGAACGTCGCCGAGTGGCGGCGAGCCACCGGGGCGCTCGGTGTCGCGGCCGATGACGACGACGACGAAGTCCTCGCCGCCGCGGATGACGCCCTCGACAAGCTCGGGCTGTGATCCGATGCCCGAGGCGCCGCCCGACTGGATAGTCGACCTGGAGCTGATCGTCGAGCTGGCCCGGCGCATCGACCGCGGAGAGATCACCCGCGACGAAGCGCAGGCGGTGATCGACGACCTCGCGGTGCCACCCCGATGAGCTGCGAGACGGTCCCCGCCGAGTTCGCCCGCTTCGTCCTCGTTCTCGTCGGCGGGCGGGTGATCGACGTCGCCGCGGCTCGGCTGCTCGCCGAGGTCGGCCCGCACGAACACCGCCGTTCGTGATGACCTGACGCGCCACCGTGGCGCAGCCGTCGCGGTAGGAGGACCGTCGCTACGCTGACGCACCGTGGCGGAGGGACTGACCGACGATGCTGCTCGTCTTCTCGACGCGGTGAAACGCGGATCGAACCGGCGTGACGACCTGCTCCACGCGACCGGACTCTCAGAGGATGCGTTCGACCTCGCGGCCCAGGAGCTGTTCGCCAACGGTCTCGCGACCCCGGTGGCGATTGGCGTGGACGCCGACGACGACCTCGACGGGGTCAAGACGATCTACCTGGCGGGACCGTTTGGAAGACATTGACCCGGACGTGCTGCTCGCCGCGGTGATCGAGGCCCCCGCGGAGAACTTGCCGGGCGACGACGCGGACGTGATCGAACTCAGGTCCGAGCGGCCGACCGATGAACCTGACTACCGATCAAAGGGGATCGACCCCCTGTCCGAGGGCGAGGGGTCGATCCGGGGCCATCCCCGCGACTGGGACGCAGCAGGGACCTGGCCCACTTTGGAGGCTACTCGCCTGCCCGGCGACGACGGCGACGTGATCCCGCTCAGACGCGACGAAGCCCGCGACTCCGAACAGGCATCCGCGGACTCCGACGACGACTAGAGGGTCCGGTCCGGGACCGAGTGCTTGACGGCTAGCGCCGGGGTGGATCGGGATGTGCCCCTCCGGTCATGATTACCCGACACTTCCCCAGGGGCAGAACATGACGGTGCACCATCCGGTGCTGATCGACGACGTTGGTGACGAAGAGCAGATCGCGCAGGTCCGCACCGCGTTGCAGCACGACTTCGGCACGCTCACGACGCCCGCCGACCTGGAACGCCTCGCCGCAACTGCCTACGAGCGGGTCGCGGTGCAACGGTCCGGACGTTCCTGCCATTGCTGGCCGAGCGTGAGGCTCGGCACCTGTTGCAAGAGCTGGTGTCCTCCGAGTCGTTGCCCTCTGCTTAGCGACCCCGAACCGGCAGCCGCGGACTCCGACGACGACTAGCTAGAAAGCGCGGGCGATCAGCCGGTGAAGCCTGGCGTCGTCACGATCGCGGCGGAACTACCTGCACTTCCGGCGGCGCCGTCGTCGGCGTCGTCGGCGGTGGCTCGGGGATCTGGCAGTTGTTCGCGATGATCGCCAGACCCTCCGGGGTGTTGTTCAGCCCCGGGAAGCCGTCGAATGCCGGGATGATGTCACCCCACTTCCCATCGGGACCGGTGGCGGGGAAGATCGGTCCGGTGTGTTCCGCATGCCCGGCCGGACCGGTGATCGAGTTCCCGTCGACCGTGATCGCATTGGGCCCATAGGGGTTATCCGTGGCAGCGGTCCGGTGACAGATCGTGATGTTGGGTTCGGGTCCAGCTGACGCCGACAAGACGCCGATGCCACCCACGGCGAGCGACAGCGTCGCACCTACCGCCGCAAAGGCCCCAACCCTTCTGCGCATCCTCGCCCCGCGTCCCAGGACAAGCGAACCCCGCCCGCGACTCAAAGTCATCGATTACTCCTTCAAACGATCAAGCACTCCGCCAAAATCGAACTCGCTGACTCTAGACCCAAGTCGTCGGAAGTCGCGGGATCATAGAGCGTTTTCGCTCCTGCGCTCCCCTGTTAGATCAAGGGTTAGAGCGGTTTAGCACAGCGCATATACGGCATCCACCTGAACGAGGTGATCGCGAAGCGCCTCGGGATCACCACGTAGGCGACCCCGAACAGGCAGCCGCGGACTCCGACGGACGCGTCACACAGGCAGCCGCGGCTCAGACGACGACTGACTTGCGGTCGCCGGGCGGTAGCGGCGTGGTCACACGCTGGTCACAGAATCCTGCGACACGACGCGACGGGTGAGACGAATCGAGGGTCGCGGCGGCCCGAGGATCCTTACCCCGCAACACTCCGGTAGGGTGCTGCGACCCCTGAGACGGAAGGGAACGGACGCGTTCTATGTTTCTGGCCGAGACCGACGAGCAGCTGGCGCTCCGCAAGGAGCTGCGGGAGTACTTCGCCGAGCTGTTGCCGCCCGAGGTGCGGCGCGGCGCTCGGCGAGGCCGGCGAGGGCGCGTCCAACTTCCGCGACCTCGTGCGCCAGATGGGCGCGACGGCTGGCTCGGCATCGGCTGGCCGAAGGAGTACGGCGGCCAGGGCCGCGGCGTCCTCGACCAGTTCGTCTTCTTCGACGAGGTGCAGCGGGCGGGCGCGCCGTTCCCGTTCGTGACGATCAACACCGTCGGCCCCACGCTGATGACGTACGGGAGCGACGAGCAGAAGCGCGACTTCCTCCCCGGCATCCTCCCGGGCGACATCAACTTCGCCATCGGGTACACCGAGCCCGAGGCCGGCACCGACCTCGCGTCGCTGCGCACCCGCGCCGTGCGCGACGGCGACGAGTGGGTCATCAACGGCAACAAGGTCTTCACCAGCGGCGCCAACCAGGCCGACTACATCTGGCTCGCCTGCCGCACCGACCCGACGCCCCGAAGCACAAGGGCATCTCGATGATCATCGTCCCGACGTCGTCGCCGGGCTTCAAGACGACGCCGATCGTGACGGTCGGCAGCGTCGTCACCCAGGCCACGTACTACGACGACGTCCGCGTGCCGGTGGGCAACGTCGTCGGCGACGTCAACGCCGGCTGGCGGCTCATCACCAACCAGCTCAACCACGAGCGTGTCGGCCTCGCCGCGCTCGCCGGCCTCACGTTCCGCCTCTACGACGACGCCGAGGCGTGGTGCCGCGAGACGGACGCCGGCGGCGCGCACGCCGGCCAGAAGATGATCGACGTGCCGTGGGTGCAGACGCAGCTCGCCAACGCGCACGCGCAGCTCGAGGCGCTGCGGCTCCTGAACTGGCGCATGGCGTCGGCGGTGGCGGACGGCACGCTCACGCCGACGGACGCGTCGTCGGTGAAGGTGTTCGGTGTCGAGACGCAGATCCGGGTGTACCGGATCCTCCTCGAGATCCTCGGTGCGGGTGGCTACGTGCGGGCCAACGAGCCGGGTGCGCTGCTCAAGGGCGAGGTCGAGCGCGCGGTCGCGCGCCGCGCAGATCAACACGTTCGGTGGTGGCGTCGTCGAGGTGCTGCGCGAGATCGTCGCGACCGCCGGCCTCGGCATGACGCGGCAGCTCGCGGTGAGTCGAGCAGCAGAGATCAGGAGCGGGACGTTGACCGACGAGGCGACGAGCGACGACGCCGAGAAGGCCGCGTTCTACGAGAAGCTCATGGCCTTCGAGGGCGTGTCGACCGGCGAGCAGGTGGGCCACGACGAGGTCAACCTGCCGATGATCCGGCACTGGGTCGACGCGATGGGCGACAAGAACCCGGTCTACACCGACGCGACGCAGCGCGACGTCGGTGCACGGCGAGATCATCGCCCCGCCCGTGATGCTCCAGGCCTGGGTGATGCGCGGGCTCAACCCGCGCCCCACGTCCGGCGGGTCCAAGCAGGACGAGCTGATGAACCTGCTCGACGGCGCGGGCTTCTCGTCCGTCGTCGCGACGAACTGCGAGCAGGAGTACGACCGGATGCTCCACCTCGGCGACCACCTGCGGACGCGCAACGTCATCGACTCGATCTCCGAGGAGAAGCACACCGGCGCTCGGCATCGGCCACTTCGTGACGACGCGCGTCGAGTACGAGACGCTCGACGGCGAGCCCGTCGGCCGCCAGCTGTTCCGCATCCTCAAGTTCAAGCCGGGGACGGGCAAGGGCCAGGCCGCGGCGGCCGCGCCCGAGACGGACGAGGAAGGCAAGCCGCGCGCCAAGCGCCCGCGCCCCGCGCTCACCCTCGACAACAAGTGCTGGTTCGACGCGGCGAACGAGCACCGCCTGATGATCCAGCGGTGCTCGCAGTGCCAGACGCTGCGCCACCCGCCGCGCCCGCGCTGCGACAAGTGCGGCTCGTACGAGTGGAACGCGCTCGAGGCGAGCGGCAAGGGCACCGTCTACAGCTTCGTGGTCGCACCACTACCCGCAGGTGCCGGCGTTCGACTACCCGCTGCCGATCGCGCTGATCGACCTCGAGGAGGGCACGCGCCTCGTCGCCGACCTCGTCGACGTCGCGCCCGACGACGTGAAGGTCGGCATGGCGGTCGAGGTCGTCTGGCAGCGACGCACGACGACGAGCTCACGCTGCCCGGCTTCAAGCCGGCCGGCGGCTGAGCGCCGAGCACGTGGACTTCTCGCTCACCGAAGAGCAGGACGCCGTCCGCGGCCTGGCCGAGCAGATCTTCCAGGGCTCGGTCAGCGTCGAGAAGGTCAAGGAGGTCGAGGCCGGCGACGGCCGCATCGACCGCGACCTGTGGCGCGCGCTCGGCGACGCCGGCCTGCTCGGCATCTCGCTGCCCGAGTCGGCCGACGGCCAGGGCCTCGGGATGATCGCGATGTGCCTGGTGCTCGAGCAGCAGGGACGGGTCGTGGCGCCCGTCCCGTACTGGGCGTCGATCGTGTGCGGCGCGCTGCCGATCGCGGAGTTCGGCACCGACGAGCAGAAGGCCAAGCTGGCTGCCCGGTGTCGTGCGCGGCGAGCAGTTCCTCACCGCCGCGCTCGCCGAGCCCGGCGTCAACGACGCGCTGCACCCGGTGACGCGCGCCACGCAGGACGGCAGCACGCTGGCGCTCGACGGCGTGAAGCCCGTCGTCCCGTCCGCGCACGCCGCCGAGGCGATCCTCGTGCCCGCGCAGACCGACAGCGGCGTCGCGGTCTTCGTCGTGGACGGGCGCGCCGAGCGGCATCACCGCCGAGATGGGTGAGGCCACCGACCGCTCGCTCGTCGGGCACCTCACGTTCGACGGCGTCGAGGCCGAGCCGCTCGGCGACCCGGCGGCGGGGGAGCGCGCCCTCCAGTGGATGCTCGACCGCGCGCTGCTCGGTCTGTGCGCGACGCAGATCGGCGTGTGCGAGGCCGCGATCGTGCAGGCGGCGGAGTACACGTCGCAGCGCGAGCAGTTCGGCAAGCCGCTGTCGACGTTCCAGGGCGTGCAGCTGCGCGCCGCCGACGCGTTCATCGACACCGAGGCATCCGGGTCACGACGATGCAGGCGGCGTGGAAGCTCGACGAGGGGCTCGACGCGTCGTCCGACGTGCTCGTCGCCAAGTGGTGGGCGTCCGAGGCCGGCCAGCACGCGGTGCACAACACCCAGCACCTGCACGGCGGCATGGGCGCCGACATCGACTACCCGGTCCACCGCTACTTCCTGTGGGGCAAGCAGATCGAGGACACCCTGGGCGGTGCGAGCGCCACGCTCGCACGGCTCGGGCAGGTCCTGGCAGGAGCGTGACATGAGCCACCATCGACCACGCACCGTCGTTCAACGAGCAGGGCGTCCGCTACGACGACGTGAACGTGGGCGACGAGCTGCCGACGCTCGCCGATCGCGCTGACGCGCACGCTGATCGTCGTCGACCGCGATCGCGTCGCGCGACTACCAGGACGTCCACCACGACCCGGGTCTCGCGCAGGAGCGCGGGTCGCCCGACATCTTCATGAACATCCTCACGACGAACGGGTTCGTCGGCCGCTACATCACCGACTGGGCGGGCCCGAACGCGGTGCTCAAGTCGACGAAGATCCGCCTCGGCGCGCCGAACTACCCGGGCGACACGATGACGATGACCGGCGCGGTCACGAAGAAGCAGGACGGGATCGTCGAGGTCGCGCTGAAGGGCTCGAACAGCCGCGGCGACCACGTGGTCGGCACCGTGACGCTCGAGCTGCCCGAGCTCGCCGGTCGAGTGGAGCTCGGGTGACAAGAAGGCCAAGGCCGCCAAGAAGGACGACGAGAAGAAGTGCAAGGAAGGACAAGAAGAAGGGCAAGAAGTGAGCGAGATCAACAAGCTGCGCGACGCCGGCGCGATCGTCGGCATCGGCGCCACCGAGTTCTCGAAGGACTCCGGCCGCTCCGAGCTCCAGCTCGCGGTCGAGGCGTGCGAGGCCGCGATCGACGACGCCGGGCTCGAGCCGTCGCAGGTCGACGGCATGGTCACGTTCACCGCCGGACACCAACCCCGAGATCGAGATCGCCAAGAACCTCGGCGTCGGCGAGCTGTCGTTCTTCTCGCGCATCCACCACGGCGGCGGCGCGGCGTGCGGCACGATCCAGCAGGCGGTGCTCGCGGTGAACGCGGGCGTCGCCGACTACGTCGTCTGCTACCGGGCGTTCAACGAGCGGTCGGGCCACCGCTTCGGCACCGGCGTGCAGGACCGCCCGCCCATGGCGACGGCCGAGAGCGCGCACTTCGCCTGGTACGCGCCGTTCGGTCTGCTGACGCCGGCGCAGTGGGTGGCGATGTTCGCCACGCCGCTACATGCACGAGTACGGCGCGACGAGCGAGGACTTCGGACGCATCGCGGTCGCCGACCGCAAGCACGCGGCGACGAACCCGAAGGCGTGGTTCTACGAGAAGCCGATCACGCTCGAGGACCACCAGGACAGCCGGCTGGATCGTCGAGCCGCTGCACCTGCTCGACTGCTGCCAGGAGAGCGACGGCGGCCAGGCGATCGTGGTGACGACGCCCGAGCGGGCGAGCGACCTGCCGAACCCGCCGGCGTCATCATCAACGCGCGTCGCGCAGGGCGCGGGCGACGCACCAGGAGATGATGACGAGCTACTACCGCGACATCGATCACCGGCTCCCCGAGATGGGCCTGGTCGCGCGGCAGCTCTGGAACACGACCGGCCTCGGCGCCGACGACATCCAGACCGCGATCATCTACGACCACTTCACGCCGCTCGTGCTGCCGCAGCTCGAGGAGTTCGGGTTCTGCGGGCGCGGCGAGGCGAAGGACTTCATCAAGGACGGCAACATCGAGCTCGGCGGCCGCCTGCCGATCAACACCAACGGCGGCCAGCTCGGCGAGGCCTACATCCACGGCATGAACGGCATCGCCGAGGGCGTGCGCCAGGTCCGCGGCACGTCGACGAACCAACCACCGGACGTGGAGCACGTCCTGGTGACCGCCGGCACGATGGTGCCCACGAGCGCACTGGTCCTGGGCAAGGCGGCGTAGGCGCCAGCCTGCCTCGGGGATCGCACCCGCGACGCAGGGCCTTGCGGGCGACGCGCACGAGGCGGATCATCAGGTGGCGGGCGCGTTCCCGCGGTCCATGGGCTGCCGTTCGACAGCCCGGGTGCACTCTGATGGGAGGGCGCTCATGAGGGTTGCGGAGATCCTTCGAGCCAAAGGCGCAACGGTCCAGACCATCCGGCCGGACGCGACCGTCTTGAGCGCTGCGATCCAGCTCGATCGCAAGCGCATCGGAGCACTGGTCGTGTCCGAAGACGGAAGGCATCTGAAGGGATTGATCTCCGAACGGGATCTCGTCCACGGGTTGGCGACGCAGAGTCTGCAACTGCTGCAGCGGCGAGTGTCCGACGTGATGGATCGACGTGTACCGGTGTGCGCCCGCGACGACACGATCGTGGTCGTGATGCACCAGATGACGCGGACCCGGTGTCGCCACGTCCCTGTCGTCGACGACGATGGGGCCCTGTGCGGCCTCGTCAGCATCGGCGACATCGTGAAGCATCGCCTCGAAGAGCTCGAGCTGGACTCCCGAGTCGTACGCGACCTCTACCTCGGGTCGCGCTGAATCAGGACAGCTCTGCGGCGAGTCGCTTCGCCTCGTCCTCGGTGAAGGCCCGGAAGGTCTCCGTGCGAACGTTGCCGCGACCGCCCGCGGCGAGCGCGAGCTTGGCAACGGCCTCGTCATTCGGAGCTTCGCTGATGACGACCGCGTCGTACTGCCCCATCGTGAGGTAGAACGCGGTCAACCGTGCGCCGAGAGCCTCTCCTGAGCTCCTGGTGTCTTCGAGCCGTGCAGGCAGATCCTTGAAGGTCTTGACACCCTGCTCGGTGTAGTGAACCAGCGTGACGTAGGTCGGCATGGCGGCCTCCTTCCGTCCGGTTCCACGTTCATCGTACGAACCGGTGCAAGGCGTCGAGACCGTCGACTCGCGCGAGACTGTGACCATGCCGGCAACCACGAATCGCAGCGTGCTCCGACCCGTCGAACGGCGAGTGCTCGACCTCGTCGACTCCGGTGTCGCCGTCGACGAGATCGCGCATCGGTTCCGCCGCAGCCCCGAGCACATCGAACGGGTGATTCAGCTCGCCCAGCTGCCGGGACGTTCGGCCGCAGAGCCCGAGTCGGGTCTCCGGCCGTACGAGCGCTGTGTCCTCGGATGGCGTGCCAAGGGTGTTTCGTACGACGAGATCGCACCACACTTCCGACGGAGCCCCGCGTTCCTCGCGCGCGTCGTCGGACTCGCGCAGTACAAGATCTCCGGCTTCTGACGCCGCGTCAGACCTGGCTTACAAGGACGAGGTCGGAGACTTCCTCGCGGTGAGCGCACCACCGTGGAATCCGCTGTTGGCGACCAAATGTTCCTGATCGCCTGTTCCGTCCCAGATCCGAACGCGAAGTTCACCGGGAAAGAAGGTCTCCGGGTGCGGCTCGAGCCGTAGCCAGGCGACCGGCGTGTCAGCAGTCGCCGCGGCGCCGGCATCTTCGATCGCCTGCTTGCACGCGGCGCGGTCGTCCTCCGTCATGTACTGCCACATGACCGAGTGCATGACGACCATCGCCGTGCCGGGCTCGCGGTCCGCGAGTTGCTTGGGTAGCCAGACGTCGGCGTCCTGCTTGTCGATCGTCACCGGCATGCCGGACGCCTGCTCGATCGCCGCCCGTGCCGTCGCGAACCGCGCCTCCGGCTCCGGCCACACGTAGCAGAGCAGCGTCAGCGCGCCGTCGGGATCGGTCGCGTCGATCGGGTCGCGGTCGCAGCCGCGGCGGTTCGCAATGGAGAGGTTCGCGTCGGCCCGCGGCGCGCCGTCGGGCCACATGTCGACGAAGCGCACCTTCGAGTCGGGGTTGCCCCAGCCCTTGCCGTCCTGCTCGTACCAGTAGGTGTCGAGCCGGAGGTTGAGGCCCGCGCTCGACCCGATCTCGCGCAGTGCGATCGGCATCTTCAGCTGGTCGGCGATGACGAGCAGGCCCGTCATCAGCGCGATCGAGCGCCCCACCTCGTTGGTCTGCGGCGGTCGGGTGAACATGTCGGGGATCAGCGGCGGGGGATCGGCGAGCACCACGCACATCACGTCGTAGGTGGCGGCCTCGTCGCCGTCACCGCCCGTGGACGGGAAGTCCGCGGCGAGCGCGGGGGAGTCGCCGCTGAGGGCCATGTGGTGCATCATCCCGAGCAGGCGCAGCACGTACGCCTTGTCGAACGTCTCCAGCGCGTACGGCTCGAGTACCTGCCAGACGGGGCCGCCGCGGTCGACGTCGGCGAGCAGGAGGTCGCAGAGCCGCTCGTAGAACGGGCACGGCGCGCCGCCGTGACCCTGGAACCCCATCTTCTGCAGCTCCATCGTCTCGCGGAGCTTCGCCTGCCCGTCCACGGCCTGATCTTGGCCCATCCGCGTCGCCGCGCGCGGTGACGCGCGTCACGCAGACACGAGCCGGGGGTCGCACCCGTCCTAGCCTCGGGATTGATCACCGAAGAGGGGACGGGATGGCACAGCAACCGATCGAGCTGATCCTGATGCGGGAGCTCGCGGACCTGCTCGCGACGCCGATGTTCGTCGTCGACGGCGCGGGCGACCTCGTGTTCTACAACGAGCTCGCCGAGGACCTGCTCGGGATGCGGTTCGAAGAGACTGGGCCGATGCCGGCAGCAGAGTGGTCGACGATCTTCGGGCCGCTCGACACCGACGGCAACCCGATGGCACCGGCCGACCTCCCGCTGGTGGTCGCGCTCCGGGAAGGGCACGCGGCGCACGTCACGTTCGACATCCGCGGGCTCGACGGCGACGTGCGCCGTCTCGAGACGACCGCGATCCCGCTGCTCGACAGCAGCGGGCAGCTCGTGGGCGCGGCCGCGCTGTTCTGGGAAGCCGAGAAGTGAACATCACGATCTGGGGGACGCGGGGGTCACTCGCGAGCCCCGGCCCCGACACCGTGCGCTACGGCGGGAACACGTCGTGCGTCGAGGTGCGCAACGACGCCGGTCAGCTCCTGGTGCTCGACGCCGGCACCGGGATCCGTCGGCTCACGCCGCGCCTTCCCGAAGGTGTGCGCAGGGTCGACGTGCTCCTCACGCACCTCCACATGGATCACGTGCAGGGCCTGGGCTTCTTCGACGCGCTGTACGACCCCGACCTCGACGTGCATCTCTGGGGACCGGCAACCGTCACGCTCGACCTGTTCACGCGCCTCACTCGATACCTCTCGCCGCCGTTGTTCCCCGTCCGCCTGCGCGACCTCGACTGCAACTTGTACGTCCACGACGTGTACGGAGGGGCCGTCGACGTCCCCGGCTTCACCATCACTGCGGCGCGTCTGTGCCACCCGGGCCCCACGCTGGGGTACCGCATCGAGGCGGACGGGCGGACGCTGGCCTACCTGTCCGATCACGAGCTCAACCTCTGCGCACGCGGCTTCGCCCTCGGCCCCGACTGGACCTCCGGGTACGCCCTCGCCGCCGACGCCGACGTGCTCGTGCACGACGCGCAGTTCACGCCCGAGGAGTACGAGACGCGGATCGGCTGGGGCCACGGCACGCTCGAGCACGCGGCGGCGTTCGCGGCCGCCACCAACGCCCGTCGCCTCGTGCCGTTCCATTACGACCCGGGGCACGACGACTCGCTGCTCGACAAGCTGACCCACGATCTCCCGCGCGAGCTGCTCGGCGAGTGCGTGCTCACGCCGATGGGTGAGGGAGAAACCCTCGGCGTCTAGGGAGCGTCTTCGTACTTGAAGGACACCTTGAGCTTCGCTCGGTAGGCAGCCACCTTGCCCTCTTCGATCTGGAGGTCGAGCTCGGAGACCTCGGCGATCCGCAGGTCGCGCAGACTGCCTGATGCCTTCGCGACCGCCGCGGCGGCCGCCTTCTCCCACGACTCTGTGCTCGTACCGACGAGCTCGATGATCTTGTAGACGCTCTCCGCCATGATGCGTTCCTTCCGTCCGACCTGCGCGGCATACCCGGCGATCGAGCTTCGTGAACGTCGACGCTGGCCTCTACGTCTCCAGCGCGAGGGGCAGCGCCGAGACCCGCCGCACCATCAGGTTCGGCAGGTGGCGCGGCTGGCCGGCGAGCTTGAACGAGCGCGTCGAGCCCAGCAGCGTCTCGAGCGCGACCGCGCGATTCGAGGCGCGCGAGCGGAGCGCCGATGCAGAAGTGCAGCCCGTTGCCGAACGACAGGTGCTGGCGCGGGTTGTCGCGCCCGAGGTCGACGTCGTTCGGGCGCTCGAACGCCTCGTCGTCGCGGTTCGCCGCGCTCCAGAGCACGAACAGCCGGTCGCCGGCCTGCAGCTTCGTCCCCGCGAGCTCGGTGTCGACGAGCACCCGGCGGTAGTGACCGCGGAACGGCGCCTCGAGCCGCAGCACCTCCTCGATGAACGTCGGGATCTGCGCCGGGTCGTCGCGCAGGCTCGTCTGCAGCTCGGGGTTCTCGGCGAGGATGCGCACCGCGCTGCCCATGAGGCTGCTCGTCGACTCGCTCCCCGCGGCGACGAGCTGCATCATCAACGACGCCGCCTCCGCGGCACTGACCTCGCCGTTGCGCACGCCACGGGCGATCGTGGGGGAGAGCCCGTCGTCGCCGGAGTCGTCCGCGTCGACGAGCGTCATCAGGTGCGCGTGGTGGTACGCGACCCAGTCGGCGATGATCCAGCTGCACTCGAGCATCCGCTCCGGCGGCGTGACCCCGCCGAGCACGTCGATGCCGGCGTCCGACCAGCGCTGCAGGCGTGAGAGGTCCTCGGGTGGCAGCTCGAGCAGGCGGCCCATCACGGTGAGCGGGACGGGAAGCGCGACCGTCCCCATCCACTCGACCATGCCCGCGCCGAGCGCGGGCGCGAGGAGGCGTTCGACCATCGCCCGCACGAACGGCTCGAGGTCCGCGACGCGGCGGTTCGTGAACGCGGTGCTGACGAGCGCGCGGTGCGCCGTGTGGCGGGGCGGGTCCGCGGTCGCGAGGACGTCGGCAGCCGAGCCTTCGGCCGACCCCGACGGCGCCGCGTCGGCGTCGATGTCGTAGAGCACGTCCTGGATCGTGTTCGAGAACTCGTCCTGGCGCGCGAGCACCTCCATCACATCCGCGTGCCTGGCGACGAGGTAGATCGGCGTGCCTTCGATCGCGTGGACGCCGTCCGCGGCGCGCAACCGCTCGTAGAACGCGTACGGATCCTCGAGCTCGAGCTCCTCAGCGGTGAACATGCGCGCGAGTCAAGCCTTGGGCCGCGGAAGTGTCAACGCGTTGACATAGCAAGCCGACCCACGATCTCCGCACGAGCCAGAGCGCACCCGAGGCCGCAGGTTGGACGTCTCGTAGGCTCCCCGCGTGGCGCGGGAGGACCGGGCCGGCGACGACGAGTGGGGATGTGGTGCCGTGCGCAGGTTGATCGTGACGGCGGTCGTGTTCGGAGCGGTGGGAAGCGTCGTGCTCGGGGTCGGCGGCGTCGCCGGCGCGAAGACGCAGGATCCCTGCCAGCTGCTCAAAGAGGCCCAGATCACGAAGGTGATGAAGCAGCCGAGCGGGCCGCCGGACCTCGGCCAGCCCACGCCGTACTTCGAGCAGTGCTACTGGGATCTGGAGGCGAACGACAAGCTGGCGGCGGGCTCCGTCGGCACGGTCGTGCAGACGGAGCTCGCGAAGCAGACGTTCGACAGCAACAAGGCAGCGTCGTCCGTCAAGAACGTGAAGGGTCTGAAGGACGCCTACATCAACGAAGACGTGCAGACGATCAGTGTGCTGCGCGGCGACACGATGTTGAGCGTGCAGGTGCTCTCGTTCGATCCCGATACCGAGATCGCCGAGACGCCGCGCACGAAGGAGATGGTCAAGCTCACGAAGCTCGCGCTGAAGCAGCTCCAGACGTAGCGCGCGCGCTCAGACGCCGCCCTGGCGGAGCCAGTCGGCGAACGCGGTGAGGCCGTCCTCCTGCTCGTCGCCGCCACCGAGGCGGCCGAGCATTCCGCCGCCACCGCGCATGAGGTCGAGCGTGAGCTTCGTGCCGTCCGTCAGCTTCAGACGCATGGTGAGTGCGGCGTCCGTCATCGGCCACTCGGTGTTCCACCACTCGCTGCCCGCGGTGCCGGCCCATGCCGACTTGAGCTGGTCGAGGGTCAGCGACGTCGGCGCGCCATCCGGCTCGGACTTGCGCGTCAGCGGCTGCACGATCACCCGCCGGTCGGTCACGCCGAGTGCCAGCATCTGGCCGCTGAACGTCTTCCGCTGCGTGGCGATCACGATGCCGTTGAGCGACTCGCCCGGCTCGAGCCGCGCCTCGAGCGGTGGTCGTACAAGAGAGTGGATGTCGCCGGCCATGGGTGTAGTTCGTATCAGGCCGGCGCCCAGCCCCACGCCTGCACGATGCGCGGGAGGCTCATGAACGTGCCGTCGTCGTCGGCGAACGAGTACAGGTCGTCGACGGTCTGCACGAGCTCGTCGTGGGTCGCGATCCCTTCACCGAGCACCGAGTCGGCGATCGCTTCGAGCGTGATCGGGCCGATCAGCTTCACCTCGCCGGTGTAGCCCGCGGGCTGCACGACGTTGACGCCGACGTCCTCGAGCGCGGCGTCCCGAAGCATCCCGGGGAGCCGAGGGCCGATGTTGGGGTCGACGCCCCGCGCCTGCGCCGCCTGCGAGTACCACTCGACGTAGCGCCAGAACGAGTCGTTGTCGGGATGGCAGACGTGGCCCCGGCAGTCGATGTCCTCGACGATCAAGACGCCGCCGGGCGCGAGCCTCGCCCGTGCGCAGGCGAGTGCTTGTGCTGGGTCTTTGAGGTGCGTCAGCAGGAACCGTGCGTAGATCACGTCGTAGAGCTGGCCGTCGCGCGGCATCACCATCACGTCGTCGACGCGGAAGTCGATGTTCGTGATGCCGGAGCTCGTCGCCTCGGCGCGGGCGAGGTCGAGCGTCTCGGTGTCGAGGTCGGTGCCGACGACCTTGCCGTCCGGCGCGCGCTGTGCGAGCTGGACGGTGACGTCGCCGCCACCGCAGCCGAGATCGAGGCAGCGCGCGTCGCGCGCGATGCCGACGGCGTCGAACAGCTGGCACGTCGTCGGCCACATGACCCGGGCGAGCACCCGCAGGCGCTCGCGGCCCTCGAGCCCGCCCCTGACCACGTACGTCGGGATCGTCATGGCTTCCCCGCTCTCGAAGGTCGCCCGTCTCCGGCAGCGTAGCGACGATCACTCACACATCGATCGGGCGCTGCCAGACGGCGTATGGTGCGCGCGGGCACGAGACAGCGGGGAGGGTCGAGATGGACACCAGCACGACGGGCACGACGACGGGCAACGGTGTCCGCAGCACGCTCACCGAAGACGAGATCGATCTCACGACGCAGCCGGTCCGGTGGACGGCACCGGGCGTCGAGCTCGCGGTGCCCGACCCGGAACCCGAGGTCGTCCCGGAGCCGTCGGTCGCCGATCACCGGCACCACGCGTGGGGGATGATCTTCGGCGCGGGCGTCGTGCTCGTGATCATCCTGCTGTCGTCGCTGCTCGGCATCCTCTTCAACCGCGTCGACCGGCTCGAGCGCCAGGTCGACCGCCTGCAGAAGACGGTCCAGCAGAACTAGCCCAGCTGGTCGTCGAGCCAGTCGAAGACGACTTCGTTGCGTGTCTGCGGCGCCATCGGTGCGTCGTGCAGCTGGGCACCCTCGGCGGTGGTGAACGTCACGAGCTCCCGCTCGCTCTTGAGCGAGTCGTACACCTGCTGCGCCTGCCCCGCGTAGAACTGCTCACCCTCGTACTGCGTGACGAGCATCGCGTTGTCGATCGTCCCGATCTGCTCGGGCGTGAGCTTGAACTCCTGGATCTTCTTGATGTTGTCGTAGAAGTTGTCCTGCCCGAACGGCATTGACGACTTCGTGTACGTGAACTGCGTCGACTCGGGGAGCGTCGGGAAGATCGAGTCCCACTCCTCGTTCACTTCCCGCTTCTTGCCCTCGTTCACGAGGGAGATGAGACCTTGGGGGATCGCGGCGAACGACCCCATCTCGTCGAGGATGCCCGGGTCGACGACGCCGGCTGCGATCCGGTGCTCCTTCGTGAGCGCCTGGGCGACGAGCTCGCCGCCCTCGCTCCACCCGATGATCGCGATCTTCTCGGCGTCGACGTCGGTGCGCCCGACGAGGAAGTCGACGACCGGAGTGATGACCTTGTCCCAGTCGGGGCGGAACGGGATGTCCTTCAGGAAGAGGTTGCCGCCCTGGCCCGGTCCTTCGAAGATCAGCGCGTTGTAGCCGCGCTCCACCGCGGCGGTGCCGCCGTAGGAGTAGATGTCGGCCATCTGCGCGTCGTTGCCGTTGTTGAGGATGACGGTCGGGCGCGCCGAGCCGGTGCTGCTCGGTGTGAGGAACCACCCGGGCAGCGTCGAACGCCCGTACGGGATGCGCACCGCGGCGATGATCGGGTCGAAGAGCGCAGCCGCGGCGTCCCACGTGCTCTTCAGCTCGCGGTACGCGGCTGCCTGTGCCTGCTTGGACGGGTTGCTCGTGCCGAGCGCGAAGAAGAGGGGTGGCGTGAGGTAGCGGGCAGCCCGAAGGAACTGCGCGCGGGCGGTGATCCGGTGGTTCGCGTCGCGGTTCGACTCGGCCTTGGCGGCGAGCCGTCGAGCCTGCGCGGTGAACTGGTCGAAGATCGCGTCGTACGTCGAGCCGGCGGCGAGCACTGCGTCGATCACGCTCGCGACCTCGCCGTACTCCGCCATGCTCGTGCCGATCGCGCCGAGTGCGAACAGCATCTGGAAGTTGATGTCGGGGTCTTCGAAGATGTTGATCGCCGACTGGTCGGACGGTGTCGGCGCCGGGTCGTCGTCGGTCTGGGCGAACGCTGTCGCGCCGAGGCCGAGAGCGGGGACGCTGAGGAGTGCGCCCGCACCGAGTGCGCCGGAGGCGCCGAGCAGCGCGCGACGGGAGATGGAAGGACCGCTCATCGCAGCGAGGCTACCGACGGAGACGCCGCACTTGGCTGACCCCGCTGGCTACCATGCCCGATGCGCTCACTCCTCCTGCTCTCGATCGTTGCGGCGTTCGTCCTCGGTGTGTCGGTCATCCCGGCCGGCGCCGGCGACCTGCTGTTCCAGCCCATCCACATCGCCAAGGTGGTCGAGGGTCCCGTGCCCGAGGGCACGGAGTTCGAGGTCGAGGTGTCCTGCGAGAACTCGAACGGCCCGACGATCGACGAGACCCTTACGTTCCCGGCGGAGGGTGGCCTCGAGACCGTGGGCGGCGGTGGCAGTTCCGTCGATTGCACCGTCACCGAGACCGTCACGGGCGGCGCGACGACGGTCGCCTACGAGTGCGAGGCGATCGAGCAGGTCACGTGCGGCGCCGACGGGCAGTCGTTCACGTTCACGAGCGACGTCGCCGAGGTGCAGGTCACGGTCACGAACACGTTCGCAGAGCCCGCGCCACCACCCGTGGCTGAGCCGCTGGTCGTGTCGCCCGCGTTCACCGGGTAGCCCGGCGCGCGGCGCGTCCGTCGCTCCTTGCACTTGTAGCGTCGATCTGGCCTCGCGGACGGTCGGGCGCCTGCTGCGGTAAGAACTTGCCATGAGCGAGAGGTCTGCCGACGGCCAGCGACTCGCCCGCGGGCTCAATCCGTACCACGCGGTCACGTACTTCTCGCCCGAGTCGAAGCAGGCGTTCGAGGACGTGGGCCTGCGCGGCTTCTGGCGCGGGTACTTCGCCGGACGGGCCGCGCCGATGGGACCGGTGACGGCGCCAGTGGTGACCGCGACGTTCTACGGGTTCGCACCGCACTTCGTGGAGCGCGCGGTGCCGGCGGTGTGGTCGTTGGCGTCGCCCTCCGATGCGCTCGGGGCACGGCTCGCCGGCGTCGACCGCACGATGCGGCGCGAGCTCGGTGACGACGTCTGCGCGTCGTCGGACATGGCGCGGGCCGCGTCGCTCGCTGGTGGTCTCGCGGCTTCGTGTCGCGACGCGGGCCGTCCACTGGGGGCGGCGAACCGTGCGCTGCCGGTGCCGGACGAACCGCACCTCGCGCTGTGGCAGGCGACCACGACGCTGCGCGAGGACCGCGGCGACGCACACATCGCCGTCCTCGCCGTCGAGGGGATCGGCGGGTGCGAGTCGCAGGTCCTGATGGTCGGTCTCGGCGCGTTGACGGAAGAGTGGATCAAGACGGCGCGTGGGTGGACGGACGGGGAGTGGTCCGCTGCTCGCGACGGGCTGCGGACTCGGGGACTCGTGGACGCCGGGGGAGTGGCCACCGAGGAGGGTCGGCGGCTCCGCGCCGCGATCGAGACGCGCACCGACGAGCTCGCGACGGCCGGCCCGTCCGACGTGGTCGACGAGCTGCTCGCGCTCGTCGCCCCGTTCACGCAGGCGATCGTCGAGTCCGAGACGGTCCCGTTCCCGAACCCGGTCGGATTGCCGAAGCCCTAGTCACACCTCCCGACCGTCCGGGTCTCCACGGTTGACGATCGAACATGTGTTCGATACACTGGGGGGAGCGTTCCACTTCCCCCACGGTCGATCTGGTCGAGATCCGGAGGAGGTGTGATGCGCGAGATCCCTTGCGAGTCGTTGGACGAGCTGCGGACGTGGCCCAACGATCGTCTGCTGGTCGCCCGTGACGAGGCGGCGTTGGCGGAGCGGCGGTGGCAGCAGCGGCGGATCACCCTCGATCGGGTGCTCGACGAGCGCGGCGCGACCAAGGGTCGCGACGCGGCGGAGTGGGTGCAGTCGCGCGACAAGGTCAGCGCCCAGACCGCCCGCGGCGAAGTGGAAGTGGCGCGGGCGTTGGAGTCGCTGCCCGCGATCGCAGGCCGCGGCGACCGAGGGGCGCCTCTCGATGGAACAGCTCGTACCCCTGGTCGAGCTGGCGACCCCGGAGACCGACGCCGAGTGGGCGCGGCGGGCGGAGCAGACCGCGCCCAGCGAGCTCAACCGGCTCGTGCGCCGGCAACGGGTGGTGACGCCGGCGGAGATGGAGGAACGCCATCGGGCGCGGGCCTTCCGGTGGTGGCGCTCCCGCGACGGCGAGTCGCTGCACGTCCGCGGGCAGATCCCCGACGTCGACGGCGCGTTCGTCGAGGCGATCCTCGAGCACGAGATCGAGACGATGCGCCCGGCCAAAGGCAAGGCGTGGGAACGGCGCGATGTGCGTGGCGCGGATGCGCTGGTCGCGCTGTGCCGCCGAGCCAACCAGCCGGGCGCGACCGCGCCGACGCGGCGGGCCTGGAAGCCGACCGTGGTGGTGCACGTCGGGTCCGACGCGCAGCCGTCGGTGAACGGGATGCCGATCGACGTCGACACCGTGCAACGCCTGATCGACGACGGCGCCCGGGTGCGCGAGGTCCACGACGACGACCCGCTCGCTCCGGCCACGGGCGACGCGATCCCCGCTGCGCTGCGCGACTACCTCGTCGGGCGCGACTCCGACGTGCCGAGTACCCGAGTGCGGGCGGGCGTTCGGGCTCGACGCGCACCACATCGTCCCCCGGTGTCGCGGTGGGTGCACCGACAAGCACAACGTCGTGCTCGTCTGCAGCACCCACCACCACCGGCTCATCCCCCACGGACCATGGGTCCTCGACGGCGATCCCGAGCAACCCGACGGACTGCACTGGCACCGCCTCGACGACGACACCGACATCGAAGCCCGCGCCGGCCCCGCGGCCTGAACGGGCACGACTTCCCCAACCGACCTTTGACAACTGAAGAGAGGGCCGCGCTCGACACGGCCGAACGCGTTCCGACTGCTGCGTGACCTACCGTTGCCGGCCGAGCAGGGGTCAAGGGCATGGGGCTGGATGGATCGTGACGATGTTGCGTTCGATGGTCGGCGCACTGGCGCTCGCGTTGCTCGTCACGGGAGCCGTCTCGGTCTCGAAGGGGAGCACAGCCGTCGCGCAGGGGAAGGCGACGTGCGCGAACGAGCGGCCGTTCGAGCCGGGGTCGCCGGCGCGGACGTTCGACGACGACGGGGTCGAGCGGACGTACAACCTGTCGGTCCCGAACGACTACGACGGGAAGACGAAGGCCCCCGTGATCTTCAGCTTCCACGGGCTCGGGGAGACGAAGGATGCGCACGACGCGCAGACGCAGCTGCCGACTCGGGCGGGGGAGCGGGGATACGTGGTCGTGAGTCCGCAGGCGCTGCCGGTCGAGCTGCCGCTTAACGACGACGGGAGCGGGGTGACGATCCCGTTCTGGAACGTCACGAAGGTCACCGACGGCGGGGTGTACGCACAGCCGGGTGGGCTCGACGCCGCCGACGACATCGGGTTCGTCGACGCGCTGACGAAGTCGCTCGGGAAGGAAGTGTGCGTCGACCTGAACCGGGTGTACGTGACGGGCATGTCGAACGGTGCGGGCATGGCGATCCAGCTCGCGTGCCTGTTCCCCGACAAGTACGCGGCGGCCGCGCCGGTGGCGGGCGTCAACATGACGACCGACTGCCCGGCGAAGCGGCCGATCCCGGTGGTCGCGGTCCACGGCGACGCGGACGCGCTCGTCGACTACGCGGGCGGCACGGTCGCCGGGTTCGAGCTCGGCAACCCGGGCGTCGAGGAGCGCATGGCGCAGCTGGCGAAGCTCGACGGCTGCAAGAGCGCACCGACCGTCGACGACGTGTCAGCCGAGGTCACACAGCGTTCGTGGACCAGTTGCACGAAGGGGAACGACGTCGTCCTCTTCACCGTGCACGGTGGCGCACACGTCTGGCCACAACCCGACGCGCCGGTGGATGCGACGGCGGAGATCCTCGACTTCTTCGACGACCACTAGCTCTTCGCGACCGCCCGGAGTGCCGGTGACAGCGTGCCGGCGCTCCTGATCTCGACGTGCTCGAGCGCGAGCCAGTCGGCCATGAGCCGGAGCTCGTCAGTGAGGCGCTCGGCCACGTCGAGGTCGTCGTAGCCCCACTCCGCGAGCAGGGGCTCGGCCCAGGCGGCCTGCACGAGCAGCTTCGAGCCGGCGCGGTCGGCCTTGAGGTCGACGCGGGCGACGTAGCGGTCGCCGAGCAGGAACGGCAGGACGTAGTAGCCGTACGTGCGCTTCGGCTTCGGCGTGTAGATCTCGATGCGGTAGCTGAAGTCGAAGAGCCGTTCGATGCGCTCGCGCTCCCACATCGCGGAGTCGAACGGGGAGACGAGCGCGCAGGCGTCGATCTTGCGGGGGACCTTCGCGTCGACGTGGAGGAACGCGGGCTGCTTCCACCCCTCGACGGTCACGCGCTCGAGGACGCCTTCGTCGGCGAGCTCGTCGACGAGTGGACGGGCGACCTTGGGGGAGAGGCGGAAGAAATCGATGAAGTCCTTCGCGGTGCCGACGCCGTAGGCCCGTGCGGCCCACTCGAGCAGCGCGAGCTGGGCCTCCTGCTCCGGCGGCGTGGGGCGGTCGAGCACCGTGGTCGGGACCGCGATCGCGGGGTCGCAGTAGACGCGCTCGAAGTTGCCGCGGCGCATCGCGGCGACGCGGCCCTCGTAGAAGAGGTGCTCGAGGCCGCGCTTCGTGTCGCCCCAGCCCCACCACGGGCCCTTCTGCCGGTCGGTGCCGTCGAGCTCGCCGGCGCTGATCGGGCCGTCGGCGAGGACCGCGGCGTGGAGCGCGTCGAGCTTCTTCCGATCGGCGGCCTGTGCCCACGACCGCATGCCCGACCAGCGGTGCTCGCTCGCCATCCGCCAGCGCAGGTACGGCTGGAGCTCGATGTCGACGAGCGACGCCTCGTGCGCCCAGTACTCGAAGACCTCGTGCTCCTCGTACGCGACCTTGTCGAACAGCGCCCGGTCGTACGGCCCGAGCCGGGAGAAGAACGGCAGGTAGTGGGCGCGCACGAGCACGTTCACGGAGTCGAGCTGCACGACGCCGAGCCGTTGGAACACGCGGCGGACGTGCCGCTTGTCGACGCGACCGGGCGGGCGCCGCTGCCCGAAGCCCTGCGCGCCGAGGACGATGCGCCGCGCCTGCGCGGCGGAGATCGATCTCACCGAGGCCTGTGCGTCAGACGAGCGAGGGCTCACGTCGGCGAGAGCAACGACCAGAGTCGACGGGTGGCGTAGCCGCGCCACGGGCGCCAGGCCTCGGCCTTGGCGGTCGCCTCGTCGGGCGTGATCCCGCCGAGCGCCTTCAGCACACCGAGGTCGGACGCCGGGAACGCGTCGGCGTACCCGAGGCGCAGCGCGAGGTACTGCGCGGTCCACGGGCCGATGCCCGGGAGCGCGCACAGCTGGTGCTCGAACGCGTCGAGCGGCATCGAGCCATCGAGCTTGAGCCGACCGTCGGCGACCGCGGTCGCGAACCCGCGCACCGCAGCGGCGCGTCGGCCCGGCATCGGCAGCGCGGCATCGACGAGGTCCTCGGGACGGGGAACGCGTAGCCGAGGCCGATCTCCTCGAGGCCGACGACCTGCATGCCGTGCTCGGCGACGATCGTGCCCATCGTCGTCGTCGCTCCGGCGACGCTCACCTGCTGGCCGACGATCGCGCGCACGCCGGCCTCGAACGGGTCCCAGCACGCCGGGCACGCGCAGCCCGTCCGGCCACGGCGCGAGCGTCGGGTCGCAGCCGAGCACGTCACGCACGGGCACCGGGTCGTGGTCGAGGTCGAAGCACCGCCGCACGCGCGCGACGTGGTGGATCAGGCCCTCCCAGAACGGGAGGTGGAAACGGGCGACGAGATGGTCGTCACCTCCGCGCCACACCTCGAGGGCACCGACGCGGCCGTCGATCTCGATCGTGCGGCGGTACACCGCACCCTGCTCTGACGTCGTGGTGATCGACTCGACACCGGGGATCGCGCGCGATCGCGAGGAACGCGAGCGTCTCGTCCCAGTCGAGCGGTGGGCGGAACGTGAGGCGCGTGTCGAGCCCACCGTCGGCGACGAGGCGGTCGGCGCGGCGGCGCTTCGCGCGCAGCTCCGTCGGCGACGCCTTGAACACGTCCTGCATGAGGCGGTTCATCTGGCGGACGGAGCCGAAGCCTGCTGCGAACGCGACATCCGCGATCGACAGGTCCGTGTCGTCGAGCAGCCGCCGGGCGAAGTGGGCGCGTCGTGAGCGCGCGACCTGGTCGGGCGTGGCGCCGACGTGGTCGAGGAACACGCGGCGCAAGTGCCGGCCGCTGACACCGAGGCGCGCGGCGAGGTCGTCCTCGTTCGCGTCGTCGAGGCCGCCCGCGAGGATGAGGCGCACGGCGCGGCACACGAGCTCCGGGTCCTGCACCCACGGGTCGGCGTGCGCGGTGCGGTACGGGCGACAGCGCAGGCACGCCCGGAACCCGTCCGCCTCGGCGGCGGCCGCGCTCGGGTACTCGATGACGTTCCCGGGCAGCGGCGAGGCGGTGCAGCCGGGATGGCAGTAGATGCCCGTCGTCTTGACGGCGGAGAGCGGCATGCGTCGATGGTCGCGCATCGGGGGCACCCTGATCGGCCGGATCCGGACACGCATCCGGCTGTCCGGATGTGGCCGGAGATCCGGCCCGGCGAAGGGTACAACGACACCCATGCAGACTGTGACCATGAATCAGGCCCGGATCGAGACCCCCGCCGGCACCGTCGAGGTCGGCGTCGCCGACGGCGCGCTCGTCTCCCTGTACTTCGTCGACGACAGCGACGCCCCCACGGAGCTGCCGGCCGGCGACGACCCCAACGGCGTCCTCGGCCGGCTCCGCCGGTACTTCGAGGGCGACCTCCACGCCATCGACGACCTGCCCGTCCGGTTCGACCGGGGCACCGACTTCCAGCACGAGGTCTGGAACGCCCTCCGCACGATCCCCGTGGGCGAGACGATCAGCTATGCGGAGCTCGCCCAGCGGGTCGGACGGCCCTCGGCCTTCCGGGCCGTGGGCTCGGCGAACGGCCAGAACCCCGTGGGAGTCGTCGTCCCGTGCCACCGGGTGATCGCGTCGGACGGCACGCTCGGCGGCTACGCCGGGGGTCTCGACCGCAAGCGGTGGCTGCTCGCCCACGAGGGCGCGCCCGTCGACGAGGCGCCCGGGGAGACGTTGCCGGGCCTCGGCTGATCAGCCCGTCCCGGCGTTCACGGGCTGAGCTCGCGGCTAGATCAGGCGCGGCCGGGGACGGCCGACGCTGCCGAACAGCGCCATGAGGTGGTTCGACTCGAACGCCTCGCGGCATCGTGCCGGCACCCGACGCACGCGCACCCGGCGTGCGGTCGCGAGCATCTCGTTGTGGAACGAGAGCAGCGCCGCGACTCCCGCGTCGTCGATCGAGTCGAGGTCGAGGCAGTCGACGACGACGTCACCGTCGGTCTCGCCGGCGAACTCCGTCAGGTCGCGGCGCAGGGTCGTGACCGCGACGCCGTTGACGTCACCGTGGATGGGGAAGATCGCGCGGACGTTCGTGCGAGCGGTGCTGCGTCGTCCCGTTGCGCTCGGATGCGCGCTCTTCATCGATGCCTCAGCGTGCCTTCACCGTACTCGCAGGACGCCCTCCGGGCTTCACGGATGTGTGCTACGGTGATCTTCGACCTGAACGTCGCGCATCACCTCTACGTACGAGGTGTGCGTACGACGACCTCAGGCTTTCGCATCGGGCATTCCGCCTTGTTCCGCGGTCCTGCTCCACATGAGTGTCCTCACCGACACGTGTGAGCTCCGGATCGGGTCTCCGGGTTCGTTCGCCCCTCGTGAGACATCCGATCAATCAAGCCCGCCAGCAGCGGGCACAACAACGGAGCACCAACACACATGTCAGACCAGTTCACCGATCTCGGTGTCCCGCGCGCGATCAACGACGCGCTCGCGGCCCGCGGGATCGACGATCCCTTTCCCATCCAGACCCTCACCATCCCCGACGGCCTCGCCGGTCGTGACGTCTGCGGACGTGCCCACACCGGCTCGGGCAAGACGCTCGCGTTCGGCATCCCGCTCGTCGCCGCGTGTCCCGAAGGGCACGCCCAAGCGCCCCTCGGCACTCGTGCTCGTCCCGACCCGAGAGCTCGCCGCCCAGGTGCGGCGTGAGCTCGACTGGCTCGGGCGGTCCAAGGGCCTCCGGACCGTCTCGATCTACGGCGGCGTGGGCTTCGAAGCCCAGCGCAAGGCGCTCCGCAAGGGCGTCGACGTCGTCGTCGCCTGCCCGGGCCGTCTCGCCGACCTGATCGGTCAGAAGGCGCTGGAGCTGTCCGCGGTCGAGATCGTCGTCCTCGACGAAGCCGACCGCATGGCCGACATGGGCTTCCTCCCGCAAGTGAAGAAGCTCCTCGACCAGACGTCCGTCCAAGCGTCAGACGATGCTGTTCTCGGCGACCCTCGACGACGCGGTCGACGTGCTCGTCCGCCGGTACCAGACGGAACCCGTCGTGCACCGCGCGCCGGAACGTGAAGAGGAGTCGGGTCCGGTCGACCACCACTTCGAGCGCGTCGGGTGCCAACGACAGGCTCGAGAAGTGCGTCGACGCGATCAAGCGCAGCGGCGGACCGACGATCGTGTTCTGCCGCACGAAGCGCCGCACCGACCGCATCGCACGCGACCTCGGTCGCGCCGGCGTGAAGACGGCGGTGATCCACGGCAACCGGTCGCAGAGCCAGCGTGACCAGGCGCTCGCCGCGTTCTCGAACGGCAAGGTCGAGGCGCTCGTCGCGACGGACGTCGCCGCACGTGGGATCCACGTCGACGGCGTCACGTGCGTCGTGCACTTCGATCCGCCCAACGACGCGAAGGACTACACGCACCGGTCGGGCCGCACGGCACGCGCCGGTGCGCGAGGGACCGTCGTGTCGCTCGTCGACGCCGACCAGCGCGCCGACGTCGCGAAGATCCAGCGTGCGCTCGGGCTGCCGATTGACGGGAAGCACGGCGAGGCGCCGCGTCACACGAAGCCCGGGAACGAGAAGCCGCGCAACGCCGGCGATCGTGGCGGGCAGCGTTCGGGACGTGGGCGTGGCCGCGGTCGGGGACGTGGTCGCGGACAGCGCAACAACGCGCGCCGCGCCGCCTAGACGTCCGAGAGCTCCAGCCTCCAGCGCCACACCGGGAATCTCCTCCGGATCGGCCAGCTCGTCGACCCGCGTCATGCCGACTCGTCGGAGGACGCGGGTCGATGCGTTGTCCTCGGCGAGCGTGTGCGCGCTCACCGACGTGCAGCCCTCGGCGCGAGCACGCTCGATCATCAGGCGGGCCGCCTCGGTCGCGTACCCGCGCTCGCGTCGCGACGGGGCGATGCTGTACCCGATCTCGACGTCGCCGTCGACGGGTGCGCCCTTGTAGCCACCGAAGCCGACGAGCTCGTTCGCGTCGGTGTCGACGAAGAGCTGCGACCACCACGCCGGCGGTGTGCCGTTGCGCAGCGCGTCGCGGGTGGCCGCGAGCGCCTCGGGGAAGTCGAGGTAACCGGGCACGACCGTCCACCCGAACCGCTCGGTGAACACGTCGTCGCCCTCGAGGAGCGCCTCGACGTGCGCGATGGAGACCGGCACGACGGCGAGCGCGATGCCGTCAGCCACCCGGCGCTTCGATCGGTGTCGCGAGCGGCGCGCCCTGCGCGAGCAGCGCCGCGACCAGGATCACGACCGGCTCCAGGCCTGCTCCCATGCGGCGGAGCGTACCGAGACGCCCACGTCGAGCCCCGGTAGCCTGCGCGTCCGCCGACGAGCGGAACGCAGGGGGAAGCCATGGGACGGCTGGACGGAACAGGCCGGCTGACCGGCAAGGTCGCGATCGTCACGGGCGCGGGCCAGGGGATCGGGCGCGGGATCTCGCGCCGGTTCGCGCAGGAGGGCGCCGCGGTGCTCGTCGCCGAGGTGAACCCGGAGACGGGCGCGCAGGTCGAGCGCGAGATCGTCGACGAGCTCGGCGGCCAGGCGAAGTTCGTCGAGACGAACGTGCTCGACAAGGACGACATCGAGCGCATGGTCAAGATCGCGGCCGACGAGCTCGGGGGCGTTCACGTCCTCGTCAACAACGCCTACGTCGCCGGCAACTTCGGGCGCTTCGAGCACAAGCCCGACAGCGACCTCCAGCTCGCGTTCGACGGCGGACCGATGCACACGTTCCGGGCGATGCAGGCCGTGTTCCCGCACATGAAGGAACAGCAGTGGGGGCGCATCATCAACTTCGTGTCGCTCAACGGCATCAACGCGCACCAGTACTCCGTCGACTACAACGCCGCCAAGCTCGCGATCCAGGCGATCACCCGCACGGGCGCTCGTGAATGGGCGCGCCACAACATCCTCGTGAACTGCATCGCACCCGCGGCAGCGTCGCCGGCGTACGTCGCGTTCGCCGAGGTGGCGCCCGACAACGCCAAGGAGATGCTGAAGCAGAACCCGGTCGGGCGGATGGGCGACCCGGAGCACGACATCGGCGGCGTCGCGCTGTTCCTCGCCAGCGACGACAGCGACTACATCACCGGCATGACGATGTTCGCCGACGGGGGCAGCCACATGAACGGGGTCCAGTGGGATCCCCCGATGCCGGAGTGAAGGCGATGCCCGAATGACGGGAGCCCGATGACCGCGTACGACGGCATGACCGTCATCAGCGTCGAGGTCGAGGACGGTGTCGCGTGGGCGGCCATCGACAACCCGCCGCTGAACCTGTGGGACGCCGCGCTCACGAGCGATCTCGTCGTGCTGCTCACCGCCTTCGAGGCCGACGACGAGAGCCGTGTGCTCGTGCTCACGAGCGCCAACCCCGACTTCTTCGTCGCGCATGCCGACGTCGCGATGCTGCTCGACATGGACATGGCGGTGTGGGGTGCGGAGGGCGAGGCGGCACCCGTCAACGAGCTCCTCGGGTCGCTCCATGCGTCCTCGAAGGTGTCGATCGCGCTCGTGCAGGGCGCGGCGCGTGGTGGTGGCTCCGAGCTCGCGCTCGCGTGCGACCTGCGCTTCGCGTCGCCGCACGCCGTCTTCTCGCAGCCCGAGGTCGCGCTGGGGATCGTCCCCGGCGCCGGCGCGACGCAGCGCCTGAGCCGTCTGGTCGGACGGGCGCGGGCGCTCGAGATCATCCTCGGCTGTGCCGACGTCGACGCCGAAGAGGCCGAGGCGATCGGATACATCAACAACGTCCTCGACGAGAGCGCGGTCGAGGAGTTCGTCGTCGACCTCGCGACGCGCATCGCCGCGATGCCGCCGGACGTGGTCGCGCACGCCAAGCGCGCGATCGACGCCGCGTTCAGCGACCCGGCGCCGGGGTTCGTCGTCGAGGCGAACGGGTTCCGGGCCACGATGCCGGCGCCCGCGGCGCGGGAGCGCATGACCCGGTTCCTCGAGCTCGGCGGCCAGACGGTCGAGGTGGAGTCGGGCGACCTCGACGACGTGATCGACGAGATCAACGGCCTCAACTCCGACGACGAGTAGCAGCAGGTGCTCTCGTTCGACACCCAGGTCGCCTGGGTCGCGGGCGCGGCCCGGCCACCCGGCATCGGGCGCGCGGTGGCCATCCAGCTCGCCCGGCTCGGCGCCGACGTCGCGTGCGTCGACGTCGTCGACGACGGCGCGTCACCCGAGCAGTCGTACCGCGTGCCGACCGCGGCCCTCGAAGAGACGGCCGAGGCGGTGCGGGCGGAAGGGGCTCGTGCGCTGGTGCTGCCGGTCGAGCTCACCGATCCGCGGGCCGTCGACGCCGCGGTGGCGCGCACGGTCGACGAGCTCGGTCGGATCGACGTCTCGTGCAACCTCTCGGGTGGCACCGGACCCGAGCTCGGCACCGCGCCGCTGCTCGACGTGAGCCTCGAGTCGTTCCGCGCCACGATCGACGTGAACCTCACCGCGACGTGGTTGGGTGCCCGCGCGTGCGCTCGTCACATGGTCGAGCGCGGCGGTGGGGGAGCGATCGTCAACCTCGCGTCGTCGGCGGCGCTGGCGGGGGCACCGAACGTCGGCGCGTTCTCCGCCGCACGCGCCGGTGTCGTGCGGCTCACCGAGGTCCTCGCACTCGAGCTCGCGGAGCACGGCATCCGCGCGAACGCGGTGTGCCCGATGGGCGTGTCGCCGCACCAGGGCGCCGGAAACCCCGGGCTCACGCAGGGCGTGGCGGGCGGCGCGCCCGACTGGGCGCGCAGCACGATCCCGCTCGGCCGCTACCAGGAGCCCGACGAGACCGCGTCGGTGATCGTGTTCCTCGCGAGCGACGCCGCGAGCTTCGTGACCGGCGAGGCGATCACCGTCGCCGGCGGCGCGCACGTTTGACAACGGCGTGAACGGGTGACCACGGGACGGAATCGATGTCCCGGGCGGGGGTTCGCGGTCGATAGGGTGGAAAACCGTGCCTTCCGTCATCGCAGAGGACCTCCACAAGTGCTTCGGTGACACCCAGGCCCTCGCCGGTGTCAGCTTCGAGGTCGAGCGCGCCACCGTGCTCGGTGTGCTCGGACCGAACGGGGCCGGGAAGACGACGGCCGTCCGCATCCTCACGACGTTGCTGCGCCCCGACGACGGCCGAGCCGTCATCGAGGGCATCGACGTGGTGAAGGAGCCCGCCCGCGCCCGTGCCCGCATCGGACTGACCGGTCAGTACGCGGCCGTCGACGAGCGCATCACCGGCTTCGAGAACCTCGAGCTCACCGGCCGGCTCTTCCACCTCTCCAAGAAGGAAGCGCGCGACCGCGCCAACGAGCTGCTGGAGCGCTTCCACCTCAGCCAAGCGCGCGACCGGGTCGTGAAGAACTACTCGGGCGGGATGCGGCGCCGTCTCGACATCGGGATGAGCCTGATCGGCCGCCCGTCGGTGCTGTTCCTCGACGAGCCGACGACCGGGCTCGATCCGCGCAGCCGCATCAACACCTGGGCGCTCATCGAGGAGCTCGTCGCCGAGGGCACGACGACGCTGCTGACGACCCAGTACCTCGAGGAGGCCGACCGCCTCGCCGACAACATCGTGGTCATCGACCACGGCAGCGTGATCGCCGAGGGCACGAGCGACGAGCTCAAGGCGCGCACCGGCGCCGAGCGACTCGAGGTCATCGCGCAGGAAGCCGGTCAGATCGACGCGATGAAGGAGCTGCTCCTCCAGCACGCGTGCGGCCCCGAGACCGTCGACGCGCTCGCACGCACCGTCACCGTGCCCGTGCGCTCCGCGGCCGGGCTCGTCCCGCAGATCGTGCGCCAGCTCGACGCCGCGGGCATCAAGCTCGAGGACGTCTCCGTGCGCCGTCCCACCCTCGACGACGTGTTCTTCGAGCTGACCGGCCACGCGGCCGAGGTGCTCGAGGACGAGGACGAAGAGGAAGAAGAGGACGCGGCATGAGCACTGCCGAGGTCACCGTCCCGTCGACGGTCGGCGAGGCCGATGGGCACGACGTCCCGCAGGGCGCGGTCTGGATGTGGCGCGACAGCTGGACCGAGGCGCTGCGTCACCTGCGCGCGATGCCACGCTCACCCGACATCCTCGTCTTCGCGACGATCCAGCCGATCATGTTCGTGCTGCTGTTCGTCTACGTGTTCGGTGAGTCCGTGACCGTGCCTGGCGGCGACTACACGCAGTACGTCATGGCGGGGATCTTCGCCCAGACCGTCGTGTTCGGCACCACGTTCACCGCGCTCGGCGTCGCCGAGGACGTGAGCAAGGGGATCATCGACCGCCTGCGCTCGCTGCCGATGTTCCAGCCCGGCGTGCTCATCGGTCGCACGCTGTCCGACGTCGTGCGCAACCTCTTCACGTTCGTGGTGATGGTCATCGTCGCGTTCGCCGTCGGCTGGGGGATCGAGGGCACCGTCCCGGAAGCGCTGCTCGGCTTCGCGGTGCTGTTCGCGTTCGGCTACTCGCTCAGCTGGGTGCAGGCCTGGATCGGCGTGTCCGTGAGCTCGGTCGAGGTCGCGAACTCGGCCGGGTTCATCTGGATGTTCCCGATGACGTTCATCTCGTCGGCCTTCGTCGACCCGTCGCGCCTGCCCGGTTGGCTCGAGGCGATCGCCAACGCGAACCCGTTCTCGATCGTGACGGACGTCGTGCGTGACACGTACAACGGCGTGAGTCCGGGCGTCGACCTCTGGTACGCGATCGTGTGGATCGTCGGCATCACGGTCGTGTTCTCGTACCTCGCCATCCGCAAGTACCAGTCGGCGACTGCCCGCTAGGCGTCCGTCCGGCTAGTCGGCAGCCGGCTCGATCCCGAGCACGGCCAGCGTCCGGCCGAGGCCGAGGAACGCGGCGCAGCACAGCGTGAGGTCGACGATCTCGTCGTCACCGAACGCGGCCCGCAGGCGCGTGAACAGCTCGTCGTCGATGCCCTGGTGGTCGATCGCGAACCGCTCGGCGAACTCGATCGCGAGTCGCTCACGGTCGGTGTAGCCCTCGTGCTCGTGCGCGTCGGCAACGTGCTCGTACAGCTCCTCGGTGGCACCGCCGGCGACCACGGAGCGAGCCCGGAAGTCGCGGCAGATCCGGCAGTCGTTGAGCTCGGCGATGCGGACGCGCGCCGCCTCGCGCTCGCGCACCGGCAGCTTGCTGTGCTGGTAGGGACCCTCGATCATCGCGGTCATCATCGGCAGCAGCTCGGGCCGCAGGTTCCACACCTGGACGGGCGGGCCGCCGGGACCGTCGGGCACGTCGATGCGCGGTGGCACGAGCCCCATCCTTCCAGACGTTGCGAAGTCGACGGGCTTCCTCAGAGCGCGCGGGCCGCGACGTGGCCGTCGTACACGGCCCGGTCGACGACCCGCACGGCGACCGCGTCGCCGATGAGCTCGAGCTCGGGGACCTTGCCCTCGAGCGCGTAGTAGAGCGAGTCCTCCGGCAGGCCGTGGGTGCGGATCACGACCGTGTCGATGCCCGGGACCGTCTCCAGCTTGCGGGAGAGCGTGTCGACGAGCGTCACCTCGTGCTCACCGATGGCGAGCAGCACGGTGTTCGGTCGCCACTGCATGCCGGCCTGCACGGCGCGGGGGAGGATCGCGGCCTGCGTCTCGCCGTCCAGCGCCATCGGGACGGGGAGCGGCGTGACGCAGATCGCCTCGTTGCCCGCGGCGGCGAGCATCTCGCCGAGGCCGATCGCCTGCGCGTGGCCGACCGCGTCGAGGATCACGATGCGGTCGCCGAGGGACGACGGGTCGGCGAGGACGCGCTGGAGCGCCTCGACGTGGTCGAGCACCCAATCCTGCTCGGAGCCCATCACCGGCATCGGGTGGTATGCGGCCTGGCCGGTCTTCGTGGCGTGGCCGCCGGTGGCGACGATCACGGCGTCCGGAGCGAGCGCGAGCACGTCGTCGGCCGTCGCCTCGACGCCGAGGCGCACGTCGACCCCGCGGCGCTCGCACTCGCCGATGCGCCACTCGGCGATCTCCCAGATCTCGCCGCGCCCCGGCAGCTCGCGCGCCCACCGCAGTGCGCCGCCGAGCTCGCCGTCGCGTTCGAGCAAGCGTCACGTCGTGGCCGCGGGCCGCCGCGGTGGCGGCCGCTTCCATGCCGCCCGGACCGCCGCCGACGACGACCACCTTCTTGGCGCGTGCCGCGGGCTCGAGCGTGCCGAGACCGAGGTCGTCCTCCCGCCCGACTGCGGGGTTCTGCACGCAGTTGATCGGCATCGACTGGAGCAGGTTGCCGTAGCACGACTGGTTGATGCCGGTGCAGTGCCGGATCTCGTCGTCGCGTCCTTCGCGGGCCTTGGCGACCCACTCGGGATCGGCGATGAGCGCGCGCACGAGCGTGATGCCGTCGGCCTCGTGGCGGTCGACGATCCCCTCGGCCTCTTCGGGCGTGAGGATCCGGTGGACGGTGAACACGGGCGTGTCGCGGACCGCCTTCTTGACGGCGTGCGCGGCGTAGACGCCGAAGCAGTGCGGCGAGTAGTTCGTGCGCACCATCCCGATGCCGCCGATGCCCGACGCTCACGTTGAGGAAGTCGACGAGGCCGAGGTCCTCGTAGCGCGCCGCGACCTCGGCGGCGTCGTCGGCCGTGAGCCCGGGCCGCTGCGCCTGCTCGTCGTCGCCGGCGAGGCGGATGCCCACCGCGACCTGGTCGCCGACCGCCTCCCGCACCGCGGACACGACCTCGACGCCGAAGCGCATCCGGTTGTCGAGCGATGGCCCGCCGTACTCGTCGTCGCGGTGGTTGAACTTCGGCGAGAGGAACTGGTGGAGGAGGTACCCGTGCGCGCTCTGGATCTCGATCCCGTCGAAGCCGCCGGCGACGGCGTTCTTCGCGCAGCGCACGTGGTACTCGATCGACTCGGCGATGTCGCGCGCGTCCATCGCGCGGGGCGCTTCCATGTGGTCGGGCGACATCGACGGCGCGACGGCCACCTGCTTCGACCAGTTGCCGACCATCATCGCCCCGCTGTGCGTGAGCTGGATGAACGCGTGCGCGCCGTGCTCGTGCACCTGGCTGGTGAGCTGCTCGTAGTGCGGGATGCACTCGGGGTCCCAGCCGTTGGCGTTGTTCGGCATCTTGTACGCGGTGTTCGGCGCGACGGCCGTCTCGCCGGCGATGACGGCGGCGACGCCGCCGCGCGCGCCGGTCGGCGAGGTAGCGGCCGTAGCGACGGCCGTAGAAGCCGGGCTCGCCCCACACGGGGTTGGGCTCGGTGAACATCGTGAAGTGCGCCCCGAAGATCACCCGGTTGCGCAGCTCGATCGGTCCGAGCCGGAGCGGTTCGAACAGCTTGTCGTGCGCCATGCCGGGAGGTTGGCACAGATGGCCGGGCGGCGTCGCGGCCGTGTGCGGCAGACTTCGCCTCCGGTCCCTGGTGCGGGGGAGAGACAACAGTCATGGCCGAGTCGGAGGTGCGACTGCCGACCGGGACGGTGACGTTCCTGTTCACCGATCTCGAAGGGTCGACCCGTCTCTGGGAAGAGCATTCCGACTCGATGAAGGGCGTGCTCGCCGGCCACGACGCGATCCTCCGCAGCGCGGTCGAGTCGAACGGCGGGTCGGTGGTCAAGACGACCGGCGACGGTGTGCACGCGGTGTTCCCGACCGCACCCGATGGGGTCGCTGCCGCGCTCGACGCGCAACGGGAGCTCGACGCGGCGGACTGGGCGGCGAGCTGGATCGGCTGGGCGTCCGGATGGGGCTGCACACGGGCGCGACCGAGCTGCGGGACGGCGACTACTACGGCACGGCGACGAACCGTGCCAGCGCGCCTCATGGGGATCGCCCACGGCGGTCAGGTGGTGCTCTCACACATCACCGCCGAGCTCGTCGGCGACGCGCTGCCCGAGGGTGTGACGCTCCTCGATCTCGGGGAGCACCGTCTGCGCGACCTCTCGAAGCCCGAGCATGTGTTCCAGGTCGTGGCGCCCGGTCTCCCCGCATCGTTCTCACCACTGCAGTCGATCGACGCGCTCACGACGAACCTGCCGGTCCAGCTGACGAGCTTCGTCGGGCGCGCCGAGGACGTGCAGGCGGTCGAGGCGCTCCTCGCGGACCAACGGGCCGTGACCCTGACCGGTGTGGGCGGGGTCGGGAAGACCCGGCTCGCGCTGCAGGTGGCCGCGGAGTCCATCGAGCGATACCCCGGCGGCGTCTGGTTCGTGGAGCTCGCTTCGGTCGAGGCGGCGCGGGTCGGCGCGGTCATCGCAGGGGCGCTGGGGATCGAGGTCACGCCGCAGCAAGGGCTCGAGGGTTCGCTGGTCGACGGGCTGCGCGGTCGCGAGCTCCTCCTGGTGCTCGACAACTGCGAGCACATCGTCCGCGAGGTTCGCCGAGTCGTCGAGCTGATCCTGAGGGAGGCTCCGGGCGTTCGGGTCCTCGTCACGAGCCGCGAGGGCCTGCGGGTGCCGGGGGAGCAGATCTACGCCGTCCCCTCGCTGGACGACGAGGCCGCGGTCGCGCTCTTCATGGAGCGCGCACACGCCGTCGACCCGTCCTTCACGCTCCGCGACAGCGACGCGTCGATCGCCACGGACCTGTGTGCCCGGCTCGACGGCATGCCGCTCGCGATCGAGCTTGCTGCGGCACGCGTACCGATGTTCAGCCTCGAGGACCTCGCCGGCCGTCTCGACCAACGCTTCCGGCTGCTGACCGGAGGGCGGGGAGGGTCGAGCGGCACCAGACGTTGCGCGCCGCGATCGACTGGTCGTACGACCTGCTCGGCGCACCCGAGCGTGCGGTGTTCGCTCGACTCTCGGTCTTCGCGGGCGGCTGCACGCTCGACGCAGCCGAAGCTGTGGTCGCCGACGTAGCCGTGCCGGCAGACGAGATCGTCGACGTGCTCTCCGAGCTCGTGGCCAAGTCGTTGGTCATCGTCGACCGCGACCGTCCCGAGACCCGGTACGAGATGTTGGAGTCGGTCCGCCAGTACCTCGCAGGGCCGCCTCGTCGATCTCGGCGACGCCGACGCGACACGTGCACGGCACGCCGGCGTGGTTCGTGAGCTTCGCGCGCGCAGCTGGCCGCGGCCTGTACTCGTCCGATGAGCTGGGTGGCTCGAACGACTGCGAGTCGAGATCGACAACCTCGAGGGTCGCGGTCGCCTGGGCCGTCGCGGCCGGGGAGCCCGACGTCGCGATGCGCATCGCGGGTGCGTTCCCTCGCCAGGGAGGTTGTCGGCGGGACCGGCCGCCGCCGTGGCACGCTGGTGCCATGACCGACGTGCAGGAGCCCGGGACCCCGGCAGTCGACGAAGCGCAGGAGCACGACCCCTTCGCTGCGTTCGACGAGTCGATGGGGATCGGGCAGGTGAGCGACATCCATCCGACGTTCCACGAGCTGCGCGCGGAGTGCCCCGTCCACGCCGGCCCCATGGAGCAACGATTCGGTGTCGAGCAGGGGATGGAAGCCGCGCTCATGGACGGACGGACGCCGTACGCGGTGCTGTCGTTCGACACGGTGCAGCAGGTGCTCAAGGACGGGCAGACGTTCTCGTCGTCGGGCTACGGCGACAGCATCGGTCTCGTGATGGGGCACTCCATCCTCGAGATGGACGAGCCCGAGCACCACGCGTACCGCGGCGCTCATCCAGCAGGCGTTCACGCGCAAGGCGATGGAGCGGTGGGAAGCCGAGCTCGTGCAGCCGATCGTCGACGGTCTCGTCGACGAGTTCGCGGACTCGGGGCGGGGCGAGCTCGTGCGCGGGCTGTTCTTCCCCTTCCCCGTGCACGTGATCGCCGGGATGCTCGGGCTCCCGCGCGAGGGGCTGGCGGAGTTCCACGCGAAGGCCGTGGAGCTGATCACCATCATCACCGACATCGAGCGTGGCCTCGTCGCGTCGCAGTGGCTGTACGACTACTTCGCGACGATCATCGAGGAGCGGCGGGCCGAGCCGCGTGGCGACGTGATCAGCGTGCTGGTCGAGGCCGAGCTCGACGGTCAGCGGCTGACCGACGACGAGATCATCGCGTTCCTGCGTCTGCTGCTCCCGGCCGGCGCGGAGACGACGTACCGCTCGTCGAGCAACCTCATGTTCGGGCTGCTGAGCAACCCCGATCAGCTCGCCGCGCTGCGCGACGACCGGTCGCTCATGCAGCAGGCGATCGAGGAGGGGCTGCGCTGGGAGCCGCCGCTCACCGGCATCGGGCGGACCGCGATGCACGACGTCGAGGTGGCCGGGGTGACGATCCCCGCGGGTCCCCGGTGCAGGTGGCGATGGGCAGCGCGAACCGCGACCCGGCACGCTGGGACGATCCCGACACGTTCGACATCCACCGACCGATGCAGAACCACATGGCGTTCGCGCACGGCCCGCACACCTGCCTCGGCATGCACCTCGCGCGGATGGAGACGACCGTCGCGATCAACTCGGTGCTCGACCGCCTGCCGAACGTGCGCCTCGACCCCGACGTCGAGGCTCCAGAGATCACCGGCCTGGCCTTCCGCGCCCCGACCGCGCTCCCCGTCGTCTTCGACTAGACGCCGTAGAGGCGGCGGGGGTTGTCCCAGAGGATCCGCTGCTTCTCGGTGTCACCGAGGTCGTCGCGGGCGACGAAGTCGCGGATGCCGTCCGGGAACGAGCCCTCGGGGTGCGGGAAATCGGACGCCGTGACCACGCAGTCGGCGCCGAGCGCGTCGACGACGTGGCGCAGATGCGGCTCCTCGGCCTCCGCCGAGATGAAGCACTGGCGGCGGAACAGCTCGCCGGGCGTCGCCGACAGCTCCTCGCAGTCGAGCCCCGCGTAGCGCTCGTACAGCTCGTCGAGCCACCACAACCAGTACGGGAGCCACCCGGATCCCGACTCGAGCACCACGACGCGCAGGCCGGGATGGCGGTCGCAGATGCCGCCCATGAGGAACGAGAACAGCGTGAGCGCGCTCTCGAGCGGGAACGCGGCGGCGATGCGCGGCAGCGCCCAGTCGCCGAAGCGGTCGGCACCGAGCTGGCCGAGTCCGGTGCCCGCGACGTTGTGGAGCGCGAGTGCGACGTCGAGCTCGGCGAGCGCCGCCCACAGCGGGTCGTAGTAGTCGCGCTCGAGCGTGACGCCGGGCAGCGGCGGCTCGGGCAGCACGAAGAACGCGCGCATCCCGTGCTGCTCGACCCCGCGCCGCGCCTCGGCGATCGCCGCGTCGACGTCACGGAGCGACAGCTGCCCGACGGCGAGGAGCCGGTCGGGGACCTGCGCGACGAACTTCGCCGACCAGTCGTTGCCGGCGCGCACGATCGCCGCCGCGAGCTTCGGGTCGAGCCCCCACGCCGCGACCTCCATGAGCCCGCGGCTCGGGTAGAGCGCCATGCGGTCGATGCCCTGGTCGTCCATCGCCAGCACGTAGGCCTCGGGATCCCAGCCCCGCGCCTCGTACTTGCCGTACGTCGTGGCCCACTCGTCGTTGAGCGTCTGCAGCCCGCCGGCGAGGCGGCGCCAGCGGACGGTCGGGACGCGCCGGTCGCGGTCGATCACCGTCGCGCCGCGGTCGCTCGACCCGACGGGACCGCGCTCGCGCAACGCCGGCTCCAGGTGCTGCGCCCAGAAGTCGGGCGGCTCCATGAAGTGCGCGTCGGCGTCGAAGACCCGGAGCTCGGGCGCCATGGTCAGCGGCGCCGGCGCCGGCGCCGGCGCGGCCGGAGCAACGACCGCACTGCGAGGATCCCCACGACCGCGACGATCGTGCCCGCCACGATGCGCCGCTCGGGGTCGTGTGCGGGCTCCCACCGTGCGTCCCCGTCGCGGATGACGAGCGCGCCCGCGGGACGTGCGTGCAGCCCGAAGCCGCCGCCGTTGCCCTGGCGGCCGTCGGGTTCGAGACCGGTGCCGCCGCCACCACCGCCCCAGACGGTCGCGGCCGGGACGACGATCGCGCCGTCCGTCTCGACGGGCTCACCGAACACGCGCTGCACGCTGACGACGTCGCGTGCGCGCTCGACGAACTCGGGGAGGAACGGCTTCTGGCTCGCGGGGTCGAGGTCGCTCATGCTCGGCTCCGAGGTCGAGGCGCTGCCCTTGGCGTGGTACTGGTCGCTCCACTCCTTCGGCGGTGGGTCGGCGCGGGCGCGCGCCCGCGCCGAACATCCGGGGGAGCTCGGTGGCGAGGTCGGCGGCCGTCCAGCCGCGGTCGTCACGTGCCGCGGTGTGGTCGACCGCGAACGTGCGGACGTGCTCGACGATGCCGCCGCGCACCTGGAAGCACTGTCCGCTGATCCAGCCCGCGGCCGGGCGACGCGAGGTAGCAGATCATCTCCGCGACGTGGACGGGATCGGTGCGGTCGAACGCCATGTCCTGCGCGTCGGCCCGGCCGCGCTCGATCCGCCATCCGATGGTCGCGAGCCGTGTCGCACCGGACGGCATGATGCAGTTCACCGTGACGCCGTACGGAGCCATCTCGGTGGCGATCGACTCGGTGAACGCGAGCGCGCCCGCCTTCGCCGCGGCGTAGTTCGACTGGCCGGCGCCGCCGTAGATCAGGAGGCCGGTGGCCGTGTTGACCAGGCGGCCCGCAACCTCGTGCCCGGCCTTGTGCTGCTCGCGCCACCAGCGGCACGCCGGGGCGGAGACCGAGAACGTCCCGCGCAGGTGGACGCGCACCACGTCGTCCCACTCGTCGGGCGACATGTTGAAGACCATGCGCGGTCGCCCGAACCCCGCGTTGTTCACGACGATGTCGAGCCGTCCCCACTCGTCGAGCGCGCGCCGCACGACCGCCTCGCCGCCCTCGGTGGTGGAGATGTCGCTGCGGTCGGCGACGGCCCGTCCACCGGCGGCCGTGATCTCGGCGACGACCTCGTCGGCGGGCGTCTCGTCGGTCGCGGCGCCGTCGGTGGCGACACCGAGGTCGTTGACGACGACCGACGCGCCGTAGGCGGCGAGCCGCGTGGCCTCGGCGCGACCGATGCCGCGACCGGCTCCCGTGACGAGCGCGACGCGACCGTCCAGCATCCGGTCGTCGGGCACGTCAGCCCACGTCGAGCGCGCCGACGCGGCCGCGCGCCTCGAAGCGGCGCATCAGCTCGTCGCGATCGCCCTCGCTCAGGGTACGGAGCGACTCACCCTTGGCCGAGCGCCAGAAGACCGGCTCGGGCACGTCCCAGCGCTCGCGCCGCAGCTGGCGCTTCATGGGCTTCTGCGTCTCGGTGACCGGGATCTTCTCCATCACCCGCACGTACCGGGGCGACCACTTCGTCCCGAGGTCGGGCTGCTCACCGAGGAACGACTCGAAGTCGTCGGGGTCGAACGTCGCACCGGGTCGCAGCTCGACCGCGGCCATCACCTGGTCGCCCACGTCCTCGTCCGGGACGGCGTACACCGTCGCCAGGGAGATGTCGGGGTGGCGCAGGAGGATCCGCTCGACCGGCGCGGCCGAGAAGTTCTCGCCGTCGACGCGCAGCCACTCGAAGTCGCGTCCGGCGAAGAAGAAGTAGCCGCGCTCGTCGCGGTACCCGAGGTCGCCGGTCCAGTAGTACCCGTCGCGGACGCGGGCGGCGTTGGCCTCGTCGTTCTTGTAGTAGCCCTCGAAGCCCGGCGCGCCGTTCTTGTTGACGATCTCGCCGATGCACTCGTCGGGGTTCAGCAGCCGGCCCTGCTCGTCGAACGCCGCCGGTGGGCACTCGTCGCCCGTCTCGGGATCGAGGATCACGTGCCCTTCGGGGGCGACGCCGAGCGCACCCTCCGGCATGTCGGGCGTGCGGTTGATGAACGCACCGCCCTCGGTGGAGCCGTAGCCGTCGCCGACGATGCAGTTGAACCGCTTGCTGAACGCCGCGATGTCGACGTCGCTCGCCTCGTTGCCGAACACGCGCGTGAGCGTCACGTCGGCGTCGTCGGGCTCCTCGGGGGTGGCGAGGATGTACGAGAGCGGCTTGCCGACGTAGTTGAAGTACGTCGCACCGAACTTGCGCACGTCGGGGACGAAGCCCGACGCGGAGAAGCGCCGGCGCAGGGCGATCGTCGACCCCGAGATCAGCCACGGTGCGAACGACGTGATGATGCAGTTCGAGTGGAACAGCGGCATCACGCAGTAGAGGACGTCATCGGGCACGAACTTCATGCCCGCCGTGAGGCCCTCGCTCATCCGCGCGAGGCGGCCCTGCGAGAGGAGGCACGCCTTCGGCGCACCGCTCGTGCCCGACGTGAACAGCAGCATGAAGAGCGTGTCGTCGTCGACCGCCGGTGAGTCGGGGAGCGGGGCGCCCTCGAACCCGGCGAGGAGGTCGCGGTACTCCTGGGTGTCGACGTCGAGCAGCTGCCCGCCGGCTGCGCCGAGGTCGAGGCCGTCGAGCAGGTGGACGTGGCGTCCCTCGGTGACGACGACCTGGCAGTCGGTGTGCGTGATGTCGCGAGCGAGCTCTGCGCCCCGGCGGGTGGGGTTGATGCCGACGATCACCGCACCGGTGACCGCGGCGGCGCCGAGCCACATGGCGAACTCCGGTGTGTTGTCGAAGAGGACACCGACGTGCGGCGGCTCGCCGTCGCGCAACGTCGCCTGGAGGTACGCGGCGCGTGCGGCGACCGCGTCGAGGTACTCGCCCCAGGAGTGCTCCTCGTCCTCGAACAGGATCGCCCGGCGGTGGCGGCCGGCGGCGCGCTCGTGGACGTGGTGCGCGATCGTCGTCATCAGGAGTTCAGGGCCAGGCCCGGTCGTGGCCAGTCGCAGCTGAAGAGCGTGCCGACACCCGATCCCGTGATGAACGCGGTCTTCCGGTCGTCGCCACCGAAGCAGACGTTGGTGATGAAGCGGTCACCCGGCACCTCGACGTACTCGTGGCCCGACCCGTCGGCCTGCACGACGCAGAGCCCGTGACCGATCGCCGCGACGACGATCGTGCCGTCGGCTTCGACGGCGAGCGAGTCGAAGTGCCCTTTCGTGGCCTCGAGGACGTTCGGTCCGAGCGGGTTGGAGGTCACGCCCGGAGCGGTGATGTCCCACGAGAGCACGCGTCCGGTGAAGCTCTCGGCGACGTAGACCCGGTCGCCGGCGGGGGAGAGCCCGACACCGTTCGGTCCGTGCAGGCCCCGCGCCACCTCGACGAGGTGCTTGCCGTCGGTCGTCGCGTAGAAGAGCGAGCCGCGGTCGGCGTCGCGGGAGCGCATCTTGCCGAAGTCGGTGAACCAGAAGCCGCCCTCGCTGTCGAACACGATGTCGTTCGGGCCGCAGAACCGTCCGTCGTCGTGCCCGCGATAGAGCACGGAGCTCTCGCCGGTGGCGAGGTCGACGCGGTTCACCCAGCCGCCGTCGAAGTCGGGTGGCTGGTTCGACATGTCGGCGAGGTCGAACGGGATGATCATGTCGCCGATCTCGCTCCAGAGGAACCCGCCGTTGTTGACGACGTAGCACGCGCCGTCCGGGCCGATCGCCGCGCCGTTGGGGCCGCCCCCGAGCTCGGCGACGACCTCCACCGCACCACCACCTGCCGGCACGCGCGAGAGCGTGCCGCGGCGGATCTCCACGAGGAGGACGGAGCCGTCGGGCATCGCGATCGGCCCTTCGGGGAACTGGAGCCCGGTCGCCAGCTCGACGAACTCGCCAACGCAGGTCTTCTGTGCTGCCATGCGCCCTTTTCTAATACGGTTCTCGACGCCATGGCTGTGGGGATGGATCTGGAGCGGGATTGGGTCATCGACGCCGACGCCCACGTCACCGAGCCGGCCGACGTCTGGACCGAGCGGCTCCCGTCCAAGTACGCCGACGATGCGCCCCGCCTGGTCCGGGACGAGAAGTCGGGCTGGGACGTCTGGAAGCTGGCTGACGGCGTCGACGATCGCCTCGGTCGGCCACACCGCCACCGCCGGATGGCCGAAGAAGTTCCCGAGCGCCCGCGCAACATGGACGAGGTGCCCGCCGCCGCGCACGACGCCGGCGCCCGCCTGCAGTACATGGACGAGGTCGGGATCTGGGCGCAGGTCATGTACCCGAACGTCGGTGGCTTCGGGAACCAGGCCTTCCTCAAGATGGAGGACCCGCAGCTCCAGATCGAGTGCGTGCGCGCGTACAACGACTGGATGACCGACTGGTGCGCGGCGGATCCTCGCCGGCTCCTGTCGGTGACGGCGACGCCGTTCTGGGACGTCGACGCGTCGGTCGCCGAGGTCGAGCGGTGCGCGGCGAAAGGGCACCGCGGGGTCCTCTTCACGGGGGAGCCGCAGCGCTTCGACCTCCCGTACCTCGGTGACCCCCACTGGGACCCGCTGTGGGCCGTCGCGCAGGACGCGAACCTGCCGATCAGCTTCCACATCGGTGGCGGCGACATCGCGAGCGGCTTCTCGCAAGGGCGCATCCACGCGCACGGCCCGGGTGCCGCGTACGTGTCGACGTCGGTCAGCCTGTTCCTCACCAACGGCGCGCAGATCGCCGACCTGCTCACGTCGGGCGTGCTGTCGCGCTTTCCCGATCTGAAGTTCGTCTCCGTCGAGAGCGGCATCGGGTTCCTGCCGTTCGTCCTCGAGGCGGCCGACTACGCGTACGGCGAGTCGTCGATGCCGACCGACCGCCCGGGCGAGCCGAAGCCGAGCGAGCTGTTCCGGCGGCAGGTGTACGGCTGCTACTTCTTCGAGGAGCTGGGGCTCGGTCGCGTCGTCGAGGCGATCGGCGCCGACAACGTGCTCTTCGAGACCGACTACCCGCACCCGATCTGTCTGTTCGGCAACGTGCGCGACAAGATCGAGGCGAGCCTCGCGAGCCAGCCCGACGACGTGCGCCGGAAGGTGCTCTGGGACAACGCGGCGGCGCTCTACCAGGTGGGCGCGCCGGTCACCGCGTCGGCCCGTCCGAACTGAAACGCGTTCCAGGTAGATTCCCGCCATGGGGGAGCTCCGGTGGGACGGCCGCGTCGCCGTGATCACCGGAGCGGGCCGCAACCTCGGGCGCGAGTACGCCCTGCTGCTGGCCGCACGCGGCGCCCGCGTCGTCGTCAACGACCTCGGGGTCGCGATCAGCGACACCGACGGCACGGGCGACGCACCGCCCGAGAACCCGGCGCACACGGTGGTCGCCGAGATCGTCGCCGCGGGCGGCGAGGCCGTCGCCAGCACCGACAGCGTCGCCACCGAGTCGGGCGGCCAGGCGATCGTCGCGACCGCCCTCGACGCGTTCGGGCGCATCGACGTGCTCGTCAACAACGCGGGCGTCGTCCGGTCGTCGCCGTTCGAGGACTACGACGACGAGCTGCTCTGGCCCGTCCTCGAGAGCCAGATCGGCGGGCACTTCCACGTCACCCGTGCCGCGTGGCCGGCGATGCAGGCGGCGGGCTACGGCCGCGTCCTGAACCTGTCGTCGGGCGCCGGGCTCTGGGGCGTCCCGCAGATGACCGGGTACTCCGCCGCCAAGATGGCGATCGTCGGGCTCACCCGGGCGCTCGCCCAGGAAGGTGCGTCGCACGGGATCGCGGTCAACGTGATCGCTCCGTGCGCGAAGACGCGTCCCGGCGGCTTCGGCCCGATCCCACCGTCGCCGGCGCTCTTCGAGTGGCTGTCGCTCGACGTGGTCGCGCCGGTCGCGGCCTGGCTCGTCCACGAGGACTGCGACGTGTCGGGCGAGTGCTTCACCGTGGGCGGCGGCTACGTCGGGCGCGTCGCGGTCGCCGTCAACGACGGCCACCGGTGGGACCGGCCGATGACACCGGAGTCGGTGCGCGACGGGTGGGGCGACGTCATGGCCGACACCGGCTGGTCGGGGCTGCCCGCGGGTGCCGGCGACCTCGATCGCGTGCTCGACGGCTTCACGCCGTGAGCAACAGCGGCGTCCGGTACGCGTTCCGCGTCCTTCGACACCGCGACTACGCGATCTTCTGGAGCGCGGCCCTCGTCTCGAACAGCGGCACGTGGATGCAGTCGATCGCCGCGCCGTTCGTGCTGTACCAGCTGACGCACTCGACCGCGTGGCTCGGCATCGGCGCGTTCATGGCGTTCTTCCCGGCGCTGCTGGTCGAGCCCGCTCGCGGGCTCGCTCGCCGACCGCTACCCGCGCAAGACGATCCTCCTGTGGACGCAGACCGCGATGATGCTGAACGCGTTCGCCCTCTGGGGCGTCTGGGTCGCCGGGGTCGCGACCCCGGGCATCATCGTCGGCGCTGCTCTGCCTGTCGGGGATCTCGTCGGGTCTCAACATCTCGGCGTGGCAGTCGTTCGTGCCGCAGCTCGTGCCCGACGAGGAGCTGCTGCCCGCGGTGCGGCTGAACTCGATGCAGTTCGTCGGTGCCCGCGCGTTCGGTCCCGCACTCGCGGGGCTCGTCCTGCAGACCGCGGGCGCCGGCACGGCCTTCCTCCTCAACGCGGTCTCGTACCTGCTGGTGCTGGGCGCGTTGCTCCTCATCCATCCACGCGTCGTCGAGATCGACGACGACGCGGGCGGCGTGCTCGCGCACTTCAAGGAGGCCGTCACCTACGTGCGCGAACGCGAGGCGCTGCTCCTGGCGGTGCTGACCATCACCGTCGTGTCCCTGCTGGGCAGCAGCATCCAGCAGCTCGCGCCGGCGTTCGCCGAGGACGTCTTCCACGTGGGCAAGAGCGGGTACGGCTTCCTCATCGCCACGTTCGGCCTCGGTGCGGTGATCGGCTCGGTGCTCGTCGCGGTGTGGGCGGAGCGGTACCCGAGGTCGCGCGTCGCCCTGCTCGGGCTCGGCCTCTTCGCCACCGGTGAGCTGCTGTTCGCGGCCGCACCGGAGTACGCGGTCGGGCTCGGTGCGATGGCGGTGATGGGTGCCGCGTACGTGCTGATCGCCACCGCGCTGAACACGTCGATCCAGGCTCGGGTCGACGAGGTGCACCGTGGCCGCACGCTCTCGATCTACCTGATGGGTCTCCTCGCCGGCGTGCCCCTGGGCGCGCTCGTGCAGGGCTATCTCGCCGACCTGATCGGCTTGCGGGCGACGGTCGCCCTGTCGGCCGTCCTCCTCATCGCGGCCGGCCTGTTCGCGGCCATCCGCACCGACCGGTACCGCCCCCTCGACGAGGGGATCGAGGACGAGACCGGCACCGGTCCCGACCTCGTGCTCGACACGCCGCCCACGATGGCCGCGGCCGACTGAGCGGGGCTTCCGCACGTGCAGGTCGACACGCACACCCATGTCGTCGCCGACGACGAGGCGCGCTACCCGCTGACACCGCTCGAGCCGACCGGCGGCTGGTACCGCGAGGTCCCGCACACCGTCGAGGGCCTGCTCGTGCTCATGGACGGCGCGGGCGTCGATCGCGCGGTGCTGGTGCAGGCCGTCAGCGCGTACGGGAACGACAACCGGTACGTCGCCGACGCGGCGCGGGCACACGGCGGTCGCTGCACGAGCGTCGCGTGCCTCGATCCGAGCGATCCGCACGCGGTGCCCGACCTGCGCCGGCTCGTGGAGGAGCAGGGCGTGCGCGGCCTGCGGTGGTGGGCGCTGCGCGACGAGCCGCTCGCAGAGCCGCGCGTGGTGTGGGACGACCTCGCGACGCTCGGCATCCCGGTCGTGGTCACGATGTTCGCCGACCGGCTGCCCGAGCTCCTGGCGCTGGTGCCGTCGCTGCCCGCGGTCCCGATCGCGATCGACCACTGTGCGTTCGTCGACTTCGCCGGCGGTGTCCCGCCGGAGCTCGCCGCGGTCGCAGCGCACCCGACCGTCTGCTGCAAGGTGTCGACGATCGTGCTCGACCGCCTCGCCGAGCACGGCGACGTCCGCGACGGCCTCGCCGAGCTCGCGGCCCGGCTCGGTCCCGACCGGCTCCTGTGGGGCTCCGACTTCTCGCAGACGCACGACCGCCCGTACGCCGACCTCGCCGAGTACGCCCGGCACGCCGCGAGCCGGCTCGACGAGGACGCGCGCGCCGCGTTCCTCGGGGAGAACGCGCTCCGGCTGTGGCCCGAGCTGGCGGCATGACCGCTCCTTCCGCGGTCCCGCCGCCCGTCGAGCGCGATGTGCGTCACGCCCTTCGACGAGCACGAGCGGCTCGACGAGCCCGCACTCCGGCGCGTCGTCGACGTCCTGGCCGATGCGGGCGTCGGCATCTACCTGGGCAGCTACGGCACCGGTGAGGGGCACCTCCTCCGCGCCGACGAGATCGGCCCGCTCTACGAGATCGGCGTCGACGCGGCCGGCGGTCGGGTGCCGGTGTACGCGGCGGCGCTCGGGTTCCAGGCGACCGACGACGTCGTCCGGCTCGCGGAGCAGGCGCTCGCCTGCGGTGTGGACGCGGTGCAGGTCCATCCGCCGCGTCCCGGGCCGATCGCGATCCAGCCGACCCGGCGCGAGCTCGACCGCTACTACGCGGACGTGCTCGGCGCGATCCGCGCGCCGGTCATCCTCACGAACCAGGTCGTCATGGTGGGGTACGCGCTGCCGCTCGACCTGCTCGAGGGGCTCGTCGCGACGTACGACCAGGTGATCGCCGTCAACACGAGCGACCGGGACCCGAGCACGCTCGCACCCATGATCGACGCGGCCGGGCGCGTGCCGACGTACGTCGGTGTCATCGGCCAGCTCGTCGACGCGCTGCGCGCCGGTGGCGCGGGCACGCTGTGCTTCGAGGCCGACGTGGTCCCCGCGCTGTGCAACGCCGTCGTCGCCGCGCACCGCGACGACGACGCCGACCGACGCGACCGGGCGTTCGCGCTCGTGCTCCGGCTCAACGAGGTGCTCGCCCGGCACCAGAACCCGCGGTCGGTCAAGGCCGCGCTGCACCACCTCGGGTGGCTCGACAGCCCGACGCTGCGGCGGCCGTACCTCTCGCTCGAGCCCGAGGCGGTGCGGGAGATCGGCGTCGTCGTCGACGAGGTCGTGGCGGGATCGCGCCACGTCGACGCCCGGTAGCCTCGCCGCGTCATGGTCTCGGTGGCACCCGATCCCACACGGACGCAGTACCGGCTCATCTCGGCCGACAGCCACGTCAACGAGCCGCCCGGTCTCTGGGTCGACCGGGTCGCCCGCCCGCCTTCGCGACCGGGTCCCGCGCATCGAGCGGTTCGACCAGGGCGACGCGTGGGTGATCGAGGGCGTCGACGAGCCGATCACGTTCGGCCTCAACGCGTGCGCCGGGCTCGATCCCACCGACATCAAGGGCTGGCGCCGGTTCGACGAGATCCGCGCCGGTGGCTACGACCCGGCGGCGCGCCTCGAGGAGATGGACCAGGACGGCGTCGATGCCGAGGTGCTCTACCCGACGCCGCGCCTCGCCCAGGCCGTCGTCGCCACCCCCGACGTCGACCTGCACCTCGAGCTGGTCCGGGCCTACAACGACTGGATCAGCGAGTACGTCGAGCACGCGCCCGACCGGTTCGGCGGTCTCGCCGTGCTCCCCAACCGCGGGGGCGCCGCGGCCGCCGCGGAGGTCGAGCGCGTGTGGGGCCGACCGGGTGTGCGCGGCTTCGTGATGGGCTGCTATCCGAACGGGACGCTCGAGGTGGAGCCCGAAGACGACGCGGCCTGGCGCGCGCTCGCCGACGCCGGCATCACGCTCAGCCTGCACGTGTCGCTGCAGCAGGCGATGCCGACGTCGCACCGCTCGCCGCTGCCGGGCTACGGGCGCTTCTTCGACGCGCCGAACCGCATCGTGCAGATGATCTTCGCCGGCATCTTCGACCGGTTCCCGGCGCTCGACCTCGTCGTCGCCGAGGTCGACTGCGGCTGGGTGCCGTACTTCAAGGAGCAGATCGACAACAACTGGGAGCGGTTGCGCAGCACGAGTGACTACACGCTCGCGGCGTTGCCGAGCGAGTACGTCGAACGGCACGTCCACTTCACGTACATCACCGACACGGTCGCGGTCCGCCATCGCGACGAGATCGGTGTCGAGCGGATGCTCTGGTCGAGCGACTACCCGCACATCAGTGCCGACTGGCCGCACTCCTGGCGCACCATCGAGCGGAGCATGGAAGGTGTGCCCGAGCCGGAGCGCGAGCTGATCCTCGCGGGGAACGCGATGCGGCTGTACGGCTTCGCCTAGGTCGTCTGCTTCGCTGCGTGCAGCGCGCGCAGCGACGGGAAGCCGACGGCGAGCGTCTGCAGCGCCCACTTCGGCGCGGAACGGGTGAACCCGGCGCGGTTGGCGGCGGCGTAGGCGTACGCGGCCTCACCGACGTGGAGCGCGACGCCGCCCCAGAACGAGATCTCGCGCGAGCTGCCGCTTCGTCGTCGCGGCGACGACGCCGTTCATCACGAGGCCGCCGAGGTTCGTCGCGTACCAGAACGGCGCGACGGCGACGAACGTGTCGGGGCCCGTCCCGCTCGTCGCTGCTTCGTTGCTCATGCGGGCACGAAGAGGGGGGCGATCGACGGTGCCTGCGACGTCCGTGAAAGCGAGGGGGCGGAAGACGACCTGCACGGCCATCTCGTAGTCGAGGTCGTCGGCTTCGCAGTCGACCATCCGGGTCGGGAGTCGCACGGCGGGGTCCTCCTCGAGCGCGACGAGCGCGGGCACGAACGGCGTGAGATCGGCGAACTGGGGGAGGAACGGGTGCGTCACCACCACCCAGGAGAAGAGCGTGCCGCGCCCGCTCATCGTCTCCCACGTGTACGGACCGCCCTCGCAGTGCCGGCACGTGTCCTCCGGGTACCAGCGCAGCCGGCCACACGAGTCGCAGCGGGGGATGCGCAGCTCGCCGCGCGCCGCACCGGCCCAGAACTCGGCCGTCGGCTCCCACGCGACGTCGGGGAGCGGGAACTCTCGTCGGGTCTCCATCGCGCGTGCCTCAGGCCTTCCGCAGGATGAGCGTCGACGCCTGCGGCCCGGTGTAGCCGCCGTAGATGCCGACCTCCGCGTCGGGCACCTGCGCGGCCGCCTCGCCCCGCAGCTGCCGGACCACCTCGACGACGTGCGCGATGCCGAGCACGTACGCGTGCGAGAGCAGACCGCCGTGAGTGTTGGTGGGGAGCACGCCCGAGTCGAAGCGCGAGGTCGCCGCGGCGCGCCATCTCGCCGGCGGCGCCCTTCTCGCAGAACCCGCTGTCCTCGATCTGCATCAGCGTCACGATCGTGAACGGGTCGTAGCACGTGTACAGATCGACGTCGTCGGGCGTCAGCCCGGCCATCGCGAACGCGGCCGGTGCCGCGAACACCTGCGGGCGTCGACGTGAACGCGGGTTGCTGCGCCCAGTGCACGCCGGTCGACGAGTTGCCGAGCCCGACGCCGGCGACCTCGACGACGGGCTTCGCCAGGTCGCGGGCCCGCTCGGGCGTGGTCATCAGGTACGCGCCGCCGCCGTCGGAGATGAGGCAGCAGTCCTCCTTGCGGAACGGCGCGACGATCGTCGGTGCGTCGAGGTACTGCTCCATCGTGAGCGGCTTCTCGTGCATCACCGCGCCGGGCGTGAGGTTGGCGTGGCGGCGGCACGTGACCGCGACCGCGCCGAGATCCTCCTGCGGTCGTCCCGTAGCTCGTGCATGTGCCGGCGGGCGATCGTGGCGAAGTAGACGGGCTGGGGGAACCAGCCCATCGGGATCTCGAGGTTCTGCTTGAAGAGCTCCTGCGCGTGGCTCTCACCGGGACCACCGACCATGCTCGACCGCTGCGTCGCCCACGCCACACCGAACGTGTTCAGGATCGTCGTCGCCTTGCCGTCGCGCAGCGCCTGCGCGGCCTCGTACGGCGCGGTCGCCGCCCACCGCATGCCGCCGCCCGCCTTCGACTCCCACATGTCGTGGTCGGTGCCGAAGTGCTCGTGGAACGCGGCGACGTCGAACTGGTCGGCGAGGGGGATGTACATGAGCCCGTCGACGTCGGACGGCTCGAGCCCCGCGTCGTCGATCGCACGCTCGACCGCGCTGCCCGACGATCTCCTGGACGGTGCGACCGGACGCCTTCGTGTGGTCGGACTCGCCGACGCCGCAGATCGCGACCGCGCCGCTCACGTCGTCGTACTCGGTGGCCCAGCCCCAGTCGGTCGCCGATCGACCGGTCACAGGTCGTCCGGTCACAGGCCCGCCGGCCGGTCGCCGATCTGACCCGAGTCGCGCAGCGCAGACAGCACGTCGCGCGGAGAGCCCGAGCTCGCCACCGAGGATCTCGTCGTTGTGCTGGCCGAGCGTCGGGGAGGGCGTGCGCAGCCACCCCGTGTCGCCGCGTGACCGGAAGCGGAACGGGATCATCGGGATGAGCTTCGCACCCGTCACCGGATGATCCTCGAGCTCCGCGTAGCCACGGTGCTCGAGCTGCGGGTTGCGGATGACCTCCCGCGCGTCGATGACGTAGCCCGCCGGCACGCCCGCCTCGCTCAGCTCGTCGGCCGTCGTGGCCGCGTCCCGTGTGGCGAACCACGTGCCGAGCTCGTCGTCGAGCCGGTCGAGCGCGTCCCGGCGGCCCGCGTGGGTCGACAGCGCCTCGTCGCGTGCCCACTCCGGGTCGCCCATGACCTTCCGCAGGCGCTCCCACTGGTCGTCGTCGGTGACCGCGAGCGCGACCCACTCCTCGTGCCCCTCGCACGGGTACACGTTCTGCGGAGCGGCGAGCGGGCCGCGGTTGCCGTGACGGGTGAGCACGGTGCCGCTCGCGCCGTGCTCGACGACCTGCTCGGCCGCGGCGTTGAGCGCGGCCTCGATCATCGTCACCTCGATCAGGTGCCCGTCGCCGGTCGCCTCGCGGTCGCGCGAGCGCCAGCATCGTCGCGAACACCGCGTGCATCGCCGCCAGGGGATCGCACGCACCACGGGGCAGCACCGGCGGCCCGTCGGGCCAGCCCGTGACCCACGCCATGCCCGTGATGCCTTCCATCGTCTGCGCGAACCCGGTGCGGTCGCGCCACGGTCCGCTGAGCCCGTACGCGGGGAGCCGCACCATGATCAGGCGGGCGTTCGCCGCGTGGAGCTCGTCCCAGCCGAGACCGAACTGCTCCATCACACGCGGCGTGAAGTTCTCGAGCAGGACGTCGGCGTCCGCGGCAAGGCGGAGCAGGAGGTCGCGGCCCTCGGGCTTCGTGAGGTCGAGCGTGATCGCGCGCTTGTTGGTGTTCGCGCCGTGGAACAGCGGGCCCCACTCCCACCAGCGGTCCTCGCTCGGCGGCTTCACCGACGTGTACCGCATGTGGTCGGGACGCGTGATCGACTCGACCTTGATCACGTCGGCGCCGAGCGTCGCGAGCATGTGCGTCGCGGCCGGGCCCGCCCACCACGCGGTGCAGTCGAGCACGCGCACGCCGTCGAGGGGGAGGGCGTCGGGCGACGCGTCACCGGACGGCTCGAGGCGGGGCGCTGACCACTCGATGCTCCCCGCGTCGGCGTCGAGCGCGGGTGAGGCGGTCATCGGGCGCGCCTCGAGTCCCGAGATGCGGTACGGGACCCGTGGCTGCACGAACCGCCCGGACGGGTTCTCGACGAACGTGCCGACCGCCTCGAAGTGGTCGAAGCCCGTCACCGTGGCGCCGTTGCCGACCGGGCCGCTCGGGATCCGCAGCTCCGCCGCCTGCTCGAGCAGCTCGCCCGTCGTGAAGTGCTCGGTGTGCGCGTAGATGGCCTGCTGCATCTCGTCGCGGCGCTTGAACCGCGTCGAGCGCGCTGGAGAGCTCCTTGTCCTCCTGGAGGTCGGGACGACCGATGAGGATCAGGAAGTCGGCGAACTGCTGCGCGCTGTTCGTGGTGAACGCGGCGTAGCCGTCCTTGCTCGGCTCGATCGACGGGATCTCGATCGTGCGCGTCGGGCGGCGCAGCGGTGGCCAATCGAGGAACTCCGCGAACACCGACGTGTAGGTGTTCATGGTCAGCGCCATCGAGTCGAGCAGCGCGACGTCGACGTGCTCGCCCTGACCCGACAGCAGCGCGGTCCGCCACGCGGCGATGGCAGCCACGGCGGCGTAGGTCCCCGCGACCCACTCGCCGATGCGACCGCCCGCGGCGACGGGCGGGCGCTCGGGGACGCCGCGGAAGCCGGTCGAGCCGCAGCACGCCTGCAGGGTGAACTCGGTCGCGGCCCGGTCGCGCCACGGGCCGTCCTGCCCGTACGGGGTGATCGAGACGACCACGGCGGACGGGTTGGCCGCGTGCACCGCGGCGACGTCGAACGAGCCCGCCGGTCCGTCCTCGACGATGACGTCGGCCGACGTCAGGAGGTCGCGCACCGTCGCGTCCTCGGGCCCTCCGACGACCGAGCGCTGCGACGTGTGGAGGAACTCGAACAGCGCCCCGGAGAGCCACGACCGCATCGGGTCGCCCCCGGGTGGCTCGACCTTGACCGTCTCCGCGCCCGCGTCGGTCAGCAGCTTCGTGCAGTACGGGCCGGCGATCTCGGTGGAGAGATCGACCACCCGCAGGCCAGCGAGCACGCGGTGCCAGCTCCTCTCGGGTCCGTCGGTTCGGGTTCGGCGGTCGGGTTCGGCGGTCTCGATCAGACGTCGTTCAGGGCGTCGGCATCCTAGATTCCCACTCATGAACCGGCTCAGGATCGGCACGCTCGGCGCGGCCCGCATCACCCCGGCGGCGCTGATCAAGCCCGCGAAGCAGCACGACGAGGTCGAGGTCGTCGCCGTGGCGGCCCGTGACCGGGAGCGAGCCGAGAAGTTCGCCCGCAAGCACTCGATCCCGACGGTGCACGACTCGTACGACGCGCTCCTCGCCGATCCCGACGTGGACGCGATCTACAACCCGCTGCCGAACGGGCTCCATGGCCGGTGGACGATCGCCGCGCTCGAGGCCGGCAAGCACGTGCTGTGCGAGAAGCCGTTCACCGCGAACGCCGACGAGGCGCAGCAGGTCGCGGACGTGGCGGCGCAGCATCCCGACCTGGTCGTGATGGAGGCGTTCCACTACCTGTACCACCCGCTCGTGCCTCGTCTGCTCGAGATCGTCGCCTCCGATCTCGGCGAGGTGTCGCGGATCGAGACGCGCATGTGCATCCCGCTCCCGATGCGCAACGACATCCGGTACCAGCTCGACCTCGCGGGCGGCGCGCTCATGGACACCGGCTGCTACTCGATCCACCAGCTGCGCACGCTGGCGGGCGCCGAGCCCGAGGTCGTGTCGGCAGACGCCAAGACGATGCGGGAAGGTGTCGACCGGTGGGCGAAGGCCGAGATGCGCTTCGCGGACGGGCGCACGGGCAGCGCGGAGTGCGCGCTGTGGTCGGGGCGGCTCTTCAGCCTCGGTGCCGACGTGACCGGTTCGCGGGGGACGCTGTCGGTGTTCAACATGACCGGGCCGCAGTACTTCCATCGGGTGACGGTGAAGTCGCGCGACCCGCGCTCGGGCAAGGTGTTCAAGCGCCGCGAGAAGGTCAGCGGCGACGCCACGTACTGGTACCAGCTCCAGGCGTTCCTCAAGGCCGTCGGCGGCGATGCGAGCGCGAACCTGACGCCGCCGCCCGATTCGGTCGCCAACATGAAGGTCGTCGACGCGGTGTACCGCGCCGCCGGCATGGAGCCGCGGCAACCGACCGGCTGACGCGTACCCTGCGCTCGTGGCCCGCGACCTTCGTGGTGACGAGCGCTTCGACCGTGCGATCGAGGCGATCGACGCCGCCAACGCCGACGACCCGGTCCGCATCGTCGTGCGTGGCGAGGAGCGTCCGAAGGAGCTCGCCCACGCCGAGCTCGTGACGGAGTGGGTGCGCCGGCTCGACCCTGCCCCGAGCGACGAGCTGCTGCTCGCCGCACGCGCCCACCATCTCCGGCGGTGGGTGATCCCGCGATCGTCCTATCCCACCGGGCGCAGCGGCTACCTGCGGTGGCGCAAGGCCGAGCACGCGCAGCACGCCGAGGACGTCGCGCGGATCCTCGACGACGCGGGGTACGACCACGCGGCCGTCACCCGCGTGCAGGACCTCGTGCGCAAGCGGGGGCTCGGGCGCGACCCGGCGACTCGTGATCCCGAGGCCCAGACCCTCGAGGACGCACTCTGCCTCGTGTTCCTCGAGACGCAGCTCACCGACCTCGCGTCGCGTCACGACGACGACAAGATGATCGACATCCTCCGCAAGAGCGCGGCGAAGATGAGCGAGCAGGGCCTCGCCGCAGCGGGCGAGATCGAGCTCGACGCGCGGGGTCGCTCGCTGCTCGAGCGAGCGCTCGCCGACGAGTAGGCCCGTCAGGCGCCGGCGGTGTGGTGGGCGCGCACGATCGCGTCCGCCGACCGGTCGACGTCGGACTCGGTCGTCGACCAGTTCGACACGGAGATCCGCATCGCCGCGCGGCCCTGCCACTCGGTGCCGCCGAGCCAGCACGTCCCGTCGTCTTGGACGTGGCGGATCACGGCCCTCGTGTGCTCGTCGGAGTCGGCGAAGCGCAGCAGCACCTGGTTGAGGACGACCGTGTTCAGCACCTCGATGCCGTCGACGACGCGCAGCTGGTCGGCGAAGCGGCGGGCGTGGCCGCAGCAGCGCTCGATCAGCTCGGTGACGCCTTCGCGGCCGAGCGACCGGAGCGCGGCCCACACCGCGAACCCGCGCGCACGGCGCGACAACTCGGGCACGAAGTCGTCCGGCTCCCGGGGCCCGTCGGGGTCCGACAAGAGCAGGTAGGCGGCCTGCGACGCGAAGGCAGCGCGGTGCGACGCGGGGTGCCGTGTGAACGCGAAGCCCGAGTCGTAGGGGACGTTCAACCACTTGTGGCCGTCGGTGGCCCACGAGTCGGCCCGGTCGATCCCGTTCGTGAGGTGCCGCAGGCGTGGACTGACGGCGGCCCACAGCCCGAACGCGCCGTCGACGTGCACCCAGGCATCCTCGTTCGGGTGTCCCCGGTGGACGAGGTCACTGATCGCGCCGACGGGATCGAAGGCACCGCTGTTGACCTCACCAGCCTGCGTGCAGACGATCGTCGGACCCGCGACCTCGGCGACGGCGGCCTCGAGTGCGTCGACCTGCATGGCGCCCTGGTCGTCGCACGCGACGACCATCGAGCGCGCCGCACCGAGCCCCAACATCCGCAGCGCGGTGTCGATCGTCGCGTGCCGGCGCTCGCCGACGATCACGTGGATCGGGGGCGCGCCGACGAGGCCGTCGGTCTCGACGTCCCAGCCCGTCGACTCGAGCACGTGATGCCGTGCCGCGGCCAGGCCGACGAAGTTGGCCATCTGTCCACCGGTGACGAACGCCGACGACGAGCCGTCGGGCAGGCCGAGCAGCTCGATGAGCCAGCTGGCGGCGATGTCCTCGGCGACCGCGGCGGCAGGGGAGGCCGCGACGAGGCCGGCGTCCTGGTCCCACGTCGCGGCGAGCCAGTCGGCCGCGAGCGCGGCAGGGTGCGAGCCGCCGATGACGAACCCGAAGTAGCGCGGGCCGGCGGTGGCCACGATGCCGCGCTCGGCGCGTTCGGCGAGCGCCTCGACGACCGCGGCGGGATCCTCCGGGTGCTCGGGGAGCGGACCGCCGAGCGCGGCGCGCAGCTCCTCGACGGTCGCCGTCGCGTGGACCGGGCGCTCGGGAAGTCCCGCGTAGAAGCGGACAGCCCGTTCGGCGGTGGCTGCGAGCAGCGCGGCGAGGTCCGGCGCTCGAGGATCGAGCGGTTCGGGGTCCGTCTGGCGGTCGTCGGGCGGCATGGGGTTGACTCGGAACCTAGGCGGGTGCCCTGAAGGTGCACACCCGAGATCGAGGATCCCGTTGGCCGACCTCACCCAGTTCCAGCAGTGGTTCCTCCACGGCGAGCGGCAGGAGGGCGCCCCGATCCCGGCCGCGACGGTGGTGCTCGTGCGTGACGGCGGGGGCGGGATCGAGACGCTGATGCTCCACAAGAGCTCGAAGATCGCGTTCGGCGGCATGTGGGTCTTCCCGGGTGGTCGCATCGACGACGAGGATCGTGACGGCGCGAGCGACGTCGAGCACGCGGCCCGGCGAGGCGCCGTCCGCGAGGCGGCGGAGGAGGCGGGGTTGGTCGTCGACGAGTCGTCGCTCGCGTGGATCTCGCACTGGACGCCGCCCGCGATCGCGCCGAAGCGGTACGCGACGTGGTTCTTCGTCGCCCCCGCGCCCGAAGGCGCGGTGACGATCGACCAGGGCGAGATCCGGGACAGCGAGTGGATGCGCCCGGCGGACGCGCTCGTCCGGCGTGACCAGCTCGAGATCGAGCTCGCGCCGCCGACGTGGATGACGCTCGACTACCTGCGCACCTTCGCCGACGTCGACTCGCTCATGGTCGACGCGCGTGCGCGCGAGCCGCGCGTCTACCTGACGCAGATGGCGCGGACCGAGGACGGGATGATCGCGCTCTGGGACGGCGACGCCGCGTACGGCCTCGAGGACCCGGCGACGCCCGGTGCCCGCTACCGCCTGATCCTGGCCGAGGCGGGCTGGCGCCTCGAGGACACGCTCTCGTCGCCGTGAACCGCTAGAGCGCGCCGCCGTCGAGCCCGCGCACGTCGCGGCCGAGCTCCTCGAGGAGCGGGCGCGAGTAGCAGATGCGGCCCGTCGTGGTCTGCGGGTCGCACGTGACGAGCGCGAGCGCCGCCTCGCAGAACAGCTCGAGCGACTCGACGATGTCGGGGTTCGCGTCCATGACGTCGCCGACGAGCGAGTCGGCGCCCGGCGTGCGCACTGCGGCGACCGGCGCGAGCGTGTTCACCGCGACTCCCTCACCGTACGTCTCGGCCGCGAGCCCGACCGTGAACCGCTCGAGCGCGGCCTTCGACGCGCCGTAGATCGTGCTCGTGAACCCGAGCTTGAAGCCCGGATCGAACGGCGGGCCCTTCGGGTGCTTCGACGTCGCGCTGGAGATGTTCAGGATCCATCCCGTGCCGCGCTCGCGCATCCCCGGGCAGCACCTGCTGCGCGAGGTCGATCGGCGCCTCCACGTTGATCTCGAACGTGAGCCGGCGGCGCTTCAGCGAGATCTCCGCGTTCGGCAGGTAGGTCGCGGCCGCCGCGTTGTTCACGAGCACGTCGACGGGTCCGAGCGCGGCCTCGACCGCGGGGACGATCCGGACGCGGTCGTCGGCGTCGTTGAGGTCGGCCTGGACCGGGAGCGCCCGGCCGCCGGCCGCCTCGATCTCGGCCACGGTCTCGCGCAACGAGCCCTCGAGCTTGGCGTCGGGCTCGGGTTCGAGCGTGCGGGCCGTGATCGCGACCGCCGCGCCCTCCGCGGCGAACCGGCGCGCGATGCCGTACCCGATGCCCCGGCTCGCGCCGGTGACGAGCGCGACCCGTCCGGCGAGCGCGCCGTCGGCCATCGAGGCAGCGTCTCCGAGCCGGCTACTGGACCGGGATCTTGTCCTGGGCGAGACCGAGCTCGGTCTTCGTCCGCGGGCCCCGCTTGGCGACGTACGCGTCGCGCTGGCGGACCGTCGAGGCGACCGGGTCCTTGTCGAACTGCGGCAGGACGTGCTTGCCGAACGTCTCGGCGGCCTCGATCGCCATCTCGATCGGCATCGTCGTCGACAGCATGCCGAACACGAGCTGGTCGGCGCCGGCGTCCTCGTAGCGCTTCACGGCCTTGGTGACCTCGTCGGGCGTGCCGATGCACACGTCGCCCGCGTCGATCGCCGCGTCGACCTCCGGCCGAGTCGGCTCGGGGATGAGGGCCGGCCACTCGGGGATGCCCGGGGGCGCGGGGAACGTGTCGAGGTAGTGGAACACCAGGCTGTTCTGGTAGCGCGACGTCATCTTGGTGGACAGGTCGCGCGCCCTCTCGCCGTCCTCGAGGCAGAGCATCTGGCTCGTCACCATGATGTTGTTGTTGACGTACTCACCGACCGGCTCGGCCTTCTCGATCTTCTTCTTGTAGACCTCGATCAGCGGCGCGAGCTGCTCGGGCGTCCCCATCGTGAAGCAGAGGACGCCGACGCCCATGCGCGCGGCCTTCTCGAACGTGCCGGGGTTGCCGGCTGCGATCCACATCGGCGGGTGCGGGTCCTGCGTCGGCTTCGGCAGCACGTTGCGCGGCGGCATCGAGAAGAACTTGCCCTTGAAGCTGTAGGCGTTCTCGCGCCACATCTTCTTGAACTCCGGGTAGACCTCGTCGACCATCTCCTTGGTGAGCTCGGGGTCGTTGATCCCGAAGCCCTGCTGCTCGGTGGTCGACGAGCCACGGCCCATGCCGAACTCGAAGCGGCCGCCGCTGAGCTTGTCGATCATCGCGACGCGCTCGGCGACGCGCGCCGGGTGGTTCACCGGCGGCGTGATGTTGAAGATGCCGGTGCCGAGGTGGATGTTCTGCGTCGTGCCCGCGAGGTACGCGAGGAAGCACTCGTTCGACGACAGGTGCGAGTACTCGGTGAGGAAGTGGTGCTCGGTCGCCCACGTGTACTTGAAGCCCGCCCGGTCGGCCGCCTGCGTCCACGCGATCTCGTTCATGAGACGCTCGGTCTCGACGTCCCACTCGTTCGTCGACGTCCTGGTACGCCTGGCGCGGCGTGTAGAGGCTGTTGAAGATCCCGAACTCCACGGAGTGCTCCTGTCGGTCGTGCGCGTCGGTCGTGCGGCGTCTGTGCGGGACGTCGCTACTTGGCGGCGTGGGCCTTCTTGACCTTGAGCCAGCCCTTCACCATCTCGCCGAACTCGGTGGGGTTGTACATGTCCTCCTCGTAGGAGAACTGCCCGTTGCCGCCGTACTCGAGCAGCGTCCAGTTGTACTCACGGTGGTCGCTGCCGTCACCCGGGTCGTCCATCACGTTGGCGACCTGACAGATGATCCAGCCCTTCTCCTCGTCGATGACGTACCAGTCGATGGGGAAGGAGCTCATGTCCGAGAAGAGCTTCTCGTTCATGGTCGCGTTGATCCAGTCGAGGATCTGCTGGCGGCCTTCCATCCGGCCGTAGTGGTGCTCGTAGTACTTCGCGTCCTCGGTGAAGCAGTGCGACCAGTCCTCCCAGTCGCCCGTCTGGCCGGCGATGGCGGCCTTCTCCTGGAAGACCTTGAAGGCGTCCTCCATCTCTGCACGCGTGTACTTGCCCACGGTCCCCCCTACGGGTCGACGGTCGGTCGGACGCTCCTCGAACTGCAACGCGTTCTACCATCGGCGCCGCCAGCCGTCGAGTGCGGCCGGCCGTCGAGTCCGACCGTCGAGTCCGACCGTCGAGTGAGGGGTGCGCATGAAGGTCGCCGTCCAGCTGCCGACCCACCGGGTCGACCGCTTCGACGAGCTCGCCAGCGCGTCGGCCATCACCGAGCTCGCAGTGGCCGGCGAGGAGGCGGGGTTCGACGCCACGTTCGTGACCGAGCACCCGTTCCCGGCCGATCGCTGGCTGGCAACCGGCGGGCACCACGCGCTCGACGCGATGGTGGCGCTGTCGTTCGCCGCGGCCGCGACATCGCGGATCCGGCTGCTCACGAACCTGTGCATCCCGGCGTACCGCAACCCGTTCCTGCTCGCGAAGAGCGTGTCGACGCTCGACGCGCTGTCGGGCGGGCGGGTCGTGCTGGGGATCGGCGCGGGCTACCTCGAGGAGGAGTTCGCCGCGCTCGGCGCGTCGTTCGACGAGCGCAACGACCGGACCGACGAGGCGATCACCGCGATGCGGGCCGCGTGGACGGGCGAGAGCGTCACGATGCAGGGCGCGCACTTCGACGCCGGAGGCAACACGATGCTCCCGGCACCCGCGCAGCCCGGTGGTCCGCCGATCTGGATCGGCGGCAACTCACGGCGCGCGATGCGGCGCGCCGTCGAGATGGCCGACGGGTGGGCGCCGATGCCGAGTCCGGCGAAGGCGGCAAGCGGCTGCACACGCCGCCGATCGAGAACCTCGACGACCTCGCCGCGCGCATCGACGAGGCGCACGCGCTGGCGCGCACCAGCGGGCGCGAGCATCCGCTCGAGCTCGTGTTCATGCCACTCGGGCTCGACATGTTCACGAACGCGCCGGTCGACGCGGCGAAGACCGTCGAGAGCATCCGGGCGCTCGAAGCGGTCGGCGTCACCTACGCGACGACGACCGTCCCCGGTGACACCCGCGCCGAGATGCTCGCCAACTTCGCCACGTTCCGGGACGACATCCTCCCGAACGTCTGACATGCGTAGCTGAACCCTCTCCACGAAGGCTCGCTACGCATGCAGTCCAGGCTCAGAGCTCCGGGGCGAGGGACGCGAGGAGGTCGAACGTGCGCTGGCGTGACGTGGCGCGCGCCTCGGGGGTCTTGCCGACGGTGAAGATCGTCGCCGCGAGCTCGGTGGCGCCGGCGTCGGCGTGCGAGCGCAGCTGCGCCTCGACGGCCTGCTCGTCGCCGACGACGACCACGTCCGCCGGGCCGGCGCCGTCGCCGCGATCGAGGATCCTGCGATACGTCGGGATCTGTCCGTAGACCTGGAACGCGTGCGCGGCGCGTTCGCGCGCCGCGTCCTCGTCGTCGTGCACGCACACCGGGAGCCCGCTGACGACGCGTGGTGCGGGTCGACCGGCCGACTCCGCTGCGGCGGTGATCCGCGGCACGACGTGCTCCGACATCGCCCGGTCGTCGCACATCCAGGCGATCGTGCCGTCGGTGCGTTCGCCGGCGAGCCGGAGCATGAGCGGTGCGAGCGCGGCGAGCAGGATCGGCGCCGACTGCGCGCCCGGGACCGTCAGCATCGCGTGCACCGAGTACAGGTCGCCGTCGTGCTCGACCTGGCCGGTCCCCGCGAACGCCGACTCGAGCACGTCGACGTACTCCCGCACGTGCGCGATCGGGTGCTCGTACGACAGGCCGTACATGCCCTCGATCACCATCTGGTGGGACGGGCCGATGCCCAGCGCGAGCCGCCCGCCGGCCGCAGCCTGGGTCGACAGGGCCTGCTGGGCCATGGCGAGCGGGTGACGGGAGTACGTCGGCACGACCGCGGTGCCGAGCTCGATGCGGTCGGTCGCCCCCGCCGCGAGCGTGACCGCCGTGAGCGCGTCGAGGCTCCACGGGATGTGGGGGACCCAGGCGGTCGTGAAGCCGGCCGCCTCGGCCGCAGCGGCGTTCGCGACGAGCGTCGGGATGTCCGTCAGCTCGGCGCTCGTCTCGCTCACGAAGATCCCGATGCGCATGTGCGCAAAGATCGCACACATGGCAGTGCGACGAGTGGTGACGGGGATCGACGACGGAGGGACGGTCGACGTTCCTGTCCGACGGACCGGCGTTCGGCGGTGACGCGTGGGCCGAGGTGTGGGTGACGGATCCCGCGCAGGGGATGGACGCGGTCGTCGACCCGCAGGACGGCGTGATGGTGCTCGAGCCGCCGCCGGGCGGCAGCGCGTGGCGCGTCTTCCAGGTTCCGCCCGATGCCGTGATGCGCGAGGCGATGGCGGGCGCGGTCGGCGAGATCGAGGGCCTCGAGGCCGACGGCTTCCACACGACCCGGACGGTCGACTACGTCATGGTCCTCGAGGGAGAGGTCGCGCTCGAGCTCGACACCGGTGAGGTGACGCTCGGCCCGGGCGACTGCGTCGTGCAGCGCGGCACCCGCCACGCGTGGCGCAACCGGTCGGACCGGCCGGTGAAGATGGTCGCGGTGATGCTCAGCACACGCGGCTGACGCCGCGTCGCGTCAAGCCCGATCTTCAGGCGCGACCTTCAGGCTGTGGCTTCGGGGCTGATCTCCTCGAACACCATCGTCCGCACCATCGGGTCGAGCTGGAGCAGGTCGGCGTTGATCGTGATCGTGCCGTTGCCGAACCCGTCCTGCATCGACTGCGCGAACGCGGCCCAGTCGTCGACGTCGACCTCGTAGAGCGCGAGGTACTGGCAGCCGCCGGCGTCGTCGCCCGGCATGATCTGCGTGCCGGCCAGCTTGAAGCGCCGCGCCGAGTTCACGCCCGGGAGCGCGAGCACCTCTTTCGCGTGCACGTCGTCGTACCACTGGTTGAAGTCGTCGTGGTTGGCGCCGTCGGCGGCGTTCGAGAGTGCGAGGAAGACGCCCTTGGGCACGGTGATCTCCTAGGTCGGTCCGGCTACGTCTCGCGGAAGCCTGCCACGATCGCGGCGAGCGTGTCGTGGCTCGTGTCGTACGGCATCGAGAGGCCGACGCGGTCGACCGTGTCGCCGTAGCGGTCGAGCAGCCGGGACGCGACCTCGTCGGGAGCGCAGCACACGGCGATCGTCTCGACGACCTCGTCGGGGAGGACGCGCGGCAGCTCGTCCCAGCGCCCCTCCTTGGTCAGGCGGTTCAGCTCCGTCTGCAGGTCGCCCCAGCCGTGCGCGTCGAGCGTGACCCGGTACGCCGGCGTCGATCCGTAGAAGCCGAGGAGGCCGCGGACACCGACGCGAGCGCGTTCGAGCTCCTCGTCGGTGCCGCCCGTGCACACGATCGGGGTCGCCGACACGGTGAACGTGCTGCGCTCGCGACCCGATGCGGCGAGCCCCGCGGTGACCGCGGGGGTGACGTGCTCGCGCACGAACCGCTCGCTGTGGAACGGGTGGACGAGCAGGCCGTCGGCGACGGTCGCGGCGTTCTCGGTCATGCGCGGGCCGAGCCCCGCGAGCCACACCGATGGCGGCCCGTGCGGGTTCGGGCCGGGGTCGAACATCGGCGTCATGAGCGTGTGGCGGTAGATCTCGCCGCGGTACTCGAGCCGGCTGCCGTCGCTCCACGCGGCCTGGATCGCCTTGATCGCCTCCACCATCTCGCGCATGCGCGCGACCGGCTTGCTCCACGTCATCGAGAAGCGGTTCTCGATGTGCGGCCGGATCTGCGAGCCGAGGCCGAGCACGAACCGCCCGCCCGACATCCGCTGCAGCAGGTCGGCCATCTGCGCGAGGTCCATGGGACTCCGCGCGAACGCGATCGCGATGTTCGTGAAGAGCGTGGCGCGCGTCGTGTGCTCACCGGCGAGGACGAGTGGGAAGAACGGCTCGTGCGGGCCCTCGGCCGTGTACAGCCCGTCGAAGCCGATGCCCTCGAGCTCGCGGGCGATCGTCGGCACGTTCGGCAGGTCGGACCGCAGGTAGTGGTCGATCAGCATCGGCTCAGACGTCTGTGAAGGCGATCACGAGGCCGGCGAGCGCCAGGGCGACGGTGCCGAGCGTCACCGCGAGCAGCTCGCGTGGCGCTGTGGGTCGCGGCTCGGTGTCGGTGCGATGGACGAGGCGCCAGCCGACCGTGCCGATCGCCCACCCGAGGCAGGCCGCGGCCAGCGAGCGCGACCGCGACCGTGTCGCTCGAGATCGTCGTGTCGTCGCTCCAGACGCGGCGAGCGAGGATCGCGAACGCGGCCAGGAGCGCGAGCCCGCTCCGGTTCCACGCGAGCTCGGTGCGCTCCTCGTAGAGCGTCTCGTCGTCCGGCTCCATGGCTCGCTCACTACGGGCCGGGGTACCCGTCCCGTAGCCGTTCGCTCGCGCGTTCACTCGAAGACGACCACGACGACGGCGATCACGCTCACCACCGCGATGCCGATCGCCAGGATCAATGCGAGCCGGGTCGGCGGGAGCGGTTCGCCGAGGCGCATCGCACGCTGGTTCGCGTACCAGTGCCGGTACGCGGCGATCTCGAGCAGGGCGCCGAGCACGATCAGCGGGATGCCGATGAGCCGGCGCCCGAACTCGATGTCGAGCTTCGGCAGCAGCTGGGTCGCAGCGATCCCGGTGACGACGAGCGCGAGCGACGTCCGGCTCCACGCGAGGAACGTGCGCTCGTTCGCGTACGTGAACCGGGGGTCGGGCTCGCTCCCGATCTCCGTGAGCCGTGAGCTCTCGAGCCAGCGGGCCACGCCGCTACCAGAGCTGGTCGGTGTAGGTGTCGGTGCCGGGGACGGTCGACAGGAACGGCGACGCGAAGACGATCGTGCCGAGGCCGGCCTTGGCGAAGTCGTCGCCGAGGCCCGCGCACTGCTGGTCGAACGTGGCGATCGGGTCGCCCTCGAGCCAGCCGACGATGAGCACGCGGTTGTCGGCCTGCGTGTCGGGCACGTCACCCGGACGGTCGTCGCGCAGGGGCAGCGGCGTGCCGACGAGCGCGACGTCGGCAGGGCACGGGAGCCCCTGCAGCCACTCGGTCACCTTGGTGCTGTCGACGCCGTCGGCCATCTCGCCGATCAGCACGACGATGCCGCCGTAGGCGCGGTCGAGTGCGAGCTCGAGCGGCATGGTGCTGCCCGGCGCGTTCGCCTCGCCCGCGTACTCGTACAGCGCGGTGTGGATGTGGTCGCGCTCCTCGAACATCCGGTCGTTCTCGTGCAGCCAGGTGACCTGCTCGACGCCCCACTTGTTCCACTCGTCGTGGTGGCCGTCGAGCACCCAGTAGATGGCGAGGTACGAGCCGACCGACGCGTCGGGGACGATCACGGAGTCGGTGGGGTAGCGACTGCGCTCTTGCAGTCCTTGGTCGCGATGTAGCGGGCGCCCGCGAACTGCCACTTGCCGACCATGCAGCCCGCGTAGAAGTGGTCGCGCTCGTACCACCGGTTGTACGCGACCTCGTGCCCCTTGTGCGGCTCCACCATGGTGAAGAGCAGCGGATCCGACACGGATCTGGCGGTCGTCACGCGGGACGTCGGTGCGCTGGTACCTGGTCTCGGAGGCGTTCACGGTCGTGTGGTCTCCTTCTCGGGCTCCTGCGCGCGCTCGGCGAGCGCAGCCTTGTCGATCTTCATGCATCGGGGTGACCGGGAGATCGTCGACGAGGACGACCCGGTCGGGCGACTTGTAGTCGGCGATCCGCTCGCGGCTCCACGCTCGCAGCGCGTCGAGCGACAGCGCCTCGAGGTCGGCGCCCGCGGCGCGGCACGACGAACGCGACGCCGATCTCGCCGAGCACGTCGTCGGGCGCGCCGACGACACGCCACCCGTGCGATCGTCGGGGTGGTCGGTGAGCGCGGCCTCGACCTCGGCCGGGTACACGTTGTAGCCACCGCGGATGTACATCTCCTTGAGGCGACCCGACGATGCGCAGGTTGCCGTCGTCGCCGACGTACCCGAGGTCACCGGTGTGCAGCCAGCCGTCGCCGTCGACGACGGTCGCGGTGAGCTCCGGGTCCTTCCAGTAGCCGAGCATCATCGCGGGAGAGCGCGCACAGGATCTCGCCCACCTCACCCTGCGGCTGGTCGGCACCGGTCGCGGGATCGACGATGCGCAGCTCGACGTCGTCGGTCGGTCGGCCCACCGTGTTGGCGATCACGTCCTCGGTGTCGGTCGACGAGCGTGCTCGTCGTCACGCCCGCTTCCGTGCACGTGTACCGCGTGATGACCGGGCAGCCCAGCTGCTCGCGCATCGTGCGCACGAGCTCGGGCGGGATCGCCGCGGCGCCGATGCCGGCGACGCGCAGCGTGGCGAAGCTGGTGCGCGCGACGTCGGGATGGCCGAGCACGAGCTGCCACTGCGTCGGCACGCCCGTCGCCATCGTGATCTTCTCGTCCCGGATGATGCGCAGCGTCTCCGCGGCCGACCAGGGCTCCCCGGCGAGCACGATCGTCGTCGCGTTCGCGAGCTCGTCCCACATCCGCGTCATGTAGCCGACGTGCGGGAACGGGAGCACGACCAGCCTGCGGTCGCCCGGGCGCGGTGAGCTCGCCGACGTTGCGCGAGATCGCGGCCTGGCGCTCGTGGTCGTACACGGCGCCCTTCGGCGCGCCCGTCGTGCCGCTCGTCCACACGATGCACGTGGGGTCGGACGGGTCGAGCCGCGGCAGTCGCGCCGGCGGATCGGCACCGAAGGCGTCCTTCGAGCGCGGTGACGGGCAGCACGTGCCCGGGCTCCGACGCCCGTCGGGGCACGCTCGCACCGTCGCCGAGCACGGTGACCCGGGGCTCGGTGCGGGCGATGATGCTCGCCTGCTCCACCGGTCCGAGGCGCAGGTTGATCGCCGACGTGATCGCCCCGACCCGGAGGGCGCCGAGGTAGCAGACGGCGAACTTCGTCGACGACGGGAGCATCAGCACGACGACGTCGCCGCGCTCGACGCCGTGGTCGAGGAGGGTCGCCGCGAACCCGTCGGCGGCCCGGTCGAGCCACGAGTACGTGGAGCGCTTGTCGGCATGCACGTAGGCGTCGCGCTCGGGGTGCTCGGCCGCCGCATCGCGCAGAAGGTCGGCGACGAGGCGGGTCTCGGCCACGGCGGGCGACTGTACCGTCCAACCTGACGGGTTGTTAGATTCCCGCTCGCACACCGATTCGAGCGAGATCTCTGGGGGATTCGATGACGCGCTTCACCGACCGTGTCGCGATCGTCACCGGCGCCGGCTCGGGCCTCGGCCGCGCCACCGCGCGGCGCCTGGCCGACGAGGAGGCGCTCGTCGCGGTCTTCGACCTCGACGACGCCGCGGCGGCCGAGACGGCGAAGGTCCTCGAGGAAGGCGGGCACACGGCGCGGTCGTACGCCTGCGACGTCAGCGACTTCGCCTCGGTCGAGCGTGCGACGGCCGAGGTGATGAACGATCTCGGCCGCCCGCAGGTGCTCGTCAACTGCGCGGGCATCGGCAAGTTCGCGCGCTCCGAGGAGGAGTCCCCCGAGAGCTGGGAGCGGATCCTCGGGGTCAACCTCACCGGCACGTTCTTCGTGTGCCGCGCGGTCCTGCCCTACATGCTGAACGGCGGCGGTGCGATCGTGAACGTCGCGTCGAACGCCGGGCTGATGGGGCAGGCGTACTCGGCGGCGTACTGCGCGTCGAAGGGCGGGGTCGTCAACCTCACCCGGGCGCTCGCCTACGAGTTCCGCAAGCGCGGGGTGCGGGTCAACGCCGTCGCCCCCGGTGGCATGAACACGCCGATGATCAACACGTGGGGCTTCCCGGAAGGGGCCGATCCCGCCGAGTTCGCGAACATCACGTCACCCATCGGGTACGCGGAGCCCGAGGAGATCGCGGGCCTCATCGCGTTCGTGGCGTCCGACGAGGGGCGCTACATGATCGGTCAGATCGTCAGCATGGACGGCGGCATCACCTGTGGCTGACACCCAGGACGATCGCGGTCTCTGGGAGCTCGTCGAGGCGCGGGCCGAGGACGCGCCCGACGCCGTCATCGCCATCGACGAGGACGGCCGCACGCTCACCGGGCGTGAGTACCGCGACGCCGCCGAGCGCGCCGCCGCGGGGCTGCGCACGTTGGGCGTCGGGCCCGACGTCAACGTGTCGTGGATGCTGCCGACGTGGCTCGAGTCCGCCGTGCTCGTCGCCGCGCTCGCGCGGCTGGGCGCGGTGCAGAACCCGATGCTGCCGATCCTCGGGAAGCGCGAGATGCGGTTCATCACGCAGCAGACCGGCGCGCAGCTGCTGATCGTCCCCTCGGAGTGGAAGGGCCGGAGCTTCGGCGAGGAAGCGCGCGAGATCGCGCAGGACCTGCCCGGGCTCGACGTGCTGATCGTCGACAAGGAGCTGCCCGAGGGCGACCCGGCCACGCTGCCGCCACCGCCCGCGCCGATCGACACCCGAGCGACGCGCCGGTCCGCTGGGTCTTCTACACGTCGGGCACCACCGCCGACCCGAAGGGCGCGCGCCACACCGATCTCACGGTGAAGGCGTCGGCGACCGGCATGATCGAGGCGCTCGAGATCACCGACGCGGACCGGGCGGCGATGGTGTTCCCGTTCACGCACATCGGCGGCATCGGATGGCTGTACACGATGCTGATGACGGGTTGCGTGTGCGTGTTCGTCGAGGCGTTCGTGCCCCAGACGACGATCCCGGTGCTGCAGCGCGAGAACCTCACCCTCGCGGGCGCGGGCACGCCGTTCCACATGGCGTACCTCGCCGCGCAGCGCGGCCAGCCCGACACGCCGCTGTTCCCGAAGGTGCGCGCCTACCCGGGCGGTGGCGCGCCGAAGCCGCCGCAGCTGCACTACGAGGTGCGCGAGGAGCTCGGCGGCGTCGGCATCGTGTCCGGCTACGGCCTCACCGAGGCGCCGATCCTCACGATGGCCAGCGTGCACGACACCGACGCGCAGCTCGCCGACACCGAGGGCAGGCCGACGCCCGGCGTGACCCTCCGGTTCGTGAAGCTCGACGGCGAGGTCGCGCGCCGACGGCGAGGAGGGCGAGATCCGCGCCAAGGGCCCGCAGGTCTGCCGCGGCTACCTCGACGAGTCGCTCAACGCCGACGCGTTCGACGAGGACGGCTGGTTCCAGCACCGGCGACCTCGGCCGCGTCGACGACGACGGGCACGTGCTCATCACCGGCCGCGTGAAGGACATCATCATCCGGCACGGCGAGAACATCTCCGCCAAGGAGCTCGAAGACCTCCTGTTCACGCACCCGAAGGTCGCCGACGCGGCGGTCGTCGGGCTGCCCGACCCCAAGACGGGAGAGCGCGCGTGCGCCGTCGTGGTGCCGACCGATGCCGCGAACCCGCCGACGCTGCCCGAGCTGTTCGACTACCTCACCGATCAGGGCCTCGCGAAGCAGAAGGTGCCGGAGCAGCTCGAGATCGTCGAAGCGCTCCCGCGCAACGCGTCCGGCAAGGTGCTCAAGCACGAGCTCCGCTCGACGTACGGCTCCTGATCCTCAGGCTCAGCGGGCCCGGAACTCCTCGGCGGCGCGGACGAGCGCGTCGAACAGGCCCTGCTGGGCCGGATCGGTTGCGGCGGTGTCCTCGGGGTGCCACTGCACGCTGACGACCCACGGGGCGTCGGCGTCCTCGAGCTCGGTGGCCTCGACGACGCCGTCGTCGGCGTGCGCCGTCACGCGGAGGCCGCTGCCCGCTCGCTCGACCGCCTGGTGGTGGTGACACGAGCACGCGGCGCGGGGCGTGCGCATCGCCGCCGCCAGCCGCGTCTCGGCGTCGATGTCGACGTCGTGCACGCGCGCACCGCCGAGCTTGCCCGGTGTGCCGTGCTCCTCGACACCGTCGCGGTCGGGGATGTGCTGATCAAGCGTCCCGCCGAGCGCGACGTTCAGCACCTGGTGGCCGCGGCAGATCGCGAGCACCGGCATCCCGCGTTCGATGGCGTCACGCGTGAGTCGCGAGCTCGCTCGTGTCCCGTGGCTCGTGGACGCCGTACACCTTCTCCGCGGCCGCAGCGCCGTACGTCGACGGGTCGAGGTCGCCGCCACCGAGCAGCAGGATGCCGTCGAAGCGGTCGAGCGAGCTCTCGAGCTCGTCGGCGTCGAGCGGCTCGGTCATCACGATCGCCTCGAGGCCGCCCGCGCGCCGCAGCGCCTCGACGTAGGGCACGGGCACGCCCACGTTGTCGGCGTTCCAGCCCTTGATCTTGCCCTCGGCGATGCGCGGGTACGAGGGGACGGCGATCAGCGGTCGCGCCATGCGCCTAGAACTGCTCGAAGCAGCGCCGGCGCTCCCAGTCGGTCACGACGCTGCCGAACGCGATCCACTCCTGGCGCGCCATGTTGAGCAGGTGCGCGTGGACCTGGTCGCCGAACGCGTCCTTGGCGACGGCGCTCGTCTCGAGCGCGTCGATCGCGTCGACGATGGAGTGCGGCACCCGGGTGACGTCCGTCGCCTCGTAGGCGTTGCCGTCGAACGGCGGACCGGGGTCCGCGGCGGTCTGGATCCCTGCGAGGCCGGCCGCGATGGTCGCCGCGAACGCGAGGTACGGGTTGCAGTCGGCGCCCGGCACGCGCGACTCGACGCGGTACGACGCGCCGGCGTGACCGACGACGCGGAAGCCGCACGTGCGGTTGTCGCGGCCCCACGCGAGCGCCGTCGGCGCCCAGCTCTCGAGCTGGTACCGCTTGTAGGAGTTGACGGTCGGAGCGAACAGGTACGCGAGCTCGCCGGTGTGCGCGAGCAGGCCGCCGAGCCAGCCGCGGAACACGTCCGACATGTGCTCCGTGCCGCCCTCGTCGTACATGAGCGGTGTCGCCCCGTCGGTGCTCCACACGCTGGAGTGGATGTGGCACGACGACCCGCACTCGGCCATGTCGTACTTGGCCATGAACGTGAGCGAGCGGCCGAGCTGCCCGGCGATCTCCTTCGCCGCGTTCTTGTAGATCGCGTGGCGGTCGGCCATCGTCAGCGCGTCGGTGTACTCGAGGTTGATCTCGTGCTGCCCGCGGCTGGCCTCGCCCTTCGAGAACTCGACGGGGATGCCCGCGGCGTCGATGCCGCGCCGGATCGCGCCGACGACGTACTCGTCGCGTGTCGTCTGGAGGATGTGGTAGTCCTCGATGAACGACCCGTGGTACGTGAGGTCGGCGTAGCCCTTCGCCTGCGCCTCCTCGTACGAGTCGCGGAACAGGAAGAACTCCAGCTCCGAGCCGCACTTCACCGAATAGCCGAGCGCCTCGGCACGCGCGAGCTGGTCGCGGAGGATCTGTCGCGGCGACACGGCGATCGGCTCGCCGGTGTGCTCGTCGAACAGGTCGCACATCACGAGCGCGGTCCGCTCGAGCCACGGCACGTCGCGCAGCGTCGTGAGGTCGGGACGGCAGACGAAGTCGCCATAGCCCTTGTCCCAGCTCGCGAACTCGAAGTCGGGGAGGACGGTCATGTCGACGTCGACCGCGAGCAGGTAGTTGCACGCCTCGATGCCGTCGCCGAGCACGTGGTCGAGGAAGAAGTGCCCGGTCACCCGCTTGCCGACGAGGCGACCCTGGTAGTCGGGGAAGACCACGAGGACGGTGTCGACGTCGCCCGCCTTGATCCGTCCCTCGAGCTCCTTGGCGTCGAGCATCCCTCGGACGTCGCTCATCGCGCTCCCTTTTGCTGACGCCGAGTCCGCGCTCGGAGGCGCAGGGCGGCTCATGATACGGCGACTCGCGTCGGACCCGACGACCGCTGAACGGCTTCGGGACCCGGATCAGCCCTCGGGGGTGACGTACGCGGCGGTGATGCCACCGTCGACGACGAGCGCCTGCCCGGTCATGTACGACGAGTCGTCGGACGCGAGGAACAAGGCCGCCTTGGCGAGCTCCTCGGTCCTGCCCGGGTCGGCCCATCGGGATGTGGACGAGCCGCCGGCGCGCCCAGTCGGGATCGCTCATCAGCTCGGCGAGCATCGGCGTGTCGATCGGGCCCGGGCACAGCGCGTTCGCTCGTACGCCGCGCCGGGCCTGCTCGACCGCGACCTCGCGCGTCAGGGCCAACACGCCGCCCTTGCTCGCGGTGTAGGCGATCTGCGGGGTGGCGGCGCCCATCAGCGCGACGAACGATGCGACGTTGACGATCGAGCCGCCACCCGACTCGATCATCGCCGGGACGCCGTGCTTGCAGCCGAGCCACACGCCCTTGAGGTTGACGTCCATCACGCGGTCCCACGTCGGGACCGCCGTCTCCGTGACGCCGCCGTCGTCGGCCGGGAAGATGCCCGCGTTGTTGTAGAGGACGTGCAGCCCGCCGTACGTCGTCGGTCGCGAAGCGCACCATCTCGACGACGGCGTCCTCGTCCGCGACGTCGACCTCGACGAACGCCGCCGTACCCCCGGCATCGGTGACCGCAGCGACGGTCGCATCGCCGGCGTCGGGCACCGCGTCGGCGACGACGACCCGCGCGCCCTCGCTCGCGAAGAGCAGCGCAGCCGCGCGCCCCATCCCGTTGCCCGCGCCCGTGATGAGCGCGACCTTCCCGTCCAACCGTCCAGCCATCGCCGTATGCTGCCGCGAAACGCCCGCGGGCGCTGTGAGGTGGAGGGCGGGCGTGCTGGGAGGTTCGTGATGGACGATCAGCGATTCGAGGAGCTGTTCGGCGCGGTCGGTGGGTTCATGCTCGGTGGCGCCGTCTGCGCGGCCATCTGGCTCGGCGACGACCTCGGCTTCTACCGGGAGATGACGGGATCCGGGCCACTGACCGCGGACGAGGTCGCCGGCCGGACGGGTTGCAACCCGAGGCTCGTGCGGGAGTGGCTCGACGGCCAGGCCGCCGCGGGGCTGGTGTCGTTCGACGACAGCACCGATCGGTACGAGCTGGGTGAAGAGGCGGCGATGCTGCTCGCCGACGACACGTCGCCGGTGTTCGTCGCGCGTGGCATGAGCGCACTCGGCTCCTTCTTCATCGACATGGAGAAGATCAAAGGCGCGTTCCTCGGGGATGGCGGTCTCAGCTGGGGTGAGCACAGCCCGTGTCTCTTCCACGGCACCGAGTGGTTCTTCCGGACCGGGTACCGCACGTTCCTGCCGACCACCTGGATCCCCGCACTGGATGGCGTCACGGACAAGCTCCGCGCCGGTGGCCGTGTCGCCGACGTGGGCTGCGGGCACGGCGCGTCGGTCGTCGTGATGGCCGAGGCGTTCCCCGAAGCGCACGTCACCGGCTTCGACTTCCATCAGCCGTCGATCGAGGTCTCGCGGGAACGCGCCGAGGAGGCGGGCGTCGCCGACCGGACTGCGTTCGCGGTGGCAGGCGCGAAGGACTACGAGGGCACGTTCGACCTGATCTGCTTCTTCGACTGCCTGCACGACATGGGCGATCCCGTCGGCATCGCGCGGTACGCGCGAGAGCACCTCGAGCCCGACGGCACGGTGCTGCTTGTCGAGCCGTGGGCGCTCGACGGGCGCGCGACGAACATCGCCGAGAACCCGATGGCGGCCATGGTGTACACCGCGTCCGCTGCGGTGTGCACACCGAACTCGTTGTCGCAGGAGGTCGCGCTCGGACTCGGCGCGCAGGCCGGTGAGGCTCGTCTGCGCGAGGTGTTCGAGGAGGCGGGCTTCACGACGTTCCGGCGGGTCTCGGAGACCCCGGTGAACATGGTGCTCGAGGCCAAGGCCTGATCCGATGTCCTGATCCCGCAGCCTGACCGTGGCGCGGGAGAGGTCGGCGCGTACGCTCGACGCGATGTACGGGGTGCGCGCGCTCGGCCTCGTCATCGGAACCGTCCTGCTGTCGGGTGCGACGCTCGCGGTGCCGACCGCCGGGATCTCCGGCGCGGGTGATGCACCGCTCGACTGGCAGCTGTGCCGGGGTGGCACCACGGAGTGCGCGACGCTCCCCGTGCCGCTCGACGACACCGTCGCCGACAGCCCGACGATCGACGTCGCGCTGCTCCGCGTCCCGGCCCGCGACCAGAGCCGGCGGATCGGTTCGCTGCTCGTGAACCCCGGCGGGCCGGGTGCGCCGGGGCGCGACTTCGCCGCCGACCTCGCCGAGGGGCTGCCGGCGCCGATCCGCGACCGCTTCGACATCGTGGGCTTCGATCCCCGCGGCACCGGCGAGACGATCCCGGTCCGCTGCACCGACGAGCTGGACCCGCTCTACAGCACCGATTGGGACCCCGACTCCGCGGACGAGCGCACCGCGCTCGAGGACGCGAACCGAGCGTTCGTCGACTCGTGCCGGCGCATCGCCGGCGATCGCCTCGACTACGTGTCGAGTGACCGCACCGTGCGCGACATGGAGCGGATCCGCGTGGCGCTCGGAGACGAGCAGCTCTCGTACCTCGGCTTCTCCTACGGCTCCTTCCTCGGCGCGAAGTACGCGGAGGCGCATCCGGACCGCGTGCGCGCGCTCGTGCTGGACGGTGCCGTCGACCCGTCGCTCGACGCGATGACGTACCAGGTGCAGCAGGCGGTCGGCTTCGAGCACTCGCTCGACCTGTTCCTCGAGGAGTGTGCGCGCAGCGGTGACTGCGCGTTCGCGCAGGGGAAGGACCCGGGCACGGCGTACGACGCGCTGCGTGCGCGCGCCGATGCCACGCCGATCTCCGCCGGCGATGGCAGGGTGCTCAACGAGACGCTGTTCGACATCGGCGTGACGGAGCTGCTCTACGACGGCGAGAACAGCTGGGGCACGCTCGACGACGCGCTCGCCGCTGCGGTCGACGGGGACGGGTCCGATCTCGTGTTCTACGCCGACCTCTACACCGGGCGTGACGACGACGGCCTCTACGACAACGCGCAGGCTGCGTTCACCGCCATCGGGTGCGCCGACGGCCCGCCTGTCGGCGACGCGGCCGGGCTGCGGGCGATCGAGGACGCGGCCGAGCTTGCTGCGCCACGCGTCGGGGCGTCGATCATCAACAACTCGATGGCGTGCGCGTTCTGGCCGATCTCGTCGCCGCCGCCGGCTGTGGTCGCCGCGCCGGAGTCGGCACCGATCCTCGTGCTCGGCACGCGCGACGACCCCGCGACGCCGGTCGTGTGGGCGCACGGGCTCGCCGAGCAGCTCGGGTCGGGACGGCTCGTGACGGCGGGCGGCGCGCAGCACACCGCGTTCGCGCGGGGCAACGCGTGCGTCGACCGCATCGTCGTGCGCTACCTCGTGCGGGGCGTGGCTCCGAAGGACCGACGCCGCTGCTGACGCCCTAGGCTCGCTGGCCGCATGGAGCGACCATAGAGATGGAGCTGCGCGACACCGAGACCGAGGCCGCGTTCCGCGCGCAGCTGCGCGAGTGGCTCGAGACCGAGCTCCCGAAGCTGCCCGACCCGCCGGGACGCGACGACTGGCCCGCCCGCGTCCGCTACGACACCGACTGGCAGCAGCGCCTGTTCGAGGGCGGCTACGCCGGGATGAGCTGGCCGAAGGAGTACGGCGGCCGTGACGCCCCGCCCGGCGAGCAGCTGATCTTCCTCGAGGAGACGACCCGCGCCCGCGCGCCCTACGTCGGCGTGAACTTCGTCGGCACGCTCCACGCCGGACCGACCCTCATCGCCGAGGGCACCGAGGAGCAGAAGGCGAAGCACATCCCGAAGATCCTCCGCGGCGAGCAGGTGTGGTGCCAGTGCTTCTCCGAGCCCGGCGCGGGGTCCGACCTCGCCGGCCTCCAGACCCGGGCGGTGCTCGACGGCGACCACTACGTCGTCAACGGCCGCAAGACGTGGTGCTCGTTCGGCCACGTCGGCGAGTTCGGCGAGCTGCTCGTGCGGACCGATCCCGGACGCGCCCAAGCACAAGGGGATCACCTGGCTGATCCTCCCCATGGACCTGCCGGGGATCGAGGTGCGACCGATCGAGACGCTGCTCGGCTCGTCCGAGTTCTGCGAGGTGTTCCTCGACGACGTGCGCGTCCCCGTCGAGCAGCGCGTCGGCGCCGAGAACGACGGCTGGCGCGTCACCAACGTCACGCTGTCGTTCGAGCGCGGCACCGCGTTCGTGAGCGAGATGGTCGACGCGCTGCGCATGGCCGAGGAGCTGGCGGCGTCGGTCGAGGACCCCACCGAGCGACGCGAGCTCGCGCACGTCGTCGCCGAGCTCGACGGTCTCTGGGCGCTGACGAAGCGCAACGTCACGCAGGCCGCGGCGCAGGGCGCGCCCGGGCCGGGGGCGATGATGCTGAAGCTCGGGTACTCGGAGGCCCGCGACCGGCTCGGCGAGCTGTCGCTGCGCGTGCTCGGGCGCGAGGGCCTCGACGTGCACGACTTCGCCGTCGAGGAGCGGCTGCGCACGCTGTCGATCCCGATCGCGGCCGGCACGTCGCAGATCCAGCGCAACATCATCGGCGAGCGCCTCCTCGGGCTCCCGAAGGAGCGGCAGTGGCCACGCGACTGAGCGGGATCGCACGGTGAACTTCGACCTGAGCGACGACCAGGTCGCGCTGCGCGACGGCATCCGCGCCGCTCTGCGCGGGTCGGTTCACGATCGATCGGGTGCGGAACGGCTTCGACCGCTCCGTCCACGACGAGCTCGCGGAGACGGGCGTGTTCTCGTTGCGCGCCGACGGCTTCACGTGGACCGACACGTCGATCGCGTTCCAGGAGCTCGGTCGCGCGCTCGTGCCCGGCCCGCTCGTCTGGACGCACCTCGCGCACGGGAGCGTCGACGGTGTGGTCACCGGTGTCGAGCAGCCGACCTTCGAAGTGGGCGGTGGCACGGTGATGGTCGAGTTCCTCGACACCGCCGACGCGGTCATCGTGCTCGAGCCCGACCGGATCGTTCGCGTCGCGCCCGGCGACCTGGCGGACGCCGAGGCGCTGTCCTGGCCGCTCGACCCGCTCACGCCGGTCCACCGTGTCGACGTGCTGCCCGACGGCGACGAGATCGGCGACGCCGAGGAGGCGTCGGCGTGGCGCGTCGGCGGCTCCCTCCTCACCGCGGCCTACGAGGTGGGCATGGCGCAGGCGTGCGTCGAGGCGGCGACCGGCTACTCGCTCGAGCGTCAGCAGTTCGACCGGCCGATCGGGTCGTTCCAGGCGGTGAAGCACATCCTCGCCGACATGGCGGTGCGCGCCGAGATCGCTCGCGCGGCGGTCGACGCCGCGTCGGTGGCGCTGGACGACGGCGACGCGGCGTCGTACGAGCGCGCCGTGTCGGGGGCGCGCCTGCTCGCCGGCGAGGCCGCGCTGAAGAACGCCAAGGGCTCGCTCCAGGTGCACGGTGGCATGGGCTTCACGTGGGAGGTCGACGTGCACCTGTACCTGAAGCGCGCGTGGCTGCTGAACACGGCCTTCGGCACCCCCGCGGCGCACGCCGACGCCGTCGCCGCGACCCTCGTGTGACATGAGCGACCCGGCATGAGCGAGTGGGATCCGCTCCTCGACGACCTCGCGACCCGCCGGGAGGCGGCGCGGGCGATGGGGGGTCCGGAGAAGCTCGAGCGTCAGCGGACCGGAGGACGGCTCGACGCGCGGGCGCGCGTCGAGGGGCTCGTCGACCCGGGGACGTTCGTCGAGCTCGGGACGCTCGTCGGGTCCGTGCACCGGGGCGTCACGCCACCGGCGCCGGCCGACGGGCTCGTCGCCGGGCACGGGCTGGTCGACGGGCGCCCGGTGCTCGTCGCGGCCGAGGACTTCACGGTGATGGGCGGCTCGATCGGCCACGGCACGACCGCCAAGCGCCAGCGCCTCGCCGACCTCGCGCGACAGGAGCGGGTGCCGTTCGTGATGTTGCTCGAGGGCGCGGGGGAGCGGACGCAGAACGCGTTCGAGCGGCGCGGCCGCTCACCGAACGACCTCCAGACGTTGGCCGACCTGTCGGGGCTCGTGCCCACGGTGTGCGTCGTGATGGGCCCGTCCGCCGGGCACGGCGCGCTGACCGCGCCGCTCATGGACTTCGTCGTGATGGTGGAGGGCGCGGCGCTCTTCTCGGCGGGCCCGCCGCTCGTGAAGGCGTCGATGGGCGAGGACGTCACCAAGGAGGAGCTCGGTGGCGCGGCCGTCCACACGGTCGCGAGCGGTGTCGCGCACAACGCGGTGCCCGACGACGCGGCGGCGCTGGCGCTCGTGCGTCGCTACCTGGCGTACCTGCCGTCGAACGCGTGGGAGCATCCACCGGCCGGCGACGACACGTCGGCCGCGGCGCGACGCGCGGTCCCCGAGCTCGTCGGGCTGATCCCGGCCGACCCGCGCAAGGGCTACGACGTGCGCTCGGTGATCGAGGTCGTGTTCGACGCCGACTCCGTCCTCGAGCTCGAGCCCGCGCACGCCCGGCCGATCGTCACGTCTTTTGCGCGCCTGGGTGGTCAGGCGGTCGGTGTGGTGGCCAACCAGCCGGCGGTGAAAGCGGGCTCGATCGACTCGGAGGCGGCCGACAAGGCAGCGCACTTCCTCGGTGTCGCCGACGCGTTCCACCTGCCGGTCGTGTTCCTGGCCGACAACCCCGGCGTGCTCGCCGGGACCGCGGCCGAGCGCAGCGGCATCCTGCGTCACGCGGCGCGGATGTTCGCCGCGCAGCACCGGCTGCGGTCACCGAAGCTGCACGTGACGCTGCGCAAGGCCTACGGGTTCGGCTCCTCGCTCATGGCGATGAACCCGTTCGACGCGCAGACGGTCACGCTGGCGCTCCCCGGTGCCCGGCTCGGCGCGATGCCGGCGACGAGCGGCGCCGAGGCCGCCGGGCTCGAAGCGGACGCGACCGCGCTGCTCGAGCACGCCGAGCTCGGCGGTGCGTACTCGTCGGCCGACACGATGGGCTACGACGAGGTCGTCGAGCCGGCCGAGCTCCGCAACGCGCTGCTCGACGCGCTGCGGCTCTCCGAGGCCCGCCGGCGTCTCCCGGTGGAACCCGCGAGCCACGCCGGCGTCCTGCCCTAGCGCCTCACGGCGCGCGCCGGAACGTCGGCTGCACGCGGAGCTCCGTCGACAAGCTGTTGGCGACATAGCACTCGCGGTGCGCGACCTCGACGAGGTGCTCGAGGCGCTCGTCGGTCACGTCGCCGCGCACGGTGATCTCGGGCCGGAGGACGATGCGTGTGATCCGCATGGGAGGATCGTCCTCGGGCATCACGCCCTCCGCGTCGTCGCGGTAGGCGACGACGTCGATTCGGGCGCGGGCCGCGACGGCGAGGAACGACAGCAGCTGGCACGACGACGCGGCGAGCACGAGGAGCTGCTCGGGGTCGAGCAGCTCGGGTGAGCCGCGGAAGGCCGGGTCTGCGCTGAGCGTCAGGGCGTCGAGCGCGGGTGGCGCAGCCGCGCGATGGGTGCGGTCGTAGGCGTCGTAGCCCGCACCGGTCGACCCCTCCCACTCGCAGGTGGTCGTGTAGCGGTGCGGGGATGCGGCCATAGCATCGACATCGTGACACCGTCCCCGGCGCCCGACCGCGGACTTACGCACGTCGCGCTCCCGGTGTCCGACCTCGCTCGCAGCATCGACTTCTACGAGCACTTCGCCGAGATGCAGGTGGTGCACCGGCGCACGGACGACGACGAGGTCGCGTGGCTCGCCGACGGCACCCGCCCGTTCGTGGTCGTGCTGATCGAGAGCCCGGTCTCGCACACGCTCGGCGGCTGGTCGCACCTCGGCGTCGCCTGTGGCTCACGCGCCGACGTGGACGCGCGCCTCGAGGCGGCGCGCGCCGCGGGGTTCGCGGTCAGCGGGCCGATGGACCACGGCCCACCGGTCGGGTACTGGGGGATCGTCACCGACCCCGACGGTCACAACCTCGAGCTGTCGTACGGGCAGGAGGTCAACGAAGCGGCCGCGCACCTGTCAACGTGAGCCGGCTTCCTTGCGCGTGACCCAGATCTCCTCTGCGGGCCAGCGCAGTGCCCAGTGGATCGGTACGAGGTCGTAGGTCGTCTTCGAGCCCGACGGCGGCACGAGCTCGACGAGGTCGTCGATCGCGAACCCGTTGGCTCGGAACGCGCGGACCCACTCGCCGTAGGGGAGGTGGAAGTCGATCGTGCCGTCCCCCCAGTCGAAGCGACGTGCGTCGTGGTAGTTGCCGTGCAGGTGGTCGCTCTGGACGTCGTCCTCGTCGTCGTAGCAGAGCGAGTGCAGCAAGGTCGCGTGGTTGAACACGAGCCGGCCCCCGACGCGGAGGACACGCGCGACCTCGGGCAGGATCCGCGATGGCTCGCAGAATGACATCGCGCCGTGGTCGCAGAAGACGAGGTCGAACGATTCGTCTGCGACCGGCAGTGCCTCGCCGCTCGCGCACAGGAGCGGAACGGTCACGTGCGCGAGCTCCCGATTGACGACGGCATGACGGAGCTGGGCACGGGACTGGTCGAGGCCGACGACGCGGGCGCCGTCACCCGCGAGCGCGACTGCCCAGTGCGCGGCGCCACACCCGAGCTCGAGCACGTCGAGGTCACGCGTGTCGCCGAGGACCCCGAGATCCGACTCGGGAATCGACCACACGCCCCATGTCTTCGGCTTGGCGAGCTGCTCGGCGTGCGCGCGTTGGTACGCGTCGGCGTCGGCGTCCCAGAACGCCCGGTTCGTGAACTCGTGGTCGGCGCGGCTCGCCGCCGCGCCACGCGATCGCGCGGCGGTCAACCTCGGCCGATCAGTCGCGCAGGAGCTGTTCGCGCTCCGTGCGGGCCTTCTTCCATTCGTCGAGGAACGCGTCGCGTCCTTTGGACGCGGCAGCACCGGCAGTTCCGACCGCCGCCTGCACCTCGCCGGCGAGCTTCGAGAACGTGTCGCCGAGGTCGTCGACGACCTGCTCGATCTGCTTGGCCACCGTCTTCCAGGTGTCGGCGCCAGTGGACTGCGCCTCGTCGAGCTTCACCTTCGCCTCGCCTTGCTTCGTGCGCAGCGTGTCGATCGCGGCCTCGAGGCGGTCCCGCGCCTCCGCCTGCGCGAGATCGGCCTGCACTCGAAGCTCGTCGATCTGGGTCCTGAGCGTGTCGAGCGCCGCGCGCGCTTTCTCCTGGTACTCGTTCCGGGTGGTCGCCTCGTCCGCCATCGCCGCAGCCTTTCGTCGTCCGAGGACCGAGCCTACGAGCGCCCGACACCGCAGGTCACGAGGCGGCGAAGATTCGGGCGACGTTCTCCTCGGAGAAGAACTCGGCGGGCGAGGTGACGCCCGCGTTGACCGCGCGAACCCGTCCATGGCCTCCTGGCTCCGGTGCACAGCACCGAGGAGCTGCTGCATCTCCTCGGGCGGCTCCTCGAACGAGGCGAGCATCAGCGTGAAGTCGTAGATCGGCAGCACCCGCTCATCTCGCCCGCGCTGGTACTCGTCCATCACGTCGGCGAACTCTCGCCGACCCCCGAACGTGTCGTCGATCGCACGGGCGACGACCTCGGCGTCCCGGAAGGCGTCGGAGATGCCCTGCGCGGTGATGAAGTCGCGGTTGTAGCCGGCGTCTCCGACGAGCACCCAGCCGGGCCCGTGCGGCTTGCGGAAGAAGTTCGGGACCGCGGTGCCGACGACGCGCACCTCGCGCGTCGCTCGAGCGATCCGCTCCGCGAACGCAGGCGCGCGGTCGAACATCGCCAGATAGTGACCCTCGATGTCGCGCTTGTTCGCTTCGAACTCCGCGTAGGGCCAGCCTCCGACGACGAGCGTGAGATCGTCGTTGGTCGGCGCAGCAGCAAAGCCTCGGTCACCGCGGATGTACGTCTCGAAGCGACCGTCCATCGGGAGGTTGCTCCAGTAGGCGTAGTAGCCGCACAGCAGGCGCGGGCGCTCGTTGTACATCTCGGCTCCCACCGAGCGGGCGACGAACGACTTCAAGCCATCGGCACCGACGACGACGCGTGCACGCTCCGTCGAGGTCGATCCACCCTTGTCGCTCCCACGGATGCCGACGACTGCGTCTCCGTCGAAGAGGAGCTCCTCGACACCGAAGCCCTCGCGCACCTCGACGCCGGCCGCCGCGGCTCCCTCGACGAGCAGGGTGTCGAGCACCGTCCGTCGTGGGCAGTAGGCGACAGCCGACTCATCGCTTGCGGGTGTCCCGTCGAGCGTGAAGGGGCCGAAGTCGAACGCGTACCGATCGATGGGCGGGCACCCCGAGGCGACGACCCCGTCGAGCAGGTCCCAGCGGTCGAGTGCGCCCACGCCCGGAGGGTGCACGATGTGCGTCGACACCGTGTCGCTCGGGAACGTCGTGCGGTCGACGAGCAGCACGTCGTAGCCCGCTCGGGCCAGCAGCATGGCCGTCGGCGAGCCCGCGCACCGAGCGCCCACAACGATCGCGTCGTACTGCCGTCCGTCCATCGGTGCCCCCAGAACCTCGCGTCGATGCACCATCCTGCCTGTAAGGGCGCGGCCCTGCACTGCCGATGTTGTCCCTGTGGCTGGTGCATCGGGGGTGGCGCGCGGGCGCCGCCCGGTACTGAGCGGGGGTCTGGCGGGGATCGCGCTCGCCCTCGTCACGGTGCTCGCCACGCCGACGTCGGCCCAGGAGGCGGTGCCCGCTCCCGCACCCGATCCGGGGACCCCACCCGCCGCGCCCGCCGAGGGGGCCGGGCTCCTGCCCGGCCTCGACGTCCGCCTCGTGGGGGTGCCGCTCGCGTACGGCCCGTCGAGTGGCGACGTGCAGGCGCTGAAGGACGCCGAGGCGCGGCTCACCGCGCTGACGGACGAGCAGGCGGCGCTCCAGGCGCGCCAGGGCGACCTCGCCAACCGGATCGCGGTGCTCGACGAGATGCAGCGCCAGGCGATCGCCGAGCTCGAGGTCGCCGAAGCCGACCGGCGGCGTCTCACCGCACTCGTGTACAGCAAGGGCAACTCCGCGTGGCAGGCCGCCGCGCTGCTGCAGACGGACGACGCGATGGAGGCCGCACGCGTCAACCAGCTCGGCGAGGACTTCTCGACCGCGCTGCGGGCCGCGATCCTCCGGGCGAAGATCGCGCGCCGGCGCGCGTCGGCGGAGTCGGCGCGGCTCGCGATCGAGCGCGTCGAGGTCGACCAACGCCTCGTGACCGTCCAGCAGGTCGAGCTGCCGGGCGCGCAACGTGACGTCGCGGTGCTGCGCGTGCACGCCGCGTCGAGCGTGGCCGGGGGTGAGGTCGCGGGGCTCGGCATCCCGCTCGCGACGCTCGATGCGTACCTGCGGGCCGAGGGCACGTTGCTGTTCGAACGGTCGGGCTGCGGGATCCAGTGGTGGATGCTCGCGGGCATCGGTCGTGTCGAGTCGAACCACGGTCGCTACGGCGGCACGCAGCTCGGCGCAAACGGTGACACGCTGCCGCACATCGTCGGCATCCCGCTCGACGGCGCGCCGGGCATCGCCGCGATCGGCGACTCCGACGGCGGGCTGCTCGACAACGACGCGGCGTGGGACCGTGCCGTCGGGCCGATGCAGTTCATCCCGAGCACCTGGCGCCGGTACGCGGCCGACGGCAACGGGGACGCCCGCACCGATCCGCACAACGTGTACGACGCGGCCCTCGGCGCCGGGCGCTACCTGTGCACCGCGGCCGGCCACATGGAGGACGACGCGAGCCTGACGCGCGCGTACCTCTCCTACAACCACTCCGACGCGTACGCGGCGAACGTCCTCTACCTCGCCCGCGAGTACCAGCACTCCGGGCTGCCGAAGCCGCTCTGAGCCCGAGCTAGGAGGCGTCCGGACCCGCGTCGGCGGCCGCGGCGCGCTCGGCGAGCTGGCGCTCGTCGATCCGGCGCGTGAACGGCGCGGCGACGAGGCCGAGGAACCAGCCGACGAGGATCATCAGCCACAGCGGCTCGCCGAAGAACACGAGCACGACGGCGGTCGCCGCGAAGCCGATGAGCCCGTCGACCAGCACGTGGAACCACAGCGGTCGGGGCTCCGTGCGCAGCGGGCGGTGGGCGTCCCCAGGCGGTCCGGTCCCAGGCGGGTGATTCGAGTCGATGTCGTGAGGCTACCGGCGGGCGGCGTCACGCAGCGGTGCCCGCGTGGTCCCCACACGCATGACGACGAGGGGCGCGACCGTCGCGGCCGGCGCGGCCCGTGCCGCGGGTGCGACCCGCCACCTCGCGCTCGCGGTCATCGGCGGCGCGCTCCTCGTCGGCTTCGCCGTGGTCGTGATCCGGGAGACGCTCGCCACGTTCGAGGTGGTGGCCCCGGTGACCGACGAGTCCTACGAGCTGTTCGCGGTCTCGCTCACCGGCCTGGCCGGGGGAGCGTTCGCCGCCGGCGTGCGCACCGACCAGCACCGGCGCCGCCGGCCCGCCGGTTCGACGCGGACGCTCTCCGACGAGCGGTGGCGCCGCATCCTCGTCGTCTCGTTCGTCACCGGCTACGTCGTCGCCGGGAGCGTCGCGCTCATCGTCTGCCTCGTCCGGCTCGGCGCGTCGACGGCGGTGCTGCGCGGGCTCGCGGCCGCGTTCCTCGGCACGTCGGTCGCGACGCTGACGGCGTTCCTCGACCTGCCTCTCGACCTGCCTCAGGATCGAGACGAGCTAGCCGCCCAGCGAAGCGCCCCTAGCCGCGCAGGACGCGGCCGGGCATCGCGCCCGTCCACTTCCCGTCGTCGAGCAGCACCTCACCGTTCACGACGACGGCGCGATAGCCGTCGGCGTCGACGACGAAGCGACCCGAGTCGGCAGGGAAGTCGCGCACGTAGCGCGGTGCGTCGGGCGTCGACAAGCGATCACGGTCGATGAGCAGCAGGTCGGCCGCCATCCCCGGGGCGAGCACGCCGCGGTCGGTGATGCCGTACGCGGCCGCCTGCACGGACGTGAGCTTCGCCACCGCCTGCTCGATCGTGAGCACGTCCGGCACCCACTCGGTGAGCAGCCGCGTCGTGTAGTCGGCGCCGCAGAAGGAGAGGAGGTGCGCGCCGCCGTCGCTGCTCCCGGCCATGACGACGTCCGAGCGGATCATCTGCTCGGTGGCGCCGCGTCGCTTCGGGTCGGGCGGCGCGGCGAGGACGAACTGCGTCTCGAGATCCTCGTCGAGGGACAGGTCGAGGAACGCGTCGAGCGGGTCGACGGGCTCGCCGCGCTCGGCCCCCATCATCTCGGCGATCTCCGTCACGGATCGGTCGAGGAAGCGCTCGTTCCGCTCCTGCTCCACCGTCTCGACCCGCAGCACCTGCCAGACGAACACGAACGAGCGCCCGGTCGGGTCGGCGATCTCCTTGCGCATCTGCTCGCGCAGCGCGGGCTCGCGCAGCTGCTGCTCGCGCGCGGGAGACGCCATCGTCAACGTGTCGCGGAAGCTCGGCATCTCGTCGAAGAGGAACGTCGACCCGAGCGAGAAGTGGGCGCCCTGCCGGTTGCTCGCGAACATCGGGTGGATGTCGAGACCGTCGGCGTCCGCCGTCTCGGCGAACTCGAGGCTGCGCGACCAGCCGTCGGGCGCGTGCGGCATCATCGTCAGCGTGTTCAGGTGCACGGGCCGCCCGGACACCTCGGCCATCGCGCGGATCAGCGCGCGGTCGTCGTCGTCGTAGCCGGGCAGGAACGTGCGCGGGATGAACTCGATCGACCCGCGTCCGAACTCGGCGAGGACACCGGCCAGCGCGACGAGCTCCTCGGGCGCCGCGTGGTTCGACGGCACGCCCCGCCCGTCGTGGGCGACGTGCAGCTCGAGCTGTGACGACGTGAACCCGATCGCGCCCTCGCGCATCGCGGTGCGCACGAGGTCCTGCATCTGCGTGATCTCGTCGTCGGTCGCCGTCCGCTCCGAGGCGTCGTCGCCCATGACGTAGCGGCGCACCGCGCAGTGGCCGACGTTGGCGCCCATGTTCACGCCGATGCGGCCCTCGAGGTTGCCGACGAAGTCGCCGAGCGAGCCGCCGTCGAAGTCGACGGCCTCGGCGAGCGCCTCGGCCGACATCCCCTCGACGCGCGAGAGCATCTGGAGGAGCCAGGGCACGTCCTCGGGCTTCGACGGCGCCAACGTGAAGCCGCAGTTGCCGGTCATGAGCGTCGTGACGCCGTGCCAGGACGCGGGCGAGGCCGTCGGGTCCCAGTGCAGCTGCGCGTCGTAGTGCGTGTGGATGTCGATGAAGCCGGGCGTGACGAGCAGGCCGTCGGCGTCGAGCACGCGCGTCGGCCGAGTCGTCGACGTCGCCGACGGCGACGATCGTGCCGTCGCGCACCCCGACGTCGGCCGCGCGCGGCCGGCGCGCCGGTGCCGTCGACGACGGTGCCGCCGCGGACGAGGAGGTCCAGATCCTTCGTGGTGCGATCGCTCATCAGGACGACCCGTGCCGTTCGTCGGGTGGGGGAGCCCGTAGAGGTCGAGCGCGTTGAGCCCGAACAGGCCCGGCGCGGTCCTCGGGTGCGAGGGCGCCGTTGTGCTCGCGCAGCTCGTCGACCACGCCCGGGTACTGCGCGTCGTTGTGCGGGAAGTCGGACGCCCAGATGAACCGGTCGGCGCCGGCGATCGGTGCGAGCGGGCCCGGCGTGCGCTCACCAGGGTCGAAGCTGATCCAGCACTGCCGCTTGAAGTAGTCCTCGGCGTTGAGCGTCATCGGTGCCGCCGCCCACGAGTAGCTCTCCTCGAACTCGTTGAGCCGGTCCATCCAGTGCGCGATCCACCCGCCGCCGCTCTCGAGCACCGCGACCTTCAGGTCCGGGATGCTTCTCGAGCACCCCGCCGTAGACGAGGTTCGACAGCGTCATCATCTGGTCGATCACCGGGATGAGCGCGTGGTGCGTCCCCGGCGCCATGAGGTGCAGCATCGAGCTTCGACGCGCCCGGCATGTCGGGGAGCCCCGCGATGTGCAGACCCGAGCGGCAGGCCGGTCTCCTCGAGCGCCTCCCACACCGGCTCGTACACGGGGTGGTGGAACGGCAGGTCGTTGTACGCGTTCGGTCGGCACGAACCCGGCGATCAGGCCGCGCGTCACGGATGCGGTGCGCCTCGCGCGCCGCCTCCTTCGGGTCCTGCATCGGCAGTGCGCCGACACCCTTCAGCCGGTCGGGCGCGGTCGCGCACCAGTCGGCGATCCAGTCGTTGTAGACGGCGCACGAGTGCACCGCGAGCTCGGGGTCCTGGATGCCACCGAGCTTCAGGCCCATGCCGGGGTACATCACCGAGACGTCGATGCCCTCGGAGTCGAGGACCTTGACGCGCTCTTGCGGGTCGAAGCCCGCGGGGTTCAGGTCCTCGTAGTGGCGGCCGCGCCCGAAGTCCTCGAAGGTCTCGCCCGCGTTGCCGAGGCCGACCAGCCCGCGGTCGGTGACCATGCGGCCCTCGAGCGTGCACTCGTCGAACCCCGTCTCCTCGTTCCACCGCAGGCGGATGCCCCGGTCGCTGAGGTGCGACGGGAGCCCCTTCTCCCAGAGATCGGCGGGCTCGATGACGTGCCCGTCGGCGTCGACGATGTACTCGTTCGCGGCTTCACCCATGTGAGCAGGGTCCGTGGTGTGCGGCGCGGGGTCAACCGCCAGCCAGTTATCGGACATCAGGGGTAGCGTGCTCCCCGATGGGACGGGCCTGATGGCACGGGCGGCGGCGACGACCCACGCGTACGACACCGACTGGCGCGAGTTCCACGTGTGGTGCGCGACGCGGGACGTGCGGAGCCTGCCGGCGTCGGGCGCCATCGTCGCCGCCTACATCGACGAGCTGATCGCCCGCCGCAGGCTCGCGACGGTACGGCGGCGCGTCGCCGCGGTGCGGGCCCGGCACGTCGACGCGGGCCACCGGTCGCCGACGGCGGCACCGTCGGTGCGCGCGGCGCTCGCGCGGGCCGAGTGGCGCGGGCGCGACGACCGGCGCGGCACCGCACCGCTGGGCGTCGACGAGCTGCGCGCCGTCTCCGAGGCGACGCCGCCGACGCTCACCGGCCGGCGTGATCGCGCGCTCGTGCTCGTCGGCTACGGCGCGGGGCTCTCGCCGGGCGAGCTCGCGCGCCTCACGCACGCCGACGTCCGCATCGTGCCCGCCGGCCTCCGGGTCGAGGCGCGCGGCGGGCCGGTGCTCGTCCCGCCGGGCTCGGCACCCGAGCTGTGCGCCGTGCGGGCGTGGAAGGAGTGGCGCGCGGCCGCCGGCCAGCGCCAGGGCGCGGCGTTCCGTCCGATCGACCGGCACGGACGCGTCGCCGACGACGGCCTGAGTGTGCGGGGCGTGACCCGGATCGTGCAGCGAGCGGTCGAGCGTGCGGGGTACGACGGTGCGCGCTACTCGGGACGCTCGCTGCGCCGCGGGATGGTGCTCGCCGCGACCGAGCACGGCGCGAGCGAGCGGGGGATCATGGCCCAGACCGGTCACCGGAGCCGCCGGCTGGTGCGCCGGTACATGACCGAGTCGGGCCGCTAGCGGACGACGAGCGTCCCCTCCATGCCACCGTCGCGGTGGCCGGGCAGGGTGCAGAAGAACGTGTACGACCCGGGCTGGTCGATGCGCAGGCGCTGCACGGAGTCGTCGCCCGCGCCGACGTCGGCGATCAGGCCGAGGCCCTCGACCGCGAAGTCGTGCGGGTTGTCGTTCGACTTCAGGTCGAGCGCGATCTCCTCCTGGGCGTCGATCGTGATCTTGTCTGGGTCGAACTCGAAGTTGCTGGCCTCGACCTTCACCTCGCGGGCGCCGGCCGCCGGCTTGCCGCCGGCGACACCGTTGACCTGGCCCGTCTCGACGTCGTCACCGCCGCAGGCGGCGAGCGCGAGCGCGGCGACGAGCGCGCAGGCACTCACGGACAGCAGCGCGCGGCGGGGCACCCGTCCAACGTACCCACGCGCTGGTGCGCGCAGGGCATCAGGTCGGGGCGTCAGGCAGGCGCGTCCGGGCGCTCGATGACGTGCGCCGGCGCCTCGTCGCCCATCGGCGCCTCGGGCTGCACCTCGATCGTGTCGACGAGCACGCCGGGTGGCGCGGTCACCGCGGTGACGACCGCGTGCGCGATCGCGGCGGGGTCGAGGTAGCCGTCGTGCCGCTGGAGGCCGAAGCGCGGCCAGTAGCCCATGATGTCGGTCAGCTCGTCCAGGTCCCACGCGAAGCCGAACTCGCTGACCGTCGGCCCGACGCGCACTGCCGTCGAGCGGATGCCCGTGCCTTCCAGCTCCAGCGACAGGCAGTGAGCGAGTGCCTCCACGCCCGCCTTCGTCGCGGTGTACGTCGTCATGCGGGGCCGTGGGTGGCGCGTCGCGTCCGACGTGATGAAGACGATGTGTCCCCGCGCGTCGCGCGCCTGCAGTGACGCGATCGTCAGGCGGCTGAGCAGGATCGGCCCCAGCAGGTTGGTGTGCACCTCGCGCTCGATCGCCTCGACCGGCGTGTGCGCGAGCCAGCCCGGCGTCGCCATGCCCGCGTTGTTCACGAGCACGTCGACGGGCGCGAAGTCGGCCTCGACCGCGCGGAAGAAGCCCTCGATCGACGCCGAGTCGCTGACGTCGAGGGCGTGGGTGAACGGCTCGCCGCCCACGGCGCGGACCTCCGCCGCGGTGTCCTCGAGGCGGTCGACCCGCCGGGCGCCGAGCGCGACCTTCCAGCCGAGGCGGCCCAGCTCCGTCGCGATGCTCACGCCGATCCCCGAGGAGGCACCCGTCACGATCGCCACGCGCTGCTCGCCCATCGGTCTGCTTCTAGTCGATCCCGCCCCAGGCGACCACGTCGCCGGCGGCGTCCACGAGGAGTCGGGTGTCGTCGAGCGCGACCGGCACCTCGACGACGGTGACACCCTCGGTCACGAGGGCGGCGGCGAGGCGTGCCGCGTGGTCGTCGGCGTCGCGCAGGCTGCCCGACTCGCCCCACACCGCGAGGACGAGATCGAGCCCCTCGTCGGTCGCGACGTCGACGAGCCGCCGCGTCTCGCCATCGAGCGGTGACGTGGTGACGGCCATCGCGGCGCGCCCGGCGCGTGCCGCCTGCGACGCGAGCTTCGTCGCGACACCCGGCTCGCGCCGAGCGGGCACGACGACGCGACGCGGCTCGCCGGGCGCGAGGAGCGGGGTCGGGAACGTCCGTGCCACCCACAGCCCGGCGGCCCCGGGATCCGCGGCGACGAGGCCGCCCGGCGGGAGTGTGGCGCCGAGATCCGCGGCCGCACGCGCCGGGTGCAGGGGAACCTTGTCGTCGACGTAGCCGGGCTGCGCGATCGCGGCGAGGCGCGGGTACAGCTCGTTCACCGGCGTGCTGTCGGCGCGCACCAGCCCCGCGAGGTCGGCGAGGTCACCCGGTGGGATGTCGACGACGGGGGCGAGCGCGTAGCGCTCCGTCTCGACCTCGTCGGTCAGCCCGGTGGTGAGGATCGTCGCCGCACCTGCCCACCCGAGCAGCTCGAAGTCGCGCGCCTGGAGGCCACAGGTCCCCAGGTGGTGCGGGCTGTCCCAGCCGAAGACGCCCTTGGTGCCCCACGTGTTGGCGACCCCGAGCCCGCCTTCGCCGGCGAAGGCGCGCAGGCCGTCGAGCGCGCCCTCGTCGATGACCCGTGGCCCGGCCAGCACGACGATGCGTCCGGTCAGCTCGCGCGCGTCGGCGTCCACGCGTCGAATGCTGGCACGCGGACCTCGAACCCGTGACGGCTGGCGGCTCTAACCTGCCCGCCGTGACCTCGGAGCCCCTCACCGTCCGCGTCCTCGAGGTGCAGGCGCTCGACGGCCGCCCGCTCGGGAAGCGCGGCGCACTCACGCGGCGTCGGCTCCTCGACGCCACCGCTCGCCTTCTCGAGGATCGCGGCGTCGCGGGAGCTGCGCGTCGTCGACATCGCGCGGGAGGTCGGCACGTCGCCGGCGACCTTCTACCAGTACTTCCGCGACGTGGCCGAGGCCGTCCTCGCGCTCTCGGAGGAGGTCGGTGAAGACCTCGCGCCGGTCGGCGAGGTGCTGTCGCGTGATTGGGTGGGTCCGACCGGGCTCGACGCGTCACGCGAGCTCGTGCTCTCGTTCATCGCGTACTGGGACGAGCATCGGGCCGTCCTGCGCACGCGCAACCTCGCGGCGCAGGAGGGCGATCAGCGGTTCCGCGCGGTGCGGAACGCTTCGCTGCGGCCGCTGCTCGAGGGGTTCGCGGCGAAGGTCGCCGAGTCGCAGCGCGCCGGCCGGGTCGACGCGGCGATCGCACCGATCGCGGCGGCGAGCGCGCTCATGTCGATGCTCGAGCGAATGGCGGCGTTCCATGCCGATCTCGTGCCGTTGGGCGTCGAGCCCGACGACCTCGTCGAGACGACGGCCCGCATCCTCCACCAGGTGGTGACGGGCGAGTAGCGCTCGCTGCGCTACCCGAGCGCCGCGTCGAGCGCGGCGTGGTCGCCGGTCGCGCGCCCGTCGACGACCTCGAGGTCGCGGCCGAAGATCTTCTCGAACAGCTCGCGCTTGCGACGCGCGCCCCACACCTCGAGCTCGCAGTCGTCACTGCCCTCGACCTCGACGACGACCAAGCGACGGCCCGACGCGCACGCGCACGTGCTCGACGGCGCCGGCCCGACCACGGTCGAGCCCGTCGGCCAGCCGCAGCAGCGCGGTCAGCGGCCGGAGCCGGTCCTCGTCGATCAGCGGCAGCTCGTCGTTCGGCCGGGGCTCACCGCGCCGGTGCCAGCGGGCGAGACCCGCGAGCATCTGGACGTCCTCGGGGGTGAAGCCGCGCAGCTGCCCGTGCCGGATCAGGTACGTGCCGTGCTTGTGGTGCCCCTGGCTGGCGACGTGCTCGCCGATGTCGTGCAGGAACGCGCCGAACTCGAGGAGCTCTCGATCGTCGTCGGACAGCTGGTGCAGCTCACGCGTCTGGTCGAACAGCTCGAGCGCGAGGCGCGCGACTCGTCGCGAGTGGTCCTCGGGCCAGCGGCACCGTCGCGCGAGTCCCTGCACCGACGCACGCCGGATCGCGCGCGGATCGTCGGTCCAGTCGACCGGGTCGTGCCGCCCGATGACGTCGAGGACGATGCCTTCGCGCAGCGCCCACTCGCTGATCGTCATCGCGTCGAAGTCGAAGAGCTCCATCGCGGTCGCGAGGAACATCGAGCCCGCCGTGATCAGGTCGACGCGTCGCGCTTCGAGCCCGACGAAGCGCAGCCGCTCGCTCGGCGGCGAGGAGAGGATCTGCTTGTGCAACGGGAGGAACTCGTCCCGGGTGAACGAGAGCTGGTTGAGCGACAGCGGCACGTCGGCCGCGCGTCGCGCCGCGACCATGTGGGCGATGTCCTCGAGCGTGCCGCTGCTGCCGACGACGAGCTTCGGCCCGAGCGACCGGACGTGGTCGGCGACCGGGCCGAGGACGTCCTCGAGGTGCGCCCGCAACGCCTTGCGGTCGTCCTTGCCGATCGGATCGCTGTGCACGAACTGCGCGGTGAGGCGTCCGACCCCGAGCGGCTCGCTCGCCGCCCATTGCAGCGCGCTCGCGTCGCCGACCATGATCTCGACGCTGCCGCCGCCGAGGTCGAAGCACAGCGCCGGTGCGGGCTCGAGCACCACCGCGGCGCGGATCGCGCCGAAGATCAGCTCCGCCTCACGGCGCCCGCTGATCACCTCGACCGCGACGCCGGTCTCGGCGTCGATGCGGTCGACGATCTCGTCGCCGTTCACCGCCGAGCGCATCGCGCTCGTCGCGCACGCGTGGAGCTCCGTCGCGCCCGCGGCCTCGGCGAGCTGCCGGAAGCGCCGCACCGTTGCGATCACGACCTCGGCGGCCGGCTCGGTGATGCGACCCTCGCGGCTCACGACGTCGCCGAGGCGGATCATCGCCTTCTCGGTGACGAGCGCCTCGAAGTGACCGTCGGGCTGCACGTCGGCGACGAGCAGATGGAAGGAGTTCGTCCCGAGGTCGAGCGCGGCGATCCGCACGATCCGAGGGTAGCGGTAGCCTGGTTCCATGCCTGACACCACCGCGACCCACGATCCGAAGACCGGGACCGAGAACGCCGCGCAGGACGCCGCCCTCGAGATGATGCACAACTACCTGCCGCAGTTCGAGAACGTCGAGGAGGAGCGCCGCCACCGCAAGGAGCGGCTCGCCGCGGCTTTTCGCCTGTTCGGGAAGTTCGGCTTCGACGAGGGCGTCGCGGGCCACATCACCGCGCGCGACCCGGAGCTGCTCGACCACTTCTGGGTCAACCCGTTCGGCATGAGCTTCTCGCACATCCGCGTCTCCGACCTGATCCTCGTCAACGACAAGGGCGACGTCGTCGAGGGGAGCGCGGCCGTCAACGGTGCTGCGTTCGCCATCCACTGCCAGATCCACGCGGCGCGTCCCGACGTGATCGCGGCGGCGCACTCGCACTCGATCTACGGCAAGTCGTGGTCGGCGCTCGGGCGGCTGCTCGACCCGATCACGCAGGACGTGTGCGCGTTCTACGGCGACCACGCGCTGTTCGACGACTACACCGGCGTCGTGCTCGACCTCGAGGAGGGCAAGCGCATCGCCCACGCGCTCGGCGACGGCAAGGCCGTCATCCTGCGCAACCACGGCCTGCTGACCGTCGGGCACTCGGTCGACGAGGCCGCGTGGTGGTTCATCACGATGGAGCGCTCGTGCCAGGCGCAGCTGCTCGCCGAGGCCGCGGGCACGCCGGTCCTCATCGACGAGGACATGGCGCGCCTGACCGCGAAGCAGACCGGCTCGCACCTCGCCGGCTACTTCAGCTTCCAGCCGATGTACGCCAAGATCACCCGCGAGCAGCCCGACCTGTTCGAGTAGCGCGCGAGCGCTTGGCCTCCGTCTGGCGTGGCGTAGGCCTTCGTGCCGGCGATGAACGCGTCGGGGTCCTTGAACTTGTCCGCGACGACGTCGGTGAACCACGCGGGGACGTAGCCCTCGATGCTGCCGCTGTCGAGCATCGCCAGGACGGGCTCGACGATCTCGTCGACGGGCAGCGCGTCGACCTCGCTGTGGAAGCCCTCCTCGTTGTCGGGGAGGTGGAACAGCTCGGTGTCGATCACACCCGGGTTGACCACGTGCACGCCGACGCCCGTGTCGCGCAGGTCGACGGCCATGCACTCCGAGAACGCCGTGAGCGCGGCCTTGCTCGCGGCGTACGACGCCTCGATCGGGCGGACCGAGCCGCGCCGCGACCGACGAGATGTTCACGATGTGCCCGCTGCGCTCGATGAGTGCCGGGCAGCAGCGCGAGCGTCAGCCGGATGGGGGAGAAGTAGTTGATGGCCATCACCGACTCGCACACGTCGGGCGTGAGGCGCGTGCACGTGACGCCGCTTCGGGATGCCCGCGTTGTTCACGAGCACGTCGATGCCGCCGAGCTCCTGCTCGACCGTCGTCGGCGAACGCCGGCGATCGCGTCGAGGTCCGACAGGTCGATCGTCCACGACCGCGACTCGGGTGCGTGCGCCTGCACCCTCGCCAGCACGTCGGCCAGCCGGTCGGCGCGCCGCGCGCAGATCCCGACCGTGGCGCCACGCTTCGCGAACCCCTCGGCGAGCGCGGCACCGATGCCGCGCCGACGCGCCCGTGACGAGCACGCGACTTCCCCTGCAGGTCATACGTCATGGCGACACCTTCGCGCGTCCCTGACGTGTGCGTCAGGTGAGCCGCTAGCCTGCGCCGCCGTGACGCTCGACCCGGCCGCCGCGCTGCTCACCGACCGCGTCGACGATCGTCACCGGGGCGGCCGTCGGCATCGGCGAGGCGATCGCCACGACGTTCGCGTCGCTTCGGCGCGCACGTCGCGCTGTGCGACCGCGACGTGCCGAACCTCGAGGCGACGGCCAAGGCCGATCGGAGCCGCCGGCCGACGGGCGCTCGCCGCCGAGCTCGACGTGCGCGAGCGGCGACGCCGTCGAGGCCGTTCGTCGCACAGGTGCACGACGAGCTCGGCCACGATCGACGTCGTCGTGAACAACGCCGGCGGCGGGTTCTACGTCGCCGTTCCTCGACGTGAACGCGAAGGGCCAGGACTCGCTGATCCGCGAGAACTTCTCGAGCGTCACGCACTTCGTCCGCGCGGCGGCGCCGCTCATGCCCGACCGGGGCGGCTCGATCGTCAACATCACGTCGATCGAGGCGCACCGCGCCGGCCCGGGCTACGCGGTGTACTCGGCGATGAAGGCCGCGGTCGCGAGCCTGACGAAGAGCCTCGCCCTCGAGCTCGGTCCGCGGCGGATCCGCGTGAACTGCATCGCGCCCGACGTGATCCCGACGCCGGGGATCGGCATGGAGCACGGCGTGCACACCCCGCTCCCGTACGCGGGCCACGTCGACGACATCGCCGGCGCCGCGGTGTTCCTCGCGAGCGACCTCAGCCGGTTCGTCACCGGGACGACCGTCCACGTCGACGGCGGCAACTGGGCGTCGGGTGGCTGGGTCCGCCAGGACGACGGCTCGTACCGACTGCACCGGACGCCCACGACGATCCCGACAGCAGGAGTCGATGCCGTGAAGTTCGGGATCGCGCTCGGCCGCCTGAACCCGGCCTTCTTCGTCGAGGCGACGGTCGAGGCGGAGCGGCTCGGCTACGAGTCGGTGTGGCTGCCCGAGCACCTGATCTTCACCACGAAGATGAGCCGCTCGCCGCACCCGGGGGAGACGCACCCGCCGGTGCCGCCGGACACGCCGATCTTCGACGCGTTCGCGTACCTCTCGTACCTGGCCGGCCGTCACCGAGCACCTGCGACTCGGGACGCACGTCTACAACCTCGGGCTGCGCCATCCGTTCACCGCGGCGCGTGCCGTGCAGACGCTCGACATCGTCTCGGGTGGTCGCGTCGAGTTCGGCATCGGTGCGAGCTGGCTCGAGGAGGAGTGGGATCGCCGTCGAGCTCGACTTCGCGATCGCGCGGCCAGCGCGTCGACGAGGCCGTCGAGATCTGCAAGCAGCTGTGGACGGAGGCCGAGGTGTCACACCACGGCGAGTTCTTCTCGTTCGACGGTGCGGTGTTCGAGCCGAAGTGCGTGCAGGAGCCGTACCCGCCGATCCTCGTGGGCGGCGAGAGCGGCGCAGCGCTGCGACGCGCCGCGCGCCTGGGCGACGGCTGGATCGGCATGAGCCACGACCTCGAGTCGGGTGCCGCACAGATCGCGACGCTGCGCACGCTGCTCGAGGAGCAGGGCCGCGACCCCGCGACAGTTCCAGTACTGCCTCGGCGGCCCCGTCGAGTCGCAGGACGACGTCGCGCGCTGGGAGGAGATCGGCGTCACACGCCTCGTGTTCTCGCCGTGGCGACGCGTCGAAGGAGGCGATCGACGGCATGCGCCGCTTCGCCGACACCGTCGGCCTCGAACCCCGCGGTTGAAGGTCGGCGCCTGAGCCGCGGCTACTCGTCGCGCAGCAGGGCGTCGGGCTCGCCGTCGAAGTCGCGGATCGTGCCCTTGTTGCGCAGGGACACGGCGATCTGCGCGGGCTGCATCGTGAAGCACACGCCCGCCATCTGATCGCGCATCTCGTCGGCCCGGTCGACCGCGTCGAGGTCCATCCCGCGGCCGAGCCCGATGTCGCAGGACCGCCGCAGCACGATCGCAGCCTCGGCACCGTCCGCGTCGAGCGTCTCGTCGGCCCAGCGGAAGAACCCGCCGCGCCACGGCGCGCTCGCGAACGGCTCGGGCGCGACGAGCTTCCACTTGTCCATGTGCCACTCGTGCAGGGTTTCGCCGTCGCGTGCGCACGTCACGGCCGCGGGCTCGCCACGGCGGACCTCGGCCGGGATGTCGATGTCGTACTGGCGTGTCGTCCCGACCGGACCGCCACGCGCCGCGTGCGCGATCGCGAGGCCGGCGAGGTCGAACATGTGCGTGCAGTGCTGCTTCGGGTCCGCGACCGTTGCCGACCGCGAGGCACCGCGGCGACAGCTCCATCCCCTCGAGCGCATGGAGGGGGCCGGCTGCGTCGGGGCACGTCGTCCACGGCCAGCGGTCGTGCGTCGGCCTGGACGAGGGTGACGATCGCACCGTCGTGCTCGACGCGGACGCGGAAGTGGTGGAAGTCGTCCTCGAGGCCGGCCTCGACCGACCCGGCGTCGTCGACCACCGTCATGCGCAGACGTCGGCGGTACGAGCCGTCCGGGAAGTAGGTCATGCGCTGCGCGTGCGGCCGCCGGGGTAGTTGCCGCCCCCGAACTGCTCGTCGAGCACGTCGTAGTCGACGAGGAAGCCGTTGCGGGGGAGCGCGTCGACGAACTCGACCGTGCGCGGCTTCTTGTAGGACGCGATGCGCTCCCGGCAGTGGTCGATGAGCTCGTCGGGCGTGACCGACGCGCCCTCGGCGACCACGACGATCGCCTTCACGCTCTGCACCCACTTCGCGTCGGGCATCGCCGATGATCGCCACGTCGGCGACGGCGTCGTGCGCGGCGAGGCAGCGCTCGACCTCGACGGGATAGATGTTCTCCGCGGCCGACTTGATCATCCGGCCCTTCGGGCCGACGAACGTGATCGTCCCGTCCGCCTCGCGCCGGCCGAGGTCGTTCGTGTGGTGCCAACCGTTGCGTGACCGCTGTGCGTTCTCGTCGGGGCGGTTCCAGTACTCGTTCATCACGGTCGGCCCACGCGTGGCCACCTCGCCGACCTCCCCGACGCCGACGTCGAGGTCGTCCTCGTCGACGACGCGGATCTGCAGCAGCGGCGACGTCCGCCCGTGCGTGCCGGTGGCGCCGAGGCCGAGGCACGTGAACGTCATCATGCCGACCGCCTCCGTCTGGCCGTAGCCGCCCGGCGCCGCGGCCCACGGGCTCTGGTCGCGGCTCGTCATCGCGTCCCACACCTTCCCGACCGACGCGGTGCGCAGCGTCGACAGGTCGTACGTACCCGACGCGTTGACCTCGAGCACCTGCTCGAAGATCGGACCGACGAGGAACGCGCCCGTGCAGCCCTCCTCGGAGATGATGCGGCACAGCTCGTCGCCCTCGACGCGCCGCACGAACACGTTCGTGCCGCCGAACACGAACGTCGCGAGCGTGTGCATGAACGTGCCGAGGTGGAACAGCGGCCCGCTGTTCAGGTACACGTCGTCGGCCGCTCGTGCCGGTGAAGTGGCCGTAGACGAGCCCCTGCGAGATGCACGCGGTGTGCGAGAGCACCGCACCGTTGGGCCGGCCGGCGAACGCGGCCGTGTAGATGATGAGCGCGCCGTCGGCAGGGTCGACGAGGCGGTCGCGCTCCTCGGGCGAGCCCGTGGCGAGGAACGCCTCGTACGACTCGTCCGCATCCTCGGGCGGATCGTCGGTGTCGTGGCGGAGCCAGCGGGCCTGGGTCGTGACCTTCGTGCGCGCCTCGCGGACCGGCGTCGCCGACCTCCTCGTCCTGCCAGACGATCGACCCGCGGCGAGAGGTCGTCGATCACGAACGCGAGCTCCTCCGCCGTCTGCCGCCAGTTCGCGGGGCAGAACATCGCACCGAGCTTCGAGCAGGCGAGCAGCAGCTCGAGCACGCGGAACGAGTTCTGGCCGAGCCACAGGACGCGTTCGCCACGCGTCGACGCCGGCGTCCTCGAGCGCGTCGGCGAGCCGGTTCGACGCGGTCGTCGAGCTCGGGGAACGTCAGCCGGACGCCGCCGTCGACGGCGCCGAGCTGCTGCGGACGACTGCGACGGTGCTCGCGGAGCACGTCACCGAGCGTCAGCGCGTGGCGGAGGTCGACGTCGGACCGGATGCCGTCACTGCAACGAGTCGCGGTACGCCATCGGGAGCAGCTCGATCAGCTGCCCGTCGGGGTCGCGCACGAAGATCCCCGAGCCGATGTCGGTGTCGTCGAGCACCTCGCCGCCGTACGCGCGGACCATCGTGCACGTCTCGGGGATGTCGTCGACGCTCACCGAGATGTGCGTCAGCCCCGGCTCGTTCATCGTGCGGTTCGCGCGCTGGGCAGCGCCGGCGAGCCGTCACCTGCGAAGTGCGAGCAGCTCGAGGACGAGCCCGTCGCGCTCGAGGTAGCAGGCGGTCATCCCGAGCGGGGGCGTCGAGCCGGAGCAGCTTGGCGGACAGCTCGTCGGGCGGGTTGATCTCGCGGGTGGGCACGAAGTCGAGGACGTCCACGTAGAAGCGGCGCGACCGGTCGAGGTCGGTCACGCACTGCCCGAGGTGGTTGAACACCGTGCCCACGCGCGCTCCTCAGTCGCTACTCGGGCGGGCGCACGTTGATGGCGAGCGTGAACACGCTCGTCACCACCGGGTCGCCGCTCTCGGCGTCCTTCCACTCCGTCTCGCTGACGTAGAACTCGAGCTTCCCGCCGTTCGAGCGCTCCTTCTCGTACACGTCGGTGACCACCGTCGTGCCCTCGAGGACGTCGCCCACCTTCGGCCAACGGTGGTACTCGAACGCCTGCTCACCGTGGAGGATCGCGCGGCCGGGCCCGCGGAGCTTCTCGATCGGCAGGCCCGCGGCGCCGCCCTCGCCGAGGGAGCCCCAGTAGGACATGACGAACGGGAACGTCGGCGGCACGGGTGCGGCGTCGCCGCGGTACGCGTCGTCGTCGTCCAACAGCGCGTCGGCGAACACGCGGACGGGACCGCGCTCGATCACCACCTTCTGCGTGCCCGTGGTCTGGCCTTTCAGCTCCGTGAGTGCCACTTCGTCGTTCCCTTCAGCTCGGGTCCTGGAGAAGATGCTTCATGACCTTGCCGGTCGCGTTGCGCGGCAGCTCCTCGACGAAGTGGAGCTGGCGCGGGCGCTTGTAGTCGGCGAGCCGCTCGCCGCAGAAGGCAAGCAGTGCATCGGCGTCGAGCGCCGGGTCGCGCGCGACGATCCACGCGGCGACGTCCTCGCCGAGCACCTGGTGCGGGACGCCGGCGACCGCGGCCTCCTGCACGTCGGGGTGCTCGAGGAGCACCGCCTCCACGTCGGTGGCGTAGATGTTGTTGCCGCCGCGGATGATCATGTCCTTCTTGCGGCCGCAGATGTAGAGGTAGCCGTCCTCGTCGAGGTACGCGAGGTCGCCCGTGCAGAGCCAGCCGTCCTGGGTCCACGTCTCGCCGGTCGCGTCGTCGTCCTTGTAGTACTCGCGCTGCTTGCCCTCCATCCGCATGCGCAGCTCGCCGACCTCGCGTGGCCGAGCTCGCGCTCGCCTTCCTCGTCGTCGACGATCTTGATCTCCATCGGTCCGAGCGGCTTGCCGACGGAGCCGACGCGGTTCTTGATCTCCTCCTTCGGCATCACGATGTAGGCCGGCCCAGCCTCGCTCATGCCGTAGGAGTTGCCGACCGTCGCGTCCGGCATCCGCTCGATGAGGCGACGGTGCGTCGCGGGCGCGAGCGGCGCGCTGCCGATCGAGACCTGCTGGAGGCTCGTGAGGTCGGCGGTGTCGAAGTCGGGATGGGCCACGAGCAGCTCGGCGAACGACGGGACGAGCATGCAGAACGTCGGACGCTCGGTCTCGACGTACGCGAGCCAGCGTCCCGCGTCGAACTTCGGCTGGTAGAAGCCGCGCAGCCCCATCTTCATCGGGTTGTAGACGAACGCGATGCCGGCGAACGTGAACATCGGCGCGCCGTGCAGCCACCCGCCGCCGGTCCAGAGCGGCTCGTGGTTCGGGATCATCGCGACGTTCGAGTGGCGCACGGCGATCCCCTTGGGGAGGCCGGTCGTGCCGGACGTGTACATGATGTCGGCGAGGTCGTCGAGGCCCACCGGCACCTGGTACGTGCTGTCGTCGTCGGAGAGGACGTCGTCCCACACGCGGAGACGTGGCTCGCCATCACCGCCGTCAGTGCTGTGCGCCGTCACGATCGTCCGGATGGTGTCGACCTCGGTGGCGACGTCGCGCGCGACGTCGAGCAGGTCGTCGCACGTGAGCATCGCCGTCACCTCGGCGTGACCGAGGATGGTGACGAGCTCGGGCAGCGTGAGGCGGGTGTTGGAGGGGACGACCACCCCTCCGGCCTTGTGGACCGCGGCGTACGCGGTGATCCACCGGAGCACCTCGCTCGCCGGCAGGTAGATCGATACTCGGTCGCCGCGCTTCACGCCCAGCTCGGTGAGCCCGCGGGCGAGCCGGTTCGAGTCGCGCTCCCACTCGTCGAACGTCAGCGACGTGCCGGCATCGAGGTTGCGGTACGCGACCTCGGACGGGTGCGTGCGCGCCATGAAGCGCAGCTGGTCTTCCTGGAGCTCACCCCACTCGGGCACGGGCTCGGAAACTAGCCGAGGCGCCGCCTCCACCTGACAGGGACGTCAGGTATTCTCCGCGCCATGCCTGACGCAGTCATCGTCTCCGCAGCCCGCACCCCGATCGGCACCGCCCGGCGCGGCTCGCTCATCGGCTTCAACGCGTTCGACCTCGGCCGCCTCGCGGTCGAGGAGGCGCTCAAGCGCTCGAGCATCCCGGTGGAGGACGTCGACGACATCGTGCTCGGCGAGGTGCTCCAGGGTGGCGGCGACATCGCTCGCTACATCGCCATCGAGCTCGGGATGATCGACGTCCCCGGCCTGGCGCACAACCGTCACTGCGCCACGAGCCTCGCGTCCGTGCAGACCGCAGCCGCGAGCATCCGCGCCGGCATGGACCGCGTCGTGATCGCCGGCGGCACCGAGTCGATCACGCAGTCGCCGAGCGTGTTCAAGAAGCTGCCCGGCTCGTACTCGGGCGTGCAGCCCTGGCTGTCGCCGTCGCACCCAGAGACGCCGGACGCGCCGACGATGGACATGTCGATCACCGTCGGGTGGAACACCGCGCAGAAGGCCAGCGTCACGCGCGAGGAGCAGGACCACTGGGCGTACCACTCGCACCAGCGCGCGATCGCCGCCACCGACGAGGGCCGCCTGCAGGAGGAGATCTTCGGCGTCGAGGTCCCGACTGGGGAAGGGCGAGACGCGTGATCTTCGACACCGACGAGCACCCGCGCCGCGACACGACGCTCGAGAAGCTCGCGTCGCTGCCGCCGCTGCACCCCGAGATCCCCGGCTTCTCGATCACCGCGGGCAACTCGTCCGGGCTCAACGACGCGCGCCTGCGCCATGGTCCTCGCGAGCGACAGTACGCGGCCGACCACGGGCTCGAGCCGCTCGCGACCGTGCGGTCGTGGGCGTCGGCCGGCGCTGCCGCCGGCCGACACCGGCCTCGGGCCGACGCTCGCGATCCCGAAGGCGCTCGACCGCGCCGGGCTGACCGCCGGCGACGTCGACCTCGTCGAGATCAACGAGGCGTTCGCGTCGATGGCGGTCGCGTCGAGCCGGATCCTCGGCTTCGACCACGAGATCGTGAACGTGAACGGGAGCGGCTGCTCGCTCGGCCACCCGGTCGCGGCGCACGGGCGCGCGGATGGTCACGACGCTCATGTACGAGCTGCGCCGTCGCGGTGGCGGCATCGGCGTCGCGAGCATGTGCGCCGGCGGCGGCATGGGCTCCGCGACCGTCATCGAGGTGCAGGCGCGAGCTAGACGACCGCTACACTCCGCTACGTTCGCCGCGTGCCTGAAGACCTCGAGCTCGCGCTCGAGCTGTGCGACGCCGCGGACGCGATCACCATGGCGCGCTTCCGCGCGCACGACCTGCACGTCGAGACGAAGCCCGACCTGCACGCCGGTCAGCGAGGCCGACCGCGCGGTCGAGGCGGCGATCCGCGACCGGCTCGCGACCGCGCACCCGGACGACGCCGTCCTCGGCGAGGAGTACGGCACCACGGCGGGCGGTGACCGCCGGTGGATCATCGACCCGATCGACGGCACGAAGAGCTACGTGCGCGGCGTGCCGGCGTGGGCGACGCTGCTCGCGCTCGAGGACGGACGGCGAGCTCGTGCGTCGGCGTCGTGTCGGCGCCGGCGCTCGGCCGGCGGTGGTGGGCGTCGCGCGGCGACGGTGCGTTCGCCGAACGGTGACCCGATCGAGGTCTCGAAGGTGCGGGCGCTCGGGGACGCACAGCTCTGCTTCGCGAACTTCCAGGACTGGGAGCCCGAGGGCCTCGGCGACGCCGATGCTCGGCCTGGCGCGCGACGTGTGGCGCGCCGTGGGCTTCGGCGACTTCTGGGGCCACATGCTCGTGGCGGAGGGCGCCGCCGAGGTGATGGTCGAGCCCGAGCTCGCGCTGTGGGACGTGGCCGCGCTGCGCCCGATCGTCGAGGAGGCCGGCGGACGGTGCACCGACCTCGCCGGCGCGCCGGCGACCGGTCCGGGCGGCTGCGTCACGACGAACGGACGTCTGCACGACGACGTGCTCGCCGCGCTCGGCTCCCCGTGATGACCGCCGACATGACGCACCGAGGTCACGGTCGGGCATCGACATCGGCACGTCGTCGGTGAAGGCGTCGCCGCCGACGGCGACGGCAACGTCGTCGCGCTCGGCCCGCGTGCCGCACGAGTTCCGGATCCCGTCGCCGCAGCGGTTCGAGCACGACGCCGACGTCCGCGTGGCGTCGCGGGCCGCGCGCGGCGCTCGCCGCGGTGCAGTCAGGACCTCGACGTCCGCGGCGTGAGCGTCGCGGCGATGGTGCCGTCGCTCACCGCGGTCGACGCCGACGGCGATCGCCGCTCGGCCCCGGCCTGCTCTACGGCGACGAGCGTGGCCGGACCGGCGCCGCGAGTGACAGCACGGGAAGCCCGGCGGAGAGCGGCGAGCTGCTGGGCTTCCTCGCGGTGGTGTCAGCGCAGGAGCTCCGACGACGCCGCGGGCTTCTGGCCCGCGCAGGCGACCGCGAACCACGCGCTGCAGCGGCGAGGCGGTCCTCGACACCGCGACCGCGGCGACCGCGCATCCCGCTCTTCGACTGGACGACGCTGGGACCCGGAGGTCGACGGCGATCCGTCGGCGCGCGCCCGGAGCAGTTCCCGCGCCTCGTCCCGACCGGCTGGGAGGCCGCGCGCGATCGACGACGACGGACCACCGCTCGCGTCGGGCTGCATCGACGCGCTCGCCGAGCAGCTCGTCGCCGGGGCCGACGACGACGGCGACGTGCTCGTGATCCTCGGCACGACGCTCATCGTGTGGGCGGTCACCAGCGAGCGACGTCGCCGGTGCCCGGGCTTCTGGACGATCCCGCACACCGCGCCGGGAAGCTGCTCGTCGGCGGCCCGTCGAACGCGGGCGGGCTGTTCTGCGACTGGGTGACGGCGCTGGACTCGGCGCGCCCGCCGGCCGTGCCGAGCCCGGACGCGTGCCCGTGTGGGCGCCGTACCCGCGCGGCGAGCGCACGCCGTTGCACGACCCGGCGCGCCGGGCCGTGCTCGCCGACCTCGACCTCACCCACGACGCGGCCGCGTGCGCAGCGCGCGACGTTCGAGGCGTCCGGCTTCGTCGTGCGCCGGACGCTCGACGCGGCGCGCGACGCACGCGGGCGTCGAGCCGCGGCGCCTCGTCGCGACCGGCGGCGGGGTCCGGGTCGACGAGTGGGTGCAGGCGGTGGCCGACGCACGCGACGTGCCCGTCGACTGCGTGGCGGTCCCCGAGGGCGGCGCGCTCGGCTCGGCCTGGCTCGCCCGCATGGCCGCCGGCCTCGAGGAGCCGACCGCCATGACCGGACGCGCGACGCTGGGCGAGCGTCGGACGCACGGTCGAGCCCGACCCCGACCTGGCGTCCGGCCGTCGAGGACCGCTACCAACGGTTCCTGGACGTCGTCGGTCCGACGCCCATGAGCGGGATTGTTCGACATGACCTTGCGCATCGAGGTCGACCGCGAGAAGTGCATGGGCCAGGGGACCTGCGAGTTCTACGCGCCGGCGACGTTCGCGCTCGACGACGACGGGATCTCCAGCGTCGTCGACCCCGAGGGCGACCCCGAGGAGAAGATCCTGCTCGCCGCGGAGGGGTGCCCGACGCAGGCGATCTCGGTCTGGCGCGACGACGAGCGCATCGCCTGACGCATGACCTCGTTCGTCCTCGTCCACGGTGGCGCGCACGGCGCGTGGTGCTGGGAGCCGCTCGTCGCGCTGCTCGACGGCGACGTGCTCGCGGTCGACCTGCCGCCCAAGTCGATCCGTGGCGTCCCGGCGACCCGTCGTCGCCGCCTTCGCCGGAGCTGCCGACGGTCGGGCTCGACGACTTCGCCACGAGCGCCATCGCCGACATCGACGCGGCGGGCATCGATCGGTTCGTGCTCGTCGGTCACTCGATGGGTGGGCTCACCGTCGCCGAGGTCGCGCGCCGGATCCCCGAGCGTGTGCAGTGCCTCGTGTTCGTGTCGTGCATCATCCCGCCGGAGGGCGGGTCGGTCGATCGACACGCTCCCGGCGGAGTTCCGGGATCTCGTGCGCGAGTCGGTCGCGAAGGCGAAGGCGGGCGACCTCGTGAACGGGCCCGCGACCGGTCTCGACGAGGAGACCACTCGCCGGATGTTCTGCAACGACATGGACGAGGAGCAGTCGCAGTTCGTGCTCGCGCACACGGGTGCCGAGGCGCCGCGTGCGTTCGACGACACGGTGACGCGCGTCGGCATCCCCGCGTCGATGCCGAAGGTCTACGTGCGGATCGCGCGCGACCAGGCGCTCTCACCCGACGACCAGGCCGCCCAGCTCGAGAACCTCCGTGCGTCCCCGGGCGGCGACATCCGCGTCGTCGAGCTCGACACCGGGCACGACGTCATGATCAGCGCGCCGTCGGTGCTCGCCGACGTGCTGCGCCCCCTCGGCGAGTAGCCGAGCGCCGAGCCCACAGTCAGCAAAGGACCGTCATGCCGATCGGGATCACCGAGGACCACGTCGCGCTGCACGAGGCGGTGCGCGGCTGGCTCGAGCGTCACTGCCCGCCCGCGGTGCCGCGCGCACTGCTCGACGCCGAGCGCGAAGAGCGCCCCGAGCTCTGGGCCGACCTCGCGGCGCAGGGGTGGCTCGGGCTCCACGTCGACGAGGCCTTCGGCGGCTCCGGCTACGGCACGGCCGAGCTGTGCGTCGTGCTCGAGGAGCTCGGGCACTCGCTCGCGCCGGGTCCGATCCTCCCGACGGCGCTCGCGGCCTCCGTGGTCGCGCAGTCGACGAACGAGGCCGCGCACAAGGTGCTCCTGCCCGCGCTGGCGTCGGGCGAGCTCGTCGCCGCAGTGGGCGGTGGTCCCGGCTGCGGGCTCGAGGCCGACGCCGGCGAGGACGGCCTCGTCGTGCGGGGCACGATCCGACCGGTCCTGGGCGGCGCGCTCGCCGACGTGCTGGTGGCGCCGGCGCGCACCGGGGCGACGACGACGTGGCTCGCCATCGACCTCACCGGCGCGGGGGTGACGAGCACGGAGCTGCCGAGCGTCGACCCGACCCGGCGCGTCGCGGAGATCGTCTGCGACGGCGCGGTCGTCGGCGCGGATCGACAGCTCGACGGGATAGAGGCGCCGACCGTGCTCGCGCTGACCGCGACGTTCGCGGCCGCCGAGCTCGTCGGCGTCGCCCAGTGGTGCGTCGAGACCGCCGCCGAGCACGCCAAGCGACCGCGTGCAGTTCGGACGGCCGATCGGGCAGTTCCAGGGCGTCAAGCACCGCTGCGCCGACATGCTCTGCCGGGTCGAGCTCGCGCGTGCTGCGGCATGGGACGCGGCGCGCGCGCATCGACGACGGCGTCGCGACGATGCTCGCCGCGAGCGGCGCGATCGCGCTCGCCCTCGACGCCGCGTTCGAGAACGGCAAGGACTGCATCCAGGTGCTCGGCGGCATCGGCTTCACGTGGGAGCACGAGGCGCACATGTACCTGAAGCGGGCGATGAGCCTCGGCAGCATCCTCGGGCCGTCGTCGCGCTGGCGGACGACCGCGTGCTCGCTCGCACTCGACGGCGTGCGTCGCGGCCAGTCGGTCGACCTCGGCCCCGAGGCCGACGCGCTGCGCACCGAGCTGCGCGCGTTCCTCGCCGAGGTCGCCGAGCTCGCCGCCGACGAGCAGCGGCGCCGTGTCGCGGACGCCGGCTACCTCATGCCGACGTGGCCGCCGCCGTGGGGTCGTGGCGCGAAGGCCGTCGAGCAGGTCGTGATCGACGAGGAGTTCCGCGCGGCCAAGGTCGCGCGGCCGGGGATCATGATCGGGTCGTGGGCGCTGCCGCCGGTGATCATGTACGGCACCCAGGAGCAGCAGGAGCGCTGGATCCCGCCGACGCTGCGCGGCGAGATCACGTGGTGCCAGCTCTTCAGCGAGCCCGGCGCCGGATCCGACCTCGCCAGCCTCTCGACGCGCGCGCGAGCGCGTCGAGGGTGGGTGGGTCGTCAACGGCCAGAAGGTGTGGACGTCGATGGCGCAGCACCGCCGACTGGGGCATCCTGCTGGCGCGCACCGACCCCGAGAAGCCGAAGCACGACGGCATCTCGTGCTTCATGGTCGACATGCAGCACACCGACGGCATCGACATCCGGCCGTTGCGCGAGCTCACCGGCGACGCGATGTTCAACGAGGTGTTCTTCGACGACGTCTTCCTGCCCGACGACTGCCTCGTCGGGGCAGGCCAACGACGGGTGGCGCAGCGCGCGCACGACGCTCGCCAACGAGCGGGTGTTCATGGGCGGTGGCATGAGCCTCGGCCACGGTCTCGAGAACGTGCTGAAGATGGTCGCCGAGCGCGACCTCGCCGACGACCCGTTCACGGCCGACGAGGTCGGCGGGCTCGTGGTCACCGCGCACGCGCTGGGGTGCCTCGGGTTCCGGCTGACCCTCGCCGCGCTGGCCGGCGCCGACCCGAGCGGCTCGGAGGCGTCGGTGCGCAAGCTGCTCGGGGTGGTGCACGACCAGCACGTCCAGGAGGTCGGGCTCGCGCTGTGCGGTGTCGACGGTGCGATCGCGGAGGGCGACGGCAAGGCCTGGAGCCGCGGGTTCCTCTTCAACCGCAACCTGACGATCGCCGGCGGGACGAGCGAGATCCAGCGCAACATCATCGGCGAGCGAGTGCTCGGCCTCCCGCGCGATCCCTGACGCGCGGTTGTCAGCGCGCCGGCAGGTCGAGCACCTCGCCCGCGTACACGACGTTCAGGTCGCCGGAGCGCAGACGCGCCTCGTTCAGCATGCAGAGCTGCGTCCAGTAGGGCGCGACCTCGACGGCACTGACGCTCTCGGCCGCGCGCCCGGTGGCGGCTGCGACCTGCGACGCCGCGATCGACCAGAGGTGCTCGCCCGCGACGACCGTGTGCTGCGTCGGCACGGGAGGTGGTGCCGACGCCGGGACCGGCGTGCTGGTGCTCCGCGTGCCGCTCGGCGTCCGCGCCGGGGTGCGCGGCGGCGTGCGCGGCGACGTGCGGGACCCGTCGGGAGGCGGTCGGTGGCGCGACGGCTCCCGGTCCGGGCGCTCGGGTGCGTCGGGGACAGGAACGGGTGACGGGGCCGTGTCGGGCAGGAGCGGCAGCTCGCGCGCGGGCAGGGCGGGCACGTCGACCGCGTAGCCCGAGCGCACCGGTGGTGCCGTCGGCACGGAGGCCGGCACCTCGGCCGGCACCTCGACCGCGGGCGCTTCGACGGCGGGGACTTCGACCGGTGGCGCGCCGGGAGGCTCGGCGACCGGGAGGCTCGGCGGTGGCGTCGTGGTCGGCGGCACCTCGGCCGGCTCCACCTCGTGGGCACCGGCGGGCGCCCAAGCAGTCGAGCCGACGAGCATGCTCCCCGCGAGCGCGACGGCCGTCGCGACGGCACGGTGACGGTGAGTGGACGGGGTCGGTCGTCGGTGCACGGGCGTCTCCTCGGGCTGGTGCGGTTACGGTGCGCGTCCCATGACCCGTCTCCTGCTGGTGCGTCACGCGCGTCCCGACGGGACCTGGGAGAAGACCGCCGATCCTCCGCTGGACCCGGTCGGCGTGCAGCAGGCAGAGGCCGTCGCGGAGCGCCTGGCGGGGCGCGGCCCGCTGTCGGTCGTGACGTCACCGATGCGCCGCGCTCGCGAGACGGCGGCGCCGTTGGCGAGTCGCTGGGGGAGCGACGCGCGCGTCACGGACGCGGTGGGGGAGATCCCGTCGCCGACCGACGATCTCGAAGCACGCGGCGCGTGGCTCCGAGTCGTCGTCACGCAGCGCTGGGGTGACGTCGACCCGTCGCTGCACGACTGGCGCGATCGGTTGCTCGCGACGCTGCGGGAGCTGCCGACCGACACGGCCGTGTTCTCGCACTACATGGCGATCAACACCGCGGTCGGCGCGGCGACCGGTGTCGACCGAGTCCTGTGCTGCCACCCCGGGCACGTGTCGGTGACCGAGCTCGACGTCGGCGCCGACGGATCGTTCTCGTTGGTCTCGCTCGACGAAGGCGACGCGGGGGCGACGGTAGATTCGCCGCTGTGACCGAGCCGGCCGATCTGCGCGGCGAGGCGCTGATCGAGCACCTCCGGCACGTGTTCCACCAGACGCCGCTCCACTCCCTGCTCGAGATCCGGTTCGAGGACCTCGAGGAGCAGGGCGTCGTCCGGGTCTCGATGCCCGTCAGCGAGGCGGCGTTCAACGCGTCGGGCAACCTCCACGGCGGTGCCCTCGCGACCCTGATCGACGTCGCCGCCGGCTCCTGCTCGGCCCGGGCGTCGGGCTTCGACCCGGGGACGCAGAGCCTCGTCACCGCCGACCTGCACGTCCGCTACCTGGGCCGCCCCAAGGGCGACCGGGTCTTTGCCGAGGCGCGGCTGCTGCGGGCCGGGCGCATGCTCATCGTCGTCGAGATCCGCGTCACCGACCCGCAGGACAACGTGATCGCGTACGCAGACTTCTCGGCCATGGTCGTGCCCCGGCGGGAGCCGCTCGAGGGCGCGGCGTCCGACCCGCAGTCGCCCGACCTGTGATCTGCGCGGTGAAGACCTGACGGGAATCCTTCGCCGTGGCGGGGACCGGTGCTACGTTGCCGCCCGGATCGCCGGAACAGGAGGGGGCCGCGCCGATGACGCTGGCACTGGACATCTTCGACAACTTCGGCCTCAACTTCCTGGTCCGGTACGCGCACGTCCTGGCCGGCATCACCTGGATCGGCCTCCTCTACTACTTCAACTTCGTGCAGGTCCCCGCGTTCGCCGCGCTCGACGCGGGCGCCCGCAACCAGGCCGTCGACAAGCTCGCGTCGCGCGCGCTGTGGTGGTTCCGCTGGGCGGCGGTCGCGACGTTCCTGTTCGGTCTGCTCATCGGGCTGATCCCGCTCGTCGGGCGACGGCGACGGCGCCTTCCTCACCGACGGCTACTTCAAGAGTGTGCAGGGCATCAGCATCTCGACCGGCATGCTGCTCGGCATCACGATGTTCCTGAACGTCTGGGGCGTCATCTGGCGCAACCAGAAGAAGGTCATCGCGAACGCGCGCAACGTGCTCGCGGGTGGCGAGGCCGACCCGACGGCGGCCGACGCCGGCCGCGCCGCGCTGCTGGCCTCGCGCCAGAACGTGATCTTCTCGCTGCCGATGCTGCTGTTCATGGTCGGCACGTCGCACTTCTTCGCCGGCGGCAGCTTCACGACGGACAGACAACCGCGCCGTCTACTGGATCATCACAGCCGTCCTCTGGGTCGTGCTCGAGCTCAACTGCCTCGGCGTCATCGGCGGCAAGGGTCAGAACATCACCAACTGGATCTACGAGGACCACAAGCGCGCGATCGGCGGTGGGCTTCCTGTTCGCGATCGTCTGGTACGTGCTGTGGGAGATCATCTTCACCTGATCGACCTCGACCAAGCGGCGGGATGACTAGACGCCGAGCAGGTCGGCGATCCGCGCGCGGTGGTCGCGCGCGGTGCCGAGCATCCCGCTGTCGGCGGTGACACGACGCACGTAGAGGTGCATGTCGTGCTCCCACGTGTAGCCGATGCCGCCGAGGAGCTGGATGCCCTCCTTGGCGAACAGGCGGCGGCAGTCGCTCGCGGCGACCTTCGCGGTCGACGCGGCGATCGACCGACGCGGGTCGTCCTCGGCGATCGTCACCGCAGCGAAGTAGCCCGTCGCCCGGGCGCGCTCGACCGCGATGAGCATGTCGGCGAACTTGTGCTTGATGGCCTGGAACGAGCCGATCGGCACACCGAACTGCTCGCGCTCCTTGGCGTAGTCGAGCGCGATGTCGAAGATCGACTGGCACGTCCCGACCGACTCGAGGGCGAGCGCGGTCACCGCCTCGTCGACTGCGCGTCGCACGTGGTCGATCGCATGCGCGCTCGGGCTCGCCCAGCACGCGGTCGGCGCCGACCTCGACGCCGTCCAGGACGACGTCGGCGAGCGACCGGGTCCCGTCCATCGACGCGACCGGCTCGACCGTGCACTCGTCGCGGGACACGAGGAACACGCCGACGCCGTCGTCGACGCGCGCGACGACCGCGATCTCGTCGACGTCGCCGGCTGCGAGCACCCCGGCCTTCCGGCCGTCGAGCCGCCAGCCGGCGCCGCTGGGCGTCGCCGTCGTGCGCACGGTCGCGGGGTCGAACGACGTCGCGCCCCGCTCGGTGATGGCGAGCGTCCCGGTGACGGTGCCCTCCGCGACGCCGCCCAGGATCCGCGCTTGCTGCTCCGCGGTCCCCAGCTCGGTCACGACGGGCACGAGCTGGGTCACCGTCGGCACGAACGGGCCCGGCGCGATGACGCGCCCGAGCTCCTCGACGACCACCGCGAGCTCCACCGCCCCGAGGCCGATTCCACCGAGGTCCTCGGGGATCGTCAGCGCGGGCCAGCCGAGCTCCAGCATCTGGCGCCACAGGCCGTCGGCCCGCGACGGATCCTCGTACACGGCGCGGACGAGCCCGGGTGGGCACTCACGGGCGAGCACGCTCCGCACGCTGTCGCGCAGGTCCTCCTGGTCGGGCGTGAACTCGAGCTCCATGGGTCCTCAGGATCCTGTCGTCTCGGCGTGCCGATCGGCATCGGCGTCCGCGTCGGTGTGTCGGATCGTGTCGGCGAGCGCGCGGCGATCGACCTTCTCGCCCGCGGTGAGGGGGAGCGCGTCGACGCGCTGGACGTCCTCCGGCAGCTTGTACGCCGCGAGGTCGTCTGCCCCGAACGATCGCAGCTCGCTGAGCGACGGCGCGTCGGCGCCTTCGGTGGGGACGACGACGGCCACGCCGATCTCGCCCATCACCGGGTCGGAGCGCGGCACGACCGCGACGGACAGCGACCGCCGGGTGCTGTGACAGCACCGCCTCGACCTCGACCGGGTACACGTTGTAACCGCCGCGCACGTACATCTCCTTCGATCGGCCGACGAGCCGCAGCCGGCCCTGCTCGTCGACCCATCCGAGGTCGCCGGTGCGCACGTGACCGTCGGGCGTGAACGCGGCTGCGGTCGCCTCCGGGTCCCGCCAGTAGCCGCTCATCATCGCAGGCGACCGCAGGCAGACCGCACCGACGTCGCCGCGCGTGACCGGCCGGTCGTCGTCGTCGAGGACGACGAGCTCGACGCCGGGCAGCGGCCGTCCGACGCTCACGACCGCGTCCTCGTCGGGGTCGTCGTACGCGGTGCCGAGGCCGATGCCCGCCTCGGTGCACGAGTAGCGCGTGGACAGCTTCGCCCCGAACCGCTCCCGCGCCTCTTCGGCGAGCCCCGGGGTGATCGGACCACCACCGGCGATGATCAGGGCCACGCTGTCGAGGTCGAAGTCGTCGAAGTCGGGGTCGCGCAGCATGAGCGCGAGCTGGGTGGGGACGCCGGCGACCGTGTTGAGCCGCTCCCGCGCGATCACCTCGAGCGCGCCCCGTGCGCTCCAGCGGCTCATGATGAGCTGTGTGCCGCCGCGCTGCAGGTTGCCCGGCAGCTTCGTCATGAAGCCGAGGTGCGCGAACGACGTGCCGGTCACGCCGCGGCCGCCTGTGCCCCAGGTGTCCCCGACGTCGGTCTTGGTGATGAACGACAGCTGCCGCTCGCCGTACAGCGCACCCTTCGGGGCACCGGTGGTGCCCGACGTGAAGATGATCGCGACGGCGCGGTCGGGATCGGGCACGAGCGCCGGGGGCGCGGCGTCGTGGACGCGCAGCTCCCCGAACAACGCGTCGGCGCCAGTGGCCGCGTCGACCTCGACCGTGTCGCGGTCGGTCGTCGCGAGCCCGGGCGCGGCGAGGACGAGGACGGGATCGGCGCGGTCGACGACGATCGCGCGCTCACCGGCCGTGAGGCGGCTGTTGACGCCCGCGGTGATCGCGCCGAGCTTGGCGATCGCGAGGTACGCCACGAGGTACTCGGCACCCGGTGGCAGGACGAGCGCGACGACGGATCCCTCGGTGACGCCACGCCGCGCGAGACCCGACGCCAGCTCGTCCGACGACGCGATCGAGGAACGCGTACGACAGCGGCCAGCCGAGCTCCGAGACGTATGCCGGCGCATCGTCGAAGCGGTTCGCGGCCTCGCGTAGGGTGGCACCGAGCATGGCGGCGGCATCGTACAAGGCGACCCCCGACGGCCCGGGCAGGGACGGGGGGTCCCGAGGCAGGGCGGGGCGGGCGGCGACCTCGGGGACGCCCGCCGCGGGGCGCGAGCTGCGCGCCCAGGGCCGGCGCACGATGCGACGCCTGCTCGATGCCGGGCTGCGGGTCTTCGCCCGTCGCGGCTACCACGCCGCGCGCGTCGACGACATCGTGCGAGCGGCGCGCACCTCGCACGGCACCTTCTACCTGTACTTCACGAACAAGGAAGACCTGCTCCGCGCGCTCGCGGTCGACTGCGCGCACGATCTCACCGCGCTCGCCGACACGATCGGCCCGATCACGCCCGACGACGCCGGCCGCGAAGAGCTGCGCTCGTTCATGAGCGGGTTCCTCGGCACCTACCGCCGCTACGGGCCGGTGATCCGGGCGTGGATGGAGGACCAGGTCGGCGACCGCGACATCGACCGGCTCGGCGTGAAGGCGTTCACCGCGATCGGTGGCCGGCTCGGCCAGCGCATGCGCGAGGCGGGCGTCGAGGTGGCCGAGAACGAGCGTGCCGCGGTCGGCGCGCTCATGGCGATGCTCGAACGGGTCAGCTACGGAGTCGCGTCGGGCCGCGTCACCGAGGACGACGACGCGCTGCTCGACACGATGACGACCATCGTGCACCGCGGCTTCTTCGGGGCGCCCCGCTAGACGGGGGTCGCGTTCGCGATCGGTACCGCGAACGCACGACACCAGACGAGCACCGTCCACTCACCGGCCTCGATCGGTGTGCCCGCCGGCACCGGATAGAACTGCGTGCCCTGGTTGCCCTTCAGCGCGTCGATCTCGACGCCGTCGTCGCCGGGCTCCGAGCGGTCGACACCGGGCACGACGAGCACTCGGTAGTCGGGCCCGGGCTCGATGTCGATCTCCTCGAGGCCGACCACGAACGATCCGTCGGGTTGCTCGAACAGGGTCGCGGTGCCGGTCGCGTCGTGGTCGATGCCGGTCAGCGGCGCGCTCCCGAGCCGGACGGGCGCCGCGGGAGTGGATGCGGTGGGCGCCGAGCCTGCCGGCACCGCCATCTGGTGTCGACGCGGACGTCGGTGTGACGCCGGGGAAGCGCTCGACCACCTTCTCGTCGCGGACCGACGGCAGGACGAGCGCGGCGGACAGCCCCAGCGCGAGCACGAGCAGGATGCCCGTCCTGATCCAACCGTTCCGCACGACACGTGGGAGCACGACGCGCCAGAGCACGACCCAGCCGACGCCCACAGCGATCGTGAGCGCGAGCGGCCGGAGGTTCGTGACCGCATCGCGCGCCGCGTTCGGACTGACGAGGACCTTGACGACGACCGCCGCGACGAGGACCGCCGTCGGGATCCACTGCACCCATCGCGGCGGCGGTGGTGCGCCGACGCGCCGGCCGGATCGCCTGGGCTGCTCGACCTCGACGGACATCGCTCACCCCCTGTCGGGGAGGTCTCCGGAGCGGCGGTCAGCCGCGGATGAGCGGTCTCAGCCGCGGCGCTGCGCGTCGATGCCGGGGTTCGTGGTCTTGAACGCGTAGCGGTTGAGGATGTGACCGACCTGGGCGGGGTCCCACTGGGTCTTGTTGCCCTCCTTGTCGGTCGCGAAGAACTCCTCGCCCATCTCCCACGGCTGGTACACGCAGAGCGAGTTGCCGACCATGCGGAGCACCTGGCCCGAGACCGGCTTCGAGTCGTCGGACGCGAGCCACACGACCGCCGGCGCCGAGTTGCCCGGGTTCATCGCGTCGAACTCGCTGTACTCCTCGGGGTTCTTGATCTCGATGTCGGCGCGGGCCTGGCCCACCATGCGGGTGAAGCCGCCCGGGCCGATGCAGTTCGCGCGCACGCCGTAGCGGACGAGCTCGAGGCTGGCGATGATCGTCATCGCAGCGATGCCGGCCTTGGCGGCGCCGTAGTTGATCTGGCTCGCCTGGCCCTGGAGGCCTGCGCTCGAGACGGTGTTGATGATCGACGCGCTCGGCTGGCGACCTTCCTTGGACTCGTTGCGCCAGTACACCGAGGCGTGGTGCATCGTGTTGAAGGACCCGTACATGTGGACCTTGACGACGGTGTCGAAGTCTTCGGGCTCCATCGAGAACATCATCCGGTCGCGCAGGACGCCGGCGTTGTTGACCAGCACGTCGAGCTTGCCGAAGCTGTCGATCGCGGTCTTGACGATGTTGGCGGCACCCTGGAAGTCGGCGACGCTGTCGTAGTTGGCGACCGCCTCGCCGCCGCGGCTCTTGATGACCTCGACCACCTGGTCGGCGACCTTGGCGTCCTCGCCTTCGCCGGTCACCGAGGCACCGAGGTCGTTCACGACGACCTTGGCGCCGTGGTCGGCGAGCAGGATCGCCTCACCGCGACCGACGCCGTTGCCGGCGCCGGTGACGATCGCGACCTTGCCGTCGAGCATGCCCGCCATTTGCGCGTCCTTCCGAGCTGATCCCAAGATGGGAGAAACCTGACGTCGGCGTCACGGTAGCCCGACGTCCTCGGAAGCCGTCAAACGGGGGAGCACACGCACATGGCCGTCGACACGAGCGTCATCGGCAAGCCCACGGGTGCGCACACGGTGCGCATCGAGCGCGGCCCGGTGAGCTTCTTCGCCAAGGCGGTGCTCGACGACAACCCCGTCTACCGCGACCCGAAGGCCGCGCAGGACGCCGGCTTCGACGACATCCCCGCGCCGCCGACGTTCACGTTCGCGATGCAGCACATGGGCGTGTTCGGCGAGCTCCAGCCGCCCGACCCGACCGGCGGGACGAACCCGATGCACGCGGTGATGGGCGAGCTCTACGGCAAGGGCGCGCTCATCCTCCACGGCGAGCAGGAGTTCGAGTACCACCGGCCGGTGGTGGTCGGCGACGTGCTGTCGGGCGAGGGCAAGATCGTCGACCTCTACGAGAAGGACACCGACAGCGCCACGATGACGTTCATCGTCATCGAGACCGTGTGGCGCGACGACGAGACCGGCGACCCCGTCGTCACCGAGAAGTTCAACCTGATCGGGCGGACGAAGAAGTGAGCACCACGTCGGGCGCGCGACTGCAGGACCGGGTCGCGATCATCACTGGCGCGGGCCAGGGGATCGGCCTCGCCTACGCACAGCGGTTCCTCGACGAGGGCGCGAAGGTCGTCGTGGCCGAGGTCAATCCTGAGCGCGCCAAGTCCGCGATGGACGCGCTGCAGGGCAAGGGCGAGGCGATCCTCGTCGAGACCGACATCTCGGACCCGACTCCGCCGACGCGTGCGCCACGGCGGCCAAGGACGAGTTCGGGCAGATCGACATCCTGATCAACAACGCGGCGATCTACCACGACATCGACAACGCGAACGCCGACTACGACTACCTGCTCAAGATCATGAGCGTGAACCAGCACGGGGCCTGGTTGATGGGTCGCGCGGTCGCGCCGGCGATGGTCGAGCAGGGCCGCGGGCGCATCATCAACCAGTCGTCGGGCGCGGCGTACTCGTACATGTTCCCGCCGATGGACGAGTTCCACGGGCTCGGGAACTTCAGCTACTCGATCACGAAGTGGGGGATCGTCGGCCTGACGAAGTTCATGGCCGCGCAGCTCGGGCAGTACGGGATCACGGTCAACTGCATCGCGCCGGGCGTCACGATGACCGAGGCGACGAAGAAGGTCGTGCCCGAGATGTTCCTCTCGGGGATGACCGCCATGACGGCCATGAAGCAGACGCTCGAGCCCGAGGACCTCGCCGGGGCGGCGGTGTTCTTCGCCAGCGACGACGCCAAGTTCTGCACCGGGCAGACGCTCGTCGTCGACGGCGGGATGGCGATGCCCGCTTGATCGGCTCGCTCTATTCGACGGCGCCGACGTCGCGGAGGTGCCGCTGCTCGTCGGCGCTGAGCCCGAGGAGCTCGCCGAGCACGTGGTCGTTGTCCTGGCCGAGCGTGGGGCCGGCCCGGTCGTAGCCGCTCGGCGCGTCCTCGACACGGAAGCCGTTGTGCTCGTAGAGCCCGGGGCCCATGTGCGCGTGCTCGTGGGGCACGAAGTGCTCCCGGGCCGCGAGCTGCGGGTCGGCGTGGACGTCACCGAAGTCCTGGACCGGCACCGCCTCGATCCCGGCCGCCTGCAGCGTCTCGGCGACCTCCGCGCGGCTGCGGGTCGCGGTCCACGCGCCCACGATCGCCTCGACGTCGGCGATCCGCGCGCGCCGACCGTCGAACGTTGCGAACGCGTCATCGTCGTGGCCGATGATCCGTGCGAGGCGCGCCCAGTCGTCGTCGGTCCAGCAGGCGATCGCGACCCACCGGTCGCCGATCGTGCCGTCGACGGGGTGCTCCTCGTCGACGCAGGGGAACGCACCGTGCGGGACCGCGCGGACGAACGGTTGCCGTCGCGGGTCCCGATGACGCCCTCGTCCGCGTACTGGAGCAACCACGGCGCGAGGGTCCACGTGCCCGCCTCGACCTGCGAGACGTCGAGGTAGACGCCCTGACCGGTGCGCCGGCGGTAGTGCAGACCCGCGGCGAGCGCGGCGGCGACGTAGCGGGGCGCGAGCGAGTCGGTGATGGTGGCGTACGGGCCGACGGGCTCGAGGTCGGGCCAGCCGGTCAGCCAGTTGTACCCGGACAGCGCGGCGCCCTGGCCGCCGAACCCCGGGTAGTCCTTGTGCGGCCCGAACTGGCCGTTGAGGCACGCGCTCACCATCACGAGGTCGGGCTTCACTCGGACGAGCTCGTCGTAGTCGATGCCGAAGCCCTTCATCGCCCGCGGCGCGTAGTTCTCGGCGACCGCGTCGGCCCACTCGACGACGAGCCGCTTCACGAGGTCGACCGACTCGGGCTTCTTGAGGTTCAGCGTGACGTTGAGCTTGCCGACGTTCAGCCCGTCGTACATCGGCGCGCCCTCGAGCCCGTGCGGGTTGTCGGGGCCGAGCGCGTAGACGCGCAGGAAGTCGGGGCGCGACTTCGACTCGATGCGCAGGACGGTCGCCCCGTGCTCGACGAAGTAGCGCGTCGCGATCGGGCCGGCCGCGCCGGAGCCCAGCTCGATGATCTTGACGCCGTCCCAGGACGGACGGCCCGCCTGCCAGTCGGTCGTCGTGCGGATGCCCGGCGCCGTGAAGCCGGTGAGCGGCTCGGGCGCGGTGGGGGCGGGCGCGCGGGGTGCGACCGTGGCGACCTCACCGTCGTGGGCGCGCACCTGGACGAACGAGGCGGGGAACTGCTGGTAGTCGCCGACCGGGCCGAAGAAGCCCCGCGCGTCGAGCTGCTTGCTCGCGAGGATCTCGCGCGGTGAGTTCGCCGGCGCGAGCATGAGGTTCGTCTCGCAGGCGAGGTCGTAGAGGTCCTGCATCGTGTGGCGGGCGAAGTACTCGCCGATCGGTCGCTCGACGGCGCGCAGCACCTCTTCCGGCGCGTGGTTCGGCGACCACTCGTCCCAGTCCTGCGACTCGAGCGCGGACGCGTCGACGCCGTCGTCGGCGACCGCCTTCGTGATGAGCTGGAGCGACGGGACGCGGGCCTTGCCACCGCGGAGCCCGAACGACACCCAGCCGTCGATGGTCGGCCAGATCTCGCGGGTGCGCCCGATGTGCGCGCCGAGGCGCTTGCCGCGGAAGCGCGTCTGCTCGAAGCGCGCGGGCGAAGCCATGTTCGCGACGTTGACGCACTCCTGCATCGACAGGTCGACGCGCAGGCCACCGCCCGTCCAGAGCGCGCTGAGCACTGCGAACGCGATCTCGCCGCCGGTGTGGCCGTAGCCGGACGGCTCGGTGCAGCGCACGGGCGGCCGGTCGGGATCGCCGGTCGGGTACATGTTCCCGCTCGCGGCGAGCACGCCGAGGTCGGACGCACGCCACCCGGCGCGCGGTCCGGTGAGCCCGAACGGCGTGACGCTGACCCACACCGCGTCAGGAGCACGCGCGGGATCGAGCGCGAGCGTGCCCGGGTGACCAGGCGTGTCGAGCACGGCGTCGGCGTCGCGGAGGAGCGTGTCGAGGAGCGGGTCGTCGGCGCCGTCGACGGTCACCGACCGCTTGCCGGCGCTCCACGCCTGCCAGCGGTAGCGCTCGTCGCGCAGCGGGTGCCCACCGGGCGGCTCGACGAGCACCACCTCGGCGCCCAGGTCGGCGAGCACGCGCCCACCCATCGCAGTCGGTTCCCCGCCGAGTTCGAGGACGCGCAGTCCTCCGAGCAGTGGTTCCACGCGTCTCCCCGTGCTCGCGACGCCGCTCCGGCCGATCTTCCGACCAGACGTTTCTGACGCTGGCGTCACCCTAGCCGGGAGGTTCCTGGGCGCTCTGCTGGATCGCGCCGAGCGTCAGGCGCTGGATCGTGCGCTGGTGCGTGTAGTCGACCAGGCGGTGGGCGAGCGGGAGGATGTCGGTCGAGTTCCGCGCGGTGACGTCCTGGAACTCCCGCAGCTCGTCGTCCGTCCACCGCAGCGCGCCACCGGTCGTGAACAGGTCGATGATGCGCGACTGCGTCGCCTCGATGCCCTCGGCGTACGTCCGCGCGATCTCGACGACGGCCGGCGTGGGCATGCCGAGGTCGTGGAGCGAGGCGAGGGTGCGGAGGTAGTCGAGGTCGTCACCGTCGTACGCGTCGCGGCCGAACTCGCCCGGCTCGCGCAGGAGGCCCGACGAGCGGATCGCCTGGCAGAGCTCGGCGTCGATCCCGGAGCGCTCCAGCAGCTCGTCGAGGGTGTACGTGCGGTCACCGCCGCCGCCGAAGATGCCCTCGATCATCCCCTCGCGCTCGTCGGTCAGGAGGGCCTTGATCGCGGCCAGCGAGAACCGCCGGGACTGCAGCTCCTTGATCCGCTCGAGCCGGTCGAGGTGCGCGGTGGAGTAGAGGTTCGCCCGGCCCGCCCGCTCGGCCGGCGGCAGGAGGCCCTCCCGCTGGTAGTAGCGGATCGTGTCGACGGTGATCCCGGCGCGCTGGGCGAGGGCATCGATGCGCCAGGCGGCCGCCTCGGAGCCGGGCTGTTCTGGGACCGCCCCGGGCGGGGTGGGGGTCTGTGACATCCGTCACCGTCCTTGACAGCAACTACCCTACGAGTAGATACTCTGAGAGTCAATACAGCACGATCTCGTGCACAAGTTCACAAGGGTGGAGACCGAAGCTGCGAGGTCTTCCGAAGAGCAGGAGCCGCACCATGGCAACAACCACCAGCATCGAGCGAGAGCGAGCGATGGCCTGGATCGCGAAGCGGCTGCGCTGGGAGCGGACGCTCGCGGACCTGCGAGCCGACCGTGACGGCGATGCCGACGTCGAGCGCAAGGCCGCCTGACCCGCTCACCTGATCAGCACCATCTGATCTGGCGCCGGGCGGCGGTGAGTCTCCCCCCGTCTCACCGCTGCCCGCGTCGATCGAAGACGAAGCCCGGTCCCCAGCCCGACACATTGGGATCGGGCTTCGTCGCGTCCGGATCCGATCAGGCCCTGATCCAGCGGGGGAGGGTGACGTCCTCGACCTGTTGGAAGACGACGCGCACCGGCGTGCCGATCTCGACGGTCGCGGGATCGATCTCGTCGATCCCACCGTCGGGCGACGCGAGCAGGTTGCCGACCATCCGCAGCGTCGGATCCTCGTCGAGCGCGACGACGATGACGTTGTACGGCGCGAGCTCGGCGTACGCGGGCAGCAGGGGCGGGTGGGGGACGACGTAGGACCAGATCGTGCCGCGTCCGGACGTCGGTTCCCAGCGCACCTCCGTGGACCGGCAGTGCGGGCACATCGGTCGCGGCGGGAACCGGGGTGCGCCGCACGCGCCGCAGTGCTGCACGAGGAGCTCGCCGCGCGCGCAGCCGGCCCAGAACTCCGCGCCGTCCTCGCTCTCGGTGTCGGGCAGCAGGAACCCACTGGCCATCTCTTTCTCGGCCATCATCATGGACTCGCTCCCTGCGGCGCACGATGCGTGCGCCGCGGCCGTTCGCTCATCGGCAGCTCACCGCCTCAAGAGGAGCGCGCTCGTCGGCACGCCCTCACCGCTCGTGACGAGGCAGACCTCGGCGCCGTCGACCTGTGATGTCGACGTGCCCCGCATCTGGCGCACGCCCTCGAGCACGAGGTTGAACCCGTGCACGTACGCCTCGGACATGCCGCCCCCGCTCGTGTTCGTCGGGAGGCGGCCGTCGGGCCACTCGAGCGCGCCGTCCTCGGTGAACGCGCCACCCTCACCGCGCGCGCAGAACCCGTAGCCCTCCAGCGACAGTGGGATGAGCGGGCTGAACGCGTCGTAGATCTGGGCGACGCGCACGTCGTCGGGTGTGAAGTCGCTGTTGCGCCAGAGCTGCCCGGCGGCCGCCCACGACGGACCCTTCAGCGGGTCGTCGTTGAAGTAGTTGATCATCGTCTGGTGCTGCGGCGGGATGCCCTGCGCACCGCTGTGCACGTAGACGGGCGGCTGCGGCAGGTCGGGCGCGCGGTCGGCGGCCACCATCACGATCGCGAGCGCACCGTCGGTCTCGAGGCAGTTGTCGAACAGGCACAGCGGCTCGGAGATCCACCGCGCCTCCATGTAGTGCTCGCGGGTCAACGGCTTGGCGTGCATCGTCGCGGCCGGGTTGCGGTTCGCGTGCTTGCGGAACGCGAGCGCGACGTTCGCGAGCTGGTCGCGCGTCCCGCCGTACTCGTGCATGTAGCGACGGGTGAGCATCGCGACCTCGTCGACGGGGCGGAGGAGCCCCCACGGGCGGCTCCACTGCCAGTGGTCGCTGAGGCGCTGCGGCACCTGCGCCCACGGACGGCTCGACTTCGCGGCGCGCTTGCGCGCCCGCCATGCCACGGCGACGCGGCACTGCCCGGTCGCGATCGCCATCGCGGCCTGCAGCACGACGCCGCAGCCGGCGCCGCCGCCGTAGCCGACTTGCGAGAAGAACGTGATGTCGCCGAGCCCGACGTTGCGCGCCACGTCGATCTCGCGGTTGGGCTCCATCGTGAAGGACGCGAGGCCGTCGACCTCGGCCGGCGCGATCCCCGCGTCGTCGAGCGCCATCGAGACCGCCTGGCACGCGAGCGAGAGCTCGGTGTCCTCGAGCCCCTTCCCGAACGCCGTCTGCCCGATCCCGACGATCGCGACCCGATCCTTCAACATCACTGCCTCGTTCGCTGTGGCGCACGAGACGTGCGCCACGGGCGCTCACTCGGCTGGCCGCTGCCTCGCGGCAAGTCGGTCCGGATCACTAGTAGCCCTTGAACTCGGTGGGGCGGCGCTCGATGAAGCTGGCGACGCCCTCCTTGGAGTCCTCGGTCGCGGCGACCATCTCGACGAGGAGCGCCTCTTCCTCGAACAGTGTGGCGCGGTCGACGTCGAGCGAGCGGTTGAGCAGCCGCTTCGCGAAGCCGATCGTCTTCGTCGGGCCCTGCGCGAGACGACCGGCCCACTCGGCCGCGGTCGCCTCGAGCTCGGCGCCCGGCACGACCTTGTTCACGAGACCGAGACGCTCCGCGTCGGCCGCGCCGAGGTCGTCGCCGAAGAACACGAGCTCTTTCGCCTTCTGGATCCCGACGAGGCGCGGCAGCAGGTAGGTCGGGCCACCGTCGGGGATGAGGCCCCGGCGCACGAACACCTGGATGATCCGCGCGTTGTCGGCCGCGATGACGAGGTCGGACGCGAGCACCATCGCCGCGCCACCGCCCGCCGCGGTGCCGTTGAGTGCGCACACGATCGGCTTCTCGCAGTCGAGCATCGCCCCGATGAGGCGCTGGATGCCCGTCCGGATCATGCGCGCCGCCTCGCCCGACACGCGCTCGGGTGCACCCTCGGGCTTCGGCTGTGGTGTCGCCCGTCCGGCGCGGAGGTCGGCCCCGGTGCAGAAGTGCTTCTCCCCGGCCGCGGTCAGCACGATCGCGCGCACGTCGTACGAGCCGTTCGCCTCCGCGAGATGCTCGATCATGCGGTTGCGCACCGCCGGCGTGATCGCGTTGCCGGCGTCGGGTCGGTTGAGGGTCAGCCAGAGGACCTGCTCGCGGATCTCCGCGAGCAGCTCCTGGTCGACGTCGGGCTGGGACTCGTCACTCACTGCTTCTCACCACCAGGGCATCGAGGGCGACCGCTCCACGCGGCCGCACCACCAACGGGTTGACATCGAGCTCACCGAGCTGCTCGGGGTAGTCGGGACACGAAAGATCGGTCGCGAGCTGCTGGACGTTCATCACCGCGTCGACGAGCGCCGCCCGGTCCGCGGGCGCGGATCCTCGCACGCCGTCGAGCAGCTTCCGCCCGGCGAGCTCCTGCAGCATGCGCTCGGCCTCGCGGCGGTCGAAGGGTGGGACGCGGAACGTCACGTCGCCGAGGAGCTCCACCAGGATGCCACCGCTCCCGGCCATGACCACCGGACCGAACAGGTCGTCCTGCGAGACGCCGAGCACCATCTCGACGCCGTCGTCGACCTGCTCGCACACGAGGACGCCGTCGACGCGTCCCGCGCGGCCGGCCGCCCGCTTGGCCTTCCGCTCGAGATCGGCGAACGTGGCACGCACCTCGCTCGCGCCCGAGACGCCGACGCGCACCAACCCGAGATCGCTCTTGTGGAGCAGGTCGGGCGACGCGGCCTTCATCACCACTGGCCGACCGCGTGCACCGGCAAGCTTCGCCGCGGCGCGCACGGCCGCGGCCGCGCTCGTGCACAGCGTGTCGCGGGTGGTGCGGATGCCGTAGGCGCGCAGCAGCGCCTTCGCGTCCTGCTCGGCCAGCGCGCCGCCGGGCGGCGCGGCGCCGAGGATCCGTCGCGCGCGCGCGGCCTTCGACGACGGGCGGCGAGGCGCGGTCGGGAACGGCGAGCGGTAGCGCGCCGCGAACTGCCAGTAGTCGACGTAGGCGCGTATCGCACCGACGCAGTTCCCGAACGTGCGGAACACCGGCAGCCCGCCGTCGAGCAGACGCCGGTAGTACGAGTCGTCGCTCGCCGACGGTGAGCCCCACACGACGAAGACCGGCTTCGTCGTGGTGCGCGCGACGTCGACGAGGTCGCGCGTGAACGGATCGCTGAAGATGTCGACCGCGCCCGTGATCGGCACGACGAGGACGTCGATCGCCGGGTCGGCGAGGAGCAGGTCGAGGATCTTGCGGCCGCGCGCGTCTGCGACGGGCGGGCCGCCGCTGTCGACCGGGTTCGAGACGCGCAGGTAGTCGGGGATCAGGCCGTCGTGCAGCGCGGCGCGCGTCTGCGCCGAGAGCTCGGGGAGCCGCAGCCCGGCGGCGGCGACGAGGTCCGCCATGTGCGCGCCGGTCCCGCCCGAGATCGCGTAGACGCAGACGCCCGGTCCGCGCGCGCCCCACTTCGGTGGCTCGCCGGGTCGCGTGCGAGCGAGCGCCGCGGACGTCTCGAGGAGCTCGTCGAGCCCGTCGACGCGGGTGACCCCGAACTGACGGAACACCGCGGAGATCACCGCGTCTCGGCCCGTGAGGTGCCCGGTGTGGGCCTTCGCCATCGCCGCGCCCTCGTCGGTGCGCCCGACCTTCACGACGACGAGCGGCTTCTGCAGCCGCGCCGCGTGGTCGGCCGCGAGCATCAGCGTCCGACCGTCCTTGAAGCCTTCGACGTAGGCGGCGACGACGCCGACCTCGGGCTGCGCGGCGAAGTAGGAGAGGAAGTCGGCGACCTCGAGGTCGACCTCGTTGCCCGTCGGCGCCCAGTGCGAGAGACGGATGCCGAGCTCCTGGCCCTGGAAGACCGGGCGTCCCTGGTGGCCGCTCTGGGTGACGAGCGCGATCGACGGTCCCTCGAGGTCGGTGCGGAACTCCTCGAAGGCGTTGAGGTTGGTGTTCGGGCCGAGCAGGTGCGTGTCACTCGACTCGGCGAGCTCGTGCAGCCGGGCCTCCTCCGCGGCGCCGGCCGCGCTCGCTTCGGAGAAGCCGGCCGCGAACACCACCGCGTAGCGCGCCTTGCGGGCGATCACCTCGGCGAACGTGTCGACGGCCTTCGAGGTCAGGATCGCGGCGAGATCGATGTCGCCCGGGACGTCGTCGATGCTGCGCACGCAGGCGACGCCGAGCACCTCTTCGTGCACCGGGTGCACCGGGTGGAACGTCGCGTCGTGGTCGTCGGCCCAGCGCTTGAGGCGCCGGGTCATCGCCGCGTTCGGCTTGCCGGGCGCCTCCGAGGCGCCGATCACCACGACCGACCGCGGGTGGAGGAACGTGTCGAGGTCGAGGTCACGCAGCGCGAGAGGACGCCCCGTGACGTCGCGCTCTGGGCGTCGAGCCTCCGTGTCGCGACCTTCCATGCGGCGAGCAGGATGACACGGGTGTCAGCCATCCGGCGACTCAGCCATTGACCGGAACGGCGGCGGTGGTCCGCACCCGTCGGGGTACCGTCGCTCACGTGTCGGCGGCTGGTGCGGATCGGGCGGATCGGGTCGTCGTCGTGGGCGCGTCGCTTGCGGGCCTGCGCGCCGTCGAGGAGCTCCGGCGGCTCGGCTACGACGGCGAGATCGTCGTCGTGGGTGCCGAGCCCCACCTTCCCTACGACCGCCCACCGCTGTCGAAGGACCTGCTCGCCGGCGAGGCGACGCTCGAGGACATCACGCTCCGGCGCCAGCCGTTCGACGAGCTCGAGGGGGAGTGGGAGCTCGGGCGCACCGCCGTCGCGCTCGACGTCGCCGACCGCGCGGTGACGCTCGACGACGGACGCGTCCTCACCGGCGGGCGCGGCGTCGTGCTCGCGACCGGTGCGTCGCCCCGAGTGCTGCCCGGCACCCCCGACCTCGACGGCATCCACGTGCTCCGCACGCTCGACGACTGCCTCGCGATCCGGGACGATCTCGACCGCTCGCCGAGGCGCGTGGTCGTCGTCGGCGCGGGGTTCATCGGTGCCGAGGTTGCCGCGACCTGCCGTGGCCGGCACCTCGACGTGACGGTGCTCGAGGCGCTCCCGTCGCCGATGGTGCGCGGGCTCGGCCCCGAGATGGGCGACGTGCTCGCCGGCATGCACCGTGACCACGGCGTCGACCTGCGCACCAGCACCGGCGTCGACGGCTTCGAGGGCGACACGCGCGTCGAGCGGGTCCGGCTCGCCGACGGGTCGACCATCGACGCCGACGTGGTCGTCGTGGGCGTCGGCGTCGCACCGAACACCGACTGGCTCGCCGACTCCGGCCTCACGATCGACAACGGGATCGTCTGCGACGAGACGCTCTTCGCGGCACCGGGCATCGTCGCGGCCGGCGATGTCTGCCGGTGGCCGAACCCGTTGTTCGGCAGTGAGCTGATGCGCCTCGAGCACTGGACGAACGCCGCGGAGCAAGGCGTCGCAGCGGGCGCGCGGCTCCTCGCCGCGGCGCCGGAGCCGTACGCACCGGTGCCGTTCGTCTGGTCCGACCAGTACGAGACGAAGATCCAGGTCGTCGGGCACGTCCGCGGAGACGACGACATCGTGGTGGTCGACGGCAATGTCGACGACCTGCGCTTCGTCGCCGCTGTCGGACGCGGCGATCGGCTCGTCGGCGCAATCGGGTTCAGCCGCCCGCGGGTCGTGATGCAGTATCGGCGGATGATCGCCGACGGCACCGTGTGGTCGGACGCCCTCGAGCCGGCCCAGAGCACGTGACCGACGCGCTGGTCGTCGTCGAACCGGCCGACGAGGACGGTGTCGCGACGCTCACGCTGAACCGCGCCGACAAGAAGAACGCGCTCTCCATCGCGCTCCGTGACGAGATGAGCGACGCGCTCGACGAGCTCGCTGCCGACGAGGCGCTGCGGGCGCTCGTCGTCACCGGTGCCGGTGACGTGTTCTCGGCCGGCTTCGATCTCGGCGAGTTCGCGCAGACCGAGCTCACCGAGCAGCTGTGGGCGTCGAGCGACCGCTGGCACCGGACGATGCTGCAGTTCCCGCTGCCGACCGTCGCCGCCGTGAACGGGAGCGCGTTCGGTGGCGGCTTCGACCTCGCGGTGATGTGCACGTTGCGCGTCGTCGCCGACACCGCGACGCTTCGGCCATCCGGAGCACGCCTTCGCGCAGGTCGTCTACGCCCCGCTGCACGACCTCGTCGGGGGCGCGGTCGCACGCGACCTCGCACTCACCGGCCGGCGGATCGACGCGGCCGAGGCGCGCCGTCTCGGCATCGCCACCGAGGTCGTGCCGCGCGCCGACGTGGTGCAGTCGGCGCGTGCCGTCGCGACGACGATCGCGGAGGCGCCGCGCGAGATCCTCGTCCGGATGACGGCGAAGATCCACGAGCGGGCACGGATCACGCCGGGCGCCACGCTCGACCTGTGAGCGCGACGCCGGCGGCCGGAGAGGAGCGGCTGGTCACCGGTCGCCTCGTGCTCGTCGTGACCGCGGGCCTGGCGTACTTCCTCGCACTCGGCACGGTGCTGCCCGTCGTCCCGCAGTACGTCGACAAGCGGCTCGGCGGCGGGAGCCTCGAGATCGGGGTCGCAGTGGGCGCGCTGTTCGTCGGCGCGGTGCTGCTCCGCCCGTACGTCGGCCGGCTCGGCGACCGGATCGGTCGCAAGCGCCTGATCGTGTTCGGCGCCGCGACGGTCGCGGTGTCGGTCGCGCTGTATGGCGTGGTCGAGTCACTGGGCTTCCTCATCGGCGCCCGCGTCCTCACGGGTCTCGGGGAGGCGGCGTTCTTCGTCGGTGCGGCGACGATGGTCACCGACCTCGCGCCCGAGAGCCGTCGGGGCGAGGCGATCAGCTACTGGTCGGTCGCGGTGTACGGCGGGCTCGCGTTCGGCCCGGTCATCGGTGAGGCCGCGCTCGAGGAGAGCTACACGACGGTGTGGCTCACGGCGTTCGCGCTCGGTGCGCTCGCGACCGTGCTCAGCCTGTTCACCCGAGAGGTCGAGCGGCCGACCGCCGGCGACGAGGACCTCGAGAAGGAGCCGCTGATCAACCGCGCCGCGATCGGACCGGGCACCGTGCTGTTCTCCGGGCTGATCGCGCTCGCCGCGTTCACCGCGTTCATCCCGCTCTACGTCGACGAAGTCGGCCTCGACAGCGCCGACGTCGTCTTCCTCCTGTACGGATGCCTCGTGCTCGTCGTGCGGATCTTCGGTGCGCGGATCCCCGACAGGTTGGGCGGTCGGGTGTCGGGCGCGACCGCGCTCGCGTGCACGACCACCGGGATGACGATCCTGGCCGTGTGGGGAACGACGGCCGGGTTGCTGGTCGGCACGGTGTTCCTCGCTGCCGGCGCGTCGCTGCTGTACCCCGCGCTGCTCCTGCTCGCGCTCGGCGGTGCCCCCGAGACCGAGCGCGGGTCGGTCGTGGGCACGTTCAGCAGCTTCTTCGACCTGTCGCAGGGCCTCGGCTCGTTGATCGTCGGTGCCGTCGCTGCTGTCACGAGCTATCAGGGTGCGTTCGGCGCGGGTGCCGTGTTCGCGGTGCTCGGCTTCTTCGGGCTCTGGTTCCACGCGGCGCAGGCGCGTGCGCGGCGCGGACGTCGACGAGGCCGGGGCGCTCGCGACGGAGCACCCCGGCCCGTGACGACCCGTCCGTGACGCCCCGACGATGAAGACGGGTCCGTGAGCTCGCTCCTCGCGACCAACGACTTCCCCCCGAAGCTCGGCGGGATCCAGAGCTACCTGTACGAGCTCTGGCGCCGGTTGCCCCCGGACCAGACGACGGTGCTCACGACGCCGTACGCGGACGCCGCCGACTGGGACGCCGCGAACCGTTCCGCATCGTGCGCACGAAGCAGAAGTTCCTCGTGCCGAGCGGCGCGATGCGCCGCGACGTGGACGCGCTGGCGCGCGAGGTCGAGGCGCGACGTCGTGTTCCTCGATCCGATGCTGCCGCTCGGACAGATCGGGCCGCGGCTGCAGTCGGCGCCGTACGTCGTCGTCGCGCACGGTGCCGAGATCACCGTGTACGGGCGTGTGCCGGGAACGCACGCCGCGGGCGCGGCGCGTGCTGCGTGGCGCGGCGGGCGTCGTCGCCGCCGGTGAGTACCCGGCCGCCATGGTCGAGCGCGTCGCCGGGCGGCCGGTGCCGACGCTGCGGATCCCGCCGGGCGTCGATCCGGTGCGCTTCCGCCCCTCGTCGTCGGAGGACGACCGGCGGGCGACGCGGGCGCGCTTCGGCCTGCCGGTCGACGCGCCCGTCGTGCTCGGCGTGAGCCGGCTCGTGCCCCGCAAGGGGTTCGACGTGCTGCTCGACGCGGTTGCGGGTCTCGACGGCGTGCACGTCGCGATCGCCGGCGCCGGCCGCGACGCGGCCCGGCTCGAGCGGCGCGCGCGCGGCGCTCGGGGAGCGGGCGCACCTGTCGGGCCGCGTCGCGGACGACGACCTGCCCGCGCTGTACGGATCGGCCGATGTGTTCTCGATGCTCTGTCGCGAGCGGTGGGGCGGGCTCGAGGCCGAGGGCTACGGGATCGTGTTCCTCGAAGCGGCCGCGGCGGGGTGCCGTGCGGTCGCGGGGCGCAGCGGTGGCGCGCACGAGGCGGTCGTCGACAGCGAGACCGGCTTGGTCGTCGAGCCGCGCGACGTCACCGGCGTGCGCGAGGCGCTGGCGCGTCTGCTCGCGGACGACGCGCTGCGCCGCCGCATGGGCGCCGCGGCGCGGGCACGCGTCGAGCGCGACCTCTCGTACGACACGCTCGCTGAGCACCTGGCACCGCTCGCCGCGGGCGACCTCTCCGTGTTCCAGTAGGACGCGATCGCCCGCGTACGCTCGCGACGTGGCCGACGACGACGCGGCGCCGGGCGACGGGTCGAGCGATCGGCGACCGGCCGACACAGGGCAGGCGATCGCGGGACGCGGCATCGTCGTCGCGTCCTGGGCCGGCGACGGGATCTTCCTCCTCACGGCCGTCCCGTCGGCAGCCGGCGTCGAGTCGTTCGACGACGTCGCGGTCGCCGTCACGCTGGTGCTGTTCTTCCTGTCGCTCGCGATCTGGGCGTGGGCGTTCGCCGTCGCCGTGGCGCGGAGCGCGCAGGGTGACGACATCGCCGTCGCGAACCTGTTCGGGACGCTCGGTGGCGCACCGCGAACGTGTGATCATCCACCTCTACGGGTCGCTCACGCTGTGCGTGCTCGTCGCGATCGGCACCGCCGCGGCGAACCCGTTCGGTGTCCTGGTCCCGATGCTGCCGATCGGCTTCCTCGGGCTCTGGGCCGCCCGCCACGGCACGTTCCCGCCTCGCGCGGTGCCCGGAGCGCGCCGGGCCTGAGTCACACCGGGTTGCGTCGCCCGCAGCGGCTTGATTCCATGGGCGGATGGCGGATGAGGCGCACGAGCACATCTCGGTCGCGGCCTCGCCCACCCGGCTGTTCGAGCTCGCGACCGACTACGAGCGGTACCCCGAGTGGGCGCGCGACGTGAAGCAGGTGGACGTCCTCGAGCGTGACGGCGACGGGCGGGGAAGTCGCGTCGAGTACCGCGTCGCAGGTCTCGGCAAGAGCATCCGCTACGTGCTCGAGTACGACTACGCGGAGGCGCCGGCGGCGTTCTCGTGGCACTTCGTCGAGGGCGACTGGCTGCGCCAGCTCGACGGTCGCTACGGGTTCGAGGCCGAGGACGGCGGTACGCGCGTGACGCTACGACCTCGTCGTCGACGTCTCGGCGCCGCTGCCCGGGTTGATCAAGCGCCGCGCCGCGAGCATGATCATGGGAACGGCCCTGAAAGAGCTGAAGAAGGAGGCGGAGCGATGAGCGAGCCGCTGCGCGAGCACGACCGCCCCGAGAAGCAGGACACGACGACCGACGCCGACGCGTCGGACACCGGTGCCGCCGACGACACGGCGGGGCCCGACCTCGGCCCGCCGACCGCGATCGAGTCGCTCATCGCCGCGATGCTGGAGGCGGGCCCGAGGTCGCCGAGCACGTCGTGAAGGCCGCACAGGAGCTGCTGCTCGCGGTGCAGGTCGTCGTCGATGCGGCAGACCGCGCGGTGCAGGAGCAGCAGACGGTGCGCGACTCCCGCACCAAGGCGTCCGACGACGAGCCCGGTCACGACGACTCGGTGCGTCACCTCGATCTGGCCGAGTGACCGAGGCGGCACCCGCGCCGACGGTCGGGATCGACCTCGGCGGCACGAACCTCCGCGTCGGCGTCGTCGACGCGGACGGCCGTGTGGTCGACGAGTGCCGGGTCCCCGCACCCAAGGCGCTCGACGATCTCGCCGATGCCGTGCGCGGCGCGTTCGACGAGGTCGCGACGGCAGAGCCCGCCGCGGTCGGGGTCGGGGCCGCCGGCATGATCGACCGCGACGGCGTCGTGCACTACGCGCCGAACCTCCCGATGTTCGTCGAACGTCCCGCTGCGCACGCTGATCGCGGACGTGGTGCAGCTCCCGGTGGTGGTCGACAACGACGCCAACGTCGCCGCCTGGGGCGAGGCGTGCCACGGCGCGCTGCGCGGCCACACCAACGGCCTGTGCATCACGCTGGGCACCGGGATCGGCGGCGGCATCATCGCCGACGGACGGCTGTTCCGTGGCGCGCACGGCTTCGCCGCGGAGGTCGGCCACTGGCAGCTCGATCCGAGCGGACCGAAGTGCGCGTGCGGCGAGACCGGCCACTGGGAGGCGTTCGCCTCCGGCACCGCGCTCGGGCGGCTCGGACGTGCGCAGGCCGCGGCCGGCCTCGCTCCCGGAGTGCTCGCACGCGCGGGTGGCGACGCCGACGCGCGTCAGCGGGGTGCACGTCGGCGACAGCGCGCAGGCGGGCGAGCCCGACGGCACCGCGATCCTCGCCGAGTACGCCCACCTCGTCGCCCTCGGCCTCGCCGGGCTCAGCAACATCCTCGACCCCGAGATCATCGTGGTGTCGGGTGGTCTCGTCGAGCTCGGTGACGTGCTGCTCGACCCGCTGCGCGACGCGTTCGCGCGGGCACCTCGAGGGATCGGCGTACCGCCCCGTCGTCCCGATCGTCGCCGGGGAGCTCGGCGAGGCGGCCGGTGTCGTCGGCGCGGCTGCGCTCGCGCGCGACCTCGTCCGTCGTCGGTGAGTCGGTCGTCAGTGAGCCGCGCGTGAAGCTCGGCCTGACGCTCCCGTCGTTCGTCGAGGATCCCGAGATCCCGCTCGTCGGTCGCGCGTGCCGCCGAAGACGCCGGGCTCGACGGCGTCTTCGTGTACGACCATCTGTTCCGCGACGGGCGCGGACGGCAACGCCGCCCCGCACTCGAGAGCGTCGCGCTCCTCGGCGCGGTCGCCGGTGCGACGTCGCGGATCGCGGTCGGCGCACTCGTCTTCCGTGCCTGGCTCCGCCCCGCGGCCACGCTCGCGACGACCATCGAGACGATCGCACGCCTCGCGCCCGGCCGCGTGGTCACCGCGATCGGGTCCGGCGACTCGCAGAGCCGTGAGGAGAACGAGTCGTTCGGGCTCGGCTTCCGCACGGTCGCGGAGCGCGTCGGTGCCCTGGAGGCCGCGGTGCAGGCGTCGAACGATGTCGGCGCGCGCGATCTGGGTCGGTGGTCGTCACCCGGCAGTGCGCGACGTCGCGGCGCGCGACGCGGATGGTTGGAACGGCTGGGGTGGTGACGCGGACGGGTTCGGGGCCGAGGCCGCCGAGATGCGGCGCCTGGCCGACCGGGCCGACTTCGACTGCACGTGGGGTGGCCTTCTCGTGATCGGCGACGACGACGAGGACGCCGCAGAGAAGGCGGTGCGGCTGCAGGCGTCGCCGGGGACGATCGTGGGCGGTCCCGACGCCGTCGCGCGCCAGCTCGACGCGTACGCCGCGGCCGGCGCCGACTGGGTCGTCCTCGGGCCGATCGACTCGCAGGACCCCGCGAACGCGCAGCGCCTCGGTGCGCGCGTGCAGCCGCTGCTCGGCTGAGGCCTACGAGCTCGTCTCCGGGCGGTTGACGCTCACGGCAGTGGATCCGTCGGTTCGGGTGTGCTCGGTCGCTCGCCGAAGTACTCCAACGACTGCTCGGCACCGAGCTTCACGAAGAGACCTTCCGCCTCCGCGGTCACGTCGTCACCGGCGCGCAGCGTGCCGACGGTCGTGACGCGCCGGCCTTCGACGTTGGCGGTGTGGGCCTCGAGCGTCAGCGGTGTGTGCAAGGGGGTCGGCCGGCGGTAGCGGACGGTGAGACGGCCGGTCACGCCAGGATGCCCACTCGCGGCGTTGGCCATGCCCAGTGCCTCGTCGAACGACAGTGCGACCCACCCACCGTGCACGTAGCCCGGCGGACCCTCGTACGACGTCGCCGAACGCGCCGTGCGCGACGAGGCGCCCGTCGCCCAGGTCGTACTCGAAGGGCGGCGCGAACGGGCTGGCCGTTCCGACCAGCGGGCTGCGCGGCAGGTAGTCACCGTGCTGCGGCTCGTCGGAGACCACGAGCGACGACCCGGCGCCGTCGACGAGCGCCTGCAGCGCCGCGTCCGTCGCGTCCGCCGCCCGTTCGATCGCGTCGTCCGATGCCGTGAGGTCGGACACGATCGCGTCCACGAGGCGGCGCGTCGACGCCGCGAGCCGGCGCCGCGCGGTGGACGCGTACTCCTCGGCGGTCGGGTAGCTCACCGTCCCTTGAAGACCGGCGCGCGCTTCTCCGCGAAGGCGCGTGGACCCTCCTTGGCGTCCTCGCTCGCGAAGACCTCCCACCCGATCGGGTCCTGGTGCTGCATCGCCTCGGCGTCGGTCATGTGCTCGGTCTCGCGCCACGCGCGCAGGATCGCCTTCGTCGAGAGCGGGCCGCACTCGGCGACCTGCGCGGCGACCGCCACGCGCCGCGTTGAGCGCCTGACCGTTGGGGACGACGCGTCCGATGAGGCCGATCTCCTTCGCTTCGATCGCGGTGACGGGACGTGAGGAGAGGAGGATGTCCATCGCCACGGTGTAGGGGATCTGGCGCGGGAGCCGGCAGGCCGACCCACCGAGCGGGAAGAGGCCGCGCTTGCCCTCCCACACCCCGAAGATCGCGCCTTCACCCGCGATGCGGATGTCGGTGCCCTGCAGCATCTCCGTCCCGCCGGCGACCGCGTAGCCCTCGACCGCGGCGATCATCGGCTTGCGAGCAGCGGTAGTCGCGCAGCAGCCCCTTCCAGTGGAGGTTGGGCTCCTCGGTCATCCGCTTCTCGACGTACTCGCTGCGGGGCGCGTTCATCGACACGAGGTCCATCCCGGACGAGAACGTGCCGCCGGCGCCGGTGAGGATCGCGGCACGGACGTCGTCGTTCTCGTCGACGTACGTGTACGCGTCGGCGAGGCCGACGAGCATCGTCGCGCTCAGCGAGTTCTTCTTCTCCGGCCGGTTCATCGTGATGATCACGACGCGGTCGTCGCGCTCGACGATGCAGTCCTCGTTGGAGATGTCGAGGCGTTCGAGGGAGTCGCCCATCGGTCCTGCTTTCACGAGATCGGATCTGCCTGGTCGGCCTGGTCGGATCTGCCTGGTCGAATCTGCCGGAGCGTCACACTAGGGCTCGAGCAGCTCCACGAACTCGGCGAGCGACCGCACGCGCACGCAGTCGGCGTCGGGGTGCAGGTCGTACGGGTCGACGAGGACGGGACGGATCCCCGCGGCCCGCGCGCCGGCGACGTCGGCGGCCGGCGTGTCGCCGATGTGGACGGCACGCTCGGGCGGCACGCCGAGCAGCGTCGAGGGCCCGGTGGAAGATGTCGGGGTCGGGCTTGGCCACGCCCGCCACGGTGGAGTCGAGGATGGCGCCGACGGTCACGCCTTCCCCCGGACCCACCTGGCAGATCGAGTACTTCAGCAGGTCGGCCTCGACCGTCCCGTCCGCGTTCGACACCATCGCGAGCCCCAGCCCGCGCTCGGCGAGCGCTGCGAGTGCGTCACGCGCGCCCGGGATCTCCTGACGCCAGATGTCGCCCTGGCGGAACTCGGCCGAGCAGGATCTCCGTCGCCTCGTCGAGATGCGCGTCGGGGATGCCGCAGACGCGCGCGTACGCGCGGTTGTACGCGTGCCAGATCGACAAACCGTCCGAGTGGTGACCGACCGGGCCTTCGCCGAGCGCGACGATCCCCTCGTAGTGCGCGCGGTGCAGGTCGAGCGCGTCGGTGTCGACGTCGAGGCGCAGCAGCGCGGCGTGCACGCGCTCGTCGGCCGGGAGGACGAGCACACCCCCGACGTCGATCAGCACCGCGTCGACGTCGTCCAGCCGCTCCACGACTTGCGAGGGTATAAGGGCCGGATCGCGAAGTCGCGCTGGTACCGTTGGTGACCCGAGCGCGGCGAGCGCAGAGAGCGAGCGAGAAGTATGGAGTTCCGCCGGATCAACGCGCTGCCGCCGTACGTCTTCGCGACGATCGACTCGCTGAAGATCGAAGCCCGCCGCGCCGGCGAGGACGTGATCGACCTCGGCTTCGGCAACCCCGACCTCACGCCGCCGCCGATCGCGCTCGAGAAGGTGTGCGAGGCGATCCAGAACCCGCGCAACCACCGGTACTCGATGAGCCGGGGCATCCCGAAGCTCCGGCTCGCGGTGACCGACCTGTACCAGCGGAAGTTCGGCGTCGAGCTCGACCCCGAGACGCAGGCGTGCTCGACGATCGGCGCGAAGGAGGGCTTCTCGCACCTCATGTGGGTGCTGCTCGGCCCGGGCGACGCCGCCATGGTGCCCAGCCCGTCGTACCCCATCCACATCTGGGGCCCGCTGTTCGCGGGCGCCGAGATCCGTCACGTGCGCCTCGGGCCCGAGCACGACTTCTTCGACAACCTCCTCGAGGCGTGGGAGGAGTCGTGGCCCCGCCCGAGGGTCATCGTGCTGTCGTTCCCGCACAACCCGACGACCGCGTGCGTCGACCTCGAGTTCATGCAGCGCATCGTCGACTTCGCCCGCGAGCACGAGGTGCTGCTCGTCCACGACTTCGCGTACGCCGACCTCGGGTTCGACGGCTACGAGCCGCCGTCGATCCTCCAGGTCCCGGGCGCAACCGACGTCGCCGTCGAGCTGTACACGCTCACGAAGTCGTTCTCGATGGCCGGGTGGCGGATGGGCTTCGTGCTCGGCAACGCGGAGGTCGTCGCCGCGCTCGCGAAGCTCAAGAGCTACCTCGACTATGGCACGTTCCAGCCGATCCAGATCGCGGCGACGGTCGCGATGAACGAGGCACCCGACTTCCCGCGCGAGGTGAACGCGGTCTACCAGGGCCGGCGCGACACGCTCGTCGACGGGCTCGCCCGCGCGGGGTGGGTGATCGAGCGGCCGAAGGGGACGATGTTCGCCTGGACGAAGATCCCCGAGCCCTACGAGGAGCTCGGCAGCATCGACTTCGCCAAGCTGCTGGTGCGCGACGCGAACGTCGCGGTGTCGCCGGGTGTCGGATTCGGTCCCGGCGGCGAGGGGTTCGTGCGCTTCGCGCTCGTCGAGAACGAGCAGCGCATCACGCAAGCGGTGCGCAACATCCGCCGCGCGCTCCCGAAGCTCGGCTGACTCAGATCAGTCGGTCAGAAGAGGGAGCGCACCGGGTCGGTGACGCCGTCCCACTCCGCGGTCGCGGTCTCCAGCATCGTCGCCAGCCCCTGCGTCATCTCGTTGAGCTCGGTCACCTCGACGATCGTGCTGATCCGTTGGTCGAGCTCGAAGTAGGCGAACCGCGTCCCGCCCGTGCCACCCGAGAACACGAGGGGCCAGCCGGCAGCCTCGGCGCGCGCCATCAGCGCGTCGAAGTCGGGGGTCCACCACGCGAGCTGGTGGTAGCCGTCGCCGCCGGCGTCGCGGAACTCGCGGTAGATGCTCGGTGTGTCGCCGTGCTGCTGGATGAGCTCGATCTGCATCGGGCCCGAGTTCGTGAACCCGATCGAGATCGTCGGCTCGGACGGCTCGCCGCGGTACACGGAGCCGGTCTGTGCCATCTCGCGGATCGTGTACCAGGGCCCGACGCCGAGCCCGAGCCACGCGGCGATCGCGTCGTCGAGGTCGCGCACGACGTACCCGACCTGTCTGATCGCTCCGTCGAGCACGACGCCGTCGAGGACGGGACGCTCGGTCACGGCGCGAGTCTGCCCGCCGACCGCTCGTCACGACACCCTCCCCAGGATCAGGATCTGGTCCTAACCTGAACGCCTGATGGCGTACTGGCTGATGAAGGTCGTGCTGACGCCGATCTTGCGGGTCGTCTACCGCGTGAAGGTCGACGGCAAGGAGCACCTCCCGACGCGCGGCCCGGTGATCCTCGCCGCGAACCACCGGTCGTTCCTCGACTCGATCTTCCTGCCGCTGGTGATCCGCCGCCGTGTCACGTACGTCGCCAAGGCCGAGTACTTCGACGACGCCAAGACCGCGTGGTTCTTCCGGTCGGTCGGGCAGATCCCGATCCGCCGCGAGGGCGGGTCGGCCAGCGAGGGCGCGCTCGCCGCCGCGACCGACGTGCTCGAGTCGTGGCGGCGTCTTCGGCATCTACCCCGAGGGCACGCGCACACGCGACGGGTTCACGCACCGTGGCCACACCGGTGTCGCCCGCCTCGCGATGCGCACCGGCGCACCGGTCATCCCTGTCGGCCTCGTCGGCACCGACGAGTGCCAGCCGACCGACAAGAAGCTCCCGCGCCTCTTCAAGACGGTCGAGGTGCGGTTCGGTCGGCCGATCGCCGCCGAGCACTACGCGCACCACGACGAGCGCCTCGCGCTCCGCCAGCTCACCGACGAGCTGATGTTCGAGATCGTGCAGCTCTGCGGCCGCTACGAGTACCAGGACACGTACGCGACGAAGAAGGCCGAGGACGTCCCGGTCGAGATCGCGGACGTTCCGGCGTTCGAGCCGAACATCCGCGTCGCCTGACACGTCACGCGACGGTGTCGCGTGCCCAGCCTCGCGCCCGCTCCACCGCGCGTGTCCATTGCGCGCGCCCCGCCGCGATCGCATCTGCGCCCATCGACGGCGTGAACGACGCTTCGGCGCGCCACGCCGCGCGGCGTCAGCGGGTGAGGACCACACGCCCTCGGCGATGCCGGCGAGGTACGCGGCACCGAGCGCCGTCGTCTCGGGGACCTCCGGTCGGCGCACGGTCACGCCGAGCACGTCGGCCTGGAGCTGGCAGAGCACGTCCATCACGCTCGCGCCACCGTCGGCGCGCAGCTCGGCGATCTCCCGACCCGACGCCGCGGTCATCGCCTCGACGACGTCGAGCGTCTGCCACGCCATCGACTCGACGACAGCGCGCGCCAGGTGCGCTCGACCGGTGCCACGCGACAGCCCGAGCACCGTGCCGCGCGCGTACGGATCCCACCACGGCGACCCGAGACCGGTGAACGCGGGCACGAACGAGACGCCGCCGGAGTCGGGGACGCTCTCCGCGAGCGGGCCGGTCTCCGCGGCGTCGGCGATGATGCCGAGCCCGTCGCGCAGCCACTGGATCGCGGCGCCGGTGACGAAGATCGCGCCCTCGAGCGCGTACGTCGTCTCGTCGCCGATCGTCCACGCGGTCGTCGTCAGCAGTCCCTCGACGGCCGGTGGGTGCTCCGACCCGAGGTTCATCAGCACGAACGACCCGGTGCCGTACGTGTTCTTCGTCATCCCGGGCTCGAAGCAGGCCTGCCCGAAGAGTGCGGCCTGCTGGTCGCCGGCGATCCCGCTCACCGGCACGGTCGAGGCCGGCCGCGCACTCGGGCGCGGTCATGCCGAGCCGGCCGCTGCTCGCGCGCACCTCGGGCAGGCACGAGCGCGGCACGCCGAACAGGTCGACGAGCTCGTCGGACCACGCGCCCGCGTCGATGTCGAAGAGCAGCGTGCGGCTCGCGTTCGACGTGTCCGTCGCGTGGACGCCTCCGTCGGGCCCACCCGTGAGGCGCCACAGGATCCACGAGTCGACGGTGCCGAACGCCAGGTCGGGGTCCGGCGCGAGCCCGCCCGCGGTGAACAGCCACTCGAGCTTGGTCGCCGAGAAGTACGGGTCGAGCACGAGGCCAGTCCGGGCGCGCACGAGCGGCTCGACGCCGTCGGCGCGCAGCTGATCGCAGCGCGGCGCGGTGCGCCGGTCCTGCCACACGATCGCGGGATGAGGGACCGCGCCCGTCGTGCGGTCCCACACGACGACCGTCTCGCGCTGGTTGGTGATGCCGATCGCCGCGACGGCGGTGCCGTCCGCGGCGAGCGCGTCCGCGACCTCGCGCAACGTCGTGCTCGTCGCGTCCCAGATCTCCTCCGGGTCGTGCTCGACCCAGCCGGGACGCGGGAAGTGCTGCGGGAACTCGCGGTACGCGCGGTGGACGATCCGTCCGTCCTCGTCGATGGCGAACGTGCGGACGCCGGTCGTGCCGGCGTCGATCGAGAGGACGACCGCCATGAAGGGTCTAGCTGTCGCCCCAGAACGCGGCGGTGGCCTCGTCGACTGCCGTCGGCGCGGCGTTCAGCGCGCGCGGTGGAGGCGGCTTGCTGCCCATGCGCTTCACGAGCTCGCCGCCGACGCCGCGCTGGCCGGGCCGGAACTCGAGCACCTGCCGGCTCCCGTTCGCGCCCTTGATGCGCACCTGCAGCAGCGGACGCACCTTCTTCACCGCCTCGAGGGTGAAGAAGTCGTAGCGCTTGCCGAGCACGAGGTCGTCGACGGACGGGCCCCCACGGCGGCGCTCGAACACGAGCAGCCGGCGGTCGGTGAGCGCGACCCAGTACTGGCGGCGCCCCTGGAACAGCAGCGGGACCTTCTCGCGGCGTGGCGCCGCCCAGCCGATCCCGGTGTTGGTCAGCCGCTCGTCGGGCGCGACCGTCGCCTGCACGGCTGTCGGTGAGTCGTCGCGTCGCTTTGCGCATCGTCACGAAGATACCGACGGGCCTGCCAGGATTGCAGGCAATGCGGATCGGAGTGCTCACCGGCGGCGGCGACTGTCCAGGTCTGAACGCGGTGATCCGCGCCGTCGTGCGCAAGGGCGAGGGCATCCTCGGGCACCAGATCCTCGGGTTCCGTCAGGGCTGGCGCGGCGTGATCGACGGCGAGCTGCGCGAGCTGACGGTCGACACGACCCGGGGTCTCCTTCCCCGCGGCGGCACGATGCTCGGCACGTCGCGGACGAACCCGCTACAACGAAGAGGGCAGCGTCGCGAGGCTCCGCGAGACGCTCGAGCGCGAGCACGTCGACGCGCTGATCGCGATCGGCGGCGAGGACACCCTCGGGGTCGCGCACCGGCTCGCGGATGACGACGTCCGGTGCGTCGGCGTGCCGAAGACGATCGACAACGACCTGTCGGCCACCGACTACACGTTCGGCTTCGACACCGCGGTGCAGATCGCGACCGACGCGATCGACCGGCTCCACTCGACCGCCGAGAGCCACGACCGGGTGATGGTGGTCGAGGTCATGGGTCGCCACGCCGGGTGGATCGCGCTCCAGTCGGGCCTCGCGGGCGGTGCGGACGCCGATCCTCATCCCCGAGGTGCCGTTCGACGTCGACGAGCTCGCCGAGCGCCTGCGCCACCGCCACACGCGCGGGGCCGGGTTCTCGATCGTCGTCGTCGCGGAGGGCGCCGTGCCGCGCGAAGGCACGATGGAGACCGTCGACGCGGGCGTCGACGAGTTCGGGCACGTCCGCCTCGGCGGCATCGCGGCGCGGCTCGCGCCCGAGGTCGAGCAGCGCACGGGGTTCGAGACGCGCGTGGTCGTGCTCGGGCACCTGCTGCGAGGCGGCACTCCCACGGCGTACGACCGCATCCTCGCGACGCGCTTCGGCCTCGCGGCCGTCGACGCGGTCGCCGACGGCGACTACGACCAGATGGTGGCGCTGCGCGGCACCGACATCGTGCGGGTGCCGCTCGCCGACGCGGTCGGTCAGCTCAAGACCGTGCCGCCCGAGCGGTTCGCCGAGGCCGAGGTGTTCTTCGGGTGACGGACGAGGCAGCAACGAGCACGCCGCTCGACGACCTGATCCAGCTCCTCCAGCTCGAGCCGCTCGAGGTGAACCTGTTCCGGGGCACGAGCCCGCACGAGGACCAGCAGCGCGTCTTCGGCGGCCAGGTCGCGGCGCAGGCGCTGGTCGCCGCCGGGCGCACCGTCGACGCCGACCGGCCGGTGCACTCGCTGCACGCGTACTTCCTGCGGCCCGGCGACCCGAACGTCCCGATCGTCTACGAGGTCGACCGCATCCGCGACGGTCGGTCGTTCACGACGCGGCGCGTCGTCGGCATCCAGCACGGGAAGGCCGATCTTCAACCTCGCTGCGTCGTTCCAGATCGTCGAGGAGGGTCCCGACCACGCGATGCCCGATGCCCGACGTCCCCGGTCCCGACGACCTCCCGACGTTCCGCGAGCGCATCGAGCCGCACCTCGATCGGTTCAGTCAGGACTTCATCGACTGGCTCGGGCGCGAGCGACCGATCGACTCGCGTCCGGTCGAGGATCCGAAGTGGCTCGCGCCCGGACCGCGCGAGCCGATGCAGGACGTGTGGATCCGCGCCAACGGGCGCCTGCCCGATGACGACGCTGCTGCACGCGTGCGTGGTCGCGTACGCGTCCGACCTGTCGCCTCCTCGACACCGCGACGCTCCCGCACGCGATCGGGTACGACGGCAACTTCCAGATGGCGAGCCTCGACCACGCGATGTGGTTCCACCGTCCGTTCCGTGCCGACGAGTGGCTGCTGTACCACCAGACGAGCCCGTCGGCGTCGAACGCGCGCGGGCTCGCGCTCGGTGCACGTGTTCCAGAGACGGGAAGCTCGCCATCACCGTGATGCAGGAAGGGCTGATCCGTCCGGTCGGCCCCTCGGGGGACGGCGCGGGCTCACCATGAGCGCGATCGTCGACCTGCGGTCCGACACGGTCACGCAGCCGACACCCGAGATGCGCGCGGCGATGGCCGCGGCCGAGGTCGGCGACGACGCGTACGGCGAGGACCCGACGCTCCAGCGGCTCGAATCGCTCGCGGCCGCGCTGCTCGGCAAGGAGGCCGCGCTGTTCACGCCGTCGGGGCGCATGGCGAACCAGGTCGCGCTGCGCGTGCTCGCGCCGCCCGGGCACGGAGGTGCTGTGTCCGGCGCGCTGTCACGTGTACCGCTACGAGCACGCGGCGACCGCCACCGACGCCGGGCTCCAGCTCCACCCGCTCGCCGACGACGACGGGTCGCTCGATCCCGCCGACGTCGCGGCCGCCGTCGCCGACCAGGAGCACCACCTCCCGGTGATCAGCGCGCTCACGCTCGAGAACACGCACATGCCGGCGAGCGGACGGCCGCTGTCGCGCGCCGAGGTCGAGGCGGTGACGAACCCGGCCCGCGAGGCCGGGCTGCGCGGTGCACGTCGACGGCGCCCGCATCTGGAACGCGGCCGTGGCGCTCGGCGTCAGCCCCGCGGAGCTCGCGGCGCCTGCCGACACGCTCATGTTCTGCCTGTCGAAGGGGCTCGGCGCGCCGATGGGATCCGTGCTCTGCGGCCCGAGCGACGTCATCGACGGCCGCTCGCGAGGAGCGCAGCCGGCTCGGCGGCATCCTGCGGCAGGGCGGGATCGTCGCGGCGGCGGGCATCGTGGCGCTCGAGACGATGGTCGACCGGCTCGCCGACGACCACGCGCGGGCGCGCCGCCTGGCCGACGTGCTCGCCGACCGCTTCCCGGGCAGCGTCGACCCGACGACCGTGCGCACGAACATCGTCTGCGCACCGTTCGCGTCGCTGCCCGACAAGATCATCGAGCGGCTGGAGGAGCGGGGCGTGCGCTGCGGGCACGATCGACGCGCGCACCGTACGCTTCGTGACCCACAAGGACGTCGACGATGCGTGGGCTGGAAGTCGCGATCGACGCCTTGCACGCGATCGCAGACGAGGACGGGAGCTGAACCATGGGCCGAGTGCTGATCACGGGCTGCTCGACGGGCATCGGACGGGCGGCGGCGGTGGAGCTCACCAAGCGCGGCCACGACGTCGTCGCGACCGCGCGCCGGCCCGAGACGATCGACGACCTCGACGTCGCGGCGAAGATCGCGCTCGACGTCGACGACGACGCGTCGGTGCGTGACGCCGTCGCCGCGGCGGGCGAGGTCGACGTGCTCGTGAACAACGCCGGCTTCGGCGTGTCGGGTCCGGTCGAGCAGATCCCCCTCGACCACGGGCGCAGCATCATGGAGACCAACTTCTTCGGCGCGGTGCGGATGATCCAGGCCGTCGCTGCCGCAGATGCGCGAGCGGGGGAGCGGCACGATCGTCAACGTCACGTCGCTCGCCGGCCGCGTCGGTCCGCCGCTCGGCGGCTTCTACTCGGCGTCGAAGTTCGCGCTCGAGGGTCTCTCGGAGGCGCTCCACTACGAGATCGCGCACTTCGGCGTGCGGGTGCGCCTCATCGAGCCGGGGATCTTCGCCACCGCGTTCCAGGGCAAGGAGTACGGGTTCGAGGTCGCGCCGCCCTACGACGAGCTCGACCGCGAGTGGACGAAGGTGCGCGACGTGCTCACCGGCGGCGCGGAGCCGTCCGGTCCGGAGCCCGTCGCCGCGGTCATCGCCGACGCGATCGAGAGCGACGAGGACCGCCTGCGGTGGCCCGTCGGCGCCGACGCCGAGATGGTGCTCGCCGTCCGCTCCACGAGCACCGACGAGGAGTTCGAGGCCGCGATGCGAGGGACGCTCGGCCTGACGTGGTGACGCGCACTCGATGAACGGGCTCGTCGACGAGACGCCCGCGCGCGCCCTCGCGATCTACGCGCATCCCGACGATCCCGAGATCTCCGCCGGCGGCACGCTCGCGCGCTGGGCCGCGGCCGGTGCCGAGGTGTGGGTGCTGATCACGACGCGCGGCGACAAGGGGACGAGCGACCCGGACGCCGACCTCGACGCGCTGGCCCGGCTGCGCATCGAGGAGACGGAGGCGTCGAGCAAGGAGCTCGGGCTCGCCGGGCACCTCCACCTCGAGTACGACGACGGCGAGCTCGTCGACGACGAGCGACTTCGCGGGCCAGCTCGTCCGCCACGTCCGCACCCTGCGACCCGACGTCGTGCTGTGCCCCGACCCGACCGCGGTGTTCTTCGGCGACTCGTACTTCAACCACCGCGACCACCGCGTCACCGGCTGGGCGACGCTCGACGGCGTCGCACCCGCGGCGGGCAACCCGCACTACTTCGCGGAGCACCTCGACGAGGGGCTCGCGGTGCACCACGTGCCGCTCGTCTACCTGTCGGGCACGCTCGAGCCGAACTGCTGGATCGACATCACCGACACGCTGGAGCGCAAGATCGACGCGCTGTTCCGGCACGCGAGCCAGCTCACCGACACCGGTGAGTGGTTCCGCGAGTTCCTCCGTCAGAGCGCGGAGGAGGCCGGGCGGTTCGCGGGCGTCCCCTACGCGGAGGGGTTCCGCCGTCTCACGCTCGGCCAGTGATCCCGACGTTGGTACGTGCGTCGACCACCTCGGATCAGCTCGCCGATGACGTTGAGCCTGTGCGCCACAGGGCGAGCATCGCCTCGTTGACGGGCGTGCCGGTGAACTGGATCTCGTGGCCCGCGCCCGCCACCACGGCGCGCGACGCGCCGATCCGTTGCGCCAGGTCGTCGCAGATGGCGTCGAAGCCGGCACTGTGGCCACCGGAGACGACGAGCTTGGGGAAGGTGGTGGACGCGAGCTCGGCCAGAGGCAGATCGGCGTACCACATCGGCCGCGCACGGCGGACGACCGGCACGAGCGGCAGGGCGGCGGCGAGGAACTCGGAGCCGAACTCGTCGGGATCGCTCCCGACCGCCTTCAGGAAACCGACGACCCACTCCTCATCGGGGAGGTCCTGGTTCCAGACGGCGCGGACCCCGTCGACGAGCGACCGCGCCGCGGGATGGTCCTGACCCAGCGCGAAGGCGGCGGGCTCCAACAGCGTCAGTGATCGGGTCGCATCGGGACGGCGGGCGGCCGCGAACAGGACCCCGAGGCCACCGTAGGAATGACCGACGAGATGGGCGCCATCGCCCATCAGCTCGGCGATGTCGTCGGCGTCACGCAGGAAGTCATCGCCGTCGGCAGCGGGGCTCTGGCCATTGCCGCGCCGGTCGAGCGCCAGGAGGCGAAAGCCCTCGTCGGCGAGCGGTCGCTGGGCTTCCCATTCTTCGGCGCCCGTTGCGAGCGAGCCGTGCACGAGCACCACGGGCGTTCCGGTGCCCCACGACTCGACGAAGAGGTCGCTCACCGTCGACCCTCCCTTCGTTGCCTCAGCGCGGGCTTGCGCCGCCACTCGGCCATCGCACGGAGCACGAGCACCGCGACGATCCCGACGCCACCGGCCGCGAGCGTCGAGCCGATGAGCGTGCCGAGGAGCTTCGAGCCCTCGCAGTCGCCCGTGCACCCGACGTCGGCGAGGCCGTAGCCGATGATCCCGCCGAAGAGCCCGGCCACCACGACGCTCGAGAACGCGAGCAGGAACGCGGTGCGCGATGGCATCTGGTACGGCGTCTCGCGGCGAGATCGACTCGTCGGGACCCGGCGTCGCGTCCGAGGCCGGCGCGTCGGAGGGCGACGGCTCGGCGTCCGGGCGCGGCTCGTCGTCGGGCTCGGGGGGTTGGGTCACGGTGCGATCGTACGGCCACCGGTCCGGGCCGACGGGGTGCAGACGAGGCACCGATAGGCTCGCCGAGGTGCGTGAGTGGCTCGTAGCCGGAGCGCTCGTCGAGGCGCCCGGTGGAGTGCTCCTCGTCCGCAACCAGCGTCGTGGCGGTTGGACCGACTGGAGCACACCGGGCGGCGTCATCGACGACGACGACGTCGACCTCCTGGCGGGGTTGACGCGCGAGGTCGAGGAGGAGACCGGCCTGCGCGTCACGAGCTGGGAGGGCCCGATCTACGAGGTCCGTGCCGTCGCCGTCGACCTCGGCTGGTCGCTGCGGGCCGAGATCCACCGTGCCGTCGAGTACGAGGGTGAGCTGCGCGTCGACGACCCCGACGGCATCGTCGTCGAGGCGGCGTTCCTGCCGCCCTCCGAGTGCGCCGAGCGGTGCGCGGCCGAAGGCGCGGTGTGGGTGCACGAGCCGCTGTCGGAGTGGCTCGCCGAGCGCTGGGGGCCCGAAGGTCACCGGGGATACCGGTACGACGTGCGTGGGACGTCGCGGGAGGCACTCGACGTCCGGCGCGCGGAACGTGCGAGCGATCCCCCCGGGATCCTCCACGTCGACCTCGACGCCTTCTACGCGTCGGTCGAGCAGCTCGCCGACCCGAGCCTCCGGGGCCGGCCGGTGGTCGTCGGCGGTCTCGGCTCGCGAGGGGTCGTCGCGGCGGCGAGCTACGAAGCGCGGCGGTTCGGCATCCACTCGGCGATGCCGATGGCCCGCGCGCGACGGGCCTGTCCCGATGCCGCGTTCATCTCTCCGCGCTTCGACGAGTACGCGAAGGCGAGCCGGTCGATCATGGCGATCCTGCGCGCGGTCACCCCGCTCGTCGAACCGATCTCGCTCGACGAGGCGTTCCTCGACGTGCGGGGCGCGCGCCGTCTCCTCGGTGACGGGCCGACGATCGCGCGTGTCCTGCGCGTCCGCATCAAGGACGAGACCGGTCTCGTCGCGTCCGTCGGCGTCGCGACGACGAAGATGCTCGCGAAGATCGCCAGCGACCTCGCGAAGCCCGACGGCCTGCTCGTGGTCGAGCCGGGCACCGAGCTCGAGGTGCTCCACCCGCTGCCCGTCGGCCGGCTCTGGGGCGTCGGCCCCGCGACGCGCAAACGGCTCGACCGCTACGGCGTGACGACGATCGGCGACCTCGCGGCGCTGTCGGAGGAGACCCTCGTCAGCACGCTGGGTCGCGCGCACGGCGAGCACCTGCACGCGCTCGCCTGGAACGTCGACGACCGCCCCGTGGAGCCCGAGCGGATCGCGAAGTCGATCGGGCACGAGGAGACGTTCCCGCAGGACGTCCGCCATCGCGCCACGCTCGAGCACGAGATCGTGCGGCTGTCGGATCGCGTCGCCTCGCGGCTGCGGAGCGCGCAACGCGTCGCGCGCACCGTGCAGCTCAAGCTGCGCTACCACGACTTCCGCACGATCACGCGAGCGAAGACGCTCGCCGAGCCCACCGATCTCGCCGCCGACCTCGCACGGGTGGCCACCACGCTGCTGTCGGCCGTCGAGCTGGGGGAGGGAGTCCGGCTCCTCGGTGTGTCCGCGCAGCAGCTCGAGCCCGCGGCCGCCGTCCAGACCGCGCTGGCACTCGACTCCGACGAGGACGAGCACGTCGACAGCGAGGCCCACGAGCAGCGCAGCCGTCTGGAGCGCACCGTCGACGCCGTGCGCGACCGCTACGGCGACGACGCGGTCGTGCCCGCGCGCTTCGTCGCCACCGGCCCCGACGCGCGGCACGAGCAATGGCCGGAGCCGCCCGGATGACGCTGCGCATCGGCTTCGCCGGCTGCGGCTTCATCGCGCAGATCCACGCGTTCGCGCTCGGTGAGCTCGCCGACGCGCAGCTCATCGACGCGGCGATCGTCGCCACGTTCGATCCCGAGCACGAGCGCGCCGAGAAGCTCGCCGCCTCGTACGGCGCACGGGCGACGTCCGACGTCGACGAGCTCCTCGACGCGGTCGACGCGGTCTGGGTCTGCACGTGGACGGCGTCGCACCTACCGGTGGTGCGCGCCGCCGTTGCCCGCGGCCTCGCCGTGATGTGCGAGAAGCCGCTCGCGCCGACGCTCGAGGAATGCGAAGAGGTCGCCACGCTGCTCGCGACGGTCCCGCACCAGGTCGGCCTCGTCCTCCGTCACGCACCGGTCTTCTGCGCCGCCGCCGAGATCGTGGCGTCCGGCGCGCACGGCCGGCCGCTCGCGGCCATCTTCCGCGACGACCAGTTCTTCCCGATCCAGGGCATGTACGGCTCCGAGTGGCGCGCCGACGCGAGCAAGGCGGGTGGCGGGACGCTGCTCGAGCACTCGATCCACGACGTCGACGTGCTGCGGTGGATCCTCGGCGATCCCGAGCGTGTGACCGCGCGCGTCGCCAGTCGCTTCGGGCATCGCGGCATCGACGACGTGGCCGAGGTGACGTTCGATCTCCCGGACGGTTGCGTCGCGACGCTCGTGAGCGTCTGGCACCGGATCCTGCGCCGGCCGTCCACCCGGCGCCTCGAGATCTTCTGCGAGGACGCGCTGCTCTGGGCCGACGACGACAACCTCGGCCCGCTGCACGTCGAGACGGCCGACGCCGAGCACGATGTCGAGCCGCCGGTCCCGGAGTGGGCCGAACGGCTCGCACTGGCGCCCGAGATCGCGCAGCCCCTGCTCCAGTACGCCACACCGGCCAAGGCGTTCGTGGATGCGCTCGCCGCGGGCACCCGGCCGGCGCCCGATGCCGCCGTCGCGCTCGCGGCACACCGGCTGGTGGACGCCGCCTATCGGTCGGCGGCGGCAGGGAGCATGCCGATCGAGGTCGCGCGGCCGCCCTCGGCGGCGCCGCCGCGTTGAGGCCCTCTCACGCCTGCGCGAGAATGATGCCCAGCATGCCGCTTTCCGAGGACGAGCAACGGATCCTCCGGGAGATCGAGGCGAACCTCTCGGTCACGGATCCGAAGCTGGTGCAGCAGGTCTCCGACACGACGCTGTACCGCCATTCCTCGCGGATGATCAAGTGGGCTGTCCTCGGCTTCGTGGCCGGGCTGGTCCTGATGCTCGCCACGTTCACGAGCGTCCTGGCCCTCGGCGTGGTCGGGTTCCTGATCATGCTGTTCTGCCTGCTCGTGATCGAGCGCAACGCGCGCAAGATCGGGCGGGCGGGCCTCGAGAGCCTCACCGGCAACATCCGCGGCGGCGCCCTGAAGGGGATGTTCGGCAACGCCGGGCAGCGCTGGCGCGAGCGCTGGCAGCGCGACGACGACACCCCCTGAACCGCACCGCCTGAACATCACCTCCGGAACATCGCCCGCCCTTCCTCCGCGATCCTCGCGCCCGATGGGCTTCTCGTCGTCACAGGCTGCTCGCCTCGCCGGCTGCACCACCGCTCAGCTCGAGTCGTGGGACCGCGCCGGTCTCGTGGTCGCCCGTGACGGCGACGACGGCCCCTACGACTTCCGCGACCTCGTCGCGCTCCGCATGGTCAAGTCGCTGCTCGACGCGGGCCTCTCCCTCGCACGCGTCCGCCGCGCGCTCGCCGAGGTCGCCCGCGGCGGTGACGAGCTCTCGGGCCTGCAGCTCGTCACCGACGGCGACCGTGTCTGGGCGTGCCACGACGACGGTCAGATCCTCGACGCGCTGAAGCACGGACAGCTCGCGCTGTTCGTCTCGGTCGACCGACTCGCGGCCGACGTCGAGGCCGACGTGCGCGAGTTCTCACGCGAACGCCAGACGTTCGTCGAGGGGCTCCGTGGCGACCACCCCGCCGGATCGGGCTGAGGCTCAGACGGGTTCGGGTGTGCGCTCGCGCTCGCGGCGCAGGCCGCGGAGCGAGAGCCGGGTCCGCGCGAGGCGCAATGGCCCGAGATCGCGGTCGAGCGCGTCGCGCAGCTCGTCCACGTCGTGCCATGCGGCGTCGACGTGCTCTTCGCTCGGAGCGGTGGCGGCATACCGCGCCTCGCTGTAGCTCGTAGCGAGCGACTGCATCGGCGACCGAGCGTCCTCGTTCGTCGACTGCGCGACGTGCGTCGCGGTCTCGAACGGGGTGTCGGCGTCCGACGAGGCGACGCGGTGCTCGGCGAGTGTGTCGAGTGCCTCACGCCACGCACCGGCGATCGCCAACGCGCGGTCAGGGTTGTTGCGCCGCCGGGCGCGGCGCCGACGCTTGTAGGCGAGCACGCCGACGATGGGCGCGAGGAGCAGCACGAGCACGAGGGCGATCAGTGCGATCAGCGGGAGCAACGGCTCCGGGTCCTGGTTCGACTGGTCGCTGTCGATGCTGACGCTGCCACCGTCGGACGCCGCACCGTTCGGCGTGCTGTTCGCGGGCGTCCCCGTCGGGCTCGGTGTCGACGGCGGCACCGTCTGCGGCGGTGCCGCGGTCTGCGGCGTCGTGTCCGGGGTCGTCGGCAGCGCCTGCGGCTCGCCGGGCAGGTTGCTGCCGCCGGGCTGCGTGCCGTCGCCCGGTGGGGTGGGGTCGAACGGCGTCGCCCAGCCGCTGCCGGTGAAGTACAGCTCGGGCCAGGCGTGCGCGTCCTGGTTCGTGACGACGTACGTGCCCGACCCGGCATCGAGGGTGCCCGGCGTGTAGCCGACCCCGATGCGCGCCGGGATGCCGAGCGAGCGCGCCATGAGCGCGTAGGCGGTCGCGTACTGCACGCAGAATCCACGGCGCTCCCGCATGAACGTGTCGATCGCCGCCGCGTCGTCGCCCGCCACGAAGTCGGGGTCGTAGACGAAGGACGGGTCGCGGAAGAACGCGGCGAGGGCCGTGGCCTTCGACAGCGCATCAGGGAGGGTGCCCGCCACGCTCTGCGCGGTCTCCACGATGATCGGTGGGACGTCGTCGGGCAGCTCGGTGTACTGCTGCACGTCGTCCGGAGGCGGGGCGGCCGCGGCGCCGCGGTTGATCTCGTCGGCACCGGGCGGCAGTGCCGATCGGACGGTGTACTGACTGCCGGCGATCGTCGGCTTGTCGGTCACGAGCGTCGACGAAGAAGGGACCACGAGCCCGACGTCGGCACCGGTGACCTCGACCGCCTGGTACGCCGCAGGGATCCAGCGCTCGGAGAGCGCATCGGTGATCTCGTACTGCTGGAAGAGCGCGTCGTCGGGCACCGCGTCGTCGAGCGAGTCGTCCACCTCGTCCTCGTTCGCCTGCAGCGTCCACTGCCCGCCGTCGCTCGACGAGTACTGGTCGAGTGCGACGGTGCGCCAGTAGGCGGGCTCGTCCGCACGCACCGAGAAGAGCTTGGCGATCTCGGGCTGCCGCAGCTCCGTCCCGACGTTGAGCAGCGGTGCGACGTCGGTGTTGTAGCTGGTGGGGTCCTCGCCGCGGGGCAGGATCGCCCCGAAGTCGATGAGGGGCCGGTCGGAGTCGACGATCGCGACCGCGCCACCCACGCTGAGCCCGACGGCGACGAGCCCGACGAGGAGGCCGCCGCCCGCCAGCACGAGTGCGTCGCGCGGGGTCGGACGGCTGCCGATCCAGGTCCGCTGCCGTTCGAGCAGTCGACGGTGCTCGAGCGCGAGGAACACGACCGCGGCGACGGCGAAGGCGCTGATCGGCAGCCAGAGGTCGGCCGTGGTGTCGGTCGACGCGAAGCCGATCATCACGACCACGCCCGGCGCGATCGCGCCGACCGACCCGTCGTGGTGGAACACGACCTGGTCGGCGATCGTCGCCGCACCCCAGACGACGCACGCCGCGATGACCAGCACCCCGTTCGTCGCCGGGATCGGCGGTGCGCCCTCGAGGAGGTCGAAGCCGTGCTGGATCGCGTCGAGGATCTTCTCCGGCGACGGGCCCGTCGCGATGACGATCGCCGCGAGCAGCACGAACGCCGACGCCCCGATCTCGTAGAGCGGGTGCGCACGACGGAGCGCACGGGCCGCGGCGCCGGCGACGTGCGGCAGGAGCGCGACGACGACCAGCGGCACGATCCACCGGTCGCCCCGCAGCACCAGCCCGAAGGCCAGTGCGACGGTGACGCTCAGCGCGCCGAGTGCAGCGGAGACCGAGAGGTCCCGGGAGTCCATGAGCTCCGGCTCGAGCGGTGTCGGGCGAGCACGACGGCGCGGTTCCATGCCGCGGCGAACGGTTGTCCGAACACGGGGACGAGACCCGCGGATCGCGCTCGTCGTGCTCGGCGGCATCGTCGCGACGACGGCCAGGCTGGCGCGGCCGTAGAGGGGGGCGACCGCGCGTGCCGAGCGCGTCGTCGGGTGCGCCGGTGACGACGACGACGCCGCCGATCCCGAGGCGCGTCGAGAGCTGCGCGCACAGCGCGAAGAGGTGGTCGGGATCGCCCGGCTCGATGATCGCGAGGCGGTCGAGCAGCACCTCGAGCGCCCCGGGCGCGGGCCGTCCGAGCACCTCACCCGTCGTGGCCACTGCTTCGAGCGGGATCTGGTCACGCCCGGACTGCACGGCAAGGGACGCGACCGCCTCGACGGCCACCTCGAAGGCATCGGCGTCGTAGACCTCGGGGCGTGCATCGAGGACGAGCACGACCCGTCCCGGCGCCGCGGCCTCGTCCTGGCGCACCATGAGCTCCCCGCGGCGCGCGGTGGCGCGCCAGCTGACACGACGGGGGTCGTCACCCGCTTCGTACTCCCGCAGCGCGAGGAACTCGGCGGCGGTCTGGTGCGTGGGCAGCCGCTTGCCGAGCGCGTGCACGTCGGGCTCGCCGCCGCGGCCGCGGTTCGGTGAGAGCACGGTGTGCAGACGCGGCCGCACGATGAGCTCGTTCGGCGTCGCGACCTCCCAGGCGCGCCGGGCGAGGCCGAAGGGGTCGATCACGAACGCGAGCAGCGGGCCGAGCTCGTGCCGGCCCCGCCGCGTCGTCGGGATCCGGTAGGTCGCGCGCACCGGTGTGTCGGCCGGGCTCGCCGGCAGCGCGAAGCACGCCACGCGCAGACCGTCGTCGACGAGCTCCGTCAGCATCAGCAGCGGTGTGCGGACGAGCGTCCGTCCCTCGATCGCCACGCTGCAGTCGGCGCCGACGTGCACCCGCGCCGGGTGCGCGGTGCGCCGGACGGTGAGCTCCGGTCGCGCCCGGAAGACGAACACGTGCGCGAACAGGAGGAGCAGCAGGCCGGTGAGCCCGAGGCCGACGAGCGCGCCGTTCTGCAGGATGATCGCCCCGACCGTGACGCCGCCGGCACCACCCAGGAACGCCCAGCCGCGTCGAGTGGGTGTCGGTCGTCCGAGCGGCGTCGAGCTCGAGCTCACCCCGACGGCGCCGGGGACGGGCACGTGTCCGAGCACCGTGTCGACGACGTCGACGCCGGTGACCCCGCGCAGGCCGGCTTCGGGCGTGACGATCACGCGGTGCTCGAGGACCGTCGGTGCGAGGAGCTTGATGTCATCCGGGATCACATAGTCGCGCCCCTGCGTCGACGCGAGCGCGCGGCCGCGCGCTGCAGCGCGAGCGCGCCACGGGGGCTCGCCCCCAGCGTGAGGTCGGGGTGCGACCGGGTCGCGTCGGCGACCTCCACGATGTAGTGCTGGATGGCCGGCGCGACGTGGATCTTCTGGACGGCGTCGGCCGCGCTGGCGATGTCGGCGGCCGACGCGACGGGCTCGAGCGCGTCGACGTTCACGTGGCCGGCGCCGTGCGTCTCGAGGATCGCGATCTCGGCGTCGCGGCTCGGGTAGCCCATCGGGAGGCGCATGAGGAAGCGGTCGAGCTGCGCCTCGGGCAGCGGGTACGTGCCCTCGAGCTCGATCGGGTTCTGCGTCGCGATCACGAGGAACGGGCGGGGGAGCGCGTACGTGCGCGCGTCGACCGTGACCTGCCGTTCCTCCATCGCCTCGAGCAACGCCGACTGCGTCTTCGGCGAGGCGCGGTTGATCTCGTCGGCGAGCAGCACGTGCGCGAACACGCCACCGGCGCGGAACTCGAACTCGTTCGACGAGCGGTTCCACACCGACACGCCCAGCACGTCGGACGGCAGGAGGTCGGGCGTGAACTGGATGCGATGGGCCGTCGCGGCGATCGAGCGTGCGATGGCCTTCGCGAGCGACGTCTTGCCGACACCCGGGACGTCCTCGATGAGGAGGTGCCCCTCGGCCAGCAGGCACACGAGCGCGAGCGTGACCTGGTCGCGCTTGCCCTGGATGACGCGCTCCACGTTGTGGAGCAGTGCGTCGAACAGCGCAGCGACGTCGATCCGGCGTGCCGGGACGGGTTGCGCCACGACGGGGCACGGTAGCAGTGGGCGTGCGCAGTACCGTGACGCCGATGACCGGCCCGGGGCACCGCCGCGGCTGGATCGCCTGTGGCCTCGCGATCGCGCGGCGCCCGCACCTCTGGACGACCGCGCTGCGCACGGCCGCGCGCACGGCCCGGCCCGCGTGGTGGCGGCACCCGCCGTTCGTGCCCGTGCCCGACCGTGCGTACCTGCGCTTCCGGATGGAGACGCAGTACGGGGCACCGGCGGCGCCCGACGCCTCGGACGTCGTCTCCTACCTCGAGTGGTGCCGGGCCCAGGAGCACCTCGCGCGGCGCTAGACCTGCCCCGGCGCGATGGGACGCGTCGGTAGACTCGCTCCGAGTTCGTGCCCCGTTCGACGATGCCGTCGCGAGGAGCCGGGAGGCGAGGCTTGGGGAGAGCGCTGCTGCTCAACGCCACCTTCGAGCCGCTCTGCGTCGTGTCTGCCCGCCGGGCCGTCGTCCTCGTGCTGAAGGAGAAGGCCGAGATCGTCGAGCGGAACGGCGCCGCGTTCCGCTCGGAGCGTCAGGCCGTCCCGGTGCCCTCGGTGGTGCGCCTCGTCCACTTCGTGCGGGTCCCGTACCGCAGCCGAGTGCCCCTCTCGCGGCGCGCCGTCTTCGCGCGTGATCAGCACCGCTGCCAGTACTGCGGTCGGAGCGCCGAGAACCTCGACCACGTCGTCCCGCGCTCCCGCGGCGGCGAGCACAGCTGGGAGAACGTCGTCGCGTCCTGCCGCTCCTGCAACGCACGCAAAGAGGACCGCAGCCCGCACGAGGCCGGCCTCCGCCTCCGCCATGCCCCCGCAGTACCCCACGCCGACCTCTGGCTGATCGCCACGGCAGGGTCCGTCGACCCCGCCTGGACGCAGTACCTCCCCGGCCTCGAAGCCGTCCCGGCGTAGTCGCGCGCGCGGCGCAGCGCCGCGCTCCGCCGCCAACACCCTCACCTGAGCAGTCGTCGGCGCGTCTGCGCGCCCGAAGGCTCCCTTCGATGACCCGCGGAGACCCGGTGAAGACCCCCTGAAGACGCTGCGGGCGCGAGGTGGGGGAGGCCGGCGTGAGTGGTGGGGGAAAAGGGGCCTGAGAGGGTTGACGGGTGGGGGAAGGGGGCTTAGGGTGGCGCCCAGTGGTGCAGAGGGGAGTCACCCACCATCCTTCGCGGGAGGGGTGGGGCGGCTGCCCAACAGGGGGACGTCGGGAGACGTCCTGGTGAGGGGACATGAAGGACTTTCTGGGGGAGTACCGACACTCCCTGGACGCGAAGGGTCGTCTGATCCTTCCGATGGACTTCCGTGGCCCCCTTGCGGACGGTGCCGTGATCGGGATCGGGCAGCACAACTGCCTGGTCGTGTACACGCCGGAGGAGTGGTCGAGGGTGGCAGAAGAGATCCGGGAGCTCTCGAAGCAGGGTGACGCCCAGCTCGACGCGGCCCGAGCCTTCTTCGCCGGTGCCCGCGACGTGAAGCCGGACGCGCAGGGTCGCGTCCCGATCGCCGCCGACCAGCGCGACTACGCGGCGCTCGACCGCGAGGTGATCGTGGCCGGCGTGTTCAGCCGGGTCGAGATCTGGGACGCCGAGCGCTGGAACGAGCGCAAGGGCGGCGGCCAGGACGTCCTGTCGGCCGCGGCATCGCTGCCCGGGTTCGGCATCTAGCTCGCACGTGCAGATGAGACACCAGATCAGAAGACCAGCAGACCAGAAGAGAGGAGCACTCGCGACGAAGGCCTGACGACCAGACAGCTCAGCCTGACCTGCTGCGAGCCCCCCGGTCGGCGCGGTGAAGCCCCTACTCCGCCCGCTTCCACCGAGTCGTTCGGGAGACAAAACCCAAACGGCACTCGTCCGTCCGGGGGGCTCGCAGCAGGCCCGGCTGAGCGCCGGTGGCCGCGAGGGGAACGATGGCCCGACCTACAGGCTTCGAGCACGACCCGGTGATGGCCCGGGAGGTGCTCGAGCTCCTCGCACCGGTACCCGGGGGGACCGTCGTCGACGCGACGGTCGGTGGTGGCGGGCACGCCCGCCTGCTCCTGGAGTCGAGACCGGACGTGACAGTGCTCGGCATCGATCGTGACGCCGATGCGGTGGCCGCGGCCCGGGAGCGACTCGCCCCCTTCGGTGATCGGGTCCACGTCGTGCACGGCGGCTTCGAGGACGTCGCCGAGATCGTCCGCTCTCACGCTTCGGCGGGAGCAGGCGGGCCTGAGAGCGAGGGGAAGATCATGGCAATCCTGTTCGATCTGGGCACCAGCAGCCCGCAGCTCGACCGACCGGAACGTGGGTTCTCGTACTGGGGCGAGGCGCCGCTCGACATGCGGATGGACGCCGCGCAGGAGCTGACGGCCGAGACGGTCGTCAACACCTACCCCGAGGCGCGCCTTGCCGGGGTGATCGGCGACAAGGGTGAGGAGCGCTTCGCGCGTCAGATCGCGTCGCGCATCGTGGCGCACCGTCCGCTGCACACCACGGCGGATCTCGTCGACGCGGTGAAGGAGGCGATCCCGGCGCGGGCGCGACGGCGTGGCGGGCACCCCGCGCGTCGCACGTTCCAGGCGATCCGCATGGAGGTCAACCGCGAGCTCCCGAACCTCGCCGACGGGCTCGACGAGTCGGTCCACCTGCTCGCACCCGGTGGCCGCATCCTCGTGCTCGCGTACCACTCGCTCGAGGACCGCATGGTGAAGGAGCGGTTCGCCGACTGGGCGGGGACCAACGAGGAGCAGCCGCCCGGCTTCCCGGTCGAGCCCGAGCGCACGGGCATCGTGCGTCGCATCACCCGTCGGGCGGTCCGTCCGCGTGACGCCGAGGTCGACGCGAACCCGCGTGCGCGGAGCGCGCGGCTGCGTGCCGTCGAGAAGCTCGCCGACCTCACCAGGGTCATGACTGCCGTCGCGGTCCCCGCGCTGCGTCCGGCGAGCGTCCCGCAGGACGCGCGTCGCCGGCGCGCGCCGCGTCAGGAGCGCGAGCGGCACCTCGTCGTCGTCGAGTCGTCGCGTCGCGCGCGGCACCGGCGCCGGCGCGTCGCGATGATCGGGTCGGTCGGGGTGCTGGCCGTGTTCACGATCGCCGCGTTCCATGCGTTGCTGGCGCAGAGCCAGGTCGCCATCGACCGGCTCGAGCATCAGACCACCGAGGCGGAGCGGAAGTACGAGCAGGCACGCTACGAGCACGCGACGCTCGCGTCACCAGAGCGGATCGTCGCGCGCGCCGCCGAGCTCGGCCTCGTCCCGCCAGCCGGCCCGCCGACGGCCATCCCGGTCGCCGGCGGGGCGCCGCAGCCACCCGACGGCACGGCAACCACGCTGCACGGTTGGACCGAGGTGAAGCCGACCTTTGCCGCCGCCCCGTGATCGGCACGCCGCGCCGCAGCGGCCCCGGACGCGCCGCCCCGAAGTCCCGTCGGCTCGTCCCTCGTCGCGCCGCGATGCCGGGCGTCCGGCACCTCGCGCCCCCGGTGTGCGTCGGGCTGCGCGAACCCTCGCACGCGACCGCTCCGGCACCCTCGACGACGCAGCCGATCGAGCTCAGGACCCGTCGGGCGAGCTGACACCGGCGCCGCTCGTGCAGCGTCAGCACCGTCCCTCGCGCCGGACGTCGCCGGGACGTCAGCGCGAGACGATTCGGCACCGCGTGCTGCGCACGCCTCGTGCGCGCCTCCTCACGATCCTCGTCGTCATCGCCTGCGTCTACGCGCTCCTCGCCATGCGGCTCGTGGAGCTGCAGGCGGGCGAAGGGCACCGCTACCAGCAGCTCGGCCTCGACCAGCGGGTCCAGCTCGTCACGCTGCCCGCCGAGCGCGGCGGGATCTTCGACCGCAACGGCAACGACCTCGCGGTCTCGGTCGTCGCGCTCGAGCGTCTGGGCCGACCCGCGCCTGATCAAGAACCCGGACGCGGCAGCCGCCGCGCTCGCGCCGCTCGTCGGCGCCGACCCGATCGAGCTCGCGCAACACGCTCGGGCAGAAGGACAAGTCGTTCGTGTACGTCGGCCGCAAGGTCGAGCGCGACGTCGCCGCGAAGGTCCGCACGCTCGGCATCGACGGCGTGAGCTTCGTGTCGGAGCCGAAGCGCTACTACCCGGCCGGCGCGCTCGCGGCGCCGCTGCTCGGGTTCGTCGGCATCGACAACAACGGGCTCGGCGGCCTCGAGAACGGGTTCGAGAACACGCTCGCCGGCAAGCCCGGCGAGATGAAGGTGGAGCGCGACCCGCAGGGCCGCGAGCTGCCCGAGGGCGTCCAGCAGGGCCGTTCGCCGGAGCGCGGCTCGGACCTCGTGCTCACCGTCGACCAGTCGCTGCAGTACGAGGTGGAGCGCGTCCTCTCCGAAGAGGTGACGAAGACGAAGTCGAAGGGTGGCATGGCCGTCCTCGCCGACGTCGAGACGGGCGACGTGCTCGCGATGGCGATCGGTCGACGGCGCGTTCGCCGACGTGCCCGCGCACCCCGCACCGGCGCTGACGCCGAACCGGCCGCTCACCGACGTCTTCGAGCCGGGCTCGACGAACAAGGTCGTGACGATCGCGGCCGCGCTCGAGGCCGGCCTCGTCGACCCGAACACGATGATGCAGGTACCGGGCGCGATCACGGTCGACGGCCAGAAGTACGAGGACGTCCACTCGCACCCGCTCGACCTCTCGGTCGCGGACATCGTGCGCTACTCGTCGAACGTCGGCACGATCCAGATCGCGCAGTATGCTCGGCAAGGCGCGCTTCGACCAGGCGATGCGCGACTTCGGCTTCGGCGAGCCCACCGGCCTCGACTACCCCGGCGAGGCGCCGGGCATCCTGCTGCCGCTCGACCAGTACAACGACACGAGCATGGCGTCGATGCCGATCGGCAGCGGCATCGCCGTCACCGCGATGCAGATGCTCGACGTGTACCTCACGATCGCCAACGACGGCGTGGCGCGGACCCCGCGCCTGGTGAAGGCGACGATCGACGCCGACGGCGAGCGGCGCGAGCAGCCGCTCGGCGCGACGACGCGCGTCGTCTCGCCGCGAGACCGCGACCACGATGCAGACGCTGCTCGAGGGCGTCGTCGCCGACGGCACCGGCACGAACGCGCAGATCCCCGGCTACCGCGTCGCGGGCAAGACGGGGACCGCGCGGAAGCCGCCGTACGAGAAGCCGCCCTACAAGTACGTGACGTCGTTCGCCGGGTTCGCGCCCGCCGACGAGCCGCAGCTCGCCGCCATCGTCGTCCTCGACGAGCCGCAGGTGAACGCCACCGGCGGGCAGGCGGCGGCCCCCACGTTCGCCCGCATCATGCAGTACGCCCTGGCCGTCGATCGCGTCCCGCGACGCCGTAACGCAGGCAGGGGGGCGGATGGACCGGGCGGTGGTCACCAGTAGCGTTACCCCTTCCGTTGGGGATCGAGGAGGATCGCGCGCGTGCAGCTGCAGGCGCTGCTGGCCGGCATCAGCGGAGCACGGATCGCCGGCGATCCGGAGGTCGACGTGACGTCGCTGACGCACGACAGCCGCCGCGTGTCGCCGGGGTCGCTCTTCGCGTGCATCCCGGGCGAGCGCACCGACGGGCACGACCATGCACCCGCCGCGGTGGCCGCGGGCGCGATCGCGCTGCTGGTCGAGCGCCGCCTCGGCCTCGGGGTCCCGGAGGTCGAGGTCGCGAGCACCCGCGCGGTGCTCGGTCCGATCGCGGCCAACTTCTACGACGACCCGTCGGCCACGCTGCGCTGCCTCGGCGTCACCGGTACGAACGGCAAGACGACCGTCTGCCACTTCCTCGAGGCGATCGCCGCCTCGGCGGGGGAGCGGACCGGGCTCGCCGGCACGACCGGCGCGCGCATCGCGGGTGTCGAGATCCCGCTCGACCACACGACGCCCGAGGCACCCGAGCTCCAGGCGCTCCTCGCGCGGATGCGCGATGACGGCGTCACCACGGTCGCGATGGAGGTCTCGTCCCACGCGCTCGCCCAGCAGCGGGTCGACGGGACGCACTTCGCGGCGATCTGCTTCACGAACCTCTCCCACGACCACCTCGACTTCCACGGTGACGAGGCCCGGTACTTCGAGGCGAAGGCGCGGCTCTTCAGCGAACGTTTCGCGAGCGTGGGTGCCGTCAACGCCGACGACGAGCGCGGCCGCGAGATCGGGGAGCGGGGGGTCGCCGCCGGGCTCGATGTGATCGAGTACTCGCTGAGCCGCGAGGGTGCAGCGGTGCACGCGCAGGACGTCCAGCTCGCCGAGGACGGCGCGCGATTCACGCTCGTCGACACGCGGGTCGATCGGCAGGCCGGCGTGCGCATCGGCCTCGTCGGTCGCCACAACGTCGCGAACGCGCTGGCAGCAGCCGCGACCGCGCGCGCGATCGACCTGCCGTTCGACGCGGTCGTCACCGGTCTCGGCGCGGTCACGCACGTCCCGGGGCGGCTCGAAGCCGTCGACGCGGGTCAGGACTTCGGCGTGTACGTCGACTACGCACACACACCCGACGCGCTCGCCCACGCGATCGACGCGGCGCGCGACGGTCGCGGGTGCGGGTCGTGTCCTCGTGGTCGTCGGCTGCGGCGGTGACCGCGATCGCGCCAAGCGGCCGCAGATGGGAGCGATCGCGTCGACGGCGGCCGACGTCGCGATCATCACCTCGGACAACCCGCGGTCGGAGTCCGCCGAGGCGATCGCCGCGCGAGATGCTCGAGGGGGTCGCGCCCGGGACCGACGTGACGGTCGAGCTCGACCGGCGCGTGGCGATCCGTTCGGCGGTCACCGCGGCTGTGACCGGCGACGTCGTGCTGATCGCCGGGAAGGGTCACGAGACCGGGCAGACCGCCGGCGGTGTCACGGTGCCGTTCGACGATCGCGTGGTCGCACGCGAGGAGATCGAGGCGGCATGCAGCTGACCGCGGCGGACGTCGGCGAGGCGAGCCGGGGTGTCGTCCACGGCGACGAGACGGCCTGTGCGTCGTCGTTCGCCATCGACTCGCGCATCCTCGAGCGGGGCGGCTGCTTCTTCGCGTTCCGCGTGGTGCGCGACGGGCTCGACTTCGTCTCCGACGCGTTCGACCGCGGCGCTGCGCTGGCCGTCGTCGACCACCGCGGCCCGGGCACCGTCGAGCAGCGCCCGCTCGTCGAGGTCGACGACCCGATGGTCGCCCTCGCCGACTGCGCGCGGCTGGCCCGTGGTCGGCTCGCCGCCACGACCGTCGTGGGCGTCACGGGCTCGGCGGGCAAGACGGCGACGAAGGACCTCACCGCGGCGGCGCTGGCCACGACGCGCCGGGTGCACGCGAGCCCCGGCGTCGTTCAACAACGAGGCCGGGATGCCGTTGACGCTCCTCGGTGCGCCCGAGGACACCGAGGTCCTCGTCGCCGAGATGGGCGCGCGCTTCGCCGGCAACATCGCCGAGCTGACCGACCTGGCTCGACCGTCGGTCGGCGTCGTGACGCACATCGGCATGGCCCACGCCGGGCACCTCGGCGGGCGCGAGGGGATCGCGCAGGTGAAGGGCGAGCTGCTCGACGCGCTGCCGGCCGACGGCCTCGCCGTGCTGAACGCCGACGACGACGCGACGCCCGGCCTCGTCGGCACGTACGCAGGCGCGCGTCGTCACCGTGGGCACGGACCCGTCCGCGGACGTGCGCATCGGCGACGTCGAGCTCGATGACGATCTGCTCCCGGCGTTCGCGCTCATGACCGAGTGGGGATCGGGGCGGATCACCGTCCCACTGCGGGGCGAGCACCAGGTCCAGAACGCGGCCATGGCCGCGACCGTCGCGCTGGCGCTCGGTGCGCCCGTTCGAGGCGGTCGCAACCGGCATCGCCGGCGCGACCACGTCGGGGCTCCGCATGGAGCTGCTGCGCACGCCCGACGGGTTCGTCGTGATCAACGACGCCTACAACTCGAGCCCGACGTCGGCGGCCGCGGCCGTGCAGGCGCTCGCGCGGCTTCCCGTCACCGGGCGTCGGATCGCGGTGCTGGGCGAGATGCTGGAGCTGGGCGACGACGCGGCGGACGAGCACGCGCGCGATCGGCGCGCTCGCGGGCACGTCGGGCATCGACGTCGTGATCGTGGTCGACGCGCCCGGCGTCGCCGAGGGCGCACGGGGCACGGTGCCCGAGCATCCACGAGGTGCGTCGACGCCGCTGCCGCGACCGCAGTCCTGCCGCGAGCTGCTGCACCCGGGCGACGCGGTGCTCGTGAAGGCGAGCCGCGCGGTCGGGCTCGAGCGCGTCGCCGACGACCTGGTGACGGAGCACTCCCGGTGATCGCCCTCCTGATCGCCGGCGGGGTCGCGTTCGCCGTGACGGTGTTCGGCACGCCCGTCCTGATCCGGGTCCTCCGGGCCCGCGGCATCGGGCAGCTGATCCGCGACGACGGACCGTTCACGCATCCGCATGCGGGCAAGGTCGGGACGCCGACGATGGGCGGCATCGCGATCATCGTCGGCGTCGTCGCTCGGCTACATCGTCGCCCACGTCCGCACCGAGCAGCTGAAGTTCGCGCGCACGGGCGTGACGCTGATGTTCCTCGTCGTCGGGCTCGCGGTCGTCGGCTTCGTCGACGACTACCTCGTCGGTCCGCAAGGGCCGCAACCTCGGTCTCCGCAAGCGCGGGAAGACGGGTGGCCAGCTGCTCGTCGCGGGCGGGCTTCGCGCTCCTCGCGCTGCGTCTGGGTCGACGTCTCGACCGCGATCTCGTTCACGCGGGTCCTCGACTTCGACCTCGGCACGTGGCTGTGGTTCGCGTTGGCCGTCGTCGTCGTGTACGCGACTCGAACGGCGTGAACATCACCGACGGCATGGACGGGCTGGCCGCCGGCTCGGCGACGCTCGTCTTCCTCGCGTTCACCGTCATCTGCTTCTGGCAGTTCCGGCACCCGGTGATCTACGGCGTCGAGGCCGGCGTCCGCGAACGACCTCGCCGCCGTCTCGAGCGCGTTCGCCGGCGCATGCGCGCGGCTTCCTCTGGTGGAACGCGGCACCGGCGCGCATCTTCATGGGGGATACCGGGTCACTCGCGCTCGGCGGCGCGATGGCCGGCCTCGCGCTGCTCTCGACACGTCATCCTGCTCCTGCCGGTCCTCGGTGGCCTCTACGTGGTCGAGACGCTGAGCGTGATCGCGCAGGTCGTCTCGTTCCGCGGCTTCGGCAGGCGCGTGCTGCGCATGGCCCCGATCCACCACCACTTCGAGGTCATCGGCTGGCCGGAGTTCACCGTGATCGTGCGGTTCTGGATCTTCGCCGGCGCGTGCGTCGCGCTCGGGGATCGGCCTCTTCTACGCCGACTTCATCAACATCCCCGGAGCGCTCGACTGATGGCCGCGGATCCTCGTCGTCGGGCTCGCGGTGACGGGCGAAGCGGTCGTGCGGCATCGCCGCGGGCTGGGCGACGACGTCACGGTCGTGGAGGACTCTCCCGGGGAACCGAAGGGTGGGACGAACGGTCGGCCGGAGCACGCGCGCTCGGGATCGAGGTGGTCGAGTCACCCGACGCCGAGCACGTCGCCGCGCTCGCGGCCGCTGCCGACCTCGTCGTGCCGAGCCCGGGCGTCCCGGAGCGGCACCCGGCGATCGCGGCGGCGCGCCGCCACGACGTCGCCCGTGCGCTCGGAGATCGACCTCGCGGCCGAGATCGCGTCGAGCGCCGGCCGTCCGACGATCGTCGCCGTCACCGGGACGAACGGCAAGACCACCGTCACCGACGCTCGCGGCCGACATCCTGCAGGCCGCGGGTGTCGCGGCGGTCGCGGCGGGCAACATCGGCCGTCCGCTGCTCGACGCCGTCCAGGACGACGTCGACGTCGTGGTCGCCGAGGTGTCCTCGTTCCAGCTCGCGTTCACCGAGCGAGTTCGCGCCGCACGCCGCTGCGCTCCTGAACCTCGGCGCCGACCACCTCGACTGGCACCGCACGTTCGATGCCTACGCGCGGGCGAAGGCGAACGTGTTCGTGCGCCAGGGCGCCGACGACGTGCTCGTGTTCAACGCCGACGACCCGGTCGTCGCGGGAGTCGCGGCCGAGGCGCCGGGTCGCAGCGTCGCCGTTCTCGATCGTCGACGGCGCCGCACGCGGGCGCCGGGTCGTCGAGACGGTCGCCGGGCGCGTCCTGGTCGCGCCCGACGGCGAGGAGCTGGTGCCCGTCGACGACCTGCGCAGCGCCGGCGTCCGGTCGACCTCGCCAACGCGCTCGCGGCGAGCGCGCTCGCGCGTCGAGGTCGGCGCGGATCGACGCCGCCGCCGGGCGCCGCGCTCGTCGACTTCGACGGGCTGCCGCACCGGATGGAGCTCGTCGCCGAGCACGACGGCGTGCGGTGGATCGACGACTCGAAGGCGACGAACGTGCACGCGGCGATCGCCGCGGTCCGAGGTCTGGAGGGCGTCGTGCTGCTCGCAGGTGGCCGCAACAAGGGCACTCGACCTGTCGGAGCTGCGGGTGCTGACGCACCGCAGCTGCGCGCGGTCGTCGCGATCGGCGACGCCGCGGCGAGGTCGAGGACGCCTTCGCAGGAGCCGTCACGGTCGTCGCGTGCCGGCTCGATGCGTCGCCGCGGTGCGCAGCGCCTCCGAGCTCGCCCGGGCGCGGCGACACCGTCCTGCTCAGCCCGGGGTGTGCGTCGTTCGACTGGTACGCGTCGTACGCCGCGCGCGGCGACGACTTCGCCGCCGAGGTGCGATCGCTCGTGGGGGTGCGGCTGATGGCCGCGACCGTGACCGCGCGCTCCGAAGGGCTCGAAGAAGCGGCAAGCACACGCGTCACGCCGACCGCGCTCCCGGCGCACTACCTGCTCCTCGTGGCGACCGTCGCGGTGCTCGTGACGATCGGCGTGGTGATGGTGCTCTCGGCGTCGTCGTGGTGTCGCTCACCGAGCTACGGCAACGCGTGGCACTTCTTCACCCGCCAGCTCGTCTGGACCGCGCTCGGCGTGATCGCCTTCGTCGTCGTCGTGCGCTTCGACTACCACCGCTGGCAGCACGCGGTCGGTGCCGCTCGCTGTCGTCAGCGGCGTGCTCCTGCGTCGATCGTGCTGGTGCCCAAGATCGGCATCTACGTCGGCGGCTCGCGTCGGTGGCTGGGGCTCGGCCGTGGCGGTTCCAGCCGAGCGAGCTGGCGAAGCTCGCGCTGCTCCTCTTCGCGGCCGATCTGCTGTCACGACGGCGCGACGAGGAGCTGCACGACTGGCGCAGGGTCCTGCGACCGCTGCTGCTCGGTCGTCGCTCGGCTTCGGCGCGCTCGTGTGCCTCGAGCCCGACCTCGACTCGACCGTGCTGCTGGCGTGTGCTCGTCGGCACGGTGCTGTTCGCCGGCGGCTCTGCGGTTCCGCCACCTCGCGCTGTCGCCGGCAGCGGCGTCGCGCTCGCCGCGATCCTCGCCATCGCCGCGCCCTACCGACAGGGCCCGTGTGCTCACGTTCCTCTCGACCCGACCGGCGACTGCGTCGAACACCGGGTACCAGATCGCTGCAGTCGCTCATCGCGCTCGGGCAGCGGCGGTGTCGACGGCGTCGGGCTCGGCGCCGGGCCGGGCGAAGTGGCTCTTCCTGCCGAACGCGCACACCGACTTCATCTTCGCGGTGATCGGCGAGGAGCTGGGCCTCATCGGCAGCGTTGACCGTCCTCGGCCTGTTCGTCGCGTTCGCGGTGCTCGGCATCCGCACCGCGCTGCGCGCGCCCGACCGGTTCGGCATGCTGCTCGCCGCGGGGGTCACGGTCTGGGTCGTCGCGCAGGCCGCGGTCAACATCGGCGGTGTGATCGGCATGCTGCCCGTGTCGGGGATCCCGCTGCCGTTCGTCTCGTTCGGCGGGCTCGTCGCTCGCTGTTCACGATGGTCGCGGCGGGGATCCTGGCGAACGTCGCGAGGCCAGTCGCGGTGACCGCGAGCGCCTCGCGTGAGCGACGACGTCCGTACGCGCTCGATCACCGGCGGCGGCACCGGCGGTCACGTGTACCCGGCGCTCGCGGTCGCCGACGAGCTCGTGCGCCGCGGGCACGCCCAGACGCCGTGCGCTTCGTCGGCGCTCAGCGCGGGCCTCGAAGCGACGGCCGTGCCGCAGGCCGGCTACGAGATCGACCTCCTCCGGCGGCCGGGGCGTCCGGCGCAGCCTTCCAGCCGTCGGCGCTGCTCGCGAACGTCGGCGCGGTGTTCGGGCACGTTCGGCGCGTTCGTCGCGCGCGTTCGGCATCGTCGGGAAGCGCCCGCCGCGCGTCGTGCTCGGCGTCGGCGGCTACGCGTCGGCGGCCTGCGTGGTCGCGGCGCGGCTCCGTCGGGTCCCGGCGGTGGTCCACGAGCAGAACGCCGCGCCCGGGCATCGTCAACCGGTTCGCCGTCCGTCTCGGCGCACGCGCCGCCGTGTCGTTGCCCGGCACGCCGCTGCGCGACGCCGTGCTCACAGGCAACCCCGTGCGCGCGGCGATCACGCGAGGTGCAGCGCGAGCCCGACCCGGCACCGGCCGCTCGTCGTCGTGATCGGCGGCAGCCTCGGTGCCCGGCTCGCTGAACGACGCCGCGCTCGGTCTGTACGAGCGCTGGCGCGACCGTCGCGACGTGGCCGATCCGGCACGTCGCCGGCCGCCGCGAACCACGACGCGGTCGCCGAACGCCTCGACGCGCTGCGCCGGCGCCGACGACGTCGCTCGACTACGAGCTCGTCGACGTACGAGGACGACATGCCCGAGGCGTACGCGCGACGCCAGCGTCTTCGTGTGCCGGGCCGGAGCCGTGACGTGCGCCGAGCTCGCCGTCGACCGGGACGCCGTCGATCCTCGTGCCGCTGCCGGGTGCACCCGCCGACCACCAGACGCGCAACGCCGACGCCGCTCGCATCGGCCGGGGCCGCGGTGATGGTCACCGACGACGAGCTCGACGGTGCACGCCTCGACCGGGAGCTCGGGGCGCTGCTCGCCGACCCCGGACGGCTGACGACCATGGGACAGGCCGCGCGTGCTCTCGGCCGGCCGGACGCGACGGACCGGGTCGCGGACCTCGTCGAGGCGTCCGCGAAGGTCGGAGCGGCCCGATGAGCGCGCCCGTCGACCTCTCGAGCCCCCGGGTGCTCCACATCGTCGGGATCGGCGGTGCCGGGATGAGCGCGATCGCGACCGTGCTGGCGCGGATGGGCCACCGCGTGTCGCGGCTCCGACCTCAAGGACTCGGCGACGCTGCAGCGGCTCGCGGTGCTCGGCGTCGACACCCATGTCGGGCACGCGGCCGAGCACGTCCCGGCGGACGCTGGACGCCGTCGTCGTGTCCACGGCGATCCCGCGCAGCAACCCCGAGGTCGTGGCGGCGAACGGCAGCGGCACACCGGTGCTGCGGCGCGCCGAGATGCTGCGCGCGCTCGTCGCGACGCGTCGGGGCGTCGCGGTCGCGGGGAGCCACGGCAAGACCACCGTCTCGTCGATGCTGGCGCTCGCGCTGCGGGCCGCGGGCTGGCAGCCCGAGCTTCGTCATCGGCGGCGACCTCAACGAGGTCGGCACGAACGCGGCGTACGACGAGGGCGACTGGCTCGTCGTCGAGGCCGACGAGAGCGACGGCACGTTCCTCGAGCTCGAGCCCGAGGCGGCGATCGTCACCAACGTCGAGCCCGACCATCTCGACCACTACGGCGGCTTCGACACCGCTGGTCGCGGCCTTCGCGTCGTTCCTCGAGCGCGTGCCCGGGCGTGCGTGTCGTGTGCGCCGACGACGAGATCGCGGCCCGCCTCGCGCGCGAGGTCCCCGCGGCGCGGACGTACGGCTGGGCCGACGACGCCGACTACCGCGATCGTCGCCTACGAAGGCGGTCGGAGCGGCAGCCGGTTCGAGCTGCGGCACGGCGACGAGGAGCTCGGCACGATCGAGCTGCCCGTGCCCGGCCGGCACAACGCGCTCAACGCCGCGGGTGCCGCGGCGATCGCGCTCGAGCTCGGCGTCGCCGTTCGACGCGGTCGCGCAGGCGCTCCGCGGGTTCGGCGGTGTCGCGCGGCGGTTCCAGTTCCGCGGCGAGGTCGACGGCGTCACGATCGTCGACGACTACGCGCACCTGCCGACCGAAGTGGCCGCTGCCCTGGGCGCCGCGCGCGAGGGCGACTGGGGTCACGTCATCGCGGTCTTCCAGCCGCACCGCTACACGCGCACGGCGCGCCTGTGGCGCGACTTCGCCGACGCGTTCGTCGACGCCGACACGCTCGTCCTCACCGACGTGTACTCGGCGGGGGAGCCGCCGCAGCCGGGCGTGTCCGGGCGGCTCCTGCTCCAGGCCGTCCTCGACGCGCATCCCGCGACCGCGGTCACCTACCTGCCGCGGCGAGCGGACGTCGTGCAGCACGCGCTGCGGCTCGCCCGGCCGGGCGATCTCGTGCTGACGCTGGGCGCCGGTGACCTCACGACCGTGCCCGACGAGTGGCTCGCCGCGACGGGAGCGTCGTCGTGACCCTCGACGTGCTCGCGGACGAGCTCGACGCGACGCCTTCCCGGTCGGGTCGCGCCGCGACAGCCCCTTGCAGAGCTCACCACCTACCGCCTCGGCGGTCCGTTGGCCGTCGTCGTCCGTGTCGCCGACGACGCCGAGCTCGCCGTCGTCGCTGCGCTCGTCGCCACGCACGACCCGGCGGTGCTCGTGGTCGGCCGCGGCTCCAACCTGCTCGTCGCCGACTCGGGCTTCGAGGGCCTCGGCCTCGTGCTCACCGGCACGTTCGAGGAGCTCACGATCGACGCGACTGCCGCGGCGCGCCCGCGCCGGCGGCGCCGTGCCGCTGCCGGTCCTGGCCCGGCAGGCGGCGGCGGCCGGGCTGGGTGGGCTCGAGTTCTTCGTCGGGATCCCCGGCTCGGTCGGTGGCGCGGTGCGCATGAACGCGGGTGGGCACGGCCGGGAGACGCGCGAGGTGCTCGACCGGGCGTGGATCGCCGACCTCCGAGCGGGCGCCGCGCCGCGTGCCCGCGGACCCGCCGACGAGCTCGACCTCGGCTACCGCCACTCCGACCTCGACCGCCACCGACGTCGTGACGGGCGCCGAGCTCGTGGGCGCCGCCGACGACCCGGCTGCCTGCGGCGAGCGCATCGACGAGGTCGTGCGCTGGCGGCGCGAGCACCAGCCCGGCGGCGCGAACGCGGGCTCGGTGTTCCGCAACCCGGAGGACGACTCGGCCGGGCGGCTCATCGACGTCGGCCGGCCTCAAGGGGCTTCGCGTCGGGGGCGCAACCGTGTCGGAGAAGCACGCGAACTTCTTCCAGGCCGATCCCGGCGCGACCGCGGGTGACGTGCACGCGCTGGTCGCGCGAGGTGCAACGACGCGTCGCGCGACGACTCCGGCGTGTGCCTGCAGCCGGAGCTGCACATGGTGGGCTTCGAGATGACGCGCCGCGCTCCCTCGCCCGCCCGTCGCCCGGGTGCGCCACCGCGTCGTGCCCGCACGGCACCGTCGCGCAAGGCACCGCCGCGGAAGCAGACCGGCGCGCGAACGGCGCCGGCCGCGCAGGGCGGCCGCACACCCCAAGTTCCGGGCCCGGCGGGTCACGGTGGCGCGCACCGCCGGTCGCCGACGCCTGCGTCGGCTCGTCCTCGCGATCGGCCTCGTCGCGGTCGTCTTCGCGGCCGGCGGGATCGTGCTGTCCCCGCTCCTCGACGTCGACCGCGTCGTGATCAGCGGTGCGGGGCCGCGGGTCAACGAGGTCCGTGCCGCGGCGGAGGTCGAGCGCGGCGCGGCGATCCTGCTGCTCGACACGGGCGCGGCGACCGATCGGCTCGAGTCGCTCGCGTGGGTCGCGCACGCCGACGTCGTCCGCGAGCTCCCCGGCACCGTGAAGATCCAGGTGACGGCGCGCCCGCCGGTCGCCTTCGTGCCCCGCAGCGACGGCACGTTCGGTGTGGTCGACGCGACGGGCACGGTCGTGTCGGTCGAGGCCGTGGCGCCCCCGGGGCTCACGTCGCTCGTCACCGACACGCCCGACGCCGCGCCGGGCGACCGGATCCGGCCGCGGGCCGCGGCGGTGGTTGCGGCCGCGCTCGGCCCGCTCGCCGATCGCGTCACCCGGGTCTTCGTGGATCAGGACCAGGCGGCGCTGCTCCTGGCGGACGGCGCCGAGGTGCGCCTCGGGCGCCTCGATCGCTTGTCGGAGAAGGCCCGGGCGGCCGATGCCGTGCTCCGGAGCCTCAACGGCACTCCCGTGACCTATCTCGACGTCCGCGTGCCCGGCGCCCCGGTGACGGGATGACGCTCCTATCCTTGTCATGGTGACGCCACGCGCACCCCAGGACGAAGGGGAGCCTGACGGGTACTCGTGGGAGGACGAGCGGGACGATTCCATCCCCCCGCCGACCGTTCCGAGCGGCGAGAATGGAGCCCCAGCAACATCCGTGAGCGAGACGGTGACCGCCGAGCCGGGGGTCGCCACCGAACACGATCCCGACCAAGATCTCGGCACCGACTTCGAGACCGACCCACTCGACAGCAACTCGACACCTGCATCCCGACGAGCGCGACTCGGCCGGGAGAGGAGGCACCACCCAGATGCTCGGCGACCCGCAGAACTACCTGGCGGTCATCAAGGTCGTCGGCGTCGGCGGCGGTGGCGGCAACGCCGTCAACCGCATGATCGACGCGGGGCTCAAGGGCGTCGAGTTCGTCGCGGTGAACACCGACGCGCAGTCGCTGCTCATCAGCGACGCCGACGTGAAGCTCGACATCGGCCGCCAGATCACGCGCGGCCTCGGCGCGGGCTCCGACCCCGAGGTCGGTCAGTCGGCCGCCGAGGACCACCGCGACGAGATCGAAGAGGTCCTCAAGGGCGCCGACATGGTGTTCATCACCGCGGGCGAGGGCGGTGGCACCGGGACCGGTGGTGCTCCTGTGGTCGCCGAGGTGGCCCGTGGCCTGGGTGCGCTGACGATCTCCATCGTGACCCGCCCGTTCAGCTTCGAGGGCCGCCGCCGTGCCGTGCAGGCCGACGCGGGCATCGGGAAGCTGCGCGAGAAGTGTCGACACGCTCATCGTGATCCCGAACGACCGGCTGCTCGACGTCGCCGACGAGAAGTCGTCGCTGCTGTCGGCGTTCAAGATGGCCGACGACGTGCTGCTCCAGGGCGTGCAGGGCATCGCCGACCTGATCACGACGCCGGGGCTCATCAACACCGACTTCGCCGACGTGCGGATGATCATGCAGGACGCCGGCACCGCGCTCATGGGCGTCGGGCAGGCGGGCGGCGAAGGCCGTGCGATCAACGCGTCGCGGCACGCGATCTCGAGCGCGCTGCTCGAGGCCAGCATCGAGGGTGCGCGTGGCCTGCTGCTCAACGTCGCGGGTCCGTCCGAGCTCGGCCTGTTCGAGGTGAACGAGGCCGCGGAGGTCGTCAAGGAGACGGCGCACCCCGACGCCAACATCATCTTCGGCGCCACGATCGACGACGCCCTCGGCGACGAGGTGCGCATCACCGTGATCGCCGCCGGGTTCGACCGCTTCGACGGCGAGCGCTCGACGTCGACGCGGCGGGAGCCCGCGTCGCTCGGCCTGTCCGACACGACGGCGGCCGACAGCGCCTTCGGTGAGGAGCGCGGCAGCTACTCGGGTGGCGACGAGGACGACGAGTTCGACGTCCCCGAGTTCCTGCGCTGATCGAGACGCGCCTCGGTCCGGCGCGCGTCGTCTGGACCGACCGGCGCGGCCCGGCACCAGGAGCGGGCGTCTCCCAGGCTCCGTTCGACGACGCCAACCTCGCGCACGAGCGTCGGGGACGAGCGCACCGCGGTCGACGAGAACCGTCAGCGGCTCGCACGGCACCTCGGCCTGCCCCCGACCGGTTGGGTGTGGCTGCGCCAGGTCCACGGCGCGACCGTCGTCGACGGTGACGAGCACCGTGACGCGAGTCGGCTGCCCGAGGCCGATGCGGCCGTCACCGCGAGCCCGGGCGTGCCGCTCGTGGTGCAGACCGCCGACTGCGCGCCGATCGCGCTCGCGACCGACGACGCGGTCGCGGTCGTCCATGCCGGCTGGCCGGGCCTCGTCGCCGGGGTGATCCCGGAAGCGGTGGCCCGGCTGCGCGAGCTCGGGCGCGGCGAGGTGCGGGCCGCGCTGGGCCCCTGCGTGCACCCGTGCTGCTACGAGTTCGGGCGGGACGACCTCGACCGCGTCGTGGCCGTGCTCGGCGGGTCCGTGGAGGCACGCACGTCCGACGGGCGGCTCGCGCTCGACATCCCCACCGCGGTGCGCGTCGCGCTGGCCCGGGCCGGCGTGGACCAGCTCGACGACGTCGACGTGTGCACGTTCACCTCAGCCGACCACTTCTCGTACCGCCGCGACGGCACCACCGGCCGACAGGCCCTCATCGCCATCATCCCGGGAGCGCTCGCAAGCTCGCGCTCCACCGTCGCCGGGTCGGCAGAGCCGCCCGTCGACTGGCTCGACGGGTGACGACTCCAGAAGACGTCGCGGCGAACATCGCCGCGGTGCGCGGACGCATCGCCGACGCCGCAGCGCGCGCGGGTCGCGCACACGACGCGGTGACGCTCGTCGGCGCGACGAAGACCGTGGACGTTGCCCTCGTCGCCGCCGCGCTCGACGCCGGCCTCGTCGACGTCGGCGAGAACCGCGCGCAGGAGCTGCTCGCCAAGGCGCCGGCGCTCGCTGACCGCGCGGCCCCGCCGCGCTGGCACTTCCTGGGCGCGCTCCAGCGCAACAAGGTGCGCGCGCTGGCCGAGTGGGTGACGTGCTGGCAGTCGGTCGATCGGCTCGCGCTCGGCCGCACGATCGCGCAGCACGCGCCCGGCGCGCGCGTGCTCGTCGAGGTGAACGTCGCGGACGAGCCGCAGAAGGCGGGGTGCGCGATCGACGAGGCGCCCGGCCTGGTGGACGAGCTGCGCGCGCTCGGGCTCGACGTCGTCGGGCTGATGACCGTCCCGCCTCACGGTGACGACCCGCGCCCGTGGTTCGCGCGCCTGCGCGCGGTGGGGGAGCGGCTGGCGCTGCCCGAGCTCTCGATGGGGATGACCGACGACTTCGAGGCGGCGATCACGGAGGGGGCGACGATGGTGCGGGTCGGCCGCGCGATCTTCGGCGAGCGGCCGGCCGCCACTCGGGCTGGCGATCGGGCACCGGAAGCCTGACCCGCTCGTCGCGTCCCGTCAGAGGCCGCTCAGGCGTGGCTGGAGGGGCCTGAGGGGCTCGTGGGGATCGAGCCCGGATGCCTGGGGTGCAGCGGGACAGCCCGGTAGGCTGGTGGACGGAGGGCGTGCCGTCCCCAGCCCTGTCCCCAGCTCAAGAACGGGCACGCATCTGTTCTCGTGGCTTCACTCTGGCGCCGAGCGATGGTCTACCTGGGACTCCAGGACGACGACGAGTACGGCTACGACGCCCATGCGGGCTACGGCTACGACGACCAGGCCGGTTACGGCCAGGGCTACGACGACCGGCCCGGCTCCGGCGGCAGGGCCAGGGCCAGGGCAGGGGCTACGACGACCAGGGCGCCTACGACGAGGCCTACGGCCACGACCAGGTTCCGTCCCAGCCCGCGTACCCGAGCGGCCAGCGCTCGAGCGACGTCCGACCGATCGGCGCCGTCGGCCCCGACTCCCGCACGGTCGCCGTCCGCGACCACCCCGGTCACCCTGCCGGGCCGAGCTCGTCGCCCGGTGGCGTCACGGGTGCGGCGACCGGCGTGGGGACGGGCGAGCCCACCGTGCGCCCGCTGCCGCGTGACGAACAGCCGAGCGGCGTCTCCGTGAGCCGGCCCGCGGTCGTGCGAGCGGTGCCCACCACTGCAGGCAAGGTGCACGTCGTCGAGCCTCGCGGGTTCAACGACGCCCAGGAGGTCGGCGACCGGGTCAAGGCGAACCAGGCCGTGATCCTCAACCTCCAGGCGAGCCCCAAGGAGCTGCGGCGGCGCCTCATCGACTTCTCGAGCGGCCTCGCCTATGCGATGGGTGGCTCGATGTCCCGCGTCGCCGATGCCGTCTTCCTCATCACACCGCTGAACGTCCAGCTCTCCGAAGAGGAGAAGGACCGGCTCGAAGCCCGCGGGCTCTACCAGCGCGACGACTGAACCGTCCGCGCCCTGACGCCCACCCGCCTCTGACCCAGTGGACATCATCTGCCGGCTCATCTGGCTCTTCATCATCGTGCTGTTCGCACGCGCGGTGCTCTCGTGGTTCCCGGTGCAGCCCGACGGTGTCGCCGCCAAGATCCAGGCGCTCCTCGTCACGCTCACCGACTGGGCGCTGCGCCCGCTGCGGGCGATCATCCCGCCCGCCGGGATGTTCGACCTGTCGTTCCTCGTGCTGACGTTCGGCCTGATCATCCTGCAGGGCGCGATCTGCTGAAGTCCGGGGAGGGCAGGCCCTCCCCGGATGCCCCTCCCGGCGCGACGCTTCGGCGTCGGACGTTGGTCCGGACCGGCAAAGCCGGTCCGGGGCGACCACATCGCTAGCATTGTCGGCCATGGCTTCCATGGACGTGACCCCGCAGGAGCTGCGCGACATCGAGATCCGTGAGGCGTGGCGCGGCTATCACCGCGACGACGTCGACGAGCTGCTCGAGCGCGCCGCGGCGACGATCGAGCACCTCGAGGCGGAGGCGCAGCAGCTGCGTGCGCGTGCTGCCCAGGGCGCTCCCGCGCAAGCACCCGCGCAGGCACCGGCACCACAGCCCGCGCCGGTCGTGCCGGCCCCGCCGCCCGTGCCCGCACCGGTGCGCAGCGCCGACACCGACGTCATCCAGCGCACGCTCGTGCTCGCGCAGAAGGCGGCCGACGAGGCCGTCGCCGAGGCGCGCGTCAAGGCGCAGCAGATGGTCGGCGAGGCCGAGCACCGCGCGCAGCAGGTCGTCGGCGAGGCCGAGGCGAACGCCGCGACCATCGCCGAGCGCGAGCGCTCGAAGCTCGAGGGCGAGATCGACAAGCTCCAGACGGCGCGCGACACGCTCAACGCCGACGTCGACGCGCTCGAGCAGTTCGAGGGCGACTACCGCGACCGTCTGCGGTCCGCGATCCAGGGGGAGCTCGAGCTCCTGAACCAGGCGACGGCCATCGGCCAGCGCCCGGCGCTGCACGACGTCGAGCTCCCCGCGGTGAGCGCCGGAGCGAGCTGGACCGCGTCGCCCGCGCCCGCCGCGCCGACGATCCCACCGGCACCGCCGGAGGACAGCTGGTCCGCGTCGGCCGAAGGCGCGGTCCGCCCGGCCACCGAGCCGCCGTCGGCCGGTCCGCCCGGCCACCGAGCCGCCGTCGGCCGGTCAGGCCACGGTGCACATCGAGGCCGTTGCCGCCGGGGAAGAGGCGTGGGACTCCGGTCCCGCGGGCGGGTGGAACGACCCGCCGACCGCCGCGGTCATCGACGACTCCGGCGAGTACGCCGAGGTCGAGCCCGGCGCGGCCGGCGACAGCCTCGACGACGACGCGTTCTTCGCTTCGTTGCGCGAGGCGGTGCGCGACGACGCGCCGCTCGGCACCAACGACGACGACGCCGCGTTCTTCGACGAGGAAGACACCGAGGAGCACCGGCGCCTCTTCAAGCGCCGCAAGTAGCGCTCGGTCAGACCACTTCCACACGCACCGCGAACGGCGCGCCGTCGACCTCGAACCGCACCGCGTCGCTGCCCGCGTCGGCGAACGGCGCGACGTCGAGCTGCACCGCGAGGACCTCGCCCGCGACCCAGTCGCCGTGCGCGGCGAGCGCGTCGGCGATCGGTGCGTCGGCCGACACCTGCAGACGGATGCGGTCGGACAGCGCGAGGTCGAGCGCCTTCCGGTGGTCGTTGAGCGCGCGCACGACCTCACGCGCGAGGCCTTCGAGCCGGAGGTCGGCGTCGACCGTGATGTCGAGCGCGACCGCGTAGCCGTTCTCCTCGGCGAGCACGAGCTCGTCGTGGGCGACGGCGCGCACCTCGACGTCGTCGGGGAGCAGCTCGACGGTCTGGCCGTCGACCTCGAACGTGTAGCGGCCGTCGGCCTCGAGGGCCCGTGACACCACGCCCCCGTCGACGCCGGCCAGCGCCTCTTTCACCTTCGGCATCAGCGGCCCAAGGCGAGGGCCGAGGCTGCGGAAGTTGGGCACGACCGTGTGGTCCATCAGGCTCGCGAGGTCGGTGATCGTCTCGACCTGCTTCACGTTGAGCTCGTCGGCGACTTCGGCCACGAGCTCGGCGTCCAGCTCGCGCCCACCCGGGACGAGGACGAGCGCCCGGGGGAGCGGCTGGCGGACGCGGATCTTGGCGTCGGTGCGGGCGGCACGCCCGAGCGTGACGAGCTGGCGGGTGTCGGCCATCCCCACCTCGAGGGCGGCGTCGACCGCCGACGCGTCGGCCTCGGGCCAGTCGGCGAGGTGCACCGACTCGCCGGTACCCCCGAGGTTGCCCCACAGCTCGTCGCTCACGAACGGGCACAGCGGCGCGAGCAGCAGCGCGACCGTCGCGAGGCACTCGTGCAGCGTCTGGTGGGCGGCGGGATCGGCCGACTTCCAGAAGCGCGGGCGGGAACGGCGCACGTACCAGTTGGACAGGTCGTCGACGAGCCGCTCGATCGCCTGCGCGGCCCGCATGGCGTCGAACTGTTCCAGCGCGTCGGTGGCTTCGGCGATGGCGCCGTGCAGTCGCGAGCGGACCCAGCGATCGAGCACGTGCGTCACGGGCACGCGCGCGCCGGGGGCCGTCGGCTCCCAGCCATCGAGCGTCGCGTACGTCACGAAGAAGGAGTACGTGTTCCAGAGCGTCAGCAGGAACCGTCGCATCGACTCGTCGATGACCTGCTCGTCGACGCGTCGGTTCGTCCACGGGGAACCGGCGGAGAAGAAGTACCACCGGAGCGCGTCCGCGCCACGGGTCTCGAGGATCGTCCACGGGTCGATGACGTTGCCGCGCGACTTCGACATCTTCTGCCCATCGCCGTCGACGAGGAGCGCGAGGCACACGACGTTGCGGTAGGGCGACCGGTCGAACACGAGCGTGTTGACCGCCAACAGGGAGTAGAACCAGCCGCGGGTCTGGTCGATCGCCTCGCAGATGAAGTCGGCGGGGAAGCGGCGCTCGAAGACGTCCTGGTGCTCGAACGGGTAGTGGTGCTGCGCCGCGGGCATCGCTCCCGAGTCGAACCACGCGTCGAGCACCGATTCGACACGCTCGGCGCGGGCACCGCACTCCGAGCAGGGGATCGTGACCTCGTCGACGGCGGGACGGTGGAGGTCGAGGTCGTCGAGCGGGCGGGCGGCGAGCTCCGTGAGCTCCGCCACCGACCCGACGCAGGTGTCGTGCTTGCACTCGGTGCAGCGCCAGATCGGCAGCGGCGTGCCCCAGTAGCGGTCTCGGGAGAGCGCCCAGTCGACGTTGTTGGCGAGCCAGTCGCCGAAGCGCCCGTGCTTGATGTGCTCGGGGTGCCAGCCGATCTGCTCGTTCTCGCGCAGCAGCTCGTCGTGGCGCGCCGTGGTGCGCGCGAACCACGTCGGCTTCGCCCAGTAGATGAGCGGCGTCCCGCAGCGCCAGCAGTGCGGGTACGAGTGCGTGTAGTCGACGACGAGCACGAGCAGGCCCGCGGCGCCCAGCGCCTCGATCAGCGCCGGGTCGGCGTCCTTCACGAACTGCCCGGCGTAGGGCGGCACCGACTCGTCGAACCGCGCCGACGCGTCGACCGGGTTGAGCAGCGGCAGGCCCTCGCGCTCGCTCGACCTCGCGGTCGATCTCGCCGAACGCCGGAGCGAGGTGCACGATGCCGGAGCCGTCGTCGGTGGTCACGAACTCGTCGACGACGACCCGGTTGGCGTCCGTCCCTTCGGGGTCTGGGACGATCTGGAGGAGCTCGAACGGTCGCTGGTACTGCAGCCCGACGAGCTCGTCGACGGGCACGTCGCCCGCGACGGTCGCGTCGTCGCCGAGGACCGCGGCGACGCGGTCGGCCGCGAGCACGAGGTCGCGACCGCCGGCGGCGTCGCGGGCGCGCACGTAGCGGACGTCGGGCCCGACGGCGGCGGCGACGTTCGAGATCAGCGTCCACGGCGTGGTCGTCCACACGAGGAGGTCGAAGTCGCGGTCGACGACGGGGAACCGCACGTACACCGACGGCTCGGTGACGTCCTCGTACCCTTGCGCGACCTCGTGGCTCGACAGCGCCGTGCCGCAGCGTCCGCAGTAGGGGACGACCTTGAAGCCCTCGTACACGAGGTCGGCGTCCCACATCGTCTTGAGGTGCCACCACACGCTCTCGATGTAGGCGTTCGTCAGCGTCCAGTAGGCGTCGTCGGTGTCGACCCACATCCCGATGCGGGTCGTGAGCGCCGACCAGTCCTCGACGTAGCGGTGCACCGACGCGCGGCAGCGCTCGTTGAACGCGGCGATGCCGTACTCCTCGATCTGCTGCTTCCCGCTGAAGCCGAGCTCCTTCTCGACCTCGAGCTCGACCGGCAGGCCGTGGCAGTCCCACCCGCCCTTCCGGGCGACGTAGCGGCCCCGCATGGTGTGGAACCGCGGGTAGACGTCCTTGAAGGAGCGGGCCCAGACGTGGTGGAGGCCGGGCCGGCCGTTGGCCGTCGGCGGGCCCTCGTAGAACACCCACTCGGGCGCGCCCTCGCGTCGGCGAAGGCTCTCGGCGAAGACGTCGTCGTCGCGCCAGCGCTCGAGCACCCGCTCCTCGATCGCGACGAGATCGAGCTCGCGATCGACGCTCCGGAAGGGCATCGTGCGAGCGTATCGGCCGACCTCGCGCGCACCGCGCGCAGATTGAAGCGGGCCGTGCCGGGCTGTATCCTGTCTCGCTCTTCCTGTCGGCCTCGTGGCCTGTCTTCGAGACGACGGGCCCGGCCCCCCGCGACCCCGAAGGGATCAGATGCCCGCGGCTGGCAAGGGCGGCGGTCGCGCCGCGAAGCCCTCGACGAGCACGACGAAGTCGACGAAGAAGGCCACGAGCGCGCGCGCCACGAAGGCGCCCGCGAAGACGGCGAAGAAGGCCACGTCCACGCGCGCCACGAAGGCGCCCGCGAAGACGGCGAAGAAGGTCGCGAAGAAGGCGACCAAGGCCCCGGCCAAGACTCCGGCGAAGAAGGCGGCCAAGACCACGACGAAGGCTGCGCCGGCGAAGACTGCGACCAAGGCCGCCGCGACCGCCACGAAGACGGCCGAGAAGGCGCAGCCCGTCAAGAAGGGCGGCAAGAAGACCGTCATCTGCGAGCTGTCGGGCTTCGAGGTGACGCCTGGGACGCCGAACCTCTCGCCGAAGACGCTCGACCGCCTCAAGTCGCGGCTCCTCGAGGAGCGCGACCGGCTGCGCGCCCAGGCCGACGACTTCGCGGCCGAGGCCGAGCAGCTCGCGCGCGAGCGCGAGGGCGGCGACACGCAGTTCGACGAGGAGTCGGGCGAGGGCGACACGGTCAACGTGGAGCGCGAGCGCGACCTCCTGCTGTCCGCCTCGGCCCGTCAGGAGGTCGAGGACATCGAGCTGGCCCTCAACCGCATGAAGCGCGGCACGTACGGCGTCTGCCGGTACGCCGGCCGGCGGTTGCCGGTGGAGCGTCTCGAGGTCAGGCCCTGGGCCGACGTGTGCGTCGACTGCAAGGCCCGTGCCGACCGGCGACGCTGACCCGACGGCTGCGCCGAGCACCGGCGCCGACGAGCCCGCCGGGTGGTCGCGCCGGCGGGGTGTGCTCGTCCTCGGGATCGTCCTCGGGGTCGCGCTGGTCGACCAGCTCACGAAGACGTGGGCGGTCGCCGAGCTCGACGACGGGCCGCTCTCGATCATCGGCAGCGACGTCGAGCTCCACCTGAGCCGCAACACGGGGAGCGCGTTCAGCCTGTTCCAGGGGTTCACGCCCCTGCTCGCGATCCTCGCGATCGTGCTCGCGGTCGTCCTCGTCCACGCGGTGCGCCGCACCGACGACCTCGTGATCCTGATCGCCCTGTCGCTCGTGCTCGGCGGCGCGGTGGGCAACCTCTTCGACCGGATCGCGCGGTCGCCCGGCTTCCTCGAGGGCGCGGTGATCGACTTCGTGCGCGTCGGCAGCTTCCCGACCTTCAACGTGGCCGACGCCGCGATCACGATCGGCGCGGTGCTCCTCGTCGCGCGCACACTGTTCAGCATGCGCGACGAGCGCAGTGAACGGGGCGAACACGACGAGCAAGCGACCGCGTGACCACGCCCGACTCGGAGCCGCTCGTGGTCCCCGACACGCTCGAGGGCGAGCGACTCGACCGCACCGTCGCGATGCTCACGGGGTGGAGCCGGGCCGAGGTGCAGGCGCTCGTCCGCGACGGCGGGGTCCTCGTGAGCGGGCAGCCCGCGTCGAAGAGCCACCGGCTGCGCGCGGGAGAGGTCATCGAGCTGCTCGACAGCCCGCCGGTCGCGGCCCTGCCCGAAGCAGAAGACGTGCCGCTCGACGTCGTGTACGCCGACGAGTCGGTGATCGTCGTCGACAAGCCGGCGGGGCTGGTCGTCCACCCGGGATCGGGACACGCGCACGGCACGCTCGTGCACGGGCTCCTCCGGGAGTTCCCCGACCTCGCGGGCGTCGGCGACCCGGCGCGCCCGGGGATCGTCCACCGCCTCGACCGCGACACGAGCGGCCTGCTCGTCGTCGCGCGCACCGACGACGCGTACCGCGAGCTCGTCGCCGCGCTGTCCGCCCGTGCCGTCGACCGCCGGTACGTCGCGCTCGTCGGCGGCATCCCCGAGGTGCCGGCGCGGCGCAGTCGACGCGCCGATCGGGCGCTCGACGCGCCAGCGCACCCGCATGGCGGTCCGGGAAGGTGGCCGGCCGGCCCGCACGACCTTCGAGATCGCCGCAGAATGGTCCGATGCAGACGTCGCCCTCCTCGACCTGTCGCTCGAGAGCGGCCGGACCCACCAGATCCGGGTGCACCTCGGGGCCATCGGGCACCCGGTGGTCGGGGACGGGGCCTACGGAGGGCGTTCCGGGGCGAGCCTGGGGCTCGAGCGCCCGTTCCTGCACGCCGCCCGGCTCGAGTTCGATCACCCGGGCGACGGCCGGCGGGTGGAGCTGGCGAGCCCGCTGCCCCCGGAGCTGCAAGGGGCCCTGAATGCGCTTGGCCCGCCGGCGGATTGACCACCGGCGGGCCGCACGACTGGGCTGGGCACCGAAAGGGGTTCGGCACGGATGAAGGTACGGGAGCCCACTGCAAGGGCTCCGCTGACGGAGACCAACAACGGGTAAAGGTTGCCCGGGAGGAGTGTCGACGCCAATGACCATGCGGGTGCTCGTGGTCGAGGACGACGATTCCATCGCTGCGCCGCTCGTCCGCGGCCTGGAGCGGGAGGGCTTCGAGGTGGCCCGCTATGACCGGGGCGAGACCGCCCTCGGCGGCGTTCGAGGGGACCGAGGACGTGGTGCTGCTCGATCTGGGGCTCCCCGACGTCGACGGGTTCGACCTGTGCCGGGACCTCCGCAGCCGGTCGGACGTCCCGATCATCGTCGTCACCGCACGCGGCGACGAGGTCGACCGTGTCGTGGGCCTCGAGCTGGGCGCCGACGACTATCTGGTCAAGCCGTTCGGGCTCCGCGAGCTCGTGGCCCGCATCCGTGCGGTCACTCGGCGAGCCGGGCCACGAGCCGATGGCGGCGCCACGGGCACCGACACGATCGCGGCCGACACCGGCGCGCTCGTCGTCGACCGGCGCACCCGCCGGGTGACGCTCGACGGTGAGGAGGTCGCGCTGACGCCCAAGGAGTTCGACCTCCTCTCGCTCCTCGCCGGCGATCCCGGCGCGGTGTTCAGCCGCCAGGAGATCATCGACAGCGTCTGGGACCCGCACTGGTTCGGGCCGACGAAGACGCTCGACGTCCACGTGGGGAGCCTGCGCCGCAAGCTCGGTGACCCGCTGTGGATCGAGACGGTCCGCGGTGTCGGCTACCGGTTGCGAGAGGATCCGACGCAGGCCGAACGGTGAATGCCGTCGAGCGGGAGCAGTGATCCTGTCGTGAGACGTCGGCTCCTCATCTCGTACCTCTCGCTGACGCTGTTCGTCGTCCTCGCGCTCGCGCTCCCGCTCGGCCTCTCGTTCCAGAACAACGAGCGCCGGCGCCTCACTGGACAGGTGCAGAGCGAGGCGTACGTGTTCGCGCTGCGCGTCAACGCAGCCCTGGGCGAGTCGGCGCCACCGCAGGAGCTCGCGAAGCTCGCGCAGACGTTCCGCGAGCAGACCGGGCTGTCGGTCGTGCTCACCGACGGCGCCGGCACGGTGCTCGCGTCCCGGGGCCCGAGCGAGGCCGAGGTCGGCACGTCGCTGGTCGGCCGTCGCGACATCGCGACCGCGCTGCGCGGGCGGCAGGTGACGATCGAGCGCGACGCACGCAGCGAGCGATGTGCTCTCGATCGCGGTACCGGTCCTCGTGAGCGGGAACCCCGTCGGTGCGCTGCGCGTCACGTCACCGCTCGACTCCGTCGGTGACGCGACGCGCGACAACTGGCTCCTCCTCGCCGGGTTGGCGGTCGCGGTCCTCGTCGTGGTGCTGCTGGTGAGCACGCTGCTCGCACGCTCGTTCACGCGCCCGCTCGCCGAGCTCGACGCGGGCGCGGCCCGCCTGGGGGAGGGCGACCTGTCGGCGCGCGTCAAGGTGCCCGACGACCCGCCGGAGCTCAACGGCCTCGCCCGCTCGTTCAACCGCACCGCGGAGCGCCTCGAGAAGCTGGTCAGCTCGCAGCAGGCGTTCGTCGCCGACGCATCGCATCAGCTGCGCACACCGCTGGCCGCGCTCAGCCTGCGGCTCGAGAACCTCGAAGCCGAAGACCCGGAGTTCCGCGTCGACGACCTCGACGGCGCGCGCCACGAGGTGCAGCGCCTCGCGCGCCTCGTCGACGCGCTGCTGATGCTGGCGCGCGCCGAGGACGGGCCGGTGCCGAGCGCACCGATCGACGTGGCGTCGCTCGTCGCGGGTCGCTGCGAGGCGTGGCGGGTCGCGGCCGACGGCGTCAACGTGCGGCTCGTCGCCGACGTCGACGCGCCGCCGGTGCGCAGCGTCCCGGGCCGCCTCGAGCAGGTCCTCGACAACCTGATCAGCAACGCGCTCGACGTCGCGCCGCCCGGTTCGGAGATCGTCGTCGCCGCGCACCGAGAGGACGACGAGGTGCGGCTCGAGGTGCGCGACGCGGGCCCGGGCATGACCGCCGAGCAGCGCGCCCGGGCGTTCGACCGGTTCTGGCGGGGCGCCGCGCCGTCGAGCTCGGGTGGCTTCGGGCTCGGGCTGGCGATCGTGGGCCGCCTCGTGACCGCCGACGGCGGGTCGGTCGAGCTCGCCGAGGCGCCCGAGGGTGGGCTCGCCGTGGTCCTGCGGCTGCCGGCGGCCGACACGAGCGTCCCCGCCGCGGTCTGAAGCGCCGATCAGCGGGTCAGCGGATCGAGGCGTCGAGCGGGTGGCCGGCGCGCGTGCGCGCGACGAGGTCGGCCAGCGTGAAGCGCTCGAGGAGCCCGCGCATGTCCTCGGACACGCCCGACCAGACCTCCTGGAGCACGCAGTGCCCCTCGCAGTGGTCGTGCTCGCCGATGACGGTCACGAGCGGGCCGTCGACGGCCGCGAGGATCTCGGCGAGCGTGATCTCGTCGGCGGGTCGCGCGAGCACGTAGCCGCCCCCGACGCCCCGCTTCGACTGCACGAGCCCCGCGCCCTTCACCGCCAGCAGGATCTGCTCGAGGTAGGGCTGGGGGAGGGTCGTGCGCTCGGCGATCTCCTTCACCGAGGTGGGACGGTCCGACTCGTGCAGCGCCAGCGAGAGCAGCGCGCGCGCGGCGTAATCACCTCGGGTCGAGACCTTCACGGGGTCAATCGTCCCACGATCGGGTGACCCCGAGCGACCAGGTCGATCGACGGCGCACCGGAGCGCGACCGGGTGTCGCTAGCCTCCGTGGGGGATGGGGCCATCGCAGACCGGTACGACGTTGCAGCCGGTCCGCGCGTCCTACGACGGACCTGGCATCACGACGCTCGTCCCCTCGCTCCTCGGGGCCGCGGACGCCGGCTGGCTCCCCGCACCGGTCGCCGGCGCGACCTCGGTGGTCGTGCTCGTCCTCGACGGCCTCGGGTGGGAGGCGCTCGAGCGCCATCCCGAGCTGCTGCCGGTGATCCGTGCGCTCGAGGGCACCGCCGTCACGTCGGTCGTCCCGTCGACGACCGCGGCCGCGCTGACGTCGATCACGACGGGCTTGCCGCCGAGCGAGCACGGGCTCCTCGGCTTCCGGATGCGCGCCGAAGGCGGGATCCTCAACGTGCTGTCGTGGCAGACCGAGGGCAAGAAGCACGCGCCCGACCCCGGGCTCGTGCAGCGGCACGCGCCGTTCCGCGGGCGCACCGTCCCCATCGTCACGACGCTCCGAGTTCCGCTCCACCGGCTTCAGCGAGGCCCACCTGCGCGGCGGCGAGTTCCACGGCTGGCGCGCGGTCTCGACGATCGTCGAGCACTGCCGCTCGCTGACGCTCTACGGTGCGCCGTTCGTGTACGCGTACTACCCGGGTGTCGACGAGGTCGCGCACAGCTACGGGCTCCACAGCCGCTACTACCTCGCCGAGCTCGCCTTCGCCGATCGTCTCGTCGCCGACGTGCTCGACGCGCTCCCGGAGTCGGTCGCGCTCGTCGTCACCGCGGACCACGGGCAGGTCGACCTCGTGCCGGACTCGTGGATCGAGCTCGGCGACGTGTCGGAGCTCGTCGAGGAGTGTGCGGGAGACGCGCGCTTTCGCTACCTCTACGCGCGGCGCGGTGCCGCAGCGGAGCTGCTCGCCGCCGCGCAGGCGGCACACGGCGCGGACGCGTGGGTCATGTCGCGCGAGCAGCTCGAGGACGAGGGATGGCTCGGACCGAAGCCTTCGAACGCGATCCGCCGGAGGATCGGCGACGTCGTGCTCGCCGCGTCGCGCGACGTGGCGTTCGTCGATCCCGCGCTGCCGCGCGAGTCGCGGCTGCGCAGCGGCCACGGCTCGATGACCGAGGCCGAGATGATGGTCCCGCTCGTCGCCGGGCGGGGGCGGGGTCGCTCCACCCGGTGACGACGCCGGGTGACGACGCGTTGACGACCGGCCCCGACGCCGGGCGCTAAGGTCACGGCCACGAACTACATCAGTGTGATTTTCCACAGCTGTGGAGAATCCGGCTGTGGAGAACCCGCGCCAGCGTGAGCATCGCCAAGAAGTCGTTCGTCCACCTCCATCTCCACACCGAGTACTCGATGCTCGACGGTGCGGCGCGCGTGCCCGAGGTCGTGGCGACTGCCGTGGCCGACGGCCAGCCCGCGGTCGGGATCACCGACCACGGCAACATGTACGGCGTCCTCGACTTCTACCGGGCCGCGCGCGACGCGGGGGTGAAGCCGATCATCGGCACCGAGGCGTACTTCGTCACGACGAGTCGCTACGACCGCCCTCGCCGCGCCGACCACGACATCTTCCACCTCACGGTCCTGGCCACGACGAACGCCGGCTACCACAACCTCATCAAGCTCGCGTCGTCGGCGTACCTCGACGGCTACTACTACAAGCCCCGGATGGACTTCGAGCTCCTCGAGCGGCACAGCGAGGGGATCGTGGCGACGAGCGGCTGCCTCGGCAGCGCGGTGTGCCAGGCGCTCGTCGCGGGTGACGACAAGGGCGCGCTCGAGCTCGCGGGGAAGTTCCGCGACATCCTCGGACCCGAGAGCTTCTTCATCGAGCTGCAGGACCATGGCCTGCACGAGCAGCGTCAGGTCAACCCGAAGCTGGTCGGGATCGCGCGCACGCTCGGCCTGCCGCTGCTCGCGACGAACGACAGCCACTACACGAACAAGGAGGACGCCGAGGCGCACGACGCCCTGCTCTGCGTGCAGACCGGGCGCACCCGCGACGACCGCGACCGGCTGCGCTTCGAGACCGAGGAGTTCTACCTGAAGACCGCGGCGGAGATGCGCCATCTCTTCCGTGACTACGAGGAGGCGTGCGACAACACGCTGCTGATCGCGGAGCGCGCCGACGTCGACATCGACTTCGGCAACGCGGTGCTTCCTGCGTTCCCGACGCCGCAGGGTCACGACGAGGACTCGTACCTGCGCGAGCTCACGCTCGCGGGCGCGAAGGAGCGCTACGGCGACGTGCTCCCGCAACACGTGTCCGAGCGGCGTCGAGTACGAGCTCGGCGTCATCAAGACGATGGGGTTCTCGGCGTACTTCCTCGTCGTCTGGGATCTCGTGCGCTACGCGCGCGAGGCCGAGATCCGCGTCGGGCCGGGCCGGGGGAGCGCGGCCGGCTCGTGCGTCGCGTACTGCCTGCGCATCGTCGACATCGACCCGATCAAGTACGACCTGCTGTTCGAGCGGTTCCTCAACCCGGGCCGCAAGCAGATGCCCGACATCGACATGGACTTCGACTCGCGCTACCGCGGCGAGCTCATCCGCTACGCCGCGAAGACGTACGGCGACGACCACGTCGCTCAGATCGTCACGTTCTCGACGATCAAGGCGCGGGCCGCGGTGCGCGACGCGGCGCGAGTCCTCGGCTACCCGTACCTCGTCGGCGACAAGATCGCCAAGCTCATGCCGCCGCTCATCATGGGTCGCGACACGCCACTCGCCGCCTGCCTCGTCGAGACGCCCAAGCACGAGGGCGGCTACAAGATGGCGACCGAGCTCCGCGAGCTCTACGAGTCCGACCCGGACGCGAAGCGGGTCATCGACGTCGCACGCGGCCTCGAGGGCCTGCGCCGTCAGGACGGCATCCACGCCGCGGCGGTGGTCATCACCCGCGACCCGCTCACCGAGTACGTCCCGGTGCAGCGCAAGCCCGAACCCGGTGGCGACCTCGCCAACGCGCCGATCGTCACCCAGTACGAGATGCACGGCGTCGAGGACCTCGGCCTCCTCAAGATGGACTTCCTCGGCCTCCGCAACCTCGACGTGCTCGAGGTCACGCTCGACCTGGTGGCGGCGACCACCGGGGTTCGCCCCGACATCGACCAGGTGCCGCTCGACGACGAGAAGACGTTCGAGATGCTCCGCAAGGGCGACTCGATCGGCGTGTTCCAGCTCGAGGGCGGGCCGGTGCGCTCGCTCCTGCGGTCGCTCGCGCCGACGTCGCTTCGAGGACATCGCCGCGCTCGTCGCGCTGTACCGGCCGGGCCCGATGGCCCAGAACTGGCACAACGAGTACGCCGACCGGAAGAACCACCGGAAGCCCGTCGACTATCCGCACCCCGACCTCGAGGAGGTCCTGGAGCCGACGTACGGGCTGATGATCTACCAGGAGCAGCTGATGCGCGTCGCGCAGAAGCTGGCCGGCTACTCGCTCGAAGAGGCCGACAACCTCCGCAAGGCGACCGGGAAGAAGGATCGCGCCCTCATCGCGCGGGAGCGCACGAAGTTCGTCGAAGGATGCGTCTCCCAGGGCCACGACCGAGCGTTCGGCGAGCAGATCTTCGACACGATCGAGCCGTTCGCCGACTACTCGTTCAACAAGTCGCACTCCGTCGGCTACGGCCTGCTGGCGTACCAGACCGCGTACCTGAAGGCGAACTACCCGGTCGAGTACCTCGCCGCGCTGCTCACGAGCGTGAAGAGCAACAAGGACCAGACCGCGGTCTTCCTGAACGAGTGCCGCAACGCGCAACGTCGACGTGCTCGTGCCCGACGTCAACGAGTCGGAGCAGGACTTCACCGTGCGCGTCAGCGACGACGGGCGCAAGGCGATCCGCTACGGCCTGTCTGCCGTCCGCAACGTCGGTGAAGGCGTCGTCGTGCACGTCGCCGCGGGCGCGGACGGAGCAGCCCTTTGTCGACTTCAACGACTTCTGCGAGCGCGTCGAGCCCAGCGCGCTCAACAAGCGGACGGTGGAGTCGCTGATCAAGTCGGGCGCGTTCGACTCTCTCGGCCACACCCGCAAGGCGCTCTTCGACATCCACGAGCGGGCGATCGAGCAGGCGCTCGCTCGACGGCGGGAGCGCGATGCGGGGATCATGAACCTGTTCGCCGACGGCGGCGCGGAGTCCGACGCCCTCGGGTTCGAGGAGCGCCCGACGATCGGCACCGACGAGTACCCGAAGGCGCTGCGACTCGCCTTCGAGAAGGAGATGCTCGGCCTCTACGTGAGCGACCACCCGTTGCTGGGGGTGCAGCACTCGCTCGCCCGGCTGGTCGAGGCACCGCTCGCGACGCTGCGCGAGAAGGAGGAAGGGCAGACCGCCCGCGTCGGCGGCATCGTCACCGGTCTCTCGCGCAAGTACACGCGCAAGGGCGACCTGATGGCGACGTTCATCCTCGAGGACCTCGGCGCCGCGGTCGAGGTCATGGTGTTCCCCCGGGTGATGGCCGACTTCGGGCACGTCCTCGAGAACGACGCCATCATCTGCGTGCGCGGCCGGATCGACCTGCGCGACGACGAGCCCAAGCTCATCGCGGGCGAGCTCACCGCACCCGACCTCGCGGTCGACGACGAGGACGCGCCGGTGCGCGTCCAGGTGCGCGTCGCCGCGCTGTCCGACGCGAAGGTCGTCGCGTTCAAGGAGCTGCTGCAGCGCCACCCCGGCAACTGCCCGGTCTTCTCGCACCTCGTCGGGCCCGACAAGACCACCGTGATCAAGCTCGGCGACGAGTTCCGGGTGGAGTCGCGCACCGCGCTCTACGCGGAGCTGCGCGAGCTGTTCGGCCCCGACTGCCTCGCCTAGGACACCTTCACCGACGACGCCTCCACCGAAGATCGGGCGCTCAGGTGCTCGAGCGCCCCACGGCCTTGCCCACCTGGTACGCCACGAACGCGACGATCACGTAGAGCGCCAGCGCGAGCAGTGACGCCGCGATGTTGAACAGCGGCAGGAGCACGACCCAGGCGACGATCACGACGACCGCCAACCCGATCAGCTTCACCGACAGGGGTGTGCGCGGTCGTTCCACCGGGTCGGCCATGTCATGAGCGTAGGCCCCGCAATCTGGCCCCGTGGGGCGCCCGTGCCATGCTTCGGCGCATGGAGATCGGGGTGCTGGGGGCGACGGGTCCAGCGGGCAAGGGGCTGGTCGCCAGGCTCGCGAGCGGCGGCGACGAGGTCATCGCCGGTTCGCGTGATGCGGCGAAGAGCGCAGCCGTCGTCGAGGCGCTGCGCGAGAAGTGGGGTGACCGCGTCGCGACGCTGCGGCCGGGCACCAACGCCGACGCCGCGGGGGCCGAGACCGTGATCATCGCCACGACGTGGGAGGCGGCGGTCGAGACCGCGGCGGCGCACGCGGAGGCGCTCGCCGGCAAGGTCGTCGTCTGCATGGCGAACGGCCTCGAGAAGATCGGTGACGAGTTCCGTGCCGTGCTGCCCGACGAGGGGTCGCTCGCCGAAGCAGTGCAGGCCGCCGCGCCGGGGGCGAGGGTCGTCGCCGCGTTCCAGCACGTCCCTGCAGCCGCGTTCGCCCGGCTCGACGAGCCGCTGCACAGCGACGTCATCGTCTGCGGCGACGACGATGCCGCCCGCGCCACCGTCATCGAGCTCGTCGAGTCGATCCCGGAGCTGCGCGCGTTCGACGGCGGGTCGCTCGCGAACGCGCTCGGCATCGAGGCGTTCGCCGCGCTGCTGCTGTCCGTGAACCTGCGGCACAAGGGGAAGGGCACGCTGCAGCTCGCCGGCTTCGGCGACTGACTCTGATGACGCTGCGAATCTTCGAGACGAGTGAGCGCCGCGTCGTCCCGTTCGAGCCGGGGCCGATCGTGCGGATGTACGTGTGCGGCATCACGCCGTACGACTCGACCCACCTCGGGCACGCCGCGACGTACCTCACGTACGACCTGCTCATCCGCCGGCTCGAGGAGCTCGGGCACGAGGTCCGCATGGTTCGCAACGTCACCGACGTCGACGACTCGATCCTGCCGAAGGCGCGCGAGCTCGGCGTCCCGTACCTGGAGCTCGCGGAGGCCGAGCTCACGCGGTTCCGCTCCGACATGGACGCGCTCGACATGCGGCCCGCGTACTCGGAACCGCGCGCGACCGAGTCGATCGACGGCATGATCGAGATGACGGCGCAGCTGCTCGATCGTGGGCACGCGTACCTGACGCACGGCACCGTGTACTTCGACATCACGACGTTCGAGCGCTTCGGCGAGCTGTCGCACTACCCGCGTGACCGCATGATCAAGCTGGCCGAGGCTCGCGGCGGCCGGCCGGACGACCCGCACCGACGCGATCCGTTGGACTTCGTGCTCTGGCAGCCGTCGTTGCCCGACGAGCCCAAGTGGCGCGCCCCGTTCGGGGTCGGGCGTCCGGGATGGCACATCGAGTGCTCGGTGATGTCGACGGCCGCGCTCGGCCCGACGCTCGACCTGCACGGCGGCGGCACCGACCTGATCTTCCCGCACCACGAGTGCGAGATCGCCCAGAGCGAGAGCATCACCGGCGAGACGTTCTCACGCCACTGGATGCACTCGGCGATGGTGAGCTACGAGGGCGAGAAGATGAGCAAGTCGCTCGGCAACCTCGTGTTCGTCAGCGACCTGCTCGAGACGTGCGATCCACGTGCGATCCGGCTCGCGCTCATGCGGCACCACTACCGCGCCGGCTTCGAGTGGTACGACACCGACCTCGACGAGGGTGTGGCGCTGCTGCACCGGCTCGCCGTCGCGGCGAAGGCACCGACCGGCGCCGATCCGCGTCCCTTCGCCGAGCGGGTGCGCGCGGCGATCGACGACGACCTCGAACGCGCCGAAGGCGATCGACGCGCTCGACGACCTCGCGAGCGCGATCCTCTCCGGCGGCGACGACGCGAGCGCGCCGGCGACGCTCCGCGAGCTCGCCGCGCTCCTCGGCATCGACCTCGAACGCCCGCTGACCTGAGCGGTCCACTGAGACCGTCGACCGAGGCGAACTCTCGCAGGACCCGCAAGGGCCTTGAGTAGCGTTTCCCCGAGATGCCGGACCCCCAGCTCGACCCCGCTCGACACGGAGATCACCCTCACCCTGCCCGACGACACGACGAAGGTCGTCGCGAAGGGCTCCACGGCCGCCGACGTCGCCGCGTCGATCGGCAAGCGGCTGGCCAAGGATGCGCTCGCCGCACGGGTCGACGGCGAGTGGGTCGACCTCGGCACACCGATCGACCACGACGCCGCGGCTCGAGATCGTCGTGCCGGCGTCGCCCGAGGGGCGCGAGGTGCTGCGGCACTCGACCGCGCACGTCATGGCCCAGGCCGTCACCGACCTGTATCCCGGGGCCAAGTACGCGATCGGCCCCGCGATCGAGGACGGCTTCTACTACGACTTCGAGCTGCCCGACGGCGCGCACTTCAGCGACGACGACCTCGAGCGCATCGAGACGCGCATGCGCGAGATCGTCGCGGAGGACCAGCCGTTCGAACGCGACGAGGTCGGCCGCGACGAGGGCCTCGCGCTGTTCGCCGACCAGCCGTTCAAGCGCGACATCATCGAGAAGGTCGACGCGTCCGAGGTCGGCGAGGGATCGGTCATCAGCGTCTACCGCAACCCGCGGGGCGACGGCGCGTTCGTCGACCTCTGCCGCGGCCCGCACGTCCCGTCGACGAAGCGGCTCGGCGCGTTCAAGCTCCAGAAGGTCGCCGGCGCGTACTGGCGCGGCGACGAGCACGGCCCGATGCTCCAGCGCATCTACGGGACGGCGTGGGAGTCGCCCAAGGCGCTCGAGGAGCACCTGCACCGGCTCGAGGAGGCCGAGCGGCGCGACCACCGCCGGCTCGGTGCCGAGCTCGACCTGTTCTCGTTCCCCGAGGAGATCGGCTCGGGGCTCGCGGTGTTCCACCCGAAGGGCGCGCTCGTCCGCAAGCTGATGGAGGACTACTCGCGCGAGCGCCACGAGCAGGCCGGCTACGACTTCGTCGTCTCACCGCACATCACGAAGGCGAACCTGTTCGAGACGTCGGGGCACCTCGACTGGTTCGCGGACGGCATGTTCCCGCCGATGCACATGGAGGAGGAGCACGGCGTCTCGGCGACCTACTACCTCAAGCCGATGAACTGCCCGTTCCACATCCTCATCTTCCAGAGCTCCTTGCGGTCGTACCGCGACCTGCCGCTGCGGATGTTCGAGTTCGGCACCGTGTACCGCTACGAGCGCTCCGGCGTCGTCCACGGCCTGACGCGCGTGCGCGGGCTCACCCAGGACGACGCCCACATCTTCTGCACGCGGGAGCAGATGGTCGGCGAGGTCGCGGCCGCACTCGACTTCGTGCTCGAGGTGCTGCGCGACTACGGGCTCGACGACTTCTACCTGGAGCTGTCGACGAAGCCCGAGGGCAAGGCGGTCGGCACCGACGCCGAGTGGGAAGACGCCACGGCGGCCCTGCTCGAGGTCGCGCAGAAGAAGGACCTCGACCTCGTGCTCGACGAAGGTGGCGGCGCGTTCTACGGCCCGAAGATCTCGGTGCAGGTGAAGGACGCGATCGGCCGCACGTGGCAGCTCTCGACGATCCAGGTCGACCTGCAGATGCCGCAGCGCTTCGACCTCCACTACATCGGCGCCGACAACGAGCGACACCGCCCGGTGATGATCCACCGCGCGCTGTTCGGCGCGGTCGAGCGGTTCTTCGCGATCCTCGTGGAGCACTACGCGGGTGCGTTCCCGGCGTGGCTCGCGCCGGTGCAGGTGACCGTGCTCCCGGTCGCCGATCGGCACGACGCGTACGCGTTCCGCATCGCCGACCGGCTGAAGGCGGAGGGCTACCGCGTCGAGGTGCACGACGCGCACACGGACACGCTCGGCGCGCGCGTCCGGCGGGCCAAGACGGAGAAGGTGCCGTACGTGCTCGTCGTCGGCGACGAGGACGCGGATGCCGGCACGGTCGGCGTCAACCGGCGGGGGAGTGACGCCCCCGAGCGCGGCGTGACGGTCGACGACTTCGTCGAGCGCCTGGCGGCGGAGGTCGCGTCCAAGCGATGAGCGCACCTTGAGCCTGGAGCGGCTCTGGGCGGGGTGGCGGACCCGCTACGTGAGCGACATCGCGCAGGGTCCGCGGGACCGACGACTGCGTCTTCTGCCGGCTCGTGACGGCGCCGCCCGACGACGGCCAGATCCTGGCGCGGAACGACCTGTGTTCGCGGTGCTGAACATCTACCCGTACACGTCGGGTCACCTGATGGTCGCGCCGGTCCGGCACGAGGGCTTCCTCGACCACCTGACCGACGACGAGGCGCACGCCGTCATGGCGATGACGCGCGAGGCGACCACCGCGATGCGCAACGCCTACGACCCCGAAGGCATGAACGTCGGCATGAACCTCGGCAAGGCCGGCGGCGCGGGCGTGCCCGGGCACCTGCACGTCCACGTGCTGCCCCGTTGGGGCGGCGACACCAACTTCATGACGAGCATCGCCGAGGCACGCGTGCTGCCCGAGCCGCTGTCGGTGACGCGCGAGCGGCTTCTCGCCGGGTGGCCCAGCTGACGGTCGCTCCACGTAGCCTTCGCCCCGTGACCGAGCGTCGCACGAGGGCGACCAGCTCCCCGAAGATCTGGACGTCACCGCGTACGTCGGGCCGTACCTGTTCCCCGACATCCGGCGCCGTCGCATCTCGGGGTACCTGCTCGCCGTGCTCGCGATCGTGTCGCTCGCGTTCGGCATCAGCTCCGGGAACGGCGGCCTGCTCGCCGGGCGGCGTCCTGCTCGCGGTGATCGCGGCGTGGTACTTCGTCGCCGCGCTGGCCGCTGAAGGTCGACCAGACCGAGGCGCTCGCGGTCGCGAGCCGCACCGTCGGGTTCCCGGTCGGCCACGCGTCCGCGCAGCTCGGGTGGCGCGGCCTGCGGTCGCGTCCGTCCTGGCGCATCCTCCTCTACAGCGCCGACTCGCCACCGACGCAGCGCGGCCTCGTCGAGCTCGACGCTGTCGACGCGAAGGTGCTGGGGGAGTACGTCGAGGAGAACCCCGAGGACTGGTCGCAGCTCGGCGTCGAGGCCGAGTAGGTCGCGGTGCTCACCTGGTACCGGGCGCAGCCACCGGAGCGACAGGGTGCCGTCATGGTCGGCGTCGCGCTGTGCACGTTCGTGGTCGTCTTCGCGGGGTCGCTGCTCGACCTGCCGTTCTGGATCCCGCTCCTCGTCGCCTTCGGCGGCGTGTTGTTGTCGATGCTCCTGCGGCGCGAGCGGATGCGCCCGTAGCGCGAGGTTCTTCGTCACGTCGCCGCGGGTCCGGGTCTCAACGGTTGACGATCGAACATGTGTTCGATACACTGATCTCGACACTTCCCCCGTCGAACTGGCTCCGGAGTCCGGAGGGAGGTGTGATGCGCGAGACGCTCGACGAGCTGCGCACGTGGACGAACGAACGACTGCTGACTCGCCCGCGACGAGGCGGCGGTCGAGGAGCGACGCTGGCAGCAGCGGCGCATCGCGCTGAACCGGGTGCTCGACGAACGCGGAGCGACCAGAGGTCGTGACGCCGCGGAGTGGGTGCAGGCGCGGGACAAGCTCAGCGCCCAGAGCGCGCGAGACGAGGTCGAGGTCGCCCGCGCGCTCGACGCGCTGCCGGCGATCGCGAAGCTCGCCGAAGCCGGTCGGCTCTCGATCGATCAGCTCGCACCGCTCGTACACGCCGCGACGCCCGACACCGCGCGGAGTGGGCCGAGCGCGGCGAGCACACGCAGCCGAGCGAGCTCAACCGGCTGGTGCGCAAGCAACGCTGTCGTGACGCCGGCGGAGATGCAGGAGCGACACGCACCGCCCGCTGCGGTGGTGGCGCTCGCGCGACGGCGTGTTCCTGCACCTGCCGCGGGCAGCTGCCCGACGTCGCGGGCGTGGGGCTACGACGGGCGGCCGCGGCGACCTTGTCGACCAGGTGCGAGGGCATCGGGTCGTAGTGGGAGTGCTTCATGGCGAATCGGCCGCGGCCGGCGGTCATGGAGCGGAGGTCGATCGCGTAGCGCAGCACCTCGGACGTCGGGACCAGCGCGACGATCTCGACCTCGCCGCGGCCGATCGCGGCCGTGCCCTGGATGCGGCCGCGCTTCGAGTTGAGGTCGCCCATGATGTCGCCCTGGCTCGCCTCGGGCGCGACGACGACGAGCTCGCTGATCGGCTCGAGGAGGATCGGCGTCGCCTTCGCCATCGCGTCCTTGAAGCCGATGGAGCCGGCCATCTTGAAGCTCATCTCCGACGAGTCGACGGAGTGGTACTTGCCGTCGTAGACGGTCGCCCTCACGTCGACGACGGGGAAGCCGAACACGCCGCCGGTCGACATCGTCTCCTGGATGCCCTTCTCGACCGCGGGGATGAACTGGCGGGGGATCGCGCCGCCGACGATCTCGTCGCCGAACTCGAAGCCCGTGCCGCGCTCGAGCGGTTCGACCCGCACGAACGCGACGCCGAACTGGCCGTGGCCGCCGGTCTGCTTCTTGTACTTGCCCTCGGCGTCGGCGATCGACGTGATCGTCTCGCGGTACGCGACCTTCACGTCCTCGGTCGCGACCTCGACGCCGAACTTCCGCGACAGGCGCTCGATCGCGATGCCGAGGTGCGTCTCGCCCATGCCCGACAGCAGGGTCTGGTGGGTCTCGCTGTTGCGGTCGACGCGGATGGCCGGGTCCTCGTCCTGGAGGCGGTGCAGCGCGTTGGCGAGCTTGTCCTCGTCGCCCTTCGACTTCGCGGTGATCGCGACGGCGAGCGTCGGCTCCGGCGCCTCGAGCGGCTCGACCTCGACGTCGGCACCGCGGGTCCCGAGGACGTCGCCCGTCGTGGTGTCGGTGAGCTTGGCGACCGCGGCGATGTCGCCGGCGGGCACCTCCTTTGCGGTCTCCTGCTCCTTGCCGCGCATCGTCGACACCTGGTGCATGCGCTCATCGGTCATCGTGCGTCCGTTGACGAGGTGGTCGTCGGTCTTCACGGTGCCCTGGAGCACCTTGAAGAGGTTCACGCGGCCGACGTACGGGTCAACGATCGTCTTGAAGACGAACACGGCAGCGGCGCCGTCACCCACCTCCGGCGGCGGGCCCTCTTCGGCGATGAAGTGCGCGAGCCGGTCGACGCCGATGAGCTTCGTCGCGCTGCCGCACAGCACGGGGAAGACGCTCGCCTCCTTGATGCCCTTGGCGAGCGCCTGCTCCAGCTCGGGCACGCTGAGCTGCTCGTCGTCGAGGTAGCGCTCCATCAGGTCGTCGTCGGCGACGACGATGCCCTCGACGAGCGCGTCGTGGACGGAGTGCTCCTCGACGGCCATCTCCTCGGGCACGGGGCCGGTGACGCCCTTCCCGTCGCTCCCGGAGTACGTGACGGCTTCGTCGGTGAGCAGGTCGACGACGCCGGTGAACGACGCCTCCTCGCCGATCGGCAGCTCGAGCGGTGCGACGCCGGTCCCGAACGCGTCCTTCAGGCTGTCGAGCGTCCGCTGGAAGGACGCGCGCTCGCGGTCGAGCTTGTTCACGAAGATCGCGCGGGGAGTCCGAGGTCCGCAGCCAGGTGCCACGCCGCCACCGTCTGCACCTCGACGCCCTCGACCGCGGAGACGACGAAGATCGCGAGGTCGGCGGCCCGCAGCGCCGCGGCGACGTCACCGATGAAGTCCGCGTACCCGGGCGCATCGATGATCGTGATCTTGTGGTCGTCCCACTCGAAGGGCGCGACCGACAGCGAGACCGAGATCGTGCGCTTCTGCTCCTCGGGGTCGAAGTCGGTGACCGTGGTGCCGTCCTCGACGCGCCCCATCCGGCTGATCGCGCCCGAGACGAACAGGAGCGCCTCGGTCAACGTGGTCTTGCCCGCGTGGCCGTGGCCGACCACGGCGACGTTGCGGATCTTCGACGTCGGATACGACTTCATGGCAGCTGGCACTCCCCCCGTCCAGAACCACTCATCCGTCTCGGATCATGTGTCGACGCGTGCTCGGGCGCGTTTTCGCGGATTCTATGGACGCCCGGCCCACCCTTCGCCAGGGAAGCCGGTCTGCGCCAGGGTCGGCTGGTACCCTGACTGCGCACTGCGATCCGTCGCCCACCAGGGGAATGCCTCAACGATGCTGGACGGACGCTGGCGTACCAAGGCCGAGCAGGGGCTCGAGCCCATCGGGCGGGGGTTGCACGCGATCGGCGTGTCCGCCGACGCCCTCACCGTGTTCGGCCTCGTGGCCGCCGTCGGCACCGCCCTCCTCATCGCCAACGGCAACCTCGTGCTCGCCGTCTTCGGGCTGGTCCTGAGCGGCCTGCCCGACATCCTCGACGGCTCGGTGGCGCGCCACAGCGGCACCGCCGGCACGCGGGGCGCGTTCTTCGACTCCGTCTGCGACCGCGTCGCCGATGCGGTGATCCTCGGCGGTGTCGCGTGGCACGTCGCCGACGAGGACCCGCGCCTGTCGATCCTCGCGTTCGCGGTGCTCGCGCTCACCATGCTCGTGTCCTACGAGCGCGCCAAGGCCGAGTCGCTCGGCCTCGAAGCGCGCGGGGGGCTGATGGAGCGCCTCGAGCGCATGGTGCTGCTCGGCATCGGGCTCGCGTTCGACGTCCTCGTGCCCGTCCTCTGGATCATGCTCGCGCTCACCGCGATCACCGCCGTCCACCGCTTCGTGATGGTGTGGCGTCAGGCCACGCCCGCCCCGGCCGATCGTCCGCAGCCGCGCCGGCGGTTCACGCGGACCCATCGTGCCCGGCGCCCGCGCCGCCTATCTCGCGTACCGGGCCGGCGCTGAGACGGCGCGGCGTCTCCCGACGTCGCTCGGTCGACCGCTCGCCCAGGTCGCGTCACGCGGCATGGTGCTCGCGTGGGCGGCCAAGCGTCGCGCAGGTCGCGTCGCCACCTCGTGCGCGCGAGCCACGGCACGCTGCACGGTGAGGAGCTCGACCAGGCGACGCGTCAGCAGTTCGCGAACTACGCGCGCGTACTGGTACGAGATGTTCCGCCTGCAGCCACGCGACCGCGTCGAGCTCGCGGAGACGTTCAAGCCCGACGGGCGCGAGCACCTCGACGCTGCCGTCGCGGCGGGGAAGGGCGTCATCCTGGCGCTCCCGCACCTCGGCAACTGGGACCTGGCCGGCGCGTGGCTCAGCAACCAGGTCCCGCACGTGACCGTCGTCGCGGAGCCGGTCGAGCCCCCCGAGCTCTTCGAGTGGTTCGTGGACACGCGGCGCGCGCTCGGCATGGAGGTCGTGCCGCTGGACCGGGACGCCGGCGCCGCGCTGATCCGGGCGCTGCGGGCCGGGCACGTCGATCTGCCTGCTCTGCGACCGCGACATCACCGGCGACGGGGTGGAGGTCGAGTTCTTCGGCGAGCGGACCCGCCTCCCCGCCGGCCCGGCGACCCTCGCGCTCCGCACGGGAGCGCCGATCCTCCCGGTCGGCAACTACTTCAAGCCGGACGGGGGGCACACGGCGACGATCGAGCCCCCGATGCCCGTCGAGCGGCAGGGCCGGTTGCGCGACGATGTGACACGCGTGACGCAGGATCTCGCGCACCGGTTCGAGGAGCTGATCAGTGCCGCGCCCGAGCAGTGGCTCTTGATGCAGCCCAACTGGCCGTCCGACCTCGCGGCGGAGCGGAGCCGCACGCGATGACGAGGCCGCTGCGCGTCTCGCTGATCTGCCCGTACTCGCTGTCGGTCGACGGCGGTGTGCAGCTCCAGGCGTTGGGTCTGGCGCGCGGCGCTGCGCGAGCTCGGCGTGGACGCCCGTGTGCTCGGCGCCGTCGGACGGTCCGCCACCCGAGGCCGGCATCACGTCGCTCGGCCCGACGCGCGGCTTCCCGTCCAACGGATCGATCGCGCCGATCAGCACCAGCAAGGTGGTTGCCGGCCGCACGCTCGAGGCGTTGCGCTCGTTCCGGCCCGACGTGCGTCCACCTGCACGAGCCGATGTCGCCGGGCGCGAACTACGCCGTGCTGATCGCCACCGACATCCCGGCGGTGGGGACGTTCCACGCCGCGTTCCCGGGCCGCAATGGGTGGTACGACGCGTTCCGGCTGCCGCTCAAGCAAGATGATCGAACGGCTCTCGATCCGCACCGCGGTGTCGGCGGAGGCGCAGCGCAACATCGAGACGACGTTCGGCGTGGAGTGCGAGATCCTGCCGAACGGCGTCGACGTGAAGGTGTTCGCGGACGCGGAGCCGTGGCCCGCGCCGAGCGCCCGGCCGTGCTGTTCGTCGGGCGCCACGAGCCGCGCAAGGGGCTCGGCGTGCTGCTCGACGCGTTCGTCGGCCTCGGGGGCGATCGCGCCCTCGATCGGCCCGAGCTGTGGGTCGCGGGGCAGGGGCCCCAGACCGACGAGCTGCGGGAGCGGCGCGTGCCGGGCGTGCAGTGGCTCGGTCGCATCTCCGAGCCCGAGAAGGCGCCGCCGCCTGCGTGCCGCGACGGTGGCCTGCTTCCCGTCGACGGAAGGGGAGTCGTTCGGTGTCGTGCTGCTGGAGGCGATGGCCGCGGGCACCGCGATCGTCGCGTCCGACCTGTCCGGCTACCGGGAGGTCGCCCGGGTCGACCGCGAGGCGCTCCTCGTCGAGCCCGGCGGACCCGACGGCGCTGCGCGCCGTGCTGACGCGCCGCGCTGACCGATCCCGACCTGCGCAGCGGGCTCGTCGCCGAGGGCCGGCAGCGGGCCGCGGAGTTCTCGATGGCCCACCTCGCGGCGGAGTTCGCCGACCGCTACGAGTCGCTCGCGACGAGCCAGGTCCCCGGGCGTGCGGGTGGGCGTGCGGGCGGGCGAGCGGGCCCCGACGCCGGGTCAGCCCTATGATCCATGCCGTACTGCTGACCCCGGTTCTGAACGACCGCACGACGATCGAGCCGGACCTGGAACGAGTCGGGAGCCTGCCAGTGACAGCCGTCATCATCATCGTCGCCGTGTCGTCGTCCTGCTGCTGATCGTGGCCCTGATGTACAACTCGCTCGTCCGGTCACGGAACCGGGTCGACAACGCCTGGTCGCAGATCGACGTCCAGCTCAAGCGTCGCTACGACCTGATCCCGAACCTCGTCGAGACGGTGAAGGGCTACGCGGCACACGAGCGCCAGACGCTCGAAGCCGTCACGAACGCGCGCGCCAACGCCATCAACGCGCAGCAGGGTGGCGACGTCGGCGCAGCAGGCCCAGGCCGAGAACGTGCTCACGCGGCGCCCTGAAGAGCCTGTTCGCGGTGGCCGAGGCAGTACCCCGACCTCAAGGCGAACCAGAACTTCCTCCAGCTGCAGGAGGAGCTGACCTCGACCGAGGACCGCATCGCCTACGCGCGGCAGTTCTACAACGACAGCGTGCTGGGCTACAACAACTCGATCCAGACGTTCCCGAAGAACATGCTCGCCGGGCATGTTCAACTTCGAGAAGCGCGAGTTCTTCGAGGGAGCGCCCGAGGAGACCGGCCCGGTCAAGGTCCAGTTCTAGGCCGGCATCCCGGCCAACGGCGCGACACGTCTGACGCGACACGGCGAGCCGTCCTGCCGCGCCATCATCGTGATGTCCCATGAGCGACGCCAACGCCGGCCGCGCAGCCCCTCGTCGCGACACCGACTTCTACCGCGAGATCCGCCGCAACAAGTGGCGGACCTTCGTGATCCTCGCCGTGTTCGTCGTGCTCATCGTGCTCGTCGGGCATCGCGGTCGACATCCTGCTGGGCTTCGGCGTCGCCGGGTGTCGTGATCGCGTTCGTCGATCGCGCTCGTGCTGGCCTTCCTGTCGTACTTCAACTCCGACAAGGTCGCGCTCGCCGTCACCGGCGCGAAGCCCGCCGACGGTCCGGAGTACCGGCGCTACCACAACCTCGTCGAGGGCCTCTGCATCGCGGCGGGGCTGCCGAAGCCCCGCCTCTACGTGATCGACGACCCCGCGCCGAACGCGTTCGCGACCGGGACGCAACCCGAAGCACTCCGCGTTGGCAGTGACGACCGGACTGCTGCGAGATCATGAACCGCGTCGAGCTCGAGGGCGTGATCGCCCACGAGCTCTCGCACGTCAAGAACTACGACATCCTGGCGTCCACGGTCGCGGTGACGGCCGTCGGTACCATCGCGCTGCTTGTCGGACATCGGACTCCGGTTCTGGATCTTCGGTGGGCGCCGAGCACAACGGCAACGACAACAGCGGCCCCGGCGGTGCGATCCTCGCCCTCGTCGCGATCGGCTTCCTGGTCTTCGCCCCGTTCGCCGCGCACCTCATGCAGTTCGCCATGAGCCGCAAGCGCGAGCTGCTCGCCGACGCCACCGGCGTCCAGCTGACGCGGTACCCGCCGGGCCTCTGCTCCGCGCTCAAGAAGCTGCAGACCGACAAGGCGGTCGTGCACCACACGACGCGCGCGACGGCGCAGCTCTGGATCGAGTCGCCGCTCGACCGGACACGAGGGCAAGAAGGGCGCGCGGCTCAACCGCCTCTTCGACACGCACCCGCCGCTCGAGGAGCGCATCAAGATCCTGGAATCCATGTGAGCGCGTCGAGCGCGCGCGCTCGCGGCGGTCGCGCTCGTCGCGGTCGCCGGGCTCACTGCCGCGGCCTGCGGCGAGCGGCGGTGGAGCGTCGGAGACGACGACCACCGAGGCGAGCACGACGACGACCACCAAGCCCGTCGCCGCTCGCTCCGCTGACCGGCCTGCCGGATCCTGAAGGCGTGGCGCAGACGCCGCGCGTCGCTCGGCGTGAAGATCGAGAACACGCCCGAGGCGCGCCCGCAGTCGGGACTCGACCTCGCCGACATCGTCTACGAGGAGGTCGTCGAGGGCGGCATCACGCGCTTCTGGGCGCTTCTTCAACTCGGCCGCACCCGAGATCGTCGGGCCGATCCGCTCGGTGCGCTCGATGGACCCGAACATCATCCTCCCGTTCGGCGGCGTCGTCGCGTTCTCGGGTGGCACCGAGGACAACGTCGCGCTCGTGCGCGCGACCGGCCTCGTGACGGTCGACGAGAACAACGCCGGCGAGGCGTACTTCCGCGAGCCGACGCGGCCCGGCTCCGCACGACCTCTACGGCGCACACCTCGCTGCTGTGGGCGTTCGGTGGCACGCCGGTGCCACCGGAGCCGATGTTCGGCTACCAGAAGTACTCCGACTTCGAGAAGAGCGGCGCGTCGTTCGCCGGCGAGCCGGTGCAGTCGTTCCACGTGCGAGCTCGGCATGGGGTACGACATGTCGTACGTCTGGGACCCGGCCCGCGGCGGATGGGCGCGCTTCCAGCAGGGCATCGAGCCGTTCATGGCCGCGGGTTCCCCGAGACGCAGGTCGCGCCGACGAACGTGATCGTCCAGTTCATCCCGTACGGCACGGGCGCCGACGGTGACGTCATGGGCGTCGGGCGAGGCCTGGGTGTTCTCGAACGGTCAGCTGATCCGCGGGACCTGGGGCAAGGCGTTCCCGACCGGCTGCGACGCAGTTCACCGACGCGGCCGGCGCAGCCGATCACGCTGACGCCGGGGCGGACGTGGATCATGCTTGCCCCGATCGGCACGCCCGGTCGACATCGTGGCGGCCGTGCCGCCGGCCACGACCGCGACGACGGTCGCGCCGCCGACCCCGACGACGTAGGCGAACCGCCCGGAACGCCGGAGAGAGCGCGCAGGACCGTCGGTACACTGGGCGGCATGGAGCAGGCGAGCGTCCCGCAGGGCGGCCGCACGTATCGTGCGGCCGAGCGAGCGCGACCAGCGTGATGGAGCAGGCGTCCGAGCGCACCACCGGGACCGCTCGCGTGAAGCGCGGTCTGGCCGAGATGCTGCGGGGCGGCGTGATCATGGACGTGGTCGACGCCGACCAGGCCCGCATCGCCGAGGACGCCGGCGCGGTGTCGGTCATGGCGCTCGAGCGGGTGCCCGGCCGACATCCGCCGCGACGGCGGCGTGGCCCGCATGAGCGACCCGGCGATGATCGAGGCCATCCAGGAGGCCGTCACGATCCCCGTGATGGCCAAGTGCCGCATCGGGCACTTCGCCGAGGCGCAGATCCTCGAGTCGCTCGGCGTCGACTACATCGACGAGAGCGAGGTGCTCACCCCGGCCGACGAGGCGCACCACGTCGACAAGTGGCCGTTCACGATCCCGTTCGTGTGCGGCGCGACGAACCTGGGGGAGGCGCTCCGGCGCATCTCCGAGGGCGCGTGCCTCATCCGATCGAAGGGTGAGGCCGGCACCGGCAACATCGTCGAGGCCGTGCGCCACCTCCGTTCGATTCTCGGCGACATCCGCCGGCTGACCGTCGCCGACGAGGCCGAGCGGTTCGCCGCCGCCAAGGAGCTGCGTGCCCCGGTCGAGCTCGTGCAGGAGGTGGCGGAGCGCGGTGAGCTGCCCGTCCCGCTGTTCTGCGCCGGCGGCATCGCCACGCCGGCCGACGCGTCGCTCGTGATGCAGCTCGGCGCGCAGGCGGTGTTCGTCGGCAGCGGCATCTTCAAGAGCGACGACCCCGCCACGCGCGCCAAGGCGATCGTCGAGGCGACCACGCACTTCCGCGACGCGTCGATCGTCGCCAAGGTCTCGCGCGGCCTCGGTGCCGCGATGCCCGGGCAGGAGATCGGCACTCTCGACGTGAAGCTCGCCGAGCGCGGCTGGTGAGCGCGCCCGTGTCGCGTCCCGACGCGCAGCCTCCAGGTCCAGGGGCAGCAGGTCCATGTACTCCAGGTTCAGGGTGCGATGAAGGCTGGTGTCCTCGCGCTCCAAGGAGCGTTCCGCGAGCACGCTGAGGTCCTCGACGCGCTCGGCGTCGACGTCGTCGAGGTGCGTGTCCCGCACGACCTCGACGTGGTCGACACGTTGTTCCTCCCGGGTGGCGAGTCGACGACGATCACGCACCTGCTCGAGACGTCCGGGCTGCGCGCACCGCTCGCCGAACGGCTGGCCGACGGGCTCCCGACGTTCGCGACGTGCGCGGGGCTGATCCTGCTGGCCCGCGAGGTGCTCGACGGGCGCGCCGACCAGGAGCCGCTCGCGCGAGCTCGACGTCGCCGTGCGGCGCAACGCGTACGGGACCCAGAGCCAGTCGTTCGAGACGATGCTCGACGTCGACGGGCTCGGTGGTGGCGCGTTCCCCGGCGTGTTCATCCGGGCTCCCGCCATCGAGGCGGCCGGCGACGACGTCGAGGTGCTGGCCGAGCACGACGAGCAGCCGGTGTTGGTCACGGGTGGCAGGAGTGGCACGATCTGGGCCGCCACGTTCCATCCCGAGCTGTCGGGTGACCTACGACTCCATCAGCGGTTCCTGCAGGAGGTGACCGTGTGAGCGGGCATTCCAAGTGGCATTCGATCAAGCACGCGAAGGGGGCGGCCGATGCCAAGCGCGGCAAGCTCTTCGCACGGCTCGCGCGGCAGATCGAGGTCGCGGCGCGGCGGGCGGTGGCGACATCGACGCGAACCCGACGCTGCGCACGATGGTGCAGAAGGCCCGCGACGGTTCGATGCCGAAGGACAACATCGATCGTGCGATCAAGCGCGGCACCGGTGAGCTCGAAGGCGTCCGCTACGAGCCGATCACGTACGAGGGGTACGCGCCCAACGGCGTCGCGGTGCTCGTCGAGGCGCTGACCGACAACCGCAACCGCACAGGCCAAGAGGTGAAGAACATCTTCACCCGCAACGGCGGCTCGCTCGCCGAGCCCGGTGCGGTCGCGTGGCAGTTCGAGCGCAAGGGGATCCTGCTCCTCGAGAAGGGCGCCGCCGACGAGGACACGCTGATGCTCGTGACCGTCGACGCGGGGGCCGACGACATCGCCGACCTCGGCGACACGTGGGAGGTCACGACGGGCGCGACCGACCTGCATTCCGTGCGCGACGCGCTCGACTCGGCCGGGATCGCGGTCTCGTCGAGCGACCTCACGATGCAGCCGTCGCAGACGGTGCCGCTTGCCCGACGCCTCGGCCGCCAAGTCCGTGCTGCGCGTGCTCGACGCGCTGGAGGAGAACGACGACGTGCAGAACGTGTACGCGAACTTCGACATCCCCGACGAGGTCCTCGAGAGCGTGGAGGCGTGAGCGGCCCGGCGGTCGGCGACGCGGCGCCCGACTTCACGCTCCCCGGGATCGAGGAGGGCGAGCGACGCGACTTCAGCCTGTCGGAGTACCGCGGCAAGAAGGTCGCGCTCGCGTTCTACCCGGGTGACGCGACCCCGGGGTGCTCGATCCAGCTGAAGTCGTACCGCGACGACTTCGAGGCGTTCGAGAAGGCGGGTGCGGTCGTCCTCGCCGTCTCCCCGCAGGACGTCGACAGCAAGGAGCAGTGGTGCGAGCGGGAGCACTTCGAGTTCCCGCTGCTCGCCGACACGGAGAAGCGGGTCATCAAGGAGTACGGCGCGACGTCGCCGGTCATCGGGGTGAAGCGCTCCGTGTTCCTCATCGACGGCAAGGGCGTGGTGCGCTGGCGCTACTCGGGAGCGATCCGTGCCATCTTCAAGAAGCCGCGTGAGCTCGCCGAGCTCCTCGACTCGTTCGACTGAGCGCCCCACCGGAGACCTCACGAGCCCGGTCTGGGGGTCTAGATTCCCGGGCCGTGGAGATCGGTTGCACGGTCAACGGTTCGCAGCAGCAGCACGACGTCGAGCCGCGGACGCTGCTCGTGCAGTACCTGCGTGAGCCCTGCGGGCTGACCGGCACGAAGATCGGCTGCGACACCTCCTCCTGCGGTGCGTGCACGGTGCTGGTCGACGGGGAGTCGGTGAAGTCCTGCACGATGCTCGCGGCCCAGGCCGACGGCGCTTCGATCACGACCATCGAGGGGCTCGGCACCCCCGAGGCGCCGCACCCGGTCCAGGCCGCGTTCCGCGAGCACCACGGGCTCCAGTGCGGCTTCTGCACGGCGGGCATGGTGATGGCCGCGGTGTCCCTGCTCGACGAGATCCCCGAGCCGACGGACGCGGACGTCCGCCTCGGCCTCGAGGGCAACCTCTGCCGCTGCACCGGGTACCAGAACATCGTCGCCGCGGTCCTGGCCGCAGCCGAGCGCGAAGTGATCGGCTCCCCGTGATCCCGGCACCGTTCGAGTACGTGCGCGCCGGGTCGGCCGACGAGGTCGTCGCGGCGCTTTCGGAGCACGGCGACGAGGCCAAGATCCTCGCGGGCGGCATGTCGCTGCTGCCGCTCATGAAGCTGCGGCTCGCGACGCCGACCGTGCTCGTCGACGCCGGCCGCCTCACCGACCTGTCGTACGTCCGCGACGACGGCGACGCGATCTGCGATCGGCGCGCTGACGCGCCACCGCGACCTCGAGACGAACGAGCTGCTCGCGTCGCAGTGCGGCGTCCTGCGCGGCGTCGCCGCCGAGGTCGGCGACAACCAGGTGCGTCACCGCGGCACGATCGGCGGCTCGGTCGCCCACGGTGATCCCGCGTCCGACCTCCCCGCGGTGCTGCTCGCACTCGACGCGACGTTCGCGGTCACCGGCCCGAACGGGTCGCGCGACGTCGCCGCCGGCGACTTCTTCCAGGGCTTCCTCGAGACCGCGCTCGAGCCCGACGAGCTGCTCACCGAGATCCGGGTCCCCAAGACCGGCAGCAACGGCTGGGCGTACCAGAAGTTCAACCGCCGCGCGCAGGACTGGGCGATCGTCGGCGCACTGGCCGTGCGCGCAGGCGACGCCACGAGAGTCGCGCTCGTGAACATGGGTGCGACACCGCTGCGGGCCAGTGGCGTCGAAGGCGCGCTCGCTGGTGGCGCCGACCCGGCCGAAGCCGCGAGCCACGCGGCGGAGGGCACGGAGGCGCCGGCCGACCTGAACGGGACCCCGGAGTACCGGGAGCACCTGGCGCGCGTCCTCGTGCGGCGCGCGCTGGAGCAGGCCACCGCGGCAGCCTGATCGTGCGGGTCGCCGGTGTCGTCCTCGCGGCCGGCCATGGTGAGCGCCTCGGTGGCGACGTCCCGAAGCCGCTCGCACTGCTCGGCGGCACCCCGCTCGTCCGCCACGCGCTCGACGCGATCTGCGCCACCGACCTGAGCCCGATCGTCCTCGTGGTCGGCCGCCATGGCGGCGAGGTGGCCGCCGCCGCACCCGCCGGCGTGATGGTCGTGCACGCGCCGCGCTGGCACGACGGGATCGCGCACTCGCTTCACGCCGCGCTGGACGCGGTCGTGCCGTACGCCGAGGTCAGCGCGGTGTGCGTCGGGCTCGCGGACCAGCCGCTCGTCGGCACGGAGAGCTACCAGCGGCTCGTCGCGGCGCACGAGACCGGCGCGACGCTTGCGGTCGCGACGTACGGGGGCCACGCGGCAACCCGGTCCTGGTCGCGCGCCCGCTCTGGGACGAGGCCCGCGCGCTCACCGGCGACGAAGGCGCTCGGGCGCTCATGTCGTCGCACGACGTCGTCGAGGTGGACTGCACGAGCACGGGGTCGCCCGACGATGTCGATACCATCGACGACCTTCGCGCGCTCGAGCAGCGCCTGACCGACTGACCGACTGACACCAGCCGACCTCGGACCACCCGACCTCAGATCACCCGACCTCAGAGCAGCAGACCTCAGATCAGCGGACACGGAGCGAGCACATGCAGATCACCGACGAGTTCCGGGTCGACGTACCGGTCGAGCAGGCGTGGAACGTGCTGCTCGACGTCGAGCGCATCGCACCGTGCATGCCGGGTGCGCAGCTCCAGGAGGTCGAAGGCGACGAGTACCGCGGGATCGTCAAGGTGAAGGTCGGTCCGATCACCGCGCAGTACAAGGGGGTCGCCGCGCATCGTCGAGACGGACGAGGCGGCGCACCGGATCGTGATCCGCGCCGAGGGCCGCGACACGCGCGGTCAGGGCAACGCGAACGCGACCGTCACCGCAACGCTGGCACCCGACGGCGACGCCACCACGGTCGGCATCGACACCGATCTCCAGGTGACGGGCAAGGTCGCACAGTTCGGCCGCGGGGTCATGGCCGACGTGTCGTCGAAGCTCCTGGGCCAGTTCGTGGAGTGCCTCCACTCCAAGGTGCTCACCGGAGACGGACCCGACGCGGGAGCCGACGCCACCGGCCGCCGCGCCGGCGGCGCCGACGCCCGCGGCCGCGGAGCCCGCGGCCTCGGAGACCCCGAGCGCGCCGACGGAGACGCCGGCGGCGCCGAGCACGACCGCGGCGAGCCCGGGCGTCCGCAAGATCGACGCACCCGAGGCCCAGGCGGTCGACCTCGGCCGCGTGGCGGGGGGTGCCGTCGCCAAGCGCGTGGTGCCGGTGGTCGTCGTCGGTGCGGTCGTCATCGGCGTCGTCATCTGGCTCCTCGTCAGGTAGGAGATCCGCCTCGGGGGGCGCCCCGGCCCCTAGCATCGAACCCGTGTTCGATCCCGATGGACCGGTCCTCGGCGTCGACCCCGGCCTCACCCGCTGCGGCTACGGCGCCGTGCGCCCCGGCGCGACCGGCCCGGTCGCCGTGGCCTACGGCGTGCTCCGCACGGAGCCCGTCCGACGAGCTGCCGCACCGGCTCGCGACCCTGCACGACGACCTGCAGGGGCTCCTCGCCGACCTCCGACCGAGCGCCCTCGCGGTCGAGCGCCTCCTCTTCCAGCACAACGTCCGCACCGCCGTGGCGGTCGGGCAGGCGAGCGGCGTGGTGCTGACCGTGGCAGCGCACGCCGGCGTCCCGGTCACGCACTACAGCCCGAACGAGGTGAAGCTCGGCGTCGCCGGCGACGGTGGCGCCGACAAGGCCCAGGTGCAGCACATGGTCGCCCGCGTGCTGCAGCTCGACGCACGTCCCGAGCCGCCCGACGCGGCCGACGCCCTCGCGCTCGCGCTGTGCCATGCCTGGCGCGCGCCGCTCCGGGAGGCGGTCGGCGCGGCTGCGCCCGCGACTGCGACCGGCGACCGACTCGGAGCCGCGATCGAGCGGGCGCTGGCCCGGGGTGACTCGTGATCGGCTCGGTCCGCGGCACGGTCCTGGAGCGCGACGCGTCGGGGGAGGCGCTCGTCGAGGTCGGCGGCGTCGGCTACCGCGTGCTCGTACCGTTCGAGCGCGCTGCCCGGGCTCGAGCCGGGTGGCGCGACGTTCCTGTTCACGCACCTGCACGTCCGCGACGACGCGATGGTGCTCTACGGCTTCCCGACGCGCGAGGAGCGCGAGACGTTCGAGGTGCTGCTCGGGGCCGCGGGCGTCGGGCCCTCGCTCGCGCTGAAGATCCTGTCCGTGCACTCGCCGAACCAGCTCGGGCGCGCCGTCGCCGAGGAAGACCTCGCCGCGCTCACGTTGGTGCCCGGCGTCGGCAAGCGGACCGCCGAGCGGCTGCTGGTCGAGCTGCGCGCGCGGCTCGAGCTCCCGGCCGGCGACGCGGCGGTCGCGGCTGGCACCGCGGACGCGCGTGCCGAGGTGCGTCAGGCGCTCGCCGGGCTCGGCTACGGCCCCGACGAGATCCGCGAGGCGATGGCGCACGTGCCCGACGAGGGCCCGGTCGACGATCTCCTGCGGGCCGCGCTCCAGGCGCTCGCCGTGTCGAGATGAGGGTGTCGCGATGAGAGACGAGCTGTTGAGCGCGTCGGCGGACCCGACGGAGCGTGCCGAGGAGACGTCGCTGCGACCGCGGCACCTCGGCGAGTTCATCGGCCAGCCGAGCCTCAAGGAGCACCTCGAGGTCATGCTCGGGGCCGCGACGAAGCGCGGGCAGGCGCTCGACCACGTGCTGCTCGCCGGCCCGCCCGGTCTCGGGAAGACGTCGCTCGCGGGGATCATCGCCACCGAGCTCGGAGTCGGCGTGCGCGTCACGAGCGGTCCCGCGCTCGAGCGCGCCGGCGACCTCGCGGCGATCCTCACCAACCTCGACGACGGCGACGTCCTCTTCATCGACGAGATCCACCGCCTGCCCCGGCCGGTCGAAGAGGTCCTCTATCCCGCCATGGAGGACTTCCAGCTCGACATCGTGATCGGGAAGGGCCCGTCGGCGCGCTCCCTGCGCCTCGACCTGCCGCGGTTCACGCTCGTCGGGGCGACGACGCGAAGCGGCATGATCACCGGCCCGCTGCGCGACCGGTTCGGGTTCGTGGCGCGTCTCGACTACTACGAGCCCGACGACCTCGTCTCGATCCTCGACCGGTCGGCCACGATCATCGGCGTGCCGCTCGCCGACGACGGCGCGCAGGAGATCGCGCGCCGCGCCCGCGGCACGCCCCGGATCGCCAACCGACTGCTCAAGCGGGTGCGCGACTTCGCGGAGGTCCGCCGTGACGGACGCGTCGACCACGACACGGCGTGTGCCGCGCTGGCGCTGTTCGAGGTCGACGAGCTCGGCCTCGACAAGGTCGACCGCGCGGTCCTCCGGGCGCTGTGCGAGACGTTCGCCGGCCAGCCCGTGGGGCTCGGCACGCTCGCCGTCGCCGTGGCCGAGGAGCCCGAGACCGTCGAGGACGTGTACGAGCCGTTCCTGCTCAAGGAGGGCCTGCTGCGTCGCACGCCCCGAGGTCGCGTCGCCACGGCCGCGGCCTACGAGCACCTGGGCCTGACACCGCCCGCGAGCGGCGCCCCGGGGCTGTTCGGCACCTGAGCCGGCGCGGAGGACCTCGGAGGGCCCTCCGCTACGATCCGTCGTCGCTCGAAGAGCGTTCGCCGAAGACCGGCACCCCGTGGCTGGAGTGAGCTCGTGATCATCGTCGTCTACGTGGTCATCCTGGCTGCGGCGTTCTTCTTCCTCATCGTCCTCCCGCAGCGGCGGCGGATGGCCGCGCACCAGCGGCTCATGGCGGGCCTCGAGGTGGGGGACCAGATCGTCACATCGGGCGGCTTCCACGGCACCGTGCGGGGGCTCGACGACGCCACGGTCATGGTCGAGATCGCGCCCGCCGTCGTGGTCGAGGTCGCCCGGGGCGCGATCGCCGCCAAGGTGCCGACCGGACCGCCGGAGCTCCCGGAGCACGATCTCCCCGACGAGGATCCCCCCGACCAGGATCGCGGAGCGCCCTGACGTGTCCGTCCGGCGCATGCAGGCCTACCTGATCGGCACGATCGTCGTCGTGCTGCTCGCGCTCGGGCTGACGGTCGGCCTGAACAAGGAGCCCGTGCTCGGCCTCGACCTCCAGGGCGGCATCTCCGTGGTGCTCGAGCCCGTCGGCGACTTCCGGGGCGAGTCGCTCGACGTCGCGGTCGACATCATCCGGAACCGTGTCGACGGCCTCGGTGTCGCGGAGCCCGAGATCAGCCGCCAGGGCGACAACATCGTCGTCGACCTGCCGGGCGTGAAGGACCGAGACAAGGCGCGCCGGGTCGTGGGGAAGACGGCCGAGCTGCGGTTCCGACCGGTGCTCGCCGAGCTGCCCGCGGAGGACGCCGAGGTCACGACCACCACGGCGGCGCCGGCCACCACGGTCGCGGGCGCGCCCGAGACGTCGACGACCACCACGACGCTGGCACCGGACGACGCGGCGGTGAAGGCCGCGGTCGCCGCGTGCGACGTGAACCAGCTCTCGACGATCGCCGCCGACGGCACGTCGATCCCCACCACGACGCGCGACGACGACAAGCGCAAGGACTGCGTGGTGCTCCCGACCCGCGAGGGGCGCGAACGCGAGCCGCCTCTACCTCGGGCCGACGAGGCTCACCGGGCAGGGCGTCGACGACGCGAAGTCGCGCTTCTCGCAGGGCCAGGGCTACGCCGTCGACATGAACCTCAACGGCAACGGGGAGACCAGGTTCAACGCGATCGCCGCCGAGTCGTATCCGAAGTCGCCACCGCAGAACCGGGTCGCGATCGTGCTCGACGGCGAGGTGCAGTCGAGCCCGGCGTTCCAGGAGCCGTCGTTCGCGGGCGGCAACGTGCAGATCAGCGGGAGACTTCTCGCCGGACGAGGCGAGCGACCTCGCGACGATCATCAACTACGGCGCGCTGCCGGTGCAGCTCGAGGAGCTGACCGTGCAGAACGTGTCGCCGACGCTCGGCGACGACCAGCTCGCCGCCGGCATCGCGGCCGGCGTGATCGGGCTGCTCCTCGTCGCGCTCTACATGCTCGTGTACTACCGGCTGCTCGGCGCTCGTCGTGATCGCCGGCCTGCTCATCAGCGGCATCCTGATCTACGCCCTCATCTCGTACCTCGGCTGACGTCGATCGGCCTCACGCTGACGTTGGCGGGCGTCACCGGCCTGATCGTGTCGGTCGGTGTGACCGTCGACTCGTACGTCGTCTACTTCGAGCGGCTCAAGGACGAGGTCCGCAGCGGCCGCACGGTGCGCGCTTCCGTCGACCGTGGCTTCGTGCGCTCGTTCCGGACGATCGTCGCCGCCGACCTCGTCTCGCTGATCGGTGCCGTGGTCCTGTACGTCCTCGCGGTCGGGTCGGTGCGAGGGTTCGCGTTCTTCCTCGGCGTCTCGGTGATCCTTGACCTCATCGTCGCGTACTTCTTCATGCACCCGATGGTCGGGTTGATGGCACGCCGACCGCACCTCGTGCGCATGAAGGGCGTCGGCATCGCCGCGGGCCTCGACACGCCGGCGGTGCACGGCATGACCGCCACGACGAGCGCGGTGGTCCGGCAGAAGCGGGGCTTCCTCGGGACGCTGCGCGACATCTACCACGAGCGAACGAACTTCGACTTCATCGGTCGGTCGCGCCTGGTGGGCCGCGCTCTCCGGCACGCTGCTCGTCATCTCGATCGGCGCCCTCGCTGATCTCGGGCCTCAACCTCGGCATCGACTTCGAGGGCGGCAGCCAGTGGGACGTCACCGTCGCGGACAAGTCGGTCGACATCGACGACGTCCGCGACGCGCTCAACGGCACGCAGGCGTCCGACGCCAAGATCCTCGTCCTGACGGGCAGCGACAGCGAAAGTGCGCGCATCCAGACCGACGAGCTGCCCCCGGCCCAGCGGGCGGCGGTGACCGCGGCACTCGCCGAGTACGCGGGTGTGCCGCAGTCGGAGGTCTCGTTCGTCGACGTCGGGCCGACCTGGGGTGACACGGTCACCCGCAAGGCCCTCACCGCGCTCGTCGTTCTTCTTCCTGCTCATCGCCGTGTACCTGACGTTCCGCTTCGAGTGGCGCATGGCGCTCGCGGCGATCGTCGCGGTGCTCCACGACATCGTCATCACGGCGGGCGTCTACGCGGTCACCGGCTTCGAGGTGACACCGGCGACCGTCGTCGCCTTCCTCACCATCCTCGGCTTCTCGCTCTACGACACCGTCGTCGTGTTCGACAAGATCAAGGAGAACACGCCCTCGCTCGGGCGCGGAGCGCGGCGACACGTACTCGCAGATGGTGAACCGCTCGATGAACCAGGTGCTGATGCGGTCCATCAACACGTCGTTCGTGGCGCTGCTGCCCGTCGCGTCGCTGCTCGTGGTCGGCAGCGGCATCCTCGGCGCGGTCACGCTCCGCGACTTCGCGCTCGCGCTGTTCGTCGGACTGCTCGTGGGCGCGTACTCGTCGATCTTCGTCGCGACACCGCTCCTGGCATGGTTGAAGGAGCGGGAGCCGCGCTACGCGGCGCTCCGGGAGCGTGCGGCGCGTACCAGGCACGAGGCGCGGCCGCGCGACCCGCCATGGCGACGGCCGCGTCCGACGCCGCACCGCCGGATGCGGGTGAGGACCAGATCGTCGAGGGTGACGTCGTCGACGGCGGAGCACCACCGGCCGCGCGGCCCGCCACGGCGGAGCCGGAGAGCGACCGCGCCATCACGCCGCGCGCGCGTCGCCAGCGCGGCCGCAAGCGGCGCTGACGTCTCCCTTCTCGCCCCTAGGATGGTGGGGGAGATGAGCTCGATCGATCTCCGCCCCGAGCGCCGGTCCGGCATCCCGCGGCCGTGGCGCCGACACCACATCGACGACGAGCTCGCGCCGCTGCTCGCCGAGTACCAGCAGCGTCACCGGCGAGCCGACACGACCCTCATCGAGATCGCGTTCGAGGGTCGCGCGCCGGGCGCACGTGGAGCAGGTCCGTCGCTCCGGTGAGCCCTATCTCGCCCACCCGCTCGGCGTGGCGATGATCGTCGCCGAGCTGGGTCTCGACGACATCACGATCGCCGGCGCGCTGCTCCACGACTCGGTCGAGGACACGACGCTCACCATCGACGACATCGACGAGGTCTTCGGCGCGAGATCGCCGGCATCGTCGACGGCGTCACGAAGCTCGACCGCCTCCACTTCGACACGAAGGAGGCGCAGCAGGCGGCCTCCCTGCGCAAGATGCTCGTCGCCATGGCACGCGACATCCGCGTGCTGCTCATCAAGCTCGCCGACCGCCTCCACAACATGCGGACGATCTCGGCGCTCCCGGAGGCGAAGCAGCAGCGGATCGCCAAGGAGACGCTCGACATCTACGCGCCGCTCGCGCACCGCCTCGGGATCGCCGACGTCAAGTGGCAGCTCGAGGACCTCAGCTTCGAGGTGCTCCACCCGAAGCGGTACGCCGAGATCGAGCAGATGGTCGCCACCCGCGCACCCGAGCGCGAGGAGTACCTCGCGATGGTGCTGTCGAACGTGAAGGACCGGCTCGCCGACGTCCACATCCACGCGACAGGTGCAGGGTCGTCCGAAGCACTACTGGTCGATCTACGAGAAGATGATCGTCGCGCGGCAAGGAGTTCGACGACGTGCAGGACCTCGTCGGTCTCCGCGTCATCGTCGACTCCGTGAAGGACTGCTACGGCGCGCTCGGCTCGATCCACTCCTTGTGGGCGCCCGTGCAGGGTCGCTTCAAGGACTACATCGCGATGCCCAAGTTCAACCTGTACCAGTCGCTCCACACGACAGTGGTCGGACCGCAGGGCAAGCCGGTCGAGCTCCAGATCCGCACGCACGAGATGCACCGGCGCGCGGAGTACGGCATCGCTGCGCACTGGGGCTACAAGGAGCGCTCGCGCGAGGAAGACCTCGCGTGGCTGCAGCGCATGGTCGACTGGCAGCAGGACTCCGACGACCCGAGCGAGTTCCTGTCGACGCTGAAGATCGACCTCGAGCAGGGCGAGGTCTTCGTCTTCACGCCGAAGGGCAAGGTGATCACGCTCCCGACGGGCGCGACGCCGGTCGACTTCGCGTACGCGATCCACACGGAGGTCGGGCACCGCTGCATCGGGGCGCGGGTCAACGGCCGCCTCGTGCCGCTCGACAGCAGCCTCGACTCCGGCGACACGGTGGAGATCTTCACGAGCAAGGTGTCGGGCGCCGGCCCGAGCCGCGACTGGCTCCAGTTCGTGCACACGCCGCGGGCGCGCTCGAAGATCCGCCAGTGGTTCTCGCGGGAGCGGCGTGTCGACGCCATGGAGACCGGCCGCGACGAGCTCGTCAAGGCGCTCCGCAAGGAAGGGCTCCCCGTCCAGCGCATCACGCAGTCGGACGTGCTCTCGCGGTGGCCGAGCAGATGCACTACGCCGACCTCGACGCCCTCCACGCCGCGGTCGGCGAGGGTCACGTTTCGGGTCGCGCGGTCGCGCAGCGGGTGCAACGCGAGCTGCGTGGTGGGGAGGAGCAGCTCCCGGTCACGACGCAGCGACCGCCCCGCGGGCCCCGGTCGGAGGGGAAGCGCTCCGCGGGGGTCCACGTCGAGGGACTCGACGACGTGATGGTGCGGCTGTCGCGCTGCTGCACCCCGGTCCCCGGCGACGAGATCATGGGCTTCGTGACCCGGGGCCGCGGCGTCTCGGTGCACCGCACCGACTGCGCCAACGCCGTGTCGCTGGCCGCGGCAGGCGCAGCGGCTGATCGAGGTCGAGTGGGACCACGACCAGACCGCCACGTTCGTCGTGTCGATCGAGATCGAGGCGCTCGACCGCTCGCGCCTGCTGCGTGACGTGGCGCAGGTGCTGTCCGAGCACCACGTCAACATCCTCATGAGCACGTCGCAGACGTCCAGCGACCGTGTGGCGAGGCTGCGCTTCGACTTCGAGCTCGCCGACCCGAGCCACCTCGACTCGCTCCTCAAGGCCGTGCAGCGCGTCGACTCGGTGTTCGACGCGTACCGCGTGCTCCCCGGCGCGGCCGCGGCGCGGACCGAGGCACCCGAACCGGCCTGACACGGCACGACGAAGATCCAGCACCACGAAGATCCAGCACCACGAAGATCCGGCACCACGAAGATCCAGCGGAGCGCGAGAACCGTTCTTCTACGCTGGGCCGGTGCCCGACGACCGCTCCGTCTACCGCGCGCCGATCGGCACCCACGACGTCCTCCCACCCGACTCCGACGGCTGGATGCAGGTCGTCGCCGCGTTCGCCGAACGGGCCGCCCGCTTCGGGTACGGGCTCGTCATCACCCCCGTGTTCGAGCACGTCGAGGTGTTCCAGCGCGTGGGCGCGTCCACCGACGTCGTGCGCAAGGAGATGTACGAGCTGACCGACCGGGGCGACCGGCGGCTCGCGCTGCGCCCGGAGGGCACCGCGCCCGTCGTGCGCGCCTACGTCGAGCACCGGCCGACGCCACCGTGGAAGGTCTGGTACCTCGCGCCGAACTTCCGCTACGAGCGCCCACAGAAGGGGCGCTACCGGCAGCACTGGCAGCTGGGTGCCGAGGTGCTCGGCACCGACGACCCCGAGGTCGACGTCGAGGTGATCGCGCTCGCGCAGGGCTTCTACGCCGGCCTCGGGCTCGCGAAGGTGCGGCTCAAGGTCAACTCGATGGGTGCACCGGCCGACCGGGCGCACTACGTCGAGCTGCTGCGCGAGCACCTGGTCACCCACGGCGCGGCACTCGGCGACGAGTTCCTCACCCGGGCGCGAGAGCACCCGCTGCGCGTCCTCGACGCGAAGTCCGAGGACTGGCAGGACGTCATCGAGCGTGCGCCCCAGCTCACGGAGCACCTCGGCGAGGAGAGCCGTGAGCACTTCGAGGCCGTCCAGCGCGGGCTCGACCGGCTCGGCATCGAGTACGAGCTCGCGCCGCGGCTGGTGCGCGGCTTCGACTACTACACGTCGACGACGTTCGAGTTCGCCAGCGACGCGCTCGACGCCGCGCAGGACGCAGTCGGCGGCGGTGGACGCTACGACCAGCTCGCCGAGGAGATGGGCGGCCCGTCGACGCCGGGCATCGGGTTCGGGATCGGGATCGAGCGGGTGCTGATCGCGTGCGAGGCCGAGGGCGCGCTGCCCTCGCCGGAGCACCGGCTCGACGCGTTCGTGATCGACACGCGTCCACGACGGCAGCGCGGCATCGCTGGTCAACGACCTCCGGGTTGCAGGGCTACGCGCCGACCGCGCGTACGGTGGCCGCTCCATGAAGGCCCAGATGAAGGTCGCGGACCGCGCCCACGCCGCCTACGCGGTGATCGTCGGCCGCGCAGAGCTCGAGCACGCCACCGTCGCCGTGAAGGACATGCAGTCGGGCGAGCAGCTCGAGGTGCACCGCGAGCAGATCGCGGGATGGCTGCGCGAGCGCTGCGAGGCGCGCGAGTCGTGATGCGCACGCACCTCGGCGGTGACCTCGGGCTCGACCAGCGCGGCGACTCGGTCGTCCTGTGCGGCTGGGTCGCGAGCCGCCGCGACCACGGTGGCGTCGTGTTCATCGACCTGCGCGACGTCGCGGGCCTCGTGCAGGTCGTGATCGACCCGGCGACCGTCACCGGTGCCGATCCCCACGAGCTGCGCTCCGAGTACGTGCTGCGGGTGGAGGGGACGGTGCGTGACCGTCCGGAGGGGACCGTGAACCCCGACCTGCCCACCGGCGCGGTCGAAGTCGCGGCCACGGCGGTCGAGATCCTCAACCGCTCCGAGCCGACACCCATCCCGATCGACGGCACCGCGGACGCCGACGAGGTGCTGCGCCTGCGGTACCGCTACCTCGACCTGCGCAGCGTCCGGATGCAGCGCAACCTCCGCACGAGCGCGCGGGTCACGGGTGCGATCCGCGCCGCACTCGACACCCGAGGCTTCGTCGAGGTGGAGACGCCGCTGCTCATCGCGTCGACGCCCGAGGGTGCACGCGACTTCGTCGTGCCGTCACGACACGCACCGGGGAGCTTCTACGCCCTCCCGCAGAGCCCGCAGCTCTTCAAGCAGCTGCTGATGGTGGGCGGCATCGACCGCTACTACCAGATCGCTCGCTGCCTGCGCGACGAGGACCCGCGCGCCGACCGCCAGTTCGAGTTCACCCAGCTCGACGCGGAGATGAGCTTCGTCGACGCCGAGGACGTCATGGACGTCATCGGCGAGGTCGTCGCCATCGCGATCGAGGCTGCGACGGGTGAGCCCGCGCCGAAGGTCGAGCGCATGACGTGGCACCACGCCATGGATCGCTACGGGAGCGACAAGCCCGACCTGCGCTTCGGCCTCGAGCTCGCCGACGTGAGCGAGGTGTTCGCGGCCACCGAGTTCCGCGCGTTCCAAGCCGACGTCGTGAAGGCGATCTGCGTCCCGGGGCAGGGCGACGCATCCCGCTCGACGGTCGACGGGCTGATCGAGCGGGCGAAGCAGCTCGGCGCGGCGGGCCTCGTGTGGATCCGGGTGGGGGAGCACGGCGCGCTCGACGCACCCACCGTGAAGTTCATGTCGGAGACCGAGCAGCTCGGGCTCGTCGACGCGACCGGCGCGCGGCCGGGCGACCTGCTGCTCGTCGCGGCGGGCACGCGTCGCCTCGTCGACCACGTCCTCGGCACGATCCGGCTCGACCTCGGTCGTCCGCCGGTCACCGAGGGCGGCAAGCGCCTGCTCTGGGTCATCGACTTCCCGCTGTTCGAGGCGATCGACGACGAGGGCAACCCGATCCCGGCGCACCACCCGTTCACGATGCCCCACCCCGACGACCACGAGCTGCTCGCCAAGGGACGTGGCGAGGAGCTGCTCGGCGTGCGCTCGCTCGCGTACGACCTCGTGCTCAACGGGTGGGAGCTCGGCTCGGGCAGCGTCCGGATCTCCACCCCCGAGATGCAGCAGCGGGTCTTCGAGCTGCTCGGCATCGACGAGTCGACCGCGCGCGAGCGCTTCGGCTTCCTGCTCGATGCCTTCCGCTACGGCGCGCCACCGCACGCCGGCTTCGCGTTCGGCATCGACCGTCTCGTCGCGCTCCTCGCGGGCGAGGAGAACATCCGGGAGGTCATCGCGTTCCCGAAGACGCAGTCGGGCAGCGATCCCCTCACCGGCGCGCCGACGCCGATCGAGGCCACGCAGCTCCGCGACCTCGGCCTCTCGGTGCCCAAGCCCAAGCAGTAGCGATGCAGCACGAGCGCCCGAGCCGCGAGCGCTGGCGCGACGCGCCATGAGCGGGATGATGACCGACCTCTTCTCCTCCGCCGTCGAAGACCGACTCCGCCGGCGCGCGCCGCTCGCGGCGCGGCTGCGGCCACAGCGCCTCGACGAGGTCGTCGGGCAGGAGGAGCTGCTCGGCGAGGGCAAGCCGCTGCGCACGCTCATCCAGGCTGACCGCCTGTCGTCGATCGTGCTCTGGGGGCCGCCCGGCACAGGCAAGACGACGGTCGCGCGCCTGATCGCCGGCGAGACGGAGCAGGCGTTCGAGCCGCTGTCGGCGGTGAGCGCGGGCGTGAAGGACGTCCGCGAGGTCGCCGAGCGCGCGCGGGCGCGTCTCGGTGAGCGCGGCCAGGGCACGATCCTCTTCCTCGACGAGGTGCACCGGTTCAGCCGCACGCAGCAGGACGCGCTGCTCCCGCACGTCGAGGAGGGCCTCGTCGTGCTGATCGGCGCGACCACCGAGAACCCCTTCTTCGCGCTCACGGGGCCGCTGCTCTCGCGCTCGACGCTGTTCCGGCTCGAGCCGCTCGGACCCGACGCGCTCTCGACGCTCCTGGAGCGCGCGATGACCGACCCGCGGGACTCGGGGAGGAAGGGCTCGAGCTCGACGAGGAGGCGCTGCGCCCACATCGTCGACCGGTCCGAAGGCGATGCCCGCCATGCGCTCACGTCGCTCGAGGTCGCGGCCGCGCTCGCGAGCGAGGACGGCCGCCGCACCGTGTCGCTGGGTGACGCGGAGGCCGCGCTCGCGCTGCGCGCGCTCCGCTACGGCGACGACGAGCACTACGACGTGCTGTCGGCGTTCATCAAGAGCATCCGGGGTTCGGACGTCGACGCCGGCCTCTACTGGCTGGCGCGCATGGTGGAAGCGGGCGAGGACCCGAGGCTCATCGCGCGACGCCTCGTGATCCTCGCGTCCGAGGACGTCGGGCTGGCCGACTCCATGGGGATCGTGGTCGCCGACGCGGCCGCACGCGCGGTCGAGTTCGTCGGGATGCCCGAGGCGCAGCTCAACCTCGCGCACGCCGTCCTGTACCTGGCCCGCGCGCCGAAGTCGAACTCCGTCACCACCGCGCTCGGCGCGGCGACGACGGACGTCCGCGACGAGTCGGCGGGGAGGGTCCCCCAACACCTGCGGGACGCTCATTACCCTGGCGCCGCGATGCTCGGTCACGGCGAGGGCTACCGCTATCCGCACGACGAGCCCGGCGGGTGGGTCGACCAGGAGCACCGACCCGACGAGGTGGCGGGGCACCGGTACTACGAGCCCAGTGGCCGTGGCGACGACGTCACCCGCGACCCCGGCACGGGGCGCGCGGGCCCCGGCCGCGAGGACGAGATCCACGGACGACGAGAGGGGCGAGCGATGACGATCGTGGTGGTCGTGCTGGCCGTCGCCGTCGGCGTGCTCGCCGTCGCGCTGTGGCGGACGAGCGCGCGCCTGCGAGCGCTCGCCGCCCGCACGAGTCGTCTCGAGGACCACGTGCACGGCCGGGTCGAGCCCGACGTCGCCGCCGCGCTCGCCGAGGCGCGGGACGCCAGCGTCACCGCGAAGCGTGCGTCGCTGGCCGCGGGCGTCGACGAGCCCCTGCCGCGCCTGCCGTTCGAGCCGGTCACCGGCCGCGTCGTGCGCGCGGTCGCGTTCGGCGCCGGTGCGCGCCGCGCCATCGCCCGGGCAGCACCGACGTGGGGGCGGCTCGGGCTGCGCAGATCCGCATGAGGACGACCGCGTGAGGATCGGCGCATGACCGGGCGCCTCGTCTGGCTGGCCGCCGGGGTCGGGATCGGCGTCGCCGTCGCGCGCCAGATCGAGCGATCGGGCCATGCGTCGAGCGTCGAGGCCGCGGCCGTCGGGATCGCCCGCCAGGCCCGGCGCGTGGTCGATGCCGTCGTCGCCGACGGTCGCGCCGAGATGCGCCAGCGAGAGGCGCGCCTGCGCACCGTGCTCGCGGCGCCGGGCGCATCGGCCGCGGCGCCCCTGACCCTCCGCGACCAGCGCCGCACGCAAGAAGGGTGACGAAGGCCGAGCGGTAGCCTTTTTCGATGGCACCGCCACGGACCGCCGACGAGCTGCGCAGCTTCTTCCTCGAGTTCTTCGCCGCGCGGGGCCACACCGTGGTGCCCTCGGCGAGCCTCATCCCGCACGACCGCTCGCTGCTCTTCACGAACGCGGGGATGGTCCCGTTCAAGCCGTACTTCGTCGGCGACGAGACGCCGGCGTACCGGCGGGCCGCGTCCGTGCAGAAGTGCGTCCGTGCGGGCGGCAAGCACAACGACCTCGACGACGTGGGTCGCACGAGCCGCCACTTCACGTTCTTCGAGATGCTCGGCAACTTCAGCTTCGGCGACTACTTCAAGGAGGACGCGATCCGCTGGGCGTGGGAGCTCTACGTCGACGGCTTCGGCCTCGACCCCGACCGCCTGTGGATCACCGTCCACACCACCGACGACGAGGCCGAGCGCATCTGGCGCGACGTCGTCGGCGTGCCCGCCGATCGCATCCAGCGCCTCGGTGACGACAACTTCTGGCGCATGGCCGACACCGGCCCGTGCGGTCCGAGCTCGGAGATCTTCTGGGACCTCGGCCCCGCGCACGGCGACGACGGCGGCCCCGCGAAGAACGAGGACCGGTACGTCGAGATCTGGAACCTCGTGTTCATGCAGTACGACGCGCAGCCCGACGGTGAGCTCGTCCCGCTGCCGGCGCCGAGCGTCGACACCGGCGCGGGCCTCGAGCGCAACCTCGCGATCCTGCAGGGCGCCGAGTCGGTCTGGGACATCGACGTCTTCCGCCCGCTCATCGCGGCCGCCGAGCAGGCGACGGGCACCCGCTACGAGGGGTTCCCGGGCGGCGAGCGCGACGTCGTCGCTGCGGATCCTCGCCGAGCACGGGCGCACGATGACGTTCCTCGTCGCCGACGGCGTCGTGCCGTCGAACGAGGACCGCGGCTACGTGCTGCGCCGCATCATCCGCCGTGCCGTGCGCCACGCGTTCCTCCTCGGTGCGACCGACCCGGTCACACCCGCGCTCGTCGACGCGACCGTCGCCACGATGGGCGCGGCGTATCCCGAGATCGAGCGGACCCACGACCGGATCGCCGCCACCGTCCGCCGAGAGGAGGAGCGGTTCCGCCAGACGCTGGAGCGGGGTCTCGACCTGCTCGACGATGTCCTTCGCGAGGGCGACGTCGCGGGGGACCAGGCCTTCTTCCTCCACGACACGCTCGGCTTCCCGATCGACCTGACGCGCGAGATCGCGGCCGAGCACGACCGCGCAGTCGACGTCGAGGGGTTCGAGGCCCGCATGGGCGACCAGCGCACCCGGGCGAAGGACGCGCAGAAGGCCGGCGCGACCGAGCGCGGGTCGTCGGAGGTGTACCGCGACCTGCTCGAGGAGATCGGGCCGGTCGAGTTCACCGGGCGCCAGGAGCTCGAGACCGTCGGTGCGAAGGTGCGCGGCCTCGTGCGCGCCGGCGCGCGCGTCCCTGCTGCCGATGCCTCGGACGGGGGCGAGGTCGAGGTCGTGCTCGACCGCACGCCGTTCTACGCCGAGTCGGGTGGTCAGGTCGGCGACACCGGAGAGATCGTCACCGACGAAGGTGCCCGCGTGCGGGTGACCGACACCCAGTACGGCGTGCCCGACCTCATCGTGCACAAGGGCGAGGTGGTCGAGGGCGTCATCACCGAGGGGAGCGAGTGCACCGCTCGGGTCGACGCGGCGCGCCGCGACGCGATCCGCCGGAACCACACCGCGACCCACCTGCTCCACTGGGCGCTGCGCGAGGTGCTCGGTGCGGAGGTGCAGCAGGCCGGCTCGCTGGTGGCGCCCGACCGTCTGCGCTTCGACTTCAGCCACTACCAGCCCGTCACCCGCGAGGAGCTCGACCGCGTCGAGGCGCTCGCGAACGCCGAGGTGCTGAGCGACGCGCCGGTGCGCCACTACGAGACGACGAAGGACCACGCCGAGAGCCTCGGTGCGATCGCGTTCTTCGGGGAGAAGTACGGCGACCTGGTCCGCGTGCTCGAGGCCGGCGAGCACTCGCTCGAGCTGTGCGGCGGCACGCACGTCCACAGCCTCGGGTTCATCGGCCCGATCAAGATCGTCAGCGAGGGATCGATCGGCGCGAACCTGCGCCGCATCGAGGCGCTCACCGGGGAGGGCGCGCTGGCGCACATCGCCGAGGAGGAGCAGGCGCTGCGCCGCAGCGCCGAGGTGCTGAAGGTCAGCGTGCCGGAGGTCCCCGACCGCCTCGAGAAGCTGGTCGCCGAGGTCCGGGCGCTGCGTGCCGATCTGCAGAAGGCGCAGGAGCGCGGAGCGAAGGACGCGGCCGCCGATCTCGCCGCGACGGCCGACGGCCCCACGGTCGTGGCCCGCGTCGACGGCTTCGCCAACGACGCACTGCGGTCCCTGGCGATCGCCACCCGCGACGCCCTCGGGAGGGGCATCGTCGGGCTGGTCGGCCTGACGCCCGACGGTGCCAAGGTGGCAGTGGCAGTCGCCGTGAGCAAGGATCTCGTCTCCGAGGGGGTGGCGGCCAACGCCGTCGCGGCCGATGCGGCGCGAGCGGTGGGTGGTGGCACGGGGAAGCAGGCGGATGTCGCGGTGGGGGGAGGTCCGAAGGCCGACGCGGTCGACGACGCGCTCGCGTGCCTGCAGGCGAGCGTCGACGCGGCCGCCGACGGCATCGATCGTTGAGGCGCGGATGAGCCGCGTGCTCGGCGTCGATCTCGGCTCGCGCCGCATCGGGCTCGCCGTCTCGGACCCGTCCCGGACGCTGGCGACGCCGCTGACCGTGCTCGAGCGCCAGGGCGACACGCACGCCGATCACGTGGCGATCCTCGATGCCGCCCGGCACGAGGAGGCGACGACCATCGTCGTCGGGATGCCCCGCTCGCTGTCGGGCGATCGCGGTCCCGCCGCACGCGCGGCCGCCGTCGAGATCGACGAGCTCCGTGCGCTCGCAGGTGACACGGTCACCGTCGAGCAGCACGACGAGCGCTTCACCACGGTCACCGCGCAGCGCCGCCTCCGGGAGGGCGGGGCGCGCAAGCGCACGACATCGATCGACGCGGCCGCCGCGGCCGAGATCCTGCAGTCGTACCTCGACGGGAGCGCACCTCCCGACCGCAACCGTCGCGAGAGGACGCGGTGACGGGTCGCGAGCCGTACGACGGCGGTCAGCCGCGCCGTCAAGGTCAGCCGCCGCCGCTCGGTCCGCGGCACGCGCCGCCGGGCCCGCGACGCCCGGGCCCGGCGCAGGGCTCGACGCCCCGCGGCGCTCCCCGGGGCGCGGGCTACGGCGGGGCACCGTCTCGGCGCAAGCCCATGCCCAACGCGGGCGTGCCGCCGAGCGCGCCGCGGCGTCCTGCTCCCGGGCCGTCCGACGATCCGACGCAGCCGATCGCGCGCGTCACGCGCAGCGACCAGCAGGCGGAGCGTCGGGGCGGGAACGGCGGGCGGGGATCGAACGGCGAGGGCCGCAACGGTGGCCGCGGACGCAAGCGTGGCCGCCGTCGGGGCCTGCGCATCTTCCTCGTGCTCGCGCTGATCGCACTGCCGTTCGTGCTCGCGCTCGGCTGGTTCGGGTACCAGTTGCAATCCGGCTCCGACGACGGCCCGAAGGTGACGTTCGAGGTCGAGCAGGGGATGGGCAACAGCGACGTGGCCGATGCCCTCGCCGACGCCGGGATCATCGACTCCGCGCTCGCGTTCAAGCTGTGGTCGACCGTCACCGGTGCCGGCCCGTTCGAGAGCGGCACGTACGACCTCCACGAGGGGCAGGGGATCCGCGGCGCGATCGGTGTGCTCGAAAAGGGGCCACCGAAGGTCGCCGAGGCGGAGCTGCTGCTGCCGCCCGGGCTCACGGTGGAGCAGATCGCGAAGCGCGTCGGCGAGCTGCCCGGGAAGAGTGCCGACGAGTTCCTCGCCGCGGTGCAGTCGGGCACGATCCAGTCGAAGTACCAGCAGGCCGGCCAGACGTCGCTCGAGGGGCTCCTGTTCCCCGACACGTACTTCATCGGTGCGGACGAGTCGGAGGAGAGCATCGTGCGCCGGCTCGTGACGCGCTTCGACGAGATCGCCGACAAGGTCGGCCTCGCCAACGTGCAGGGCCTCACGCCGTACGAGGCCATCGTCGCGGCGTCGCTCATCCAGACCGAGGCCAAGCTCGCGGAGGACGCGCCGCTGATCTCGGCCGTCATCCGCAACCGGCTCGCCGACGGCATGCCGCTCCAGATCGACTCGACACTCTGCTACGCGCGGCTCCAGACGACCGGCGCGGGCTGCCCGCCGCCGCCGACGAACGCCGACAAGGAGATCGACTCGCCGTACAACACGTACAAGGTGGCCGGGCTCCCGCCGACGCCGATCTCGAGCGTCACCGAGGCGTCGCTCGCCGCGGCGATCGCACCGGCCGACGTGCCGTACAAGTACTACGTGATCGCGGACGAGAACGGGAAGCACGCGTTCGCCACGACGCTCGACGAGCACGAGCGCAACGTCGCTGCGGCGCGGGAGAAGGGCCTGCTGTGAGCGGCCGCCCGTGAAGGACGGGATCGGCGGCGCGACGCGCGTCGCCGGCATCATCGGTGACCCGGTCGCGCACTCCCGGTCGCCGGCGATCCACAACGCGGCGTACGCCGCGGCCGGCCTCGACTGGGTGTTCCTCGCGTTCCCGGTGCCGCCGGGACGGGCAGGGACCGCGCTCGACGGCGTGCGCGCGCTCGGCATCGCGGGGCTCAGCGTCACCATGCCGCACAAGACCGACGCCGCGTCCGCCTGCGACGAGCTGACGCCGACGGCGTCGGCGCTCGGCGCCGTGAACGCCGTCGTCAACCGGGACGGGGTGCTCGTCGGTGACTCGACCGACGGCGCGGGGCTCGTGCGCTCGCTCGCCGACGAGGGCATCACGGCCCGGGGCACGTCGGTGCTGGTCCTCGGCGCGGGCGGCTCCGCGCGCGCCATCGTGCTCGCCCTCGCGGACGCCGGGGCCAACGTCACCGTGGGGGCCCGGCGGGCCGAGGCGGCAGCAGCGGCCGCCTCCCTCGCAGAGGGTGTGCGCACCGTCGGCTTCGCCGACCTCGACGCGGCCGTGCAGGACGCGAGCGTGCTCGTCAACTCGACACCGATCGGGATGCAGGGCGAGCCGCCGCCCTTCGCGGTCGAAGCCCTCGACGGCCGCGCGCTCGTGCTCGACACCGTGTACCACCCGGCCGAGACACCACTCCTCGCCGCGGCGCGGGCGCGCGGCGTGCCCGCCGCGAACGGCCTCGGGATGCTCGTGCACCAGGCGGCCGTGTCGTTCGAGCTGTTCACGGGCGTGGCGGCACCGCTCGACGCGATGCGCGACGCCGCCGAGGGATGACGGCCGCACTGGCCGCCGGCTGCGGCGTCCTCGGCCTGATCGTCGGTGTCCTGCTGCTCGTCGTCGTGGAGCGCGTGCCCGAGCACGCGTCAGTGGTGCGGGCACCGTTCCCGGAGATCCGCGCCGGGCTGCGCACGACCGCCGGCTGGCTCACGGTCGTCACGACCGGGGCGCTGTTCTCGGCGATGGCGCTGCGCTTCGGCGACGACTGGGCGCTGCCGGCGTACCTGCTCCTCGCGGCGTCGCTCGTCGCGCTGTGCGTCATCGACCTGCGCGTGTACCTGCTCCCGAACCGGATCATCTATCCCACGGCGATCGCCTCGATCGTGTGGTTCGCGGTGGCCGCCGCAGCCGAGAGCGACGCCGACCCTTTTCTCCGCGCGATCGCCTGCGCGGTGGGCGCGTTCCTCGTCTTCGTGGTGCTGCACCTCGTCTCGCCCCGCGCGATGGGGTTCGGCGACGTCCGGCTGTCCTTCCTGCTCGGGCTCGACCTCGGGTGGCTCGGGGTCGGGGAGGTCGTGCTCGGCCTCGTGCTCGGCTTCGTGTACGCGGCCGTCGTGGGGGTCGTGCTGCTCGTGACGCGGGTGCGGTCGCGCAAGGACCACATCCCGTTCGGGCCCTTCCTCGCGGCCGGGGCGGTCACGGCCGTGCTCGTCGGCAGCGCGATCGTCGACTGGTACAACGGCTGACCGGATTGCTCGGGGTTCGGTCGAACTGCCCCGGTAATCTGGACAAGACCCGACAGAGGATCAGATCACGTGCTGCGCTTCTTGACGGCGGGTGAGTCGCACGGCCCCGCGCTCGTGGTCGTGGTCGAAGGGCTCCCGGCCGGCCTCCCCATCACGATCGAGGACGTCGCGTCCGAGCTCGCCCGGCGACGGCTCGGGTTCGGTCGCGGGCCGCGCATGCGCTTCGAGCAGGACGAGCTGGAGTTCCTCGGCGGGGTGCGGCACGGCCGCACGCTGGGGTCACCGGTGGCGATCGTCGTGCGCAACACCGAGTGGCCGAAGTGGCAGGAGGAGATGTCTCCCGCGCCCGGCGCGACCGAGAAGCCGCTGACCCAGCCGCGTCCCGGGCACGCCGACCTGGTGGGCATGCAGAAGTACGGCTTCGACGACGCACGCGACGTGCTCGAGCGCGCGAGCGCGCGCGAGACCGCGGCGCGCGTCGCCGCCGGTGCCGTCGCCAAGCAGCTGCTGGCGCAGCTCGGTGTCAGCGTCATCAGCCATGTGCTCTCGCTGGGCGACGTCCGCGCCGACGCAGAGCGTCGCCCGAAGCCGGCCGACCTCGAGGCCGTCGACGAGTCGCCCGTGCGCTGCTTCGACCCCGACGCGGAGGCCGCGATGATCTCCGCGGTCGAAGCCGCCGCGAAGGACGGCGACTCGCTCGGTGGCGTCCTCGAGGTGCTCGGCTACGGCGTGCCGCCCGGGCTCGGGTCGCACGTGCACTGGGACCGCCGCATCGACGGTCGCATCGCGCAGGCGCTCATGAGCATCCAGGCGATGAAGGGCGTCGAGATGGGCGACGGCTTCGACGTCGCCGCCCGGCGGGGGAGCGAGGCCCACGACGAGATCCTCTGGGACGAGGAGTCCGGCTACCGGCGCGAGTCGACGCGCGCGGGCGGCACCGAGGGCGGGATGACGACCGGCGACCTGCTCGTCGCGCGCGTCGCGATGAAGCCGCTCGCCACGCTCAACCGACCCGTGCTGCGCACCGTCGACGTCGAGACCAAGGAGGAGACGGTCTCGTTCAAGGAGCGCACCGACGTCACCGCGGTGCCCGCGGCGGGCGTCGTCGGGGAGACGATGGTCGCGCTCGTGCTCGCCGACGAGGCGATGCGCAAGTTCGGCGGCGACTCCGTCACCGAGCTCGTGCGCAACCACGACGCGTACCTCGCGTCGCTCGGATGAACCCGTCGAGCGACGCGCCCGATCGTCACGTCATCGACCGCCACGTGATCCTGGTCGGCCTGATGGGTGCCGGGAAGAGCACCGTGGGCGGCCTCCTCGCCGACGGGCTCGGTCGTCCGTTCGTCGACACCGACGAGGTCATCGAGGCGACCGCCGGTCGCACCGTCGCGGAGCTCTTCGCGGACGGCGGTGAGGACGGCGTTCCGCGCCCTGGAGCGCGCGGCCGTCGCCGACGTGTGTGCGTCGCCGGATCCGCTCGTGATCGCGTGCGGCGGTGGCGCCGTGCTCGACGCCGACAACCGTCGCGTCCTCGCGCGGTCGGGTGTGGTCGTGTGGCTGCGCGCCGCTCCGGCGCACCTGGCGGCGCGTGTCGGTGACGACGACGCGCGCCCGCTGCTCGCGACGGGCTCCGCCGATCGACACGCTCGAGCGCCTCGCTCAGGTCCGGGCCGCGGCCTACGAGGCCGTCGCGGACGCCGTGGTCGACACCGACGAGCTGGCGCCCGACGAGGTCGCCGAGCGAGTGCTCCGGGAGGTGGCGGCGTGCGCCGCGTGACGGTCGCGCTCGACCCTGCGTACGACGTCGTCGTCGGACCGTCGGCCCTCGACGAGCTCGACGCGCTGCGGAGCCGCTACCGCCGGCTCGCCGTCGTGACGCAGCGCGGCGATCCTCGAGGCGCTCGGCCCGCGGGCCGACGCGTGCACCCGGGACGCGCAGGTGCTCACGATCGAGCACGGTGAGCAGGCGAAGACGATCGGCACCGTCGAGTCGCTCTGCCGCGACCTCGCACGCGGCGGGGTGCTCCGGGGCGACGCGGTCGTCGCCGTCGGTGGTGGCGTGGTCGGTGACACCGCCGGCTTCGCGGCGGCGATCTACCACCGCGGGATCGACGTCGTGCAGGTCCCGACGACGCTCCTCGTCGCAGGTCGACGCGGCGATCGGCGGCAAGACCGCGGTGAACCTGCCCGAGGGCAAGAACCTCGTCGGTGCGTTCCACCAGCCGGTCGCCGTGCTGGCCGACACGACGACGCTCCAGACGCTGCCCGACGGCGGAGTTCCGCAGCGGGCTCGGCGAGGTCGCGAAGTACGCGCTCATGCCCCAGGGCGGCGCGATCGTCGATCTCCTGCGCCTCCGTACCGATCGCGTGCTCGGCTCGCGACCCCGACGTGCTCGAGGAGCTCGTCGCCGAGTGCGCGGCCATCAAGGCGGCCGTGGTCGCGGGCGACCCGCAGGAGCGCACGGGCGCCCGGGCGTCGCTCAACTACGGGCACACGCTGGCCCACGCGCTCGAGACCACCGTGCGTCGGCGTCGGCGACCGGAGCCATCGCCCACGGTGAGGCCGTGGCGATCGGACTCGTCTTCGCGGCGAACCTCGCGCACGCGCTCGAGCGCGTCGGCCTCGACGTGGTCGACCGGGTGCACGGCGTCGTGGCGGGCCTCGGCCTGCCGGTCGCCGTGCCGGGTGATGCGAGCCGCGAAGACCTGCTGCAGGTCATGAAGCGCGACAAGAAGGCGAAGGGCGGGCTCACGTTCGTGCTGCCCGGGCCGAACGGGCTCGAGATCGTCGACGACCCGCCGGCTCGCGCGCTCGACGCCGCGTTCTCGTCGGTGGAAGCCTGAGGCGACGATGCTGATCCTCCTGGTCTCCGGCCCGAACCTGAACCTGCTCGGCACCCGCGAGCCCGACATCTACGGCACCGCGACGCTCGACGACTGCGTCGCCGAGGCGCGCGCGGTCGCGGAGGCGGCCGGTCACGAGCTCGAGCACGTGCAGTCGAACCACGAGGGCGATCTCGTCGACGCGATCCAGGGCGCGCGCGGTCGCTGCGACGCCATCGTCATCAACCCGGCTGCGTTCACGCACTCCTCGTACGCGATCGCCGACGCGCTCGCGACCTACGACGGCGTGAAGGTGGAGCTGCACCTGTCGAACCCCGCGTCGCGGGAGGAGTGGCGGCGCCGCTCCGTCGTCGCGCCGTACGTCACCGGCACCGTGGCCGGCTTCGGTCGCGAGGGCTACCGCCTCGCGCTCGAGGCCGCGCTCAGCCGGCTCGACGGGAGCGCAACGTGACGCCGGCGCTCCCCGGCCCGGAGCTTCAGGGGATGGACGTGGCGGGTCGCGCAGCCCGCGTCCGCGCGCGAGCTCGACGGCGCCGGCTGCGAGGCGCTCCTCGTCACGCGCCTGCCGAACGTGCGGTACCTCACCGGCTTCACGGGCTCGGCCGGCATGGTGCTCGTCGCCGGCGACGACGCTCGTCCTGCTCACCGACGGGCGCTACGACACGCAGTCGCACGAGCAGCTCGGTGCTGCGGGCGTCGACGCCGACATCGTCGTCGCCGGTGCCGCCGAGCAGCGGGCCCGGCTCGGCGAGCTCGTCGCACCGTTCGCGCGCCTGGGGCTCGAGGCGAACGGCGTCACGTGGGCGCAGCAGCGTGCCTGGGCGAAGGCCTTCGAGGCCACCGAGCTCGTCCCCACTGAGGACCTGGTCGAGGGCCTGCGGCTCGTGAAGGAGCCGGGTGAGGTCGCGCGGATCCGCGCGGCGTGCTCGATCGCCGACGACGCGCTCGCGGCGACGCTGCCGCTGCTCGCCGACCGGCCCACCGAGCGCGCCTTCGCGCTCGGCGCTCGAGGTCGCGATGCGAGAGCGGGGCGCGTCGGGCACCAGCTTCGACACGATCGTGGCTTCGGGGCCGAACGGAGCGCTCCCGCACGCCCGGCCGAGCGACCGCAACGTCGAGGCCGGCGAGCTCGTCGTCATCGACTTCGGCTGCATCGTCGACGGGTACTGCTCCGACATGACGCGCACCGTCAGCGTCGGCGACCCCGGGCCGGACGCGCGCGACGGCTGTGGGAGGTCGTGCGCGAGAGCCAGGAGGCGGGACGCGAAGCCGTCGCCGTGGGTGTCGCGTGCGCCGACGTCGACCGCGCGAGCCGCGACGTCATCGAAGCCGCGGGTTGGGGCGACGAGTTCTCGCACGGCACCGGGCACGGCGTCGGCCTCGAGATCCACGAGTCGCCGCGGGTCGCGAAGGCGGCCGGTGGTACTTTGGACGCGGGTGTCGTCGTGACGGTCGAGCCCGGCGTCTACCTCCCGGGCGTCGGCGGAGTCCGTCTCGAGGACACGGTCGTCGTCACCGACGCCGGGTCCGATGCCCTCACCGCGTTCCCCAAGCACCTGTCGATCGAGGCCTCTGTCGCATGAGCGTGTCCACCAACGACCTGAAGAACGGCATGTCCCTCAACCTCCCCGAGGGTCTCATGACCATCGTGGAGTTCCAGCACGTCAAGCCCGGCAAGGGCGGCGCGTTCGTGCGCACGAAGCTGAAGAACTACCGAACCGGCGCGGTCATCGACCGCACGTTCCGCGCCGACGAGAAGGTCCCGCTCGCCGTCATCGACAAGCGCGAGATGCAGTACCTGTACCGCGAGCCGTCGAGCCTCGTCTTCATGGACAACGAGAGCTACGACCAGCTGCACGTCGAGGTGAGCGACCTCGGCGACGCGGTCAACTTCCTCAAGGAGGGCGACACCGCGGTCCTCCCGATGTACGAGGGCGCGGTCGTCGGCATCGAGCTGCCCGCGGCCGTCGAGCTGACGATCGCCGAGACCGAGCCGGGCGTGCAGGGCGACCGCGTGTCCGGTGCCCGCAAGCCGGCCACGCTCGAGACGGGCCTCGTCGTGCAGGTCCCGCTGTTCATCGAGCCCGGCGAGAAGGTGAAGGTCGACACGCGCACGGGGGACTACCTCGCGCGGGCCTGATGGCAGCGACGCGACGCGAAGCGCGCGAGCGGGCGCTCGAGCTCTGCTACGAGAGCGAGGCCCGTGGCCTCGGCGTCGACGTGCTGCTGGGTGAGCTGCCGGCGCCGCCCGATGCGTACGCGGAGACGCTCGTCGCAGGCGTGGACGCCCACCGCGACGAGATCGACGCGCTGCTCGGGAAGCTCTCCGAGCGCTGGGCGGTCGACCGGATGCCCGCCGTCGACCGCGCGCTCCTGCGCATCGGTGGCTACGAGCTGGGCTGGGAGCCGGAGCTGCCGACCGCCGTCATCATCGACGAGGCCGTCGACCTGGCCGGTCGCTACTCGACCCGCGACTCGGGTCGGTTCGTGAACGCGCTGCTCTCGCGGATGGCGGCCGAGCTGCGGCCATGAGCGTGCACGCCCGGCCGCTGCCGACGCGGTGCTCGACCGCGCCGCTGCGCGCCGCGCCGGTCGAGGTCGGCGAGCCGGAGGTCGACGACGTCGTCGTCACCGACAAGCCGTGGATCGTCATCGTGTGGAACGACCCGGTGAACCTCATGTCGTACGTCGTGTTCGTCTTCCAGAAGCTCTTCGGGTACTCGCGCGAGAAGGCGACGCGGCTCATGCAGCAGGTCCACTTCGAGGGCAAGGCCGCGGTGTCGGAGGGCAACCGCGAGAAGGCGGAGGCCGACGTCGCGCGCCTCCACGCGCACGGGCTCTGGGCGACGATGGAGCACCCGTGGTGGAGCATGGGCGGCCGGATGACCGCGCGCTTCAAGCGCTCGGGTGACGTGCTGCGCATGACGCTGTCGGAGCCCGAGCGCGAGCTGCTGCGCAACCTGCCCGACGAGCTGCGGCGTCCTGTACGAGGACGACACCGGCACCGACGAGGCGCGCCGCCGGCTCTTCCCGCGCGCCTACCTCGACCCGACCGAGGAGCACGCCGAGGAGGAGTGGCAGGAGCTCGTGCACCCGGAGCTGCTGCGCGACCGGCTCGACGACCTCGCGAAGGTGATCGACGCGCTCGCCGGCGCGACCGAAGGCCGCGAGGCGCGATCGTCGTGGAGCTCGGTCCCGACGACGTGCAGCGCTGCTCGGGGTGCTGAACGACGCGCGGCTCGCGCTCGGCACCCGCCTCGGTGTGACCGACGAGACCGACGCCAGCGACCTCGACCCGTCCGACCCGACCGCGCCGGTGCTCGCGGTGTACTCCTGGCTCACGTACCTCGAGGGAGAGCTGGTCGAGACGCTGCTCGGGGGCATGCCGGAGTAGGCGGGCGCAGAGGAAACGAGAGACCGAACAAGAATCCGCGTTCTCGGCGGGGTTCGGCTGCTATACAGGAGTGGACCGTGAAGGGGGTCCTGTGAGGCCCCTACGGAGAGGAAGGCGAGATGCCCGACGCCGCACGCGCCGGACAACCCGACCAGGCCACCACGCCTGGGGCCGCCCGTGAGGGCGGCTTTTCCATGTCCGGACCTGGGGCGGGGGAGGTCGGTCCGGGTCGGGGGACGCGACGACTACGTCTTCCGGGCGGCGGTGTTCAGCGCCGACGATCTGCGCCGCGCCCACACCCGCATCGCCCACGAGATCGTCGAGCGCAACCACGGGGCGGGCGAGCTCGTCCTGGTCGGCCTGTACACCCGGGGCGTCGCCATCGCCGATCGCCTCGGCGCGGCGATCGAGTCGTTCGAGGGCGTCGCAGTCCCCGTCGGGGCGCTCGACGTCGCCTTCTACCGCGACGACATCGGCCTGCGACCGGTGCAACCGCTCGGCTCGACCGAGGTCCCGGTCGACGTCACCGGCCGGCACGTGGTCCTCGTCGACGACGTGCTCTTCACCGGCCGCACGGTCCGGGCCGCGCTCGACGCGCTCACCGAGCTGGGCCGGCCGCTCTCGGTGCAGCTCGCGGTGCTCGTCGACCGCGGGCACCGGGAGCTCCCGATCCGCGCCGACTACGTGGGCAAGAACCTGCCCACGAAGCTCGCCGAGGACGTGCGCGTCCGCCTCGCCGAGGTCGACGGCGGCGAGGACGGGATCGATCTCTGGGGTCCCGACATCGCAGATCCTCGACATGGTGGTCCCGGCGTCAGGGGGGAGGCTTCCGGATGAAGCACCTGCTGTCCATCGACGATCTCGGCCGCGAGGGCGTCGACGAGCTGTGCGAGCTCGCCGAGTCGTTCCTCGAGGTCACCCAGCGCGACATCCCGAAGGTGCCGGCGCTGCGCGGCAAGACGGTGGCGTGCGTCTTCTACGAGGACTCGACCCGCACCCGCCTCTCCTTCGAGACCGCGGCCAAGCGGCTGTCCGCCGACACGATGGCGTTCTCGGTCGGGAGCTCGTCGGTCAAGAAGGGCGAGAGCCTGCGCGACACCGTGCAGACGATCGAGGCGATGGGCATCGACGCGATGGTCGTCCGTCACCGGGCCGCGGGTGCTCCGCACCGCATCGCGACCTGGATCGACGCCTCGATCGTGAACGCGGGCGACGGCCGCCACGAGCACCCGACGCAGGCGCTGCTCGACACGTTCACGCTGCGCCGTCACCGCGGGCCGTCGCTCGACGGTGCACGCGTCGCGATCGTCGGCGACGTCCGCCACTCACGGGTCGCGCGCAGCAGCACGAAGGCCTTCGCCGCGCTCGGCGCCAAGGTCACGCTCGTCGGTCCGCCGACGATGCTGCCCGAGTCGCTCGACGGCTGGCCTGCCTCGGTCTCGTGCGACCTCGACGCCGTGCTCCCCGAGGTCGACGTCGTCTACCTGCTGCGCATCCAGCACGAGCGGCAGGACGCGACCCTCTTCCCCTCGCTGCGCGAGTACACGACGCGCTTCGGGCTCACCGTCGAGCGGGCGGCACGCCTGCGCGACGACGTCCTCGTGATGCACGCCGGGCCGATGAACCGCGGGGTCGAGATCGCACCCGAGGTCGCGGAGGCACCGCGCTCGGTGATCACCGAGCAGGTCGCGAACGGCGTCGCGATCCGGATGGCGGTCCTGTACTCCCTGCTGGGATCGGGGGCACCGGTTGCCTGACTCGATCGTGCTCCGCGGCGGTCGCGTCGTCGACGCGACCGGTGATCGCGTCGCGGACGTCCTCGTCGAGGACGACCGCATCACCGAGGTGGGCGACGGGCTGCGGGCAGACCGTGAGCTCGACGCCAGCGGCTGCGTCGTCGCTCCCGGGCTGGTCGACCTCCACGTGCACCTGCGCGAGCCGGGCATGGAGGAGGCGGAGACGATCGAGACGGGCGCACGCGCCGCGGCGCTCGGCGGCTTCACCGCGGTCGTCGCGATGCCGAACACGACACCGCCCCACGACGACCCGGCCGTCGTCGGCGCGGTGCTGGCCACAGGGCTCGCGGTCGATGTGTGACGTCCATGCCGCCGGCGCGATCACCAAGGGGCGCGACGGCTGCGAGCTCGCACCGATGGGGGAGCTCCACGCCCTCGGCGTGCGGATCTTCACCGACGACGGCGCGTGCGTCGACGCGGCCGGCGTCATGCGGGCCGCGCTCGAGTACGCGGGGTCGCTGCCCGACGCGGTGGTCGCCCAGCACGCCGAGGACACGAGCCTCGCCGCGGGCGGGCACATGCACGAGGGCGACTGGTCGAGCCGGCTCGGCATCCCCGGCCGGCCCGCGGCGGCCGAGGACACGATCGTCGCCCGCGACTGCATCCTCGCCGCGCTCACGGGCACGCACGTGCACTTCCTCCACCTCTCGAGCGCGGGCGCGGTCGAGCAGGTGCGCACCGCGAAGGCACGCGGGCTCCCCGTGACCGCCGAGGCCGCGCCCCATCACTTCACGCTCACCGACGAGGCGTGCGCCTCGTTCGACCCCGCGTTCAAGGTGCACCCGCCACTGCGCAGCGCCCGCCGACGTCGCGGCCGTGAAGGCCGGGCTCGCGGACGGCACCATCGACGCGATCGCCACGGACCACGCTCCGCATCCCACGGAGGCGAAGGAGCGCCCGTTCGAGGAGGCGCCACCGGGGATGCTCGGACTCGAGACCGCGCTCGCGCTCACGCTCGGCGAGCTCGTGACCCCCGGTGTGCTCGACCTGTCGACCGCGCTCGCGCGGCTCTCGTGGGGGCCGGCCGCGATCGCCGGACTGGTCGACCACGGCGGTCCCGTCGCCGCGGGCAGCGTCGCCAACCTGTGCGTGTTCGATCCCGAGGAGACGTGGACCGTGGTGCCCACCTCGCTCGCGAGCAGGGCCCGCAACACGCCGTACGCCGGCCGGGAGATGCAGGGGCGGGTGCGCCACACGATCCTGCGCGGTGAGGCGGTCGTCGTCGACGGGAGCGCGACCCGATGACCGGTCCAGCAGGCGGTGAGGATGCGGTCCTCGTGCTCCGCGACGGCACGACGTTCGAGGGCTTCGCGGTCGGTGCCGCGCCGCGCGACGGCGTCGCGACGGGCGAGGTCGTGTTCAACACTGCGCTCTCCGGCTACCAGGAGATCGTGACCGACCCGTCCTACGCCGGTCAGATCATCACGTTCACCTACCCGCACATCGGCAACTACGGCGTGAACGCCGACGACGACGAGAGCCGGCGCCCGTTCTGTCGCGGCATCGTGGTGCGCGACCTGGCCCGCCGGCCGAGCAGCTGGCGGTCGACCCGCGACCTCGCGACGTTCCTCGCCGACCACGGGGTCCCGGGGATCGCCGGCATCGACACGCGACGGCTCACGCGCCACCTCCGCCGGCACGGCGCGCTGCCCGGCGCGTTCGGCACCGACGAGGCCGCCGTGCGCGCCGTGGCCGAGCGCGCGGCGAGCACCGACGGGCTCGACATGGTGGCGGAGGTGACCTCGCCCGAGGCCTATGTCGTCGGCGACACCGACGCGCCGTTCACGGTCGTCGCCTACGACTACGGCATCAAGCGCACGATCCTGCGGCACCTCGTCGATGCGGGGTGCCGGGTCGAGGTGGTTCCCGCAGGCATGCCCGGCGCCGACGTGCTCGCACGCCGGCCCGACGGCGTGTTCCTGTCGAACGGTCCCGGCGACCCGGAGGCCGTCGCGTCGGCGACGACGAACGTCGCCGCGCTCGTGGGCGAGGTGCCGGTGTTCGGCATCTGCCTCGGTCACCAGATCCTCGGGCTCGCGCTCGGCGCGCAGAAGCGCAAGCTGCTCTTCGGGCACCACGGCGCGAACCACCCGGTTCGTCACGTCGCGACCGGGCGCGTCGAGATCACGAGCCAGAACCACAACTACGCGATCGAGCTCGACGGCCTCGAGGGCGCCGAGCTCACCCACGTCAACCTGAACGACGGGATCGTCGAGGGCTTCCGCGTCGCCGAGGCCCGCGCGTTCGGCGTGCAGCACCACCCCGAGGCCGGCCCCGGCCCCCACGACGCGTCGTACCTGTTCGAGGAGTTCACCGACCTGATGGCCGCGTCGCGGGCCGTCAGGTGGGGGAGCGGGCTGACGTGCCGCGCCGCGACGACCTCCGGACGATCCTGATCATCGGCAGCGGGCCGATCGTCATCGGGCAGGCGTGCGAGTTCGACTACTCAGGCACCCAGGCCTGTCGCGTCCTGCGCGACGAGGGGTACCGGGTCGTGCTCGTCAACTCCAACCCCGCGACGATCATGACCGACCCGGAGTTCGCCGACCGCACGTACGTCGAGCCGCTCGACGTCGAGACCATCACGCAGGTCATCGAGCGCGAGCGACCCGACGCGCTGCTGCCGACCCTCGGTGGCCAGACCGCGCTGAACCTCGCCATCGGGCTGCACGACGCCGGCGTCCTCGATCGCTACGACGTCGAGCTGATCGGCGCGAACGTCGAGGCGATCCACACCGCCGAGGACCGCTCGCGGTTCAAGGCCGCGATGCAGGAGATCGGGCTCGCGGTGTCGCGCTCGGGGCTGGCCTACGGGGTCGACGAGGCCCTCACGGTCGCCCAGGTCGTCGGCTACCCGATCATCGTCCGCCCCTCGTTCATCCTCGGCGGGAGCGGCACTGGCTTCGCGTCGGACGACACCGAGATGCGCGAGGTCGCGCGGCGCGGACTCGCGGCGAGCCCGGTCGGCGAGATCCTCATCGAGCAGTCGGTGCTCGGGTGGAAGGAGTACGAGCTCGAGGTGATGCGCGACCACGCCGACAACGTGGTCGTCATCTGCTCGATCGAGAACTTCGACGCCATGGGCGTCCACACCGGCGACTCCATCACGGTGGCGCCCGCGCAGACCCTGACCGACGTCGAGTACCAGCGAATGCGCGATGCCGCCTTCGCGTGCATCCGCCGCATCGGCGTCGACACCGGTGGCTCGAACATCCAGTTCGCCGTCGACCCGAGCAACGGCGAGCAGGTCGTCATCGAGATGAACCCGCGCGTGTCGCGTTCGAGCGCGCTCGCGAGCAAGGCGACCGGGTTCCCGATCGCCAAGATCGCGGCGCGCCTCGCCGTCGGGTACCGGCTCGACGAGATCCTCAACGACATCACCGGCGAGACGCCGGCGTCGTTCGAGCCGACGATCGACTACGTCGTCACCAAGGTGCCGCGGTGGGCGTTCGAGAAGCTGCCGGGCGCGTCACCGATCCTCGGCACGCAGATGCAGTCGGTCGGCGAGGTCATGGCGATCGGCCGCACGTTCCCCGAGTCGCTCCAGAAGGCGCTGCGCAGCCTCGAGACGGGTCGTGCCGGGCTCAACGGCGACGCCGCCGAGGCCGAGCTCGACGCGGTGCCGGTCGACGAGCTGGTGCGCAGCGCGGCGTCGGGCACCCCGGAGCGGGTCTATCTCCTCGAGGCCGCGCTGCGGCGGGGCGTGAGCGTCGAGCGGCTCCACGAGGCGACCGGCGTCGACCCCTGGTTCCTCGACCAGCTGCTCCAGATCGTGGAGACCCGCGCCGCGCTCGCCGGTCGCGGGCCCGCCGACCTGGGCCGGCGCGAGTGGCGCGAGGTCATGCGCCTCGGCTTCGACGACGTGCAGCTCGCACACCTGTGGTCGGTCGATCCCGCGGCGGTGGTCGCGGCGCGCGACGCGTGCGGCGTCACCACGACGTTCAAGACCGTCGACACGTGCGCGGCCGAGTTCGCGGCCGAGACGCCGTACCACTACTCGACGTACGAGGACGAGGACGAGGTCGCCGAGCTGACGCGCCCCGCGGTGCTCATCCTCGGGAGCGGCCCGAACCGCATCGGGCAAGGGCGTCGAGTTCGACTACTGCTGCGTGCAGGCCGCGTTCGCGCTCTCGGAGGCCGGCTTCGAGACCGTCATGGTCAACTGCAACCCCGAGACGGTGTCGACCGACTACGACACGAGCGACCGCCTGTTCTTCGAGCCCCTCACGGTGGGTGCCGTGTGCGCGATCAGCGACGCGCTCGACGCGCCAGGCGACCGGCGAGGGCCGCATCGCCGGGGTCATCGTGTCGCTGGGCGGCCAGACGCCGCTGAAGCTCGCGCACTCGTTGGAGGACGCCGGGATCCCGGTGCTGGGCACGAGCCCCGCGTCCATCGACCGCGCCGAGGACCGCGCCAGCTTCCAGACGATGTGCGAGCGACTCGGGATCCCGCAACCGCCCGGCGGCACCGCGCACGACATCGACGCGGGACTGCAGATCGCAGCGCGGGTCGGCTACCCGGTGCTGCTCCGCCCCTCGTACGTGCTCGGCGGCCGCGCCATGCAGATCGTCTACGACGATGACGGCCTGCGCGACGCGATGGCCGAGCTGGCGCACGCCGGCAGCCTGGGTCGCGAGGGCGGGCTCTCGGCCGAGCGCCCCGCGCTGATCGACCGATTCCTCGAGGACGCGATCGAGGTCGACGTCGACGCGCTGCGCGACCGCACCGGCGAGTTCCTGCTCGGCGGCGTGATGGAGCACATCGAGGAGGCCGGCGTCCACTCGGGCGACTCGGCGTGCGCGATCCCGCCGCCGACGCTCAGCGCCGACATCGTGGCGACGATCGAGCAGTTCACCCGCGCGCTGGCCGAGGAGCTCGACGTGTGCGGCCTGCTCAACGTGCAGTACGCCGTGAAGGACGGCGGGGTGTGGGTGATCGAGGCCAACCCGCGGGCGAGCCGCACCGTGCCGTTCGTCAGCAAGGCGACGGGCGTGTCCATCGCCCGCATCGCGGCCCGCCTGATGGTCGGCACCACGCTGGCCGAGCTGCGCGACGAGGGGCTCGTCCACCCGGCCGTCGGCGACGCGCACGTCGCGGTCAAGGAGGCGGTGCTCCCGTTCGACCGGTTCCCCGACGTCGACACGGTGCTCGGCCCCGAGATGCGCTCGACGGGTGAGGTGATGGGCATCGACCGCTCGTTCGGCCTCGCGTTCGCGAAGAGCCAGGCCGCGGCGGGCAACCGCCTGCCCGCGTCGGGCACGGTGTTCCTCTCGGTCGCCGACCGCGACAAGCCGGTCGGCATCGAGCTCGCCCGCCGGTTCGTCGAGCTCGGCTTCGCGCTCGCCGCGACGGCCGGCACGGCCCGCGCGGTCGAGGAGGAGGGGCTCCCGGTCGCCACGGTCGTCGCCAAGGTGGGCGAGGGCACCGGTGCCGACGCCGTCGACCTGATCTCCTCCGGGAAGGTCGACCTGGTCGTGAACACGCCGCGCGGCCGCGGGCCCCGTGCCGACGGTGACCACATCCGGCGCGCCGCGACCCGTCACGGTGTGCCCTGCATCACGACCCTGGCGGCCGCCCGCGCCGCGGCGGCGGGCATCGCCGAGCGGGCCACGCACGCGCCGAGCGTCCGATCGCTGCAGGAGTACCACCACGACGCCCAGCTCGGCCTCGGGATCTGACGTGGCGCCGGTCGACACGACGGTGCGCCTCGGCGACCTCGAGCTGTCGAACCCGATCGTCGCCGCCTCGGGGACGTTCGGACACGCCGACGAGGTCGCGCGCCTCTGCGACCCGGCGCGTCTGGGGGCGGTGACATCCAAGTCGCAGGCCCGCTTCGAATGGGGCGGCAACCCGCCACCACGCCTGCATCCCGCGACGGCGGGCATGGTCAACGCGGTGGGCCTGCAGGGCCACGGCGTCGCGCACTGGGTGCAGCACGACCTGCCGCCGCTGCGCAGCAGGGGAGCGCGCGTCATCGCGTCGCTGTGGGGCCACACGGTCGACGACTACCGCGACGCGGCGCGAGCTGCTCCGACCGGCCGTGCCGGAGCTCGCCGCCGTCGAGCTCAACCTCTCCTGTCCGAACACCGCCGCCGGCGGGCAGATGTTCGCGACGAACGCGGGCGACACGAAGGCCGTCGTCGACGCGGTCGCGAGCGTCGACCTCGGGCTGCCGCTCGTCGCCAAGCTCACCGCGACCCCTGACCTGCCGGAGATCGCAGGCGCCGCGGCCGGTGCCGGTGCCGCGGCCGTGACGTTGATCAACACCGTGCGCGCGCTGCTGGTCGACACCGAGGCCCGGCGCCCCGTGCTCGGCAGCGCGGGCGGTGGCCTGTCCGGGAGCGCGATCAAGCCGATGGCGCTGCGCGCCGTCCACGACGTGCACGATGCGCACCCCGGCGCTGCCGATCATCGGCACCGGCGGGGTCACGACGGGTGTCGACGCGGTGGAGATGCTCATGGCCGGCGCGACCGCCGTCGGTGTCGGCACCGCGACGTTCGCCGAGCCGCGCGCGATGCTCCGGATCCACGACGAGCTCGTGCGATGGTGCGAGCGGCACGGCGTCGAGCGCGTCGCCGCGCTCACCGGGGCGATGCGCCAGCACGACCGGGAAGAGCAGCCGGCTGCATCGGAGGGGACATGACGAACGCCCGCGACCGCCTCGTCCTCGCGCTCGACGTCGGTGGACTCGACGAGGCGCGTCAGCGTCGGGCGACGCCTCGCGCCGTGGTTCCCGACGGCGAAGGTCGGCTTCGAGCTCTACGCGGAGGCCGGACCCGCGGCGTTCGACGCGCTGCAAGAGGAGGGGTTCCGCGTCTTCGCGGACCTGAAGCTGCATGACATCCCGAACACCGTCGCGCGCGGCGCGGGTCCTCGGTCGCCATGGCGTCCAGTTCCTCAACTTCCACGCCGCGGGTGGCGCCGACATGCTGCGCGCCGGGGTCGAGGGGTTCCACGAGGGCGCGCGCGACGCCGGCAGCCCGACGCCGGTCGCGCTCGGCGTGACCGTGCTGACGAGCGACCACGACACCAGCTCGTTCACCGACCCGCCTCGATGCCTGCGCCGACGCGGGGTGCGACGGTGTCGTCTGCTCCGCCTACGAAGCCGGCGCGGCACGCGGTCGCAACCTGTCGTCGATGGTGCCCGGCGTGCGTCGCGCCGGCGATGCCGCGAACGACCAAGCGCGCGTCGCGACGCCGGGCGAGGCGGTCGCGCGCGGCGCGACGTGGCTCGTGATCGGGCGCACCGTGACCGGCGCGGACGATCCGGAGCGCGCGGCGGCGGAGGTCGTGGCCGACGTCGACGGCGCGATCGCGACGTCCGCGTCGTCAGCGCGCGGCCGGTGGCGCGGTCGGGACCCGTGGGTATGCTGACGCGCTCATGCCCCTCCCGCCCGCGCTGACACCCGACGAGCGTCGGGCCGCACTCGAGAAGGCGGCGACCGCCCGGAAGGTGCGGGCCCAGGTCAAGGAGGAGCTCAAGACCTCCTCGTTGAGCCTGTCCGAGCTCTTCGACCGGGCCGCGTCCGACGACATCCTCGGCAAGCTCAAGGTCGTGAGCATGCTGGAGTCGATGCCGAACACGGGGAAGGTGAAGGCCCGCCGGCTGATGCGCGAGTTCGACATCAGCGAGAGCCGCCGGCTGCGCGGCCTCGGCCCCAACCAGAGGCGCCGCCTGCTGGAGCACTTCGGCTGAGCGTCGTCCTGGTCCTCGCCGGGCCCTCGGGCGTCGGCAAGAGCACGCTCGTCCGGACCCTGCTCGCTCGCCGCCCCGACCTGTGGTGGTCGGTGTCGGCGACGGACCGACCGCCCCGCACCGGGGAGGTCGAAGGCGTCGACTACCGGTTCCTGTCGACCGAGGAGTTCGCGCGACTGCGCGACGAGGGCGGCTTCCTCGAGTGGTTCGAGGTCTACGGCGACCTCAAGGGCACGCCCCGGGCGCCGGTCGAGGAGCACGTGGCGGCGGGCGACGACGTGCTCATCGAGGTCGACGTGCAGGGCGCCCTGGCGATCCGCCGCACCCTGCCCGACGCCGTCCTGGTGTTCGTGCGCCCCCCGTCGCGCGAGGTCCAGCGGGAGCGGCTGCGGGCCCGCGACCCCGACGCCGATCCCGCCGACCTCGAGCGCCGCCTCGCCGCGGCCGACCGCGGAGGAGGCGGAGGAGGCGTCCTTCGACGCCGTGGTGGTCAACGACGACGTGGCACGGGCCGTCGACGAGCTCGAGGCTTTGCTCTCCAGCCCCCGCATCTGATCCGGGGGCGACTAATCTTGGGGGTTCCACACCCCCTCTCGGGAGCACTTCCTCACCATGGCTGACCGCCGCGCCTCGCTCATGGACCCGCGCATGGAGCACCTCCTGCACCGGGTCGACTCGAAGTTCACGCTCGTGACGCTCGCGGCCCTCCGGGCCCGCGAGATCAACGACTACTACAACCAGCTCGGCGAGGGTCTCGGCAAGATCGTGCCGCCCCAGGTCACCTCGGTGTCGCGCAAGCCCCTCACGATCGCCCTCGAGGAGATCGAGGCGGCCAAGATCGAGGCGCAGCCGCTGCCCGAGGAGTCCGACGAGGAAGCCGGCGCCGCGGTCGACGCCGGCGAGCCCACCGCCGAGTAGCGGCCGCCGGCCCGCGAGGCCCGAGCGCAACCTGCGATGCCCACCCCTCCCGAGCTCGGCGACCCCGACCTGCGTGCACTCCGCGGGCGCCGCATCGTCCTCGGCGTCACCGGCGGCATCGCCGCGTACAAGGCGGTCGACGTGTGCCGCCGCATGGTCGACGCCGGCGCGCACGTCGCGCCGGTCGCTCACCGAGGACGCGCTGCGCTTCGTCGGTGCGCTCACGTTCTCGGCGCTCGCGTCCGAGCCCGCCCGCACGTCGCTGTTCGCCGGCGCCGACGCGACCGGTGCGGCGCCGACCCGATCCCGCACACCCGCCTCGGACAGAGCGCCGACCTCATCGTCGTGGCGCCCGCGACCGCGAAGCTGCTCGGCAAGTACGCCGGCGGCATCTCCGACGACCTCCTCACCGCCACGCTGCTCGCGACCCGCGCACCGGTGCTCGTCGCGCCCGCGATGCACACCGAGATGTGGGAGCACCCGGCGGTGCAGGAGAACCTCGCGACGCTCCGCGCCCGCGGCGTGCACGTCGTCGACCCGGAGGAGGGACGCCTCGCCGGCGGTGACGTCGGCGCCGGCCGGCTCGCCGATCCCGCCGACATCGTCCGGCGCGGCCGCGACCGTGCTCGCGCGCAACGGCGACCTCGCCGGCCTGCGCGTCCTCGTGACCGCGGGCGGGACGCGCGAGCCGATCGACCCCGTGCGCTTCCTCGGCAACCGCTCGTCCGGGAAGATGGGCCACGCGATCGCCGACGCCGCCGCGCGTCGCGGCGCGGCCGTCACGCTCGTCGACCACCGTGCGACGCGCGAGTCCGACCCGCACGTCGAGGTCGTCGCCGTCGAGTCGGCCGAGGAGATGCACGACGCCGTCCTCGGGCGCTACCTCGACGCCGACGTGGTCGTGATGGCGGCCGCGGTCGCCGACTTCCGCCCGAAGGCCGTCGCACCCGAGAAGCTGAAGAAGCACGACGGGGTCCCCGAGATCGTCCTCGAGCCGACGCCCGACATCCTCGGCGCGCTCGGCGAACGGAAGACGCACCAGCTGCTCGTCGGCTTCGCGGCCGAGACCGAGCGGGTGCGCGACAACGCCGCCGCGAAGCTCGCTGCGAAGCGCGTCGACCTGATGGTCGCGCAACGACGTCTCGGCGCCCGACGCCGGCTTCGAGGTCGACACGAACCGCGTCGTGCTGCTGGACTCCACCGGCCGCGTCGAGGAGCCGCCGCTGTCGACGAAGATCGCACTGGCCGACCTGATCCTCGATCGGGTCCGTGCCGCACTGCCGCCCGGAACAGGAGCACCGTGAACGACTTCACCTTCACGTCGGAGTCCGTGACCGAGGGTCACCCCGACAAGATGTGCGACCAGATCAGCGACGCGGTCCTCGACGCCATCTTCGAGCAGGACCCCGAGTCGCGTGTCGCGTGCGAGTCGATGGCCACGACGGGCGTCGTGATCGTCGCCGGTGAGATCTGCACGACGGCGCACGTCGACTACCAGCGCGTCGTGCGCGACACGGTCAACGGCATCGGCTACAACGACGCGGCCTTCGGCTTCGACGGCAAGACGTGCAGCGTCATGGTCGTCGATCGACGAGCAGTCGCCCGACATCGCGATGGGCGTCGACAAGGCGGCCGAGCAGCGCGCGGGCACCGGCGACTCGTACGACGAGATCGGTGCCGGCGACCAGGGGATGATGTTCGGGTACGCCTGCAGCGAGACCGACGACCTGATGCCGATGCCGATCTGGCTCGCGCACCGGTTCGCCGAGCGCCTGGCCGACGTGCGCAAGGACGGCACGCTCGACTACCTCCGGCCCGACGGCAAGACGCAGGTCACGATCGAGTACGCGCGACGGCAAGCCCGCGCGTCTCTCGACGGTGCTGATCTCGACGCAGACCGCACCGGGCATCGACATCCTCGAGCAGCTCACGCCCGACCTGCTCCAGCACGTCGTGCAGCCGCTCGTGCCGGAGCAGTTCGCGTCCGACGACGTACGAGCTGCTCTGCAACCCGACCGGCAGCTTCGAGCTCGGCGGTCCGCACGCCGACTGCGGTCTGACCGGCCGCAAGATCATCGTCGACACCTACGGCGGCATGGCCCGCCACGGTGGCGGCGCGTTCAGCGGCAAGGACCCGACGAAGGTCGACCGCTCGGCCGCGTACGCAGTGCGCCACGTCGCCAAGAACGTGGTCGCGGCCGGCGTCGCCGACCGCTGCGAGGTGCAGGTCGCGTACGCGATCGGCGTCGCCCGCCCGGTGTCGGTCATGGTCGAGACGTTCGGCACGTCGGAGATCGACCCCGCGAAGCTGCCCGACCTCGTGCAGGAGATCTTCGACCTCCGGCCGGCCGCCATCATCGAGCGGCTGCAGCTGCGGCGGCCGATCTTCCAGAAGACCGCGGCGTACGGCCACTTCGGCCGTCCGGAGCCGACGTTCAGCTGGGAGGCGACCGACCACGCCGAGCAGCTGCGCAAGGCCGCCGAAGCGATCGCCTGAGCGCCACGGGCAGCGAACGCGGTCGCCGCGACCTGGGGCGGGTCGACCGGGTCCTCCCGGACGTCCCGGCGGTCGACCGGGCGTTCGACTACACGGTCCCGCCCGAGCTGGGCGACGACGTGGACGTCGGCACGATCGTGCGGGTGCCGTTGCACGGTCGCCGCGTCCGGGGCTGGACCCTCGCCCGCGACGTCGTCCCCGAGGCACCACCCGACCGCCTCCGTCCGCTCCTGTCCGTCTCGTCGGCGGGGCCACCCGATGACGTCGTCGGGCTGACGGAGTTCGCCGCGTGGCGCTGGGCGGGCCCCCGGGCCACGTTCCTGCGGGCCGCGTCGGCACCCAACGCCGTCGCGCCGGGACCACCACCCGAACGGCACGTCGCGCTGTTCCCCGAGCGGGAGTCGACCGTCACGCCGCCCGCCGGCCGCGTGCGCGTCGTCGTGTGGCCGCCCGCGCTGTCGCGCGTCGAGCTCGTCGCATCGCTCCTCGAGCCCGCCGGGTCCACGGTGGTGGTCGTGCCCGACCCCATCGAGTGCGACACGCTCGCGGCGGCGGCACGCAGCGAGGGCCGAGAGGTGCACGTGCTGCGCGGCGACCTGCCCGCGGCGGATCGCACCAGGGCCTGGGCCGCAGCCCGACACGGTGCCTGCGTCGTGGTCGGCGGCCGCATCGCCGCGCTCGCGCCCGTCCCCGACCTGGCCGGGATCGTCGTGCTCGACGACGCCGACGAGAGCCTGGCGGAGGAGCGGGCGCCCGCCTGGCACGCTCGGGAGCTCGCCGCCGAACGGTGTCGCGCGGCCGGCGCCCGGCTCACGTTCGTCTCGCCCGCGCCTACCGTCGAAGCCGTCTCGCTCGCCGACGCACCACCCGTCGGCGCGTCCACCGCGGACGCACGCCGCGGCTGGCCGCGCGTCGAGGTCGTCGACCTGCGGGAGGAGCCCCCGGGCGCCGGGCTGCTGTCCCGGGCGCTCGGCCCCGCGATCCAACGCGCGGTCGCCGACGGCGGCCGTGCGCTGCTCGTCGTGAACCGCAAGGGCCGGGCCCGGCTCCTCGTGTGCCGCACGTGCGGCACCATCGCCGAGTGCGAGCGGTGCGGCGCCCGGTTGGCCGAGGGTGACGCCGGTCTCGTGTGCGCTCGATGCGGCCACGTGGCGACCGCGCAGTGCCGGAGCTGCGGTTCGACCCGCTTCCAGAAGCTGCGTCCCGGCGTGACCGGCCTGCGGGACGCGATCGCCGCACTCGTGCCACACCGACGCGTCATCGCGGTCGACGCGTCGAGTGCGCCGCTCCCGGCGTTCGACGTGGCGGTCGGCACCGAAGCCGTGCTGCACCGGGTCCGTCCCGGCGGAGACCGGCCGGTGCGGCTCGTCGCGTTCCCCGAGCTCGACCAGGAGCTCCTCGCACCGCGCTACCGCGCCGCGGAGCAGGCGCTGTGGCTGCTCGTGCGCGCGGCGCGGCACGTCGGGCCCGGCCGGCGGCGGCACCGTCCTCGTCCAGACGCGGCTTCCCGATCACGAGGTGGTGCGCGCCGCACGCGACGGCGACCCCTCCGAGGTCCTCGCCGCCGAGCAGGCACGGCGGCGCGCCCTCGGCTACCCGCCGTTCGGCGGGTTGGCGGAGCTCAGCGGCGATGCGGCCGCGGTCGCGGCCGCGTGTGACGCACTGCGCACCGACGCGCACCGGAACGCAGTCACCGTCCTCGGGCCGGCCGACGGGCGCGCGCTCCTGCGGACGCCGACCGTCGACGCGCTCTGCGACGCGCTCGCCGCGGTCGACCTGGCGGCGGCCCGCGCGCTCGGACGGCTGCGGGTCGACGTCGATCCGCTCCGCGTCTGACGCCCCGTCCGTCCGTTGGTCGCGTGCCGGTTGGTCCGTCCGTTGGTCGAGGGCTGCAACAGGTGTCCGGTATTCTCGTGCGGTGAGCACGTTCGCCGTCCGCCTGTTCGGAGACCCGGTGCTGCGCCAGCGCGCGTCCGAGGTCGAGGAGCTCGACGGCGACCTGGCGCGCCTCGCGGCCACGATGATCGACACGATGTACGAGGCGATCGGCCTCGGGCTCGCCGCACCGCAGGTCGGCGTCCTCAAGCGCATGTTCGTGTACGACCTCGGCGACGGACCGCAGGTCCTGATCAACCCGCAGATCGTCGACTCGTCGGGGGAGTGGACCTACGACGAGGGCTGCCTCTCGCTGCCGGGCCTGCAGTTCGAGATCGTGCGCCCGAAGCTGGTGACCGTCACGGGTCTCGACCTCGACGGGAACGAGGTCGTCTTCGAGGGCGACGAGCTGATGGGTCGGCTCATCCAGCACGAGATCGACCACCTCGACGGCACCCTCCTGCTCGACCGGCTCGATCCCGACCGTCGCAAGGAGGCGCTGCGCGAGTTGCGCCGGGCCGAGCTCGAAGGCCATCCGGCGGTCGTCGGCGGGAGCGACCGGTCCCGGCACCTCTGAGCCGGCTCCCTCGGTCCTGACCGGCGGCCGGGAGCCCGACGTGCGCATCGTCTACTGCGGCACCCCCGAGGACGCGGTCCCGCCGCTGCGCGCGCTGCACGACGCGGGCCACGACGTCGCGCTCGTCGTCACCCAGCCCGACCGGCGTCGGGGTCGGGGCGGTGGCGCCGAGCCGAGCCCGGTCGAACGCGAGGCCGAGCGCCTCGGCCTCGAGGTGCGCACGCCGGAGCGCGCGCGCGAGCTCGTCGACGAGATCGCCGGCCTCGACGCCGACCTCGGGGTGGTCGTCGCGTTCGGCCAGCTCCTCCCGCGGCCGCTGCTCGACGCGACGCGCCTCGGCTTCGTGAACCTGCACTTCTCGCTGCTGCCGCGCTGGCGCGGCGCGGCACCCGTCGAGCGCGCCGTGCTCGCAGGCGACGACGAGACCGGCGTCTGCGTCATGCACCTCGACGAAGGCCTCGACACCGGGCCCGTGTACGACTGCGCGCGCACCGCCGATCGGTGCCGACGAGACCGCGGGTGAGCTGCGCGCCCGCCTCGTCGAGCTCGGCACGCCGCTGCTCGTCGATGTGGTCGGCGCGATCGAGTCACGGACGCCCAGCGCCGCAGTCGGGTGAGGCGACGGCCGCCGACAAGCTCACGGTCGACGAGTTCCGCCTCGACTGCGACCCGACCGGCCGTCGAGCTCGCCCGCGTCGTGCGGGCGGGCAACCCCCGGCCGGGCGCGTGGACGCGCGTCGACGGGCGACGCGTCAAGGTGCTGCGGGCGCACCCGATCGCGCACGAGGGCGTCGCGGTCGAGGCCCCGGTCGGCACGATCGACGCGGACGCGCGCCTCGCGACCGCGTCCGGGCTGCTTGCCCTCGACGAGGTGCAGCCCGAGGGCAAGGCGCCGATGTCGGGTGCCGCCTGGCGTGCCGGGGTCCGTGCCGACTCGCCGTCGATCGAGCCGTGACCGACCGACGCGGCGCGTCGCCCGCGACGCGCTCGTGCGCGTCGAGGCCGGCGCGTACTCGCACGTGGTGCTGCCGGTGATGCTCCGCGACACCGATCTCTCCGATCGCGACCGGGCCCACGCCACGGCGCTCGTCTACGGCACCCTGCGCGCCCAGCGGCGACTCGACGACCTCCTGGCCGGCGTCAGCGCCCGCCCGCTGGACGAGCTCGACCCGGAGGTGCGGGCGAGCCTGCGCCTCGGTGCGGAGCAGCTCGTGCAGGGCGTCGCTCCGTACGCCGCGGTCGACGCGACCGTCGCCGTCGCTCCGGCGCGGGCCCGGGGCTACGTCAACGGCGTGCTGCGGTCGCTCGCCCGGACAGGGCCGCCGTGGCCGGAGCCGGCCGACGACGCCGATCGCGCTCTCGTATCCCGACTGGCTCGTCGCGCGGCTGCGCGACGACCTCGGTGCGGAGGACGCGCGGGCGGTGCTCGTCGCCGCGAACGAGCCGCCCGCGGTCACGCTCCGCCCGAACGCGACGCGCACGACGCCGGCGCGCGCTGCGCGACGAGCTCGAGGCCGCAGGGCGTGCGCGTCGAGACGGGTGCGCTCGTGCCCGACGCGCTCGTCGTGCGCGGCGTCGGCGACCCGGCCGTGCTGCCGGCGGTCGCGCGACGGGCGCGCCACGCCGCAGGACCAGGCGAGCCAGGCGGTCGTGGACGTCCTCGCACCGGAGCCCGGCGACCGCGTCCTCGACGTCGCCGCCGCGCCGGGCGGCAAGGCCACGGCCATTGCGGAGCGGATCGGCCCGGCCGGCCGCGTCGTCGCGGTCGACGTGCACGCCGGCCGCCTCGCGCCTCGTCGTGCGAGGCGGCGCGCCGGCTCGGCCTCGACACGGTCGCACCCGTGGTCGCCGACGGCCGCCACCCGGCGGTGCGCGCGCGGCACGTTCGACCGCGTGCTCGTCGACGCGCCGTGCAGCGGGCTCGGCGTCCTCCGTCGGCGGCCCGAGGCGCGCTGGCGCATCGATCCCGCGACCATCGACGCGCTCGCCGACGCTCCAGCGCGAGCTGCTGACGGCGGCGGCCGCGCTGCGTGCGTCCGGGCGGGACGCTCGTGTACTCCGTCTGCACGCTGACGGACGCGGAGACGCGTCGACGTCGCCGACCGGGTCGCGGCGGCGCTGCCCGACTTCCGACGGTGACCGCACCGCCCCCGGCGCCGTGGCAGCCGTGGGGCCCGGGCGCGCTGCTGCTCCCGCAGCGGCCGGCACCGACGGCATGTTCGTCCTCACCTTGCAGTCGGGGTTGAGCCGCTGACCTGGAGACGGGGATGCAGCGTGACGGCGGGTAGCGTCGATTCCGAATGACACGCCAGGTCAAGATCGCCCCGTCGATCCTCTCCGCCGACTTCGCGTGCCTCGCCGACGAGGTCGAGCGCGTCGCGCCGGAGGCCGACCTGCTGCACGTCGACGTGATGGACGGCCACTTCGTGCCCAACCTCACGATCGGCCCGCCGGTCGTGCAGTCGCTGCGGGCCGCGCACGACCTGTTCCTCGACTGCCACCTGATGGTCGACAACCCGGGCGTGCTCCTCGACGACTTCGCCGACGGCCGGCGCCGACCGCGTGCATCGTGCACGTCGAGCTCGGCGACCCGCGGCCGCTGTTCGACCGAGCTGCGCACGCTCGGCGTCGGCGTCGGGCTCACGCTCAACCCCGAGACGCCGGTCGAGGCCGTGCTGCCGTACCTCGACGAGATCGACCTGCTGCTCGTGATGAGCGTGCACCCGGGGTTCGGCGGCCAGTCGTTCATCCCCGAGGTGCTCGACAAGGTGCGCGCGGCGCGCGCGGCGATCGACGAGCGGGGCCTCGCCGGTCGAGATCGAGATCGACGGCGGCATCAAGGTCGACACCGCGCCGCACGGCCGCGGCCGCCGGTGTCGACATCCTCGTCGCCGGCAGCGCGATCTTCGACGCCGCCGACGATCCGCGGTCGCCGCCGCGCGCGATCCGCGACCGCGGCCGCTGCCGCAGCCTGACGCGTGAGCCGACGCCGCGGGCGCTGCGCGCGAAGGTGCTCACCGTCTCCGACGGCGTGGCCGAGGGCACCCGCGACGACAAGTCCGGGCGCGCGCTCGTCGAGCGCCTCACGCGCCGCGGGCTACGAGGTCGTCGAGCACCGGGTGAGCGCCGACGGCGTCGACGCGGTCGCCGACGCGCTGCGCGACCTCGCCGCACGGCTTCGCCGGCCTGGTCGTCACCACCGGCGGCACCGGCTTCGGCCCGCGCGACCTCACGCCCGAGGGCACGCACGGCGGTGCTCGACCGCGAGGCGCCCGGGCTTGGCCGAGGCGATGCGGCGGCGCCAGCGACGCCGACGGCCGCGGCTTCGGGATGCTGTCCGCGGGGCGTCTGCGGCACGATCGGGCGCCGCGCTGGTCTGCAACCTGCCGGGCTCGTCGTCGGGCGCCGTGGAGTGCCTCGAGGCCGTCCTCGCCGGTCGTCCCCCACGCCCTCGACCTCCTCGCCGGCGGCCGACCCCACTGAAGGGCTGACGCACGGAAAATAACTAGAACAGTGTTCCAATTTCGCGCCGATACGGGTATCCTGACCGCACCAAACGAGCGAGCCCTCGGGGTATGGGTGCAAGTCCCGACCGGCGGTGACCCGGTCCTGCGACGGCCGGGAGCCCGCGAGCCCACGGCCGCCAGCCGTGGGTTGATCCGGTGTGAAGCCGGGGCCGACGGTGAGAGTCCGGATGGGAGAGGGCGATGCGCGCAGTGCCCGTCGCGCTCGCGTGCGCGCGCCGTCCGCCGTGCGCCCTGTGGGCACGCGAGGACAGCGTGGCCGCAGGCGCAGCCGACGCGACCGCGCGACGAGCGAGCTGATGGCGCGGGCGATCGCAGCTCGGCGACGCGCGTCCGCCGCGCGCACGCCGCCCAACCCGTGGGTCGGCTGCGTGCTCGTCGCGCGACGGCGCGATCGTCGGCGAGGGCGCCACCGAGCCGCCGGGCGGCCGCCACGCCGAGATCGCCGCCCTGCACGCGGCCGGCGACGCGCGCCCGCGGCGCCACCGCCTACGTGACGCTCGAGCCGTGCTCGCACCACGGCCGCACCGGCCCGTGCGCCGACGCGCTGATCGACGCCGGCGTCGCCCGGGTCGTCGTCGCGGTCGAGGATCCCGACCCGCAGGTCGCGGGCACGGGCATCGACCGGCTGCGGGCCGCCGGCATCGCCGTCGACGTCGGGCTCGGCGCCGACGGCCGTCGACGCGATCTCGCGCCCTACCTGCACCACCGCCGCACCGGGCCGCGCCTGCTGCCTCGTGAAGACCGCGACGAGCCTCGACGGCCGCACCGCCGCCGCCGACGGCTCGTCGCGCTGGATCACCGGTCCGGCGGCGCGCGCCGACGCCCACGGCCTGCGGGCCGACTCGCAGGCCGTCGTCGTCGGCTCCGGCACCGCGCTCGCCGACCGGCCCGACGCTCACCGTCGCGCGACGTCGACCCGCCGGTCGAGCGCCAGCCGCTGCGCGTCCTGCTCGACGCCCGCGGCCGCGTGCCCGCCGACGGGCCGCTGTTCGACGCCGAGCTCGCGCCGACGCTCGTCCTCACCACCGACGCCGCGCCCGCCGCCGCGCGTCGACGACTGGCGCGCCGCGCGGCGCGAAGGTCGAGATCGTCGCCGCCCGGCGCCGACGGCGGCGTCGACCTCGTCGCCGCGCTCGACGCTCCTCGGCGCGCGACGGCGTGCTCCAGGCGATGGTCGAGGGCGGCCCGACGGTCCACGGCGCGCTCGCTCGCGCGCCGGCCTCGTCGACCGGCTCGTCGCCTACGTCGCCGGCGCGGTGCTCGGTCCCGACGGCGCGCCCGCGCTTCGCCGGCCCGAGCCCCGCGACGCTCGCCGCGGCGCCCCGCCTGGCGCCTGCACGACGTGCACGCGCTCGGCGACGACGTGCGCCTCGACTACGTGCCGGTCCCGACGGCGGAGGCGGGCCTGATGTTCACCGGCATCGTCGAGGAGCTGGGCCGCGTGCGCGCGATCGACGCGCCGACGCCGGTGGCGCCCGCGCTCGAGATCGAGTGCGCACGACGTGCTCGACGACGCCGCCATCGGCGACTCGATCGCGGTGAACGGCTGCTGCCTCACCGTCGTCGAGCTCGGCGCGACGAGCCTGGTGGGCGGCCGACGCGCAGCCCGAGACCCTCGACCGCACCACGCTCGGCGCGCTCGCCGCCGGTGACCCCGTGAACCTCGAGCGGCCGCTGCGCCTCGCCGACCGCCTCGGCGGCCACCTCGTGCAGGGCCACGTCGACGGCGTCGGCGAGGTCGTCGGCCGACGCCCGCAGCCCGACGGGTCGACCCGGGTCGACCGTCGCGATCGCGCCGGCGACCTCGCCCGCTACGTCGTCGAGAAGGGCTCCGATCACGGTCGACGGCGTGAGCCTCACGATCACCAGGCCGTCGACGAGCGACCGCGCCGGTTCGAGGTCGCGTCGCGCTGATCCCGCACACCCTCGCGGTCACGACGCTCGGCGTCGCGCGAGCCGGCGACGCGGTGAACCTCGAGGTCGACCTGATCGCGAAGTACGTGGAGCGCCTGGCGGGTCGCCGACCCGCAGGGAGGCGAAGTAGCGATGCCGTTCACCGAGATCGAGAACGCCATCGCCGCCATCGCGCGCGGCGAGCTGGTCGTCGTCGTCGACGACGCCGACCGCGAGAACGAGGGCGACCTCATCATGGCGGCCGAGAAGGTGACGCCCGAGGCGATGGCGTTCATGATCCGCCACACGAGCGGCGTGATCTGCATGCCGCTCGAGGGCGAGCGGCTCGACGAGCTCCAGCTGCCGCTGATGGTGGCGCACAACACCGAGATGCCAGCGCACCGCGTTCACCGTCTCGGTCGACGCCCGCGCACGGCACGACCACCGGCATCTCCGCCGCCGACCGCGCCACGACCGTGCACGCGCTCATCGACCCCGCACACGCGCCCCGACGACCTCGCCCGCCCGGGCCACATCTTCCCGCTGCGCTACCGCGAGGGCGGCGTGCTCAAGCGCGCCGGCCACACCGAGGCCGCGGTCGACCTCGCCCGCCTCGCCGGGCTGCTACCCGTCGGGCGTGCTCGCCGAGGTCGTCAACGACGACGGCACGATGGCACGCCTGCCCGCAGCTCGAGCGGTTCGCCGCCGAGCACGGGCTCCAGCTCATCTCGATCGCCGACCTGATCCGCTACCGCCGCCACCGCGAGAAGCTCGTGCGGCGGGTCTCCGAGGCCCGCATCCCGACGCGCCACGGCGACTTCACCGCGTACGTGTTCGCGAGCCTCCTCGACGGCGTGGAGCACCTCGCGTTCGTGCGGGGCGAGGTCGCGGGCACCGACGACGTGCTCGTGCGCGTGCACTCCGAGTGCCTCACCGGCGACGTGTTCGGCTCGATGCGCTGCGACTGCGGCGTGCAGCTCGACCTCGCGCTCGAGCAGGTCGCCGCAGCGAGGGCCGCGGCGTCGTCGTGTACCTGCGCGGGCACGAGGGCCGCGGCATCGGCCTCGGGCACAAGCTGCGCGCGTACACCCTGCAGGACGAGGGCCGCGACACCGTCGAGGCGAACGTCGAGCTCGGCTTCCCCGTCGACTCGCGCGAGTACGGCATCGGGTCGCAGATCCTCGTCGACCTCGGGGTCACGACCATGCGGCTGATGACGAACAATCCCGCCAAGTACGGCGGTCTCGAGGGCTACGGTCTCGAGATCGTCGAACGGGTCCCGCTGCAGGTCGCGCCGAACCACGAGAACATCGCGTACCTGCGCGCGAAGCAGGAGAAGCTCGGGCACCTGCTCGACCTGGGCGAGGCCCAGGTCTGACGGAGCACGTCCGAGGTCTGACCGCACGATGGGTGAGTACGCGCCGTCCGACGACGACGCTCGACGCCTCGGGCATGCGGCTCGCCGTCGTCGCCGGCCGCTTCAACGAGCACGTCACCACGCGCCTGCTCGACGGTGCGCATCGACGAGCTCGTCGCGCCTCGGCGGTCGACGACGACCTCGACGGTCTACTGGGTGCCCGGCGCCTTCGAGATCCCGCTGGTCGCCAAGCGCCTCGCGGAGTCGGGCGAGTCGACGCGGTGATCTGCCTCGGCGCGGTCGTCCGGGGCGAGACGCCGCACTTCGAGTACGTGGCCGGCGCCTGCGCGGCCGGCATCGCGCACGGTCGCGCTCGACACCGGCGTCCCGGTGGTCTTCGGCGTGCTCACGACCGACGACGAGGAGCAGGCGCTCGACCGCGCCGGCGGCCGCGAGGGCAACAAGGGTGCCGAGGCGGCCGCGACCGCGGTCGAGATGGTCGCAGCTGCTCCGTGCGCTCCACCGGCTCGCGGACTCGGAGCGGTGGCCTGATGCTGAACATCGTGCTGCCCGAAGGGCTCGCTCGAGCGGGCGACGCTCGCAGCTCTTCGAGGACGCCGACCTCGGCGTGCAGCGCGCGCTCCGACGTCGACTACCGCGCGCACCATCGACGACCCGCGCGTCGACCGACGTGCGGATCCTCCGCCCCCAGGAGATCCCGCGGTACGTCGCCGAGGGTCTCTTCGACCTCGGGATCACCGGCCGCGACTGGATCGAGGAGACCGGCGCCGACGTCGTGACCCTCGCCGAGCTGCACTACTCGAAGGCGACGGCGCGACCGATCCGCGTCGTGCTCGCGGTCGCGGCCGACTCGGCGGTCGCGACCGTCGGCGACCTGCCCGCCGGGCGTCCGCGTGCACACCGAGTACCCGGAGCTCACGCGGCGGTACTTCGAGCGAGCACGGCATCGACGCCGACGTCGAGCTGTCGTACGGCGCCACCGAAGCCAAGGTCCCCGACATCGCCGATGCGGTCGTCGAGATCACCGAGACCGGCCGCGCGCTGCGCGCCGCGGGGCTGAAGATCATCGACACGATCCTCGTGTCGCACACCGAGCTGATCGCGAACCCCGCTGCCTACGCCGACCGCGACAAGCGCACGGCGATGGAGCGAGCTGCAGGTGCTGCTCACCGGCGCGCTCGAGGCGCGCGGACGGGTGCTGCTGAAGCTCAACGTCGACGAGGCCAACCTCGACGCGGTGATCGCGCTGCTGCCCGCGCTGAAGTCACCGACCGTGTCGAAGCTGTTCGGCGACGACGGCCTTCGCGGTCGAGACGGTCGTCGCGAAGAGCGAGATCAACATCGCTGATCCCGGCGCTGCGCGACGCAGGGTGCGACCGGGATCATCGAGCTCCCGATCGCCAAGATCGTCCACTGACCGGCGTGAGCAGGGGCGGTGAATCCGCGAGGACGCAGCGCACGGGTCACGTCGTCGAGTTCGACGCCGACCGCGGGCTCGGCGTGATCGAGGAGCCCGACGGCACGCGCTCGCGCGTTCCACTGCACGCAGGTCGCCGACGGCAGCCGCACCGTGCCGGTCGGCGCCGCGGTGCGCTACGTGCTCGTGCCCGCGTCACTCGGCTCGCTGGGAGGCCTCGGAGGTCGCAGTCGAGCCCGCCGCCGGGCTGAGCGAGACCGGAGCGCGTCCGCGCGGGCCCACCGACGCCCGTGAGGTTGCACGCGGTGTTGATCAGGGCGACGTGCGTCATCGCCTGCGGGAAGTTGCCGAGGAGGCGCTCACTCTTCGGGTCGTACTCCTCGGAGATCAGGCCGACATCGTTCACGAGACCGGTGAGCCGGTCGAAGGTCGCCTGTGCCTCGTCGCGGCGACCCATGAGCGCGAGGTTGTCGGCGAGCCAGAACGAGCAGGGCAGGAACGCCCCTTCGCCCGGCGGCAGGCCGTCGACGCCCTCCACCGTCTCGTAGCGCTGCACGAAGCCGTCGACGACGAGGTCGCGCTGGATCGCGGCGACGGTGCCGGCGACGCGAGGGTCGTGGGGCGGGAGGAACCCGACGAGTGGGATCATCAGCAGGCTCGCGTCGAGGTGGCTCGAGCCGTACTGCTGCACGAACGTGTTGCGCTCTGCGTCGTAGCCCTGCGCGCACACTTGCGCGTGGATCTCGTCGCGCAGCCACTCCCAGGGTGTGGTGTCGATGCCCGCGAGCGCCAGCTCGCGGACCGACTTCACCGCGCGGTCGAACGCCACCCACGCCATGACCTTCGAGTGCGTGAAATGACGCCGCGGGCCGCGCACCTCCCAGATGCCTTCGTCGGGCTCGCGCCACGCCTCTTCGAGGAAGTCGAGCAGCGTGAGCGTCAGGGGCCACGTGCTCTCGTCGGGTGGGATGCCGACGCGGCGCGTCAAGTGCAGCGTGTCGAACACCTCGCCGTACACGTCGAGCTGGAACTGCTCGTGCGCGGCGTTCCCGACACGCACCGGTCGCGAGCCCTCGTAGCCGGGCAGCCAGTCGAGCTCGAGCTCGGTGAGGCGGCGCTCACCGGCCGGTCCGTACATGATCTGTGCCTTCTCCGGCTGCCCGGCGAGCGCGCGCAGCAGCCAGTCGCGCCATGCCTTCGCCTCCTCGACGTGCCCGAGGCTCATCAGCGCGTACAAGGAGAACGTCGCGTCGCGCAACCAGCAGTAGCGGTAGTCCCAGTTGCGCACGCTGCCGATCCACTCGGGGAGCGACGTCGTCGGCGCCGCGATCAAGCCACCGGTCGGCGCGTACGTCAGCGCCTTCAACGTGATCGCCGAGCGGTCCACGAGCTCGGAGCGCTCGCCCTCGAACGTGCCACGACTCGACCAGCGCTGCCACCACGCCGTCGTCTGCGCGACGGCCTTCTTCGCGTCGATGACGCGCGGCAGGTCGTGGTGCGACGGGAACCACGTCAGGACGAACGGCACCTCGTCGCCCTCCGCCACCTCGAACTCCGCGACGGTGTGCAGGTGCTGCCCGCGCGTCTCGACCGCCGCGTGCAGCGAGAGGGCGTTCGGGCCGGCGATCGCGACCGTCGCGTCGCCCATGCGGCGGACCCACGGCACGACCGAGCCGTTGTCGAAGCGGATGACCAGGTCCATCCGCATCGGGACCGTCCCCCGGACGCCCTTGACGATCCGGACGATGTCGACGTCGCGGTCGCGGATGGGCATGCAGTCGACGATCTGCACCGTGCCCTCCGGTGTGTCGAACTCGGTCTCGAGGACCAACGTGCCGTCGCGGTAGCGACGGCGGGCCGGCGCGCCCACCGCTGGCCGGCGCGAGGAGCCAGCGGCCGTGCTCGGGCGTGCCGAGCAGCGCGGCGAAGCACGCATGCGAGTCGAAGCGGGGCGTGCAGAACCAGTCGATCGAGCCGTCGTCGGCCACCAGGGCCGCGGTCTGGGTGTCGCCGAGCAGGGCGTACTGCTCGATGCGCGACGCCACCGCGGTTCAGGTGCGCTCGGGCTCGGGGCTCTCGCCTGCCTCGGCGCGCTCGCTGATCTGCACGAACGCGACGCGCAGCTGCGCCAGCGCGTCCCGCAGCGGCTCCGCGGCCTCTCCGAGACGGTCACCGAGCCCCTCGACGAGCGCCGCCATCGCGTCGATGGCGAGGCCCGCCTCGTCCAGGCGGACCGGCTGGCCCTCCTCGGGCGTGAGGTGCAGACGGCGAGCTGCCACAGCCCGATCGCATGGTTGGCGATCAGGTCGGCGACGGGCGTGTGGGCGAGCTCCGCTCGGACGCGCCTGAGCTCCTCCTCCATCTCGCCGTCGTCGCTCTCCGCGGTCGGGGACCGACCCCGCGGCCGTTCGCTCGGCCGCGTCGCCCGGATCACCCGGTGCGGGACCCGGGCTGTCCTGGCCTTCTGGCTGGTGCTCTCCCGAGGGTGTCCACAGCGAGCTCACGCTGGTATCCTCCCATCTGGAGCACCTGCTCCCGACAATCGAACTGTGGGAAGTGGAGCCGCCAGCACGATCGGCGGTTCCCACCCGGCCGGCGAGCCGCCGAGCCCGGGTCCGTCCAGGGGTGACACCGTCCGCGGTGGCACCTGGTACGTGGCGGACGCTTCCCGCGTCCGCCATCGTCGCGTCCGGACCCGACAGCACACCATCTGAAGACGAGGTGCACTCATCGCCACCGACGAACCGAGGACGAACGACCGGATCCGGGCCCGCGAGGTCCGGCTCATCGGCGAGGAGGGTGAACAGCTCGGGGTCGTGAACCTCCCCGATGCCCTCTCCGCCGCTCGAGCCCGGGAGCTCGACCTCGTCGAGGTCGCACCCAACGCCAACCCTCCCGTGTGCCGGATCATGGACTTCTCCCGGCACCAGTACGAGGAGCAGCAACGGCGCAAGGAGTCGCGACGCAAGGCCACCCAGGTCGTCATCAAGGAGATGAAGTTCCGTCCCAAGATCGACGTCCACGACTACACGACGAAGATGCGCCACGTGGAGCGCTTCCTCGCCGAGGGCAACAAGGTGAAGCTCACGATCATGTTCCGAGGACGCGAGATGGCTCATCCTGAGCTCGGCCTGCGCATCCTCGAGCGCATCGCGGACGAGGTCAGCGAGATCGCGATGGTCGAGTCGGCGCCGCGCCAGGACGGGCGGAACATGACGATGGTGCTGCACCCGCTCGCCAAGGGGGGCGGCAAGCCCAAGAAGAAGAGCGGCAGTGCGCCGTCCGGTTCGGGCTCGGGCCCTGCACCTTCGAACGACGGCGGTCCCGCCGAGGCCGTCGCAGCCGCAGCCGACGAGACGGGAGCAGCCTGATGCCGAAGATGAAGACGCACCGGGGCGCAGCCAAGCGCTTCAAGGTGACGGGGACGGGCAAGATCCGTCGGCGTCAGCAGCTGCGCTCGCACCTGCTCGAGAAGAAGTCGAGCACCCGCAAGCGCCGTCTCGGCCGACCGGCCGCAGTCGAAGGTGGCGACAAGAAGCGCGTCGAGCGCCTGCTCGGCCGCGCCTGACGTCACCGCCGGTCCACCCGACCGCCTGACCCAACAGGCGGGTCGCCGGACCCTCCAACATCCCAAGCAACCGCACCAGGAGCACACACCGACATGGCACGCGCCAAGCGTTCCGTCCACTCCAAGAAGCGCCGCCGCGCCGTCCTGCAGGCCGCAGAGGGCTACTCGGGCGCCCGGAGCCGTCACCTCCGCAAGGCGAACGAGCAGCTCATGCACTCGGGGAACTACGCGTTCCGCGACCGCCGGGCGCGCAAGGGCGAGTTCCGCCGTCTCTGGATCGTGCGCATCAACGCCGCATGCCGCGAGCACGACATCTCGTACTCGCGGTTCGTCGCGGGGCTGAAGCGCGCCGAGATCGACGTCGACCGCAAGATCCTCGCCGACCTCGCGGTCCGCGACCAGGCCGCGTTCGGCGCCCTCGTCGCCACGGCACGCGAGGCGCTCGAGGCCGCTTGACGGCCGGCGCGCCGTGAGCCCGCTCGGCGGGGCCGTGCTCGGCCCGCGACACCACGATGTCCGCCGCCTGCGCTCGCTGCTGCGCGACGCGCGAGCGCGTGCCTCGGAAGGGGTGTTCGTGCTCGAGGGCCCGAGGGTCATCGAGGGCGCGCTCGATCGCGGGGCGCGGCTCCAGACGATCTACCTCGCCGACGGCGCGGCACCCGGGTTCCGCGACCTGCTCGAGCGGGCCAAGGCGGCGTCCGTGACGTTGGTGCAGCTCCGCGACGGCGTCATCGAGAAGGTGAGCACGACGCGCACGCCGCAGCCGGTCCTCGCGGTCGCGCCGCTGGCGACGCGCCCGATCGACGACGTCGCAGGCACCGGCACGGTGATGGTCACGGTCGACGTGAGCGATCCCGGCAACCTCGGCACGATCATCCGCACCGCCGAGGCCGCGGGCGCCGACGGCGTCGTCGTCACCGGCGAGAACTCGGTCGATGTCCACCACCCGAAGGTCGTACGGTCGACGGCCGGTGCGATCTTCGGTGTGCCCGTCGTCGAGCAGTCCGACCCCGTCGCCGCGCTCGACGCGCTGGGCGACGCCGGGCGCCGGCGGCTCGCGACCCGGGCGCACGACGGCGAGCCCTACGACCGCACCGATCTCACCAAGCCCTGCGCGCTCGTCCTCGGCAACGAGGCGCGCGGGCTCGGCGCCGACCTGGCACCACAGCTCGACGGCGTGGTGACCGTGCCCGTGGCCGGGAGCGCGGAGTCGCTCAACGTGGCGATGGCCGCGGCGGTGCTGTGCTTCGAGGCGGCGCGGCAGCGGCGCGCCGCCTCGGTGACGCCGTGAGCCTCGACGAGCTCCGCGCCGAGCTCGACGGAGCGCTGGCGAACGCACGCGCAGCAGGTCCGCGCGACGCGCGACCTCGACGCGCTCGACCGAGCTCGAGCGCGACCTCCTCGGCAAGCGATCCGTCGCGGCGCGCGCAAGCAGACGATCAAGGAGCTGCCGGGGCGAGGAGCGCAAGGACGCGGGTCAGGCCGTCGGCACGTACAACGAGGCCGTCGGCGAGCTCGTCGCGGCGCGCCGGGCCGAGCTCCAGCGTGAGGCGGGCACGGCGTCCGGACCGCTCGTCGACCTCACGCTCGGGGGCCACGGACGGCGCCTCGGGCACCTGCACCTCGTGACGCAGGTGCGGCGCGAGCTCGAGGACATCTTCGTCGGGCTCGGCTACCGGGTCGCCGAGGGCCCCGAGGTCGAGGACGACTGGCACAACTTCGAGGCGCTCAACATCCCGCCTGCCCATCCCGCCCGCTCGATGCAGGACACGATCTACGTGCGCGCTCGGGAGCGAGGAGCAGGTGATGCTGCGCACGCACACCTCGCCGGTCCAGATCCGGACGATGGAGGCGCAGGCGCCACCGATCTACGTCGTCGCTCCCGGCCGCACCTACCGCAACGAGACGCTCGACGCGCGCCACTCGCCCGTGTTCCACCAGATCGAGTGCCTCGCCATCGACCGCGACCTCACGATGGCCGACCTGTTCGGCACGATCGAGGCGTTCGCCCGCCAGCTCTTCGACGACGAGTCGGTGCGGACGCGCTTCCGCTCCGACTTCTTCCCGTACACCGAGCCCTCGGCCGAGCTCGCGGTCAGCTGCATCTTCTGCCACGGCGAGGGCTGCCGCGTGTGCTCGCACACCGGGTGGATCGAGCTGGGCGGCTGCGGGATGGTCGACCCGAACGTCCTCGCCGCGGTCGGCATCGATCCGGAGGAGTGGCAGGGCTTCGCGTTCGGCTTCGGGCTCGAGCGCATCGCGATGATCCGCTACGGCATCGACGAGATCCGCACGTTCTTCGAGAACGACGTGCGCTTCCTGGAGCAGGTACTGATGCGCGCGCGCCCTGTCGTGGATCCGCGACTTCACGCCGGCCGACGCACCGGTCGACGAGCTCGTCGCCGCGCTCAACCAGCTCGGGCTCGAGGTGGAGGGCGTCGAGGAGCCGGGCAACGAGGTCGTCGGGGTGCGTGTCGCGCGCATCCTCGAGGTGCTCCCGCACCCCGACGCCGACCGCCTCCAGCTCGCCGACGTCGAGTTCGGCGACGGCACGACACGCGTCGTCTGCGGCGCGCCCAACATCGCCGCCGGGCATGGTCGTGCCGTACGCCGGCGTCGGCGCCGAGCTCCCGGGCGGGCTGACGCTCGAACGGCGCAAGATCCGCGGCCAGGTCTCCGACGGCATGCTGCTGCTCACCCCGCGAGCTCGGGCTCGGCGACGACCACGGAGGGATCCTCGAGCTCGAGGCCGACGCCGAGCTCGGGCGCCGACGTGCGCGCCGCTCCTCGGGCTCGACGACGTCGTGTTCGACCTCTCGATCACGCCGAACCGTCCCGATGCGATGTGCATCGTCGGGCGTGGCGCGCGAGCTGGCGGCGTACTTCCGGCAGCCGCTGACGGTGCCCGCAGCCGGTCGTGCAGGGCGCGGCGGACGCGACCGCCGACATCACGGTGACGATCGAGGCCCCCGAGCGCTGCCCCCGGTACCTCGGGCAGGTGGCGCGGGTGACGCATGGGCGCGTCGCCCGACGTGGATGCAGCAGCGCCTCCTCAAGGCGGGCATGCGTCCGATCAGCAACGTCGTCGACGTGACGAACTACGTCCTGCTCGAGCGCAACCAGCCGCTCCACGCCTTCGACCTCGGCCGCCTCGGCGGGCCGCGGGATCGTCGTGCGCCTGGCCGAGGCGGGGGAGCACATGACGACCCTCGACGGCGTCGACCGCACCCTCGACCCGGCCGACCTGCTCATCTGCGACGCCGAGCGGACGCCGCAGGCGATCGCCGGGATCATGGGCGGCGCGACCGCCGAGGTCGCCGACGACACCACCGAGATCCTCCTCGAGTCGGCCTACTTCGAGCGCATGGGCATCGCCCGCACGTCGAAGCGCCTCCGGCTGCGCTCCGAGGCGAGCGCCCGGTTCGAGCGCGGCATCGACCCGGACGGCGTCGCGACCGCCGCGGCCCGGGCGATGGAGCTGCTCGAACGGCCCGACGTCGCCGGCGCGGCGCGTGGCGCGCCGACGCCGTCGACGAGTAGCCGATCGCGCACGAGCGCCCACGCATCCGGCTGCGCACGAGCCACGTGAACCGCGTGCTGGGCACCGCGCTCACCGACGCCGACGTGCTCGACGCGCTCGCGCCGCTCGAGATCGAGGTCAAGGGCAAGGGCGACGAGATCACCGCGGTGCCACCGAGCTTCCGGCCCGACCTCGAGCGCGAGATCGACCTCGTCGAGGAGGTCGCGCGTCGCATCGGCTTCGGCGCGATCGGGCGCACGGTCCCCAAGCCCGCCGAGCAGGTCGGTGGGCTCACCGAGCGCCAGCACGAACGGCGGCTCGTCGCGGACGCGCTCGTGGGCGCCGGGCGCGTCGGAGGCGATGACCCTCGGGCTCGTCTCGCCGGAGCTGCTCGCGCGCTTCGGGCACACCGATCCGATCGAGCTCGCGAACCCGCTGCGGTCCGACGAGTCCGTGCTGCGCCGTGCCCTGCTCCCGGGGCTGCTGACCGCGGTCGCGCTCAACGCCGCGCGCGGGCAACCCGACGTCACGCTCTTCGAGCTCGCGACCGTCTTCCTCCCGTCCGAGCGCGGCCACGTGCTCCCGACCGAGCGCGAGCACGTCGCCGCGGTCGTGGCCGGCACCGTGCGCCGTGCCCCGGTCGAGCCGGACCGGCCGGTCGACGCGTACGACGCCGTCGACCTCGCCCGGGCGGTGCTCGACGCGCTCGCCGTCGAGGGTGCCGCGCTCGCAGCCGACGGACGCACCCGGGTGGGCGTCGGGCTCGAGCGCGGACGTCGTCATCGGTGGCGCAGCCGTCGGTCACGTCGGCGTGGTCGACGCCGCGACGGCCGAAGCGAATCGGCATCCCGGGTCCCGTGGTCGCCTTCGAGCTCGACGTCGACGCGCTCGCCGCGAGCCCGCGACGCGATCGCTCGTTCGTCGCGCCGTCGCCGTACCCGCCGTCCACGATCGACCTCTCGTTCGTGGTGGAGGAGCGGGTCCCCGCCGGCGCCCTCGTCACGACGGTGCGCCGGGTCGCAGGCCCGCTGCTCGAGGACTGCTCCGTCTTCGACGAGTTCCGCAGCGACGCGCTGGGCGCCGGCCGGCGCAGCATCACGCTGGCCCTGCGGTTCCGTGCGCCCGACCGCACCCTCACGGACAACGAGGTGGGGGAGCTGCGGAAGGCCTGCGTCGAGGGCGTCACGAAGGAGCACGGCGCCGAGCTCCGCGGCTGATCCGGGTCGCCCTGCCGGCGCGGCCTGGCGGTGAATGATCGTTGCACGCCGCATACCTATCGCATTCGTATGCGAGTCGATGTATAGTATGCGCCATGGCGTATCGCGCAGCCGTCGTCGGCGGCTCCGGCTACACGGGCGCAGAGCTGCTGCGCCTGACGGCCGGGCACCCCGAGATCGACGTCGTGCACGTCACCGCCGACTCCAACGCCGGGGCGGCCGTCACGAGCCTCTACCCGTCCCTGGCGCCCGCCTACGGGGCCCTGACGTACGAGCCGCTCGACGTCGGGGCGCTCGACGGGCTCGACGTCGCCTTCCTCGCCCTGCCGCACGGGGAGTCGCAGCGCCTCGTGCCCGACCTCGTCGGCCGGGTCGGCCACGTCGTCGACCTCGGCGCCGACTTCCGGCTGCCGGCCGGCACCTACGCCGAGTGGTACGGCCACGAGCACGCGGCGCCGGCACTGCTCGACGAGTTCGCGTACGGGCTGCCCGAGCTGTTCCGCGAGGACGTGCTCGCCCAGCCGCACGTCGCCGCTCCGGGCTGCTACCCGACGGCCGCCGCGCTCGCGCTCGCGCCGCTGTTCGCGCACGGCGTCGTCGAGACGACCGGCGTCGTCGTCGACGCGATGTCGGGCATCTCCGGCCGGGGGAGAGGTCTCTCCGCGCCGAGCCTGTACGCGGAGGCCAACGAGGCGGTCACCCCGTACGGCCTGCTCACGCACCGCCACACCGGTGAGATCGAGCACGCGCTCACACACGTCGCCGGCGCACCCGTCCAGGTGCTGTTCACGCCGCACCTGGTGCCGATGACGCGCGGGATCCTCGCCACCTGCCACGCCCGTCCGGCAGCCGGCGGCCTCTCGACCGCGAAGCTCCTCGACGCGTACCACGACACGTACGACGCCGAGCCGTTCGTCGTGGTCGCCGACGACCCGCCGACGACCAAGGCGACGCTCGGCGCCAACACCGCGCACGTCACGGCGCGCTTCGACGAGCGCACGGGTTCCGTGCTCGCGATCGCCGCGATCGACAACCTCGTCAAGGGCGCGTCGGGGCAGGCGCTGCAGGCGCTCAACGCGGTGCTCGACCTGCCCGAGACGACCGGACTCACCGCGCTGGGGATGATGCCGTGAGCATCACACGTCGGTCGAAGGCTTCGAGGCCGCGGGCTACGCGTCGGGCATCAAGGACAGCGGCGACCCCGACCTCGCGCTCGTCGCCACGGCGAACCGACAGCCGGTGCCCGCCGCGGGCGTGTTCACGACCAACCTCGCTCCGGCCGCGCCGGTGCAGGTGACGCGCCGTCACCTCCGGGTCGGGCAGCGCGCGACCGCGGTCGTGCTCAACTCGGGCAACGCGAACGCGGCGACGGGCGAAGCGGGTCGCGCCGCGGCGACGCGCACGTGCGAGCTCGTCGGCACGGAGCTCGGCTGCGCGACCGACGAGGTGCTCGTCTGCTCCACCGGGCTGATCGGCATCCCGCTCCCCATGGACCCGATCGAGCGGGGCGTCCCGAAGCTCGCTGCCGCGCTGGGCGCCGGCGACGAGGACGGCCACGCGGCGGCCGACGCGATCCTCACGACCGACACGGTCCGCAAGGAGACCGTCGTGGTCGCCGAGCTCGCCGACGGTCCCGCGCTCACCGTCGCGGGCATGGCGAAGGGCGCGGCGATGCTGTCGCCGGCGATGGCCACGATGCTGGCGGTCCTGGTCACCGACGCGGCCTGCGAGCCCGACGCGCTCCACGCCGCGCTCGAGCAGGGCGTGCGCGACACGTTCAACGCCCTGCTCGTCGACGGCTGCACGAGCACCAACGACACCGTCCTGCTGCTCGCGAACGGTGCGGCCGGCAACACGCCGATCACCGGTGACGGGCACGGCTTCCACGCGCTCGTCGAGGCCGTCACCGAGGCGTGCGACGACCTGGCGCACGCGATGGCCGCCGACGCCGAGGGGGCCACGAAGCTGGCGACGATCGTCGTGCGGGGCGCGCGCTCGTCGGACGAGGCGCGCCGCGCTGCCCGTGCGGTCGCCGGCAGCCAGCTGGTGCAGTGCTCGCTCTACGGCCGCGACCCCTACTGGGGCCGGGTGCTGTCCGAGCTCGGCGCGAGCGGCTCGTGGTTCGACCAGGAGCGGGTCGACATCGCCTACAACGGCGTCACCGTGTGCCGCAACGGCGTCGCGGCGCTGCACGACGAGGCGGCGCTCGAGCAGGTCATGGGCGAGCGCGAGATCGAGATCCTGTGCGACCTCCACGAGGGGATGGGGCAGGCCCAGGTGCGCTGCACCGACCTCACGCACGGCTACGTCGACGAGAACATGGGGACGTCGTGAGCGCGACGTCCCGAGGCGCCCGGTACGGCGCCGAGCGCGACCAATGCAGATGACGGCGCGCGAGCGCTGCACGACGCGCCGCGCCAGATCCTCTCGGAGGCGCTGCCGTACATCCGCGAGTTCGCCGGCCGCACGGTCGTCCTGAAGTACGGCGGCCACGCCATGGACGATCCGGCTCTCGCCGCGCTGTTCGCCGAGGACGTCGTGCTCATGCGCCTCGTCGGCATGTACCCGGTCGTCGTGCACGGCGGCGGCCCGCAGATCACCGATCTCATGCGGCGCCTCGGCAAGGAGCCCGAGTTCGTCGACGGCCTGCGCGTCACCGACGCGGAGACGGTCGACATCGCGCGCATGGCGCTCGTCGGCAAGGTCAACCGCGAGATCGTGACCTCCCTCAACCGGCACGGCTCGTACGCAGTCGGGCTGTCCGGCGAGGACGCGGGGCTGCTCAAGGTCGAGGCCGCGCGACGCGCGCCTCGGCTTCGTCGGCGACGTCCAGTCGATCGATCCCGCGATCCTCGAGCGCATGCTCCGCGAAGACCTGATCCCGGTCGTCGCGACGATCGGGGTGGACGCCGAGGGTCAGGCGTACAACGTCAACGCCGACACGGTCGCGGCCGCGATCGCGCAGGCGCTCGAGGCCGAGAAGCTCGTGTACCTCACCGACGTCGCCGGCGTGTTCGAGGACTTCGGCGACGAGGGCAGCCTCATCAGCCAGACCGACATCGCCGGCCTCGAACGGCTGCTCGCCGACGGCAAGGTCGGCGAGGGGATGATCCCGAAGCTGCGGTCGTGCATCGACGCGCTGCACGGTGGTGTGCACCGCGCCCACATCCTCGACGGCCGGCTGCCGCACGTGCTGCTGCTCGAGCTGTTCACCCGCGAAGGGGTCGGGACGGTGATCGACGCATGACGACGTCGACCGGAACGACACCGGAACCGGGACCGGCACCTTGCCGCTCGACGAGCTGCGCGCCCTCGATGCCGAGCACGGCATGCAGACGTACGGGCGGCTGCCCGTCGCGTTCGTGCGCGGCGAGGGCACGCTCCTCTACGACAGCGACGGGCGCCGGTACCTCGACTTCCTCGGCGGCCTCGCCGTCACGTCGCTCGGCCACGCGCACCCCGCGGTCGCCGACGCGATCGCCGACCAGGCCCGCACGCTGCTGCACGTCTCCAACCTCTACTTCAACGAGCTGCAGCCGCAGCTCGCGGCCCGCCTCGACGGGCTCCTCGGCGGCGGTGGCCGTGTGTTCTTCGCGAACTCCGGCGCCGAGGCCAACGAGTGCGCCATCAAGCTCGCCCGCCGCCACGGTCAGACCAACGGCGGCCCCGGCGCGCCACGAGATCCTCGGCGCGTACGCGCTCGTTCCACGGCCGCACGCTGACGACGCTCGCGGCGACGGGGCAGCCGCAGAAGCACGAGCCGTTCCAGCCGCTCCCGCCCGGCTTCCGCCACGTGCCGTTCGCCGACGTCGACGCGCTCGCCGGCGCGCTCGACGAGCGGGTGTGCGCGGTGCTGCTCGAGCCGCTCCAGGGCGAGGGCGGCGTGAACGTCGCTCCGCCCGGCTACCTGGAGGCGGTGCGGGCGCTGTGCGACGAGCGTGAGGCGCTGCTGATCATGGACGAGGTGCAGACGGGTCTCGGGCGCACGGGGCGCTGGTTCGGCTTCCAGCACAGCGACGTGACCCCCGACATCGTCACGATGGCGAAGGCGCTCGGCAACGGCGTCCCCATCGGCGCGTGCTGGGCCCGCGACGAGGTCGCGACCGCCTTCCGGCCCGGTGACCACGCATCGACGTTCGGCGGCCAGCCGCTCGCGGCACGCGCCGCGCTCGCCGTGCTCGACGTCATGGAGGCCGAGGACGTGCCGGCGCGCGCGACGCACGGCAGGCGCGACCCTGCAGCGCGCGCTCGAGGCGCTGCCCGAGGTCGTGTCCGTGCGGGGCGAGGGTCTGCTGCTCGCGGCCGAGCTCGCGCCCGGGATCGAGTCGGGACCCGTGGCGACGGCGTGCCTGGAGGCAGGGCTGGTGCTGAACGCGGTCACGCCGACCGCGCTGCGGTTCGCTCCGTCGCTGCTGGTCAGCGACGCCGAGATCGACGAGGCGGTCGAGATCCTCCGTGGCGTCCTCGGCGCTCGCGGCCCGAGTGGGGGAGGCGACGCATGAGCACGCCCCGGTTCCTGGAGGTCGACGACCTCGACCCAGCGCGGCTCGACCGCGTCCTCGAGCGCGCCGCGCGCGTGGAAGCGCGATGCCCGAGCTCGTGCCGAAGCCGCTCGCGGGCAAGGGCGCCGCGCTGCGTGTTCGAGAAGCCGTCGGCGCGCACGCGGTCGTCCACGGAGATGGCCGTGTTCACGCTCGGCGGGCACCCGATCTACATCCGCGGCGAAGAGGTCGGCATCGGCAGCCGGGAGTCGCTCGACGACGTCGCCCGCACGCTCGCCGGCTACTGCGCGGTCCTCGCGGCGCGGGTGTTCGACCACGCGACGCTCGACGGCCTCGCGGGGGCGTCGGCGGTCCCGGTCGTCAACCTGCTGTCCGACCGCGCGCACCCGACGCAGGCGCTGGCCGACCTGCTCACCGTGCTGCGAGGTGTTCGGCGATCTCGAAGGCCGGCGCGTCGCGTACGTCGGCGACGGCAACAACGTCGCCGCGTCGCTCGCGTTCGGCGCGGCGCTCTCGGGGCTCGAGCTGGTCGTGTCGAGCCCGCCGGGGTACGAGCTCGACGACGACGTGGTCGACCGCGCCCGCAACCTCGGTGGTGTCATCGAGCTCGTCACCGAGCCGCAGGACGCGGTCCGGGGCGCCGACGCCGTCTACACCGACGTCTGGACGTCGATGGGCCAGGAGGACGAGACCGCGGCGCGCCGCGCCGCGTTCGAGGGCTACCAGGTCGACGCCGCGCTCATGGGGCTCGCCGGACCGGAGGCCCGCTTCCTGCACTGCCTGCCCGCGCACCGCGGCGAGGAGGTCGCGGCCGAGGTGATCGACGGGCCGCAGTCGGTCGTCTGGCAGCAGGCCGAGAACCGCATGCACGCGACGCCGCGCCCTGCTCGCGACGCTTGCTCGAGGAGGCGCTGATGGCGACGCTCGGCAAGCCGCAGCGCCAGCACCGCATCGCGCGGCTCCTGGAGGAGCAGGCCGTGTCGAGCCAGGCGCAGCTCGTGGAGCTGCTCGCGGCCGACGGCGTCGTCGCCACGCAGGCGACGGTGAGCCGCGACCTCGAGGACCTCGGTGCGGTGAAGGTGCGCATCCCCGGCGGCGACGATGGCGTACGCGATCCCGGAGCACGCCAAGGACCGCACCGCGCCCGACGACCATCTCCGCCGGGTGATGGGGGAGTTCGTCGTCGACGTCGCGCACAGCGGCAACCTCGTCGTGCTGCGCACGCCACCGGGCTCCGCGCACGTGATCGGCTCGGCGCTCGACCGCGCCGGGCTCCCCGACGTCCTCGGCAACGTCGCGGGCGACGACACGCTGGTGCTGGTGTGCTCCGAGCACACGAGCGGCGCCGAGGTCGCGAGCCGCCTGGCCGAGCTGGCCGGGCTCTAGCCGCGGGATCGAGCAAAGGAGAACGATGGCGCAGCGAGTGGTGCTCGCGTACTCGGGCGGGCTCGACACGTCCGTGGCGGTGCAAGTGGATCGCCGAGGAGTGGGGCGCCGAGGTCGTCGCGCTCGCGGTCGACGTCGGCCAGACCGCCGACGACGACTGGGAGACGATCCGCCAGCGTGCGCTCGCCGCGGGCGCGGTCGAGGCGATCGTCGTCGACGCACGCGCCGAGTTCGCCGACGACTACTGCCTGCCCGCGCTGCAGGCCAACGCGCTGTACGAGGGCAAGTACCCGCTCGTGTCGGCGCTGTCGCGCCCGGTGATCGTCAAGTACCTCGTGCAGGCCGCTCGCGAGCACGGCGCCGACGCGGTCGCGCACGGGTGCACGGGCAAGGGCAACGACCAGGTGCGCTTCGAGGTGTCGACGCGCGCGCTGGCACCCGACCTCGACGTGCTCGCACCCGTGCGCGTGTGGGGCTTCACCCGCGAGGACTCGATCGACTACGCCGCCGCGCACGACATCCCGATCAAGGTGCGCAAGGACAACCCGTACTCGATCGACGAGAACCTCTGGGGCCGAGCCATCGAGTGCGGCGCGATCGAGGATCCGTGGGTCGCGCCGCCCGAGCGAGCCGTACGCGCTGACGACCGACCCGTCGCAGGCGCCGCGCGAGCCGTGGGAGCTCGTGCTGCGCTTCGAGGCGGGCGTGCCGGTCGCGCTCGACGACGAGGCGATGCCGTTGCACGAGCTCGTCGGTGCGCGTGGGGCGTCTGGTCGGCTCGTACGGCTGGGGCCGGCTCGACATGGTCGAGAACCGGCGCGTCGGCATCAAGAGCCGGGAGGTCTACGAGTGCCCGGGCTCGCTGGCGCTCATGCTCGCCCACGCCGACCTCGAGTCGATCACGCAGGAGCGCGACCTCATGCGCGAGAAGGCGCGGCTCGAGCCGCGCTACGGCGAGCTCGTCTACGACGGGCTCTGGTTCTCGCCGTTGCGCCGCGCGCTCGACGCGTTCGTGGCGACGTCCCAGGAGCACGTCACCGGCGAGGTGCGGCTCCGCCTGGAGCCGGGTCGGTGCGAGGTCGTCGGCCGCCGCGCCGACACGGGCCTCTACGACTACGAGCTCGCCACGTACGACGCGGCCGACGCGTTCCGGCACGAGGACGCGGCCGGCTTCGTGCGCCTGTGGGGCCTCGGCCTCGAGACGCTCGCCCGCAAGCAGGGACCTCCCGATGTCTGATCGCCAAGCCGCTCTGGCACGGGCGGTTCGCCGCCCCGCCGAGCGAGTCGCTCTGGGACTTCACCGCGAGCATCGGCTTCGACCGCCTGCTCGCGGCCGACGACGTGGAGGGCTCGCGCGCGCACGTGCGCATGCTCGCCGCGGTCGGGCTGCTCACCGACGACGAGGCCGCAGCAGATCCTCGACGCGCTCGACCACGGTCGAGGGCGAGCTGGCCGACGGCTCCTTCGCGTTCGCCCCGACCGACGAGGACGTGCACACCGCGGTCGAGCGCCGCGTCACCGAGCTCGCCGGCGACGCCGGCGCGAAGCTGCACACCGGGCGGAGCCGCAACGACCAGGTCGCGACCGACCTCCGGCTGTGGCTGCGCCGCCACGGCGGCGACGTGATGGCCGCGGACCCACGCGCTGCAGCAGGTGCTGGTCGCGCGTGCCCGCGACGCGGGCGACGACGAGTACCTGCCCGGCTACACGCACCTCCAGCGGGCGCAGCCGGTGCTGCTCGCGCACCACCTGCTCGCGCACTTCTGGACGTTCGCCCGCGACGTCGACCGCTGGCGCGACTGCCTCGCCCGTGCGGACGTGTCGCCGCTGGGTGCCGGCGCGCTCGCGGGCTCCAGCCTGCCGCTCGATCCCGACGCGACCGCGCCGCGACCTCGGCTTCGCCCGGCGCTTCGAGAACTCGCTCGACGCGGTGTCCGACCGCGACTTCGTCGCCGAGGCGCTGTTCGTCCTCGCGCTCGAGCAGGTGCACCTCTCACGCATCGGCGAGGAGTTCGTCCTCTGGGCGAGCGACGAGTTCGGGTTCGTGGTCGTCGACGACGCGTACAGCACGGGCTCGTCGATGCTCCCGCAGAAGAAGAACCCCGACATCGCCGAGCTGGCGCGCGGCAAGGCCGGCCGCACGATCGGCAACCTCACCGGGCTGCTCGCCACGCTCAAGGGCCTGCCGCTCGCGTACAACCGTGACCTCCAGGAGGACAAGGAGCCCCTGTTCGACTCGGTCGCGACCTGCACGGCCGCGCTCGCCGCGGTCGGCGGCATGCTGGAGACGGCCACGTTCGTCCCCGAGCGCATGCGGGAGGCGGCCGACGCGCCGTCGGCGGCCGCGACCGACCTCGCCGAGCACCTCGTGCGAGCGGGCGTCCCGTTCCGCGAGGCGCACGGGATCGTCGGCTCCCTCGTCCGCCAGTCGGCCGAGCGCGGCGTGCCGCTCGACGAGCTCGTGGTCACCGAGCCGCGGCTCGGCCCGGACGCGCTCACGCACCTCGAGCCCGGTGCGGCTGTCGCGCGGCGCACGACCCCCGGCGGGGGCGGTCCCGAGCCCGTCGCGGCCCAGCTCGACGCGGCCGAGCGACGCCTCGCCGAGCAGGCCGAATGGCTGCCCGCGCACTGAACCGAGCGTTCTACGAGCGCGACTCCCGCGAGGTCGCGCCGCTGCTGCTCAACAAGGTGCTCGTGCACGACGATCCCGGCGCCGGGCGCCTCGCGGTGCGCATCGTCGAGGTGGAGGCCTACGCCGGGGGAGAGGACCCCGGGAGCCACGGCTACCGCGGCCCGACGCCGCGCACGGCGACGATGTTCGGGCCCGGCGGTCACCTCTACGTGTACTTCACGTACGGGATGCACTGGTGCGCGAACGTCGTCACCGCGACCGAAGGCGTGTGCAGCGCGGTGCTCCTCCGCGCCGGCGCGCCGCTCACCGGGCTCGACGTGATGCGCGGTCGGCGCCCGGCGGCGAAGCGCGACCGCGACCTCTGCTCGGGCCCGGCGCGCCTCGCCCAGGCGCTGGGCATCGACAAGGCCTTCGACGGCGCCGACCTCGTGCAGGGACCGCTGCGGATCCTCGACGACGGCACCGCGCCGCCCGCCGCACCGGGCAACGGCACGCGCGATCGGGCTCGGCGCGGGGCGGGGCGAGGAGCACCCGTGGCGGTGGTTCGTCCCCGACGACGAGAACGTCAGCCGGACCCGACCGGCGCAAGGGCCAGGCCCCGAGGTCGCCGAAGGGTAGGTTCGGCGCGTGGCGCAGGGCGGCGATCTCGAGCAGCTCACCAGCGGCGCGGTCGACGTCGTGACCGAGCCCGAGCTCGCCGAGCGGCTCGCGAACGGCCGGCCGCTGCGCGTGAAGCTCGGCATCGACCCACCGCCTCCGACATCCACCTCGGCTTCGCGGTCGTGCTCTGGAAGCTGCGGCAGTTCCAGGACCTCGGCCACACCGCGGTGCTGATCCTCGGCGACTTCACCGCGCAGGTCGGCGACCCGTCGGGCCGGTCGGCGACGCGCCCCCGCCTCACCAGGGACGAGGTCGACGCGCACGCCGCGACCTACGTGGAGCAGATCCAGCAGATCCTGTCGCCCGAGCGCCTCGAGGTGCGCCGCAACTCGGAGTGGCTGGGCACCATGGGCATCGAGGACGTGCTGCGCCTGAGCGCGCGGACGACCGTCGCCCGCATGCTCGAGCGCGACGACTTCGCCAAGCGCTACGCGAGCGGCACGCCGATCTCGGTGATGGAGTTCCTCTACCCGCTGCTCCAGGGCTGGGACTCGGTCATGGTGCAGGCCGACGTCGAGCTCGGCGGCACCGACCAGCTCTGGAACCTCCTGCTCGCGCGTCAGCTGCAGCAGCAGGAGGGGCAGGACACCGCAGGTCGCGCTCACGACGCCGCTGCTCGTCGGCCTCGACGGCGAGCAGAAGATGTCGAAGTCGCTCGGCAACTACGTCGGCATCGCCGAGCCACCGGCCGAGCAGTTCGGCAAGCTCATGTCGATCCCCGACGACCGCATGCCGGAGTACTACCGGTACGCGACCGGCCCGGTGGGTGAAGCGCCGACCTTC
>CAVSWW010000007.1:0-960000 GCA_963731815.1 uncultured Acidimicrobiia bacterium | reverse complement strand
CGGTGCCGGAAGGTTACGCGGAAGGGTTAGCCGCAAGGCGAAGCTCTGAAGCTAAGCCCCGGTAAACGGCGGCCGTAACTATAACGGTGAGTTTCAACTGGCCGTTACAAAACCCGGCTATATGCTGGAACATCCGAGTATCCGTCGGTACTCGTGCATGTCACACCCGTTTGGTTGGGTGCCGGCATGCACAGTGACAATCCGAACGGTGCGGACGATCAGCAGGAAACCGGGAGCTCGTCGCTCGAGCTCGATGCGCGGTGGGTCTGTGGCTTCGTCGACGGAGAAGGTTGCTTCTCTGTCTCGTTGCACAAGAACCCGAACGCTCGGCACACGAACGGTTGGCAGGTCAATCCGCGTCTTCCACGTGTACCAGCACGCCATGCATCGAGTGGTGCTCGAAGCGCTGGTCGACTTCTTCGGTTGCGGACGTGTCCGCAGCAAGGGGAAGGGCTCCAGCGTCTGGACGTACGCCGTCGACTCCCTGCGAAAGCTCGAGGCGACGATCGTGCCCGTTCTTCGAGCGTCATCCCCTCGTCGTGAAGGCGGCCGACTTCGATCGGTTCGCAGAGATCGTCAGCGCCATGCGCCGGCGTGATCACTTCGAGCGCGAGGGATTCGAGCGGATCGTCCGTCTCGCCTACGCGATGAACGCGCAGGGCAAGCAGCGGAAGCGATCCATCGACGAGATCCTGGGATCCTCAGAGACTGCACGCCGGGCGTCGTCGAGCCACGCCAGCTCGACAGAGGACGAAGATACAGTCCGACCCCTATGGCGACATGGGGAGCCAGGCAGAAATGACCTGGCCACGTCATTGCAACCGGCAGTGACGGAGTAACAAGAGTGCCTAAGGTAGCGAAATTCCTTGTCGGGTAAGTTCCGACCTGCACGAATGGCGTAACGACTTGGCTACTGTCTCAACCAGAGACCCGGCGAAATTGCACGACGAGTAAAGATGCTCGTTTCCCGCAGAAGGACGGAAAGACCCCGTGGACCTTTACTACAGTTTGATGTTGGGTTTCGATATATGCTGTGTAGGATAGGTGGGAGACTTGGAAACTGGGGCGTCAGCTTCGGTGGAGTCAACCTTGAAATACCACCCTTCATGTATTGAGGCTCTAACCCAGGCCCGTGAATCCGGGTCGGGGACAGCGTCAGGCGGGTAGTTTGACTGGGGCGGTCGCCTCCTAAAGAGTAACGGAGGCGCCCAAAGGTTCCCTCAGCCTGGTTGGCCATCAGGCGTCGAGTGCAAAGGCACAAGGGAGCTTAACTGCGAGACCTACAAGTCGAGCAGGTGCGAAAGCAGGGCTTAGTGACCCGGCTATGGCATGTGGAAGCGTAGTCGATTAACGGATAAAAGGTACCCCGGGGATAACAGGCTTATCTTGCCCAAGAGTCCACATCGACGGCAAGGTTTGGCACCTCGATGTCGGCTCGTCGCATCCTGGGGGTGAAGCATCTCCCAAGGGTTGGGCTGTTCGCCCATTAAAGCGGTACGCGAGCTGGGTTTAGAACGTCGCGAGACAGTTCGGTCCCTATCCTCTGTGGGCGTAGGAGATTTGAGGGGAGCTGTCCCTAGTACGAGAGGACCGGGACGGACGCAGCTCTCGTGTGCCAGTTGTCCTGCCAAGGGCACGGCTGGTTGGCGACCTGCGGAATGGATAAGCGCTGAAGGCATCTAAGCGCGAAGCCGGCCCCGAGATGAGATCTCCCATCGGGTTAACCGAGTAAGGCCCCTGGTAGACGACCAGGTTGATAGGCCGGAGGTGTACGCACGGTGACGTGTTCAGCCGACCGGTACTAATCGGCCGAGGGCTTGGGATCTTCTTGTTCTGCTCGTGCTCGCTCTTGAGTCCTCGACGAGGACCAACGACTTTGAAAACAGGTTTCCGGTGGTCATGGCGGCGGGGAAACACCCGTTCCCATTCCGAACACGGCAGTGAAGACCGCCAGCGCCGATGGTACTTGGGGATCGCTCCCCTGGGAGAGTAGGTCGCCGCCGGATTTTCTCGAAAGCCGGCTGAAGCGCCTCGCTGCGACGTCCCTCAGGACGGGCGCGAGGCGCTTCGTCGCGTCCGGGCTCGGCCGCCTCACGGTCGAGCATCCGAGAGGTTGAGAGTCGGCCGCGTACCCTCGGCGCATGCCTCCGCGTGACTCCCATGACGGACGCGGCGGCGGACGAGGCGGCGGTGACCGACGCGGGCGACGGTCGTCCGACCGGTCACGGCGTGACCCCCGCAAGGGTGGCTCGAGCAGCAGCCGGGGCGGCGCGAAGCGCCAGTCGAGCCGGCGAGAAGGCGGCTTCGGGCCACACGGCCCGCCGCGTGAGCCCGAGCGCGAACGGCGTCCCGACGTCGAGCCGCGCGAACGCAGGCCAGCACCGCTGCGCGTCACGGGCGAGCGCGCGACCTCGTCGACGCGTGGACCACGCCGGGAGCAGGCACGGACCCAGGAGCGACGACCGCGACGGCGCAAGCGCGCGCCGGGCGACGTCGAGTCGGAGATCACGCGCCTCGGTGGCCGGCGCGGCGAGTACTACCTGCGACAGCTGATGCAGGCCGCCGACGCGTACGCGCACGACCGCGACCGCGAGGCGCTGCGCATCCTGCGGCCGCTCGCCGACGCGATGCCCGACTCGCCGAGCGTGCACGAGCTCATGGGGCTCGCGCAGTACCGCCTCGGCAACTACCGCGCCGCGGGGAAGCAGCTCGACCGCTTCGTCGAGATCACCGACTCCGTCGAGCAGCACCCCGTCCTCATGGACTGCGCCCGCGCCCAGAAGCGCTGGCGCCGCGTCGACGAGCTCTGGGAGGAGCTCGCCGCGGCCTCGCCCGCGCCCGAGCTCGTGACCGAGGGCCGCATCGTCGCGGCCGGCGCGCTCGCCGACCGGGGCCGGATCCCCGACGCGATCGCCCTGCTCTCGAAGAAGTCGGACGCCGTGAAGCGGCCCCGTGCCGACCATCTCCGCCTCTGGTACGCCCTCGCCGACCTCGAGGACCGGGCCGGCAACAACGCCAGGGCCCGCGCCCTCTTCGATCGGGTCTTCGAGCACGACCCCGACTTCGCCGACGTCGCCCGGCGGCGGCGGTCGCTCGGCGCGGCCTGACCGCCTGTCACACCCCGCCTGTCACACGGGGGTCGTACCGTCTCGCACGTCGCTTCCCCCGACCAGTCGCCGGCTCGCGCCGGCTGACCTGCCGCCCGGCAGACCGGAGGAACCGACCGATGACCACCACCGCCACCACCACCGAAGTCCCGACCGTGAACCTCGTCGTGCTGCGCGGCGTCGCGTCCGCACCCGCCGAGGTGCGCACGCTGCAGTCGGGGCAGCGCCTGGCGACGCTGTCCGTCCGCGTGCACGGTCCGGCCGTCCCGACCGCGGCGGACGGCGACCGCCAGCCGGCGACGTCGGTGCCCGTCGCGGTGTGGGACCCGCCGGCGTGGGTCGGCGACGTCGACGTCGACGATCCGCTGGTGGTCGTCGGGCGCCTGCACCGCCGCTTCTACCGCACCGACGGTGGCACGGGCGCGCGCGTCGAGGTCGTCGCGTCGCTGATCGGCCGGGGCAGCGACCGCCGCCGCGTCGACGCGGCCGAACGGCGCACGCTGGCCGAGCTCGACGGCCTCGGATGACGCGCCCGATCGGTGCGTCAGGGCGTGTTCCGAGGTTCGGCGTGGCCGAACCTATGATGGGGAGCCGCCTGGAGAGGGAACGCGTGACCACCGAAGCACCGACGCTCAAGCCCGAGCAGCTCGACCGAGTGGTCATCCGTTTCGCCGGCGACTCCGGTGACGGGATGCAGCTCACCGGTGACCGCTTCACCGACGTGAGCGCCGCGTTCGGCAACGACCTCGCGACGCTGCCGAACTTCCCGGCCGAGATCCGCGCGCCGCAGGGCACGATCGCCGGCGTCTCGTCGTTCCAGGTCCACATCTCCGACCACGACATCCTCACGCCCGGCGACATGCCGAACGTGCTCGTCGCGATGAACCCGGCCGCGCTGAAGGCCAACGTGAGCGAGCTCGCGCCGGGCGGCACGCTGATCGTCAACAGCGACACGTTCGAGGAGCGCAACCTCACCAAGGCCGGGTACCAGGCCAACCCGCTCGAGGACACGACCCTCGGCGCGTTCCGGGTGATCCAGGTCCCGATGACGTCGATGACGCTCGAGTCCACGAAGGAGCTCGGCGTGAAGCCCCGCGACGCGGAGCGCTCCAAGAACTTCTTCGCGCTCGGCCTCATCTCGTGGATGTACACGCGCCCGGTCGAGCCGACGATCGAGTGGATCGAGACCAAGTTCGCCAGCCGAGACATGGTGAAGGGCGCGAACCTCGCCGCGTTCAAGGCGGGCTACAACTTCGGCGAGACCGCCGAGCTCTTCGATCACCCGTACGAGATCGCACCGGCGCGGCTCCCGGCCGGTCGCTACCGCAACATCACGGGCAACCTCGCGGCGTCCTACGGCCTGATCGCGGCCTCGCAGTCGGCGAAGCTCCCGATCGTCTACGCCTCGTACCCGATCACGCCGGCGTCCGACATCCTCCACGAGCTGAGCCGCCACAAGAACTTCGGCGTCCGCACGCTCCAGGCCGAGGACGAGATCGCGGCGATCGGCGTCGCGATCGGCGCGGCGTTCTCCGGTCACCTCGGCGTCACCGCGACGAGCGGTCCCGGCGTCGATCTCAAGTCGGAGGCGCTCGGTCTCGCGGTGAGCCTCGAGCTGCCGCTCGTCCTCGTCGACGTGCAGCGCGGCGGCCCGTCCACCGGCCTGCCGACGAAGACCGAGCAGGCCGACCTCATGCTCGCGATGTACGGCCGGCACGGCGAGGCACCGCTGCCGATCGTCGCCGCGCGCTCGCCGAGCCACTGCTTCGACGCCGCGTTCGAGGCGGTGCGGCTCGCGCTGAAGTACCGGACGCCCGTGATCCTCCTCACCGACGGCTACCTCGCCAACGGGTCCGAGCCCTGGCTGCTGCCCGACCTCGACGCGATGCCCGACATCTCGGTCGACGTTCGCGACCGCGCCGAACCACACCGAACGACGACGGCACCGAGGTGTTCTGGCCGTACCTGCGCGACCCGGAGACGCTCGCGCGGCCGTGGGCGATCCCGGGCACGCCGGGCCTGCAGCACCGCATCGGTGGCATCGAGAAGGAAGACGGCACGGGCAACGTCAACTACGACCCGCTGAACCACGAGCACATGGTGCAAGCTCCGCGCCGAGAAGGTCGCTCGCATCGCCGGCGACATCCCCGAGCTCGAGGTCGACGATCCCGACGGCGCGGAGCTGCTCGTGCTCACGTGGGGGAGCACGTGGGGCGTCGCGCAGCAGGGGGTGCGACAGGCTCGCGAACGCGGCATGAGCGTCGGGCACGCGCACCTCGTGCACCTCAGCCCGTTCCCGAAGAACCTCGGCGACGTGCTCGCGGGCTACGACCGGGTGCTCGTGCCCGAGATGAACCTCGGGCAGCTGTCGCGCCTGGTGCGTGCCGAGTACCTCGTCGACGCCCGCAGCCTGTGCAAGGTGCAGGGCGTGCCGTTCCGCGCGTCCGAGGTCGAGACCGCGATCGAGGAGCTCGTCAAGTGAGCGAGGCCGTGACCCTGACCCGCAAGGACTACCAGACCGACCAAGAGGTCCGCTGGTGTCCCGGGCTGCGGCGACTACTCGATCCTCGCGGCCGTGCAGCTGCTGTTCGCCGAGCTCGGCCTGCAGCCCGAGAACCAGGTCTTCATCTCGGGGATCGGGTGCGCCGCGCGCTTCCCGTACTACATGAACGTCTACGGGCTGCACAGCATCCATGGCCGCGCGCCCGCCGTCGCGACCGGGGTCGCGCTGGCGCGACCCGACCTCGACGTGTGGGTCATCGGCGGTGACGGTGACGCGCTGTCGATCGGTGGCAACCACCTCATCCACGCGCTGCGCCGCAACGTCAACCTGAACATGATCATGTTCAACAACCAGATCTACGGGCTCACGAAGGGCCAGTACTCGCCGACGAGCGAGGTCGGGAAGGTCACGAAGTCGTCCCCGTTCGGGTCGCTCGACACACCCTTCAACCCGCTCTCGGTCGCGCTGGGCGCAGAGGCGACGTTCGTGGGCCGCACCCACGACATGGACCGCAAGTCGATGATGGACGTCATGCGACGTGCGTACGAGCACACGGGCGCGTCGTTCGTCGAGATCTACCAGAACTGCAACGTCTTCAACGACGCCGCGTTCGAGGCGATCACCGCGAAGGACGCGCGCGAGGAGATGATCATCGAGCTCCAGCACGGCGAGCCGATCCGCTTCGGTGCCGATCAGTCGAAGGGCGTCGTGCTCAACGAGTTCGGCGAGTGCGAGATCGTCGACGCCGCCGGCAACGAGGACCGCCTGCTCGTGCACGACGAGCACCGCGACGACCCGACGCTGGCGTTCGCGCTGTCACGGCTGGCGACGGGCCCGACGATGCCGACGCCCATGGGCGTGCTGCGCGACGTCGAACGCCCGTCCTACGAAGCGGCGGTGCAGCAGCAGCTCAACGCGGCGTCGGAGCGCGACGGGCTCGGTGACCTCCAGGCACTGATCTCGTCGGGCGCGACCTGGGAAGTCGCGTAGACCGACCGGCGTCGCCGGTCTCACGGTCGTCGAGTGTGCGGATGACCATGCCCGTCCGCGGCTTGGGCGCGAAGTAGGTCGTCTTCTCCGGCATCAGCACGCGCTCGTCGGCGGCGGCGCGGATCTGACTGACCTCGACGCCCCGCAGGAGGATCGCCGCCTCGTCGGCCTCGATGTTCTCGACCGCCCTGACGCCGCTCTTGTAGCGCAGCGCCGCTCCGTCGAGGTGCGGGCGGACCGCGGCGTCGAAGCGCGCCGCGTCGACCTGGTGCAGGCACGCGGGGATGTCGCCGAGCGCGTCCTCGAGCGCGTCCAGCTTCGGGTCGAGGACCGCGACGCCGTGACGCGTCGACGAGCCCCATCGTGCCGGTCGCGTCCATCTCTTCGAGGACGGCCGCGATCGTCTCGGGCGTGACCGGACCCGCGTCCCGCACCGCGAACGCGCCGGCGAGGCGCTCGCGGAGGTCGTCGGGTGGGTGCTCGATGATCCGGTGGAACGGCCGCACGTCGAGCTGGGCGTCGTCGAGCTCGACGACGAGGCACATGATCCCGTCGCCGCCGGGCGTCTCGCCCTCGCGCCGGTAGTTGCACGCGGTCTCGAAGCGGTGGTGACCGTCGGCGAGGACCGCGTCCTCACCGGCGAGCAGCGCGCGGATCGCGGCGATCCGCTCCGGGTCGTCGATCACGCCGAGCTCGTGCCGCACGCCCTGTGCGTCCACGGCCCACTCGACGACGTCGAACGGCTCGAGCAGCTCGGTCACGCCCACGGCGAGGGTCAGCACCCAGATCGGGTCGAGGTTGGCGCGCGTGGCACGCAGCAGTGACAGGCGGTCGCTGCGCGCCTTCGGCAGGGTGCGCTCGTGGGGCAGCACGCCCGCGGTCGCCGGGGCCTCGCCGTTCGCGACGTCGGGGAGCGCGAGCGAGCCGATCACGCCGATCGTCGTGTGCGTGCCACCGTCTGCGCGCGCCGCGACCATGCGGTACGGGTAGAGCGCCGCGGTCGTGTCGGTGTCGAGGACGCCGTCACCGCGCCACGCCGCGAGGGTCCGGGCCGCGGTGACGTACGCGTCGTCCCCGCCCTCGGCGCGGGGAAGGATGAGGCGCACGGAGTTGTGCGGGTCGTGTGCCTCGAGCGCGGCGTGATCGTCGGGGTCGATCACGTCGTAGGGTGGCGCGGTCACGAGGCTGAGGTCGGGGCCGCGGGTGTAGCGCAGACCGTGGAACGGTGCGAGATCCGGCACGGATGCGATCGCCTTCGTCGGGGGCGCGCCGATCATCGCATACGCGAATCGACGAGCCCCGGACGACGCTGCAGGCGGTCGAGACGACACGAGGAAGGACATGACGGACGACGAGCAGGAGTCGAGCGCGTACGGCGCCTTCCAGGACGGCCTGCGCCTGCTCGACTCCGGCGACGCCCACGCGGCCGCGGTCGCCCTCGAGCGGGCGCGCGAGCTCGAGCCTGAGCAGGGATCGGTCCGGGAGGCGCTGGCGCGGGCCTACTTCCGCAGCGGCCGTCACCGGGAGGCCGCGGTGGAGTTCGAGCGTGCCGTCGAGCTCGACCCCGTGAACGACTACGCGCACTTCGGGCTCGGGTTGAGCCTGCTGCGTGTCGGCGACCGCGACGGTGCGCGACGTCACCTCAAGCTCGCCGTCGCGATGCAGCCGCGTGACGAGTACCGCAACGCTCTCTCCGAGCTCGGCGACGACTCGTGACCTCGCCCGTCGTCTGCTGCGACCTCGACGGCGTGATCTGGCGCGGCGACGAGCCGATCCCGGGCGCAGACGAAGGCGTCGCGATGCTGCGCGACGCGGGCCTGCGCGTCGGCTTCGTCTCGAACAACTCGGGGAACCCGGTCGGCGATGTCGTGGCCAAGCTCGCGCGCTGTGGCGTCGCTGCGGAGCCCGACGACGTGCTCACCAGCGCGCAGGCCGCGGCAACCCTGCTCGCGCACTCGCTCACGCCGAGCGCGCGGGTCTTCGTCTGCGCGGGGCCGGGAGTCGTCGAGGCCCTCGAAGCGGTGGGGCTCACACCGGTGCGCGACGGCTCGGCCGACGCGGTCGTCGTCGGGTTCCACCGCGACTTCGACTACGACGAGCTCGACCGTGCCTCGCGGGCGGTGCGCGAGGGCGCGCGACTCGTCGCGACGAACCTCGACGCGACCTATCCGATCCCCGGCGGGTTGATGCCAGGCGCCGGCGCGCTCACCGCTGCCGTGGCGACCGCCGCCGGTGCGGAGGCCGAGGTCGCGGGGAAGCCGGAGCCACCGACCGTCGCGCTGGTCCGCGAGCGGTGGGGCGATGCCGGCGTGGTGGTCGGTGATCGCCCGTCCTCCGACGGCGCGCTCGCCGCCGCGCTCGGCTGGCCCTTCGCGCTCGTGCTGTCGGGCGTCGCGGGCACGCCCGCGCCCCCGGCGGCGAGCCGGTGCCCGATCCGCCGCCGTCCTTCGTCGCCGCCGACCTCCGGGCCCTCGCACCCGCGCTCGTCGCCGCGCTGCTCACCGAGGAGCGCTGACGATCAGGGCCTGCACGCGTATCCTGCGTGTGCCCCGAGGAGCCGAACGGCTGCGCCGTCCGGCGACGGCGGAGACCGAGCTCGGCGAGGTCTCCCGAGATGCAGGGGCAGGAGCCTCGTGACGTCGACCCGACCCCGCAGCCGCCGGCGCCTCGACGCCGAGCTCGTCCGCCGCGGGCTGGCCGAGAGCCGGGGGAGGGCCGCCGAGCTCGTCGCCGCCGGCCGTGTGCTCGCGGGTGGTGCGCCGGCCACCAGCCCGGCCCGGCGCGTGGCGCTCGACGAGCCCATCACCGTCACCGGACCACCGCGCCGGTTCGTGTCGCGCGGGGGCGAGAAGCTCGATGCTGCGCTCGCGGCGTTCGCCGTGGACGTCGCCGGCCACCGGGTGCTCGACGCGGGCGCGTCGACCGGTGGCTTCACCGACTGCCTCCTTCAGCGGGGCGCGGCGCACGTCGTCGCCGTCGACGTCGGACGCGGTCAGCTCGCCTGGCAGCTGCGCGAAGACAGCCGGGTCACGGTGCTCGACCGCACGAACGTTCGCTCGCTCGAGCCGGACGCGATCGACGGGCCCGTGTCCCGGGCCGTCGTCGACCTCTCCTTCATCTCGCTGCTGACGGTCGCGCCGGCGCTCGCCCGGTGCACGGCAGCGGATGCCATCGTCGTCGCGCTGGTGAAGCCGCAGTTCGAGGCCGGGCGCTCGCGTGTCGGGAAGGGCGGCATCGTCCGCGACCCGGAGGTGCATCGGGACGTGCTCGTGCAGGTCGCGCAGGGCCTCGCCGACGCGGGGCTCCCCGTGACCGCGGTGATCGCCTCGCCGATCACCGGGCACGACGGCAACCGCGAGTTCCTCGTGCACATCCAGCGCGGCGGGACGCCGGTGAGCGACGACGTGCTCGTCACGGCCGTCGACCCAGGGGAGTCCGCGTGAGCATCGACCAGCTCCGCGTCGTCGGCATCGTCCCGCACTGCGACCGCCCGGTCGCGCACGAGCTCGCACGCGCCGCGGCCACGTGGTTCCGCGATCGCGGGCTCGAGGTGCGCGTGCCCGACGTCGACGCGGGGCCGGCGGGTCTCGACGAGTTCTCCGTCGCGCTCGACGAGTTCCCGGTCGGTCTCGACCTCGCGATCTCGCTCGGCGGTGACGGCACGATGCTGCGCACCGTCGACCTCGCCTACGAGTGCGGCGCGGCAGTGCTCGGCGTCAACGTCGGCCAGCTCGGCTACCTGACCGAAGTCGAGCCGAGCGAGCTCGACGACGCGCTCGAGCGCCTGGCGACCGGCGACTACGCGGTCGACGAGCGCATGGTGCTCGAGGTCGTCGTGACATCGGAGGGGCCCGCCGCCGGCCGCTGGTGGGGGCTCAACGAGGCGGTCCTCGAGAAGGAACAGCCCGGCCGGCTCGTCCGCCTCGGCGTCGGCATCAACGGGACGTTCTTCACGACGTACGCGGCGGACGGCGTCATCATCGCCACGCCGACGGGCTCGACCGCGTACTCCTTCTCGGCGCGAGGCCCGATCGTCTCGCCGGGCCACCGGTGCCTGCTGCTCACACCGGTCTCGCCGCACATGCTCTTCGACCGATCGCTCGTACTGGGCGCCGACGAGGAGCTGCGGTTCGAGGTCACCGACGGCCGCCCCGTCGTCCTCACGCTCGACGGGCTCGAGCTCGGCACCCTCGAGCCGGGTGACGTGGTCACGTGCACCGGCGGGCCGAAGCCCGCGCGCATCGTCACGTTCGGCCTCCGCGACTTCCACCAGCTGCTGAAGGCCAAGTTCGGCCTCGCCGACCGCTGACGATGCTGCGCGAGCTGCACGTCACGGACCTGGGCATCGTCGACGACGCGACCGTCCTGCTCGACGAGGGCATGACGGCGATCACCGGCGAGACCGGCGCGGGGAAGACGCTGCTCGTCGAGGCGCTCGAGCTCCTCGTCGGCGAGCGCGCCGCGGCGACGATCGTGCGCAGCGGCGCCTCCGAGGCGCGCGTCGAGGGCCGGTTCGAGGACGCGACGGGTCAGGAGATCGTGCTCGCCCGGGTCATCCCGGAAGACGGACGCTCCCGCGCGTACGTCAACGGCCGGCTCGCGACGGTCGCGGAGCTCTCGGAGATCGGGGCCACGCTCGTCGACCTGCACGGTCAGCACTCCCACCAGTCGCTGCTCGCACCCGCGGTGCAGCGCGCCGCGCTCGACCGGTTCGCGGGCAGTGCGGCGCTCGACGCGCTCGACGCGCTGCGCGGCGGCCGCGCCGAGCTCAAGCGGCTCGACGCGGAGCTCGCCGCGCTCGGCGGCGATGCGCGCGCCCGTGCGCGTGAGATCGACCTGCTGCAGTTCCAGATCGAGGAGATCGCGTCCGCGGCCATCGTCGACGCGGGCGAGGACGTCGCCCTCGAGGCCGAGGAGACGCTCCTCGGCGATGCCGCCGCCCACCGCGAGGCGCTCACGGTTGCGTACACGTCGCTCGACTCCGACGCGCTCGACGCGGTCGGGGTCGCGGTCAGCGCCTTGGCGAACCGCACACCCTTCGCGGCGCTCCTCGAACGGCTGCGGGCCGTGCAGGCCGAGCTCGCCGACCTCGAGCGCGAGCTGCGGCTCTCGGTCGAGGGCGTCAGCGACGACCCGCAGCAGCTGGAGGAGGTACGAGGCCGCCGCCGCCTCCTGCGCGAGCTGACCCGCAAGTACGGCGACACCCTGAGCGACGTGCTGACGTACGCGCGGACGTCGCGCGAGCGCCTCGACGAGCTCGAGGGCTACGAGGTGCGCGCCGCAGCGCTCGAGGAGGAGCGTGTCGCGGTGCACGCACGCGTCGACGACGCCGCCCGCGCGCTCTCGAGGGCTCGACGGGCCGCCGCGCCCGCGCTCGGCGCTGCGGTCACCGAGCACCTCGACGAGCTCGCGATGCCCGCGGCGCGCGTCGAGGTGGTCGTGGAGCCCGGCGCGCTCACCGACGACGGTGCCGACGACGTGTCGTACCTGCTCGCCGCGAACCCTGGCGAGCCCGCCCGGCCACTGGCGCGAGCCGCGTCCGGCGGTGAGCTCGCCCGCGCGATGCTGGCGCTGCGCCTGGTGCTGACCGAGGCACCGCCGACGCTGGTGTTCGACGAGGTCGACGCAGGCATCGGGGGCGAGGCGGGCAACGCAGTCGGCCGGCTGCTCGGTGATCTCGGCGCGCGGCACCAGGTGCTGTGCGTCACGCACCTCGCCCAGGTCGCGGCCCACGCCGATGCGCAGATCGTCGTCGAGAAGCGAGAGGAGAGCGGACGCACCGTGGCGAGCGTGACGCCCGTCGAGGGCGATCCCCGACTCGCGGAGCTCTCCCGCATGCTCGCGGGCGTCGTGGAGTCGTCGCACGCGCGCAGCCACGCCGCGGAGCTGCTCCAGCGCGCGGCAGAGGGACGCGCAGCGGGGCAGCGCACGAGCGGAGCGACCCGCTGATGGGGCTCCTGACGCGCCGCAAGCGCGTGCAGACGACGGAGATCACGGGCACCGCGCGGATCGGTCGGCGCACGAAGGACCTGATCAAGCGGCTCGAGCCGGGCGAGATCGCGGTCATCGACCATGCCGACCTCGACCGCGTCGCCGCGGACGGGCTCGTGGCCTCGGAGGTCGCCGCGGTCGTCAACGCCGCGCCGTCGATCACCGGTCGCTATCCCAACGGCGGACCGATCCGGCTGGCACAGGCTGGGATCCCCCTCGTCGACGGCGTCGGCTCCGACCTGCTCGACCGCCTCCGTGACGGGGAGACGATCCAGCTCGTCGAGGGCGAGATCCGTCGCAACGGCACGGTCGTCGCGACCGGCACGGTGCGGACGCTGGACGACATCGAAGCGGCGATGGAGGCGGCCCGGACGTCCATCGGCACCGAGCTCGAGCGGTTCGCGGAGAACACCCTCGAGTACGTGCGGCGCGAGGCGAACCTCACGTTCGAGCCGCTGGAGATCCCGCCGCTCGAGACGAAGTTCAAGGGCCGGCACGCGCTCGTGGTGGTCCGTGGCCACGACTACCAGGACGACCTCGCGCACCTGCGCTCGTACATCCGCCAGTACCACCCCGTGCTCATCGGTGTCGACGGCGGTGCCGACGCGCTGCTCGACATCGGGCTCAAGCCCGACCTCATCATCGGCGACTTCGACTCGGTCTCCGAGCGTGCGCTGCACATCGCGCCCGACCTCGTGCACCACGTGCACCCCGACGGCCGCGCGCCGGGACGCGAGGCGCTCGTGGAGTGGGGCGTCGACTACCACGAGTTCGTCGCCGAGGGCACGAGCGAGGACGTCGCGATGCTCCTCGCGTACGAGGCCGGCTCGACGCTCATCGTCGCGGTCGGCACCCACGCGTCGATGGTCGAGTTCCTCGACAAGGGACGCAGCGGGATGGCGTCGACGTTCCTCACCCGGCTGCGACTCGGCCCGGCGCTCGTCGACGCGAAGGGCGTGACCAAGCTCTACGAGGGTCGTGTGCGCCGGCTCGACTGGGTGCTCCTCGTAGGCTCGGCGCTCGTGGCCATCATCGCCGTCGTCGCGATCTCCGACTCCGTCCAGACGCTGCTCGACGGCTTCCGGCTCACCTTGCGCGACCTCTGGTACTCGATCACCGGATAGCGCGCGCCCGTGATCAACTTTCGCTTCCACCTCGTCTCGCTCGTCGCGGTGTTCCTCGCCCTCGCGATCGGGATCGTCATGGGCTACGGGGTGCTCGGCCAGCCGACGGTCGACACGCTGCAGGACCGGATCGACGTCGTCGAGGCCAACGCCGAGGCAGCGGCGCGTCGAGAACGACGAGCTGCGCGCGCGAGCTCGACCAGCAGGGCACGGCGATGGAGCAGTCGGCACCGTTCGCGGTGAGCGACCGGGTCGGCGACGTGCGCGCGCTGGTCCTGGCCGTGCGGGGCATCGACGAGGACGCCGTCGCGCGGGTCGTCGAGCTCGCCCGCCGCGGTGGCGCCGAGGCGCCGGGCATCATCTGGCTCGAGTCGAAGTGGGCGCTCGAGAGCCGGGACGACGTCACCGCTCTCGCCAGCGCACTCGGGCTGACCGCGACCGGCAAGCGGGCGCCGCTGCGCGCCGACGCCTTCGACGCCCTCGTCACCCGGCTCGCGACCGGCGCGTCGTCGACCGACACCGACGCGCTGCGCGCGCTCGTCGACGCCGGCTTCGTGACGCTCGACGGCGCGGGCAACGACGCGCCGGCACCCGCCAGCCTCGGTGGGATCGGGACGCGCGCGGTCCTCGTGACCGGCGCTGCCGCCGACGTTCCCGCCCGTCTCGTGGTCGCGCCGATCGCGCGGGTCGCGGTGGACGAGGACCTCCCGCTCGTCGCCGGTGAGCTCTTCCCCGACGGCACCGAGGATGCGGAGCGGGGCGACTCGCTCACCGCGATCCGCGACGACGACACGCTCGAGGCCGAGGTCTCGACCGTCGACGACGTCGAGCGCGTCGAGGGCGCGGTCGCGACGGTGCTCGCGCTCGCCGACCTCGGTCGCGGGGTCGTCGGTCACTACGGCATCGGTGACGGGACCGAGCGGCAGCTGCCGGAGTGGTGGCAGCTGTGACGGCGGCCGGTGCCGGCACCGGCGCGGACGCCACCGGCGTCACCCGTGCCGCGGCCGGCATGGGCGTCGCGACCGCGGCCTCGCGGTTCATCGGGTTCGCGCGGATCCTCGTCATCGCCGCCGTGCTCGGCACCACGTTCCTCGGCAACGCGTACCAGTCGTCGAACGCGGTCTCGAACGTCCTGTTCGAGCTGCTCGCCGCCGGCGCGCTGTCGGCCGTCCTCGTCCCGACGTTCGTCGAGCTCCTCGACCGTGACGACCAGCCGGAGGCCGAGCGACTCGCCGGACGCCTGCTCGGCGTCGCGCTCGTCGTGCTGGGCGTCGTCGCGATCATCGGGATCCTCGCCGCGCCGCTGGATCGCCGACGTGCTCACGACCGGCGTCTCGGACCCGAAGATCGCGGAGCAGCAGCGCGAGCTCTCGACGTTCCTGCTGCGGTTCTCCGTCCCGCAGATCCTCCTGTACGCGATCGGCGCGGTGTCCGGTCGCGGTGCTCTACGCCAAGCGGAAGCTCGCGGTCACCGCGATGGCGCCGATCGGCCTCACGGTCGTGGTCGTCGTCGCGATGGGACTGTTCCGGCGTCGTCGCCGGGCCCGACCCGGGGCTCGACCTCTCCACGGGCGAGCGGCTGATCCTGGCGCTCGGTGCGACGCTCGGGGTCGCCGCGTTCGTCGGCATCCCGACGATCGCCCTGCACCGCACGGGCTTCCGCCTCCGGCCGCGCCTCGCGCGCCACCACGACGAAGCGGTACGTGAGGTGCTCGGCCGGTCGGGCTGGGCCGTCTTCCAGCACTCGATGATCGGGCTGCTCCTGCTCGCGGCGATCATCGTCGGCAACACGGTCGAGGGCGGCACGCTCGCCTACCAGGTCGCGTGGGTGTTCTTCCTCGCGCCGTACGCGGTGCTCGCGCAGCCGATCCACACGGCGATCCTCCCGGACCTCACGCGCCAGGCGAAGGACCCGGACCACTTCGCGTCGTCGCTGCGCTGGGCACTCGACTCGATGGCGGTCCTCATCGTGCCCGTCGCCGGCATGCTCGTCGCGCTCGCGCTGCCGATCATGCAGGTCGCCGCGTTCGGCCAGGCGACGAAGGCCGGCGGGGTCGGCCTGCTGGCGCATGGCGCTGGCATCCCTCGCGATCGGCCTCTACACGTACAGCGCGTTCCTCCTCTTCGCGCGCGGCGTACTACGCGCTCGGCGACTCCCGGACGCCCGCGCTCGTCGCGATCATCTCCGCGGTGGCCGGCATCGGCGGTCATGGTCGCGGGTGGGGTGCTCACGTCGGGCCGCACGACCGTCGCGTTCCTCGGGCTCGGGCACTCCGTCGCGTACGCGGTCGGCGCGCTCGTCCTGTGGATCGGCCTGGCGCGTCGCACCGGCCATCTCGTCGTGCCCGCATCGCTCGGCGCGCTCGATCGTGGTCACCGCACCGCTCGCCGCGGGTGCCTGGGCCCTCGTCCGGGTGATCGATCCCGCCGGCCGCCTCGCGACGGCGCTCCTCGTCGTGGGGATCGTGCTCGTCGGAGGCGTGATCTACGTGGCCGCGCTGCGCGCGATCGGCGGCGCACCGAGCCTGCACCCGAAGCCACCGTCCGCTCCGAGCGCGGCTCGACGTTCCCCCGTACGGTGCACCGGCATGAGGAGACGCTCGATCCCGCGGGCCGCGCTCGCATCGCTCGCCGCGCTGCTGGCCGGAGGTGCCCTGATCGGGCTCGCGACGCCGGCCGGGGCGGGGGAGTCCGACCCGACCGCGCAGCGCGTCCTCGTGTTCTCGATCCCGTTCGTCTCCTGGGAAGACCTCGACCTGTACGAGGCGCCCAACCTCGAGCGATTCCTCGACGGCGCGGCCATCGCCGGCCTCACCACGCGGTCGGAGCGCCGAGAGACGAAGCTCGCCGACGGGTACCTGACCCTCAGCGCGGGCACGCGTGCGGTCGGTGACCCGTCGACCGACGGTGACGTGCTCGGCGTGCGCGAGCAGTTCGGCCGCGACGACGCCGCGCGAGGTCTACTTCCAGCGCACCGGTCGACGGGTCTCAGGCGGCATCGTCGCGCTCACGCTCCCGCGTGTCGCCGAGATCAACCGCTCGTTGCTCTACGACGCCGAGCTCGGTGCGCTGGGCATCGCGCTGCGCGATGCCGAGGTCGGGCGCGCGGTCATCGCCAACGCGGACGGCCGCCAACCCGACTCGCCGCCGAGCCCGCAGACGTCGACCTACAAGCGCCAGGCGGGGCTCGCCCTGATCGACGCGCGCGGCCGTCTGCCCGAGGGCAAGGTCGACAACGAGCTCCTCCAGCGCGATCCGGATGTGCCGTGGGGTGTGCGCACCGACATCGACGCGGTCGAAGCGGCCTTCGACGACGTCTGGAACGACCGCGCGGTCACGCTCGTCGAGGCGTCCGACCTCGTGCGCGCCGACCTGTACCGCGGCTACGCGTCACCGACGCGACGCGAGGTGCTCAGCGGGCAGGCGATCCACCGGGCCGACGCGCTCTTCGGACGGCTGCTCGAGAAGATCGACCTCGAGCGCGACGCGGTGTTCGTCGTCGGGCCCGCGCACGCGGCCCGTGAGGTCACGTTGACGGTGCTCGGGATGAAGGGACCGGGCATCGAACCCGGCCTGCTGCGCTCCGCGACGACGCGCCGCTCCGGCTTCGTCCAGCTCATCGACGTCGCGCCGAGCATCCTCGACGTCCTCGGCATCGACCGACCGACCTCGATGGAGGGACGGCCTGTCGAGGTCGGCAAGGAGGGTGGGTCGGGCGCCGACCGCCGCGAGCTCATCCTGCACGCCGACGAGGCGGCGCGCTTCCGCGACCTTCGCGTCGGCGAGATCCAGACGGCATCGGTCGTGTTCGCCGCGGTGCTGGCGCTCGCGATCTTCCTGCTCTTCCGGCGGGCCGTGGCCGCGCGGTGGCGTGACTGGCTGGGCACCGCGAGCCTCTGCGTGCTCGGCTTCCTGCCCGCGACGTTCCTGATCCGCGCGCTCCCGGTCCACGAGTGGGGCTTCGTCCCGTACTGGGCGATCCTCGTCATCATCAGTGGCCTGCTCGGCGCCGCGTACCTGCGCATCGGTCGCGACCGCTACCTCGACGGCCTGCTGGCCGCGCTCCTGCTCCCGGTCGTCGTCCTGATCGTCGACGTGCTCGTGGGGACCCCGCTGCAGTTCAACAGCGCGCTCGGCTACTCGCCGACCGTCGCCGGACGCTTCACCGGCTTCAGCAACCCGGCGTACGCGCTCGTCGCGGCGTCGACCGTGATCGCCGCGCCGCTGCTCGCGCACCGCATCGGTGGCCGCCGCGGTGCATGGTGGGGCGTCGCGCTGCTCGGCGTCGTGATCATCGTCGACGGCGCGCCCTTCTGGGGCTCCGACGTCGGCGGCATCCTGTCGATGGTGCCCGCGTTCGCGGTCACCGCGATCCTGCTGCTGGGCTGGAGGATCCGCTGGCGGACCGTCGGGTGGTGCGTCGTCGCCCTCGTCGTGGTGCTCGGCATCGCGACCGCGCTCGACATGTCGCGGGCACCGGAGCGACGCACGCACCTCGGGCGCCTCGTCGAGCGCGTCGAGGACCGCGGCATCGGTGACCTGTTCGTCGTTCGTCCAACGCAAGCTCACCGAAAACCTGGGTTCGCTCCGGCAGTCGGTCTGGGGCTTCATGCTGCCGATCACGCTCGCCCTCGCGCTCTGGCTCGTGTTCCGGGCGCGTCACCGGCTCGTCGCGCTGAAGGCGGCGATCCCTGAGATCCAGATCGCCGGCATCGGGCTCGCGATCGTCGCGGTGCTCGGCTGGGCGCTCAACGACTCGGGCATCGCGATCCCGGGCGTCATGCTCACGGTCGCGATCGCGGCGACGGCCTGGCTGCTCGTGCAGACCGATCCCGACCGCGCGCCCTCGCCACCCGAACGACCCGCTGCACGCGCGCCGGCGGCCGCGAGCGCATGAGCGTCGTCCTCGGCCTGGTCGTCGGGGCACTCACGGTCCAGCTCCTGCGCGTCGGCGCCCGCGGCATGCTCTCGTCGCCGGTGCTCGCCAAGGAGAACTCCCGCGGCCACATCCTGCCGACGAGCGGCGGGATCCTCATCGTCCTCGCGGTCCTCGTGATCGAGGCGGGTCGCGCCGGTCTCGGTGCGCTGGGCGTGGGGGAGTCGAGCGACCTCTCGATCGAGCGCAGCGAGGTGCTCTTCGCGGTGTTCGCGTTCGGGCTCCTCGGATTCATCGACGACCTCCTGGGTGACGGCAGCTCGCGGGGGTTCGTCGGGCACGTGCGCGCGCTCTTCCGGGGCGAGATCACGACGGGTTTCCTGAAGCTGTTCGGCGGCGCGGCCGTCGCCGTCGTGCTCGTCGCGACGCCGGGCTTCGCGTCGGGCCGGCGAATCCTCGTCGACGCAGTGCTGATCGCGCTCGCAGCGAACCTGGGCAACCTGCTCGATCGCGCGCCGGGGCGGACGTTGAAGGCCGCGCTGATCGCCTACGTGCCGCTCGCGGTGCTCCTCGGCGACGGCGTCGTCGGCATCGCGATCGCGCCCGCCATGGGCGCCGCGTTCGGGCTCATGAACGACGACCTCAAGGAACGCCTGATGCTCGGCGACGCGGGCGCGAACGTCGTCGGCGCGGTCCTGGGGCTCGGCGTGGTGCTCGGTCGCGGTGAGGTCACGCGCATCACCGCGCTCGTGGTGCTGATCGTCGCGAACGTCGCGGCCGAGATCGTGTCGTACTCCGACATCATCGAACGCGTGCGACCGCTGCGGTGGTTGGATCGGCTCGGTCAGCTCCCCGAGCGACGCTCACCCGACGGTTCGCAGCCCGATCGCTCGTAGAGCACCCGCGGGGTCGGACCGGGGTAGCGCGCCGCGACCTCGTAGCCGAGCTCCTCGAGGTCGGCGCCGAGCCCCGGCAGGCTCCCGAGGCGGTCACCGGACCACACGACCACCGCGCACACGCGCGGGTCGTCGGCGTCGCGCAGCACGTCGCGCTTGGTGAGCGCCCCCTGCTGGAAGCGCTTCATCGAGACGTCGACGTACTCGCCCGGGACGCGCCGATCGGCACGCCAGGCGAACCCGGGATCATCGCTGATGACCCAGGCGTCCTCGGGGAGGGCAGCGAGGCGATCGACGACGGCCTGCTCGCTGCGCGTGTACGACTCCGGCCACAGCATGGGGCGCGTGTTGACGACCCACCACGGCACGAGGAGCACACCGACCACCGCGAGGACGCGCCAGGGTGCCGGTCGCAGGACGGCGAGCAGCGCGAGCGGCGCGACGATCTGCGACACGTGCGGTCTCCACATCGCCGGCTCGATGACGAGGAACCCGGCCTGCGCGACCGTCCACGGGACGAGCACGAACAGTGATGTCCGCAGGTCGAGGTCGGCGCTCGTCTGCCCGTTGGTCGCCCAGCTGGTCGGTGGCGTGCCGGTCGCGCCGTCGTGGTGGCGGCGCCACCCGACGACGATCGCGGTGACTCCGGCGGCGACGACCGCGGCCAGCACGAAGGGATCACGCTCGGCGAGGGTCTTCAGGAGCGTCCAGGCGTTGCCGCCGTAGCTGCGGAGCCGTTCGGAGTCGCGGTGGTACTCGACCGACTGGTCCCAGACGCGATCGATGCCCCATGGCAGCGCCGTGAGGATCGCGACCCCGATCGCCGTGGCGACCGCGACGACCGCGTCCCGCCAGCGGCGTGCGTTCGGCGCGCCGAGCACGAGCACGGCGACTGCGATGGCGGCGGGTGCGACGATCAGCTTGACGCACAGCGCAGCACCCATCGCGAGCCCGATGAGCACCGCGCGTCCGACCGACGGACGCGCGCGGTACGTGCACGCGAGCGCGACCGCGGTCAGTGCGAGCGCGAGGGCGGGCCCGTCCCCGGCGAGCGGACCCGTGACGTAGAGGACGGAGCCGCTCGTCGCCACGAGCGCGCCCGCGACGAACGCCGCCCAGCGACCGGTGAGGTGACGCGCGATCGCGTAGGTCGCGATCGCGGCGACCGCACCCGCCGCGACGGTGAGGACGCGCGGACCGTCCATCGTCCGGAGACCGACGAGGTCAGCGATGCCGAGGAGCGGGTAGTAGAGCGGCCCCTGGGAGGAGAAGAGGTCCTTGAAGGGGAGGTCGCCGTCGCGCAGGCCCAGCACGACCGTCCCGTACTGCCCGTCGTCGAACGTGAGGTGACGTGGCGCGAAGAAGGCCGGGAGGCGGAGGAGGACCGCACCGATCGCGAGGAGCAGCGCGTCGCGACGCCAGGCCGAGCGCGGGACGGGTGGCGTGCCCGTGTCGCGGGCTTGCTCGACACGGGTCACGTCGCGCGACGCTAGCGAAGGCCCGCGTCGCGACCGTGTCGCGGGTCACGAGGGTCGCGGGCCGACGCATGAACGAAAACGCGCGCGACGGGTGATATGTTCGCCACCCGTGGCCAAGCACATCTTCGTGACCGGCGGAGTCGCCTCGAGCCTCGGGAAGGGACTGACGGCAGCCTCGCTCGGCCGCCTGCTCAAGTCCCGGGGGCTGAGCGTCACCCTCCAGAAGCTCGACCCCTACATCAACGTCGACCCCGGCACGATGAACCCCTTCCAGCACGGCGAGGTGTTCGTCACCGACGACGGCGGCGAGACCGACCTCGACCTGGGGCACTACGAGCGCTTCGTCGACGTCCCGCTGTCGAAGAAGTCGAACGCGACGACCGGGTCGATCTATCAGGAGGTGCTCGCCAAGGAGCGGCGCGGCGCCTACCTCGGCCAGACCGTCCAGGTGATCCCGCACATCACGGACGAGATCAAGAGCCGGATCACGCGCCTCGCGGACGAGGACGTCGACGTCGTCATCACCGAGGTGGGCGGCACGGTCGGCGACATCGAGATCCTGCCCTTCCTCGAGGCGATCCGGCAGTTCCGCAAGGACGTCGGACGCGACAACGTCTTCTACGTCCACGTGACGCTCGTCCCCTTCATCGGGCCGTCGGGGGAGCAGAAGACCAAGCCCACGCAGCACTCGGTCACCGAGCTGCGGAGCCGGGGCATCCAGCCCGACGCGATCGTCTGCCGCTCCGACCGGCCGATCCCGCCGCGCCTCAAGGAGAAGATCTCCCAGCTGTGCGACGTCCCCGAGCAGGGGATCGTCTCCGCGATCGACGCCGAGACGCTCTACGAGATCCCCCTCGTGCTCAACGAGGAGGGGCTCGACGACTACGTGTGCAAGATGCTGCGCCTCGAGGACACGGTGCCCGATCTCGACGAGTGGCGCGCGCTCGTCGGCCGGGTCGAGCGCGCCGACCGACCCGTGCGCATCGGGCTCGTCGGCAAGTACGTGAACCTCCCCGACGCGTACCTCTCGGTCGCGGAGGCACTGCGCCACGGTGGATACTCGTGCGGCGCGCACGTCGACATCGACTGGATCGCGGCCGACGACGCGGACGCGCTGTTCGCCGAGGGACGCCTGCGCGACCTCGACGGCATCGTGATCCCGGGCGGCTTCGGCTTCCGCGGCATCGACGGCAAGGTCTCGGCCGCCGGCTTCGCCCGCCAGCAGCAGGTCCCGTTCCTCGGCCTGTGCCTCGGGTTGCACTGCGCGGTCATCGAGTTCGCCGCGTGACGAGTGTGGCCTCGCCGGCGCGAACTCGAGCGAGTTCGACACGCAGTCACCGCACCCGGTGATCGACCTCATGGACGAGCAGCGCGACGTCGTCGACCTCGGTGGCACGATGCGCCTCGGCGCCTACCCCGCGAAGCTCGCACCCGGCACGGTCGTGCACGACGCGTACGGCGAGGACGTCGTGTACGAGCGGCACCGGCACCGCTACGAGGTCAACAACAAGTACCGCAAGAAGCTCGAGGAGGCCGGGCTCGTCTGCTCGGGGACCTCGCCCGACGAGCGCCTCGTCGAGTTCATCGAGCTGCCGAGGACGATGCACCCCTTCTTCGTCGCGACGCAGGCGCACCCCGAGTTCAAGAGCCGGCCCGACCGTCCGCACCCGCTCTTCGCGGCGTTCGTGCAGGCCGCGGCCGACCGCGCCGAAGGCCGGGCGCCGCGACTGCCGATCGAGGCCGACACCCTGCGGGCGACGCCGGAGATGCTCACCACGAGGCTGGTGCCACCGGCGGGAGCGTGAACCGGTCGTCATGACCGGCTTCCGCGTCGTCGACACGACGACGCGCCTCCACAGCGCGTTCCTGGAGCTCGTCGAGGCGACCGTCGAGGACCCGCACGGCGAGCGCTTCACCCGCAGCATCGTCCGTCACCCGGGCGCCGTCACGGTGGTGCCGGTCGTCGGAGACGGTCCCGAGGTCATCCTCGTGCGGCAGTTCCGCGCCGCGGTCGGCGCCGCGATCCTCGAAGCACCCGCGGGCAAGCGCGACGTCGACGGCGAGCCTCCCGAGGAGACCGCACGACGGGAGCTCGAGGAGGAGATCGGCCACCGCGCCGGACGGCTGACGTGGCTCGGGGAGTGCTACACGTCGCCGGGGTTCTGCGACGAGTACGCGTTCCTCTACGCCGCGTTCGACCTCACTGCGCTCGAGGAGCGCAGCGCGGCGACCTTCGAGGAGGCCGAGATGACGGTCGAGCGCGTTCTCGCTCGACGACGTCGACGACCTCATCGCGCGACGCGAGCTGGTCGACGCGACGACGATCGTCGCGCTCCTCCTCACCCGCCAGCTGCTGCGTGACGAAGAGCGGCGATGAGCGGCGCGGCGACCACGACCGACGCGCTCGACGACCTCCTGGCTGAGCATGCGACCTGGCTCGCGGTCGAGCGCGGTCTTCGACCGAACACCCTCGACGCGTACGCGCGTGATCTGCGGGAGTACGCGGCCTTCCTCCGCGCGCACGGCGATCGACGACCCCGGCGACGTCGGCGTCGACCTGGTGCGCGAGTACGTGGCGCACCGTGCCACGGCGCCGGCCGACGACGGCGACACGCCGGCGCGGCCGCCCGCACCTTCGAGCGTGGCGCGTGCCCTCGTCGCGGTCCGCTCGTTCCACCGGTTCTGCGTCGACGAGGGGCACGCGACGGAGGATCCCACCGAGGACGTCAAGGCGCCGAAGGTGCCGGCCGGGATCCCCAAGGCGCTGACGGAAGCCGAGGTCGGCGCGCTGCTCGACTCGGTCGTCGGTGACGACCCGCGTGCCCTGCGCGACCGGGCGATCCTCGAGACGCTGTACGCCAGCGGCATGCGGATCACCGAGCTCGTCGCACTCGACCGCGAGGACCTCGCACTCGACGACGGGCTCGTCCGCGTGTTCGGCAAGGGCGCCAAGGAGCGAGTCGTGCCGATCGGACGGCCGGCGCGTGCCGCGCTCGAGACGTACCTCGCTCGGGGACGACCGGAGCTGACCCGTGCCGGTGCGCCCGACCCGGGGAGCCGGCGATGCCGTGCTCCTGAACGCGCGTGGTGGTCGCCTGACCCGACAGGGCTGCTGGGGGATCGTGCGCGACGCCGGCGGCCGGGCCGGGCTCGGCGACCGCGTGCACCCGCATGTGCTGCGCCACTCGTGCGCCACGCACCTGCTCGACCACGGTGCCGACATCCGGGTCGTGCAGGAGGTGCTCGGTCACGCCAGCGTCTCGACGACGCAGGTGTACACGAAGGTGTCTCCCGAGCGGCTGCGCGCCGTGTACCTCAGCGCGCATCCCCGGTCGCGCTCCCGAGCGTGAGGTGCCGGACCTGACCGCAGACCTGACCGCAGATCTGACCGCAGGCCCGGTCCACGAGAGCGGTCCACAGAGCGGTCGTCGAGCCGGATACTGCCGGTCGACCGGCGACACCTCGGCGGTACGATTGCCCCATGGTCGGTCCGGACACTTCGATGCTGCGCGTCCAGCTGGAGGACGAGCGGGAGCGTCTCCAAGCGCGCCTGCGTGAGCTCGGCGCCGGTGAGGTCGTTCGACGAGGGCTTCGCCGACTCCAGCCAGGTGACCGCCGAGCGGGGCGAGCTCGACGCCATCGCCGGGACGCTCGCCGACTCCCTGCGTGAGGTCGAGGACGCGCTCGGAAAGCTCGACGCGGGCACGTTCGGCGCGTGCGAGTCCTGCGGCAACGAGATCCCGGTGGCGCGCCTCGAGGCGAAGCCCGCGGCACGGCTCTGCATCACCTGCGCGTCCAAGAACCGCTGACGGGCGCGGACGGATCCCGGGGTGGAGCTCCAGGAGACGCTGATCTTCTTCGTGTGCCTCGTGGTCGCCGTCATCCTCCACGAGATCAGCCACGGGGTCGTCGCGCTCTGGTTCGGCGACGACACGGCGAAGCGCGCGGGTCGCCTCACGCTCAACCCGATCCCGCACATCGACCCGTTCGGATCGCTGATCCTCCCGGCACTCGGCGCGCTGTCGGGGCTGCCGGTGATCGGCTTCGCGAAGCCGGTGCCCGTGAACCCGGCGCGACTGCGGCGCCCGCGCCGCGACCTGGTCTTCGTGAGCCTCGCGGGGCCCCTCACGAACTTCCTGCTGTGCATGATCTTCGCCGTCATCGCGCGATGGATGGTCGACCAGGGGCGTGGCATCGGCGGGACGTTCGACAACGCGACCGGCGACGTGCTGCTCGAGATCGTCTTCTACTTCTCGCTGATCAACCTGCTGCTCGGGCTGTTCAACCTGCTGCCGATCCCGCCGCTCGACGGCTCCGCGCTCGTCGAACGCGTGCTGCCCGCGTCGTGGCTCCCGCACTGGTACCGGTTCCGGCCGTACGGGATCCTGCTGCTGTTCGCGCTCGTGTTCTTCACCGGCGTCATCGACACGATCATCTCGCCGTTCTACGACGCGCTGTACGACTTCGTCGTGCAGTGAGCCGCCAGCCGTGACCTCGATCCGGCGTGCGAGCCACCTCAGCCGGCGCTTCGTCACGTCGCTCTGGCCGGCCGCGCCGAAGGCGGACGACGACGCGTGGGTGCGCGGCATCCTGCGTCCCGGGGAGTACGCGCTGTGGTCGCGGTTGCCGAACCACGACCGCCGGCACTCGATCGCGGTCGCGCGCCGCGTCGAGCGGATGCTGGCCGACACCACCTACGCGGGCGACGACCAGTGGCTCGCCGCGGCGCTGCTGCACGACGTCGGCAAGCTCGACGCGCGCCTCGGGGTCTTCGGCGCGCGTCGGCGCGACCGTCGCGGGCGCGGCGGCAGGCCACGACATGGCGGACATCTGGTCGGAGAAGCGGGGCATCACCCGCCGCGTCGGGCTCTACCTCCGTCATCCCGAGCTCGGCGCACAGCAGATCCGGCTCGCCGACGGTCACGACGCCGCGGCGCGCTGGGCCGCAGGCGCACCACGACCCGTCGACGTGGGAGGCCACCGGCATCCCCGACGCCCGTCGTCGAGGCGCTGCACGCCGCCGACGACGACTGACCCGACTCAGGTCCGGAGCTCAGGTTCGGGGCAGCAGGCCCGTCGCGCGCCGGACGCGCTCGACGACCTTCGACGCCATCGCCTCGGCCTTCCCGGCACCCAGCGCGAGCGCAGCATCGACGGCACCGGGATCGCCCTCGAGCGCCGCGAAGCGCTCCTGCACCGGGCGCACGAGCGCGACCACCGCGTCAGCGGTCGCGGTCTTGAGCGCGCCGTAGCCCTGGCCCTGGAGCCCGCCCGCGACGTCGTCGACGCTGCGATCCGTCGCGGTGGCGAGGATCTCGAGGAGGTTCGACACGCCCGGCTTCGTCGCCGGGTCGAAGCGGATCTCGGTCTCGGAGTCGGTCACCGCGCTCTTGAAGCGCTTCGCTGATCGCGGCGGGATCGTCCAGCAGCGGGACGTGCCCTGCGGCGAGCTCGGCGGACTTCGCCATCTTCGCCGTCGGGTCCTGCAGGTCCATGACCCGAGCGCCGATCTTCGGGATCGCGGCTTCGGGGACGACGAGCGTGTCGCCGAACCGGTGGTTGAAGCGCCCGGCGAGGTCGCGCGCGAGCTCGAGGTGCTGACGCTGGTCGTCGCCGACGGGGACGCGCTCGGTGTCGTAGGCGAGGATGTCGGACGCCATGAGCACCGGGTAGTCGAAGAGCCCGACGCTCACCGACTCCTTCCCCTGTCCCTTCTCCTTGAACTGCGTCATGCGGTTCAGCTCGCCGTACGTCGCGACGCAGTTCAGGATCCAGGTCAGCTCGGTGTGCTGGCGGCACGTGGCTCTGCACGAAGAGGGTGCACCGCTCGGGGTCGAGGCCGGCCGCGAGCAGGAGCGTCGCCGTTCGGCGCGTCGACGCCGCGAGCTCGGCGGGGTCGTAGGGCGTCGTCATCGCGTGGAGGTCGACCACGCAGTAGATCGAGTCGTGCTCGTCCTGGTCGGCGACCCACTGACGGACCGCACCGAGGTAGTTGCCGAGGTGCATCTCGCCTGTCGGCTGGATCCCGCTGAACACCCTCGCCATTGTCTGAATGTACTCAGAGGGGTCCGGTACCCTCGGAGGAGATGCCCTACGAGGTCGAGACACCGGTCTTCGCGGGTCCGTTCGACCTGCTCCTGCACCTCATCCTCAAGCAGGAGGTCGATCTCTGGGACGTGTCGCTCGCGACGATCGTCGACGCGTACCTCACCGAGCTCGACCGCATGGAGCACCTCGACCTCGAGATCGCGACCGAGTTCCTGCTCATCGCGGCGACGCTCGTCGAGCTGAAGACGCGCCGGCTGCTGCCGGGCCCGTCCGACCTCGACCTCGACGAGGAGCTCCTCCGGTTCGAGGAGCGCGACCTCCTCCTCGCCCGTCTCCTCGAGTGCAAGACGTTCAAGGACGCGGCGGACGCGCTCCTCGCGCTGATGCGCGTCGCCGATCGCAGCCTCGCCCGCGGTGCCGGCCCGGAAGAGCCGTTCCGCTCGCTCGTTCCCGATCCGCTGTCGCAGGTGCGACCGGAGCGGTTGCGTGACGCAGCCCGGCGCGCGCTCGAGGCGCGGCCGCTCGAGGAGGTCGAGACCGACCACATCGCGCCGATCCGCGCCAGCGTCGGGGACGCGATCTCCGTCGTCCTCGACCATCTGCAGGGCCAGCGACCGGATGACGTTCCGTGACGCTCGCGGCGGACGCGCCGACACGGCTCGAGGCGATCGTCCGCTTCCTCGCGGTCCTCGAGCTGTTCAAGCAGGGCATCGTGGACCTCGGCCAGGCCGAGAACTTCGGCGTGCTCACGGTGCAGCGCATCGCCGGCATCGAGCTCGACGCCGAGAGCATCGCCGACTGGGACCACGATGCTCAGGATCGGGATGCTCAGGATCGGGACGCTCAGGATCGGGACGCTCCGGACGTCCGCGAGGTGACGCCCCAGGAACCCGGCGCATGACGTCGTTCGGCGACGCCGACGCGGACGTCTGGCCGCCCCCGCGGTACTGGGAAGGCGTCGCGCGCGATGCCGAGTCGGCGGTCGACGAGGCCGAGCTGCGCGACCACGAGGCGCGCCGCGCGATCGAGGCGGTGGTGCTCGCCGCGACGGAGCCGGTCGAGCCGCGCTTCCTCGCCGAGCTGCTCGAGGTCCCGGTCGTGCGCGTCGACGAGCTGTGCGACCAGCTCGCCGCCGAGTACGAGGAGCGGGGGAGCGGCTTCGTGCTCGCCCGGGTCGCCGGCGGCTACCGGTTCCAGACGCATCCCGAGCTCGCGCCGTACGTCGAGCGGTTCGTGCTCGAGGGGCAGCACGTCAGGCTGTCCGGACCGGCGCTCGAGACGCTCGCGATCATCGCGTACAAGCAGCCGATCGCGCGCGGACAGGTCTCGGCGATCCGCGGTGTCAACTCGGAGGCGACGCTCCAGACGCTCATCTCCCGCGGCTACGTCGAAGAGGTCGACCGCGACCCCGGTCCGGGGCTCGCCGTCCTCTACGGCACCACCACGCTCTTCCTCGAGCGGCTCGGGCTCGACTCGACCGACGACCTCCCGCCGTTGGGCGACTTCGTCCCCGACGCGAGCGTGGTGGAAGCGCTCGAGCGCGGCCTGCGCATCTCGACGGATGCGTCGCTGTCCGCTGACGAGGACGCAGAGGCGAGCGTCGACGCGGGCGTCGACGACGAGCCCTCCTGACCGCGGATCGCCCTGATGGACGGCGAAGGCGTGTCCCAGCCCGAACGCGTCCAGAAGCTGCTCGCCCGCGCCGGCCTGGGGTCGCGCCGCAAGTGCGAGGACCTCGTCGCGCGAGGGGCGGGTGAAGATCGACGGGATCGTCGCGACGCTCGGCGACCGCGCCGACCCGGAGACGCAGCAGGTGCTCGTCGACGACGTCCCGCTCGCGGTCCGGCCCGACCTCGTGTACTACGTGCTGAACAAGCCGAGCGGCGTCGTGACGACGGCCAGCGACCCGCAGGGACGGCCGACGGTCATCGAGCTGGTGCCGGGAGAGCCGCGCGTGTTCCCGGTCGGCCGCCTCGACGCCGACACCGAAGGCCTGCTCGTCCTGACCAACGACGGCGACCTCGCCCAGCTGCTGGCCCACCCCCGACACGGCGTCGACAAGACGTACGTGGCAGAGGTCGCGGGGAAGCCGAGCGACTCCGCGCTGCGCGAGCTGCGCACGGGCGTGCAGCTCGACGACGGCCCGACCGCGCCGGCGAAGGTGCGGATCGCGGCGCGGACGAACGAGCGGAGCGCGATCGAGCTCACCATCCACGAGGGACGCAAGCGCCAGGTGCGACGCATGTGCGCGGCCGTCGGCTACCCGGTCGAGCGGCTCGTGCGCACGAAGATCGGACCGCTCGCCGACTCGCGCCTCGCGCCGGGGACGTGGCGGGCGCTCGCGCCGCGCGAGGTGCGAGCGCTCTACGAAGCCGCGCACACCTCACCGGGTGCCGATACCGCCCCGGGTGCCGGAGAAGCCCAGCACTAGTGTCGATCGGCGTGAAGGTTCGGGCACTGCGCGGGGCGATCACGTGCGACGAAGACACGAAGGCCGAGATCGACGGGAAGACGCAACGCCTCGTCCGTGAGCTCCTCGAGCGCAACGACCGTCGACCACGACGACCTCGTGAGCATCATCTTCACCGCGACCACCGACCTCACGGCCGAGTTCCCGGCGACGGCTGCCCGCGCCCTCGGCCTCGGCGACGTGCCGCTGCTCTGCGCGCGCGAGCTCGAGATCGGGCACGGCATGCCCCGTGTCGTCCGGGTCCTCGTCCACTGCTACACCGACCGCGACCGCGGCGACCTCCACCACGTCTACCTCGAGGGCGCACGCGCGCTCCGGGACGACCTGCCCGAGTGACGAGGGCGGGGCTCGTCGGGACCGGGCTCGTCGGTGGTTCGGTCGGACTCGCGCTGCGACGCGCGGGCATCGTGGTGCGCGGGTACGACCGTGATCCCGCGAGCACCGCGCGCGCCGTGGAGCTCGGCGTCCTCGACGAGGCGGTGCCGACCCTCGCCGACGCGGCTGCCGGCGCCGACGTCGTGTTCGTCGCCGTGCCCGTCGGCGCGATCGCCGGCGCGGTCATCGAGGCGCTCGACGCCGGCGCGAACGTGGTGACCGACGTCGGCTCGGTCAAGCTGCCGGTCGTCGCGACCGTCGCAGCCGAGCGGCCCGAGCTCGCGGCGCGCTTCGTCGGCGGCCACCCGATGGCGGGCTCCGAGCAGGACGGCCTCGAGGGCGCGGACGCCGATCTCGTTCGTGGGCGCGACCTGGGTGCTGACGCCGACCGAGTCGACCGACGCGGCCGCGTTCGCGACGCTCCGGTCCCTCCTCGGCGAGCTCGGTGCCGAGGTCTTCGCGGTCTCGCCGGCCGAGCACGACACGCTCGTCGCCGTCGTCAGCCACGTGCCGCAGCTCGCGGCGACGACGCTCATGGACGTCGCGGCGACGAAGGGGAGCGGACACGCGCTCCTGCTCCGGCTCGCGGCCGGCGGGTTCCGCGACATGACCCGCATCGCGGCGAGCCATCCCGGCATCTGGCCCGACATCTGCGTGGCGAACCGCGACGCGATCGTCGCCGCGCTCGACGAGTACGTCGCCGCCCTGGACGCGGTCCGGTCCCTGGTGGACGCCGGCGACCGCGGCGGGCTCCTCGAGGTGCTCGAGCGGGCCCGCGCCGCGCGGCGCAGCCTCCCGTCCGGCATCCCGACGGACGCGCCGCTCGTCGAGCTCCACGTGCCGATCCCCGACCAGCCGGGCGCGCTCGCCGAGGTCACGACGCTCGCGGGCACGCTCGGCGTGAACATCGCCGACATCGAGATCGCGCACTCGGTCGAGGGGCGCGGTGGCGTGCTGGTGCTGTTGATCAGCGCCGACGAGTCCGACGCGTTCGTCGCGGCCCTCGCTGACGCGCGGCTACCACCCCGCGCGCACCGCGCTCCCGTGAGCATGCATCCGGGCCCGGGCGACGCGCTCCGCGATCACCGGCTCGCGTCCGCTGCGCGGCACGCTCCGGCTGCCCGGTGAGAAGGGGATGTCGCACCGCGCGCTCCTGTTCGCCGCGCTCGCCGACGGCACGAGCACCCTCGAAGGGCTCGCGCCCGGTGACGACGTCCGGCGGACGGCGGGCGCCCTGCGGGCGCTCGGGGTCGACATCACCGAGCGGGACGCGACCACCGAGGTGTCGTCCCACGGCGTCGACGTCGCTCACCGCGCCCGGCGGCGACCTCGACTGCGGCAACTCGGGCACGACGATGCGGATGCTCACGGGGCTCCTCGCCGCTCGGCCGTTCACGAGCGTGCTCACGGGCGACGAGTCCCTGCGCACCCGGCCCATGGCTCGTGTCGTGACCCCGCTGCGCAAGCTCGGTGCAGACGTCACCAGCTCCGACGGCGGCGCGCACGCGCCGCTCACGATCGAGGGCACGACCCTCACCGGGGCCCGCGTCGAGCTCGCGGTCGCGAGCGGTCAGGTGAAGACCGCGCTCGCGCTCGCGGGGCTCCAGGCCGACGGCACGACCGAGATCGTCGAGCCCGCGCCGAGCCGCGACCACACCGAGCGGATGCTCATCGCGCTCGGTGCGCCGGTGACGCGCCCCGACAGCACGACGGTCCGTGTCACCCGCGGGGCACCCGAGACCGTTCGAGCTGACGCTGCCGGGCGACCCGTCCTCGGCCGCGTTCTTCGCGGTCGGCGCGGCGATCACGCGAGGGCTCCGACGTCACCCTGACCGACGTGCTCGTGAACCCCGGCCGGATCCAGTTCGTCGACGTGCTCCGCGCGATGGGCGCCGACATCGAGCTCACCCCGACCGACGAACGGCTCGGCGAGCCGGTCGGGGACCTCCACGTCCGATCGGGCCCTCTGCGGGCGGCGAGCGTCGAGGTCCACGAGGCGATGATCGACGAGGTGCCCGTGCTCGCCGTCGCCGCCGCGTTCGCCGAGGGCAGCACGGTCTTCCGCGGCGTCGCCGAGCTGCGGGTGAAGGAGAGCGACCGCGTCGTGACGGTCGTCGAGCTGCTCGACGCGATCGGTGCTCGCGTCCGAGGCCGACGGGGACTCGCTCGTGGTCCACGGCGGCGAGGTGCACGCCGCCGACATGCAGAGCCACGGCGACCATCGCATCGCACTGGCTGGCGCGGTCGCGGCGTGCGCCATCGACGGCACGTCGTCGATCGCAGGCTGGTCGGCCACCGCCGTGTCCGTATCCCGACTTCGAGCGCGACTCTCGAGGCGCTCCTGTCGTGACGAGAAGGTCGTGGCCATCGACGGGCCGTCGGGCGCCGGGAAGTCGACGGTCGCCCGCGCGGTCGCCGAGGCGCTCGACGTCCCGACGCTCGACACCGGCGCGATGTACCGCGCCATCACGCTCGCAGCCCTCGAACGGGACGTCCCGATCGACGACGCCGACGCCTGCGGTGCCCTGGCGCGATCGGTGCACCTCTCGGTGGACGGCACGGTGCTGCTCGACGGGCGCGACGTGACGACCGAGATCCGCGGCCCCGACGTCACCGCCGCCGTGTCGACCGTCTCCGCGCACCCGCGCCGTCCGGACCGCACTGGTCGCGCACCAGCGGGCGTGGGCGGACGCACCACGACGGGGGAGTGGTCGAGGGCCGCGACATCGGCACCGTCGTGTTCCCCGACGCCGCGGTCAAGGTGTTCCTCACCGCGAGCGACGAGGCCCGAGCGCGGCGCCGCCAGCACGACGAGGCCGCCGCGAACCGGTCCGTCGACCTCGAACAGGTGCGACGCGACCTCGAGCGGCGCGACCGCCTCGACTCCACCCGCGCGGCAGTCGCCGCTCGTCGCGGCACCGGACGCGCTCGCACATCGACACGACCGAGCTCGCGGTCGGCGATATCGTCACCACGATCGTCGACCGGTATCGCGAAGCAACAGGGGACGGCGACGCGGGGAGGCGGGGCGCGTGAGCTTCTACCGCTTCGCCCGGGCCGTCGTGCTCTCGGTGTTCAAGGTCGTGTTCCGCGTGCGCGTCGTCGGTCGCGAGCACGTCCCGCCGACCGGCGTCTACATCGTGGCGCCCTCGCACCGCTCGATCCTCGACGTGCCCTTCGCCGGCTACATCAGCAAGCGCCGCATCCGCTTCATGGCGAAGGAGGAGCTGTTCTCGTCGCGCTTCGGGGGCTGGCTGTTCAGGAAGCTCGGTGCGATCAGCGTCGACCGCGACGTCACCGACCGCGCCGCGCTCCGGGCGTCACAGCAGGCGCTCGAGGACGGGGAGCCGTTGGCGATCTTCCCCGAAGGGACACGCCGTACGGGTCCGGCCATCACGGACCTGTTCGACGGCGTCGCCTACCTCGCGCTGAAGCTCGGCGTCCCGATCCTGCCGGTCGGCGTCGGCGGCACGGAGAAGATCCTGCCCGACCGGCAAGGTGCTGCCGCGCATCCACAAGGTGGCCGTCGTGATCGGCGCGCCCATCCCCGCGCCGGCGACCAGCGGGGTCCGCAAGCGATCGGAGATCGCGGCGCTCACCGCGACGCTCCAGCGCGAGCTGCAGCAGGTGTTCGACGAGGCGATGCGTCGCTCGGGCGTGGAGGCCGCGCCGCCGTCAGCGACCGAGGCCCGCGAGCACGTCTGACGCGTCGACGCGTGCGGTCGGCGCTGAACGGCCCGCCGTGCTCCCGGCTCCCGCGCGGGTCGCCCCCGAGTGCGAGCGCGGCGACGACGTCGAGCGCCGGCACGAGCTCGCGCAGCTCACGCGGGGGAGGGAAGTACTCCTCCTCGTCGGTCACGAAGACCGGCTCGACGCCGTCCGCTGGGTGCGAGCTTCTCGATCACGGCCTGGACCAGGTCCTCGGGGGCGCTCGCGCCGGCCGTGACGCCGACGACCGCCGCGTCACCGAGCGCATCGAGGTCGAGCTCCTCGGGCCCGTCGACGCGCAGCACGAGACCGCACCCGGCTGCTTCGGCGACCTTGGCGAGGGCGATCGTGTTGGACGAGTTCGAGCTCCCGATCACGACGACCGCGTCGGCGCGGGTGGCCAGCTCCCGCAACGCCGCCTGGCGGTTCGTCGTCGCGAAGCAGAGGTCGTTGCGTGACGCGGTCCAGAGGTCGGGGTACTCGGCCCGGGCCCTGTCCTTGATCCCCTCCCAGTCCTGGAGCGACAGGGTGGTCTGGGCGAGCAGGGCGACGTGCTCGGGATCGTCGATGCTCGCGAGGACGTCGTCGACGTCCTCCTCGTGCTCGACGAGGCGCATCGCCTCGGGCGCGACCGCGAGCGTGCCGACCGCCTCGTCGTGACCCTCGTGCCCCACGTAGAGGATGGTGAAGCCCTTGTTGGCGCGCACCTTCGCCTCGTGGTGCACCTTGGTGACGAGCGGGCACACCGCGTTCACCACGAAGCGTCCCTTGCCTCGTGCCGCTTCGACGACATCGGGTGCGCTCCCGTGCGCCGAGAGCATGAGCGGCGCGCCGGCGGGGACCTCGTCGATCGAGTCGACGAACACCACGCCCTGCTGCCGGAACCGGTCGACGACGAGACGGTTGTGGACGATCTCGTGGTAGCAGTACACGGGCGGCTCGAACACGCGGACCATCCACGCCAGCGCCTTGATCGCCATCTCGACGCCCGCGCAGAAGCCTCGCGGCTCGGCCAGCAGGACCCGTTCGACCGTCATGCCGTTCCAGCGTAGAAGGCGATCGGTCGCCAGATCCAGCCCGCAGGAGGCCAGCCCGCAGGAAGGGTGGGACCGGTCGCTCCGTAGACTGGAGCCATGCCGACCGCCCGTGTCGTGGCGGTCGCGCCCGACTCACCAGCCGCCGACGCCGGGTCTCCTCGCGGGCGACGAGCTCCTCAGCGTGAACGGTGAGGCGGTGCGCGACGTGATCCGCTACCAGCTCCAAGCCGACGAGCCGTGGGTCGAGCTGGAGATCCGGCGCGGGGGCCTCGAGCGGAGCGTGGTCGTCGACAAGGACGCGGGCGCGCCGCTCGGCCTCGACCTCGCCGAGCGCGGTCTTCGACCAGGTCCGGACGTGCGACAACCACTGCCCGTTCTGCTTCATCTTCCAGCTCCCGGAGGGGATGCGTCCGAGCCTGTCGCTCCAGGACGACGACTATCGCCTGTCCTTCCTCTACGGGAACTTCACGACCCTGACGCGGTTCACCGAGGCCGACCTCGAGCGAGTCGTGAGCGAGCGCCTCGGCCCGCTGTACGTGAGCATCCACGCCACCGATCCCGAGCTCCGGGCGCGCCTGCTGCGCAACCGGCGCGGGGCGACGAGCCTCCGCTGGCTGGCGGCGCTCCTCGACGCGGGCATCGCGGTCCACGGCCAGATCGTCGTGTGCCCCGGCGTCAACGACGGTGCCGCGCTCGACGACACCCTCCTGGGGATCCTCGACCGCTTCCCGCGCCTCGCGACCGTCGGTGTCGTCCCGGTCGGGATCAGTGCGCACTCGCGCGAGCCCGAGCTGCGCCCGCACACGCCGGACGATGCGGCGCGCGTGCTCGACACCGTCGAGCGTTGGCAGGGTCGGTTCCTCGAGGCGATCGGTCGGCGCCTCGTCTACGCCGCCGACGAGCTGTACCTCCTCGCCGATCGCCCGTTCCCTGGCGCCGAGGAGTACGACGAGTTCGAGCAGCACGAGAACGGCGTGGGGATGGCGACGACGTTCGCACGCGAGGTCGACGCCGCGCTCGCCGGTGCACCGGTGCCGGGCACCGGCACCCGATCGGGCTTCTTCGCCTGGGTCGACGGCGCGCCCGCGTCGGGCTACCGGGCGCTGCGCGTCGAGGACGCCAACGCGGCCGGCCGTGCTGACGACGCGACCGTCCGTGTTGACGATTCGAACTCCCAGCCGCAGCCGATCGCGATCCTCACGGGGGAGTACGGCGCCCGGGTGCTCGCGCCGCTCGTGCCGCGCCTCGAGCGCGCCGCGCAGGTGCCGGTGCGCACGATCCCGGTCGCCAACGACTTCTTCGGCGGCAACATCGCCGTCACCGGGCTGCTGACCGGGTCCGACGTGGCGCGCGTCCTCGCACACGAGCCCGCGGGCGAGCGGTACCTGCTCCCCGACGTCGTGCTGTCGGAGGGTCGCTTCCTCGACGACACGACGCCGGGCGACCTCCCACGGCCGGTCGAGGTGATCGGCACCGACGGGACGTCGCTCGTCGCCGCGCTCCGATGACTTGGGTCTCCGGAGACTCGGTGTCCGCTGAGGCGGCCGCCGCGACCGGTGTGCTGCCCGTCGTCGCGATCGTCGGGCGACCGAACGTCGGCAAGTCGACGCTCGTCAACCGCATCGTGGGGCGCCGCGCCGCGATCGTCGAGGAGCGCCCCGGAGTCACGCGCGACCGCAAGGAGCTCGCCGCGTCGTGGACGGGGCGCACGTTCCTCGTCGTCGACACCGGCGGCTGGCTTCCGGCGTCGGCGGCGGCCGACGATCCCTCCGTGCTCACCCGCCAGGTGAGTGAGCAGGCCGAGCGGGCGATCTCCATGGCCGACGTCGTCGTCTGCGTCGTCGACACCACGGTCGGCGTCGTCGAGGAGGACGATGCCGTCGCGCGCGTCCTGCGGCGCTCGGGCAAGCCCGTCCTCGTGGCCGTGAACAAGGTCGACGACGACCGGCGCGAGGCGGAGTCGTGGTCGTTCGAACGCCTCGGGCTCGGCACCCCGCACCCCATCTCTGCGATGCACGGGCGGGGGACCGGTGACCTGCTCGACGCGATCGTCGCGGCGCTCCCACCCGAGGCTCAGCTCGCCGACGTGCCCGTCGACGACGCGTTCGCCGTCGCGATCGTCGGACGGCCGAACGTCGGCAAGTCGACGCTCTTCAACCGGCTCGTCGGCGACGAGCGGTCGGTCGTCCACGACGCGCCGGGCACCACCCGCGACGCGATCGACACCGTCGTCGAGACGCCGGACGGGCGGCTCCGCTTCGTCGACACCGCGGGGATGCGCCGCCGGAGTCGCATCGACGAGAACACCGAGTACTACGGGCTGCTGCGCGCGCTCGAAGCCGTCGACCGCGCCGACGCCGCGCTGCTCGTCATCGACGCGAGTGCCGGCGTCACGCACCAGGATCAACGTCTCGCCGAGCGCGTCGACGGCGCGGGCACCGCGATCGTCGTCGTGCTCAACAAGTGGGACCTCATCGAGGACGCAGACGAGCGCAAGCAGGTCCTCGAGGACGTGCACGACCGCCTCGCCTTCCTCGGCTACGCACCCGTCCTGAAGGTCTCCGCGCAGACCGGTCGCAACCTCAAGCACGTGCTGCCCGCGCTGCGCGAGGCGGAAGAGGCGTACCACCGGCGGGTCCCCACCGCGACGCTCAACCGACTGCTGCAGGAGGCGCAGATGCAGCACCCGGCACCGGCGATGAAGCGGTACCGGCCGCGCATCCTCTACGCGACGCAGGGCGCGACCGACCCGCCGACGTTCACGATCTTCGTCAGCCACGACCTGCCACCCACCTATCTGCGCTACCTGGAGCGCAAGCTGCGCGAGGGCCTCGACCTCGGGCCCACGCCCATCAAGCTGCGCGTCCGCCGCCGCAACGGCTGAGCGCGTCGCCAGAAGCTCCACCGCCTGAACCTCGTCGCCCGGAACCCAGCCGCCCGGAACACCGCCGTCCGACTCGTCGAGTAGCACGTCGGCCGAAGCACGGAACCCGGATGGCACGGCTCGACCGGGCCGGTGCTGAAATGACCGGATGCCCTGGTGTTCGACGTGCGACCGCTTCCTCTCGCCGCCGAGCGTCAACGCGGACGGCACGTGCCCGACCTGCGGCAAGACGGTCGATCCTGGCAAGGCCGCGACGCCAGAGCTGGCCGTCGACGAACCGAAGCCGCGACGGCGCATCCCGTGGCACCTCAAGGCGCTCCTCGGCGTCTTTGCCATCTACCTCGGCTACCGCACCGCGCAGGGCATCGAATGGCTCGCGCACAACCTGTGATCTGACTCGGTACACCCACGTCAGGGTGACGGTCCGTCGCGGGCTCGCGACGCGTGCTCGAGCCGGAGCCCGTCGGGGTCCTCGGCGTCGCCGACCAGTCAGCCACCGGCCGTGGGGGATCAGCACGACGATGGTGCGCGGGGCAGACCGCGACCAGCTTGTGCACGAGGTGCGTGTCACCGAAGTCGCACACCGGCTCGGTGTGGTGGATCTGCAGGTTCGTCTCGGCCTCGCACCCGGGGACGCGGCACGAGCGGTCGCGCCGCCGGATGTGCCGCTCGACGTCCTTCGGGAGCGCCTTGCGCGGCTTCTCCACGGTGCGCGCGCAGCCCGTCTCGTCGACGACGCAACGCCTCACCGTCGCGTTGAGCTTGAGTGCCGCGAGCGTCTCCGCGGCGATCGGCTGACCGTCGACCTCTGCTCCCGGTTCGCGGCGAGGATCGAAGATCTCGACGACCTCGATGACCGGACGTGAGGACCGCTCGACGTCGGAGTAGTTCGTCACCAGGTCGACGAGCGCGTCGGCCTTGCGGTGCGCGAGCGAGTCCCACGCCTCACCCTTGGCGGGCCGGCGCCGCTCGGCCATGAGCTCGAACACCTTCTCCACGAGCGCGCCGTCGACGTCGGGGAGCCGCCACCGGCCGCAGCACATCCCGTCGACGCGATCGCGCCACGTCCGCAGCTCACGTGCCTCGTGGCGGCGCTGCGCGTCGGCGAGCGTGACCGTCTGACCGATCCGCACCTTGCGGTGCAGATCGACCGGAGCCAGCGCCTGGCCGCGCTGCGCCCACTCGGCATCGGTCTCCGGCGTCGAGAGCTCGCAGAGCGGCTGCAGCTGGTCCCAGGACAGCGCGCCGTCGTGCGCAGCGGCTGCCAGGGCGGGACGCGACTCCAACGCCCGCGCGACCTCGAGGTTCGTCTTCTCAGTGCGGGAGGAGACCGTGCGGTCGGGCATCCGCTCCAAGGCGCCGCGGTCGTCGAGCACCCGCGTCGCGGCGAGCTCCTCGAGCCGCCAGCGCTGTTGCTCGCGGCGTGCCTCGGCGATCCGGCCGCGTAGCACGTCGTTGGGGTGCGTGCGCAGCTCGTCGACGCGCGCGCCGAAGTCGAAGCCGACGTCCGACTCGATGGTCGGTGCTGCTTCGACGATCGCCGCCATGCGCACATCGAAGCAAAGGGGTGTGGCAGTCACGGTCGGATCGACGGCGCTTCGCGCCGAATGGTCGAAGGTCACATCACGCGATCCGGCGTCACGCACTCGCGGCGGTGGAGTCGCTGCAGTGGTCGAGGATCGCCCCGGATAGCATCGCCATCGCGTCGCCCACGAGGCGGCCGCGGGCTGTGGCGCAGCTTGGTTAGCGCGTCGGTCTGGGGGACCGAAGGTCCCGGGTTCGAGTCCCGGCAGCCCGACCACAAATCGCAGGTCAGCACCGTGACGCGCGAAGAGCAAAGCCCGAGCGATGATCGACGACCTCGCGGCGCCACTCCGATGACCTGCGACGAGACGGTCCCCGCCGCGTTCGCCCGGTTCGTTCTCGTTCTCGTTGGCGGGCCGGTGATCGACCGACCGACCACGCTCATCGAAGCCGAGCAGCACACGACCTGACAACGTGAGCTGAAGCGTCACGGCGCAGCCAGCCAGGTGATCCGTTTGGGGACCCTCGCGAACTTCCGCACTGTCGCCCGTCGGTGAGCGTGCCGTGCGCGGGGGACGAAGTAGTCGCGACAGTGGTGATCGAAGAGCTGCGGGCGCGAGCGGTGGTGATCGAAGAGCTGCGGGTACGAGCGGCGGCGGGGTGAGACATCGACGTCGTCGGCGTGGCGGCTCGGTGCACGTTCGAGCTTGAGCCGGTGCTTGATTGCGAGGATCGAGAGCACGGACTGATCGTGACGATGGTCCACGAAGTCGGGAGCGTCGGGGAGGAGCACGCTCGGGGCATCCGAGATGATCCGGTAGTCCTCGCAGGCTGCGAGGAACTCCTGCACGAACTCGACCGTCGACGGGCGCTTCTCGACGACGATGTACGCGGCGTCGACCTGCACGCCGTCGACGAACTCAGTCTCGGTGGCGCCCATCAGCGCGAAGCAGTCACCGCGGGTCCACATGCCGTTCTTCCACACCCCACCCTCGGGGTGTCCGTCCTGATTGTCGAAGAGCACGATCCCCGACTCGCTCGATGCGCACAGTGTGAAGAGCGGCGCAAGGTCCGCGAGCACCGTGTTTCCGCTGTCGACGTACAGGAGGAGGTCGCCGTCGTCGAGTCGGCTGAGGGCATCGAGCAGGACCCACGGCTTCCACACCCAGTACCCGAACCCGCGGTCGTCCTGAAAGTGGCGAGCGTTCCGACGCAGGAAAGACCGCGGGAGGTCGACGTCCCGGTAGCACAGGTAGCCGTCGACGAACGGTCGAGCGCTCTCGACGAGTCGGTGCTGGGGTTCGTAGAACTCGACGGACGCGAACGATACGAGCACACGTCGGCCGCGCCGAGCCGGTGGTCGTCCTCGCCCCACCGGCGGCAACGTACTAGTTGTAGATCCCAAAAGGTCCCGGGTTCGAGTCCCGGCAGCCCGACCAACACGCAACGAGCTCCGGCGAAACGCCGTCGGGCTAGGTTGCGCCGCATCTCAGGGCAGACGTTCCACCACGGGGTCGCGAGCGGAGATCCGCTGCAGGACCGCGTGATGCTGTGGACCCGCGTCACGGCCGACACCGAGGGTCCGCACGACGTGGCATGGACCGTGGCGCGCGACGAAGGCCTGCCGCGACGTCGTCCGCAGCGGGACGACGGCATCGGACCCCGATGCCGACCACACGGTGCACGTCGACGTCGACGGGCTCGAGCCCGGCACGACGTACCACTACGGGTTCGAGGCGCTGGGCGACTCGTCACCGGTGGCGCGGACCCGCACGCTGCCGGGGCCGGGTGCGGACCACGTGCGCTTCGCCGTCGCGTCCTGCGCCAGCTACAACGCCGGATGGTTCAACGCGTACGCACGCATCGCCGACCGTCGGGACCTCGCGTTCCTGCTGCACCTCGGCGACTACATCTACGAGACGCCGAACGTGCTGCCACCGGGCGCGCCGCAGCCGCCCGACATCGGTCGGCCCTTCGACCCGCTCCACGAGTGCGTCACGCTCGACGACTACCGCCGCCGGTACGCGCAGTACCGCACCGATCCCGCCGTGCAGGCGCTCCACCGAACGCATCCGGTCATCGCGACGCTCGACGACCACGAGTTCGCCGACGGGACGTGGCGCGACGGCTCGTCGTGGCACTCGCCGGAGCAGGGGTCGTTCGCCGACCGCAAGGCGGCGGGCTTCCGGGCGCGGTGGGAGTGGCAGCCGTACCGTATGCCGGATCCCCTCGACCCGACGCGCGTGTTCCGAAGCGTCCCGGTCGGCGAACTGGCAGAGCTCTTCCTGATCGACACACGGACGCGACGCGACGAACCGATCGCACCGCCGGCGATGAACGATCCCGCTCGCACGCAGCTCGGCACGGAGCAGCGCGAATGGCTGCTGCGCGCCCTCGACGCCTCGACGGCGCACTGGCGACTGCTCGGGAACGCGTCGGTGATGGGTCACACGTGGACCGAGCACCTGCCGGAGTCGATCCGACCCGCGCTCCACGCGCTCCGGCTCCTCGGTGAGGAAGGCTCGGGTCCGGACCCGGACCAGTGGGACGGGTACCCCGTGGAGCGCGCGACGTTGCTGCGCCACGTCCGCGAGCACGACATGACCAACCTCGTGGTGCTCAGCGGCGACGTGCACGTCGCGATCGTCCTGGAGCTCCACGAGGACCCGGCCGCCGGCGAAGCGCCGATCGCCGTCGAGCTCGTCGCGTCGAGCCTCACGTCGATGAACATCGACGACAAGATGGGCATGGCCCCGTCGCGACCCGCGTTCCCTCGCGCTCGAACGCGTGGCCGTCGACACGCTGCCGCACTGGAAGTGGTGTGAGCTCGACAGCAACGGCTACGTGGTCGTCGATGTCGACCGCGAGCGGTTGCAGGCAGAGTGGTGGTTCGTGGACTCGGTGCTCGAGCCCTCCACGCACGAGGAGCTCGGAGGGAGGTGGCGGGTCGAGCACGGCAGTCAGCGCGCCACCGAAGCCTGACGAGCAACTACCGTCCCTCCGAACCAGACCCGCCGTCAGGAGCAGCCGTGCCCAGACCGACGTCGACGCCCGCCCGACGTTGCCGCATCCGTCGTCCGTTCGCCGCGCTGGTCGCGACGCTGGTCGTCGCCGGGATGCTCGGCGTCGTCGCGATCGCGCCGGCCGGCGCCCGTGTCGCCACCAAGTCCCTCTGCGACACGATCCAGGACGGCGACATCGGCGCTCCGGCGCCGCCGCAGAGCACGGCGTCGACGGTGGCCGACGCGAAGAAGTCGCTGAAGCTGTACAAGAAGTTCGCGAAGTCGGACGCGCCGAAGGCCGTCAAGAAGGCGCTGGCCACCATCGTCTCGACGCTCAAGGAGCTCGCGAGCGGGACACCGCCGACCGAGCTCGGCTTCGGCGTCGACGTCGACGCGACCGCGTACGGGAAGGCTTCGGCGAAGGTCTCCACGTACGTCCTCGACAAGTGCGTCGGCGACGTCATCGAGGACCTCCCAGGCGACGTCGACATCCCGGACCTGCCGTAGCCCGTACGGTGGTCGGATGACGACCGTCACCGAGGCGCTCCGGCCGTCGATCCTCTCCTCGGACGAGCTCGCCGAGCTGCGAGCCGCGACCGATCTCATCGCGACGTGGCCGGCGGGGAGCCACGTCTGGGGTCAGTACGAGGAGCAGACCGGGTCGGGCGTCGCGATCTGCCGCACCGAGAACGTGTCGGCCTGCGCCCCGGCCGTCGCGGCGCTGGTCGACGGCTCGTTGCGCGAGACCGCGAGCTCGATGCTCGGGACCGACTCGACGGCGTTCAAGGACAAGATCAACTACAAGCAGCCCGGGGGAGCGGGGTTCCGGCCCCACCAGGACCGTCTCGCGTACCCCGGCGTCGACCGGGTCCTGTCGATCCTCGTCGCGATCGACCCGTGCACGACCGAGTCCGGGTGCCTGTGGCTCGCCGGCGGTGTCGACGAGGTCCTGCCGGTGGACGATCGGGGCGTCGTGCGCGAGGACGTCGCCGACGCGCTCGGCTGGGAGGCCGTGCCGCTCGAGCCGGGTGACGCGGTCCTGCTCGACGGGCTCGCACCGCACTGCAGCGACGCGAACGGCAGCCCGGCCGCCCGCCGCGTGCTCGTCGCGAGCTACGCCCCGACGTCGGAGGGCTACACGCGCGAGCAGTACTACGCGGCGAGAGCCGAGACGATGGAGCGCGCATCGGGCGCCGACGGCCGCTTCCGCATCAGCACGCTCGCCGACTTCGAGGGTGTCGAGGTCGCCGCGACGTCCGTCGCCACGACGGCCTGCACACACGCAGCGCTCACCTGAGCGTCAGGCCACTGCGCCTCAGACCACCGCACCTCAGACCTCGGACGGGCTGATCTCGTCGAGCTTCCGTGCGCGCGTCTCCGGGAGTCGCGGCACGATGAAGAAGGCCGCGACCAGGGGCGCGAGCCCGCAGAGCGCGATCGCCGGGCCGAGCCCTCCGACGACGTCCTCGAGCTGCGTGGCGAGCAAGAGCCCGACGACCGAGCCGCTGACGCCGCTCACCATCAGGAAGCCGTTCGACGTGCCGCGGGCCTCGGTGGGGAAGAGCTCCCCGCTCAACGTGCCGATCGCGAGGCCCGCGCCGGCCGTGGCGATGATCGCGATGGTCGGTGTGATCCACAGCAGCGGTCCTTCGCTGACGAAGAAGCCCATCTGGAACACCGCGGCCACCGCGAGCCCGATGATCGCCACCGGTCGGCGGCCGCGGGTCTCGGCGAGTCGGCCGCCGATGACGAGGCCGACGAGGCCGGGCACGCCGGCCGTCACGCCGCGCAGCGCGGCGACGCCCGCGTTGCTGAAGTCGTGCTCCTTGGTCAGGTAGCGGTTCATGAGCTGGCTCGACGGCGCGCTGAACACGTTGTTGAGGAACGCGACCAGACCGAGGAGGAGGAAGCGGGTGCGGTAGCGGCGGTCGAACACCTCCAACACGCGTCCGCGCTCCTTGGTGCGGGCCTCGAGCTGCGCGAACCGGCGCGTCTCCCGCAACGCCCGCGAGAGGGTCGGGAGGAGCAGGATCGACGCCGCGCTGACGACGAAGGCGATCCGCCAGCTCTCGCTGCTCAGGTCGGCGAGCGGCAGGAGCAGGACGCTCAGCCCGAACCCGAGTCCGATCGCGAGGCCGTAGAGCGACAGGGTGAACGCACGGCCGCCTTCGGGTGCCTCCTCGACCGCGGCAAGGGCCGCGACGACGAGCGCAGCGTTCACGAGTGCTCGCGCGACGAGCTGGGCGCCGGTGAAGACCTCGAACGACGGTGCGGCCGCGGTCACCGCGTTGGCCACACAGATGCCTCCCAGGCACAGCAGCATCATCCGTCGCCGGCCCCAGCGGTCGGCGAGGGCAGCGGCGACGAGCGAGACGAGCACCCCCACGCGGATGAGTGCGAGCGCGAAGCCGAGCGCCTGGTTCGACTTGTCGAACGAGTCGATCACGGCGTCGCCGCTCTGGGTGAGCAGCGAACCGCCGAAGTTCGCGAGCAGCCCCACGGCGGCCAGTGCTGCGACGCGCGCCGCCTGCTCGGCCGTGAACGCGACCGGCGGCATCAGGCGGGGCCGGGGCGCGGGCGGCGGGATCTCGTCTCCGGCGATCGCGGCCTCGAGGCGCGCCGCGGCCGAGCGGACCGGACGACGCGCGGCGATCCAGAGGAGCAGGTTGACGAACCACCCGAAGTACGGGACGCGCAGGTCCGATCGCGCCTCGAGCTGCACGACGGTGCCGGACGGCGCGGGTCCGACGTGCACCCGGAGCGCGAGGCCGGGATCGTCCGCCGCGAACAGCGGCCCGGTCAGCACGCCGTCGGCCCCGCGGGCGAGGCCGAGGACCTCGGACGCCACCGCCGTGACGTGCTCGGGGGAGTCGTCCAGTCGCAGCGTCGACCGGCGCCTCACCGGGGCATCGTATGGGCGGAAGAGCGCCATCTCGGGGTTGCGATAGCGTGCTGGTCCCCCAGGACGCCCTGGCGGGGGACCCCCCTTGTGGGCGGTCGGGTCCGGTCGCTAGGTTGCCGACCACCTGGACGATCCACAGCCGGGTCCACAGGATCGAGACCGCAATCCCCAGGAAGCAGCGGAGCACTCCACATGGCTGTCCACAGGCCGGACCTACCACTGTCGGGTGAGCACAGTCTCCCCAACGGCTACGTGACGATCAGTCGCTGTCGCGCGTGCGGGTTCGTCATCGGGTGGGGCGACCGCTGCGAGGTGTGCGTCGATCGTCCGCGCGGCGCGGTCGACCAGCCCGGCGAGTACAAGGGCCGCCACCACACCGAGTGGGCGACGACCGTCGACGAGCTGATCATCCAGGGCGACGACGACGAGGCCGAGTTCCTGCTGCTCCGGCTCGTCGAGGCCACCGAGGCCGAGGCGCACGTCGCCGGCGTCCCTCCCTTCGAGCGCCACTTCCACCGCCTCGCCCAGATCGCACGGCGTCGCGGTGACGTGCGGCTCGAGAAGACGACGAAGGCGCGCTACGACGAGTGCGCCCGGCGGGCTTCCGAGCACCACGAGCAAGCTGCCGGCTGACTCGAAGTCGTTCACGGTGCGCGCGCACGCGTGAGCGCGTTCCGCTCGCGTCGATCACTGCGGACTGCTCTCGACAGCTTCTGGCTGATCCCGACGCTGTACGTCCTGCTCGCCCTCGGGCTGGCGGTCGTCCTGATGCGGTGGGACGAGACCGATCCGGTCGAGCTCGCGACGTCGATCGACGCGAGCAGCGCCGCGGACGCGCTGTCGGCGCTCGCCGGCGGGATGCTCGCCTTCACCGGGTTCGTGACGTCCATCGTGCTGCTCGTGATCCAGTTCGGCTCGCGTCGAGTTCTCACCTCGGCTCCTGCGCTGGTTCCGGCGCGACCAGACGCTGAAGTTCGCGCTCAGCACGTTCATCGCCACGTTCCTCTTCGCGCTCGTCGCGACCACGCAGGTCGGGCGGGGTACGGGCGAGTTCGTCCCGACCCGGACCCTCATCGCCGCCCTCGTGCTGACCCTGCTCAGCGTGGCGATGTTCCTCGTGCTGATCGATCGCACAGCGAACGGCATGCGGGTCGCGAACGTCGCCCAACGCCTCGACGTCGCAGCCCGTCACGTCTTCGACTCCGTCTATCCCCAGACCGCGGATGAGGTGCGGGCCGCCGAGGACACCGTGCGCTCGCTGGACGCCGTCGCGGCCGTGCAGGTGATCCGCAACGGTCCCGTCGGCTGCGTGCTCGTCGCCATCGACCGCGAGGCGCTCGCCGGGCTCGCGGGCACGCGGCGACTGCGTGCTCGAGCTCGTCCACGCGGTCGGGGACCACGTCCCGGCCGAGCACGTGCTGGCGACCGTCTACGGGCCCGCGCCGCTCTCGGAGCGGTCGGTCCGCCGAGCCATCGTGCTCGGCGACGAGCGAACGCTCGACGACGACCCCGCGTTCGCCATCCGCATGTTCGTCGACATCGCGATCCGGGCGCTCTCGCCCGCGGTCAACGACCCGCACGACGGCCGTCCAGGTGCTCGGACGGATCGAGGACCTGCTGCGCTACGCCGCGCCGAAGCATCTCTCGGTCGGCGTCGTCACCGACGGGGCCGGCACGACGCGACTGATCTACCCGGTGCCGTCGTGGGACGACCTCGTCGAGCTCGCGCTCTCGGAGATCCGCAACTGCGCCGCGCGGGCAGCTCCAGGTGACCCGTCGCCTGCGTGCGCTCCTGGAGACGTTGCTCGAGGACGTGCCCGAAGTACGCCGTCCCGCGCTGCAGCGGCAGCTCGAGCTCCTCGACGACCTGGTGATCGGAGACGTTCCCGCCCGAGCAGCGCCCGACGGCGATGGTCGCCGATCGGCAGGGGCTCGGCATGTCGCGACGAGCCCGGTCGTGATCGCGCGCCGCTCCTAGGCTCGCCGCCGTGGCCCGTCGATACCGCTACCCGCGCGCCGCGGTCGCGTCTCCGCACTACCTCGCGAGCAGCGCGGGGCTCGCGGTGCTGGCCGACGGCGGCAACGCGGTCGATGCCGCGATCGCGACCAACCTCGTGCTCGGGGTCGTGACGCCGTACCTGTGCGGCTTCGGCGGCGACCTCTTCGCCATCGTCTGGGACGGCGAACTCCACGGCTATCTCGGATCGGGCCGCTCTGCCGCGGCGGCCACCCTCGACGACACGCGTGCGCGCCACGGCGACGCGATGCCGGTGTTCGGCGCGGAGACCGTGACCGTGCCCGGTGGCCCCCTCGGGTGGTTCGACCTCCTCGAGCGCTTCGGCAGCCGGTCGTTCGGCGACCTCGCGGCTCGGGCGCTCGGCTACGCGCGGGACGGCTTCGAGGTCAGCGCGTCGGAGCCGTTCGACGAGTCGCGGATGATGTACCGGAAGTTCGACGACTGGCGTGCCGTCTACGGCGACGTCACCGAGGGCACGGTCCTGCGCCAGCCGGCGATGGCCCGCACGATCGAAGCCTTGGCCGACGGTGGGCCCGACGCCTACTACGGCGGGCCGATCGCGGACGCGATCGTCGCGACCGTCGGCGCGGGCGGCGGCGCGCTCGCCGCCGAGGATCTCGCGGCCCACGAGGGGGAGTGGGTCGACCCCCTGCGCGCGCAGTATCGCGACGTCGAGGTCGTCGAGCTCCCGCCCCCGACGCAGGGCGCCGCCGCGCTCGAGGCGCTGCGCATCCTCGACGGCTTCGATCTCGGGTCGCTCGATCCTGTGGCGCGGGAGCACGTGCGGATCGAGGCGCACGAAGCAGGCGATGGCCGACCGCGACCACTGGATCACCGATCCGGATCACATGGCCGCTGACCCGGCGGACCTCCTCGCCGACGCGTGGGTCGAGGCCCGACGCGCCGGCATCGACCCTGCCCGCGCCGGCACACCCGATCCGGCACGACCCCAGCCAGGCGGCACGGCGTACCTCTGCGCGTGCGACGACGCCGGGCTGCGCGTCAGCCTCATCCAGTCGAACTTCATCCACTTCGGCTCGGGCGTGCACGTGACCGAGTGGGGGATCAACCTCAACAACCGCGGCTTCTCGTTCACGCTCGATCCCGACGCGCGCGAACGTGCTCGCGCCGTCGAAGCGCCCGATGCACACCCTGATCCCGGCGATGGCGCTGCGCGACAGCGAGCCGTGGCTCGTGTTCGGCTCGATGGGCGGCGACGCGCAGGTCGGTGTGCACGTCCAGGCGTTGAGCCACGTCCTCGACGACGGGCTCGATCCCGCGGACGCGATCGCGGCGCCGCGCTGGCGCCTCGACGTCGGCAGCTGGGCGGTGAAGCTCGAGTCGCGCGTCGCCCGACGAGCTGCGTGATGGCCTCGCCGCGCGCGGCCACGACGTGACGACGACCTCCGAGTACGACTCCGGCATGGGCCATGCGCACGCGATCTGGGACACGGCCGGTGGCTACGGCGCGACATCGGATCCGCGCGCGGAGAGCGCGGCACTCGGCCTGTAGGGCCGATCGCGCGCACCCCGGTAGAATCGAACACGTGATCGACGTCAAGACCGTCGACGACGTGCACGACGCGCTCGCGGCGAACGACTACCTCGCCGACGAGGGGCTCGCGACCGCGATCTTCCTCGCGCTGCGCCTCGAGCGGCCGCTGCTGCTCGAGGGGGAGGCCGGGGTCGGCAAGACCGAGGTCGCGAAGGTGCTCGCGCGCTGGACGGGCGGCGAGCTCGTCCGCCTCCAGTGCTACGAGGGCATCGACGCGGCCCAGGCCGTCTACGAGTGGGACTACTCGCGCCAGCTCCTCCACCTGCGCGCGGCCGAGGCCGGCGGCGGTGCCATCGACGAGGACGAGCTCTACTCGGAGCGCTTCCTCGTCCGGCGACCGCTCCTCCGCGCGATCGCCTCCGACGCGGCGACACCGCCGGTCCTGCTCGTCGACGAGGTCGACCGGGCCGACGACGAGTTCGAGGCCTTCCTGCTCGAGATCCTCGCCGACTACGCGATCTCGGTGCCCGAGCTGGGGACCTTCCGTGCACCGCAGCCTCCCGTCGTCGTCGTCACGTCCAACCGGACCCGCGACGTCCACGACGCGCTGAAGCGGCGCTGCCTCTACCACTGGATCGAGCACCCCGACTTCGACCGCGAGCTCGCCATCCTGCGCGTGCGCGCGCCGGAGGTGCGTGAGACGCTCGCCCGCGAGGTCGCGGCCGCCGCCGAGGCGCTGCGCGACCTCGACCTCTACAAGCCCCCGGGTGTCGCGGAGACGATCGACTGGGCGCACGCGGTGTCGGCGCTCGGAGCTGAGCATCTCGACGCGGCGACGGTCGACGTGACGCTCGGCACCGTCCTCAAGTACCGGGAAGACCAGGAGCGCGCCCGCGCGCACGGCATCCCGGTGCTCGTCGCGACCGCCGAGGCCCGCAGTGCCAGCGCCTGAATCGACCGCGACGACGGCATCGGTCGAGGCCGACCGGATCGCGGTCGCGTTCGCGCGGGTCCTCCGTGAAGCCGGGCTCGACGTGCCGGTCGGCGCGACGATCACGTACGCGCGCGCCCTCGCCGCCGTCGGCCTCGACGACCGCGACGACACGTACTGGGCCGGGCGCGCGACCCTCGTGCGCGGCCCCGAGGACGCCGACCTGTACGACCGCGCGTTCCGTGCGTTCTGGGACCGGCGGAGCGCGAGCGCCCCGGCGCGGTCGACGACGAGCCGCCCGCCCTGATCCTCGCGTTCGATGCCGGCGCCGACGACGACGCTCCCGAGCCCGCCGACGACGAGGAAACCGACGTCCCGGTCGTCGCGGTGCGGTGGAGCCCGGCCGAGATCCTGCGCGAGCGCGACTTCGCCGCGTACACGAGCGCCGAGCACGCCGAGGCGCGCCGGCTCATGGCCGACCTGCGCCTCGCCGGTGCGCTGCGGCGGTCGCGGCGCCATCGCCCTGTGCGCCACCACCGAGGCCGTCCCGACCTCCGGCGCACCGTCCGCCGGTCGATGCGTGCGGGCGGTGAGGCCGTCGACCGCGCCTACCGGGCACCGGCGACGAAGCCGCGCCGCGTCGTGCTGCTGTGCGACGTGAGCGGGTCGATGGAGCCGTACGCCCGCGCACTGCTCCAGTTCCTGCACGTCGCGGTGACCGGACGCACCCGGGTCGAGGCGTTCGCCCTCGGCACGCGCCTGACGCGGCTCACCCGGGAGCTCTCGACCCACGATCCCGATGCGGCCCTCGCCGCGGTGGCCGATCGCGTCGTCGACTGGTCGGGTGGCACCCGCCTCGGCGAGAACCTCCGCGCGTTCAACGATCGCTGGGGCGTGCGGGGCATGGCCCGCGGTGCCGTCGTCGTGATCCTCTCCGACGGGTGGGACCGTGGCGACCCCGAGGTCCTCGCCGCGGAGATGGAGCGCCTGGCGCGCGTGGCCCACCGGATCGTGTGGGTCAACCCACTCAAGGCCACGCCCGAGTACGCCCCGCTCGCACGCGGCATGGCGGCCGCGCTGCCGCACGTCGACGACTTCGTGTCGGGCCACTCGGTGAACGCGCTGCGCGAGCTGGTGGAGGTGATCGCGAAGCCGTGAAGGAGATCTTGGACGACATCGAGCGCTGGCGGGGCGAGGGGCAACGCGTCGCGGTCGCACGCGTCGTCGGGCTCGACGGCTCGGGACCACGCGATCCCGGCGCGGCGATGGCCGTCAGCGAGCGCGGCGAGGTGACCGGCTCGGTCTCGGGCGGCTGCGTCGAGGGCGCCGTCGTGACGGAGGCGCTGGCCGTGCTCGAGGGGAGCAAGCCCCGCGGCGTGGTCTCGTTCGGCTACTCCGACGACGAGGCCTTCGCGGTCGGCCTCACGTGCGGAGGGACGATCCACGTGTACGTCGAGCCGCTGGACTGGTGACATGAGCACCGACGCGGCACCCGTGTTCGAGGCGCTGCGCGACGCGCTCCGCGCCGACCGTCCGGTCGCGCTGGCGAGTGTCGTCGCTGGGCCGGGCATCGGCGCCAAGCTGCTCGTCGAGCCCGACGCGCCACCGGTCGGCACCCTCGAAGACCCCGACCTCGACCGGGTCGTCGTGCGCGACGCGCTCGGTGCGCTGGAGTCGGGCACCACCGTCGACCCGCCACTACGGCCCCCACGGTGAGGCTCGTGAGCAGGTCGTCGAGGTGTTCATCGAGTCCTTCGCCCGCCAGCCGCGCATGATCATCTTCGGCGCGGTCGACTTCACCGCGTCGCTCGCACGCGCCGCCGACGCTGCTCGGCTACCACGTGACCGTCTGCGACGCACGCGAGGTGTTCGCGACCCGCGCCCGGTTCCCGATGGCCGACGAGGTCGTGTGCGACTGGCCCGACCGTCACCTCGCCGCCGTCGGCCCCTCGCTCGGCCCGCGCGACGCGATCTGTGTCCTCACCCACGACGCGAAGTTCGACGTGCCGGCCATCGTGTCGGCGCTCGGCGACGAAGGCGGGCTACATCGGCGCGATGGGGAGCCGCCGCACGCACGCCGACCGCGTCGCACGACTGCGCGAGGCCGGGGTCGACGACGCCGGGCTCGAGCGGGTCATGGCACCCGATCGGGCTCGACATCGGCGCGCGCACGCCCGAGGAGACCGCGGTCGCGATCTGCGCGGAGATCATCGCCAGGCGCACCGGACGCACCGCACCCTCGTTGCGCGACGGTGCGGGTCCCATCCACTGAGCGGTCCCAGATGAACGTGAGGATCGGATGAACCTCGGGATCACCGGACGCCGAGCCGCGGTCGCAGCCGCCTCGCGGGGCCTCGGCTTCGCGACCGCGCGTGCGCTGGCGAACGAGGGCGTCGAGGTCGCGATCTGCGGCCGCGACGAGGCGTCGCTCGACGCGGCGGCCACGAGCATCGGTGCCGTCGGGCTGGTCGCCGACGTCTCCGACGCCGAGGGCGCACGCGGGTTCGTCCGCGACGCCCATGCCGCGCTCGGTGGCCTCGACATCCTCGTCACGAACGCGGGCGGGCCGCCGCCCGGGCGCTTCGCCGACGTCTCCGATCCCGAGGAGTACCGCCGCGCGTTCGAGCTCAACTGCCTCTCGATCATCGCGATGTGCGCCGAAGCGGTCCCGCTGATGCAGGCCCAGCAGTGGGGGAGGGTGGTCGCGATCACCTCGATCGCGGTGCGGCAGCCGCATCCCGCACCTGATCCTCTCGAACACGGCGCGGGCCGGCGCCACGGGCTTCCTCAAGACGCTCGCCCGTGAGGTCGCGCCCGATGGCGTCACCGTCAACTCCCTGCTGCCCGCCTCCCACGACACCGAGCGGATGCGCGCGCTCTACGGCGACGACGATCCCGACCTGAGCGGGATCCCGGCCGGGACGCTCGGTGCTCCCGACGACTTCGGCGCGATCGCCGCGTTCCTGTGCTCCGAGCACGCCGCGCTTCGTCACCGGCACCGCGCTCCCGGTCGACGGCGGCGCGTACAGCGGCCTCCTCTGAACGACCATGGGCACGCCTACGCTTGGAACCATGGGGTCGACCATGGAAGGGCGCATCGTCACGATCCCGAACGTGATCAGCGTCGTGCGGCTCCTGTGCGTCCCGCTGTTCGTGTGGCTCCTCTTCGGCCCCGAGGACCGGATCGCGGCCCTGGTGCTGCTGGGGATCCTCGGTGCCACCGACTGGGTCGACGGCTACATCGCCCGCCGCTTCGACCAGGGCAGCGACCTCGGCAAGATCCTCGACCCGACCGCCGACCGGATCCTGCTCCTCGTGGCGACGCTCGCCCTCATGATCGACGGCGCGGTGCCGGCGTGGCTCGGGATCGCCGTCCTCGTGCGTGAGGCCGTGATCAGCATCGCGACGCTCGCGCTCGCGGCCGCGGGCGCCCGCCGGATCGACGTGCAGTGGGCCGGCAAGGCGGGGACGTTCGCGCTCATGTTCGCGTTCCCCGGATTCCTCTGGCTCAGCGCGATCAGCCCGAGCACGAGCTACTACGACGTGCTCGAGGTGGCGACGTGGGTCTGCGCGATCGCGGGCCTCGTGCTCAGCTACTACGCCGCGGTGATGTACGTGCCGCTGGCGCCGCCAGGCGCTGCGCGAGGGCCGCGGCGAGGCGACGATGACCGCGGAGGTGACGGCGTGAAGGCGGTGATCCTCGCCGGCGGGGAGGGCACGCGGCTGCGGCCGCTCACGAGCAACCAGCCCAAGCCGATGATGCCGCTCGTCAACCGGCCGATGCTCGAGCACATCATCACGCTGCTCGCGCGGCACGGCTTCGACGACATCGTCGTGACCGTCGCCTACCTCGGCAACCAGATCCGCGACTACTTCGGCGACGGCTCCGACTTCGGCGTGCGCATGCGGTACGCCACCGAGGACTCGCCGCTCGGCACCGCCGGCTCGGTGCGCAACGCCGCCGACGAGCTCGACGACACGTTCCTCGTCATCTCCGGTGACGTGCTCACCGACATCGACCTCGGCGAGCTCGTCAAGGTCCACCGGGAGTCCGACGCACTCGCGTCGATCGCGCTCAAGCGGGTCGAGAACCCGCTCGAGTTCGGCATCGTGATCACGAAGCCCGACGGCGAGATCGAGCGCTTCCTCGAGAAGCCGACGTGGGGACAGGTCTTCTCCGACACGATCAACACGGGCATCTACGTCCTCGAGCCGCAGGTCTTCGACTTCATCCCGCCCGACGAGGTCATCGACTTCTCCGGCGACGTGTTCCCGGCTGCGCTCGATCAGGACCTGAAGCTCCACGGCTACGTCGCCGACTGCTACTGGGAGGACGTCGGGACGACCGAGGCCTACCTGCAGGCGCATGCCGACGTGCTCGACGGGAAGGTCGACGTCGAGTTCTCCGGCTTCGAGCTCGGCCGACAGCGTGTGGGTCGGTGAGGGCGCGGAGCTCGACCCGGGCGCGCGCATCGAGGGTCCGGTCGTGATCGGCGACAACTGCCGTGTCGAGGCCGGCGCCCGGGTCGGCGCGTACACCGTGCTCGGCACCGACGTCGTCGTGAAGGCGGACGCGTCGCTCGAGCGCACGGTCTGCCACGACCACGTGTACGTCGGCCGTGGGGCCGCGCTGCGAGGCGCGACGATCGGGCGCTCCGCCGACCTGCGCGCCCACGCCCGCATCGAGGAAGGCGTCGTCGTCGGCGACGAGTGCTTCGTGGGCGAGCACGCGGTCGTCAACCGCGGCGTGAAGATCTACCCGTTCAAGGCCGTCGAGGCCGACGCGGTCGTGAACTCGTCGATCGTCTGGGAGAGCCGGGCCGCCCGCACGATGTTCGGCCGGCGGGGGATCCGGGGCCTGGCGAACGTCGAGATCACGGCCGAGGTCGCGGTGCGGGCCGCGATGGCCTACGGCACGGCCCTGAAGCGCGGCTCGGTCGTCACCACGAGCCGAGACACGAGCCGGGGCGCCCGCGCGCTGAAGCGCGCGGTGATCGCCGGCCTCAACCTCGCCGGCGCCAACGTCGAGGACGTCGAGCTCGCGACCGTCCCGCTGACGCGCTTCCAGGTCCGCAACGGCGAGTCGCGCGGCGGGATCACGGTGCGACTCGCGCCCGACGACGCCGACAGCGTTGAGCTGCGCTTCTTCGACGCCAACGGGCGCGACATCGACGAGGGAACGCAACGCCGCATCGAACGCCTCCTGTCACGCGAGGACTACCGCCGCGCGTTCGCGGGCGACATCGGCGACATCGTGTTCCCGCCCCGGTCGATCGAGTTCTACACGGCCGCGCTGGAGAAGTGCGTCGACGGCGCGCGCCTCCAGGAAGTGGCGTTCAAGGTCGTGCTCGACTACTCGTCGGGTGCCGCGTCGATCGTGATGCCGTCGGTGCTCGCCAAGCTCGGTGCCGAGGTGTTCGCGATCAACCCGTACGCGAGCACGACGCAGAGCGCGGCGACGCACCATCGTGAGCACGAGGCCCGGATCGGTGACCTCGTCACCGCGTCGGGGAGCCAGCTCGGTGCCGTGATCAGCCCCGACGGCGAGACGATCCGGCTCGTGGACGACGGCGGTCACGTCCTCACCGACACCGAGGCACTGCTCGTGCTCGTGTGCCTCGTCTCCGAGACGCGTCGAGGGCGCGCGCATCGCGGTGCCGGTCAGCGTGACCCAGGTGGCCGAGCAGCTGGCCAACGAGCGCGGCGCGGAGATCGTGTACACGAAGCGCTCCGACGCGCACCTCATGGAGGTCGCGTCGCAGGAGAGCGTCGCGTTCGCCGGCTCCGCCCACGGCGGGTTCATCTGGCCCGACTTCCTGCCCGCGTACGACGCGACGGCGACGCTGGCCCGGATCCTCGACCTGCTCGCGGCGACCGGGCGTTCTCTCTCGTCGATCGTGGAGTCGCTGCCGCGCGTGCACCTCGTCCACGAGACGGTGCCGACCCCGTGGGAGCGGAAGGGGATGGTGATGCGGGAGCTCGTGGAGCGTGAGACGCACCACGACCTCCTCCTCGTCGACGGGGTGAAGGTGCTGCGCCCGGACGGATGGGCGCTCGTGCTGCCCGACCCGGAGGCGGCGCTCACGCACGTCTGGACCGAGTCCGACGGCGACAACGCGGCGCGTCAGCTCGCGCAGGAGTACACGCGGGCGATCCGCCAGGCCATCCGGTAGCCCCGGGGCGCCCTGACCCGACGCATACGATCCGTCCCGACACGAGGAGGTTCCGTGGAGTTCCCGGACGCGCTGCGCTACAGCGCCGAGCACGAGTGGGTCGCCGTCGACGGCACGAAGGCGCGCATCGGCATCACCGACTTCGCCCAGGACGCGCTCGGGCGACGTCGTCTACGTGTCAGTCCCCGACGTGGGCGCGACCGTCGACGCGAACGGTGCCTGCGGTGAGGTCGAGTCGACGAAGTCGGTGTCCGACATCTTCACGCCGGTGTCGGGCTCCGTCACCGAGGTGAACGACGCGCTCGAACGACACGCCGGAGCTGCTCAACCAGCAGCCCTATGGCGACGGGTGGATCTTCGTCGTCGAGATGAGCGCGCCCGAGGAGGTCGACGCGCTCATGGACGCCGCTGCGTACCGCGCGTTCGTCGAGTCTTCGTGAGCGCGGCGCTGCAACGGTCGTTGAAGGCCCACTGAGGCGTCGGTACCCTCGGAACATGCGCTGCCGTCGTTGTGGACACGAGAACGCGGCGGGAGCGAACTACTGCTCGTCGTGCGGAGCACCCCTGCTGAGCGATCCGACGCGCCTCGAGCACGACTCTGACACCACGGTCTCGCTCGCGCTCATCGAGGACCGAGAGGCGCTCGCGGCCGAGCTGGGGGACGTCCTCGACCAGCTCCCGGACGGGCTCGGGATGCTCGTCGTGCGCCGGGGCCCGAACGCCGGCAGCACGTTCGCGCTCGAGGGTGAGACGACGACGCTGGGGCGTCACCCCGACTCCGACATCTTCCTCGACGACGTGACCGTGTCGCGTCGCCACGCGACCATCACCCGCACGCCCGACGGCTACGAGGTCAGCGACGCCGACTCGCTGAACGGCACGTACGTCGACCACGAGCGCATCGATCGCGTACCGCTGCGCGACATGCAGGAGGTGCAGGTCGGGCGCTTCGTGCTCACGTTCGTCCTCGGAGGTTCGGAGAGCGACGCATGACGGAAGGCGAGCCGCAACGACTCGGGCTCGACCTCGGGGAGCCCCAGCACCTGTCGATCGGCGAGGTGCTCGAGCAGCTCCGCGACGAGTTCCCCGACGTCACGATCTCGAAGATCCGGTTCCTCGAGAGCCAGGGCCTCATCGATCCCGAGCGCACGCCGTCGGGCTACCGGAAGTTCTCCGACGACGACCTCGACCGGCTGCGGTGGATCCTGCTCCAGCAGCGCGACCACTTCCTGCCGCTGCGCGTCATCAAGGACCGCCTCGACTCGCACGAGGGCTCCGGCAACCCGCCGGCCGACCAGTCCGCGCCGCCCGCCGTCGCCGACGCGCCGGTGTTCGACGAGGACGCGATCGACGCCGACGAGGACGTCGACGAGCAGGACGCGTTGGGCTCGCTCGAGGCCGATCCGGGCGTCACGGGCGACGAGCTCGGCCGCGCCGACCTGCTCGAGGCGAGCGGGCTCACCGACGCGCAGCTCGACGCGCTCGAGGACCACGGCCTGCTCGAACCGGAAGCCGGCGCGGGGGAGCGCGCGCTGTACGGCGAGAGCGCGCTCGAGGTCGCGAGCCTCGCGGCGGGCTTCCACGCGCGCGGCGTCGAGGCCCGGCACCTCAAGATGTACAAGCACTTCTCCGAGCGCGAGGCCGCGCTGTTCGGGCAGGCGCTCATGCCGTACCTCCGACAGCGCAACCCGTCGGCACGGGTCCGGCTGCAGGAGGAGCTCGAGGAGCTCGCGCGGCTCGGACGGCGGCTGCGCACCGCGACCTTGCGCGAGGCGTTGCGCGACGAGCTCACGGAGTGAGCGTCGCGGCACGCGTGCTCCTCGACCGCGCCGCGATCGAGGAGCACATCGAACGGCTCGCGGCCACGATCACGGTTGAACATCCCGACGGTGTCGTGCTCGTCGTGGTGCTCAAGGGCGCGCTCGTCTTCAGCGCCGACCTCGCACGCGCGGTGCGGGACGTGCCCGTCACCCTCGACTACCTCGGGATCAGCCGCTACGCGCCCGACAGCGGCCGCGTCCGGATCCTCAAGGACCTCGACGTCGAGATCGCCGGCCGCGACGTCGTCGTCGTCGAGGACCTCGTCGACACCGGCCTCACGCTCGCGTACCTCCTCGGCCACCTCCGGGAGCGCGAGCCCCGCCGCCTCGAGGTGTGCACCCTGCTCGACCGTCCGGAGCGACGGATCGTCCCGCTCGAGCCCCGCTACGTCGGCACGGAGGTCGGGGGCGAGGCCTTCCTCCTCGGCTACGGGCTCCACCTGGGGGAGCGCTACCGCAACCTCCCCTTCGTCCTGGAGGTCGACCGGGATGCCCTGCTCGCCGATCCGGGAGCCGGGTTGACCTGGTACGACGCGCCGCCCGAGCCCGTGACGAAGCGCCCGAAGGCCTTTGCTATCGTCCCGCGAGTCGAAAGGCGGCGCCCGTGATCGAGATGTCGCTGGTGGGTGTGCGGGTCGAGGTCCCCACCAACCAGCCCATCGTGCTCCTCCGGGAGGGTGAGGGCGGTCGCTACCTGCCCGATCTTCATCGGGCCCCCGGAGGCGACCGCCATCGTCTACGCGCTCCAGGGCATGGAGACGCCGCGCCCGATGACCCACGACCTCTTCAAGACCGTGCTCGACGAGCTCGGCGTCGTGCTCCGGCAGGTCGTCATCACCGAGCTGCACGACGGGACGTTCTACGCCGAGATCGAGATCGGGCGTGACGGCGAGACCCAGCGGATCTCGTCCCGGCCCTCGGACGCCCTCGCCCTCGCTGCCCGGTACCCGGGCTCGATCCCGATCTTCGCGGCCGAGGCCGTCCTCGAGGAGGCCGGCGTGCTGTTCGACCAGGACGAGGAAGAGACCCAGATCGAGGAGTTCCGGGAGTTCCTGAACCAGGTGCGCCCCGAGGACTTCGCCTCCGACGAGGGCGGCCCCTCCTAGGTCCGACCGCTACGTCCGACCGGAACCCGGATCCTCAGAACCCGGAGCCTCAGAAGCGTTGACCCGCGCGGCGTCCACTACCGTCACATGGGCGGAATTACGTCCGTGTGATTGGTTCGGCCCCTCGGACGCGCCTGGGCCGGGTGGGCGGGAAGCCGATGGTGAGGGGGCTTGTGAGTGATGGCGAGTCGGCCGAGTGACGACGCGGGCAGCTACAGCGGCAAGCAGGCGTGCGAGATCGTCGGGATCAGCTATCGCCAGCTCGACTACTGGGACCGGCAGGGCGTCGTGTGCCCGTCGTTGCGCCCCGCGCACGGCAGCGGCACGCAGCGCCGCTACTCGTACCGCGACCTCGTGCGCCTGCGCATGGTGAAGCAGCTCCTCGACGCCGGCGTGCAGCTGAAGAACGCGCGGAAGGCCATCGAGTACCTGCGTGAGGAAGAGGGTGCCGACTGGCAGACCGCGAGCATCGTGCTCGCGGAGGGCAACTCGATCCTCGCTCGTGACGGGGACGCGCTGATCGACCTCGTGAAGCGTGGACAGGGCGTGCTGAACATCGTGCCGATCGGCTCCGTGGTGGGGGAGGTCGACGATCGCATCGTCGGCCTCGCCAACGAGGCCGCGACCGGCACGAGCGCGTGGCGGCCGAGGGAGGCTGACCGACGAGCGCGACGCTGCCGCACGAAGCAACTCCGCTTCGCGCACAACTCGGAGCGGCAGTTCGCGAAGCTGCTCGACTTCTACGGCATCGTGTGGGACTACGAGCCACGAACGTTCGTGCTCGAGAGCGACCGCTACGGCAACCCGGTGCAGGCGTTCACGCCCGACTTCTACCTCCCGGCGTACGACCTCTACATCGAGATCACCACGCTGAACCAGAAGCTCGTCACGAAGAAGAACCGCAAGGCGCGCCGGCTGCGGGAGCTGCACCCCGACGTGCAGGTGAAGGTCCTCTACCAGCGCGACTACCTCCACCTGCTCGTGAAGTACGGCCTCGAGCCGCCGTCGCAGCTCGGCGACGACACGCCGTCGGACGCGCCGACCCGGCTCGACCTGCGACCGCCGCGCCCGCGACGCCGACGCCGAGTCCGCTTGAGCGTTCCCGGAGCGTCGGCCGCATAGGCTCGGCAGACCATGTCCTCAGGTCCGTCGGGTGGGGGTACGTCGGGTGCGCCGCCGCTGCGTTGCAGCCCGCTCGACGCGGAGCACCGCGCCCTCGGCGCCCGGATGGTCGAGTTCGGGGGCTGGGAGATGCCGATCCAGTACGGCGGCGTCCTCGACGAGCACCGCGCCTGCCGCAACGACGGCGTCGTGTTCGACGTCTCGCACCTCGGGTCGGTGCGGGTGCGCGGGGGAGGGGCCGTCGCCGGCGCTCCAGTGGGCGCTCACGAACGACCTCGGCCGCATCGCGCCCGGCAAGGCCCAGTACACGCACCTGCTCGACCCGTCCGACGCGCACGTCGTCGACGACATCATCGTCTGGTGGGTGGGACCGGACGACCTGCTCGTGATGCCGAACGCCTCCAACACCGATCGCATCCTCGATGCGCTGCGCGAGGCCGCGACCGACCACGCGGGCGGTGCGCCGTGCGAGCTCGAGGACGTCACCGCGTCGCGGGCGGTGCTCGCGGTCCAGGGCCCGCGTGCCCGTGACCACCTGGCCAAGGTGCTGCCCGACGCCGCGACCGTCCCTCGCTTCGGCGTGCAGCCGGTCGACGATGACGCTGTTCCGCGGCTTCGCGGCCGGGACGGGCTACACCGGGGAGGACGGCGTCGAGCTGCATGTGCCGGCCCGAGTCGGCGCCGGCGACGTGGCGTGCGCTGCTCGAGACCGGGCTGGAGCCTGCCGGGCTCGGCGCCCGGGACACGCTGCGCCTCGAGGCCGGCCTGCCGCTGCACGGCCACGAGCTCGGTCCGGGCATCACGCCGCTGCAGGCGGGCTTGGGATGGGTCGTGCGCTTCGACAAGGGCGACTTCCGGGGCCGTGACGCCGCTCGCTGGCGCAGCGCGACGCGGGGTGTCGCCGACGCCTCCGCGGCCTGCTCGCCGAAGGACGCCAGATCCCGCGTGCCGGGTGCCCCGTGACGATCGACGGCGCTGACCGTGGGCGAGGTGACGAGCGGCAACTTCTCGCCCGTGCTCGAGCACGGCATCGCGCTCGCCTTCCTCCCGCCCGACGTCGCCGACGGACACCGCCGTCACGATCGACGTCCGCGGCCGCGACGTCGCAGCGTGGTCGCGCAGACGCCGTTCGTCCAGCGGGAGGCATCGTGAAGCCGAACCCGTCGATCGGTTCGTCGACCGGCACGTCGGTCCCGACGACGCGGAAGAGCGGGCGATGCTCGAGCCGAGCTCGGCCTGCGAGTCGCTCGAAGCGCTCCTGCGACAGCGCGGTGCCGCGCTCGATCCGCGACGACGCGCTCGAGCTCCCGCGGCCGCACGGCGAGCAGCAGTGCGCCGACGACCTGCGCGCGCTCGCCGTCCCGCAACAAGGTGATGACCCCGCTGCTCGGGCTCGGCTACAGCGGCACCGTCACGCCGCCGGTCATCCAGCGCAACGTGCTCGAGGACCCGGCCTGGTACACGGCGTACACGCCGTACCAGCCGGAGATCTCCCAGGGCCGGCTCGAGGCGCTGCTCAACTTCCAGACGATGGTGAGCGACCTCACCGGGATGGACCTCGCGAACGCGTCACTGCTCGACGAGGGCACCGCCGCGGCCGAGGCGATGACGCTGCTGCACCGCATGAACCAGCGGCGACGCCGCGACGTTCCTCGTCGACGCCGACTGCCACCCGCAGACGATCGCGATGGTGGCGACCCGCGCCGCGCCCGCTCGGCCTCGACGTGGTCGTCGGCGACGCCGAGACGGAGCTGCCGGGGCAGGCGTGCTTCGGTCTGCTGCTCCAGGAGCCCGGGAGCAGCGGCCGGGTTCGCGACCGGCACGTCGCTGATCGAGCGACTGCACGCGCAGAGGACGCTCGTCGCCGTCGCGACCGATCTCCTCGCGCTCACGCTCGATCACCCCGCCGGGGGAGCAGGGGGCCGACGTGGTCGTCGGGTCGTCGCAGCGCTTCGGCGTGCCGCTCGGCTTCGGCGGCCCCCACGCGGCGTTCATCGCGACGCGCGACGACTACAAGCGCAGCCTGCCCGGTCGTCTCGTCGGCGTGTCCGTCGACGCCGACGGGACGCCCCGCGCTCCGGCTCGCGCTCCAGACGCGCGAGCAGCACATCCGCCGCGAGAAGGCGACGAGCAACATCTGCACCGCGCAGGTCCTGCTCGCGGTGATCGCGGGCCTGTACGCGACGTACCACGGCCCCGAGGGGCTCACGCGCGATCGCCCGGAGCGGTGCACGAACGGGCCGTCCGCTTCGCCGCCGCGTCTGCGCGCCGGTGGTGTCGACCATGCGCCACGACGCCTTCTTCGACACCGTGCAGGCCGTCGTCCCCGGGGGAGCGGCCGACGCGGTGCAGCGCGCCGCGGGAGCGCGGCGTGAACCTCCGGCTCGTCGACGCCGACACCGTGGGGATCTCGTTCGACGAGGCGACGCCACCGGGCGTCGAGTCGGGGCTCGCGGCGGCGTTCGGCGTCGAGCTCGACGGCGACGCGGGCGGCCGTGACGCGCCGGGATCGGCGATCCCGGCTTCGCTGCAGCGCACGTCGACGTTCCTCACGCATCCCGTGTTCCACCGTCACCGCTCCGAGACCGAGATGCTCCGCTACCTGCGCCGGCTGGCCGACCGCGACCTCGCGCTCGACCGCACGATGATCCCGCTGGGCTCGTGCACGATGAAGCTGAACGCGACGACGGAGATGCTCCCGATCACGTGGGCGCCGTTCGCGCAGCTCCACCCGTTCGCGCCGATCGACCAGGCCACCGGCTACCTCGAGCTCTTCGACGACCTCGAGCGATGGCTGTGCGAGATCACGGGCTACGACGCGGTGTCGCTCCAGCCGAACGCGGGCTCGCAGGGCGAGCTCGCCGGCCTGCTCGCGATCAAGGCGTTCCACGAGAGCCGCGACGATCCCGATCGCGATCGTGTGCCTCATCCCTGCGTCGGCGCACGGCACGAACGCGGCGAGCGCGGTGATGGCGGGGATGCGCGTCGTCGTGGTGCGCACCGACGACCACGGCAACGTCGATCTCGACGACCTGAAGGCCAAGGCGCACGAGCACGGCGACGCGCTCGCGGCCCTGATGATCACCTACCCGTCGACGCACGGCGTGTTCGAGGAGCAGATCCGCGACGTCTGCGCGGTCGTGCACGAGCACGGTGGGCAGGTGTACCTCGACGGCGCGAACCTCAACGCGCTCGTCGGCGTCGCGCGACCCGGGGAAGTTCGGTGCCGACGTGTCGCACCTCAACCTGCACAAGACGTTCTGCATCCCGCACGGAGGGGGAGGGCCCGGCGTCGGCCCGGTCGCCGTGCGCGAGCACCTGGCGCCGTTCCTCCCGAACCACCCGCTGCGCCCCGAGGCCGGCCCTGCGACGGGCATCGGGCCGATCTCGGCCGCGCCATGGGGCTCCGCCGGCATCCTGCCGATCTCGTGGGCCTACGTCGCGATGATGGGCGCCGACGGACTGCGCCACGCGACCGCGGCCGCGATCCTGAACGCGAACTACGTCGCGAAGCGCCTCGCGCCGCACTATCCCGTGCTCTACACGGGCAGCAACGACCTCGTCGCGCACGAGTGCATCCTCGACCTGCGCCCGATCACCGAGGCGTCGGGCGTCACCGCGGAGGACGTCGCCAAGCGCCTCATCGACTTCGGCTTCCACGCGCCGACGATGTCGTTCCCCGTCGCCGGCACGCTGATGGTCGAACCGACCGAGTCGGAGTCGAAGCAGGAGCTCGACCGCTTCTGCGACGCGATGATCGCGATCCGCGACGAGATCCGGGCCGTCGAGCAGGGGGAGTGGGCACTCGAGGACAGCCCCCTCCGCCACGCCCCCCACCCCGCCGCCGACGTCGCCACGGACGCCTGGAGCCGCCCGTACAGCCGCGACCAGGCCGCCTTCCCGGCGTCGGACCACGTCGACGCAGGCGACAAGTACTGGCCGCCGGTCGGCCGCATCGACAACGCCTACGGCGACCGCAACGTCGTTCTGCAGCTGCCCACCCGTCGAGGACTTCGAGGACTGACGCACGGCGTCGTTCAGCCCGCGAGGTGCGCCGGGGTCGGCTGACCGTCGATGTACGTCGTGATGTCGGGCGGCACGGTGAGACGCACGTCGCCCAGGTAGCGCTGCCGGATCGCGTCGTGGTCGTCGTCGAGCACGAGGTCGGCGATCTCGTCGATGAACGGCATGACTTCGTCGGGGACCGGTGAGTGCGGGTCGAGCGTCTGGCTCGACGCCCAGTGGTCCCACGGGAGCAGCTCCACCTTGTTCAGGCACGCGACGTCGAGCAGCACGTTGCCCGCGATGAACGCCTGACCCCACATGTCGAAGATGCCGAAGCGTGTCGCGTCGACCTCGCCGGCGCGGCGACGCGCGCCACGCCTCGGCACCGCTCAGGAACTGCCCCGGGGGCTGGTCGTAGGGGTCGAAGTCGAGGCCGAACGCCTCGCGCTGCCCGCCGTCGATCTGCGGGTCGTGCCGGACCCACCGATCGCCGTCCCACCACTCCGTGATCCAGTGGTCGGTCCACTTCCCACGCTCGAAGTAGCCGCCGAACCCGCACCGCACCCTCGCCGGCGTCCCCTGCACCCGCAGGAAGGCCGTGTGGAGGAGCGCGTAGTGCCGGCAGATCCCCTGCACGCGGTCCACGGGCTCCCGGGCCTCCGTGATCGGGCTCGGGCCGCAGCTCCAGCGCCCGTTCCAGCACCGCCGTCACCTCCCGGAGGTGCTGCTCGTCGAGACGCACGTCCTCCCCGGTGACCCCGTAGAAGGCGATCAGGTCCCGGTGGAGGAGGAGCCCCTGAACGACCCCTCGCAGCCCGTCCACGTCCCCAGGGAGCTCCGAGACCCCCGGTACCGAGCCAGGGACCGCCGACATCGCCGCAGGCTCCCGATAGAACGCCAACGCCGCCTCGCTCACCGCGTCACGGTACGGCAGCGACCAGGTCACGCGGGGCAAGGGGCGTGCGTACTCCACCGTTCTCATCGTTCTGTCTCAGTACCCCTGGCCTTGCGGCCAGGGGTACTTGACATAACGAGGCTTCTCGGCAACCCGTCCATCCGAATGGGGTCAAGGAACCGGGCCCCGGCGACGACCCTCCCAGCGGGCGCTCGTCACGACGTGAGGACCTCGACGTCGACGAGGAACTCGAGCAGGCCCGGCGCGAGGCGGTAGTCACCGATCTCGTCGGTCGGCACCCACAGCACCTCAGCCGCGTCGCCTCCCGCCTCCACGAGGTCGGGATCGCTCAACGGGGTGACCGCGAAGTCGAGGATCACGAAGTGGTGTCCCTCGGCCTCCTCGCCCATCCGCTCCACCCAGCCGAGGAAGCGGTGCACGACGACCTGGAGGCCGGTCTCCTCGGACGTCTCGCGGACGACCGCCTCGTGCAGCGTCTCGAACGGCTCGACGTGCCCGCCGGGCACCGACCACGTGCCGGCCGCCGGCCCGTGCCCACGCCGGACGAGCAGGAGCCGGTCCTCGTGCAGCGCGACCGCGCCGACGGCAACGACGGGTCGGGCCGGCTCGCTCATCCGCGCTCGTTCACTCTGGTTCCGTCACTCCGGCGTCACTCCGGGTCCGTCACTCCGGGGTCTTGGAGCGAATGGTGCATGACGATCGCGCGCGCGGTGTAGCCCTGCTCCTCGAAGAAGTTCTTCGCCGCCCGGTGACCCGGCAGCGCGACGACGTCGATCCCGGTGCACCGCGCCGCCCGGCAATGCTCGCTCCAGTGCGTTGGCGATCGCCTCGCCGACGCCGACGCTGCGCGCGTCCGGCTCCACGTAGAGGTCGGTGACGACGCCGAGGTGGGTGCCGTCGCGGAGCTGCTCGACGAGGACGGTGCCGAAGCCGACGACGACATCGTCGATGCAGCCGACGATCACCCGCGCGTCGTCGCGCGTCAGGAGCTCCGTGACGTGCTCGACGAGGGGTTCCCCGGCGACCTCGCGCGTCGCCCACAGCGCCCCACCGCGGTACTCCGCGAGCTCGGCCCGTTCCTCACGAGCCAGGTCGGCGATGCGAGCGACGTCATCGGGCGTCGCGGGTCGTGCGGTCTCCATGGCGTCGGTCTCGCCCGCTCCCCCGCCGAGGCGGGTCAGGCGGACCGAGTCAGCTGCTCGATCTTCCCGAGGATCGTCGCCCGCCCGCGGTTCGCGACCTCGTGCGCACGGATCGCGTCGAGCTCCGCCGAGCTGAGGCCGTCGAGCCGGTCGACGACCTGCGACGCGGAGAGCGCGTCGTAGTCGGGGATCGCCAGGTCGGGTCCGGTGGTGGTCGCCGTCGCGGTGGCCGATGCCGCCGGCTTCGGCTCCGTGGCTCGCTCGGGCGCGCGCCTCGGACCGGGCGGGAAGCCGTCGTCGCCGCCGAACGTGCCGAGCACCGCGAGCGCGCCCTCGGCCGTCTCCTTGACCCGGGACAGGCCGTCGGTGACGAGCCGCAGCATCTGGGGTGCGGTCTCCTCGGCAGTGGTCGCACCGGTGTCGCGGACCTGACCGATCTGGTCCCCGACCGACTTCTTCTTCTGGTCGAACTCGGCCCGCCCCCGCGCCACGAACACCTTGAGGAACGACGGTGCCGTGTCGCGGAGGTACATCGCGAAGCCGACCGGCGCGTACACGAGGATCTCCTTCGCGCGCTGCACGGTGTCGTTGTCGTTCACGCGAGCTCCTTGCCTGATCCTCGGCGTCTGGTCCGCGGGCGTCTGGTCCGCGGCCCCGGCCGCAGACCCGGGTCAGTCTACGGGGGCGTCCCGTGGCCACCGCACCGCGACGACCGCCACGACGATCAGCGCGAGGCCCGCGAGGAGCAGCACCCAGTCGCCCAGCCGCACGGAGAGCGTCTCCCCCGTCGTCGTCTCGATCACACCGTCGGTGACGCGGTTCACGAAGAGCTCGCTCTCGTCGTGCACGTCGCCGTCGGGGTCGACGACCGCCGAGATTCCCGAGATCGCCGCGTGGAGCACGGGCCGGCCCGTCTCGGCAGCCCGCATCTGGCTGAGCGCTACGTGCTGGGCCGACAGACCCGAGCGCCGGTACGAGCGGTTGTTGGTGCTCACGAGGAGCGCCTCCGCACCGTCGTTCACGTAGTCGCGCACGATCGGCGCGAACGCGGACTCGAAGCAGATGACGCTGCCGACAGGGTGGTCGGCGGCCTCGAACATGACGCGGCGATCGCCGGGCTCGTAGTCGTACGGGATCTGCTCGAGCTCACCGATGAACGACAGCTGGTCGCGCAACGGGACGTACTCGCCGAAGGGCACGAGGTGCTGCTTGGCGTAGATGCCCTGCAGCTCGCCGTCGGGCGAGTACCCGATGTTGGCGTTCATGAGCTCGCCATCAGCGCGCGGGACGCGCGCGTTCGCGATGACGGTCGCGTCGTGCTCCCGCGCGACCGCGGTGAGCTGGTCGCGGACGTCGGGGTTGGTCGTCGGGCTCCGCTCGAGGCTCGACTCGGGGAAGACGATCAGGTCGTAGGGACCCTCGAGGTCGGCCGCGAGGGCGAGGTGCTTGCGGAAGAGGTAGTCCTGCGACGACCTCGTCGGCCGTGAGGTTCCGGTTCTGGTCGTTGCCCTGCAGGAGTGCGTACCGGATCTCCCCGGTGGGCGTCGGGTCGAACCGCGTGACGTCGACGAGCGCGACCAGCGCGACGACGAGGACGAGCGCGCCCGCGGCGAAGCCGACGGCACGCGTCCGGCGGCGCGACCGCGGCGACGATCAGCTCGAGCAGGAGCCCGTTCACCGCGACGACGACGAACGAGACGAGGGGCACGCCGCCGACGGACGCCAGGGCCCGCGCCCAGGGCATGTCGTGCAGCGCCACGCCGAGCTCGCCCCACGGCAGCCCACCGAGCGGGAAGCGTCCCCGCAGCCCCTCGACGACGACCCAGACGGCGGCGACCAGCCACGGCGACCGGTAGCCCCGGCGCAGGAACAGCGCGACGAGGGCGCCGGTGCCCGCGACGAACGCGGCTTCCGCGATCACGAGCGGTGCGATCGCGATCGCACCGAAGTAGCGCGTCCACTCGAGGACGATGCCGAAGCAGGCGAGCCCGAAGCCCATGCCCGCGAGCGCCGCCCGACCGGGTGTCGCGGTGCGCCACACCCACAGGAGCGGCAGCAGGCCGACGAGCACGAGCGGGCCGGCGTCGATCGGCGGGAACGAGATGCCGACGAGCAGGCCCGAGACGACGCCGGCGAGGAGCGCGACCGCCGCGGACGGCGGGTTGAAGCGCAGTCTTCGGGTGGCGTTGCCGCCCGAAGGCGGTGGAGACGGAGCTTGCGACGTCTCCCGGGATGTCAGGCGCAGTCGCGACAGAGCATCCGCTCCTCGTCCTGGAGCTGGTTGCGAGGCAGGACGAGGAAGCACGAGGAGCAGAGGAACTCACCCGCACGGCGCGGGACGATCCGAGTCGGACCGTCGGGGCTCGCGTCGCTCTCGGGCTCCTCCTCCTCGATCTCCTCTTCCTCGTCCTCCAGCGTCGCGGCAGCCGTGCGCTCCTTCAGGAGCGCGTCCAACGGCACCTCGACGTCGTCGGGGTGCAGCTCCTCGTCGAGGTCGACGACCTCCTCGTCCTCCTCCTCGTCGCCCTTGGGCTTGGCCGCCGGTGCCTCGACGACGCGCGCGACCGTGTCGTCCTCCACCACGGCATCGACGTCGATGTCGTCCTCGAGACCGATCTCGAGGGCGTCGTCGCCGTCGGCGAGCTCGTCGTCGTCCTCGAGGTCGTCGTCGATCGCCTCGTCGCCGAGGTCCTCGTCCGCGACGGTCTCGTCGTCGACCGACGCCTCGTCTTCGAATGTTTCTTCACTCATGAGTCTCCAGCGGCACGTCGCGACGCTCCCGATTCGGAGCGGGCGGGCCACTTCGGGGCCGGAGCATAACGCCCACCCTCGCGACCGCTTGCGAACGGAGAATTGGGCCCGCGCATTCCGATCCAGGGCCGACGGCGGGGCGAAATCGGCCCCGGCAGGCTCCTGGGCACCCTCCAGCGGGCGCGTGTGGGGCCCAGGAGACCGTTGGGGCCGCCGGCTGGCCCGGTCTGCCCTGCAGACGGGTTATTGCGGCGTTCTCTACTGGGTCTCCTGGGCCCCGCGCCCCGCCGACCGACCGCCACCGCTGTCCGGGCACCGGTACCGACGGGTACCCGGGGCGACGGGGACGGAACCTCGTGGAGCGCCCACCAGTACGCCGCACGCGGCGCCGCGTGTCAAGCGGCATGCGGCGCGCGTGACCTGGGCGGACACGACCGATCCGCGCGATGATCCGCCGCCCTGCGCCCTTCAGCCCTCGCCGGCGCGCGCGCCGTCGCCGCGGCTCCGGCGGAGCTCGGCAGCCCGCTCCGACGCCAGGCGCTCGAGATCGTGGTCGTCATGATCGACGTGCGACATCGCCGCGGCGAGCGCGCGGTGACCGGCGTGCTCCGCGATGAGCCGGTGCATCTCCTGGCACACGACCCGGTACGACGGGTGACCCTGTGGTGCGCTCCGCAGCTCCAGCACGTGCATCGCCTCGCGCGCGTTCATCTGCATCGCGAACCGGATGCGATACGCGAGCGACACCGCGTACGGGGCCTCGAGCGGGAGCTCGACCGCGAGGTCGTCGTGCAGCGCCGCGCGTGCGTGCCATCGCGTCCTCGAACTCGGCGGCGAGACCCGCGTCGTGCACGGGCGCCGGCACCTCGTAGCCATGCCGCGGCGAGAGCGTCTGCCACTCGATGGTCAACATCCGGTGGCGCTGCAGGTCGCGGAACGCGCCGTAGTCGGTCATCACGTCGAAGCGGTAGTCGGTGCGTTCGAGCGCGCGACCGGGACGGTGGCGACGGTTGCTCCGCTCGCCCACGTACGCGCGCAGCAACGACGCGCGCTCGTCGGTCGCGAGCCGGCGGACCCGGTCGAGCAGCTGGTCGTCGGCGAGATCGACGTGCGGGTAGCAGATGGCGGCGAGGACCTTGTCCTCGCCGTCGGGATCGAAGTCGGTCAGCGTCACCGCGGGGCGCTCGACCGGCGCCTCGTCGCCGAACAGGCGCGCGACGACCGCTTCGGTCTCCTCGCGCGTCTCCTCGAGGTACCGGCTCCACGCGATGCCACGGTCGGGACGGTCGACGCGCGTGAGGAACGACGGGATCACCTTGCGCAGCTCCGTGAGCATCAACGACGCGTAGCTGCGCGCCTCGGGGAGCGGGTGCGCGCGCATGCGGAGCAGGAGCGCCTCGAACGCCTGCCCCGTGCCGTAGATGCCGACGTTCGAGAGCGTCGCCGCCGGCAGCATCCCGCGCACGGCGTCGCACGCCTTCGCCTTGATGCTCTGCTTGTAGACGAAGTCGGAGTCGGCCGGGTCCTTCGGGAAGACGGCCCGCGCCCAGTCGCCGAGCCGCGGGAGGCACGCGGCGTACGAGTCGAACAGCGCGTCGAGGTCGCCCACGTAGCGGGCGCCGAAGCGCGACTGCAGGATCGACTGCGGCCGCGCGGTAGCGGTACAGGCCACCGAGGCGGCTGTCGTACGGGATGTACCGCGTCGACTGCTCGAGGTACGCCATCAGCCGGCCCCACTCGAGGATCTTCGTGAGCAGGTTGGACGCCTGCTCGCACGCGAGGTGCACCCCGCCGAGCTGCGCGACCGAGTCGTCGCCGTACTCCAGGAACACCCGGTCGTAGAGCTCCTCGGCGCGCTTCAGGCCGACGGTGGCGTCCACGGTGAGGTCGCCGGTGAGGTCGAGGTCGGCGACGAACTCGTCGAGGAAGAGCCGCCGCAGGCTCTTGGCGCTGCGGGAGTAGCGGGCGAAGAGCGCGCCCTTCACGACCTCGGGCAGGTTGACGAGCGCGAACACGGGCCCGTCGAGGTTCGTGAAGTACGGACGGAGCGTCGCCTCTTCCTCGGGGGTGAACTGCTCCGCCACGTAGTGCATGTGCTGTGGTCCTTCGCCGCCGTCTTCCACGCGGCCGTCTCTCATGCGGATGGGTTGCCGATGGTACCGACGGCGCCTCCCCGCCCAGCGGACCCCGGCTCAGCGGACCAGCATCAGCGGACCAGGATCAGGGCGCCCGGACGCACCTCCACCCGGACCGTCTCCCGGGCCCCCTCCGGCCGGCCGTCGGCGATCACCGGGACCCGGGCGGGTGCGTGCACGACGACGTCCTTCCCGGACGCCTGGACGATCCGCGGGTGCGGCACGTGCGATCCGTCGGCGAGCCGGTCCCGCATCGCCCGTCGCTCGCCCCGCTGCAGCGCGAAGACCTGCACCTCGGCGCGCCCGTCTCCCGGATGCCCACGTGGCGCGAGATCGTCGCCGTCGAGGAACTCGCCGCTCGCCACGACGACGGTCGTGGCCCGCCCGTCGAACACGACGCGGCCGTCGACCTCGACGGTCAGTGGCGTGGCGAACGTCGCCCACCGGAGCTGCGCGGGTGGTGCCCCCAGGACGACGGCGTTCACCGCGACGATGCCGTCCTCGAGGGCGAGCACGTCGACCGGCAGCTCGAGCGTGGGCGCGCCCGCGGCCGCATCGCCCGAGGTCGTCAGACCGAGCGCGCGTGCCAGGTCGCTCGTCTCGTCCGGTTCGAACCGCGATCCGCGCGCCGGGCTGGCGGCGCACTGCGTCGGCGAGCTCGGCGTCGCCGCCTCGCACCGTGAGGTTGGCCGGCTCCGACGTCGGGTTGCCCCAGGGTGCGCCGCGCTCGATCACGCCGCTGCCACTCCCCCGGCCGCGACGACGCCGCGATGGCACGCGTCGGCCGCGTCACGCGCCGCGCGCCGCGTCTCCGGATCCGGTGCGACGTCGCCGACCTGACGGAGCAGGTCGATGCACTGCTTGATGTGGCGGACGAAGTCGCCGCCCGTGAGCTCGTCGTCGTCGAGGACGGACGGCGAGGTCGTCCCCGCTCGCCCACTCGAACGCGTGCGTCGTGAACCCGGGGTCGGGCTGGCGCGTCTCGGGCAGTCCGGCGTCGTCCTCGTTGGCGACGAGCTCGCGCCACACCTTGTCGATCGCGCGCCGCGCTCGTGGCGACCGCGCTCGACGGCCACCGCAACGGTGCCGTCGGCGCCTCGTCGTCGGGACCCCGCCGCTCGTACGTGAAGCACGACACCACGGCGGCGAGCTCCGGCGGCGAGAGGCCGTCGAAGAGCCCTTCGCGGAGCGACTCGGCGAGCAGCAGATCGGTCTCGGTGTAGAGCCGCGCCAGCGCCTCCCCACCGCTCGTCAATGACCAGTCGTCGACGTAGTCCCACGACTCGAGGACGCGCAGGACGCGGTCGAACTGTCGGGCGAGGCTGTCGCTCCGGCTCTTGACCCGCCGCTCGAGCCGCGCCCTCGTCGCGCTCGAGGCGCTCGATCGCACCCACCGCGCGCAGCCGCGGGTCGCGGCTCGACGTGCCGGCGAGCGGGTGTGCGGCGAGCGCGGCCTCGAGCCCGGCGATCGGGTCGCCGCCGTCGTCCCGGGGCTGCCGGCGCACCTTCGCCCGCCGCAACCGTTCCATCGTCTCGCGCTGGAACGACCGGTTGCGCGGCGCGTAGGGCGTCGGGAGATCGATCTTGCCGAGGGCCACCGGGGCCGCGTCGAAGTCGCCTGGCCCCAGCCGCACGAGCTGGCGCGAGCCCGTCAGGCCCAGGAGCCGCGTGGCGTTGCGGCGGGCCTCCTGGCTCAGGACGACGACCTTCCCGCCGCGGGCGCCCACCCAGATCACGTCACCGGGATGGAGCGCATCGAGCGCGCGGGCGACGCGCTGGTTCCCGCCTCCGCCGCGTCGCTCGGTCTCGAGGGCATCGGTCAGCCGGCGGTACTCGGTGACCTGCTCGACGTCGTCGCCCAGGACCTCGCGCTGGCGACGGAGCTGCTCTCGTGTGCGCTCGAGCTGTCGTTCCAGCGCGACGACGTCGCGGTCGGCGCGGAACTGCGCGAACGACAGGTTGATGAGGTGGTGCGCGGCTTCCGGCGTGTACCGCCGGATGAGGTTGACCGCCATGTTGTACGTGGGGCGGAACGAGGAGCGGAGCGCGTCGGTGCGCCGCGACGCGAGGCCGGCGACCTGCTCGAACGGCACCCAGGGGCTCCAGAGCACGAGGGCGTACCCGACGGCGTCGATCCCCCGCCGGCCGGCTCGACCCGTGAGCTGGGTGTACTCCCCCGGCGTGAGGAACTCGTGTCGCTCACCGGTGAACTTGGTGAGCTTCTCGATGACGACCGAGCGCGCCGGCATGTTGATCCCGAGCGCCAGCGTCTCGGTGGCGAAGACGACCTTGACGAGACCCGCCGCGAACGCCTCCTCGACCGCCTCCTTCATCGGCGGGACCATCCCCGCGTGGTGCGACGCGAGTCCTGCCTCGAGACCCGACAGCCACGCGTCGTAGCCGGAGCACGTCGAGGTCGGCGTCGTCGAGCGACCGGGTGTGGAGCTCCGCGATCCGGCGGATCTCGGCCCGCTCCTCCCCCGTCGTGAGCCGCAGCCCCGCGGCGCGGCACTGCTCGACCGCCTGCTCGCAGCCGGCCCGGCTGAACACGAAGACGATCGCGGGCAGCAGCTGCTCGCTGGCGAGCAGGTCGGCGACCTCGACGCGGCTCGGCGTACGCAGCCGGCGCGCGCCGCGGGACGCGCCGCGTGGACCGCGGCTGGTGCGGCGGTCGAGGCGCGCGGCCGTCGGGGTTCGGTCGGAGCTCGTCGCCCTCCCCGACGAACGTCGCGAGCAGGTGGAGCCGGTCGGCGTCCTTCTCCGCGACCAGGTAGCGGTGGTGCAGCGCCACGGGCCGTCGTTCCTCGATGACGGGGGTGGTCGCACCCCGCACCGTCTCGATCCACGCGGAGAGCTCTTCGGCGTTCGAGACGGTCGCCGACAGGCACACGAGGTCGATGTCGTCCGGGAGGTGGACGATGACCTCCTCCCACACCGCGCCGCGGTACCGGTCCTGGAGGTAGTGCACCTCGTCGAGCACGACGACGTGGAGGTCTTCGAGCGCGGGCGACGCCGCGTAGATCATGTTGCGGAGGACCTCGGTCGTCATGACGACGATCGGCGCGTCGCCGTTGACCGAGTTGTCACCCGTCAGCAGCCCCACCTGGTCGCGTCCGTAGACGGAGGCGAAGTCGGAGAACTTCTGGTTCGACAGCGCCTTCAGCGGCGTGGTGTAGAAGGCCTTCGTGCCCGCGGCGAGCGCCCGGGCGATTGCGTACTCCGCGACGAGGGTCTTGCCCGACCCCGTCGGCGCGGCCACGAGCACGGAGCGGCCGGCATCGAGCGCATCGAGCGCCTGCCGTTGGAAGTCGTCGAGCGGGAAGGCAAGACGCGCCTCGAAGTCGTCGCGGACGCTCACCCGCCCGGTGTGGTCGTGGCCGGCTCGGTCACCGGCGGCTCGAGGGTCGCAGGCACCGTCGTCTCCGGTGACCCGGGGACGGTGGTGCCCGGGACCGACGACGGCGTCGGGATCGACACCGGCGGTGACGATGGGGTGTCGTCCTCCGGTTTGAGGACGAAGAGGAGCACGCCGGTGACCACGAGCACCGCGACGACGGCGCACACCGCGACGATCACCTCACGCCGGTCGCGTCGAGGCTTGTAGGTGGTCGGGCGCCGCGCGGACGTCATGCCTCGTCCTCCACGACCTCGTCCTGTCGATTCCGCACGATGATCCTCCCGATGACGATGCTCAGCTCGTAGAAGAGGTACATGGGGACGGCCATGAAGAACAGCGAGTACGGGTCCTGGCTCGGCGTGATGACGGCCGCGAACACGAAGATCAGCACGATCGCCCAGCGCCGGAAGCCGGCGAGCTGCTGCGGTTCGAGGACGCGCGCGATCAGCAGGAACACGAGCAGCACCGGGAAGAGGAACGCGATCCCGAACGCCAGGATCATCAGCGACACGAGACCGATGTACTTGTCGGCCGTCAGCAGCGGCTGCACCTCCTGCCCGCCGACGTCGAGCAGGAACTTCAGCGCTTGGGGCAGCGTGAGGAGCGCGACGGCGGCACCGAGCGCGAAGAGCACCAGCGACGAGATCACGAACGGGACCGCGTACTTCTTCTCCTTCGAGTGGAGCCCGGGTGTCACGAACCGCCACAGCTCCCACAGCCAGATCGGGAGCGCGAGCACGATCCCCCCGTACGTCGCGATCTTCAGCCGGGTGATGAACGCGTCGAGCGGCCCGGTGAAGATGAACGCGTTGCGCTGCCCGTCGGTCGCGTCGCGGTAGAAGTCGAGGAAGAAGCTGATGATGTCGAGCGCGAAGATGTAGCAGACGATCGCGGCGATCACGACGGCAGCGATCGAGATCATGAGCCGGCGGCGGAGCTCCGACAGGTGCTCCGTGACCGTCATGCGGCCTTGGGGTTCGTTCGCTGCCACGGTTGCTACGCGCCGTCACCCTTCTCGCTCGGAGACGGCTCGCTCATCGACGGCGCTTGCTTCGGCTCGGCGGGTGACGGATCCGTCGGCTGCGGTTCGGTCCTCGCGGCCTCGCCGGACGTCGAGTCGCCCGACGTCGTGTCGCCCGACGTCGACTCGTCGGAAGCCTTCGGTGGCAGGGACGGCGGCGGCTCGGCGGCCTTGGTCGCGTCGACCGGCTCGTCGTGGAAGACGCTCGTCACGTCCTGGCGGATCGTCTCCTGGAACTTCTTGAACTCCCGCATCGTGCGGCCGACCTGGCGACCGACCTCGGGCAGGCGCGTCGGACCGAACACGAGCAGCGCGATCACCAGGACCACGATGATCTCGGCTGGTCCGAGGGACACGACACTCCTTCCACGCCAAGATCTTCCACGCCAACACTTCGCGGCACGCCTGCTATCCAGATGGTACTTCCCGACCGCTCTGACCGGCGTCGCGGCGCGTCTTGCGCACGCTCAGGACGATGGCGAACGCGAGGATCGCCACGATCACAGCGAGCGACGCCGCAGTCGGCATGTGGTACCAGCGCGACACGGTCATCTTGATCCCGACGAAGATCAAGATCGCGCCGAGCGCGTGCGACAGGTAGTGGAACTTCTCGCGCGCGCCACCGAGCAGGAAGTACATCGCGCGCAGACCGAGGATCGCGAACGCGTTCGAAGTGAAGACGATGAACTCCTCGCGACTCACCGCGAGGATGGCCGGCACGCTGTCGACCGCGAAGATGACGTCGGTGACCTCCACCACGACGAGCGCGGCCAGCAGGGGGGTTGCCACCCACTTCCCCGCTTCGCGGACGACGAACTTCTGGCCCGCGAGCTCCTTGCGCACCGGCATGATCTTCCCGACGAGCTTCACCGCGCGGTCGTGGCCGTGCTGGCCCTCGTCGTCGCGGTGCCGGACCACCTTGAAGCCCGACCAGATCAGGAGCACGCCGAACGCGACGAGGAGCCACCAGAACTGCTCGATCAGCGCGGTGCCGACGACGATGAAGATCGCGCGCAGCGCCAAGGCGCCGAAGATCCCCCAGAACAGGACGCGGTGCTGATATCGGAGCGGGATTGCGAACGTCGAGAAGATGATCGCCCAGACGAAGACGTTGTCGACGCTGAGCGACTTCTCGATGACGTACCCCGAGATGTACTCCCCGAAGGCCTGCCCGCCGAAGACCGCGAGGATCGCGACCCCGAACCCGAGACCGCAGGCGACCCACGCCGCCGACTCGACGAGCGCGCGCTTGAACGTCGGCTCGTGCTCACCGCGGTGCAGGACGAGGTCGATGGCGAGCAGCCCGGCGATGATCCCCAGTGCCGCGACCCAGTGCAGGACGCCGACGTCCAGCTCGACGAAGTTCGCGGCGATCGCTGATGGCGACACGGGCAGTCCTCTCGGCTCGCCGCGCGCAGCCAGCGCGGACTCGGAACCGAAGGTCTCTCCCGGCCGCGTGACGAGCAGGCGGACCACGGTCACCGGGTCACACGCTGGAAGCGTCGACCGTACTGACGACGACCGTGCGGAGGGATACTCCCCTTCGCTGTCGTGGGTCAGGTTACCCGGGGACCCGTCGGCCGAGGTGACTGCGCGCGATCCGAGAGGGCGCTCGTCCAGTCGTCGCCGCGCAGCAGCAGGTGGAAGTCGAGGAGGTCGTCGGCCGTCAGCGTCGGACCGGTCGGACGCTCACCGAGCTCGGCGGGGAGGCTCCAGGCCTCCTCGTCGCAGCCCGCCTGGAGCAGCAGGGCACAGATCGCCGGGCTGGCCTCGTGGAGCGCCGCGGTGGTGCAGGTCGGGCAGCGGAACCGGTAGGCGCCGCTGCCGTCGTCGGTGCAGACCCGGACGGTCACGTCGTGGGGCGTGAGCCGCACGGCGCCGCACCGGCGGCACTCGGCCTTGATCCTGGTCACGGTCCAGAGGATCGGCCCGTCCAGGGGGCCTCTTGAGAGAAGATGAGCCTTGCCGTGCCTCCCATCACCTTCGCCCACAGGGGGGCCCGAGCGGTCCTCCCGGAGAACACGATCCCGGCCTTCCGGCACGGCCTCCAGGCGGGGGCCCGGGGCCTCGAGACGGACGCCTACACGGCCGCCGACGGCGAGGTCGTCCTCGTCCACGACCCCATCATCAAGGTCCGGCGGGCCGGCCTGGTGCCCGGCCGCCTCCGGGTGGCCACGTCCACGAGCGCCCAGCTCGCCAAGCACGCGGTCCCCCGCCTGCGCGACCTGTACCTCGAGCTCGGCGCCGACTACGAGCTGTCGATCGACCTCAAGGACCCCGAGGTCGGCGACCACGTCATCACCGTGGCACGAGACCTCGGTGCTCCCGAGCGGCTCTGGCTGTGCAGCCCGTCACGGACGCGGCTGTACGCGCTCCGAGCCGAGGCCGACGACGTGCACCTCGTGCACTCGACGTTCCGACGACGCCTCGCGGAGCCACTGGAGCGTCACGCCGCCGACCTCGCCGAGCACCGGATCGACGCCATGAACCTGCACCACAGCGAATGGACGCGCGGCCTCGTCGAGCTCTTCCACCGGTTCGACGTCCGTGCGTTCGCGTGGGACGTGCAGGAGGTGCGCCACCTGCGCGAGATGCTGCGCATCGGCGTCGACGCGGTGTACTCCGACCACGTCGACCGCATGGTCGCGACCGTCGCCGAGTGGGACCCGACCTAGCTACAGGAAGCCGAGGTCGGAGAGCGGCCAGATGCGGACGAAGACGCGACCGACGATCGTGTCCTGCGGGATCGGGCCGAACACGCGCGAGTCCTTCGAGAACTGGCGGTTGTCGCCGAGCATCAGCAGGCGACCCTTCGGCACGACGCACCCCGGCTCACCGTTCGCCGGCGCGCCGCAGTCGGGCGGGACGTCGGTGAACTTCGTGAGCGTGCCCTTCGGCAGGTAGGGCTCCTTCAGGCGCCGGCCGTCGACCACGACCGAGCCGTCGGCGTCCGCGGTGACCGTCTCGCCCGGCAGCCCGATGGCACGCTTCACGAGGTCCTCGATGTCGCCGCTCTGTGCTCGCTCGGGCGCCTCGAACACGATGATGTCGCCACGGTTGACGTCGTGCAGGTCGTACGAGAGCTTGTTGACGAGCACGCGGTCACCGACGTTGAGCGTGGGCTTCATCGACTCGGACGGGATGTAGAAGGCCTGGAAGAGGAAGCTCTTGATGAGGAACGCGATCCCGAGCGCGATCGCGATGAGGATCACCCACTCGAGCGCCACTCGCCACGCCGGCTTCTTGGCGCTTCGGCTCCTTGGGGGCCTTCGGCTCCGTCGGCTCCTTCGGCGGAGCCTCGTCCTCGACCGGTGCGGGCGTGGGTGCCGCTTCGGCGGGAAGGGTGGCTGTCGTGTCGGTGGCGGCGTGACCGGTCAGCGCGTCATCGGATCCGGGGTCGGTCACGTTCGAGGCTCCACGAGCGGTCATCCTCCCACGTCGCCGCCGCCGCCTTGGCGTCGGCCCGCCGCATCTTCGTAGCGAGCGAGGACGCGCCGGGCTGCTGTCGCCCGGATCTCCTTGGCCTCGGCGGGTCCGAGCACCTCGGCCGCCGGGCCGAGCGAGAGCAGCAGCCGCTCGAGGAACGCCCGGCCACTGACCGCGAGGACGACATCGACCCGGCCGCGGGCCCGCTCGATGCGCTCCTCCACCGGGATGCTCTCGGCGACCCAGGCCGCCTCCGGCTCGAGGCGGAGCCGCACGCGCAGGTCGTCGGGTGCCGGCCGGTAGACGAGCTCGCCGTCGTCGTCGCTCGAACCCTGCTCCGGGTCACGGCCGTGCGTCTCCACGCGCTGGCCGGTCGGGCGCAGCGCGCGGACCCGGTCGACCCGGAACAGCCGGTCGCCCTGCGCCCGGTGGCACCAGGCGGCCAGGTACCAGGCCCCGAGCGCATGGAACACGCGGACCGGGTCGACGACCCGAGTCGTCATCTCGTCGCGCGCGGACGAGTAGTAGTCGATCTCGAGCTGGTCGCCGCGCTCGGCCGCCTCCCGGAGCCGGTCGAGGTGGTCGGCCGTGTCGACGTGCACCGCGAGCCCGCCACGCGCGCCCACGGCGTCCTCGAGCTTCGCGAGCGCCGTGGCGAGTGGGCCGTCCTGATCGGAGCCGGGCACGCCGAGCAGCGCCCGCCCGGCCGCGACGAGCGCGACGCCCTCGGCCGGGGTGAGGCGCAGGGGTCGCTCGAAGTACTCGGCGAGACGGATGCTGACGGCGCCGTCGTCGCCGAGGTACACGTCGATCAGGCGGTCGGCGGTGTACGGCGGGAGGCCGCACATCGGGAGCAGCTCGAGGTCGAGCTCCAGCTCGGCCTCGTCGACCTCGAAGCGCTCGGCCAGCTCGGCCAGCGTCACGCCGGGGTGCTCGAGGATCCACGGCACGAGTGCGAGCACGCGCTGCAGGCGCGCCCCACCGGACGCGACGCGCGCGCTCACGACCGGACGCCGGCCTGCACCGAGAGCCAGTCGACGAGTTCGGCGCGCAGCTCCGGTGGCGTCAGCACCTCCGCATGCTCGAGCAGCTCGAGGAGCCACGTGCGGAACGCTTCGCGGTTCACGACCTCGAGCCCGACGACGATCGAGCCGTCGTCGCGTCGCTCCACCACGGCATCGTCACCGAGCTGATCGACGACGATTGCGGCGCGCGCCGCCGCCACGAGCACGGTCGCGGTGACGGGCGGCTCTTCGCCGTAGCTGAGCGGGTCGTCGCGCACGTAGCGCGCCGGATCGGTGCCGGGCGGCGGCTCGAAGGAGCCGGGCTCCCCGAGGCTCGGTTCCCCGTCGATGCGGTCGACGCGGAACGCGCGTGGCGCGTCGCGGTCGAGGTCGCGGCCGACCACGTACCAGTGACCGAACTTGTGCACCACGCCGTACGGCTCGAGCCGCCGGGCGTCGTCGCGATAGTCGAACTCGAGCCGACGGCGTCGCGCGACCGCGTCGAAGCAGTCGGGCAGCGCCGGCGCGACCTCGAGGTGCGCGAGCTGTGGTGCCGCCGCGCCCTCCGCACCACCGAGCTTGCGCAGCCCGCGCGCGCGTCGCTGCCCTCGAGCTGGACCGCGGTGACCGCGACGTGGAGCGCGGCGAGCTCGTCGCCCGACAACCCGAGCTCGGGCAGGTAGTAGGCGTCGGGGTGGATCCGGTAGCCCGCCTCACCACCGAGCCCGTCGATCGTCTCGACGCTCACCGGGATGCCGAGCTCGCGCATCGTCTCCTTGTCGCGCTCGAACGCGCGACGGCGCGCGGCCTTGTCGGCCGGGTACGACGGCTCGAGCCGGTCCGCGAGCTCGTCGAGGCTCAGGGGCCGCCGCGTGTCGAGCAGCGTCGCGGTGAGGTTGACGAGCCGCTCCAGGCGCTCACTCATCGCTCCTGCTCCCACGCGGGCGCGAGCTCGCGCACCGCGAGGACGCCCGCCGCGGCGGCCGCCAGGTACAGCACGGGGTCGGCGGCGGCCGGACGCCCCATCGAGGCGATCTGCAAACCGTGCTGCTCGAACAGACCCAGGACGTCGGGAGGATCGACCGCGATCACGTCGTGGCGGTCGGTGATCCCGGCCGCGTCGAGGTCGGCCCGCAACCGGTCCTCCCCGTCGCCACCGATCGCCGGCACCGCGACCTGGACCCGGTCGCGGCAGGCCAGCCGCAGGGCCGTGGCCGTGTGGTGCGACACGCCGACGTGCCGCTCACGCGGATCGGCGAACGACGCCCGGATGGCCGCGATCGGCACACCGCCCAGCGCTCCCGCGGCATCGAGGATCGGGCCGACCTCCATGCCCGTGAACCCGAGCCGGGTGTTGGTGCCCACGATGCCGGGACCCATCGCGACCACGGCGACGTCGGCGTTCGCGACGTGACGGGCCACGGCGAGCGCGGAGAAGATCGACACCGCCTCGTAGTCGCCCCCGAACGCGTGCCCGCACGTGATCGTGGCGTCGAGCAGCGACCGGTCACGGAGCGACGCGACCAGGTCGGACATCGCGAGCGGCAGCCCCGCACCGTCGGTCATCACGTACGCGAGGCGCAGCGTCGGGCGCGGCGTCCTTGACCGCCACGGCGACCGCGGGGATCTGGCTGTGCAGGGCGGCTGCGACCACGGGCATGCCTTCGATCGACTCGACCTCGGCGAGCTGCTCGAGGTGCTCCTCGGTGCTCCCGACATCGGCCTGCAGGCTCGTGTAACGACTCTTGATGATGTGGCCCGGCCCCTTCTCGCTCCACGCGTCGCGGGCGAGGTTCCAGTGGACGACGTGCCAGCCGCCGGTGCCGAGCCCGAGCTCGACCGCGGTCGTGTTCACGACGACGCGATCGCCCTCGCCGACCGTCCCGGTGAGCTGGGGCAGGACGTAGGCGCGCTCGGGGCCGTCACCGAGGTCGACCTCGACGCGCTGCAGCCCGGGACGCTCCTCGAGCAGCCGGACCACCGTGCCGGTGCGGAACGAAGGCACTGGGTGACGCGCGCTAGAGCGACGCGATGAGCCGCTCGACGCGCTCGTCGCGCGACTTGAACGGGTCCTTGCAGAGCACCGTGCGCTGCGCCTGGTCGTTGAGCTTCAGGTGCACCCAGTCGACCGTGTAGTCGCGCTTGCGCTCCTTGGCCCGCTTGATGAACGCGCCGCGCAGGCGCGCCCGTGTCGTCTGAGGTGGCGTCGTGACCGCGGCCTCGATCTGCTCGTCGGTCGCGGTGCGGTCGACCTGCCCGCGTCGCTCGAGCAGGTAGTAGAGCGACCGCGACCGGGTGACGTCGTGGTACGAGAGGTCGACGAGCGCGACGCGCGGGTGCGTGAGCGGCAGGTCGTGGCGTTCGCGGTACGCCTCGATCAGGTGGTACTTCACGACCCAGTCGACCTCGGTGCGCAGCTTCAGCGGGTCGCTCTCGAGGTGCGTCATCACGTGCTCCCACATCTCGAGCGCCTGCTGCTCGAGCGGCGAGAGGCCGTGCTTCTTGGCGAACTTCAGCGCGCGGTTCAGGTACTCCGCCTGCACCTCGACCGCCGACAGCTCGCGACCGTTGGCGAGCCGGATGCGGCGACGGCACGTCATGTCGTGGCTGATCTCGCGGATCGCGCGGATCGGGTTCTCGAGCGAGAGGTCGCGCCAGGGCGCGCTGTCCTCCTCGAGCATGCGGAGCAGGATCGACGAGGTCCCCAGCTTCAGGAACGTCGTGTACTCGGACATGTTGGAGTCGCCGACGATGACGTGCAGCCGGCGGAAGCGCTCGGCGTCGGCGTGCGGCTCGTCACGCGTGTTGATGATCGGACGTGACCGCGTCGTCGCGCTCGACACGCCCTCCCAGATGTGCTCGGCGCGCTGCGAGATGCAGTACATCGCGCCGCGGGCGGTCTGGAGCACCTTGCCCGCGCCGGCGTACACCTGGCGCGTCACGAGGAACGGGATCAGGACGTCGGTGAACTTCGTGAAGTCGCCGTCGCGCTCGACCAGGTAGTTCTCGTGGCAGCCGTACGAGTTCCCGGCCGAGTCGGTGTTGTTCTTGAAGAGGAAGACCTCGCCGCGGATCCCCTCCTCCCGCAGGCGCTGCTCGGCGCTGCGCACGAGCCCCTCGAGGATCCGCTCCCCCGCCTTGTCGTGGACGACGAGGTCGCCGATCGAGTCGCACTCGGGCGTCGCGTACTCGGGGTGGCTCCCGACGTCGAGGTACAGGCGGGCGCCGTTCTCGAGGAAGACGTTGCTCGAGCGGCCCCACGAGACGACCCGGCGGAAGAGGTAGCGGGCGACCTCGTCAGGGCTGAGCCGGCGCTGGCCACGGAGCGTGCACGTGACTCCGTACTCGTTCTCGAGCCCGAAGATGCGCCGTTCCACGAAGGAAGCGTACCGGCCTAGCCGCCGACGACGGTCACGACTGCCTTGCACGACTTCTCGTCGCCGAGGGCGCTGATGACGTCCTGGTCCTTCACCTTGGGGAACGGGTCCGACGTCTTCGTGTCGAGGACGATGTTGACCGATGCCTCGAAGCTCGCGATGTCGGCTTGGAAGGTGGCGGCGCTCGCGTCCGCGGTCTGGAACGTCGTCAGCGCCTTGGTCACCTCGCTGTCGAACTCGTCGAGGTTCTTCACGAACAGCTTCGTGATCCGCTTGCCGTCGTCGACGCTCGGGTACGACTTCTGCAGCTTCGCCTTCAGCTTCCCGACGTCCTCGAGCAGCGTGTTCGTGAGCGCCACCGCCTGCGTCTGGAAGCCGGCCGCGTCGTCCGACGGCAGCGCGTTGTAGCCGTCCTTGAACGCCTTCAGCTTGTCCTGGATGCTCGAGTAGGTGCCGCAGACGACCTTGGCGTACTTCGCGGTCGGCACCTCCTTGGCGCCGGCCACCCCGGCGGTCCCGACGACGGTGATCGAGGCGGCAGCCACGACGGCGACGGTGCGGAGGGCCTTGCGCATCTCACGTCCTTCAGCTCGACGAGCGCGGAGAGCGGTCCGAAGACCGAAACGGTCGCCGAGAGCGTACCGGCCGTCGGTTTCCCGACCTCGGCACCAAGACCGGGCACGCCCTCGGCGTCCCGCCGTTCAGCCGCCGTAGACCGTGACGATCTCTCGAGCAGGACTTCTCGTCGCCGAACGCACCGAGGAGGTCCTGGTTGTCCGAGAGCTTCGAGAACGGGTCGTCGATGCCGAGGCTCGCGTTCTGGAGCGTCACGCCGAGCACCGTCACGTCCGCGCTGAACGCGGGACTGGTCGGGTCGGCCGCCGCGAAGTCGTCACGGGCCGACTGGAACTTCCGCGGTGAAGTCGGTGAGGTACTGGTTGAAGAGCTTCGTCACCTTCTTCCCGCCGTCTTCGGGCGAGATCTTCTTGAGCTTGGTCGCCGCCGTCTCCATCGACGCGATGATCTCGTCGAGCGCTCGCGAGCGCCTCGGTCTGGTACGACGCCGGGTCTTCCGTCGTCGGCTGCTCGAGGTCGTCGATGTCGGCGAGCAGACCGTTCACCGCGCCGCACAGCTTCTTCGCGTACTTCTCGTTGGACACGGTCTTGGCACCCGCGATCCCTGCCGTCACCGTGAAGAACACGGCGCCGATCATCAGCACCGCCAGCCCACGCCCCACTCGTCTCACGTTGCACTCCTCGTTCGGTCGTCCGTGTCGTTCTACGTGACCTTACGGTCGGGGGATTGAGGAATTCGTACTCATCGCGCTGACACCCGACCGGCGCTGGATCGGGCTACGAGCGGGTGACCCGCTGGATGTCGCACTCGTTCTTGACCGCTCGGCGGAGCTTCTTGTGCTTGCCCAGCTCCGACAAGGGCTGGTCGAACGTGTCGGCGGCGCCGGTCCCGGTGACGAGGAGCGTGCCGATGGCTTCGCTGAACGCCCCGCTGTTGGGGTCAGCGCCGGCGAACGCGTCACGCGCTCCTTGGATGGTCGCCACCTGGCCGGCCAGGACCGCGTCGAACTGCTTGGCAACCTTCTTCCCGCCGTCCTTGGGTGCCATCTCCTGGAGGTCCGCGGCCGCGCTCTGCAACGCCGCGAGGAGTGAGTCGAGGGCGGTCAGCGCGCTCGCCTGGAGCGATGCCCCGTCGCTCGCGGCCTGCGCCTCCGACTCCACGTCGTTGAGCTGCCCCAGCCAACCCTCGATCGCGTCGCAGTACGTCTGCGCGTACTCGTTGTTCGACACGGTCTTGGCGCCGGCGACGCCGGCGGTGGCGACGACGAGCAGTGCTCCGATCGCCATCGCGACGAGCGTGTGCGTCGTCCGTCGGGTCCTGCCCCGTCCCATGGATGTCGTCCCTTCACCGGGTCGGGCGCGACCGATCGGTCGCGCTTCGCGGCTCCCCAGCCCACGACGGATCCAGTGTCCCACGCACGTGTGCCCGCGGAAAAGTGCACGAAGGCCTCTACGATCGCGGGGCGATGGTGCCGATGCGGCAGCTCACCTGGGTGAGCGGCTCGTCCGCCGCCCACCTGCTGGCGGCCCGGCTGCAGTCGGAGGGGATCGACGTGCAGCTCCGGGGCGCCGTCGACGCGCCGTACGGCCTCACCGTCGGGCCGATGGCGCGCGTCGACCTCTACGTCCCCGAGGACCAGCTCGAAGACGCGTCGCTCGTGATGCTCGCAGGCGAGGTCGACCAGGTGCTGGCCGCGCCCGGCGAGTGGGCCGACGCGGGGACGGAACGGCCCGGCGCGAACCGATGGCGCTGGTGGGTGGCGACGGTGCTGCTCGTGACGGCCGGCCTCGCGCCGATCGTCGTCTGGCTGTTCGACCGCGGCTGAGCCGCGCCGGCGGCTACTTCGAGCCGAGCACCGCGTCGAGCTCGGGGCCACGCAGGCGGACGAACGCACGCCGCTCCGTCGTGCGGTCGAGGAACGCCACCTCGAGCTGGTCGCCCGTCAGCGCTGTGCCGTCGGCGCCCGCCAGCACCTCGGCACCGAGGCGCACGGCGTCGTCGCGGGTCACCGTCTCGCTGTACCGGTCGGCGAGCACCTGGGCGATGGTGTCGGCCTGGCCACCGAGGACGGTGGAGCCCTCCTCGTCCATCACCGTGCCGTCGTAGAGGATGTGGAAGAGCTCGTCGGTCGCCGGGCTCTCCCCCACCTGCGCGACGAGGATCTCGATCTCGTACGGCTTCATCTCGTGCGTGAACACTTGGCCGAGCGTCTGCGCGTAGGCATTCGCGAGCGAGCGTGCGTTCACGTCCTCACGGGCGAACGAGTACCCCTTGATGTCGGCTTGGCGGACCCCCGCGATGCGCAGCAGCTCGAACTCGTTGTACTTGCCGACCCCTGCGAACGCGATGCGGTCGTAGATCTCGCTGATCTTGTAGAGCGTGCGCGACGGGTTCTCGGCGACGATCACGATCCCCTCGACCGCGCTCATCGCCACGAGGCTGCGGCCGCGTGCGATGCCCTTCCGCGCGTAGTCCGCGCGGTCCTTCATCACCTGCTCGGGCGAGACGTAGAACGGCATCGTCATAGCCCGGCACCCTCTTCCCGCCCGCCGAAGACCGTCTGCGCACGACTCTCGATCGTGTCGTCGTCGAGCGCGCGGTAGCCGTCGCTGTCGATCGTCGCGACCGTCGGGAAGATCCGCCGGATCAGGTCGGGGCCACCCGTCGCCACGTCCTCGTCGGCCGCCGCGAACAGCGAGCGCAACGCGAGGTCGACGCAGTCGTCGCGCGAGATGTCCTCGCTCCACGTGGCCTTGATCCAGTTGCGGGCGTGCACGCCACCCGACCCGTTGGCCTGGAAGTCGAGCTCCTCGTACTTCCCACCGGTGACGTCGTAGCTGAACACGCGACCACGCTCGCGCCGCGTGTCGAAGCCGGCGAAGAGCGGGACGACGACGAGCCCCTGCATCGCTGCGGGAAGGTTCGAGCGGACCATCTGTGCGAGCTGGTTCGCCTTGCCCTCGAGCGAGAGCTGCTCGCCCTCGATCTTCTCGTAGTGCTCGAGCTGCGTCTGGAAGAGCCGCACCATCTGCACCGCCGGCCCCGCCGCGCCGGCGATCGCGATCCCCGACGTGTCGTCGGCCGGGTACACCTTCTGGATCCGGCGGCTGGCGATCGTCATCCCGGCGGTCGCGCGGCGGTCACCAGCGAGCACCACACCCCCGGCGAACCGGATGGCCACCACGGTCGTGCCGTGGGTGATCTCGGGGATCATCGCCTCGCTGATCGCCCGCTGAGCGACCATCGGCGCCTCCGGCGACGTGCGCGCCAGGAGATCGGCGAACGATGACCCCGGGTCGGATCCGGGCGTGAAGAACGGGAGCGGTGACTCGTTCATGAGTGCACAAACCCTATCCGGGTGCCCTCAAGCCCCCCGCAGGGCAAGCGCGCGGTCACGTGCATGCCGGCGGAGCTCGTAGGTGCCCGAAGGTGCGAAACCGTTCGAGTCGATGTAGTCAGCGGCCCGCTCCGCGAGGTCGACGCGCTCCTTCAGCTGCCCGAGCGCGTTGTTGCAGCGAACGCAGAGGATCCCGCGCACGGTGTCGTCGAGGTGGTCAACATGGAAGACGTCGCCACGCTGCGGTGCGTCTCCGCAGATCGCGCACCCACCGCTTTGCCTCGCCAGAATCGCCTCGTACTCGGCCTGCGTGATGCCGTATTTGCGCAGCAGCGTCGCTTCACGAATGTCGGCCCTGCGCTCCACGTTGCGCTTCTTGCGCGTCGCACGGACTCGATCTGGGTTCGCGGCCTGCCAGTCGCGGACCCGGGCGATCTCGCGCTCGCGATTCCGCTGGTACCAACTGGCTTTGCGCGCAAGGTTGCAGCTTTTGCAGTCGCCGCGACGTCCATCGCGGGTGCCGGTCGCCTTGTAGAAGTCCTCGATCGGCTTCAGGTGACCGCAGACTGAGCAGACCTTTTCCACGCCCAGACGATATGGACGAGGTGTGACACTCAGTCCTGTACAAAAAGGTGGAACGTGTTCATTGGCCGCCCTTTTGTACATAGGATTTTACAAAATCCTCGGCATTTTCTTCCAAGACCTCGTCGATCTCGTCCAGGAGGTCGTCGAGCTCGCCCTTGAGCTTCTCGCCGCGCTCGGACGGCGCGGTGGTGACCTCGTCGACCTCCTCGTCGACGCGCTCCTTCGGTGCCTGACGCACCTTCCGCTGCTGCTCGGGCATGGTGTGGATCGACCTCCTCGGGGGGTCGGTGCTTCGGGGGCTACGACGCGAGCCGGGCGACCAGCTCGGCCGGCGTCGTGACGGTGTCGAACAGGTGCTCGACGTGGGCTTTGCTCCCGCGCAGCGGCTCCATCATCGGGATCCGCTTCAGCGGGTCGCCACCCACGTCCAGGATGATGCTGTCCCAGTTTGCCGCGACGACGGCGTCGGGCCAGCGAGCGAGGCAGCCGCCGCGGAACCACGCCCGCGTCGACACGGGGGCCTCGGTGGTGGCGGCCATGACCTCGGGCTCGGTCGTGAGGCGCTCGACCGTGCCGGTGCGCACGAGGCGCTCGTAGAGCGAACGCTCGGGGCGCACGTCGTGGTACTGGAGGTCGAGCAGCGCGAGCTTCGGGTCGCCCCACTCGAGCCCGTCGCGCTCGGCGAACGCGCCGAGCAGCGAGAGCTTCGCGACCCAGTCGAGCTGACCCGACAGGGTGGACGGGTCGCGCTCGAGCTCACCGAGCACGTGCTCCCAGCGCGCGAGCACGTCGGCGCCGACGGTCTCGCCGCCGCACATCGCGAGGCCGGTCTCGTCGGCGTACTTCTGCGCGAGGCGCAGGTACTCCCACTGCACCTCGACGGCAGTCATGCGCGCGCCGTCGGCGAGCTCGACGGTCGCCTTGCACGTCGGGTCGTGCGACACGGTGCGCATCGCCGGCACCGGGCCGACGATCGAGTAGTCCTTGCGGCCGCTTGGGCTCGCGGCGGACTCGAAGAAGTCGTCCTCGATCATCGCGAGCACGATCGCCATCGTGCCGACCTTGAGGTACGTCGCGACCTCGCACAGGTTCGCGTCGCCGGCGATCACGTGGAGGCGCCGGTAGAGCTGCGGGTCGGCGTGCGGCTCGTCGCGCGTGTTGACGATCGGGCGCTTCAGCGTCGTCTCGAGGCCGACCTCCTCCTCGAAGAAGTCGGCGCGCTGGCTCAGCTGGAAGTCGACGGGCGCGGCGCCGTTCTCGGAGCCGACCTTCCCCGCGCCCGTGAAGACCTGGCGCGTCACGAACCACGGCAGCAGGTGCCGCACGAGGCTCGCGAACGGGACGGCCCGGTCGACGAGGTAGTTCTCGTGCGTGCCGTAGCTGTTGCCCTTGCCGTCGGAGTTGTTCTTGTAGACGACGACCTCCTGCCCGGGCTCGAGGAGGCGGCGGGCCGCCTGCATCGACCGGGCGAGCACCCGCTCCCCCGCCTTGTCGGCGACGACGAGCTCGAGCGCGTCGGCGCACTCGGGCGTCGAGTACTCGGGGTGGGCGTGGTCGACGTAGTACCGGGCCCCGTTCGTGAGGACCGTGTTGACGAGGTGCGTCTCGATCTCGGGCGGCTGCGCTCCCTCGCGGACCATCCCCCGGGCGTCGCGGCCCGGCGACTCGTCGTCGAAGTCCCAGCCGACGCGGTGGTGCTCCACGTACCCGTTGATGAGCATCGAGGAGGCGAGGACGGGGTTCGCGTCCGCGGCACCCCGCAGCACGACGCCGTACTCGGTCTCGATCCCACACACCTTGGGGACGGCCACGCATCCAGCCTACCGGTGGGCCCTCCCGAAACGGACCGCCTACTTTTGGGTCGTGCCGCTGTCGATCTCCCTCGACTGCAACGATCTCGACGCACAGGCGACGTTCTGGGCGGCTGCGCTCGGCTACGAGGTCTTCGACCGTGCCGATCTCCACGTCGCGCTCGGCCCCACACACGCGAACGGCCCGAAGCTGTTCCTCAACCACGTGCCGGAGTCGAAGTCGGTGAAGAACCGCATGCACCTCGACTGGGACGTCCCCGACATGGAGTCCGAGGCCACGCGGCTCGAGCGGCTCGGCGCGTCGCGCCTGCATCGCGGCGCGCTCCCGGGCGTGTGCGAGTGGATCACCATGCAGGACCCCGAGGGGAACGAGTTCTGCGTTGAGCAGGTCATCGACAGCTGAAACCGTTTGCCGTGGGTCGGCCCGCGCACCACGATCGCAGCCGTGACGACCGCCGAAGAGCACGACCTGCTGAGCGACGCGACGACCCTGAAGCGCAAGCCCGAGCGCGGCGACCACCGCCGCGAGACGGTCGAGGCGATCATCGACGAGGCGCTCGTCGCCCACGTCGGCTTCGTGGTCGACGGCCAGCCGTTCGTGATCCCCATGACGTACGGGCGCGACGGCGACCGGCTGTTCCTCCACGGCTCCGTCGCGAACCGGATGCTGCGAGCGCTCGACGAGGGCGTGCAGGTGTGCGTCACGTTCACGTTGCTCGACGCGCTCGTCGTCTCACGGTCGCACTTCCACCACTCGATGAACTACCGGTCGGTCGTCCTCGTCGGCAGCGCCCGGCGCGTGCGTGACCCGGAGGCCTGCGCCCGCGCGCTCGAGTGCGTCGTGGACCACGTGGTCCCCGGGCGCAGCAGCGAGGCGCGCCCGCCCACGGACGCGGAGATCAAGCAGACGGCCGTCCTCGAGGTGCCGATCGAGCAGGCGTCGGCCAAGGTGCGCACCGGCGGCCCCGTCGAGGAGCCCGACGACCTCGCGTTCGAAGTCTGGGGCGGGGTCGTGCCCGTCACGACCATGTTCGGCGCGCCCGAGGCCGACGGGCAGGGCGTCGACGTGTCGGTCCCCGCGTCGCTCACCGACTACTCGCGCTGAGCGGCGCGAGCTACAGGTACTGACCGGTGGTGACGCGCTCGATCTGACGACCGCCCTTCGCCTCTTCACCCTCGGACATCAGGGTGCGGACGTAGACGATGCGCTCGCCCTTCTTGCCGGAGATCTTCGCCCAGTCGTCGGGGTTCGTCGTGTTGGGCAGGTCCTCGTGCTCGCGGAACTCCTGCGTGATGGACGCGAGGAGGTCCTCGGTGCAGATGCCCTTCGCGCCGCCCTCGATCTGTCGCTTGATCGCGAGCTTCTTCGCGCGCCGCACGATGTTCTCGATCATCGCCCCCGACGAGAAGTCCTTGAAGTACAGGATCTCCTTGTCGCCGTTCTGGTACGTGACCTCGAGGAACCGGTTGTCGTCGTCGGTCGCGTACATCTGCTCGACGGCGCGGTCGATCATCACGTCGACGCTCGCCTCGGGACCGCCGTGCTCGCCGGTCTCCGCGTCGGCGATGGGCAGCTCCGACGTCAGGTACTGCGAGAAGATCTGCTTCGCCGAGACCTCGTCGGGGCGCTCGATCTTGATCTTCACGTCGAGCCGGCCCGGGCGCAGGATCGCCGGGTCGATGAGGTCCTCGCGGTTCGACGCGCCGATGACGATCACGTTCTTCAGGCTCTCGACGCCGTCGATCTCCGCGAGGAGCTGCGGCACGATCGTGCTCTCGATGTCGGACGAGATGCCGGTGCCGCGCGTGCGGAACAGCGAGTCCATCTCGTCGAAGAACACGATGACGGGCACGCCTTCCTCGGACTTCTCGCGCGCGCGCTGGAAGATCAGCCGGATCTGCCGCTCGGTCTCACCGACGTACTTGTTGAGCAGCTCCGGTCCCTTGATGTTGAGGAAGTACGAGCGCGTCCCCGAGTTGCCCGTCTTCTCCGCGACGCGCTTGGCGAGCGAGTTGGCGACCGCCTTCGCGATGAGCGTCTTGCCGCAGCCCGGCGGGCCGTACAGCAGGATGCCCTTCGGGGGCTGCAGCTGGTGCTCGAGGAACAGGTCGGCGTGCAGGTACGGCAGCTCGACCGCGTCCTTGATCGCCTCGATCTGGTCGTCGAGGCCACCGACGTCGTCGTACGTGACATCGGGGACCTCTTCGAGCACGAGCTCCTCGACCTCGGGACGGGGCAGGCGCTCGACCACGAGCCCCGAGCGGGTGTCGAGCAGCAGGTGGTCGCCCGCCCGCAGCTTCTCGCCGACGAGGACGCCGGCGAGCTCGCACACGCGCTCCTCGTCGGCGCGCCCGACCACGAGCACGCGGTGCGCGTCCTCGAGCAGCTCCTTGATGACCACGACCTCGCCGGAGATCTCGAGGCCGCGTGCGAGCACGACGTTGAGCGACTCGTTCAGCGCGACCTCCTGGCCGCGCTCGATCTCGTCGACCGACACCTCGGGGTGCACCGACACGCGCATCTTGCGGCCGGCGGTGAAGATGTCGACCGTGCCGTCGTCGTTCGCGCCGAGGAACGTGCCGTACGCGGACGGCGGCATCGTGAGCTTCTCGACCTCCTCGCGGAGGGCGGCGATGTGCTCCCGTGCCTCGCGGAGGGTCGCGGACAGGCGCTCGTTCTGCGAGACGGCCTGGGCGAGCTGGCCCTTCGCCTCGAGGAGGCGCTCCTCGAGCGAGCGGACCCGCTTCGGGGCGTCCTGGAGGCGGCGACGGAGGACGACGACCTCTTCTTCCAGGCCCTTGACCTGGGCCTGGAGCTCTCCGACCTGCCGTTCGTACTCGGCGAGGCGCCGCTCGTGCTCGGCCGCCACGACCTTTCCTCCTTGCCCCCCGGGGGTTCAGGGACTCGCGCGGGACACTACACCGGTGCCCCTCGGACACCGTTGCATCGTTTCGGCTCTACATTTACCCCGCCTCGGCTTGGAAAATCGAACGGATTCCGCTACGGTTGCCTTTCGGCACCGACCGGACGACTGGCAAGGAGACGCCCGCGATGAAGGTCTGGATCGACCAGGACCTGTGCACCGGCGACGGCCTCTGTGAGGAGATCGCCCCCGACGTGTTCACCCTGCTCGACGACGGTCTCGCGTACGTCAAGGAAGGCGCCAAGGTCTTCAGCGACCCGGGTGGCGCCGAAGGGCTCGCGGCGGTGCCCGCCGGGCAGGAAGAGGCCGTGATCGAGTCGGCCGAAGAGTGCCCCGGCGAGTGCATCTTCATCGAGGTCGACTGACTCCACTGCTTCGGTCGCCGGTGGCGAGTGCGCCGCCAGGTAGTCGTCGAGGCCTTCGAACAGCGCTTCGCCCTTCGGGCTCAGCGAACTCGTCTCCGCCGACCACCTGACGGCGCACTCGTCGTCCACACGCAACCGATCGCGCTCGCGCGCGGACGGCGGGGTCAGCTGAGGATGCAGGGGCCGGGGTCGTCTGGTTGTTCGTCGAAGGTGGCGAGGGCGGCGTCGACTTCTGTGTTGGTGAGGGCGTAGGCGGTCGCGTCGTCGCCGGGGTCGACGGCGAAGGCGAGGCCGACGACGTCGCCGTCCTGGTCGAGGAGCGGTGCGCCGGAGTCACCGGGGTGGAGTGCGGCGGCGAGGACGTACACGCGCCGCGGTCGTCTCGTCATCGCGGTAGATGTCGGTGCCGCGTGCGTCGATCTCCTCCGCGATGCGCGCCGGCGACTCGGTCTGCGGACCGCCTCCCGGGTAGCCGATCACCGAGCCCGTCCCGTCGACGACCCCGACGTCGCGCGCGAGCGGCGAGCGTCCCAGGCCCGGCACGCGCAGCAACGACACGTCGCGTGAGGGGTCGAAGCCGATGATCGTCGCGTCATGGGCGCGACCGTCCGCCGTCAGCACGTCGGTCTCCGAGGCGCCCGCGACCACGTGCGCGTTCGTCAGCACACGCTCGGGCGCGACGACGAAGCCGGAGCCCTCCTGGATCCGGTCGCACACCGGCGACTCGACCTTCACGATGGACGGCGCGACCCGCTCGTACACGTCCGCCGCGAGGCCGCCGGTCGGGGCGGGCCCGGCGTCGGGGGACGTCAGGTCCTCGAACACCTCGGGGAACGGCGTGTCCTCGACGAGGCGGCCGAGCGCGGTCAGCGAGCCGGGCGGCGCGGGCCCGTACGCGTCGACGGCACGGACGATGGCGCTCCCCCGCGCGGCGCGAGCCGGCCATCCGGTCGTCGCCGCGAACGCGGGCGTGAGCAACCAGACGGCCACGAGCACCGCGACCACGCCGGCGAGCGCGCCGGCCGTGCGGTCGACGTTGGATGACGTCACGCGCTCGGGCAGCCAGCGGTGCGCGGCACGCCCGGCGAGGTAGCCGAGCATCTGCCCGACGAGCGCGACCAGCACGAGGAACACCAAGGCGCCGAACAATCGGGCGTGCGACGTCTCGTCGCGCATCTCGTGCACGAGGTCGTCGACGAAGAGCGCCCCCACGGCGATGCCGACGGTGAGACCGATCCAGGACAGCGCACGGCCGACGAACCCGTGTCGCCACCCGGTGTAGGCCGCTCCGGCCGCCACGAGCAGGACGACGACGTCGACCAGGTTCATGAGCTGGCGGATCACTCCGGGGGCACGAGCAGTCGGGCCACGGTGAGGAAGCCCGTGTGCGCCACCATCCGGTGGTCGGGACGCACGGACTGACCGTCGACGTGCCACGAGCGCTGCAGGATCTCGACGGTCTGCGCCATGCCGAACGCGGACGAGTCGAGCTCCTCGCGCAGGCGGGCGACCTGCCCGATCGTCGGCAGGTACGCCAGGAGGATCCCGCCCGGGCGCAACGCCTGCTCCGCGTGCTTCACCACCTGCCACGGCTCGGGGAGGTCGAGGAGCACGCGGTCGAGGTCCTCTTCGTCGATGCCTTCGTACGTGTCGCGCACCTCGACGGTGAGCGGGACGTCCGTGCCGAGCATCCCCTCCACGTTGCTCTGCGCGCGCTGCGCGAAGTCGTCGCGCAGCTCGTACCCGATGACCTGCCCCTCGGCGCCGACCGCGCGCAGCAGCGCCATGGTCAGCGCGCCCGACCCGACGCCCGACTCCAGGACGCGCGCACCGGGGGCGACGTCGGCGAGCACGAGGATCGGGCCGAGGTCCTTCGGATAGATGACCTGCGCACCGCGGGGCATCTCGAGCACGTACTCGGCCAGCGTCGGGCGCAGTGCGACGAGCTTGCTGCCCATCGTCGTGCGCACCGTGATGCCCTCGGGCTGCCCGATCAGGTCGTCGTGTGCGAGCACGCCGGTGTGCGAGTGGAACGCGCCACCCTCGGCGAGCGTGACGAGGTGTCGCCGCTTCTTGGCGTCGACGAGGAGCACGCGGTCGCCGACCGCGAACGGGTTCGACACGACGTCAGCCCGGTCGCCGGCCGGAGGGCACGGGCACCTGGGTGACGCGCTCCTGGAGCTTGCAGAACGCGCACACGTCGCCCGGTGTCGGCGCTCCGCACGACGTGCACGGCGAGAGTGCGGCGCGCTCGTGCTCGACGTCGTCGCCGAAGCGGTCGTGCCCGCGCTCGAGGAACCCGAACACGAACGCGGCCTTCGTACCCGGCGAGCGGTCCTCGATCGCGTTCAGCGCCTCCTTGTACCCGAGGTGCCGGTTGCCCGCGGCCATCGGGCACTCCTCGACCTGGTAGTCGATCCCGCGCACGACGCAGTACGCGGCCATCTCACGCTCACCGAGTCGGATCAGCGGCTTCACCTTGCGCGCGAAGCCGTCGGCGGCGGGCAGCACCGGGTGCTGGCGGCCGAGGTACCCGACCTCCCACCGGAGCACGTTGCCGAGCAGCACCGCGGCCTCGTCGTCGAGGTTGTGCCCGGTCGCGACGACGTCGTAGCCGTGCTCCATCGCGAACCGATTGAAGAGGTGGCGCTTCGAGAGGCCGCACGCGCCACAGGGCGAGCGGTGCGTCGACTCGGCGGCGCCGGGCACGGTGAACCCGACGTCCGCGGCGAGATCGACCTCGTGGAGCGTGCGTCCGTGCCCGGTCGCGTACGCACGCGCATGCTCGACGGACTCGTCCGAGTACTCGTCGATGCCGAGCCCGAGGTAGAGGCCGTCGGCGTCGATGCCCAGCCCGGCGAAGAGGTCCCACAGCGCGAGGGAGTCCTTCCCGCCAGAGACGGCGACGAGGACGCGGTCGCCGGGCTCGATCATGTCGTGCTCGTCGATCGCCCGCCGCACCTGGTCGTGGCAGTGCTTGACGAAGTGGTCGGGGCAGAACGCGGAGTTGTGCCGCCGCACGTCGATGACAGCGGGCCCGCGGCACACGGTGCACTTCACGGCCGGGCTCCCCCGCTCATGACCGGGCGGATCTCGACGGTGACGTCGTCGGCGAGTCGGGCGTCGCGCGGACGAGCTCGTCGCCCGCGATCACGAGCACCGACTCCGGGTTCAGCTCGAGCTGCGCCAGCAGCGCGGTGACCGTCTTCGGCCCGCGCACCTCGAGCTCCCGCCGCGGGTTGCGCAGCACCACCTTCACGAACCCACCAGGGTACCGGCGGGAACCGCTCCTCGAACGCCCGACTTCAGCGCTTCGGTGCGATCGTGCGGATCTCGATCGCCTCGCCCGACTTGAGCTCGACGGTCTCGACGACCTCCGACTCGGTGATGATCCACCGGGCGACACGCAGCGCGCTCGCCGCAAGCCCGAGGTAGAGCCACCCGCGTGATCCGTCGAAGACGCCCTTCCGCATGCCCGTCTTCGCCAGGCGCGCCAGCGCGAGCGACGTGCGGGTGACGGGACGCGACATCGTTCGACCGTGCTCGACCGCTCAGACCCGGCGCTCAGACACCGGCGCTCAGACACGGCGGATCTCGACGACCGTGCGGCGCTTCTTGCCGCGCCGCCGGCCCAAGAGGAACGCGACGATCAACGCGACCAGCAGCACTGCGGCACCTGCCGCGATCCCTGCGCCACGCGCGGCGTCCGCGCCGGCGTCCGCCCCGCCTTGGATCTCGCGGATCTTGGCTTCGATGTCGTCACGAGTCACCGGCCGTGTCGTGCGGGCCTGGGTCATCGTTGCTCCTTCCGTGAGCGCCAGCTACGGCGCGTCCGCCACGTGATCCCGCTGCCGAACAGGAGTGCCGCGAACACGATGAGGTACGGCGCCCATGACCAATCGCCGGTGAAGGTCTCGCCGGTCTCGGTCTGCAGCGCCCGCAGGCCGCCGACACCGAGCAGCGCGACGCCGATGCCGAGCAGCACCGCGCCGCCGACCCCGAAGCCCGCGTAGCGGCCCAGCTGCTTGAGCGGGACCAGCGTCTCCTGCTTGACGTACGTGATGACGAGATCGCGCAGCTCGAGGACGAGCTGAGGCAACGGCGCACCGCTGCTCGCCGAGCTCGTGCTCGTGCTCTCCGCCATGGGCGGCGAGTCTACGGTTGCCCGACCGTGACCTGCTCGGGCGCAGCCGCCTGGGCCGCCCCCGGCGCGGGCACGAGCTCGTCGGCCGGCGGCGCGTCCGGGAACGTGGCGATCGCCTGCACGATCCGCAGCCGCAGCACGATCGCGTCCCGCTCGTTCATCTCGGCGTTCGCGAGGAACGCGAAGCGCAGCGGGCGGGTCACGTCGACGATCCCGACGAGCCCCGACGCGTTGCTGAGGGTCCCCGTCTTGCCCCGGACCTTGCCCGTGAGGTCGCCGCCGATCTGGCCGACGAGCGTCCCCTTCTGGCCGGCGACCGCGAGCCCGTCCCAGAGGATCTTGTAGCGAGGGTCGCTGCCGAGGTCGAGGGCGGCCGCGAGCGCCGGACACGTCGCGCGGTTCGCCTTGTCGAGGCCGGAGCCGTCGGCGAGCGAGAGGTTGGTCGTCGGCACGCCGAGCTCGGCGAGCTTGGACGCGATCGCCGCCGTCCCGGCCGCGGTCGTGCCCTGCTGCGACACCGCGAGGCCGACCTCACGCGTGATCAGCTCCGACGAGAGGTTGTTGCTCGTGCTCAGGTCCTCGCCGAGCATCTCGGTGAGAGGCGGCGACTCGACCTTGCCGATCTCGACGGCGTTCGGCGGCGCGGTCTCGTGCCCGGCGCCACGACCGACCTCGATGCCGCGATCCTCGAGGAGCTCGGCGAGCTTCTCGGTCGCGAGCAGCGCGGGGTCGTCGGTCGGCACCGGCGGTCGGAGCTGTGTGAAGCCGCCGTTGACGGTGAGCGCACCCAGGGGGCCGACCTGGCCCTCGGTGCGGTAGTCCTCGTCCCACGTCGGGAGGTAGCGCACCTCCTCGTAGCGCGAGTCGTCGGCGGCGATCCCGCCCGGGATCCGCTTCACGCCCGACGCGGCGATCCCATCGGCGAGGTTCGCCATGGAGGTCGTCGGCGTCCCGCGCAGCGCCGGGATCTCCTCGCGCGCGGCCTGTCCGTCCGGCGTCATGAGGAGCGCGTCGCCACCGCCGACGAGGAAGAGCTTGTCGATCGCACCGTCCTGCGGCGCCTGCGTCGCCACTGCTCGCGTCACGAAGCGGTGATCGGGGCCGAGGACCACGAGCGCCGCCGCGGCCGTGAGGATCTTCTGGGTCGACGCGGGCACGAGCCCCGTGTCGGCACCGTGCGTCGCCAACGGTGCTCCGCCCTCGTCGACGACGAAGCACGCGTTGATCCCGCCGACCTCGGCGTCGAGCGCGCCCTGCAGGCGCTGCGCGCCGACCGCGTCGACGATCGGCTGCGGGACGCGGCGGGGCGACCAGAGCGGCGTGTCGAGGGATGCCGACTCCCCCGCCGTCCGCGGTGCTCGGGCCGCTGCGCACCACCGCCAGCGCGCCGCACGCGACGGCGAGCAGCACGAGGAGGATCGCGAACGTACGTGTCGGGCTCATGCCGCCCCTGACGCGCCGCGGCGTTCACGATGGCGCGCGTGGTCCCAGAGGTGCTCGAGCGCGCGCACGGCGCGCTGCGCTGTCGGGTAGCAGTAGCGACCGCTGGCCCGCACCGCCCGCGGCCCCGCGTTGTCGGGATCGGCGACCGCGAGCTCCGTCGCGGTGAGGACGGGCTTGCCCGTGGACGCCGACACCTCGGCCGCGGCCTCGGCGAAGCGGGTGTCCTGGCGCTCGTGGTACGCCACGATGCGCTCGAGGCTCTCGTCCGGCCAGAAGCGCCCGTCCCGGAGCATGCGGGCCGTGTTCGACTGGATCCCGAGCCCGAGGTACACGACCGCGTCGACCCCGTCGTGACCCGCCACCAGCTCCAGCACCTCGGGAATCGTGTCACGCGTCTCGCCGCCCGCGAGGTCGACCGGGTTGTTGCGGCTCCAGCGGGGCGGCAGCTGCTCGTCGATCGACGCGAGCAGGTCGTCCGGGAGCGTGACGAGCTCGAGGCGCGAGCGTGCGATCGCGTCGGCGGTCACCACTCCCCACCCCCCGGCCGTCGTCAGGACGACGACCCGGGGCCCGCGAGGCAGGGGTTGGGTCGCGTACGTCGCAGCGGCGTCGAACGCCTCCTCGACGTTCACCGCGCGCGTCACGCCCGCCTGCCGGCACATCCCGTCGAACACACGGTCGTCGGACGCGAGGGCGCCGGTGTGCGACGCGGCCGCGCGCTGTCCTCCCGACGTGGTGCCGCCCTTGAGCAGCACCATCGGCTTCTGTGCGGCGACGGACCGCGCCCGCTCGAAGAACTCCCTGCCGTCGGCGATGCCTTCGACGTACGCGAGCGCGACGCGGGTCTCCGGATCCGAGGCGTAGTACTCGAGGTAGTCGGGCACCGTCACCGACGCCGCGTTGCCGGCGGACACTGCTCGACTCACGCCGACACCCGACGCGCGCGCGTAGTTCTGGAAGGACGAGACGAAGTTGCCCGACTGGCTCGCGATCGCGATCGCACCGCGCGGCGGGTAGGGCGCGACGATCTGCGCACAGAGCCCGACCGGCGTCGAGACGATCCCCTGACCGTTCGGACCGGCAAGGAGCAAGCCGAGCTCGTCGGCGAGTGCCACGAGGCGCGCCTCGGCCGCCCGACCGTCGTCGCCCGCCTCGGCGTAGCCGCCCGACGTCAGGAACGCCGCTCGGACCCCTCGCGCCGCGCACGCGTGCAAGAGCTCCTCGTTCGCGGCGGCCGGCGTGCACACGACGACGAGGTCGACGACCGCGTCCGCCGGCAGCTCGTCGACCGAACGGAGCATCGGGACGCCGAGCACCTCGCCGCCCTCGCGGTTCATCCCGTAGACGGCACCCGCGTAGCCCTGGGTGAGCAGGTTGTGCAGCGCGACGAAGCCGAACTTGCCCGGGTGGCTGGAGACGCCGGCGACGAGCACGCCTCGCGGCTCGAAGAGCGCGTCGAAGCGGCGGGGATCGATCCGCGGCGTCACCCCGCGACCTCCACGAGCGCGTCCACCGCGATCGGGGTGCCGGTGGCGTCCACGACGAGCGGGTTCACGTCGACGCTCGTGACGTCTGGCCGCTCGGCGGCGAGCCGCGAGAGCGCGAGCAGCACCGAGGCGACGGCGTCGCGGTCGACCGGCGCCTCCCCTCGGACCGGTCCCAGGAGCGCCTGGCCCTGCAGGTCGTCGAGCATCTCCTGCGCGTCGATCGGCTCCAGGGGCGCGAGGCGGAACGCGACGTCGGCGATCGCCTCCGCGAGCACCCCGCCGATCCCGACCATCACGCAGCGTCCGAACTGCGCGTCGTCGTGCACGCCGGCGATGAGCTCGCGTGCACCGTGCACCATCGGCGCGACCAGCACCGAGACGTCGCCGTCCTCGGGCCGGGCGGCCGCGAAGAGGTCGTTCGCGGCGTCGCGCACGTCGTCGGCCGTCGAGAGGTCGAGCCGCACGAGGCCGCGCTCCGTCTTGTGCGCGAGCCCCGGCGCGGCGAGCTTCGCGACCACCGGGAACCCGAGCTCCTGCGCCGCGGTGACCGCGGCCTCGGCATCAGCGGCGAGGAACTCCGGCGCGCACCGCACACCGAACGACGTGAGCAACGCCTTCGACTCGGACTCGGAGAGAGTGCGGCCCATCCGACGTCAGAGCGAGCGACCGTGCTCCGACCAGAACTCGTCGCGCAGCACGCGCTTGAGCAGCTTGCCGGAGTCGGTGCGCGGGAGCACGTCACGAACCTCGTACGCGCGTGGGTGCTTGAAGCGGGCGAGGAGCGGCTCCACGAACGCGGCGAGCTCGTCGATCTCGATCGTCTCGCCGGCCTTCGGCTGCACGATGGCGTACACGGACTCGCCCCACTCGTCGTCGGGGATGCCGAACACCGCGGCGTCGAGCACCTGCGGGTGTGCGTACAGCACGGCCTCGATCTCCGCCGGGTAGATGTTGACGCCACCCGAGATGATCATGTCCTTCTTGCGGTCGCGGATCGAGAGGTAGCCCTCCGCGTCGATCGACGCGACATCACCGACCGACTTCCACTCACCGCCGTCGAGCTCGTCGAGCTGCTCGGTCGTGCGGTGGTACCCGTCCATCGCGAGCGTCGACCGGATGAAGAGCTCGCCCGGCTCGTCGACCGCGGCCTCGCTGCCGTCGTCGCGCACGATCGCGCACCTCGATGGGTCCGTACGTCGTGCCGCACGAGCCGGGCTTGCGCAGCTGGTCCTCGGGCTTGAGCACCGTCACGATGCCGAGCTCCGTCGAGCCGTACACCTCGTAGAGGAACGAGTCGCCGAGCTTCTCGATGATCTCCTGCTTCAGGGCGTAGGGCACGGGCGCCGCGTTCGCGATGAGGCACCGCATCGACGACATGTCGGCGCGCGCGAGCTCACCGGGCGGGAGGCTGACGATCCGCTTCAGCTGCGTCGGAGCCGAGAACGAGTTCGTGACGCGGTGCTCGGCGACGAGCCGCAGCCACGACGTCGCGTCGAACTTCCGCAGCACGACGACCGGGCTCCCCATCGTGTGGGCGAGCGACGCGAACGCGAGCGGCCCCGAGTGGTACATCGGTCCGGTCGTGAGGTGGATCTCGTTGCCGAGCTGCAGGCCGAGCTCGCCGAGCAGCGAGAACACGACTCCCGCGTCCGTCGAGGTTCGCAGCGCGCCCTTCGGCTTCCCGGTCGTGCCCGACGTGTAGATCATCTGCGCGCCGGCGCGGCTGTCCGGCTCGACATCGGGTTCGGCGTCGGGCTGCCCGCCGATGACGTCGTCCCAGTCGTGGAAGCCGTCCGGGAGGGCCCCGCCGTACCCGACGACCGCGCGCACCTTCGGCAGGTGGTCGCGGACCGAGGCCACGAGCGCTGCTTGCTCGGCGTCCACGACCACGACCGTCGCGTCCGAGTTGTCGATGACGTAGGCCATCTCGTCGGCCGTGAACCGGTACGAGAGGGGCACGGCGGTGAGCAGCGCCTTGCGCGCCGCGTGGATCGTCGCCAGCACTTCGAGCGAGTTCGGTCCGCACCAGACGAGGCGGTCGTGGGGCTCGGCACCGAGCGAACGCAGGCCGTTCGCGAGCCGGTTGACGAGCGCGTTCAGCTCGCCGAACGTCGTCGCCGAGGGTGTGGCCCCGCCCGACGCGTCGACGAGGACGGCCGCTCCGTCCGCGTTGCTCTCGGCGTGGGTTGCGAGGATGTCCGCCACTGGGCTGCGTCGCTCCCGCTCGTACGACGGTGGCCACCGGTGGCGGCGCGATCGCCACCTAGCCTACCGCCGTGCCCCGACCGATCCCCTTGCGCGGCGTGATCGAGGGGTTCTACGGGCCGCCCTGGACGCACACGGCTCGCGTCGACACGATCGAGTTCCTCGCTCGGCGCGGCATGAACGCGTACGTGTACGCGCCGAAGGACGACCCGAAGCACCGTGAGCGTTGGCGGGAGCCGTACGACGACGCGGCGCTCCGCACGTTCGGCGCGCTCGCGGCATCGTGTGACGGCGCGGGCGTCACGTTCGGCTTCGCGATCTCTCCCGGCCTCGACATCGACTACTCGAGCGAGACCGATCGCCGGGCGCTGCTGGACAAGCTCGCGCCGATGGTCGACGCGGGGACGACGTGGCTCGTGCTCGCCGTCGACGACATCCCGAACCGGCCCGGTCTCGCGTCGGAGCAGGCTGCGCTCGTCGACTGGCTCGTCGACCGCGTCGGCGCGCACACCGAGGGCATCCGGTGGTCGCTCGTGCCCACGGAGTACGTCGGGACGCGGCCGTCGCCCTACCTCTCGACGCTGTCGAACGAGCTGCCGCCGACGGTCGACGTGTGCTGGACGGGGCCGACGGTCTGCTCCCCCACGGTCACCGTCGACGACGCGCGGGCGTGGCGCGAGGCAGTGGGTGATCGGCCGCTGCTGCTCTGGGACAACTACCCCGTGAACGACGCTGTGATGGAGCGCGAGCTGCACCTCGGTCCCTACCGCGGGCGCGACGCCGGTCTGGGCGACGTGCTCGACGGTGTGCTGTGCAACCCCATGCTCCAGGCCCGCGCCTCGCTCGTCGCGCTCGCGACGGCGGCCGCGTACCTCCAGGAGCCTGCCCGGTACGACGAGCACGATGCCTGGGAGCGCGCGATCGCCGATGTCGGCGGCGAGCACGCGCCGGCACTCCGGGCGCTGGCTCGCGCGTGCTGCGACGGGCCCCTCGCCGAGCCCGAGGAGCTGCCCGCCTGGCGGCTGGTCGACGACCTCGCGCGTGCGCCGTCGGACTCGACGGCGGTCGACGCGGTCCGCTCTGAGCTGCAGGACCTGCGGACGGCGAGCGACGCGATCCCGGACGACGACCCGCTCGGGCGCGAGCTCAGGCCGTGGCTCGACCAGGCGCGCCGCGAGGCCGAAGCGGGCCTGGCCGCGACGCGGCTCCTCGCGCTGCTCGCCCGTCATGAAGCCGACGCCGAGCGGCTCATGATCCATGCCTTCGCGCTGCTCTTCGCGTGGAGCGGTGCTCGCGACGCGACGCCACGCGTCGTGCTCGGTCCGCGCTTCGTGATGCACCCGGCCGTCGTGCAGCGGCCCGACGGCTCGCCGGCACTCGACGTGTCGCTCGCGATCCGAGAGGACCGCTCGGTGGTCGATCGGCTCGCGCGCCTCGCGCTCGACGAGTACCGCGCGGCGACCACGTGATCTCCGTCGTGATGCCCGCACACAACGAGCGTGAGCTGTTGGCCGAGACGGTCACCGCGGTCGTCGAGGGACTGCGCGCCCGCGCCGGCGACTTCGAGGTCCTGGTCATCGAGAACGGCTCCGTCGACGACACGTACGAGCTCGCCCAGGAGCTGGCGGCGCGCTTCGACGAGCTGCGCGTGGAGACGTTCCCAAAGGCCGATTACGGCGCGGCGCTCCGACGGGGGTTGCTCTCGCGCGCGGCGACGCGGTCGTCAACTTCGACGTCGACTACTACGACCTCGAGTTCCTCGCCGACGCGGTCGGGCTCGTCGACAGCGGCGGCCCCGACGCGCCCGCGATCGTCGTCGGCTCGAAGCGCGCACCCGGCGCCGACGACCAGCGATCGCTGCCGCGCCGCTTCGTGACGTGGGGGTTCACGATGCTGCTCCGGGTCCTCTTCGGGCTCGGCGTCTCCGACACCCACGGCATGAAGGCGATGCGCCGGGACGCCGTGGAGCCGCTGGCGCGACGGTGCCGCTTCGACGCCGACCTCTTCGACACGGAGCTCGTGATCCGCGCCGAGCGCGCCGGCCTGGTGGTGTCCGAGATCCCCGTGCGGGTCGAGGAGCGCCGGCCGTCCCGAACGTCGATCGTGCGCCGCGCGAGCCGGTCACTCTGGGGACTCGCGCGCCTGCGCGTCGTGCTCTGGCGCGAGCGCGCCTCGGGATGACGACGACCGTCGCGTCCGCGTCGGTGTGCACCCCCGACGGACCGCGACCCGGATGGCTCGCACTCGACTCCGGGGCGATCGTGGAGGTCGGCAACGGCAGCCCGCCGCGCGACGCGATCGACCTCGAAGATCGCGTCGTCGCCCCCGGCTTCGTCGACCTGCAGTGCAACGGGATCGGTGCGGTCGACTTCGCCACGTCGCCTCCCGAGGAGTGGCAGCACGCGCAACGCGTGCTCGCCCGCCGCGGTGTGACCGCGATCTGCCCGACGTTCGTCACCGCACCGCTCGACACCTACGACTCCATGCTCGCGGCCGCGGCCGCGGCCACCGCGGCCGCGCCGTCTGACGGTGCCGCGCTGGTCGGCGCGCACCTCGAAGGACCGTTCCTCGGGGGCGCACCCGGTGCGCACGACTCGACGCTCGTCCGGGCCGTCGACGTCGAGTGGCTCCTCGGGCTGCTCTCGCGCCACCCGGGACTGGTGCGGGTCGTCACGCTGGCACCTGAGGCCGATCCCGGCTGCCACACGACGAGCGCGCTCGCCGATCGGGACATCGTCGTCGCGCTCGGCCACACCACAGCGTCGTTCGACGATGCGCTGGCGGCCGCGGACGCGGGCGCGACGGTCGTGACGCACCTCTTCAACGGGATGGGACCGCTGCACCACCGCGACCCGGGTGTGGCCGGCGCCGCGCTGACCGACGACCGCCTGACGCCGACGATGATCGCCGACCTCGTGCACGTGCATCCGGCCGCGCTGGCGCTGGCGTTCGCGGCGACGACCGTGGCGACGGTGAGCGACAGCGTCTCGAGCGTCGGTGTCGCCGAGCGCGACGGCGCGGCGTGGCTCGCCGACGGGACGCTCGCGGGTGCCACCACCCAGCTCGACGGTGCGCTCGCCAACCTGCGCGGCGCCGGCATCGACGGCCGGCGCGCGATCGCCTCGATGACCGCCGTCCCCGCGCGACTGCTCGGACTCCCCGACCGTGGCGTGCTCCGCGAAGGCGCAGTCGCCGACGTGGTGGCGCTCGATCCGGACACCCTCGCGGTCGATCGCGTCTGGCTGCGCGGCGAAGAGATCGCGTGCGACGACCACTAGCGTCGTGGCGGTGACCCGCTTCGCGTCAGCGTTGTCGCGCCATCCGGTCGCCTCGCACGCGATCGGCGAGACCGCGGGAGCGGTGCTCGAGGCACTCGACGCCGAGGACCCCGACCTGGTCGTGTGCTTCGCGTCACCACACTTCGTGGGCGCGTTCGACGACATGACCAACGCGTTGCGCGAGCTCCTGGATCCGGGCGTGATGCTCGGCATGACCGCGGTGTCGATCGTCGGGGACGACGAGGAGGTCGAGGACGAGCCCGCGTTCTCGTTGCTCGCCGCGTGCCTCCCGGACGCGCGCCTCACGCCGGCATCCCTCAACGTCGTGCAGACGCCCGACGGCGAGACGATCGTGGGTTGGCCGGAGCTCACCGGCGACCCCGGTGCGCTCCTGCTCCTCGCCGATCCGTTCTCGTTCCCGCTCGACGCGTTCCTGCGCCGCCTCGACGACGACTTCGCGGAGCTCGCCGTCATCGGCGGCGTCGCGTCCGCGGCGGGCCATCGCGGTGGCAACCGGCTCGTGATCGACGACCACGTCGTGGACCAGGGCGCCGTCGGCGTCTTCGTCGACGGCATCGAGGTGCGCACGGTCGTCTCGCAGGGGTGTCGACCCATCGGCCGACCGTTCACCGTGACCGCCGCGGAGCAGCACTACATCATCGAGCTCGCGGGTCAGCCACCGCTCGAGCGCATCCGTGAGATCGCCGACGCGGCGTCCGAGGAGGAACGCCTGCTCCTCCAGCAGGGGCTGCACGTCGGCATCGTCGTCGACGAGCACAAGACCGACTTCGGCCGGGGCGACTTCCTCGTCCGCAACGTCCTCGGCGCCGACCGCGAGTCGGGCGCGCTCGCGGTCGGCGATCTCGTGGCGGTCGGCACGACCGTGCAGTTCCACGTCCGCGACGCCGCGGCGGCCGACGAGGACCTCCGCGAGCTCCTCACCAGTGCGACCGCCGAGGCGGCGCTGCTGTTCACGTGCAACGGTCGCGGGCAACGACTCTTCGGGGTCCCCGACCACGACGCGGCGCTCGTCGCCGAGATGCTCGGGCGGGTGCCCGTGGCCGGTGCGTTCTGCGCCGGCGAGATCGGCCCCATCGGCGGCAAGAGCTTCCTCCACGGCTTCACCGCCAGCATCGCCCTCTTCGACTGCGGAGCGCTCGGCCATCCGTCCGCCGCTCGCCGCCCATGGGCCATAGTGGGCCGCGCAAGGGCAGCGAACACCCGGAGGTGATGAGAAGTGGCGTCGGAGCTCGAGCAGCGCGGGATCGACGTGATCCGCGGCCTGTCGATGGACGCGGTGCAGAAGGCGAACTCCGGACACCCGGGCACGCCGATGGCGCTCGCGCCGCTGGCGCACGTGCTCTTCACGCGCATCATGAACTACGACGCCGCGCATCCCGACTGGCCCGACCGCGACCGCTTCGTCCTGTCGAACGGGCACGCGTCGATGCTCCTCTACTCGATGCTCTACCTGACCGGCTTCGGTCTGGAGCTCGACGACCTGCGCGAGTTCCGGCAGTGGGGCTCGAAGACGCCCGGGCACCCCGAGTACCGGCACACCGCCGGCGTCGAGGTCACGACCGGTCCACTCGGTCAGGGGTTCGCGAACGGCGTCGGCATCGGTCTCGCGGAGGCGAACCTGCGCGACCGCTTCGGTGCGGAGGTCTGCGACCACCACACCTTCGTCATCGCCGGTGACGGCTGCCTCGAGGAGGGCATCAGCCACGAGGCCGCGTCGCTCGCGGGTCACCTCGGACTCAACCGCCTCGTGTACGTCTACGACGACAACCACATCACGATCGACGGCCCGACCGAGCTGTCGTACAGCGACGACGCGGCCAAGCGGTTCGAGGGGTACGGCTGGAACGTCGTGCACCTCGGCGAGGTCGCGAACGACCTCGACGCGATCGAGAACGGCATCCGCGCGGCGATGGCAGAGGACGCGCGCCCGAGCCTCGTGATCCTGCGCAGCCACATCGGCTGGCCGTCACCCAAGTACACCGACACCGCGCACGCGCACGGCAGCCCGCTCGGTGACGACGAGGTGCGCGCAGTCAAGGAGATCCTCGGTCTCGACCCCGACGCGACGTTCCAGGTTCCCGACGACGTGCTCGCGTACTACCGCGAAGTCGGCACGCGCGGCGCGGACGTGCGCGTCGCCTGGGAAGGTCGCAACCAGGCGTTCCACCAGGGCGAGACCCAGATGGCCGCCGAGTTCGACGCCTGTCTCGAGCAGCGCGGCCTCCCCGGCTGGGAGGCGAAGCTCCCGTCGTGGCAGCCCGGCGAAGACGTCGCGACACGCGCCGCGTGCTCCAAGGTCCTCGACGCGATCCTCGATGTCGTCCCGGGCATCGTCTCCGGGGGCGCGGACCTCACCGGCAACACGGGCACTCAGCTCGACGGCGCTCCGGTGATCGCGACCCACGAGTTCGGCGGCCGACAGGCGCACTGGGGCGTGCGCGAGCACGGCATGGGTGGCGTGATGAACGGCATGGCGGTCAGCAGCACCCTGCCGGTCGGCGGCACGTTCTTCGTGTTCTCCGACTACATGCGCGGGTCCGTGCGCCTCGCCGCGCTCTCCCACTACAAGACCGCGTTCGTGTGGTCGCACGACTCCGTCGGCGTCGGGGAGGACGGTCCCACCCACCAGCCGATCGAGCAGCTCGCTGCCTTGCGCGCGATGCCCGGCCTCCGGCTGATCCGCGGTGCCGACGCCAACGAGGTCGCGCAGGCCTGGCGCATCCACATCGACGGCACCGGGCCGACGGCGATCATCCTCACCCGCCAGAAGGTGCCGGTCCTCGAGGGGACTGCTGAGCGCGCACCCGAGGGCGTGCCGCGCGGCGCGTACACGCTCGTCGACGAGGTCGGTGACCTCGGTCTCGTGCTCGTCGGCACCGGCTCCGAGGTGCAGCACTGCGTCGCGGCGCGCGAGCAGCTCCAGCAGGACGGCACCGGTGTCCGCGTGGTGTCGATGCCCTCGTGGGACCTGTTCGCCGCGCAGGACGAGTCGTACCGCGAGTCCGTGCTTCCCGCGGGCGTGCCGCGCGTGTCCGTCGAGGCGGGCACGTCGTTCGGCTGGGACCGCTATGCAGATGCCTTCGTGTCGATCGACCGCTTCGGCGCGTCGGCACCGGGCCCGACCGTCATGACCGAGCTCGGGATCACGCCCGACCACGTCGTCGAGTGCGCGCGAGCGCTGCTCGGCAGGTAAGGAGCGACCATGGCTTCCGCGATCGCGCGATTGAACGACTTCGGGCAGAGCCCCTGGTACGACAACCTCGCCCGCACCCTGCTGCAGGACGGCGGCCTCGAGCAGCTGATCGCCGACGACGGCATCAAGGGCGTCACGTCCAACCCGACGATCTTCGACAAGGCGATGGCCGCGGGCGAGGGCTACGACGAGCAGCTCAAGGAGTGCGCGGCGAAGGGCCTGTCCATCGAGGACTCGTACTGGGCGCTCGTCATTCAGGACGTGGGGAACGCGGCCGACCTGCTCCGGCCGGTCTACGACGCGACCGGTGGCGCCGACGGCTTCGTCTCGGTGGAGGTCTCCCCCGAGCTCGCGCACGACACCGACGCGACGATCGCCCAGGCCAAGGAGCTGTTCGGACGCCTCGGTCGTCCGAACGTGATGATCAAGATCCCGGCGACGCTCGAGGGTCTGCCCGCGATCCAGGCGAACGTGGGGGCCGGCATCAACACGAACGTCACCCTCATCTTCTCGCTGGCACGCCACGACGCGGTGATCGATGCCTACCTCGCCGGCCTCGAGAAGCTCGTCGGCGACGGCGGCGACCCGTCCACCGTCTCGTCGGTCGCGTCCTTCTTCGTCAGCCGCGTCGACACCGAGACCGACCGGCGCCTGCCCGACGACAGCCCGCTGCGCGGCAAGGCTGCGGTCGCGAACGCGAAGCTCGCGTACCGGCTGTTCCAGCAGCGCTTCTCCGGAGACCGGTGGGACGCGCTGGCCGCGAAGGGCGCGCGCCTCCAGCGTCCGCTGTGGGCGTCGACGTCGACGAAGAACCCCGCCTACTCGACGACGCTGTACGTCGACGATCTCATCGGCCAGCACACGGTGAACACGCTCGCCCCCGCGTCGATCGACGCGCTGCACCAGGGCGACGGGAACATGAAGGCCGACACGGTGACGAAGGACGTCGCTGCCGCGGAGCAGGTGATGACCGACCTCGCCGCCGCAGGCGTCGACTTCGACGACGTGACAGCGACGCTCGAGCGCGAGGGCGTCGAGTCGTTCGCCGGCAGCTTCAACGACGCGTTGGCGACGTTGGAGAAGCGCCGCGCCGAGGTGACCTGAGCCTGCCCGCTCAGCGCTCTCCGGATCAGGCGGCCTGCCCGACCGCGGCGCGCAGGTGCGCCGTGAGGTCGTCGACCTGCACGTGCGCGTTGATCCCACTCGGGTTCGGCATGAGGTACGCGGCCACGCCGGCGAAGCCGTCCGCGAGTGGCCCCGGCTTCGCGCGCCGATCGACCGCGGCGCGGTAGCCGGCCAGACCTGCGAAGCACACCACTCGCGGTCGCAGCCAGCAGACGAGGCGCTCGAGGCGCGCCACGCCAGACCGGTACTCGTCCGCCGTCAACCCGTCGGCGCGCGCGGTGGCGCGCTTCACGAGGTCAGTCATGCCCATGCCGTGCTCGGTCAGCGCGTGACGCGGATCACGGTCGCGCGTCGCGAGTCCCGCGGCGAGCGCGGCAGGCCAGAAGCGGTTGCCGGGGCGCGCGAAGCCGACACCACGGTCGGCCGAGTACTCGCTCGGGTTGAGACCGCAGACGAGGATCCGCATGCCCGCATCGACGAAGTCGGGCAGCGTGCGCCGCCGGGTGGCCGACAGCACGATCCACTCACCGCCGTCGTGGGTGCACTCGTGCACCTCGAAGCCCGCCCCGACGTGGATGTCAGTGAGCGCGTCGGTGCCCCACTCGGCGAAGAACCGCCCGGGGAACTCGTCGTCGTCCTCGTCGACGATGTCGCGATCGGCGCCGAACCGGTAGATGAACTCGGCCGGCGCGTCGACCTGCAGCGACGAGTGCAGGTCCATCAAGGCCCACGGGAGTCGGGTACGAGCGACGTGGAGGTAGCTGGCGCGTGCCCACGAGCCTCCGAGCGCCGCGCGACGGAACGGCAGGTGCTCCAGGTCCGCCTGCACCGGCAGGGACGTCGGCTCGACATCGCGTGCGAGGGCGGTCATCGTGTAGGCCGCGTCCAGCGCGACCGCGGGCCGGCCGAGCGCCGGGAGGTGCAACCCGGCCCCGCACCCCGCGTCGAGCCTCGGCACGCCGTCGGGGATCGATCGTCCGAGGACCTCCGCTCGCTCGATGAACCGGGCCGGGCGCGTGTCGCGCCATCGGGCCGCCCGTTCCTCGTACACGTCGACGGTGCGTCGATCCACGGCCGTATCATCACGCGGATGATCGGAGAGGTGCGAACGGTCGACAACGTCCCGCAGGCGTTCGCCGCGTTCGTCGAAGAGGCCGCGCCGACCTCGATCGCGCTCTCCGGTGGCGAGACCGCACGCAAGTGCTACGAGCTCCTCGCCGTCGCGGGCATCGAATGGCAGGGCGTCGACGTGTGGTTCGGCGACGAGCGCTGGGTCCCCGTCCACGATCCCGACTCGAACGAGGGCATGGCGCGCGTCGTGTTCCTCGACCAGGTCGAGCCGCGGTCGATCGAGCCGATGTACCAGCCCGACCTCACTCCCGAGGCGGGCGCCGAGCGCTACGACGGGCTCCTGCGGGCGGCGCCGCCGCTCGGGCTCGTGCACCTCGGTCTCGGTCCCGACGGGCACACGTGCTCGCTGTTCCCGGGGAGCGCCTCCCTCGACGAGCGCGAGCGCTTCGTCGTCACGGCGGGTGACGACCAGCATCCGCACCCGCGGCTGACGATCACGTACCCCGCGCTCGCGCGCTCGGAGCTGGCGGTCTTCACGGTCGCGGGCGAGGGCAAGCGCGACGCGTTCGCCAAGCTCCTCGCCGGCGACGAGGTGCTCCCGGCGGGTCGGGTCCGCGCGAAGCGCGTGGTGTGGCTCGTGGACCGAGCCGCGAACCCCTCGGCCTAGTCTGGCGAGCATGGCGCCCGCCCCCGACTTCGCGGCGCTGGAGCACGCGCCCCTCGATGAGCTCGTCGCGGAGGCCGGCCGACTGCGCGACGCCGGCCACGGCGACCGCGTCACGTTCTCACCGAAGGTCTTCGTCCCCCTGACGATGCTGTGCCGCGACCGGTGCGGCTACTGCACGTTCGCGAAGCCACCGGCGCGCCTCGAGTCGCCGTACCTCTCCCTCGACGAGGTGCTGCGCATCGCGCGGCACGGCGCGGCACATGCCTGCCACGAGGCGCTGTTCACCCTCGGTGAGGGACCCGAGGAGCGCTACCCGCAGGCGGCCGACTGGCTCGTCCGCGCACGGGTACGACTCCACGGTCGACTACGTCGTCGCCGCCGCGCGCGCGGTGCTCGACGAGACGGGCCTGCTGCCGCACGCGAACGCCGGTGCGCTCACCCGCGAGCAGTTCGCGGCGCTGCGCACGGTGAGCCCGTCGCAGGGGATGATGCTCGAGACGCTCGCCGCACGGCTCGGGGAGCCCGGTGGTCCACACCATGGCGCGCCCGACAAGACGCCCGCACGCCGACTCGCCGCGCTCGAGGCGGCCGGCGAGGCCAACGTGCCGTTCACGACCGGGATCCTCGTCGGCATCGGTGAGACCCGCGCGGAGCGAATCGAGGCGCTCGTGGCGATCGCGGCGTCGCACGCGCGTCACGGTCACGTGCAGGAGGTCATCGTCCAGAACTTCCTGCCCAAGGCGGGCACGGCGATGCACCGCGCAGCTGCGTGCGACACGGACGAGATGCTGTGGTCGGTCGCGGTCGCGCGCCTGATCCTCGGCCCGGCGATGCACATCCAGGCGCCACCCAACCTGTCCGACGACCTCGGCGCGCTGCTCGAGGCGGGCATCGACGACTGGGGCGGCGTCTCCCCCGTCACGCCCGACCACGTGAACCCCGAGCGCCCGTGGCCCGCACTCGACCGACTCCGCGAGGCGACCGAGGCGGCCGGCCGATCGCTGGTCGCGCGTCTCACGATCTATCCCGAGTACGTCGTGGACGCCGAGACCTGGATCGACCCTGACGTGCGGCCGCACGTCCTCGCGGCGTCCGACAGCGAGGGCTTCGCCCGTCACGATCTCTGGGCCGCGGGCGGCGAGGCGCCGCCCGCGACGATCCTCCTCCCTGCCCCGACCTCTCCGGGCTGGGTCGCGCGCTCGGGCGGACCGGTCGGCGAGGTCCTCGACGGCGTGGTCGCGGGCGAGGACGTCGGCATCGACGAGATCGTGGTGCTGCTCGGCGCGCGTGGGAACGACGTGTCGCGGGTCGCGGAGGTCGCCGACGATCTGCGCCGCCAGACCGTCGGCGACGACGTGACGTTCGTCCGCAACCGCAACATCAACTACACGAACGTGTGCACGTTCAAGTGCCGGTTCTGCGCGTTCTCCAAGGGTCCGCTGTCGCTGAACCTGCGGGGCAACCCGTACCTGCTCGACCTGGAGGAGCTCCAGCACCGGGTCGTGGAGGCGGTCGACTGCGGTGCGACCGAGGTGTGCCTCCAGGGTGGCATCCACCCCGACTTCGACGGCGACTACTACCTCGACGTCGCGGCGCGGTGAAGGAAGCGGCGCCCGACATCCACGTCCACGCCTTCACCGCGCTCGAGGTGACGGAGGGTGCGCGCCGACTCGGGGTGCCGCTGCACGACTACCTCCGCGATCTGAAGGGCGCCGGGCTCGCGACGCTGCCGGGGACCGCAGCAGAGATCCTCGACGACGAGGTTCGGGCGGTGATCTGCCCCGACAAGGTCAACACCGAGGAGTGGCTCGAAGCGCACCGCACCGCGCACCAGGTCGGCCTGCGGTCGAACATCACGATCATGTTCGGCACGGTCGAACGTCCCGAGCACGTCGCCCGTCACATCATGCGGACCCGCGACCTCCAGGACGAGACCGGCGGCTTCACCGAGTTCGTGCCGCTGCCGTTCGTGCACATGGCGACACCGATCTTCCTGCAGGGCAAGTCGCGCCGCGGTCCGACGTTCCGCGAGACGCTGCTGATGCACGCCGTCGGGCGCATCGCCTACCGCGGCCGGATCGACAACATCCAGGTGTCGTGGGTGAAGGCGGGCATCTCCGGCGCTCAGCAGATCCTGCGCGCGGGCGCGAACGACGTCGGCGGCACACTGATGGACGAGAACATCTCACGCGCCGCGGGTGCGAGCCACGGACAGGAGCTCGACGACGCAGCGCTCGCGGCGATCGTCGAGCCACTCGGGCGCCCCCTCGCACAGCGGACGACGCTCTACGGACGCATCGAGACCGTCGGGAAGCGGCTGCGGCCACCGCCCGAAGCCGAGTTCGTCCCGGTCGACCTCCCCAGCCACGCGTCGTTCGCGTGACCCCTCCCGACACCCCCACGTCGCTCGACGTCGTCGGCATCGGCAACGCACTCGTCGACGTCCTCACGAGCGAGCCGGACGACTTCCTCGCCGCGCACGGGCTCGTCAAGGGCGCGATGGCGCTCATCGACACCGACCGCGCCCGCGAGCTCTACGACGCGATGGGCCCCGGCATCGAGATCTCGGGTGGTTCGGCCGCGAACACGATGGTGGGGATCGGCTCGCTCGGGGGCACGGCCGCGTTCGTCGGACGCGTCCGCGACGACGAGCTCGGCACCGTGTTCGCGCACGACATCCGGGCCTCGGGCGTCCACTTCGAGACGGCGGCCGCCTCCGAGGGCGCCCCGACCGGCCGCTGCCTCATCATCGTGACGCCTGACGCCGAACGCACCCTCAACACGTTCCTCGGCGCGGCGTCGGAGATCGGGCCCGAGGACGTGGGCACGGGGTTGATCGCGAGCGCCCAGGTCACGTACCTCGAGGGCTACCTGTTCGACCAGGCGCGCGCCAAGGAGGCGTTCCGCCAGGCGGCACGACTCGCGCACGAGTCCGAGCGCCGCGTCGCGCTCTCGCTGTCCGACAGCTTCTGCGTCGAACGCCACCGCGACGACTTCCGCGATCTCGTCGAGAGCGAGATCGACATCCTGTTCGCGAACGAGTCGGAGATCTGCGCGCTCTACGAGGTCGGCACCTTCGACGACGCGCTCCAGCAGGTGATGCACCACTGCGAGGTCGCGGCGCTGACGCGCAGCGCGAAGGGATCCGTCATCGTCAGCGGGAACGACGTGCACGTGCTCGACGCGCACCCGGTCGACGGTGCCGTCGTCGACACCACCGGCGCAGGCGACCAGTACGCCGCCGGGTTCCTGTACGGCTTCACGCACGGCTACGAGCTGGGCACCTGTGCCCGCCTCGGTGGCCTCGCCGCGGCCGAGGTCATCTCGCACCTCGGGGCGCGTCCTGAGCAGTCGCTGGCTGCGCTCGCCGCGCCGCTGCTTGCGTGAAGCTCCCGCGGTACCGCACCGGCGAGCCCCGAGCTCGACGAGGCGGTCGCCGAGCTCGTCGAACGGGCCGTCCCGGCCGACGGGAACCAGGACCTGATCTTCGAGCTCGTCGCGTCGACGTTGCGCCTGGCGCGTGACGACGCCGATCGTGGCGACCTGAAGATCGCGAACGCCGCCCTCAAGGAGATGCGGTACGCGTTCCACGTCTTCGACGCGTACCGCGGCGTCCAGAAGGTCGCGATCTTCGGATCGGCCAGGACCCAGCCCGACGACCCGCTCTACGAGCAGGCGCGCGCGTTCGCGGCGGCGATGGCCGAGCGCGACTGGATGGTCATCACCGGGGCCGGCCCCGGGATCATGGAAGCCGGCATCGACGGCGCCGGGCCCGACCACGCGTTCGGCGTCAGCATCCGGCTGCCGTTCGAGGCGTCCACGACGCAGTTCATCGCCGACGACCCCAAGCTCATCAACTTCCGCTACTTCTTCACGCGCAAGCTCTCGTTCATCAAAGAGGCCGACGGGTTCGTGCTGCTGCCCGGCGGCTACGGGACGCTCGACGAGGCGTTCGAGCTCCTCACGCTCGTGCAGACGGGCAAGGCGCAGCCCGGGCCGATCGTGCTGCTCGACGTCCCCGGCGGCACGTACTGGTCGACGTGGCGCGACTTCGTCCGCGACGAGCTGCAGGCGCGCGGCTACGTCGGCGAGCACGACCTCTGCATGGTCCTCGTCACCGACAACGTCGACGCGGCGGTGGACGAGGTCACGGCCTTCTACTCCAACTACCACTCGCAGCGGTTCGTCAACGGCCGCCTGGTGATCCGCCTGCAGCACGCGCCCGACGACGCCGAGCTCGAACGCCTGAGCGAGCAGTTCGCCGACATCATCGACCGCGGCCGCATCGAACGTGTCGATGTCGCACCGGTCGAGATCCGCGACGACGACCATCCCGATCTCGATCGCATCGCGCTCTCGTTCGACCGGTACGGCTGGCCGCGCCTGCGCGAGCTGATCGACTGCCTCAACGGACGGCCGCCGCACCTCGAAGCGGAGCCGACGGTCGCGCCGGGCTAGTCCTCGACGCGAGCCCCCGAGCGCGTTGATCGCGCGTTCGAGCGCGCGGCGCGCGGTGAGCAGCTTCTTCTCGTCGGCCGCGGCCTGCGCGTCGCCTTCCTCGGCGGCGACCCGCAACCGGTCGTAGGCGAGGTCGCGCAACCGCTCCTCGAGGGAGCGCAGCTCCCCCACGATGTCGTCGAGCTCGGCGCTCACGTCACGTGCTCCTCTCCCTCGTCCAACGCGGCGGCCAGCAGCTCGGCCGGGTGCCGCACGTCGACGCCCGGCCGCGCGAGGTGCATGCCGCACCCCGGGTTCGCGGACGCGACGACGCACCGGCGCCGTCGCCTGCCGCCGCGCGGATCGCGTCGACCTTCCGGTCGCGGATCGCGCCGCGAGAGCGCGGGCTCGGTGCACGCGTACGCGCCGCCGGCCCCGCAGCACAGCCCGTCGTCATCCGTCTCGACGAGCTCGTACGCCGGCCGCGAGCACGGCGCGCACCGCACCCTGCGGCCCGCTGGACGTGGCGGAGGTGGCACGGGTCCTGCACGACGACGCGCTCGCCGGTCGGTCGCACGTCCGGCAGCGCCGCGCTCGCGCGACCCACTCCGCGAAGTCACGGACCCGCGCCGAGAACGCGCCGGCATCCTGCGGTGCCGAGCCAACTGCCCGTAGTCCTTCATCGCGGCACCGCAGCCCGCGCTGTCGACGACGACCCGCGCATCGCCCGGCATCGACGCGATCGACGTGCTCGCGCGAGCCGGCGCGCCTCGCTCGACCCGCCCCGCGTGCATGTGCAGCGCGCCGCAGCACGTCGCCGCCGCGGCCCGGCGTGCGCGACCGAGGCGCCCGCCGCGCGCGCATGACCGTGCATCGCGTCGCGGTGCATGTCTCGCTGCCACGCGTCCATGACGCAGCCGGTGAACAGGTACGCGTCGGCGTCGCGTCACGCCGACGGTCGAGAGCGGCGTGCGCAGCGACCGCGCGACGAGGCGTGGGCAGCCCGAACCGCCGCGGGACGAGGTGCAGGCGCTGCGCGAGCGACAGCGAGCCACGTCAGCGCGAGGAGCAGCCGGTGGCGCGGCAGCACGACCCGGTAGCCGAGCCACTCGGCGAACCGGCGCGGCGCGGCACCCTCGGCGGGCGGCGTGTCGTGGAGCGCGCCGCGAGTCGCCCTCCATCAGGTGGCCGAACGGCACCGACGACGGGCACGCGGCCTCGCACGCCGCGGCACTGGACGCACGCCTCCATCGCGCCGGCGAACGCGGACGTCCAGCGGCGCGCCCGTCGAGCTGCGACGGCGCGCATCGCCGCGATGCGGCCGCGCGGGCGACGCGATCTCGAGGCCGGTGACGCGGTAGGTCGGGCAGTGCGGCAGGCACAGCCCGCACGCGACGCAGGCCACCAGCTCGTCCTCGTCGAGCGGCGGAGCGGCGTGCGCGTCCGCGCGTCGGTCGCGCCGCGCACGACCGCGGTCGAGCGGGAGTCGGCCCGGGTTGAGCTTGCCCGTCCGGGTCGAACGCGACGCGGATCCGCTCCATGCAGCGTCGCGTTCGGCAGCGGGCACGCCGAAGCCGTCGAGCCCGGGTGCACCGGCCTCGCGCAGCAGCCAGCCGCCGGCCGCGGTCGCGACCGCGCGTGCGCGCCGGCGAGCGTCGGCCTCGGTCGTCGGTCGCGACGTGCACCGTGCCGACGCCGACCTCGGCCGATCCAGCGTGCGCCACGGTCGCGTCGAGCGCGACGACCGACCGCGGCGACCGCGCCGGGCCGCACCGAGATGCGGCCGCGGTGCGGTCCGTCGGGCCAGTCGGCGGCGCCGCGCCGTCGGTCGGCCGCGCCCGGCGCGGCGCGCTGCGGCGTCGACGTCGGCCGGGATCGCCCTCGAGCGAGCACGTTCGTGCGTCGTCCCGTCCCACGAGCATGCGACGACGGGCGGAAGCAGCGCGCGCCGAGCGTCGTCGGGCGTCGGCCGTCGCCGCGCGCCACGCCGACGCGTGCCGGTCGCGGCTGGCACCGCAGCGTCGACCTGCGTCGAGCACGCCGAGCGTGCCGAGCGAGCCGACGAGCAGCCGCGGCAGGTCGTAGCCGGTCACGTTCTTCACCGTGGGCCCGCCGCCCTTGCACGAGCCGGCCGTCGGCGGTGACGAAGCGCACCTCGAGCACGCGGTCGCGCAGCGGGCCGAGGCGCAGGCGGCGCGGGCCCGAGAGCCCCGCCGCGAGGATGCCGCCGACGGTGGCGCGCGGTGATCGCGCGGGTCGAGCGGGCACTCCTGGCCGGGCGCGCCCAGCACCGCATCGAGCTCGGCGACCGGGGTGCCCGCGCCGACGCGTGACCGTGAGGTCGGCCGGGTCGTACGCGACGATGCCGGCCGGCGCGCGCACCGCGCGACGCCGTCGCGGCGCGCGGGCCGCCGACCTCCCAGTGCGTGCCGCGCGCCGACCGGACGACGACCGCGGCGGCCGCGCGCCACCGACTCGCCGGCGCGACCGCGTGCTCGACCGCGGTCGATCAGATCCACGCGCCCTCCGGGACAGCGCTGGCAGCTCGCCGCAGCGGCTGCCCGCGCGGCAGGACCTTCTCGCGGGTTGGCGCGGCCCGTCGGGATCGAACGCGTCGCGCAGGCGCGCCTGCGCGTCGAGGTCGTCGGCGCGCGAAGATCGAGCGGCATCGCGTCGCGCTTCTCGAGCCCGATGCCGTGCTCGCCCGAGAGCACGCCGCCCGCGTCGACGCACGTCGCGCAGGATCTCGTCGCCGGCGGTCGTGCACCCGCTCCCAGATCCCGGGCTCGCGGGCGTCGAAGACGAGCAGCGGGTGCAGGTTGCCGTCGCCGGCGTGGAAGACGTTCATCATCGATGAGCTCGCTGCTCGTCCGCGATCGCGTAGACCTCGGCGGAGCACGTCGACCAGCTTCGTGCGCGGGCACGACCGCGTCGTGCAGGTAGTAGTCGGGCGCGATGCGGGCGATCGCGCCGAACGCCGACTTGCGGCCCTTCCACAGCAGCGCCCGCTCGGCCGTCGTCGGCCGCGACGCGGACCGTCCGCGCGCCGTGCGCGAGGCCGACGCGCGTCGATGGCGCTCGACCTGCGCGTCGACCCCGCCCGTCGAGGCCGTCGACCTCGACGAGCAGCACCGCCGCGGCGTCGCGCGGGTAGCCCGGCGCCGACGAAGTCCTCGACGGCACGCGTGATCGCGGCGTCCATCATCTCGAGCGCGGCGGGGACGATGCCGGCGGCGATGATCCCGCTGACCGTCGCGGCCGCGTCGTCGAGCGACGTGAAGTCGAGCAGCAGCGTGCGCACGCACGGGCGGGTTCGGGCGTGAGCCGCACCGCGATCCGGGTCGGCGATGCCCATCGTGCCCTCGCTGCCGACGAAGCAGCCCGCGCAGGTCGTAGCCGGGCGGGTCGGGCGCGAGCGCCGCCGAGCCGCGCGACCGAGCCGTCGGCCAGCACCGCGTCGACCGCGAGCACGTGCGCGGCGGTGACGCCGTAGGCGAGGCAGTGCGGTCCGCCCGCGTTGGTGCGCGACGTTGCCGCCGATGGTGCAGGCGGCCTGCGAGGACGGGTCGGGCGCGTAGTGGAGCCCGAGATGGCGCACGCTGCGGCTCAGGTCGAGGTTGAGGACACCGGGCTCGACCCAGGCGACGCGGTCGACGGGGTCGACCTCGAGTACACGGTTGAGCTGGGTCGTGACGATCACCACGGCGCCGTCGAGCGGCGTCGCGCCGCCGGCGAGGCCCGGTGCCGCTCCCCCGGGCGACGAACGGGCGCGCCGTGGCGTGCCGCGATCGCGCACGGCGGCGGCGACGTCGCACCGCGGACCCCGGGAAGCAGACCACGCGCGGCCTCGCCACGGTCCGATGCCGGCGTCTCGCGCCGTACAGGGACGAGCTCGAGGGGCTCGGCGCGGACGCGGTCGTGACCGATCGACGGTGGCGAGGTCGTCCAGCAGGGTGCGGTCGATGCGACGCGACCGCGCGCGCTCGTCCGACCGTCCCGCTCGATTGCCGAAGACTACCGATGCGCGTGGGTACAGTCGGCCGAAGGCCGCGCGAAGAGGAGACGGTGCGCATGGCGGGTCCCGCCCGCGAGTGGGTGACGTTCGACGACCCGAAGGAAGACGGGCGTTCGTGGCAGATCGACGTGACGTTCCTGCTGTCGTCGTGGACCTGCATCTTCGGGCGCGGATGCCAGGGCGTCCTCACCGGTCCGGCACCGGAGCTCGTCCAGGGCTGCTGCTCGTACGGCGCGCACTTCTCCGACAAGAAGGACCGCGACCACGTCGTGAAGATCGCCGAGAAGCTCGGCGACGACGTGTGGCAGCACGCCTCGGCCGCACGCAAGAAGGGCATCTACGCGAAGTGCGGCAAGGACGAGGACGGCAAGCAGGAGTGGCGCACCCGGCTCGTCGACGACGCCTGCATCTTCCTGAACCGACCCGGCTTCCCCGCCGGTGCAGGGTGCGCGCTGCACATCTACGCCGCGCAGGCCGGCATGCACCACAGCGACGTCAAGCCCGAGGTGTGCTGGCAGCTCCCGTTGCGGCGCATCGACGAGGAGCAGGAGGACGGCTCGGTCGTCTCGACGCTCACCGAGTTCGCGCGCGACGGCTGGGGTGAGGGGGGCGACGACTTCCACTGGTGGTGCACCGAGGCGCCGGAGGCCTTCACCGGCCACGCGCCCGTCTACGTCGAGCTGCGAGAAGAGCTGCGCAAGATGCTCGGCACGAAGCTCTGCAAGCAGGTGGTCGAGTACCTCGACGAGCGTCGGCGCGCACGGCCTGCGCCCGTGGTGCACCCGGCGGAGCAGCTCGTGAAGATCGGCCCGACGCGCCGGAGCGCGACGCGCGGGAGGTAGCGATCAGGCGAGCGACAGCCCGCCGTCGATCACCAACGTCGCGCCCGTGATCCACGCCGACGAGTCGGACACGAGGAAGAGCGCCGCGCCCGCGATGTCGTCGGGCATGCCGATGCGCTTCATCGGGTGCCGTGCCGCGATGCCGTCCTCGTCGGGCTCCCAGAGCGCGCGCGCCATGTGCGTCTTGACGAGTCCGGGTGCGATCGCGTTGACACGCACGGTCGGTGCGAGCTCCAACGCGAGCTGGCGCGTCATGTGCAGGATCGCCGCCTTCGACGCGTTGTAGATGCCGATGAACGGTGCCGGCTGGATCCCGCCGGTCGAGCCGATGTTCACGATCGACCCGCCGTGCTCGCTCATCCAGGCCGCCCAGGCGCGCTGCGCCAGGAAGAGCGCGCCCTCGACGTTCACCTCGAGCACCTTGCGGACCGCTGACGGCTCCGTCTCGATCATGGGCCCGAACGCCGGGTTCGTCGCCGCGTTGTTGACCAGGACGTCGAGGCGGCCCAGCTCGCTCGTGCACCGCTCGACGGCCTCGTCGATCACGTCGTGGTCACCGGCCGAGCCCGCGACCGTCACCACGTCGACACCGATCGCCCGGATGGCTTCGCTCGTCTCCGCGAGCTCGTCGGGCTTCCGTGCCAGCACGCAGACCGACGCGCCCGCCGCGGCGAACGCCTTCGGCGATGGCGCGCCCGATCCCCCGCGTCCGCACCGGTGACGAGCGCGACCCGGCCGTCGAGGCGCAGCGCGCGGTCGGGATCGATCACCCGCGTCCGATCGAGGACCGTCCGGTCACAAGTAGAGGCCCGTCTGGCCTTCCGTACGAGCCGAGGCGACCGCGTGCACGTCCCGCTCCCGCAGGATCAGGTACTCGTCCTTGCGGATCTCGACCTCGTGCCCCGAGTCGGGCGAGAAGAGGACCCGATCGTCCTCCTCGACGTTGCGGACCGTCGGCCCGACCGCCACGACCTGGGCCCAGACGAGGCGGCGGTTCGAGTCGGCCGTGGCGGGGATCAGGATCCCGGCCCGGGACTTCCGCTCACCGAGCTCGTCGGAGGGCCGGACGAGGATCCGGTCCGCCGTCATGCGGATCGAGTGCTTGACGTCGTCCTCGTCGGCCACCGAGGCGAGGTTACGCGGTCACCGTGCGCCACTCCTCACGGCATCCTCCTCACGTGCCCCTTCGAAGACCGCCAGCGCCTGGGCGGTAGATTCACCGCGCCAGGACCCCGTACCCGGCTGGAGTGCCGTGTCCGACCTCGCCGCACCGACGTCAGCGATGCCCGCCGTGCGCGGGCGCGTCCAACGCGCCCTCGGCGAGCGCGCGCGCGTACTTCCTGCTGACCAAGCCCCGGGTGATCGAGCTCCTCCTCGTCACCACGGTGCCGGCGATGGTCCTCGCCGACGGCGGGCTCCCGCCGCTCGGGCTCCTCGCCGCGGTCCTCGCCGGAGGTGCGCTGGCCGCGGGTGGCGCCAACACCATCAACTGCTGGATCGAGCGCGACCGCGACCAGCTCATGCGCCGCACGCAGTCCCGACCGCTGCCGGCCGGCGACGTCGAGCCGGTGCGCGCGCTCGTCTTCGGGCTCGTGCTCGAGGTGCTCGCGTTCGGGTTGCTGTGGGCGACCGCGAACCTGCTGGCGGCCTCGCTCGCGATCGGCGCGACGCTCTTCTACGTCTTCGTGTACACGATCTGGCTGAAGCCGCGGAGCCCGCAGAACATCGTGATCGGCGGTGCCGCCGGTGCGGTGCCCGTGCTCGTCGGCTGGGCCGCGGTCACCGGGAGCCTCGCCGCGCCGGCCTGGGTGCTGTTCGCGATCGTCTTCTTCTGGACCCCGCCCCACTTCTGGGCACTCGCGCTCCGCTACCGCGACGACTACGCCGCGGCCGGGATCCCGATGCTCCCGGTCGTGAAGGGCACCGCGACCGCCGCCCGCCAGATCGTCATCTACTCGGTGATCGTCGTCGCGGTCAGCCTCGTGCTGCCGTTCACGATCACGATGAGCCCGCTGTACCCGATCGCCGCGGTCCTGCTCGGCGCGATGTTCGTGTTCGGTGCCGAGCAGCTCCGGCGCAACCCGACACCCGAGCGCGCGATCCGCCTGTTCACGTTCTCGAACACCTACCTCGCGCTCTTGTTCACGGCCGTTGCCGTCGACACCTTCCTCGCCTGACGCACCCCCGCGGCGACGGTGGCTCCTCGCGGTCGTCGCGCTCGCCGTCGTCCTCGTGGTCGCCGGCCTGACGACGTTCGTCCTGCTCGACGCCGACTCGGACTCGTCGAGCGCGCGCCCGACGCCTGACGGGTCGACGTGCGCGGTGCGCGTCGAGCCGGCCGCCAGCGACGACGAGGCACCCGTGTTCCAGGTTCCGGGACTGGACGGCGGGTGCATCGACCTCGCCGACTTCCGCGGTCGTCCCGTGCTCCTCAACTTCTGGGCGTCGTACTGCACGCCCTGCCGTGACGAGTTCCCCCTGCTGAAGCAGGCGCAGGAGCAGCACCGCGACGACGACCTCGCGATCATCGGCGTGTCGTTCCGCGACATCGACGACGACGCACGTGCGTTCGCGGACGACCAGGACGCCTCGTGGCTGCTCGGCTTCGACGACACCGGCGACGTCGGCAAGGCCTACGGCGTGCGACCGATCCCCCAGACGTTCTTCATCAACCGGGACGGCACGATCTCCTCGCACCTGTTCCAGGCCTTCCACACGAAGAAGGAGCTCGAGAAGGAGCTCCAGCCGATCCTCGCGAGCTGAGCCTCCGGGGCGGGGCGCTACTCCTCCCAGCGGAACCAGCGGGCGGCGGCGAGCGGCGCGACGACCGCCCACACGACGAGCACCGCGACGCTGCCCCACGGGAACGGCGCGCCGGCCAGCACGTCGCGGACGCTCTCCGAGAGCGCGGCCGCGGGCAGGAGCTCCGCGACCGCCTCGAGCGCGTCGGGCAGGCGCCCGAGCGGGTACGCCATGCCTCCGAGGAACAGGAGCACCAGGAACAGCGCGTTCGCGGCTGCAAGGTTCGCCTCGGCCCGCAGCGTGCCGGCCATGAGCAGGCCGATGCCCGCGAACGCGACCGTGCCGACGAGGAGCAGCACGAGCGCCGGGATGATGCGCCACGTCAGATCCCACCCCAGCGCGACACCCGTGCCGATGATGACGACGGCCTGCACGGCTTCGATCGCGAGGACGGTCAGCGTCTTCGCCGCGAGGAGCCCGCCGCGCGACAGGGGCGTCGAGCCGAGCCGCTTCAGGACGCCGTAACGCCGCTCGAAGCCCGTCGCGATCCCGAGGCTGACCATCGCCGTCGACATCACCGCGAGCGCGAGGACGCCGGGGACCAGGAAGTCGACCGGGTCCTCGAGGTCCGTGCTGACCGCGTCGACCTTGGTGAAGAAGACGAGGATCCCGACCGGGATCAGGAACGACACGAGCAGGCTCTCGCCGCGCCGCATCGACAGCAGCAGCTCCACCCGGGTCTGCGCGAGCACCGCTCGCCGACTGCTCATCCGCGCCCTTCGCGGGTCAATCGGAGGAACACCTCTTCGAGCGAGCGGCGACTCCCCCGGAGCTCGTCGAGCTGCACGTCGCGGTCCCGCAGCCACGCCGCCAGGTCGGCGATCAGCGCCGGTGTCGCCGTGGCGCTGATCGTGTACTCGCCCGGCCGCGACTCGATCACGCGATCCTCGGACAGCCCAAGCGCCGTCGCGACTTCACCGACGACCAGCCCGGGAGTCGCGGAGAACCAGGTCTCGTCCGCCACCGCGCGAGCGTGTGAGCTCGGCCGGCGTGCCGCACGCGAGAAGACGGCCGTGGTCGACGATGGCGACGCGGTCGCACAGCTCCTCGGCCTCACCCATCGCGTGCGTGGTGAGGAGCACGGTCACGCCGTCCGCACGCATGGCGCGCACGAGGTCCCACGTGTCGGCACGCGCGTGCGGATCCATCCCGGCCGTGGGCTCGTCGAGGAACGCGCAGCGCGGGCGGCCGACGAGCGCGAGCGCGAGCGAGAGGCGTTGGCGCTGCCCGCCCGACAGTCGGCGGATGGTCTGGTCGGCCTGCGCGGTGAGGCCGACGACCTCGAGCAGCCGGTCCGGATCGTCGGCGTCGTCGTAGAACGCGGCGTACTGGTGCAGCACCTCGCGCGCCCGGATGCCCGGGGCGAGCCCCCCGTCCTGGAGCATGACGCCGATCTTCGAACGCAGCTCGGCACCCTGCGCGACCGGGTCGAGGCCGAGGACGCGCACGAAGCCGCGGTCGGGCTTCCGGTACCCCTCGAGGATCTCGACCGTGGTCGTCTTGCCCGCGCCGTTGGGGCCGAGCAGACCGAAGACCTCACCCGCGTCGACGGTCAACGACAGACCGTCGACGGCGCGGCGTCGATCCGTAGTGCTTCTCGAGCTCGACGACCTCGATCGCCGGTGTCACCGAGGACATCGGCACGTCAGCGCTTGATCAGCCCACGAGCGACGACGTACGCCTTGCGCGAGTTCGGGACCCGCGCCCGCTCCGAGAACACGTCGCCGTCGGCCCGCTCGATCCGGTCGACGATCTCGCTCTGGAGCATGCGAGCGGCGCGCACGCACCGAGCGGACGCGGGTGGGAGCATGACCATTCCGGCATCGGCACGTGAGTAGTACTCCCGCGTGCGCTCGATCTCGAACGCCATGAGCGCGCGCCACTGCGGCGTCGTCCGGCGCAGCCACGGGTCGGCCCCGAACTTCGCCAGGTCCTCCTGAGGGATGTACACGCGCTGTCGGTTCAGGTCCTCGTTGACGTCACGCAGGAAGTTCGTCATCTGGAACGCGATGCCGAGGTCGCGCGCGTGCCCGATCGCCTCGCCCGACGTCGGTTCGAGGATGGGGAGCATCATCTCGCCGATCACCGCGGCGGAACCGTCCATGTAGTCGAGGAGGTCCTCGAACGTCTCGTACTCGGAGACCGTGAGGTCCGTCGTCATCGACCGCAGCACGCGACGGAAGCAGTCGGGGTTGATGTCGAACGCCACGATCGTGTGCACGACCGCCTTGAGGACCGGATCGTCCGAGTCGCCCCGATCCAGGTCGGCGAAGAAGCGGTCGCCGAACTCGCTGATCGCCCGCGCCCGCGCGTCGGCCGGCGCCGGGCCGAGGACGTCGACGATGTCGTCGGCGTGGCGGCAGAAGCCGTACAGCGCGTGGACGTGATGCCGCTTGACCCGGGGCAGCAGGTGCGTGGCGGCGTAGAAGGTCTTCCCGTGCGCCTTGATCAGCTGCCGGCAGCGCTCGTAGGACTCCTCGAGCGTCGTCACACGGCCACCGCGTCGACCCCAGCGGCCGCGAGACCGCCAGACGGCACCACCAAGGGGATTCCCACGCCGGGCACCGTACCCATCCCGAAGGGCACGAGCGCCACGGACAGCTGGGATTTATCGGTCGCGCCAGGCGACGTAGGTCCCGAGCTCCTCGAGGGCGAGGCGGGCTTCGGCCGTCAGCGGGGCCTCCGCCAGCGCGCGGAACGACCGGTCGACGAGCTGCTCGATCCGCACCTCGATCTCGTCCCGGGCGCCGGTGTCGATCAGCATGTCCTGCAGCGCCTCGATCTCCTCCCCCGTGAGGGCGTGGTCGCCGAGCCGTGCCAGCAGCGCCCGGCCCCCGCCGTCGGCCCGCTCGGCCGCGACTGCGACGAGGGGGGTGAGCTTGCCCTCGCGGAGGTCGTCGCCGACAGGCTTCCCGGTGACGGCGACGTCGCCGAACACGCCGAGCAGGTCGTCGCGCAGCTGGAACGCCTCACCGAGCGGGAGTCCCACCGCACTCAGCGGCCCGGCGAGCTCGTCGAGACGGCCGGCGAGCGCGGCACCGAGGTGCAGGGGGCGCTCGACCGTGTACTTGCCCGACTTGTAGCGCTCGATGCGTGCCGCCTGCGCTGCGTCGCTCGACCCGCTCGCGGTCCCCACGAGGTCGAGGTACTGCCCGACGCACAGCTCGGTGCGCAGCTCGTCGAAGACCCGCCGTGCCGGCACGGGCGCCTCGCCGAACAGCACGTCCGCGTAGACGAAGGCGAGATCACCCACGAGGATCGCCGTGCCCTCACCGAAGCGACGTGGCTCTCCCCGCCACCCGCGGGCGACGTGGCGCGTGATCGCGCCCGCGTGGATCGCGGGCAAGCCGCGGCGCAGGTCGGACCCGTCCATCACGTCGTCGTGGACGAGGGCGAACGTGTGGAGCAGCTCGAGCGCGGCGCCGGCGTTCACGACCTCCCGCTCGGCGTCGGTGCCACCTGCGCCCACGTATGCCCAGTGACAGAACGCGGGCCGCAGCCGCTTGCCGCCCGCGAGGACGAGGTCGCGCAGCGCGGCGAGCGGCTCCTCGAGCAGCTCGTCGACCGCACGCCAGCGCGCGACCTCAGCGTCGAGCAGCTCGATGATCCGCGCTTCGGCGCGGCCGCCGACCTCGGCGAGGCTCGGTGGGGCGGCGGTCGGGCGCCGCGTCACGGCCACGAGCAGATCGTAGGTGGCACGGTCCGCGGAGCCCTCAGCGGAGGATCGCAACGGAGGGTCGGTACGATCGATCGCAGTGGCGGAGTTCCTCTCGGCGGCATGGATCGCCGCGCTCGACGAGGCGGCCCGAGGCTCCGCGGCACTCGCCGCGTGCGCGGGCGACGGACCGCTCGTGATCGAGCAGCGCGTCGTGCTCGCCGACGGCGAGGCCGTCCATCACCTGCGGTTCGCGGCCGATGGCGTGCGCGTCGCGTCCGGGGCCGCCGACGAGCCCGACGTCGTGCTCTCGACCGACCTGGAGACGGCGACCGCGCTGGCGCGCGGTGACGTCACCGCGCAGTCGGTCCTCGCGTCCGGGCGGCTCCACGTGAGCGGCGAGCTCGACTCGCTCGCCCGACACAGCGCGGCACTCGCAGCGGTCGACGACGTGTTCGCGACGGTGCGCCGTGACACCACGTTCCCGCCGGCCGGTGCCTCATGACCTCGCCGGTAGCATCGCCGCGTTGCTGCCCTTCGAACGCCTCCGCGCGCTGGCCCGGTACTCGGGGGACGACACCGAGCTCGTCCTCGAGACGGCGGACTGCATCGCCGACTTCGGACCCGACCCGACCCAGCTCGTCACCGTCTGCCGACGCCTCCTCGCCCACCATCCGGCGTGCGGGCCGCTCTGGTGGCTGTGCGCACGCGTCGTCGCGGCACCTGATCCGGCCGCCGCGGCGCGGGACGCCGGCGACCGGCTGAGCCGCGATCGGACTTCGTCGCGCCTCTCGTCGGTGCTCCCGTTCCCGCACGACGAGCCGATCGCCGTGCTCGGATGGCCGGAGCACGCCGGCGCGGCACTCGCCGAGCGACCAGACCTCGACGTGGTCGTGGTGCGGGACGCCCAGTCCTCGTTCCGACTGCGCACCCGGGGCTCCGACGAGCTGCGGGTCCGCATGGTCGACCTCACCGAGGCGCTCGCGGCGTCGCCGAGCCACCTGCTCGTCGAGGTCGACGCGATCTGCTCCTCGGCCGCGCTGGTGCCCGAGGGCACGAGCGACCTGCTCTGGTCGCTCGGTACCACGACGCTGTGGCTCGTCGCCGGCGTCGGCCGCCTGCTCCCCGACCGGCTGTTCGAGGTGGCGCGCGCCGAGATCGAGCGGGCCGACGACCCTTCCGTCGAGGTGATCGACCTGAGTCGCGTCGACCGCGTCGCCGGACCGAACGGGCTCGACCCGCTCGACCGATTCCTGGCGCCGCCTCGACTGCCCCGTCGCCCCAGAGCTCCTCCGCCTCTGACGCTCCCCTGACGGCACGCGTCACCACAGGTGTGGCTGAGGTCACTGCGGCACAGGTGGGGCCGTCGACGGGCGCGGGCGTGGGTACGTTCGACGACATGGCCGAGGATGCACCGCCGGTCGTCGCCCCCGCCGACCTGTCGACGACGTGCCTGCAGTGCGGCGCGCAGATGCGCGAGGAGCACGCGCACTACAAGTGCCCCGAGTGCGGGTGGCGCGACTCCTGCTGCGACGGCCCCTACTGAGCAGGTGACCGTCAGCCACAACTGTGGTGGCTGAGCGTCACATGCTCGGCGGCAGGCCGGCCTAGGCCTCGAGGGCCAGGGTCGGGCCGCCGTCGTCGTCGCCGGCGTCGGCGTCCGAAGCGTCGAGGGCCGACCCGCAGCGCAGGTCGTCGATGCGGTCGAGCTCGCGCTGGAGCATGCGCTCGCGCGTGCCGACGAGCTCGTCGAAGTCCTTGCGCGCGGTGTTGAGCGAGCGGTCGAGCTTGTCCATCCGCTCGACGTACATGCCCCACTGCTTGGCGAACGCGCCGAGCCGGCCGAGGATCTCGTTGGACGTGCGCTCGACGCGGAAGTTGTCGACCGCCTGGCGCACCACCGCCAGCACCGCGTACAGCGTGAGCGGTGAGCAGAACACGAGCTTCTGCCCGAGCGCGTCGTCGAGGATCGTGCGGTCCTGCTCGTGGATGAACGAGTACAGCGCCTCGTTCGGGATGAACAGGAGGACGCAGTCGACCGACTCGCCGGATCCGGGCGACGCGTCGCTGTACCCGCGGCCGGCGAGCGTCTTCACGTGACCGCGCACGTCGCGCAGGAAGTCGTCGCGCGCACGCCGCTGCTCGAGCTCGTCGTCGGTCTCGAGGTAGCGCAGGTAGTTGTCGAGCGGGAACTTCACGTCCATGTGCAACGACAAGCCGTCGGGCAGGAAGAACGTGAAGTCGGGGATGCCCGCGGTGATCGCCCGCTGCTTGCGGTAGTTGACGCCCTCGACGAAGCCGTGCAGGCGCAGCACGTCGTCGGCCATGCGCTCGCCCCACTGGCCGCGCGCCTTCGTGCTCGACAGCGCCTGGCGCAGGCCCTGCGTCGTCTCCGACAGCGCGCTCATCTGCTCGTGCGAGCGCTGGATCGCGCCCGTGAGCTCGCCGAACTTGGCCTGGCGGTCGCGCTCGAGCTCGCGCACGAGGTCCTGCACCTGCTGCATCTCGTCGGTCATCGCCTGGCCCATCGCGTCGAGCGAGTCGTCGATGGACGTCTTCTTGCCCGCGAGCTCCTGCGCGGCCCGGGCCTGCTCGGCGGCGAACCGCTGCTGCGCCTCGGCGAGGAGCTGCTGCATCGCGGCCCGGTGCTCGGCCGACGCCCGCTGCTCTGCTTCGAGGCGCTCGAGGGCCTCGACCGTCAGCGCTTCACGGGCCGCGTCACGGTCGCCGCCGCCTCGCAGCACGAGCCACGCGGCGACCCCGGCGAGGGCCGCTCCGACCACGATCCCGACGATGATCTCCATGGACCGAGGGTCGCATGGGGGTGAGACAGCGACGGGGATGGTCCGAATATGGCCCTGACCTGCGCTTTCGCGGCGGCTCAGGCGTCGGGCGGCTCCGCCGACCCGCGCCGGCGGAGTCCGACCTTGGGAGGACTCCCGGAACGCCGATCAGGCGTCGCCGATGGCGTAGACGAACCCGCCGCGGGTCCCGACGTAGATCCGGCCCTTCCACACGGCCGGCGTCGACTCGATGCAGCTGCCCAGCGGCACCTGCCAGATCTCGGGCGGGTCGATGGTCGTGTTGGAGACGTCGTAGGCGTGGAGGATCCCGTCGCAGTCGCCCTGGAGCCAGACGTTGTCGACGATGACCGGCGACCCCATGAGCGGGGCCGTCAGGTGCTTCTCGAAGCGGATCGCGCCCGTGTTGCGGTCGACGCCCACCGCCCGTCCGGAGTACGTCGTGTAGATCACCAGGTCGCCGACGATGCCCGGCGTGGAGAAGGTCCCGGCCTTGTCGGCGCCCTCGTCGTGCTGGGACCACACGAGCGGCGCGTCCGGCACGGCCGGGTTGAGCTTCCACATCTGCCCGACCGCCGCGCCCTGGGCGTTGTGGCGCTCCCACTCGGATCCGCCGTAGAGCATCCCCGCCTCGTCGACGGAGATCGACCCGTCGGTGTCGTCACCGGTCCAGAACCGGAAGATCCGGTTCGGCACGCCGCCCGCGAGGAGCGGCCCGATGTCCCAGCCCTGCACCAGTCCGCCGGAGTTCGCGAAGTACAGCGTGTTGCCCGAGATCGCGACCGACATCTCGATCGACACCTCGGAGCCCGCGTTCGCGATCAGCTCGTCGTCCCAGCCGGGCGTGTTCCACACGAGCTGCGGCGCGACCGTCACGAGCCCGTCGGCGCCTGTGGCGCGGTTGAGCTTGATGACGTGCATCTGGCTGTTCTCGCCGCCCTCGAACAGGTAGTCCTGCAGGATCAGGCCGCTCGAGTCCCAGTCGTCGTTCCACTTCGTGGGCTGCACGTCCTCCGCGTTGATCTTCCACAGCTCGGTCGCCTCGGGACGGTCGATCGCGAGCACGCGGTAGTAGCCGTCGCGCGACCCCGAGTACACGAGTGGGAAGCCGTCGGGGTCGACGGTCACCGAGCCCTTGATGATGTCGCCGGTCGGGAACGGCGGGAGGATGTCCTCGCCGGTCGCGGCGTCGACGAAGTGGACGGCCCGGTCGTACGCGCCGAACACGACCCACGTGCGCCCGTCACGCTCGAACACCGCGGGCTGGCCCGTCCACCCCGTGCCGCACCAGTTCGTGGTCTCGCCGCGGTCCTCGGAGAGCGAGCACATCGACGAGCCCGGGTACTGCCAGACGGTGTGCGGCGCGGCCGGGATGGGTCCCTGCCCGTAGTAGTTGCGCGTCGGGTTGCCGCGGAACGTGAGCAGCCCGGTCGTCGTCGCCTTGTAGTACGGCTGGAACGCCGACTCGGGGTCGACCCAGCCCGTGTACGGCGGCTTCGTGGTCGTCGTCGTCTCGGGCGGCTTCGTCGTGTGTCGACCCGTCGGGCTGTGCCGCCTCCGTGCCGGCGTCGTCGGTGCGCGTGACCGCGTACGCGCCGACGCCGACCGCCGCCACGACGATGACGGCGCCCAGCGCGACCAGCGCGGTGCGGCGGCGACGTGCCTTGCGACGACGTGCTGCCGCGCGCCGACTCGGCTGCTCCCCCCGCGCCTCTCCTCCGCTCGGAGGGCGTGATGCCACCGGGAGAGAGTACCGGCGGCCCTCTCGGCGGCCCGGTCACGCTGTGTGCGCTCGCGTCTCGATCCCGCCGCGCGACGATGGGCGGCGATGGCTCGCCACGACCGGTCTCGCGACGACGAGCTCCCCATCGACCTCGGCCCGGTCTCCAACGCCGAGACGCCGCCGATCCCGCCCACACCCGTGATGCGGGAAGCCGCCCGCCAAGCCAAGGAGCTCATCGACCGCCAGGCGCGCCGTCGACGCATGCCCAGACGCGACTTCCTGCGCACGACCATGGCGACCGCGGCGGTCCTGTTCACGCTCGACTCGGTCAACGCCGCCGCGGGCGCGAGCGGCGGCCGGTTCCGGCTCCCGGAGGACGCGAGCGTCGATCCCGACATCGCCAAGGCCGCGCTCGGTGGAGACGAGTTCGTGATGGACGTGCAGACGCACTTCCTCGACCTCGAGCCTTCCGACGGGGTGCCCCCGTTCCCGCAGGCGTCATGCGGCGAGAGCGACCCGCGCCTGTGCTACTCGGTCGACAAGTACCTCGAAGAGGTGTTCCTCCGCAGCGACACCAACCTCGCGGTGCTCAGCGCGGTGCCCGCCGTGAACCTCGACGGGCCGCTGTCACCCGCACGGATGGACGACGCCAGGCGCGCCGCCGACGCGCTCTGCGGCGACGGCCGGGTCCTGATGCACGGGCAGGCGCAACCGCAGATCGGTGATCTCGAGGACCGTCTGGACGAGATGAACATGCTCGTCGACCGCTACCCGATCAGCTCGTGGAAGCTCTACACGCACACGCCCGGACGCGGCTGGTTCCTCGACGACCACGAGGCCGACGCACCGCAGGTCGGGCAGGCGTTCCTCGACCGCGCACGCGAGACCGGCGTGAAGACCGTCTCGCGTGCACAAGGGGCTGTCCAACGGCGACCCGTACTCGTCACCGGTCGACATCGGGCCCGCGGCGAAGGCGAACCCCGACCTGAAGTTCGTCGTGTACCACTCGGGCTACGAGAACCGGTTCAACGAGGGCCCCACGAACCCAGCCGGCGAAGGCGTCGACCGCCTGATCGAGTCGCTGCGGGTGAACGGGATCGGAGCGAACGAGAACGTGTACGCCGAGCTCGGGTCCACGTGGTTCCTGACGATGCGCAACCCCGAGGAGGCCGCGCACGTGCTCGGCAAGCTGCTCAAGGCCGTGGGGCCGAAGCGCATCGTGTGGGGCACCGACTCGATCTGGTACGGCACCCCCCAGAACCAGATCGAGGCGTTCCGCACGTTCGAGATCAGCCCCGAGCTCCAGGACCGCTACGGCTACCCGGCGCTGACGAAGGCGACGAAGCGCAGGATCCTCGGGCTCAACGCAGCGCGGCTCTACGGCGTCGATCCGATCCGCTCCCGCTGCGACTTCACCCCCGAGGAGCTCGAGGAGGTCCGGCAGGCCCTGCCCGCGCGCCCGGCGTCGTACGGGCCGAAGACGTACGCCGCCGTGCGCGCGCACGTCGAGGAGCACGGCTGGATCGGGTAGCGCCCGCTACTTCTCGGAGCGCCGCCCGACGATCGCAACCAGACCGACCGTCTCCGCCTCGTCGCCGAACCGCGGCGCGACCGTCACGTCGACACCGTGGGCGGCGAGCTGCTCGGGGACGCGCGAGGTGTCGACGAGGACGTTCACGTGGTGCTCGTCGTCCCGGGACCACACGTTGCGACCGGCGCCGTCGTCGCCGCGAACGAACACCGTGATGTCGCGCACGAAGCGCGCCGGGTCGGGCACGTCGTAGCGCGTGAAGATCGCCCAGTCGTCGTGCACCTGGGTGTGGTCGGGCTGCTCGACGCGCACGGCGCCGTAGCGGTGGTCGAGCAGGTCGATCGCGAGCACACCTTCGGGCTCGAGCGCGCCGCCGATCGCGTCGAGCGCACGGTCGATCGACGCCTCGTCGGGCAGGTAGCTCAGCGTGTGACCGACGGAGACGATCGCGTCGGCACGCGGGAGCGGATCGTCGGGCAGCACGAGCTCGCGGACGTCCTCGGCGTCGGGGGCCGTCTCCCGGGTCAGCTCGAGCATGGCCGGCGACGCGTCCGTCGCGATCACGCGGTGACCGGCGTCGAGGAGGTGACGCGTCAGGAGCCCGCTGCCGCAGCCGAGCTCGAGGACGACCCCGTCGCGCGCGAGCACGGGCTCGAGCGCCCGCAGGATCCCCGGCGCGGTGTTGTCGGCATGGAACCCGTATCCGAGGTGGTGCACGAGCGCGAGGTCGCGCCGGTAGTACGGCTCAGTCACTCCGTCATGCTGGCAGACGCCGACGGGCGCGGGCGACGGAGCAGCCCGTGCGTGTCGTGCCTCAGAACGTCCCGCCGTCCACGACGATCCGCTGGTCGGTCACGTAGCGCGCGGCATCGGACACGAGGAAGCGCACGACGTCGGCGACCTCTTCGGGCGTGCACACGTGCCCGAACGGTGCCTTCGCGTCGAGGTCGCGGATGTCGTCGGCGCCCATCGCGCCGCGCGCAAGGCGTCGACCCATCTCCGTGTCGACGAGGCCGGGTGCGACGACGTTGACGTGGATGCCGTGCCGGCGCTCCTCCTTCGCGAGCGTGCGCGCGAGCGCCTCCATCGACGCCTTCCCGATGTTGTACGGCGACGAGTTCGCCGCCATGTGCGTCGTCGCCGCGCTGGACACGAGGACGACGTCGCCGCGTGGCTGCTCGCGCATCTGCGGGACGAGCAGCTTGCACAGCATGAACGCCGAGAACGCGTGCACCCGGAACAGCCGCTCGAACTCCTCGGGGTCGGTGTCGGCGATCGTGTTCCCACGGCTGGCGATCCCCGCGCTGTGCACGAGGATGTCGATGTGCCCGAGGTCGCCGAGCGCGGCGCCGCAGGCCTGACCGAGCGCGTCGAAGTCGTCCACTGCGGCCCGGTACGCGACCGCCCGGCGGCCGAGCTCTTCGATCGCCGTCGTCGTCTCGGCGGCGCTCTCCTCGTCCCGCCGGAACACGATCGCGACGTCGGCGCCGTCGGCCGCGAGTCCGCGCGCGATCCCTCCACCGATCCCCCGGTTGCCACCGGTCACGAGCGCCGCGCGACCGCGGAGATCGCTCATGCCCGCGCCTCCGCGAGCTTGTCGGCACGCTTCTGGAGCGCGGGCTGCCCGAGACGGACCGCCCAGTCGCCGAACCCGGGCGTCGGCCCGGTCCAGCGCCAGTCGTCGACCTTCCCGACCTTCCCGTCGGTGCGCAGCGTCGCGAGCACCTTGAAGAGGTCAGCGTCGGCGCGCTGGGCGTCGAGGGTCGCGGCGAGCTTCGAGGCACCGCGCACGTCGATGTCCCACTCGAGCGCACGCGCGGGGATCGCCTCGATCGTGCCGTAGCGCGCGAGCACCGCCGCCGCCGACTTCGCGCCCCAGCCGGGAAGACCCGGGAACCCGTCGGCGCTGTCGCCGACGAGCGCGAGCCAATCGGGGATCGATGCCGGCTCGACACCGAACTTCGCCCGGACGCCGGCCTCGTCGCGCAGCTCGCCCTTGCGCCGGTCGAGCTGGATGACACGCGGATCGGACACGCACTGCGACAGGTCCTTGTCGGGCGTGCAGATGATGGCGCGCTCCACGCGATCGTCGGCGGACGCGACGGCCGCGGCCGATGCGAGCGCGTCGTCCGCCTCGAGCTCGACCTCGGCCCAGACGGAGAGCCCGAGTGCCTCGAGCGCGTCCTCGAGCAGCGGGAACTGCGCCCAGAGCACGGGATCGATGCCGGACCCGTCCTTGTACCCGGGATAGAGGTCGTTGCGGAACGACTCGATGACGTGGTCGGTCGCGACACCGAGGTGGGTCACACCTTCGCCCAGGAGGTCGAGCATCGAACGGACGACGCCCCGCACGGCACCGACGTCCACACCACCCGGGTCGTAGTGCTCGGGCAGCGCGTAGTAGTAGCGGAAGAGCTCGTACGTGCCGTCGACCAGGTGCACCTGCACGGTCGTCACGGTACGAGATCGGCGACCAGGTCCGCGATGACGGCTCGGTGGTCGCTGACCGGGGCCTCGTCCCGCACCTCCACGTGCTCCGCTCGCAGGCCGTCGAACGCGACGTAGTCGAGCTGCATCCGTGGGGCCGACGCCGGGAACGTCGGGCCGTGCTCGAGCACCGTGAACCCGGCCGCCTCGAAGATCGGGCAGGCGTGCTCGGGCTGGAGGTTGAGGTCGCCGAGCAGCACGTGGGGGCCGGGTCGGGCGCGCAGGGCGTCGAGCACGGTCGTGAGCTGCTCGGGCGCGTCGTGCGGCAGGTGCCGCAGGCGCGCCGGCCGGTGCTGCAGGTGCGTGACCGCGACGGACACCGCGATGCCCCGCACCTTCACGCGCGCCACGATCGCGGCGCGCGGCTCGCGGTCGGGACCCCGCGGCAGGTCGAGCACGTCGACGCCGTCGACCCGACCCTTCACGATCAGGGAGTTGCCGTAGGCCCGCCAGCGGTTCCGGCGGATCGCGGGGCCGGCGACGTGCCGGGCGCGCAGGAACGCGGCGACGAACCGACCCTGGTCGACGTACCACGACCGCCGTCTCCCCTGCTCGACCTCCTGGAGGCCGAGCACGTCGGCGCCGAGCGCGGCACACGCCCGCGCGAGCGTGACCGGCCGCACGCGGTCGTCGGGATCGGCCCCGTGGCGGATGTTGAACGTCGCGACCCGGATCGTGCCGTCGCGACGGGTGCGCTTCACGCGCGGCCGTGGCCGTCGATCGCGCGCCGACGGAACTCGGCGAGGCCGACGTCGACCACGCGGTCGTGGGCCCATCGCATCGCGGGGCGTGCGACGCTCGACAACGGTCGCAGCATCCGGTCGCGCAGGTGCAGCTCCCACGAGAGCCGCGCCTCGCAGCCCGATCCGACGGGGATGATGTCGAGGCGTGCGGGACCCTGCAGGTCGCCGTCGACGTGCGTCGCGACCGACGCCTCGGGGACGACCTCCTCGACGCGCACCGTGAACTCCAGCGAGTACGGGAGCGGCGCACGCACGACGCACGACGCCACGTCACCGACGTGCAGACCACCACCGTCGAGCGTCTGCAGCCACGACCACCACTCCACGTACCGATCGGTGCTCTCGAGGAGCGCCCACAGGTCAGCGGGCGCGATGTCGAGCGGGAAGCGACGGTCGTACCGGAACGGCGGGCTCACGCGAACGGCACGCTCACGCGGTCGTCGACGCCAGTGCGGGCGTGCCCTTCGACACGCCGCCGGGTGCCTCGGCGGGCGCGTCGCGACGGAAGAGCCCCAGGTAGAACCAGATCACCGCCGCCCAGACCGCGGTCGCGCCCGCGAGGTGGAAGCCGACGAGCACCTCGGGGATCCCGGTGAGGTACTGCGTGTACCCGATGGCTGCTTGGGCGAGCACGATCCCGAACAGCGCCGCGAGGCGCACGGTGACATCACGCGCGGCGTCGCTGCGCCAGAGCAGGTACCCCGTCGCGGCGATGAGCACGATGAAGAGGATCACGCTGGTCCCGTGGATGCGTGCGACGACGCGGATGTCGAACGCGAACCGCTTCGCGTCCTCGTCGCCGCCGTGCGGACCGGTGGCCGTCACGACGGTGCCGGTGACCACGACGACCGTCGCGGCGAGGAGCAGCAGCCGACCCATCGTCCGCACCAACGGCGTGACCGCGAGGACGGCCGGGACCTCGGGCTCGCTCGCGCGCCGGTAGAGCACGAGCGCGTTCGCGAGGAGCACGAGCGAGACGAGGAAGTGCGCCATCACGAAGGGCGGCTGGAGCTCGAAGATCACCGTGAGCCCACCGAGCACGGCCTGCGCGAAGACCCCGGCGACGAGCCCGACCGAGAGCCAGACGAGGTCGCGGCGTCGGGGCACGCGGACGAGCGAGCCGAGCACCGCCAGGATCACCGAGATCGACACCAGGCCCGTGAAGAGCCGGTTGACGAACTCGACCATCGCGTTCACGTCGCTCGCCGCGTGAGGGGTCAGCCGGCCCGGCTCGCAGTTCGGCCACTCGGGGCACCCCAGGCCCGATCCGGTGAGCCGCACCGCACCGCCCGTCACGATGATGACGGCGAGCAGCACGGTCGCGACGAGGGTGATCCGCTGGTACGCGACCGGGCTCAGACGGGGCAGGCGCACGGTGTCCGATGCTACGTGCCGACCGTCGGCATCCGTCTACCCTCGCCTCACCATGGCTCGGACCCCGCCGACGTCGGCGCGCGCCGCGCGCCGCGCCCGGCGGCGCAGGCGTCGAGTGCTCTGGCTCGGGCTCGCGTCGATGGTCGTGCTCGTCGCCGCCGGTGCCGGCGCGTGGGCGATGACCCGATCCGACGACTCCGGACAGGTCGCGACGCCCAAGCCGCCGCGCACGACGACCTCGACGGGCGCCACGACCACCACGACCCTGCGAGATCCCCGTCGTGGGAACGGGCAGGCCGTGACGCTCGCGTTCGGGGGCGACGTGATGTTCGAGGGCGCGCTGCGCTCGAAGCTCCTCGAGGACCCGGCAGCCCTGCTCGCACCGATCGCGCCGACGTTGTCGGCAGCCGATGTCGCCGTGGTGAACCTCGAGACCGCGATCACCGAAGGTGGCGCGCCAGTCCCGAAGAAGTACAACTTCCGGACGCCGCCCGTCGCGCTCGACGCGCTGCGTGCGGCGGGAGTCGACGCCGTCTCCGTCGCCAACAACCACGGGCTCGACTTCGGCGACCAGGGCCTCGCCGACACGCTCGCGGCGCGGGCCGAGAAGCAGTTCCCGGTGCTCGGCATCGGCAACAACGCCGCCGAGGCGTTCCTACCGTTCCGCGTCGACGTGCGTGGCCAGCGCATCACGATCTTCGCCGCGACCGACGTGATCGACTCGCCGTACGAGACGACCTGGAACGCGACCGACACGCGTGCCGGGATCGCATCGACGAAGAACAACGGCCTCAGCCAGCTCTCCCTCCAGGTCGCGGCCGCGCGCCAGGACTCCGACACCGTCGTGGTGTTCCTGCACTGGGGCGTCGAGCGGGAGAACTGCCCCTCCCCCCGCCAGCAGGAGGTGGCGCAGGCGCTGACCGACGCTGGTGCAGACGTCGTGGTCGGGTCGCACGCGCACCACCTCCAGGGTGGCGGTCGGTTCAACGACGCGTTCGTCGACTACGGGCTCGGCAACTTCGTCTTCTACAACGAGCAGGGCGAGTACGGGCGGAGCGGCGTCCTGCAGCTCACCGTGACCGGACGCGACGTCGACACGTACCAGTGGATCCCGGCGCACATCACGAACGGGGTCGCGACCCCGGTCCCGGCCGGCCCCGAGGCGGACGCCGAGCTCGCGCACTGGAACGAGCTGCGCGCGTGCACGGGCCTCGCTCCCTGACACCCGGATAGCGTCGGCGCCATGGCACCCGCGCTGCACTACGACGAGTTCTCCCTCTTCCACGAGAACGCCGAGGAGTTCGGGCTCCCCTGGGCCGGCCCTCCCACGGTGCGACGCGAGTCGGTGCCCGTCGACGACACGGGACGCGCGCTCAGCGCGCTCGTCTGGGGCTCGGCCGCACCCGAGATCGTGCTGCTCCACGGTGGCGCCCAGAACGCGCACACCTGGGACACCGTCGCCCTGGCGCTCGACCGACCGCTCGCCGCGATCGACCTGCCCGGTCACGGCCACTCCGACGACCGTCCCGGCGGACCGTTCAGCCCGCGGGACAACGCCCGTGACGTCGCGGTGGCGATCCGTGCGCTGGCGCCCGACGCGCGGATGGTCGTCGGCATGTCGCTCGGAGGGCTGACGACGATCGCGCTCACCGCGCACGACCCCGAGATCGTCCGACGCGTGGCGCTGATCGATGTCACTCCGGGAATCGACCGCGACAAGGCGGCTCCGATCGCGGAGTTCATCGCCGGACCCGATGCGTTCGAGAGCTTCGACGAGATCCTCGCCCGGACGATCGAGTTCAACCCCACGCGGTCGGAGCAGTCGCTGCGGCGCGGCGTGCTCCACAACGCAGTCGAGCGCGATGACGGGCGATGGGTGTGGCGATACCAACGCCCGGCGATCGCCGAGGGCGCACCGAAGGACGAGCTCAAGATCCCGGCCGAGTACACGACGCTCTGGGACGACGTCGACGCGATCGCCGTCCCGCTGATGCTCGTGCGCGGCCTCGCCACGGGGACGGTCGTCGACGACGGTGACGTCGCCGAGCTGCTGCGGCGGAAGCCCGACGCGCGCGTCGAGTCGGTCGAGGGCGCGGGCCACAGCATCCAGGGCGACAAGCCCCTCGAGCTCGCCGCGCTGCTGACCGACTTCCTCGAGAGCTGATGACGGTGCAGATCGCCGATCCGGGTGCGTTCGTCCAGACCCGCGACGCGCTGCATGCCGTCGCCGAGCACGTGCTCGCGGCCTTCCGCTACGCCGCCGAGCGTCGCATCGGTCTCGCCGCGACGAGCAGCGGGTTCGGCACGCCGGAGCTCCCGGACGGATCGTCGGCGCGGGTGGCCGGCACCGATCTCGTCGTCACCCGCGAAGGGCGCGAGGACACGAGCCCGCTGACGACGCTCACGGCGGCCGCCGCGGCGTGTGGCATCGAGCCCGGCGCACCGGACGTGTACGCACCGGTGACGCCGCTCGTCCCGGACGCCCCGATCCTCGTCGAGGCCGGTCCGGCGCGCGAGCTCGCGGACTGGATCGCGTTCGGCTGGGCGCGGCTCTCCGAGCTGGGCGCGACGCCGACGATCTGGCCCGAGCACTTCGACGCGGCCGTCGACCTCGGCGACGAGGCGGATGAGTCGCAGGGCACGTTCGGTGCGTCGCCCGGCGACGCCGAGCACCCCGAGCCGTACCTCTACGTCACCCACTGGTCGCCGAAGCCCGACGACCCGTACTGGAACGACGACGCGTTCGCCGGTGCGAGCGTGCAGCTGTCGGTGCTCACCGCGTCCGGCGACGCGGAGGCGGCCGCGCGGGCGTTCTTCGACCGGGGACGGGAGCTCGTGGCCGCGTCGTGACGCGTCAGGCGCGGAGCCGCGTCCTCGAGCTCGCGTGCTCTTCGATCCCGTCCCACGAGTAGCGCATCGGCACGAGCTCGCCCTGCGCCCAGGAGGCCTGCTGATCCGCGAAGTGCGGGCTGGTCGCGTCGCCCGACGCGCCGAGGGGCACGATCCAGGCGCTGCGGTCCCAGTCGGCGAGATCGAACACGTACCGCGCCACCGAGGTGCTCGACACGCCGTAGCCGTGCCCGGCCGGGTGCGCGGCACACATCACGGTGTCCCACTCTCCGGCCATCGCAACGGCGGGCGGGTCGAGGCGCGCCGCCGCGTCGGGCGTCGTGACGCCCAGCGGGTGGCGAGGACGGGCGACGTGCAGCGCTCCCCAGCGCCACGCATCGACGTCGTCGCCGAGCGCCGCGCGCAGGATCCCCATGGCCTCGGTCAGCGCGGCGGCGAGCTCGTCGGGCCACGTCCGGCCCGGGAGCAACGTCGTGTCGCCGGCATGGAGCAGGCCTGTCGAGAGCGCCCAGAGGCGCAGCTCGAGCGGCTGGAACGTCCCGGCCGGCTCGTCCGGCAGCGGCGCCCGCAGCCCCACGAGGCGCGGATCGTGCGCGAGCCGCCGGCACACCGCATCGCGCGTCACGACGTAGATCGCGGCGGCGACCGAGTCGCGCTCCATCGTGCCGTCCCATGCGCGCAGACGATCGATCGCGTCGCGCTCCCAGTCGTCGCGCGGCGTCAGCTCGACGAGGTGCGCGACCCACACGACGGCCGCGAGTGATCGCGTGTCACGGTGCACGGCCGCCATCGCGTCGACCGTCGCGTCCTCGATCCCGTCGAGTCGGTCCAGCAGCCGTTGTGCGCGGTCGGGACGTGCGTAGTCGAGGCCGAGGTAGTGCGGGAAGTCGTCGCCGACGATGCGCTGGTTGGCCGTGATCACGAGACCCGACTCGGGGTTCACGAGGCGCGGGAGCTCGTCGGGTGGCACGACGCCGCGCCACTCGTGCTCGGGCGTGCCCGGCACCGGGCCCCAGGCGTTGGCCCGGGTCCGCACCGGGATCTGACCGACGGTGCGGTACGCGATGTTGCCGTCGACGTCGGCGCTCACGAAGTTGTTCGCGGGGTCGACCCACGCGTGCATCACGCGGTCGAGTGCGTCGACGTCGCCGGCGACGAGCATCGGGAGCACGACCGAGAGGCCCGAGCTCGGCGTCACGAGTGCGGTCGACCGCATCGAGACGACAGCGCACGTCGGCTGCGCTCCCGAACACGACCGGTCCGAGCGCCGTCTCCGCGCACGTGACGGTGACCGGCGCGCCGTCGCGCACCTCGACCTGCTCGTCGTGCGTGTGCTCGATCGCATCGGGCGTCTCGACGTAGAGATCCTGGTAGTCGCCGTTCGCGTTCGTGACGCACCACGCGACGCGGGACGTGTGCCCGAAGTGCGGGAACCCGGGCACGCCGACGAACGCGAGACCGATCGCGTCGAACACATCACACGCGAGGTGGCACTGGTAGTAGACGCCGGGGACCTCGAGGAAGCGGTGTGGGTCGCCGGCGACGAGCGGGAGCCCCGACGCGGTGCGCGAGCCGTGCACAGCCCACGCGTTGCTGCCCGCGAACGGCTCGGCGACCTGGGCCATCGCGGCGAGCACCGGCTCGAGGACCTCCGGTGGGTGCGCCGACGGCACGATGGCGTCGGGTGGCGGCACGATCAGTGGGACCGGGCGCGTGTCGTCGCCCTCGAGCCGCACGACCGCGTCCGCGCCGAGCGCGGCGGCGAGCCGGCCACGCCAGAGCTTCTTCTGCCAGTTCGCGAAGACGACGTGGCGAACGAGGAACACGGCGCAGCTGTCGGCCGCCCGCCACGGTTCCGGGGTGAGCGACACGAGATCGAGGTCGGGCGGCAGCGGTCGATCCTGCCGCGAGGTAGGCGTTCACGCCGGCCGCGAACGCGTCGAGCACCGCACGGGCCTCGGGCGCGAGCGCGTCGGCCTCGCGCTCGGCGGCAGCCGCGAGGCCGCACCGGCGCGCGAACGCGTCGAACCCGACCGCGTGGCCGCCGGCGACCTCGGCCCACCGGCCGTGGGCACGACGCCGGTCGTACTCGAGCTGGCCGAGCCGGTCCTCGGCCTGCACGAAGCCCTGCCCGAAGAACGCGTCGCGAGCGGTCTCGGCGCGCACGTGCGGGATCCCCCACTCGTCGCGCAGCACCACGACGTCCGCGTCGACGCCCTCGACCCGGACCTCGCTCATGGCGTCGACGCTACGCGTTCGGCCTGTCCTCGAAGGGTGACAATGCCTGCCGGTCCGCCGCGCACCCGGCGCATGCAACGATCGTGTCGTGCACGAGGACCTCGTCCGAACGGCACGACGCCGGCTGTGGCTGATCGCGGCGCTCGGCATCGCGGTCCTCGGGCTCACGTTGACGCTCGTCGTCTTCCCGGTGGCCTGGGTGCTCGGCGCGATCTCGAGCCCGCTCGGGACGGACCTGGGCTTCGGCTGGGGGCTCATCGAGTGGGCCCTGGGCGTCAGCGTCGTGCTCGGGCTCGTCGGCGCCGCCACGATCTTCACGCTCTCGTTGTTCAACGCCGAGGCGAGCGCCCTCGGCTACCTGCAGGCGTGGCCCGGGCCGCGTGCCCAGGCGATCCCGCCGCCCGGGCTCCCGGTCGACGACCTCGAGCGCGTCGAGCAGCTGCTCGGTGTGCTCGCGCTGGCCGCCGGCGTGCACGCGCCCCACGTCTCGATGGTGATCGACGATGCCCCGAACTGCCTGACCATCGGCCGCACGCCGGACCGCGCGTGGATCGTGGTGACGACCGGTCTCGTCGAGCTGCTCCCGAAGCGCGAGCTCGAGGCGGTCCTCGCCTACGAGCTCGGGCGCGGTCGTCGAGCTCGAGGTCTCCCTCGACACGGTCGTCTACGCGCTCACGTCGCGCACCTTCGAGGTGTGGGCCGCCGCGTTCGACGACGCCGACGAGGTCACGGTGCTCCTGTTGCCGCTCGGCCTGCTCGCGCTCCCCGTCTTCTTCGCGTCCCTCGCGCTGCGCGCCGCGGCGCTGCGGAACCGCGCCCGACTCGCCGACGGCCTCGCAGTCAGGTACTGCCGTGATCCCGGCGCGCTCGCCCGCGCGCTGCGGACGATCCTGGTGAACGGCGACGAGGCGCGGCTGGCCGACCCGGCCAACGCGCACCTCTGGCTCGAGTACCCGCACAGCCGGACCTCGCGGTGGCTGCTGCGCACGCACCGGATCCTCCCGAAGCGGATCCGCCGCCTCGAGCGCCTCGCGGGCCCCGGCGCCGTCGGCAGCACCGCTGTGGGAGACTGAGGAGATGGCCACGACGACAGGCACTTCGAACCGGCACACATTCACGCGGATGGACCAGTCGACCGCCGAGGAGTGGGCGGTCATCGGCAAAGAGACGTTCGAGCACCAGGACCGCGTCGCCGAGTCGGTGCTCGACATGCTGCGGTCGCTCGCGTCGATCACCGACGGGTTCGCGGTCGACCAGCTGACGCATTGCCTGCAGACCGCGACGCTCGCCGAGCGCGCCGGTGCCGACGACGAGATGGTCGTCGCGTCCCTCTGCCACGACATCGGCAAGGCCGTCAGCGTGCCCAACCATCCGCGCATCGCAGCGGAGATCCTCAAGCCGTACGTGCGCCCCGAGGTGTACGACGTGATCCGCGTCCACCAGGACTTCCAGGGCCGGCACTACTACCACCACTTCGGTGGCAACCCCGACGCACGCGAGCAGTACCGCGACGAGCCCTGGTTCGACCTGGCGGCCCAGTTCGCCGACGAGTGGGATCAGATCGCCTTCGATCCCGAGTACGACACGCTCCCGCTGGAGCACTTCGAGGACCGTGTCCGCGCGGTCTTCGCCACGCCGCACTCGATGTGACGAGCGCGGACGACGCGCCACTCGAGCCCTTCCCCGACGACTGGTCGCGCGCGCTCGTGGTCGCGGCACATCCCGACGACCTCGAGTACGGCGCGGCCAGTGCGATCGCGCGCTGGACGAGCGAAGGTCGGACGGTCGTGTACACGCTCGTCACCCGCGGCGAAGCAGGCATCCAGGGCCTGGCGCCCGACGTCTGCGGTCCCCAGCGCGCCGAGGAGGAGATCGCGGGCGCGGCCCAGGTGGGCGTCGACACCGTCGAGTTCCTCGACCACGCCGACGGTGTCGTCGAGTACGGGATCCCGTTGCGACGCGATCTCGCCGCCGCGATCCGGCGCCATCGGCCCGACGTGATCGTCTCGATCAACTACCGCGACCACTGGGGCCCGGGCGGACCGATGAACCACGCCGACCACCGCTTCGTCGGCCTCGCGCTCCTCGACGCGGCGCGCGACGCCGCGAACCGCTGGGTGTTCCCCGAGCTCGCGGAGCAGGGGCTCGAGCCCTGGGACGGCGTGCGCCTCGTCGCGTTCAACGCATCCCCCGCGGCCACGCACGCGGTCGACGTGAGCGGCTTCCTCGAGCGCGGCATCGCCTCGTTGCGCGAGCACCGCGCCTACCTCGAGGGACTCGGCGACGGAAACACCGACCCCGACGCGTTCCTGCGGGGCAGCGCGGAGAGCGTGGGCGCCCGCCAAGGCGTCGAGCACGCGGTCGCGTTCGAGGTCGTCCCCGTCTAGCGGTCGTCCTCGACCACGCCCAGGCGCTCCGCGCACTCGCGCACGTGCGCCACGATCTCGGCCTCGTCCTCGATCGTGCCGTCGCGCATGAGGACCCGGCCGTCGACGACGGTCGCGTCGACCACCGCGCCGGACGCCGCGTAGACGAGGTTCGCGACGACGTTCCCGGGCTCGAGTGCCAGCGCGTCCGAGCGGATGAGCACGAAGTCGGCGGGCTGACCGATGGCGACGGGCGTGCCGCCCAGGAGCGGCGCGAGCGCACCGGTCGCGACCGACCACGCTTCGTCGGCCGGGAGTGCCGCAGGGTCGTCCTGCGCGTGCTTCTGGAGCAGCGCGAGCACCTTCGTGTCGGCGAAGAGGTCGAGTGAGTTGTTCGACGAGGCGCCGTCGGTGCCGAGACCGACGGGGATGCCGTGGGCGCGCGTCGCGGCGTACGGGAAGATGCGGCCCACCGCGAGCTTGAGGTTGGACACCGGGTTCGTCACGACGGTCGCGCCACGCTCGGCGATGAGCTCGAGGTCGGCCTCCTCGGTCCACACCGCGTGCGCGAGCACGGTCGTCGCGCCGAGTGCGCCGACGCGGTCGAGGAGCGCGGCCGGGCTCACGCCGTAGCGGTCCTGGCAGCCCGTGACCTCGTCCTGGATCTCGAGGAAGTGGAGGTGGATCGGCAGGTCGCGCGCCGTCGCCTCGCCGGCAGCCCACTCCAACGTCCCCTCACTCACCGTGTAGATCCCGTGCGGCGTGAGCGACGGCGTGACGCGCGACCCGAAGCCGGCGAGCAGGTCGAGCGCGCTCTCGCCTTCCGACTGCACCTCCTTCGCGCGCTCCGGGTCCATGCCGTCGACGAGTGGCAGGCCCACGACCGCGCGGACGCCCGCCTCCTCGACCGCGCGCGCCACCGCCTCCGGCTGCCAGTACATGTCCCAGAAGCGCACCGTGCCGGTGCGGATCATCTCGGCGCACGCGAGGCGGGTCCCCCAGTACACGTCGTCGTCGGTCAGACGCGCCTCGGCGGGCCAGATCCGGTGCTCGAGCCAGTCCATGAGCGCGAGGTCGCTGCCGTAGCCGCGGAACAGCGTCATCGCCGCGTGCGTGTGCCCGTTGACCAACCCGGGGAGCAACGTGCGGCCCGCTGCCTCGAGCACCTCGTCACCCGGCTCGGCCCCGACACCCTCACCGAGCTCGGTGATGACGCCGTCGACCGCTCGGAGCCCGACGCGCGCGCCCTCGAAGGCCGCGTCGACGACGGCGAGGCTCACCGTGCGAGCTCGGGCACGAGCGCGTCGAGCACCGCGACGACCCTCGCCTGGTTCGCCGACTTCCCCGCGTCGAACTCCTCGTTCGTGAGCCCCTGCCCCCCGATCCCGTTCGCGAGGTTGTCGACGACACAGACGGCCGCGTAGTCGAGCCCGAGCTCGTTGGCGACGATGCACTCCGATCCGACCGTCATCCCGACGAGGTCGGCGTGCTGCGCGATGAAGCGGATCTCGGCGGGCGTCTCGAACCGCGGGCCGTTCGCCTGCCAGTAGACGCCACCGTCGACGACGGGCTCGTCGGTGACGCGCGCCCACGACTCGAGGATCCGCGCACGCCACGCGTCCGTGAAGCCGGGGACGACGTGGCCGCGCTCGTCGTCGTGGACGCCGACCGCGACCCGGTCGAGCGCGATGAAGTCGCCGGGCACGACGAACGTGCCGACGCCGTGCTCGGGTCGCAGCGACCCCACGGAGCTGATCGCGAGCACCCGATCGCACCCGGCGGCCTGCAGCGCGCAGAGGTTGCGCGCGTGGTCGACGAGGTGCGCCGGCGTGTAGCGATCGAGACCGTGCCGGCACAGCACGAGGTAGTCGCCCGCGTCGAGCGCGGTCACCGCGCCGCGCGCACCGTGCGCAGGTCGACGGCGGGCGCCGGCCGGGAACACCACACCGGCGAGATCGGGAGCGAGGATCGAGTGCCCGCCGACGACTGCGAGTCCCGCCACGAGGCGATCGTAGGCTTCGGTCGTGCGAGATCGGGCCCGACGCGTCCTCCGAGCGGTGCCGCTGCTCGTCGCCGCCGGCGTGCTCGCGGCGTGCAGCAGCGGTGGCGGCGGCCAGCTCGCCGAGGAGTCGGGCGACGCGACGACCACGACGTTCACGCCGGGCGCTCCCGTGCCCGCCGAGCGGCTCGAGACGCCGGAGACCGCGCGCGAGGCGGCGGCCCAGCTCGCCGAGGCCGAGACCGGGCTGCGCGACGACGACCGCGATCCCACGACGCTCGAGGTGCTCGGCGAGCGCCAGCAGCTGGCGTACCGCGCGCTCGCCGGCCATCCGCAGTGGGTCGCGACGGTCGTGGCCGACGTCCCCTCGGGCGTTCGCCCCGCGATCCAGCACAACGTCGACGCTGACGCCGCGCTCGCGCAGCTCACCGCGGACAGCACGGCGCCGACGACGCTCCCCGACTGGACGATCCTCGAGCCCGCAGCCGGCGGACACCCTCCGCGGCTACTACGAGGAGGCCGAGGCCGCGAGCGGGATCCCCTGGCAGTACCTCGCGGCGATCCACCTCCTCGAGACCCGCATGGGGCGCATCCACGGCAACAGCCCCGCCGGGGCGCAGGGCCCGATGCAGTTCATCCCGAGACGTGGGCGAGCTACGGCGAGGGCGACATCAACGACGACCGCGACGCGATCCTCGCCGCCGGTCGCTACCTCGACGACCGCGGTGGCCCCGACGACATGGACCGCGCCCTGTTCTCGTACAACCACGACGACCGGTACGTGGAGGCCGTCCGTGAGTACGCCACAGTGATGCTCGACGACCCGCTCGCCTACGACGGCTACCACGCCTGGCAGGTCTTCTTCCGGAAGGCGGACGGCACGGTCCTGCTCCCCGAGGGCTTCGGCGGCGTCTGAGCCCACCGACGACCCGCCCAAGGATCGGGACCCCGATCGGTTCCTAGCCACGGGTAAGGTGCGCCGCATGTGGTGGCGGCGCTCCGACGGCCAGCTCGTACGCGGGCTCTCGTACACGCGGCGGGTCATGCCCTACCTCATGCGGGGCCGCAACGAGGCCGTCGTCTACTTCGAGCAGGACCTCTCCCTCCACAAGACGGACACGTTCATCCGCGAGTGGAACCAGGCGAACCCGAACCTCCGGATCGACGTCTTCCAGATGGTCGTCTGGGGCCTGAAGGACGGGATGACCCGCAACCGCGGCGTCAACCGCTTCGTCGCCGGCGGCCGGCTCTACGAGCGCCGCGACATCTGGTTCTCGTACGCGGTGAAGCAGAAGCTCGAGAACGACTCACCGATGGTCGTGGTCAAGCGGCGCTTCGACGAGGACACCACGTTCGGCGAGCTGGTGCAGGGCATGGCCGAGACGCAGGCCGCGTTCAAGACCGGCGACGCCGAACCGCGTCGACGGCGAGCTCGGGCTGCTGATGAAGTTCCCGAGCTGGTGCGCCGCGTGATCATGGCGGCGATCCGCGGCCTCGACCGCTGGGGGATGCTCCCGCCGTCGTACATCCACAACGACCCGATGTACTCCTCGGCGTTCTTCGCCCACATGGCGAGCCTCGGGATGCCCGCCGTGTACCACCACCTCTACGAGTACGGCACCGCGGGCATCTTCTGCTCCTCGGTCGCCCGGTCACCGACCCGACCGGTCCGACGAGCGGTCCCGACCGCCGCCGCACGATGCAGCTGCGCTAGACGTTCGACGAGCGCACCGACGACGGCCTGACCGCGTGGTTCCGCTCGCCGCATCAAGCAGATCGTCGAGGATCCCGAGAGCGTCGGCCTCGTCGTCGAGGCACTCCCGGCCGGAGCCATCGACGACGGTCCGGACCAGCCCCGGGTCGACGACGCCGCGGTCTCCTGAGGCACCGCCTCGGTGCGCGTGAGCGGCATCTGTCGGCCCGCGTGCGAGCCGTAGAATGCGGTCCGGCATGAGCTACTTCACGGAGCGGCTCGACGCCTTCCCCCGGATCGAGCCCTACCGGCTCGCCCGGGACTCGGGCTACTGGCCGTACTACAAGACGGTCGAGAGCGCCGCGACGCCGCAGTTCATCGTCGAGGGCCGCGAGGTCATCAACTTCGGCTCCAACAACTACCTGTCCCTCTCGTACCACCCCGTGGTCGTGGAGGCCGCGATCCGGCGCGACCGCGCAGTTCGGGACCGGCGTCACCGGGAGTCCCGCCTGCTCAACGGCACGCTGCCGCTGCACCGGGAGCTCGAGGCGGAGCTGGCCGACTTCTACGGGCGCGAGGCGTCGCTCGTGTTCCCCACGGGCTACGTGGCCAACCTCTGCGCGATCGCCGGGTTCCTCGACCGCCACGACTTCGCCATCGTCGACAAGGAGATCCACAACTCGCTCGTCACGGCGATCCGACTCTCGGGCGCGTCCATGAAGCGGTTCCGCCACAACGACGTCGACCAGCTCGCCAAGATCCTCGCCGAGCTTCCCGAGGAGGCCGGCAAGGGGCTCATCGTCGACGGCGTCTACTCGATGCGTGGCGACACCGCGCCGCTCCCCGAGATCGTCCAGCTCGTCCGCCGCACCCCGAACGCGTTCCTCTTCGACGACGAGGCGCACGGGCTCGGCGTGCTCGGCGAACGGGGCCTCGGCGCCGCCGAGCAGTACGGCGTGCTCGACGACGTCGACATCATGACGATCACGTTCTCGAAGACCCTCGGGTCCTGCGGCGGTGCGGTCATCGGCTCGAACGACGCGATCGAGCTGCTCCACGCTCACGTCCGAGCCGTTCATCTTCACCGCATCGAACGTGCCCGGCATCGGTCGCGGCCGCGCTCGCGGCCCTGCGGATCCTGCGCGCCGAGCCCGAGCGGCCTGCACGACTGCGCGCCAACATCGCGTCATTCCTCGCGATGCTCACCGAGCGCGGCGTGCCGACGAACCCGGCAGAGAGCGCGATCGTGACGATCCCGCTGCAGCACTACGACGAGGTGTCGACCGTGCTACGCTCCGCTCGACCTGTTCGAGCTCGGGCGTGTTCGTGAACCCGGTGATCCCGCCGGCGAGTCACGAAGCAATGGGGCTGCTGCGACTCAGCCTGATGGTCGACCACGACGCGCGACCTGCTCGAAGAGGCGTCGGACACGTTGGCGAAGACGCTCGCCGACCACGACCAGCTGCCCGCCTGACCGCGCCTCGCCGACGACGCGGTGCGACCGCCTACGGCGGCGTGCTCGCGGACCTGCTCGAACCGCTTCTCCCAGGCGTTGTGCCGCGCCTTGGCGTCCTGGACGAACGGTGACCACCCGATGACCTTGATGATCACGTCGTTGAGCGATTCCGCGGGAACCCGGCGAGCGGTCGCTTGAAGTCGACGAACAGCACCACCCGGGTGCCGTCGGTGTCGTTCCACGCCTCGTGCTCGTAGACGTCGTCGAAGACGAGGCTCTTGCCCTCCGTCCAGTGCCGGACGTCGTTGCCGACGCGGATGCCGCACACGGTCGGCGCGGCTCCGGGACCATCAGCGCCAGGTGGTAGCGCAGCACGCCCTTGTACGGGCCGCCGTGCGCCGGGATCCGCTTCTGCGGGGCGAAGATCGAGAACATCGCCGTCGTCATGCCCGGGGATGCGCTGCAGGAGCCGGTTCGTCTCCGGGCAGCGGTCGATGTTGTTGCCGGCGACGAACCCGTAGCCGTAGAAGAAGAAGGTCTTCCACCGGTCGTCGTCGGTGATCTGGTACTGGTCGGTCGAGATGTCCTGGAAGTTCGGGAGCGCGTCGCGGTGCTCGAGCACCTTTTCGAGCTCGGCGCGGATCGTCGGGCGCGCCGGCTTCGAGCTCTGCGATCCACGGGAAGTCGGCCTGGTCGAAGAACGTGTGGTTGCCGACGAGCGAGTGGCGGCCGAAGTAGCCGTCGAGCCAGCGGATGAAGCGCTCACCGATGCGGTTCGCGGCGTCGACGAGCTTCTCGCGCGTCGTCGGCTCTCGCGCTGCATCCTCCACGAACCGACGAGCGTAGTGCTGGTCGAGCGCGCGCCGGCCCGAGCCAGGAAGTCCCGCGCGACGTCCCCGTCGACGACCCGGCGGAACGGCGGCATGGCCTCGAGGAGCACGGTGCGGTACCCGGACGTCGCCAGCCGGCGATCGAGCACGGCGACGACGCCCCGGTCGTCGTGCGACCGGATGAGACGACCCGCGCCCTGGGCGAGCGCGAGCGCCGCCGCCGGCAGATCGACCTCGGAGAACCCGCTCCCCCCGTTGCGCTCGACCGCCTCGCGCCGCGCCTGCTCGAGCGGGTCGTCGGGCCGGCCGAACGGCAGCCGGTCGATGACGACGAGCAGGCACGCGAGACCGGGGACGTCGAGGCCCTGCCAGAACGCGCGGGTCGCGACGAGGCAGCTCGTCTCGTCGCTCGTGAAGTCGGCGACGAGCCTGCGCGGTCGTCTCGTCACCCTGCGCGAGGATCCGATGGTCCGTCTGCTCGCGCAGCACGTCCTTGAAGGCGTGCACGTTCCGCCACGACGTGCACAGCACCAGCGTGCGCCCGCCGGCCGCGTCGACGAGCTCACACAGCTCCTTCGCGGCCGCTTCCGCCCACCCGTCGTTGCGCACGTCCGGGAGGTGCCGGGGCACGTAGAGCAACGCCTGCTCGCGCAGGTCGAAGGGCGACTCGAACCGGCGCGCGTCGTAGCCGAGACCGGGACGATCGTCCTCGTCGTCGCGGTCCTCGGCCTGGACCGGCGCGTCCGGCGCGAGCCCGAGGCGGCGCGCCAGCGGCTCGAAGCGGCGCCCGGGGCCGAGCGTGGCGGACACGAGGACGACCGGCGTCTCCTCGAACAGGATCGGCGCGAGCCGCTCACCGATCTCGATCGGCGCGAGCCGGAGGACGGGCCGCTCCCCGCCCTCGACCCACGTGACGTCGTCGCGGCCGGGCGACTGGAACTTCCGTACGGCCTCGACGCGCGTGAGTGCGAGTCGGGCCGCCTGCGCCTGCAGGGTCCCGGCATCGCGGTCGAGCGACCGCATCGCCGCGACGATGCGCGCGTCGATCGTGGCGAGCAGCTGGGGGAAGCCGTCGTCGGTGGGATCGAAGCGTCCGTCGAGGTCCTCGAGCCAGTCGTCGAGCCGCTCGGCGGCCTCGGCGACCGCGTCGGTCTCATCCGCCTCGGCACCGGCACGTCGCAGCCGTCCCGCGAGCTGACGGAGCCCTCCCGCCGTCACCTCCGCGCTCAGCGCGCTCGTTGCGAAGCGGTCGAACGCGTGCGCCTCGTCGATGATCACGACGTCGTGCTCGGGCAGCAGCTTGCCGCCCGACCCCAGGTGCGCCGCGTACAGCGCATGGTTGACGACCACGACCTCGGCATCGTTGGCGCGCTCGCGCGCCTGCTCCGCGAAGCAGCTCACGCCCACCTCGCAGCGGTTCGCACCGGGGCACTCGTTCGGACCACACGTCACCGCGCGCCACGACCGCGGCTCGATCGATGCCGGCAGGTCGGCGACGTCGCCCGTGTCGGAGTCGGCGGAGAACGCGTCCAGGCGTTCGAGGTCGCGGTCGAAGCCGGGCCCGGGGCGCTCGTCGAAGAGCGCCTCTCCCCCACGGGCGCTCGCGAGCTTCGCGAGGCAGAGGTAGTTGGCGCGGCCTTTGAGCAGCGCGCCGGTCACCGCCACGCCGCCGTGCTCCTGCACGAGCGGCAGGTCCTTGCGCCACAGCTGGTCCTGGAGCGTGAGCGTCGCGGGTCGCGATGACCGCCTTCATCCCGCTCGCGGCGACCGCGCTGAGGTAGGCGAGGCTCTTCCCGGAACCGGTCGGTGCCTCGGCGACGAGATGGTGTCGGTCGACGAGCGCCGACGCGATCGACCTCCGTGAGGCGTCGCTGCCCCGGTCGGTCGTCGCCACCGAGCCCAGCGACGCAGCGCGTGAGCACGTCGACGGGATCGGGTCCGTCGCTCACCCTTCCGGAGCCGGTGCTCGGACCTGCGCCGACTCCGACGCGCGTGCGACGCGTCGGGGGGTCCAGCGTGCGGCGATGCGCACGACGTCCGCGGCGGCGCGCAGCGAGTCGACGCCCCGGCGGACGCTGCTGCCCTCGATCGCGGTCCACGTGACCGGTCGCTCGACGACGCGCAGCCCGAGACGCCGGGCGAGGAGGAGGACCTCGACGTCGAACGCGAACCGCTCGCACTCCGCGAGGGCGAAGATCCGGCGTGCCGCGTCGCCACGGAACATCTTGAAGCCGCACTGGGTGTCGTGGCTCTCGATCCCCGCCACCGTGCGCACGAGTCGGTTGAACACCCACGCCATCGCGGCGCGGTCGCGCGTGCCGTTGTAGACGACGGCGTCGGGCAGCGTGCGCGAGCCCGAGACGACGTCGGCGTCCTCGAGCGCGGCGAGGAAGACGGGCAGCGCGCTGAGATCCGTGGCCAGATCGGCGTCCATGTAGAGGACGGCCTCACCCGTGGACGCCAGGACGCCGGCTCGCACGGCCGCGCCCTTCCCGCGGTTGCGCTCGAGACGGATCACGGAGCCACCGGGGTGACCCTCGAGGTTCCGCTCGGCGATCGCCGCCGTGTCGTCAGTGCTGCCGTCGTCGACGACGATGACCTCGATGTGCTGCTCCGAGGTCGCGGCGCACAGCGCGTGGAGCGTCGTGCCCAGACGGGCGGCTTCGTCGTAAGCCGGGATCACGACGCTGAGGGTCGGCCGGCTCACGCGGCCAATGTAAGCGCCTCCCTGTCGGTGCGTCGGCATCGCTCAGCGAACAGCGGCCTCGCGCACCACCGCCTCGAACGCGGTGACCGCGCGGTCCCAGGTGAACTCGCCCGCCCGCTGCCGGGCCGCCTCCGAGAGCCTCCGGCGCTCGTCGGGATCCTTGGCCAGGCGGATCCACGCCGCCGCGAAGGCGGCGTCGTCCTCGGCGAGCACGCCGGTCTCGCCGTCGACCACGGAGTCCCGCACGCCGCGGACGTCGAAGGCGACCGTCGGCGTGCCGGCCGCCGCTGCTTCCATGATCACCGTCCCCCAGCCCTCGTGGTGCGCGGAGTGGACGAGGAACCAGGCCTCACCGAGGAGCTGCTGCTTGTCGGCCTGCGACAACGAACCGAGGAACATGACGTCAGCACCAGCGTGCTCGTGCAGTCGTTGCGCGTCGGGCCCGTCGCCGGCAATCAACAGCCGACCCCCGGTTTGCGGCCGGACCTGCTCCCAGATCGTGAGGAGCCTTTCGACGCGCTTGTGCCGCGACCAGCCGTCCGAGCGCGACGAAGAGGGGTGTCGGTGACTCGGGAATGCCCGTCGGCGCGGGATCACTGCCCATCTCGATCGTCCGGATGCTCGCGGCCGGGACGCCGAGCTTCACCAGACTGTGCGGCCGTCGACTTCGAGACTGCGACGAACAGCTGATCCCGGTACACGCGCGGCATCACGCGCGCTTCGAGCGCGCGACCCGTCGACGCGATCGGCGGTGCGAAGTACATCGACCACTGGTCGACGTGCACATGGTGCACCAGGCACACGACCGGGCCCTTGCGCCAGAGCGGGCTGAAGAACGGGACGCCGTTCTCCACGTCGACGACGAGATCCCAGTCGCGGAAGCGTTTGCGGTACTGCAGCGGCGCGCGCAGGTACTGCGAGTACGTCCCACCGGCGTCGAACACCGGGTACACGCGCTGACCGACGGGGCCGCCCGCGAGCAGCGCGACCTCGTGACCACGTGCCTGCAGGCCGGTGGCGAGCCGGTCCGTCACGTACTCGGCGCCGCCGGCCTGAGGGTGGGCCAGGTCTTTCCAGGAGACGAAGAGGACTCGCATGTGCTCCGAGATCGGGGTCGGCGCATCATAGGATCGCCGCGGCCCATGGCCGCTCTCACGCACGAAGCAGCTGCACGCCCGGACGCGCGCACCGACTGCGCGCGTCGATCCCGAGCGCTCGGGCAGCCTGTGGCCGATCGCGGTCGCGATCGCACTCTTCGCGCTCGCGGCCACGTTGACGAGCGCCAGCGGGCGCTACATCGGTGACAACCGCTTCGAGCTCTACTGGGCGCCCTTCGAGCTCCTCGAACGGCATCTCGCGATCTGGGACTCGACGCGCGGGCTCGGCCGGCCCCGCTGGGACTTCTGGCCCGCCACCACCGCGGTCATCGCCGTGCTGCGGGGGATCGGTCTCGGGCCTGAGCTCGCCGAGCGCATCTGGCACACCGCGCTGCTCACGACCGCAGGGGTCGGCGCGGCCGCGGCGCTGCGCCTGTTCCGCCCGCGCATCGGCATCGAGCACTGGGTCGCGGCGTTCCTCTACGCGTTCGGCCCGTTCGCTGCCGTCTACCTGCTCCCGACGAACCTGTTCGTGGGCCATGCGTTCGCGCCGTGGTTCTTGTTCGCCTTCGTCAAGGGCGTCCGCGGCGACACACCGCTGCGCTGGGCGGCGCTGTTCGCGCTGCTCGTCTTCGTGCCGGGGAACATGAACTACCCCGCCCTGCTGTTCGCCGCGCTCCCGATCGTCCCGGCCGCGCTCTATCTCACCCTGGTCGACCGGTCGGTCGCCTGGGGTCGGATCTTCCGGTGGGTCGGCGCTGCGGCCGTGCTCACGCTGCTCGTCTCCGCCGCGGCGCTCGTCACGGTGCGCGCCAGCTCGGCCATCAACGACGAGAACCTCGCACTGACCGAGACCGTGCGGGAGATCAACCGCACCTCGTCGTGGTCGGAGTCGTGGCGCGGGCTCGGGTTCTGGGGTGCGTACTGGGGCGACTCGCGGGCGCGATCCTCCCCCAGTTCGCGCGGTTCTTCTGGTGGCCGCTCGTGCTCGCCACGTTCGTCGTGCCGGTCGCTGCGGTGGCGACGCTGTGGCGGTCGCGCTGGCGCCCGCGCATCCTGTTCGGCGGCATCCTCGTGCTCGGCCTGGTCCTGATGGTCGGTGCGTATCCGCTCGACGACACGACGCCGTACGGGCGCTTCCTCCTCTGGGCCTACGAGAGCTTCCCGGGGATCCTCACCGTGCGCAGCGGCCACAAGGCCGGCGTGCTCGTCGCGTTGGGCGCCGCGGCGCTCGCGGCGGTCGCGTTCGCCACCGTGATCACGCGCGCGGGCACGCGCCGGCGGATGGCGGCACCCGCTCCCGGTCGTCGCCGCGGGCGCGACGGTGGCGATCCTGCTCGCGGTGTCCTTCCCGTTCTGGACGGGTCGCGTCTACTCGCCGAACGACGGCGCTGACGACGTGCCGACGTACTGGCGCGACGCCACCGACCACCTCGACGACCAGCCCGGCGACGGACGGGTGCTCGTGCTGCCGTCGACGGCGCTCGGCGCGTACACGTGGGGCATGACCGGCGACGACATCATCGAGGGCATCCTCGAGCGGCCGTCGATCTCCCGGGGACTGCTCTCGTTGTGGTCCGGCACGGAGGAGGCCGCCAACATCGCCGCCGGGCTCGACGACTACGTCAACGGCGAGGAGTACGAGCCGGGTGTGCTCGGCCCGATCGCGCGCCGGCTCGGCATCGAGTACGTCTTAGTGCGCAACGACCTCGACTGGGCGACGACCAAGCGCCCGCGCCCGAGCACGCTCGACGCGTTGCGGAAGCGATCCCGACCTCGAGCTCGTGCGCTCGTTCGGCGCGTCCGGAGAGAACGTCGCGCAGCCCGATCCCGAGAGCGCGGCGGAAGCGACGCTGCCGCCGGTCGAGCTGTACCGGGTGCGCGACTACGACGGCGTGGCGCACGCCGAGACACGGCCGCCGCTGCTGGTGTCGGGCGACGGTGACGCGTGGCCTGGCCTTGCCGCGTTCGACGTGCTCGCGGAGAGCGGCCCGGTCCGGTACAGCGGTGACGCCTCGACGGCCGAGCTCGAGCGCCTCCTCGAGGCCGGCTCTCCCGTCGTCATCAGCGACAGCAACCGTCGCCGCGTCCGGGAGATCCCCCTCTTCGACACGATCGCGCGGAGCTCGTACACGCTCGCCGCGGACCAGGAGCTGCGCCGGCCGGCACAGGACCTCTTCGACGCGGCCGGCTCGGAGACGGTCGCGCACTTCCCCGACGCGGTGCAGATCGAGGCGTCGTCCTACGGCCGCCCACCGGTGCCCCAGGCGTACTACCGCCCCTCGAACGCGTTCGACGGCGATCCGCGCACGTCCTGGCGCGTCTCGCCGGCGTTCGTGAACGAGGACGAGCAGTGGATCCGCGTCGATCTCCGCGAGCCGACCGACGTCACCGACGTCGACCTGGTCGCGGCGCAGACGCAGCCGACCGAGCTCTCGCCCGACCCGATGCACGTGACGCGCGCGACCGTGGTGCTCTCCGACGGCACCGAGCGATCCGTCGAGCTCGTCGACGGTCAGGGCCGCGCGCACTTCGATGCGCACCCGACGGACTCGGTCGAGGTACGGATCGAGGGGGTCGGCGGCACCGATCCGCGTCCGTTCGGCTTCTCGGAGATCACGGTCGACGAGCTCGACCTGCGCGAGACGATCCAGCTGCCCGACGATCTGATCCGCAAGGCCCACGACTCGCCGGGGCTGCGCTCGCTGCTCGAGCGAGGCCGCCGTCGACGTACAACTTCGCACGCCTCGAGCAGCTCGACGACCACGCGGTCGAGCCGTCCCTCCACCGCCGCTTCCGGACGATCGGCGAACGGCCGTACACCGTCCGCGGACGCTTCGCGAGCGATTCGACTGCGGATCCTGCGACGTGCCGCGACGTCGGGCTCACGATCGACGGAACGTCCGTGCTCGTCCGTGGCGACGCCACCGCGCCCTCCCGCTTCTTCGGTTGCGAAGAGGTGGCGCTCGGTGGCGGATGGCACACGCTCCGCACCGAACGGGAGCCCTCCATCCGCCGGCTCTCGCTCGCAACCGGCGAGACGCAAGTCGACGCCGATGCTGCCGGCGGTCCCGGTCGTGCCGATGTCGTGGACCTCGGGAAGGCCGACGTCGAGGTCGACGCGACCCTCGACACGCCCGGCGTGATCATCTCGGGCCAGTCGGCCGACGACGGCTGGTCCGCGACGGTCGACGGCGACGACGCCGGCACGCAGGTGTCGCTCGACGGGCAGGCGGCGTGGAACGTCGACGCGGGGCACCACCGCCTCGAGGCCGAGCAGAGCCCGCAGCGGCTGTACCAGGTGGCGCTCGGCGTCACCGGCCTCGGGCTGATCCTCTGCGTGTACCTGCTGATCCGGGGGCGGCTCCGATGAGCACGCGATCCAAGTGGGTCACCGCGGTCGTCCTCGTCGCGGTCGGCGTCCTGATCGGCGGCGTCATCGGCGGCCTCGCCGCGGCGGTCGCCGTCGCGATCGGGCTCTGGCGCGACTACCGGATCGTCGCGGCCGTCGCCCTGGTGGCGCTGGTCGTGGCCGCGCTCCTCACTGCGTTCGAGGCACCTGCGACCGCCGAGCCGGCCGACTACCTGTTCGACTTCGCCCTCGACCGGCCGCTCGCCGCCCAGGTGGGCCGCATCGCAGGCGTCTTCGTGCTCGTCGCTGTCGTGCTGGCCGCCATCCGTGAACGTGCGCCATCATCGACGGCGCACGACACGACGCCCGAAGGAGAGGGGACGCCCGGATGATCCACCACCGCACCTGCCCGCTCTGCGAGGCGATGTGCGGCCTCGAGATCCACGTCGAGGACGCCGAGGTGAAGCTGATCCGGGGCGACAAGGACGACGTCTGGAGCAAGGGCTACCTGTGCCCCAAAGGCACGACGCTCGGCCACCTGCACGCCGACCCCGATCGCATCCGTGAGCCGATGGTGCGCGACGGCGACCAGTGGAGGACGGTGTCGTGGGACGAGGCGTTCGCGCGGTGCGAGGAGCTGATCGCGGGCGTGCTGGACCGGCACGGCAAGGAGGCGCTCACCGCGTACGTCGGCAACCCGACGGTGCACAACTTCTCGTTGGGCCGCTACGTCGGCCTCTTCATCGGCCTCGCCGACTTCCCGATGATCTACTCAGCCGGCACGGTCGACCAGTGGCCCAAGAACGTCTCGTGCGCGCTCATGTACGGGAACATGTGGTCGATCCCCGCGCCCGATCTCACGCGCACCGACTACCTCGTGGTCATGGGCGCGAACCCGCAGGCGTCACAGGGCAGCCTGCTCGCGGTCGCCGACATCCTCGGCGAGATCGACGCCATCGCCGAGCGCGGCGGCAAGACCGTCGTGATCGATCCCCGGCGCACCGGCACGGCCGACCACGCGCAGGAGTGGCTGCCGATCGTCCCCGGCACCGACGCCGCGTTCCTCCTCGCGATCGGCCACGTGCTCTTCGCCGAAGGGCTCGTCGACCTCGGTGACGTCGCCGACCTCGTGAACGGCGTCGAGATCGTCGAAGACATCGTCGCGCGACTTCACGCCGGCGTCGGTGAGCGAGACGTGCGGCATCCCCGCGGCAACCATCGAACGCATCGCGCGCGAGATCGCAGCGGCGCCTTCGGCCGCCGTCTACGGCCGCATCGGGCTCTGCAACCAGGAGTTCGGCACGCTCGCGTCGTGGCTGATCGACGTGATCAACGTGATCACGGGCAACTTCGACCGCCCGGGCGGCCTGATGTTCGGCAACCCGATCGCGTGGTCGCCGGCATCGCTGCCCAACCCCCAGTGGGCCGACGGGTACACGTTCGGTCGCTGGCACAGCCGCGTGCGCGGCGCACCCGAGGTGCTCGGCCAGGTGCCGGTGTCGTGCCTCGCCGAGGAGATCGCGACGCCGGGCGCGGGCCAGCTCAAGGGGCTCATCACGATCGCGGGCAACCCGGTGATCAGCGCGCCCGACGCCGGCCACCTCGAAGCCGCACTGCCCGAGCTCGAGTGCATGATCAGCGTCGACAACTCGCTCAACGAGACGACACGCCACGCGCACGTGATCCTGCCCGGGCTGTCCGCGCTCGAGCAGCCGCACTACGACGAGCTGATCTGGTCGTGGGCCGCGCGCTCGGCGGGCAACTTCTCCCCCGCCGTGTTCCCGCGTGACGACCGTCCGCACGAGTGGGAGATCCTGGCCCGGCTCGGCGCCTGGTGCGCCGGGATGCGCGGCGACGACGTCGACGTGCGGGCACTCGATGACGGCTTCTTCTCGGCGCTCGCGATGGCGAAGGGGCTCGATGCCGCGGAGGTGCTCGGCCAGTACGAGGGCACGCGTCACGCGGATGGTGGTCCGGAGCGCATGCTCGACCTCACGATCCGCACCGGCCCGTGGGGCGACTGGTACGGACAGCAGCCCGACGGGTTGACGCTGGAGTCGTTCGAGGACGCGCCGCACGGCATCGACAAGGGACCGATGGTCCCGCGCGCACGCGACATCGTGTGCACGACGTCGGGCAAGGTCGAGCTCGCACCCGAGTACATCGTCGCCGACGTCCCGCGCCTGCGGGCGCGCCTCGGTCGGCCGCGCGACTCTCTCGTGCTCACGAGCCGACGACACCTGCGGTCGAACAACTCGTGGATGCACAACGTGAAGGTGCTCGTCAAGGGCAAGGACCGCTGCACCCTCCTCATCCATCCCGAGGACGCGCTCGCGTCAGGAGTCGTCGACGGTGCCCTGCGCGCGCGTGTCGTCCGAGGCGGGCGCGGTCGAGGTGCCGGTCGAGGTGAGCGACGAGATGATGCCGGGCGTGGTCAGCCTCCCCCACGGCTGGGGTCATGACCGCCCCGGCACGCGCATGGCCGTCGCGCGCGAGCACGCCGGCGTCAACAACAACCTGCTGGCGCCGGGGACGTTCGTCGACGAGATCTCGGGGAACGCGGCGGTCAACGGCATCCCCGTCGAGGTCGCCCCGGCCTGACATGCTGCCGGGCCCGAACGTGAACGGAGCTGCCCGGTGCCCGATGCCCTCGATCTCACGGCCGTCGACCTGACCCCCATCGAGATGGAGTGCCTGCGCTGTCGGCAGACCACACTCATGCGGTTCGCGGGCATGTGCGCAACGTGTCGCGACGAGCTGCTCGCCAAGTACGAGGGGCAGGGCCGGACGATCGAGGTGGCCGACTACGAGCCGAAGATGAACGTCACCCCGAACGCCGTGGCGCTCAAAGACGACTAGCTGGAAGACCGAGCTACGAAGTGCCAGACCGGGCCCGTGGGCCCGGCCGCGGGCCGATCAGGCCCAGGCAGCTTCGCCGGCCGCGACGCGGAGGCGCTCACGGGCCTGACGGGCGTGGGCGGCGCAGTGGGCCTTCCCGGCGACGCGGGGGTTCTCACAGGCCGGCATCGCGCAAGGGACCTTCGCCCGGGCGCCGGTCTTGGCGCGGCGGGTGCGGGGCTTGGCGGTGCTCGCCCCTGCGGGGCGGCGGCTGGTGGTGCGGGACTTGCTCATCATTGCTCTCTTCGTCGGTACCCAGGTCGTTGGATGTTCTGGCGCTGGATCGTTGTGCGTTCGGGTCAACCGGTACGATCCGGAACGCATTCCGGATGTCGGCCAGAGGTCGGGGGAACCTGAGGCCCGGTCGGGGCCGAAAGTGTACCACATCCGGTCTTTCGAGGGTTACATGCATGGACTTTCATGTGTGGACTTTCAGGTGTGGACTTCCACGCGTGTCATTGTCCGGGCCGGCCCAGCGCTCCTCAGGCGAGCACGTCCTTGCGCCGGAACCAGAACCAGGCCACCCCCAGGAACACGGCGATCCACGGGAGCGGCTGGAGCAGCCCGGAGTACATGTCGTCGGGGATCCGGTCCGACCAGAACAGGCCTTCCCACGCGTCGATGTAGCGGGTGGGCATGAAGTCGCGGATGCTGCCGAGCGACTCGATCTCGTTCAGGATCTGCGACGTCACGCCGAGGCCCACGCCCGCCCCCGCGGCGGCGGCCGGCGAGTCGGTCATCGTCGACACCATGAACGCGAACGCCACGATGCTCGTGAGGGTCCACGAGACGTACGCCGTGCTCATGCCGATGTGGCCGAGCAGGTTCAGGACCGACTGGTCGGCGAAGAAGATCTGGAACTCGATCGGCTCGAAGCCGAAGGCCAGGCCCCCGGCGATCGTCGCGGCGCCGGTGAGGAAGACGGCCGCGGCGACCGCGAGCACGACGGTGATGATGAGCTTCGCGGCGAGCAGCCGCCCGCGCCCGATCGGCCGCACCAGGAGGTAGCGGAGGTTGCCGGTGTTCGCCTCGCTGGCGATCGCGTCGCCGGCGAACAAGGCCACGACGACCACCAGCACGAGCCGGCTCATGATCCGGAGCATCGCGGCCGGGAACAGCAGACCCGTCTGGGTCGCCTGGAAGAAGAAGCGGTCGCCGTCGCCGAGATCGGGCGGGTTGAGGTACAGCGCGAGCGCGACCACGATCGGGATGAACGCCACGAAGCCCAACGCGACGTACGTACGGGGGCGTCGCAGGGTCTTGGCCCATTCGGCGCGCAGCGCGGCGATCACCGTGCGTGCTCCTCGCCGACGAGCCCGAGGAACGCGTCCTCGAGCTGGCGACGCGCGGAGATGGTCTGCACGCCGACGCCCGCGTGCACCAACGCGGCGACCATGTCGGAGCGCGCCACGCCGTCGACGTCCACCGTGAGCCCGTTGACCTCGCGTTGCACGGTGCCGATGCCCGGGATCGCCTCGAGCACACGGATCGCCGCGTCGTCGTCGTCGACCTCGAGGAAGACCGAGCCGGCGCCCGAGCTCACGAGCGCGGCGGTCGACCCCGCGGTGACGAGCTTGCCGCGGTCCATCACCACGACGTGGGTGCACGTCTGCTCGACTTCGGACAGCAGGTGACTCGACAGCAGGATCGTCACGCCCTGCTCTGCCAGCCGGCTGACGAGTCGGCGGACCTCGCGGATCTCCTGGGGGTCGAGACCGGTCGTCGGCTCGTCGAGCACGAGGGCCTCGGGGCGCGCGAGCAGCGCACGGGCGATGCCGAGCCGCTGCTTCATGCCGTGCGAGTACGTCTTCACCTTGCGGTTCACCGCGTCGCCGAGACCCGCCACCGCGAGCGCGTCCTCGACGTTCGCGTCACTCCACTTGTCGCCGCCGGCCTCCCACCAGAGGCGCAGGTTCGTGATGCCCTTGAGGTGCGGCACGAACGCCGCGCCCTCGATCAGGGTGCCGACGCGTGCGAGCGACGGCAGGCCGGGCCGCACCTCCTCGCCGAACAGCCAGGTGTCGCCCGCGGTGGGGCGCACGAGCCCGACGAGCATGCGCAGCGTGGTCGTCTTGCCCGCACCGTTCGGACCGAGCATCCCGCAGACCTGGCCGCGCTCGACGGTGAACGACAGGTCGTCGACGGCGAGCACGGCCGCCGAGTAGCGCTTGGACAGCCCGCGGACGGCGATCACCGGCGCGGACGAGGGAGCACCGTCCATTCTTCGACCCTAGATCGGCGACGAGTCCGTCTTGGTACGGTCCCCAGCGCCGGGCAGATTGCCCGATTCGCGAGAGGACACGATGCCGACCGTTCACGTCAACGGGATCGACTGCTACTACGAGCGCACCGGCACCGGTCCACCCCTGCTGTTCCTCAACGGCTCGGGGGCCACGCTGGCCGCGAGCGAGCTGCTGATCCAGCCGTTCGCCGCGTCGTTCGACGTCGTCGCCCACGACCAGCGCGGCATCGGGCGCACCGAGATCCCGCCCGGCCCGTACACGATGGCCGACTATGCGGCGGACGCTGCGGCGCTGCTCGACGCGGTCGGCTGGCAGACGGCCCGCGTCGTGGGGATCAGCTTCGGTGGCATGGTCGCCCAGGAGCTGGCGGTCACCTGGCCCGAGCGGATCGAGCGGCTGGCACTCCTGTGCACCTCCCCCGGCGGCGTCGGCGGTGCCTCGTACCCGCTCCACGAGCTCGAATCCCTCAGTCCGGAGGAGCAGAAGGCGCGCGGCGCCGAGCTCCTCGACACCCGCTTCACCCCGGCCTGGCTCGACGACCACCCCAATGACCGCGCGCTCGTCGACATGATCGCGAAACGCCAGGATGCCGTGCTCGACGACGAGGCCACGCGGGGCGTCGCCGAGCAGATGGCGGCGCGCAGCAACCATGACGTCTGTGACCGCCTCGGGCGCATCACCTGCCCGACCCTCGTCGCGTCGGGCCGGTTCGACGGGATCGCACCGGTCGCCAACGGCGAGGCGATCACGGCTCGTGTCCCCTGCGCCGAGCAGCGGGTCTACGAGGGCGGCCACCTGTTCATCGCGCAGGACCCGGCCGCGTACCCCGACGTCATGGGGTTCCTCGCCGGCTGATGGACGACGCGTGCGAGCCGCCCGTACATGCCCGGCTACGGGATCGTCGGCCCCGACGAGGGCGGCGGCCTGCTCCCCTGGTCGTGGGCGGTCGAACGCCTCGAGCGCGCGCACGACTACTGGGTCGCGACGACGTGGCCCGACGGCCGACCGCACGTGATGCCGGTGTGGGGCGCGTGGCACGACGATGCGATCTGGTTCAGCTGCAGCCGTCGCTCGCGCAAGGCCGTGAACCTCGCGGCGAGCCGCGTTGCGCCGTCAGCACCGATGTCGCGTCGGAGCCCGTCGTCGTCGAGGGGCTCGCCGAGATCGTCGACGACCGGGCCGTCATCGAACGCCTGACCGCGATCTGGAACGAGAAGTACGACACCGACACCCCGGTCGACTTCTTCGCGTCCCCGGACAACGCGTGCATCCGCGTCGCGCCGGTGCGTGTCATCGGTCTGAGCGAAGCCAACTTCAACGGCTCGCCGACCCGCTGGGAGATGACCTAGCGGTCAAGCCTCCCAGTGCCACGGTTCGGGGTTGCGACCCCCGAGCTGTGCCCAGTCGGGGTGCAGGAACCCGAACTCGGCAGCGTGCGCGACCAGCCACCCGTAGCCGGCCGAGGCGAACGTGAGCTCACCCGCGTCGTCCTCGAAGTCGACCGCGCGCCCGGTCCCGTGCTTGCTCGTCCCCGGCTGCGCCGCGGTCTCGCAGGTCCCCTTGGCGCAGAAGTAGTCGCGCGCGACCACCTGCTCGTCGTAGGTGCGGTAGCAGCCGCTCACCGCGATCGGGTCGTGGCTGAAGTAGCCCTCCGGCGCCAGCGCGACGCCGTCCGCGTTCGCCGCCTCCAACATGCGGGTGAGGTCGTCGGCGATCTCGGCATCCACCCAGCAGTCGCGCCGAACGGACGCGAGCTCGGCGAGCGGGACGCGACCGTTCCCGCCGGGACCGTCGGCCGGGCGGATCGGCGCGCATCCGGCCAGGACCGCGATCCCGACCAGCGCGCCCAGTGCGAACGTTCGTGATGCGTCGACCGGGGCACTCTACGGTGCAGGCGATGGACCGTGAACGGATCGACCTCGACACGTCGCAACGTCGCGTCACCGACGTGACCGCGATCGTTGCCGGCTTCTGCCACGGCAGGGGCGACGGGCTCGTCAACGTGTTCGTGCCGCACGCCACCGCCGGCCTCGCGCTCATGGAGCTCGGATCGGGGTCCGAGACGGATCTCGACGAGCTCGTCGAGCGTCTGCTCCCCCGCGACGACCGCTACGTCCACGCCCACGGCTCACCGGGGCACGGTGCCGACCATCTGCTCCCGGTGCTGCTGAACCCGACCCTCGTGCTCCCCGTCGAGGGCGGCCGACCCCTGCTCGGCACCTGGCAGAGCGTGGCGTTCGTCGACTTCAACCCCGACAACCCACGCCGGCACCTCGACCTCGCGTTCCTCCGAGCCTGACTTCTGGGGACTGACCGCTACGGGATCAGGGCGACGCGTCCGAACGCCTGCCTGCTCTCGAGGTACTCGTGCGCAGCCGCGGCCTCGGCGAGTGGATAGGTGCGGTCGACGACGACCGTGAGCTCGCCACTCGCCACGTCGGCGAGGTGCCGGGCGACCATCTCGCGGACGCGGTCGGTGAAGATCTCCGCACCGAAGAACACACCGATCAACGTCTGGTTGCCCATCATCAGCGACGCGGCGTCGAACGGCTGCGGATCGCGGCCCGCCTGACCGACCAGCGTGCATCGCCCGCGGTACGCGAGTGCCTGGACGCTGCCCGGCAGCGTGGACCCGACCGAGTCGACGACGAGGTCGACGCCCTGCCCGTCGGTCAGCTCGCGGGTCCGCGCCGCGAAGTCTGCGGTCCGGTAGTTGATGCCGTGATCGAGGCCGAAGTCGCGCAGCCGCTCGAGCTTCGCGTCGCTCGATGCCGTTGCCAGCACCGTCGCACCCGCACGCTTGGCGAGCTGGATGGCCGCGATCCCGACGCCGCTCGCGCCGGCCTGCACGAGCACGGTCTGGCCCGCCTGCAGCTCGCCGAACTCGAAGAGGCAGTCGTCGGCGGTGCCGAACGCGATCGGGACGCACGCCGCCTGCATGAGATCGACGTCGTCGGGCAGCACCCACGTCACGACGGACGGGACCGCGATCCGCTCGGCGTGGGAGCCCTCGAGGAACGAGCACACGACCCGCTGACCGACTGCGCGGTCCGGCACGTCGGCGCCGACCTCGGCGATGGTGCCCGCGCTCTGGTACCCGACGATGTGCGGCCGGCGGGACATGTCGCCGCCGAGCCGGTTCAGCGTGTCGCCACCTTCGATGCTGATCGCCTCGATGTCGACGAGGACGTCGCCGGGGCCGCACACGGGGTCGTCGACGTCCTCGTAGCGGAGCACGTCGGGCGGGCCCGTCTCGTAGTACACCGCGGCCTTCATCGGCCCGGACGCTAGCGAGTGCGCCGTCGGAGCGTCAGGAGCGACCGGAGCCGCCTTCGTCCATCCAGCGGCGCTCGAGCCGCTCGAGGATCCCTTCCTCGCGACAGACGTCGAGTCCCTCGTTGACCGCGTCGCGCAGCGTGGTGTTCCCCGGCGTGATCGCGACGCCGAGCTGCTCGCCCGTAGCGATCGTCTCGACCACCTGGAGATCGTCGTGGTCGGCTGCCAGCCACCTCGCCACGGGCGCCAGCGTGACCAGCGCCCCGACGCGTCCGGCGACGAGGTCCTCCGCGGCGGCGGTGATGCCGCCGCACGGGTATCGGCGCACGTCGCGCACCGACCCTGCCGTGAGCAGGTCGTCCGCGATCCCTTCGGATGTGCGCCCTGCCTCGATCCCGAGCACCTCGGTCGCGAGGTCCTCCGTCGACGTGAGGTGCGGGTTCGCGACGGCGTTCACGAGCAGCGCCTGGTCGACCGTCAGGTAGGGCTCGGAGAAGAGCGCGACCATCTCGAGGTCGGGCGTGATCGTGGTCGCGGCGACGACGGCATCGTGGTCGCCGGTGCGGAGCCCGTCGAAGATCGCGTTGCAGTCGTCGCCTTCGTGCTTGGCAAGGTTCCAACGGAGCCCGAGCCTGCCGCAGACGGCGCGCATGAGCTCGGCATCGAAGCCGCTGTCGGTGTCCTCGCGCTCCACCGCGAAGGGCGGGAAGGGAGAAGAGGTCGCGATCAGCATCGCTCCGGGCTCGATGGTCCTGGGCTCAGCCATGGTCCAGTCTCTCAGGGTCGGAGGAGCGCGCTCGGAGCGAGCCGACCGACTCCAGACCGCCTAGGTTGCCGCGATGGCGATGGTCACGCCCGAGCAGGTGTTCCGCAGCATGGTCACGGCGTTCGGCGCGGGCGACCGCGCGGCGATGCGCGGGCTCCTCGCCGACGACGTCGTCGCCTACGTGACCAATGCGTCGGGCAGCGTCGACCGCGTGGAGGGGGCCGACGCCTATGTCTCCCGAGTGCCCGACGTCACGGACGCCGAGTACAGCGCCGACGTGACACAGGTCGTGAGCGTCGCCCAGGGTCAGGTGCTCGGCATGGTCGAGATCAAGGCAGAGCGCGAGGGGCGCACGCTGCACAACCACGCCGCGTTCCTCGCGCGCGTGGCGGACGAGCGGATCTCCGAGCTCTGGATGGTCGAGGCCCTGCCCGCGTACAGCGACGAGTTCTGGTCGTAGGACCAGCGGGATCGAGAACGGTCAGTCGGCCTTTCTCTCCGCACTTCCCGGGAGCGACAGCCCATCGCCCGGCCGATGAGTTTCCTCCCTCCGGCCGGTCGGAGCAGCAGGAACACGAGGAGGACGCGTGGCGCGAGGGCTGACCGGGAGCGGGACGCAGGCGCTGCACGCCGTGCTGACGTCGGCACGTCGATGCGGGCCACCTCCCAGGGCTCGTCGCGCTGGTGGCGTGCGGCGGCGACGTGCACGTCGAGACGATCGGGCACAAGGCGTTCGACGACCCCGAACCCATCGGGCGCGACGCGATCTTCCGGATCGCGTCGGTCACCAAGCCGATCGTCGGCGTCGCCGCCATGACGCTCGTCGAGGACGGGTCGATGGCGCTCGACGACGAAGTCGATCGATGGCTGCCGGAGCTGGCCGACCGCCGCGTGCTCCGCACGATCGAGTCGGAGATCGACGACACGGTCCCGGCGCGACGGCCGATCACCGTCGAGGACGTCCTCGCGTTCCGGCTCGGGTGGGGCTGTGTGATGGCGCCGCCCGACAGCACTCCCATCCAGCGTGCCGAGGCGGCGCTCGAGCTCCGCACGAACGCACCGTCGTGGCCTCCTTCGGGCCTGACGCCCGACGAGTGGATCGCGCGCTTGGGCAGCCTGCCGTTGCTCGACCAGCCGGGCGAGGCGTGGCGGTACGCGGGCGGCGCACAGGTCGCGGGTGTGCTGCTCGAGCGCGTCGCGGGCGCACCCCTCGCCGACGTCCTGGAAGAGCGTGTGCTCGCGCCACTCGGCATGGTCGACACGGGCTTCTTCGTCCCCGCCGATCGCCGCGACCGGTTCACGACTGCGTACGAACCCGATCCCGACACCGGTTCGCTGGACGTCCTCGACCGTCCGGACGGGTGGTGGTCGGCTCCCCCGGCGATGCCCGACGCGAACGGCTGGCTGGTGTCGACGATCGACGACCTGTGGGCGTTCGCGTCGATGATGGCGGCACGATGGCGGCGACGTGCTGACCGCCGAGTCGGTGCACTGCATGCTCGTCGACCGCATGACGGCGACCGATCGTGCCGAGAACGCGGTCTTCGTCGACCACGGTGGCTGGGGCCTGATGATGACGGTGCCCGCCGGCGACGGCACCACCGGCATCCCCGGCGGCTACGGCTGGGACGGCGGCACCGGGACGAGCTGGCGAACGGATCCCGCCGTCGGGCTCACGGGGATCCTGCTGACGCAGCGCGCGGTCACGTCCCCGGAGGCGACGGAGATCTTCACCGACTTCTGGACGGCGGCGTACGCGGCGCTCGATCGGTGACGTCGACGCCCGCGCACACCCACAGGGGCCCGACTGCGCCGTTGCAGCCGGGCCCCCGAGGTTGGGGTGTTGCTTGGGGTGTTGTCCGGGGTGTGCGGTCGGGCCGGTTCAGCGGATGAAGTGCGTGATCCCGGTGTCGCACCCGACGTTCTGCACCCAGACGTTCTGCACGCCGGCCACATCGGGCGCGAGGTCGCGAGTCGAGACGAACATGTTGGCGGTGAACGACGGGGCGGAATCACCGGCCCGGAAGAACTGCGACTGGAGGACCACGGTGTCGCGATCGGTGGTCGCCGTCTTCAACGCTTCGGTCGCTGCTCCCGTGCACTTGAACGGCGCGCTGGGCAGGAGCGCCGTGGAGCTCCAGCGGATGCCCTCACCGGCGAGACATCCCGCGAGCGGTCCCTGGTTGACCGAGGACGTGCAGCGGAAGGTGCCGGCGGCCCGGGTCGTGCCAGACGTGGCGTCGAACGCACCGATGCCGGTCATCCGGAGCTCTCCGGTGGGTGCTCCCTCCACGGCGCGGGCGTGGAACACGAAGCCCGTGCCGCGATCGGACGGTGTCGCCGAGGCGGTCGACGCGCCGGCGACGAGGAGTACGGCCGCCGCGAGCACGGCGCCTGCGCCCGCGAGGCGGATGCGAGGGAAGAGAGATCTGCGCATTGCATGACTCCTGAGGTCGAGGATCGGGTGTGAACGGGGGGTCGTTCGTCGTCGGTACGGCGCAGACCCGCCCAGGGTTCGCGATTCGGCCCAGACTTTGCCGACCGAGACATCGGTCACGGTCACGAACCAATCGGCCTTCGCACCCGTACTGCAAGGGTGCTCTCAGCGACGGTCCGCGTGGACGAAGCCGTGCTGAGCGCGTTTCGCCGAGGCGAAGCGAGTGGCATCCGCGCGCTGTACCGCGAGTACGGACGCCTCGTGTACGCGGTGACTCACCGGGTGCTCGGGCACCACGACCTGGCCGAAGAGGCGACCCAGCAGACGTTCGTCCGCGCGTGGCAGGCGGCCGAACGGATCGATGTCGACCGCGATCCCGCGCCGTGGCTCGCGACGATCGCGCGGCGCGTCGCGATCGACGTCCATCGTCGCGAGGCGCGCCGGCCAACGAGCGCGCTCCACGACGTCGCGGCCGACGATCCCGCGCTCGTCAGCCTGCCGCCCGACCTCGATGCGCTCGACGCGGTGTGGCACGTGCGTCGCGCGATCGACGAGCTCCCGATCGAGGAGGCCACCGTCATCCGCTTGCAGCACCTCGACGGGCTCACCCAGGCGCAGATCTCCTCGAAGCTCGGCATCGCGTTGGGAACCGTGAAGTCGCGGTCACACCGGGCGCACCGGAAGCTCGCCGCGCTGTTGGGCCATCTCCGGAGCCGGCCTCATGACTGACCGCCCGAACGCGCGAAGCGCAGCAACGGCTGATCGCGGAGTCCGCCGGCGCGCTCGGGCCGCTCGCGACGGCAGAGCTCGCGCTGCTGGCCGACGTGCTCGCCGACGACTCGACCTGGGCGGAACCGAGCGTCGGACTCGAGGACGCGGTGCTGCAGGCCGTCATCGAGGACGAGCCGCCGACGATGCGGTCGGTCGCGACGATGCCGACCACGATGCGCCGCGCGCCGCGGCGTCGACGGACGCTCGCTGCGGCGTTGGCCGCCGCGACGCTGACCGCCGTCGCCGTCGTCGCGATCGCGGTCGCGATCGCGCGGGGGCCCCAGTGCCGACTACCAGGCACAGCTGCACGGGACCGGGGTGATGCCCGGCGCCGATGGCGCGGTCGAGGTCACGCACAACGACGGCGGGTTCGAGATCATGCTCGACGCCGCTGGTCTCCCGGTGCTGCCTGACGACGAGTACTACCAGGCGTGGTTGCAGGGCCGCGACGGCATGCTGGTGCCGATCGGGACGTTCAGCTCGAGCGACTCGCGCGTCACGTTCTGGTCCGGCGTCTCTCCGCAGGACTACCCGACCATGACGGTGACGATCGAGGCGTCCGACGGCGACCAGAACTCGTCAGGTCGTCGCGTCCTCGTCGGCGATGTCGGCGACAAGGACGGAAGACGTGTCGGAGGGGGGACTTGATCCAGCGCCCCGGCTGCCCTGGATCCCGCGCGGCTGGGTGACTACGTTCTGCGCCAAGGCGCCTAAGCAGCCAGGCCCGACCTCCGCTCGAAGGGCGGTCGAGGAGGCTGCATGGTCGGCTACGTGTACCGATGCCCGACCCACGGTCTGGTCGCGATTCGACGCGAACGTGAGCGAGCGCTGACCTGTCCCGTGAGAGATGACGACGGCGAAGCCTGCCGTGAGGAAATGCTCGCCATTCTGAAACACACCAACACGGAACCAGATCCCCGATGGGGACCGGTCGAGTAGTCCTTCCGCTCGTTGCGACGAACGCCCGCGCAGCTAGGACCAGAAGTCGTCGTATGCCGCCGGGTCTGAGTGGTCCTCGACGAGCCGCGTGAACTTGCCACCTGAGATCGTGAACGTGAGGTTCTCGTCCTGATCGAGCGTCTTCCCATTCCGCTGGCCACTGTCGTGGTGGGTGGCCACGACCGTGTCATCGCCTTCGACGCTCACGCTCTGAAGCTCGGCACGGAATGTGCCGTCGCTGCGCTCGAAGAGGTTGCCGTAGTACGCAAGGATGTCGTCAACGCCCTTGTACTCACCAGAGAGCGGACCGTTGCCGGTCGCGACGTGAACGGCGTCGGGAGCGTACAGCGATCGCAGGGTGTCCATGTCGCCCTCCCCGAACGCCTTGTATCCCTGACGGACGAGATCCTCGTTCGGGTGGGCCATGCGTTTCTCCTCCTCGGGTATGACGCTTCTTCGCGAGTGTACGGGTCCGTTCAGCGACCCACGGCGACCGGGACGGGTCCGTCGATTCAGAACTTCGCGATGTTGCTCACAGGATCGAAGTCGAACGTCAACAGTCCCTGTGCGACCCACGTGTGGAGGGGGACTTGAACCCCCACGCCCTTGCGGGCACTAGCCCCTCAAGCATCTTCGGGTAGTCCGACCGGTGGTCTCCCGTCGCGTCTGTGCAGGTCAGGTCTGGTGTGTCGCGCTTCTTGTGCAGCTTCGTTCGCGCCCGTTTCGCCGCGTTCGGTAGACGCTCGGTAGACGCGACCTTTCGGCGGAACGGACTGCCGAGCGAGGTCACCTTCGGACGAGGCATCGCCCAGGATGGCTTGTAACTTTCGTGGGTGCTGCAGGTCAGCGACGAAGCACTGGTAGAGACAGCAGCAGCCGTGCTCAAACCGCGCTCGGTGGACGGCCCTCTACGAGAACAGCGTTTTGGATTTGTAGCTTCCACGCTCGTCACCGGTGCCGGGAACCTCTACTCGGGAGTGAGCATCGATACCGGGTCTGGGACGGGCTTTTGCGCGGAACACTCCACGATCGCGGCGATGGTCACAGCCGGGGAGCACCGGATCGCCAAGATCGTCGCCGTCTGGCGAGACGAGCACGGCGTGCTTCACGTCTTGCCGCCTTGCGGCAGGTGCCGCGGTTCATGCGGCAGGTCGACGCGGCGAACTTGCGAACCAGAGTGGTGCTCGGCACGCACCGCTCAGCGGCTCTGACGGATCTCATCCCAGAGCATGAGTGGCCACAACCGGAGGGCTAGCAAGCTCGCATCCGCGTCGAACCCCAGTTACGGCGTCAGTCGTCGTCGGAGCCTGCGGCTGCCTGTTCGGAGTCGCGGGCTTCGTCGCGCTTGTTGCCGGGTGAGGTCACGCTCGCGCACCGTGGGTGTTTCTAATCACCCATGAAGACGGAGACCCACCGAGCGAGGGCGAACCCAGCGTTTACGCCCGAGAACGTCGGTCAGGAAGTTGGTTCGCGCGCAGGCGTAGAACGGCAGATCTGTGCGGCCAGATGTGGCGTATCGAATCGCCGAGTGGCGCTTCCGTCGCGCTCGCTCTCAGCCCCAGGGACTAGAGGCCATCGACCAGCACCGTGTAACCCTCGGTCGCGCCTAGTCGAATGGGGCGCACGACCTCGTACTCCGCACTCCGGTACCACGCCTCCGCCTGCTCGCGCGTGTCGAACTTGATCACGCACGTTCGCGGCAGGTCGGTGCTGCCCTCCAAGACCTCCGAGTCCTCGGCGATGGCGAGCACCTCGCCGCCATGGGCCGTGATCAGCTCGACGGCCTTCGGGATATAGGTCTCCATCGCCTCCGGGTCGAGGAGGCGGTTATGAAACACGAAGTATGCGGGCAAAGGACTGTCTCCTCCACTCTGTGCGAACCGGGCGGGACGCTAGCTGGCAGGAGACGAACGACACAATGCACAGCGCGCGAGGTTGCACGATCTGGGGGTGATCGACGCCGTGCTGGCCGGAGTCGTCGGGGGCCTTCTCGCAGACGCCGCGGGCGCAGGATCTGAGCTGAGCTTTTCCATTGGCGCCGTGCTGACTGTGGTGGTCATCGTATTGCTTGTCTACGAGACCAGGCGGAGAATCGAGCGCGGGCGTGACTCGCTCCAGCCCCGCTTCCCACGCTAGGTCGAACGTGCCTTGTAACGGCGTGAGGCGACCAGTACTCCGCCCGGGGCCGCCGACGTAGCAGAGCCGATAGATGTTCTCGTACTGCGCCAGCTCGTCGTCGCCGCGGCGACAGAACATCGGGAGCGTCGGGCGGCAACGCCTTGCTTCTGCCCGGCACAACTGCAACGTTGGCCGTGGTGCTGAAGAGGAGACCGTCTCATGTACGCAGTATTCATTGAGGTAAACGCGAATGAATCACACGTCGAGGCTGCGCGCGAACTTCTAGCGCAGAACGCGGCCCCGGCGGCCCGCACGAGCGGCGCCAAAGCCGGCTACTGGCTCGCTCCTCAAGGCGGTCGTGGCGTTTCCATCGTGGTTTTCGAGAGCGAAGACGAAGCGCGCACCGCCGCCGCCATGTTCCGTATCGGCGAACCTCCGATGCCAGGTGCTCCCGAAGGTGTCACCGTCAAGACGGCGGAAGTCCGCGAGGTACTGGCCGCCGTCTGAGCATGGCAGCAGCTCGCACGAACCGAGCACTCCGGCCTCGATCACCGCGGCGAGCAGTACGTCCGGGTCGAGATCGTCAGCTGGCATCGTTGGTCAGCTCCTCGTACTCGTCCTGACCACTGTCGCTCAGGCTCCACGTCGTCGTCCTGAGCGTGACGAACCCGCGTCGCTTCGGGTCATCAAGGCAATCACTGACATCGCTGATTGAGCGCCTATCAGCCGGGCATGCACCGACAAGGGGCAGAAACATGCTCGGACCGCGCTCGCCGAGAAAGAGGATCAGGCATTCTTCGAGCGGCGTCAGCCCATTGCCCACGCCGCGGATTGTACGGATCGTGTCAGACAATGAGCCGCGACGCCGCGCAGGGACGTCCGGGTCCAGCTCCTCGTCCTTCACGGACAGACCGAGGATCTGTACCAGCACGTCACACCCGGAATGAAGGCCGACGCGACTGCACGGGTCGCGGCCCTGCTGGACGGGCGGTAGACGTTCGGTAGACGCGGGCCGACCGGCGCGAGAAGGGCGCTGAGCCTGCGATGCGTCGTCGCAGGTCAGCGCCGGTGTCGGAGGGGGGACTTGAACTCCGACGAGAGCGTCCCCGCGTGTTCGGTCCTGACCGCGAAATGTTGTAACTAAACCGTTTCGTCCGGCCCTGACGCGGCTCGCGACCCGCGAATAGTGACGTTTCCGGTCGCGTTAGTGACTCCGCAGTGACCTCACCTACGCCTGCCGGAGCGACAGGTCCTGCTCCTTGAGCACGACCACCGCCTCATCAATGCGATTGGTCAGCCCGCGGTAGTCCGCGTCGAACGCGGCACGCTCCTGCTGTAGATCGGCGCGCGCGCTGCCCTGCGTGATGCGCCCTGCCGTGTTCAGTGCCCCCAGCATCCCCGACCGACGCTGACCCATGGCGATCGCGCGCGTGCTGCGGGCCTGGGTCTGCTGCTGCGAACGCTCCGTGAAGTCCGCGGAAACCTCCGCCTTGTAGCCGCGGGCACGTTCCTTAATGAGCCGCAACTTCTCCTGCGCGATCTTGAACCGCTCGCGCTGGATTTTGGGATCGTCTTCTTCAAGGTTGAGCAGCGGAGTCAGCACCGCGACGGTTTGCGTGTGATACCAGCCGATGTGATCCACACCCTGCTGCCCGTTGTCGGAGACGTGCTCCGTCCACTGGTTGCCATCGCAGTACCGCAGGGCTCCATGCATTCATCGGACAGGTCCGCGACGAGCGGCAGGCGGCGGCCCTAGGTCTGTTTACTGGCGGCGACGGTGAGAGCGCGAAGGAGGGAGTATGGGCGACATCGTGATGGCCGAGGAGAGGCTGTATCGCGAACTGCACAACCTCGCGGTACAGCACTTCGTCCACTATTGGACGACCGGCAACGTGGAGCGTGCAGCGGAGTGGGCCGAGAAGGTCAGGCGGCTTGAGCACCCGTGGGGTGATCCGCCCGAGCACGTCGCCGCGATCTAGAGCCGCTGTCGCGTATGTGCCCTATAGAGCACTCCTACTAGTGCACATACGCGACACAAGTTGGTCCAACTTTCCTAACCTTCCCCCCGCGCGCGCCTATTGCACTGCACACTCGCGGCATGACCGCTGCACTGCCGGACATCGTCTCCCTGGCCTTGGCGCGCGCCCGAGCGGGCAATTTCCGTGCGGCCAAAGGTCGCGTGTCGATGTGCCGTTGGTCAGGGAACTCCCCTGATGATGTTGACCAGCTCGTCGACGCTGTAGCCGTGTCGGCGGGCGAACTCGACAAGCTCGCGGGCTTGGTTGATGACGGCGCCTTGTTCGGGGGTCCCGACGACCGAGACGCCACGGCCGCGCCGGAACTCCAACAGCCCCTCGTCGCGCAGGACCCGCAACGCGCGGAACACGGTGTTGGCGTTGACGCTGAGCACCGCCGCGAGGTCCTTGGTGGGTGGAAGCCGTTCGCCCGGCTTCGCCTCGCCGTCGGCGATGGCACGTCGGATGTCGGCGGCGACCTGTTCGTAGAGGTCGGTGGGGTCGGCCTTGTCGACCTTGACACGGAGCATTGTGCTAGTAATACTAGCACAATAGCAAGGAGGGGTCGGATGACCGTTGCCGCTCCACCGCAACCGCCGCAAGTCGACCAGTCCGCCGCGGCACGACCCCGGCGAGGCGCTCTTCAAAGAGGCCAAACAGCGCGCCCGACGCCGCCGCTGGATCTACGGCGCTGCCGCGACGGTGGTGGCGATCGCGGCGGTGGCGGCCTTCACCATCCCGACCAGCGGCACGGCGCCCCCGAACGACGCGACGCCACACGTCCCCGCGCCGCCCGCCGTCCCACTCGGCGCGCCACTGGTCCAGGGGCCCGACTCCGCCTCCACCCTGCTTACATCCTGGGGCCAGACCCACGTCGGGTACATCCTCGTGTACGCCGACGGGCGAGTGTTGTTCACTTCAGACGGATTAGGCGCTCTGGCCGACTTTTTGCCCTTTTCTGGGATCGCTGAACGACACCTCAGTGCCCGCGGGTTGGATCTCGTCCGCGCCGGAACGTTCGACCCGAAAGAGATCGTCGAGGAGCTCGCTAACCGACACCTCAGCGCCCGCGAGTTGGATCTCGTCTTTGCCGGAACGTTCGACCCGAAAGAGATCGTCGAGAGGCTCGGAAGGGGATGGCTCCCGAGCTCCCCGTATGGGCGCGAGGAACTCTGGGTCGAACCGACCGCCCACGCCCACATGTGGGAGCCAACCGCGTACGCGCTCTGCCCTGGGTCCGGCGGAAAACCCCCCGCCACCGATGTCGTTGACAAGCTCCCCGCAGACGTCCAGCTCCTACTCGACGGCCGGCAACACCTCTACGACCCCCTCATCGGAACTGGCCACTGGATCCCACCAGCCATCCCACCCGCGGCCTCCTGGTCTAACTACACCGGAATTGACCTATCGGGATGGGACTGTTTCGCGGTCACCGCCGCGGAGCTATCGACCCTCCCGAACGCCTTGGGGTACGGGCGCTTCAACTACGACGGCGTAAGCCTTTACGCCTGGCCGATCTTCCCGCACGGGCAACCCGTCATCTGGGGCGGATAGCCCGCCCCCGCACTGTCCAGCCCTCGATGACGACGGCCCGACCGCACGTTGCGCGCGTGAACCCGTCCAGGGGGGGTGACGTGGGAGTGACTGCGCCCGCACGCGTCGTTGTCGCGCACCGTCCAGCGAGGGCGCGGCGGACTGTCAGTCACACGTCCGCGTCTCCCCCGATTCTGCTGCGCAGATGGGACCCGCGGCCGTTCAGCGTGCTCGGCTGGCGCCCGCGCCGGTCACAATCACGTAGCGGTTTTCAGCCATGCTCTCTCTCCGACTCCTGGTTGGTGTCACCGTCATCGTCATCGCGTGGTGGCGGCGGACCGTCGATGTCGGGGGCGGCCGACGCGGGCGATGGCCGGCGCTATTGGTCGTGCTTCGTCCAGACCGAGACGTGGGAGATGCTGTCGTCGGTGAACGGTGCGCGGTCCCAGCCGGCCCACCGATCCTGCAGCGACAGTCCAGCGAGTTTGGCCATCAAGTCGAGTTCGGAGGGCCACACATACCGGAACGGCGTCCGAAACTCGCGCACGCCCGACCTGCCGGCGGAGAAGTGGTGGGAGACAGCCTGCTGGGCCACGAGGTCGGTGTACCGGTCATAACCCACGTAGCCGGGTGCATGTGAGAACACGCGAGCATCGTCGCCCGGGGGAAGTCGGCGAAGATCGGGGACGCCCACCTCGATCAAGAAGTAGCCGCCTAGTTCGAGATGCGCGGCGGCGTTGGCGAAACACGCCACCTGCTGGTCTTGGGTGACCAGGTTCCCGATCGTGTTGAACACGAGATACACGAGCCGGAAGCTTCCCTCGACGCGGGTCGTGGCCATGTCGCCGATCGTCACGGCGACCCGGTTCTCGCTGTCCTTGGCACGTAGCCGGTCGGCCATCGCCGTCGAGAACTCGATCCCCGACACCGTCACTCCCCGAGCAGCGAGCGGCAGCGCCACGCGGCCGGTGCCGACCGCGAACTCAAGTGCTGCGCCATCGCCAGCGAGCTCGGCCAACACATTGACTGTCCTGGCGATGACGTTCGGGTCGAACTCTGCGCCGGAACTCTCGTCGTAGCCGGCGGCGACGTCCTCGCCGAAGTGGTTCTCTTGCACGGCCCGCCCCCAGCGTCCAGCGCTAGAACCCAGTTCGATCGGGTTCAACTCCACGCTAACCGTGGGGTCTGACAGCACCGGTTGACCGCCAGATAGTGACTTCGGAGTGACTTCCCGGCCGTCTGCGCTGTTCCGTCCGAGGCGTTCCCGCAGGTCAGACCACGAACGCGTGGTGTCGGAGGGGGGACTTGAACCCCCACGCCCTTGCGGGCACTAGCCCCTCAAGCTAGCGCGTCTGCCGATTCCGCCACTCCGACGTGGACCGTCGAGTGTAGAGCCGGGTCACGTGGTGTCGGCGAAGTGGCACGCGACCGGATGGCCCTGGCCGCGGTCGATCAGCTCGGGCTCGTCGGTCGCGCAGATGTCCTGCGCCTTCCAACAGCGCGTGCGGAAGCGACACCCGCTCGGCGGGTCGACGGGCGACGGCAGGTCACCCTGCAGCACGATGCGCTGCCGCTCGCGCTCGCGCTGCGGATCGGGCTCGGGCACGGCCGACAGCAGCGCCTGCGTGTACGGGTGCCCCGCGTGGTCATAGATCTGACTCGCCGGTCCGACCTCGACGATCTTGCCGAGGTACATGACGGCGACGCGATCGGAGATGTGCCGGACGACCGAGAGGTCGTGCGCGATGAACAGGAACGCCAACGACAGCTGCTCTTGGAGGCTCGCGAGCAGGTTGAGCACCTGTGCCTGGATCGACACGTCGAGCGCGGAGACCGGCTCGTCGAGCACGACGAGGTCGGGCTCGAGCGCGAGCGCCCGTGCGATACCGATGCGCTGGCGCTGACCACCGGAGAACTCGTGCGGGATAGCGGTTGGCGTGCTCCGCGCTCGAGCCCGACCATCGCCAGGAGCTCGGGTACCCGGGTGCTCGACGTCGCCCCGCCGACCCTGGATCTGCAGCGGCTCGGCCAGGACGTCGTGCACCCGCATCCGTGGGTTCAACGACGCGTACGGATCCTGGAAGACGATCTGCATCCGGCGCCGGAGCGCACGGAGCTCCGCGCCCCCGAGCCGACTCGACCGGACGGCCGTCGACCCGGATCGCTGCCGGCGGTCGGGTCGAGCAGGCGCAGCACGAGGCGGCCGGTCGTCGACTTCCCGCAGCCCGACTCCCCCACCAGGCCGAGCGTCTCCTCCCGGTCGACGGTGAAGCTGACGTCGTCGACCGCGTGCACGACGCCCTCCTCGCGGCCGCCGAAGTAGCCGGTGCGGATCGGGAAGTGCTTCACGAGGTGGTCGACCTCGAGGAGCGGTGCATCGCTCACGTGCGCGCCTCCTCGGCGACGAGACCCTCGAGCTCCGCGGCGCGGAAGCACGCCGGAGCGGTGCTGGGGCGCTTCGACCGCCTCGAGCGGCGGCCGCTCCGCGCGGCACCGGTCGATGACGTACGGGCAACGCGGCGCGAGCGCGCAACCTTCGGGCAGGCGCAGCAGGTTGGGCGGTGTCCCGCCGATCGTGCGCAGCGGTGCACCTGGGTCGTCGTCGAGGCGCGGCAACGAGCCGAGCAGACCGATCGTGTACGGGTGGCGCGGGCGGTAGAAGATGTCGTCGAGCGAGCCCTCCTCGACGATCCGCCCCGCGTACATCACCGACCACCCGGTCCGCGGCGCCCGCGACGATGCCGAGGTCGTGGGTGATGAGCAGCATCGCCGCGTCGGTCTCCTGTTGCGCGGCGCGGAGCACGTCGAGCACCTGCGCCTGGATCGTCACGTCGAGCGCGGTCGTGGGCTCGTCGGCGATCAGCAGCGTCGGCTTGTTCGCGATGGCCATCGCGATCATCGCCCGTTGCCGCATGCCACCGGAGAACTGGTGGGGATAGTCGCGTGCGCGCTCGCCGGCTTGCGGGATACCGACGATCTCGAGCAGGTGCGCGGCCTGTCGCCGTGCTGCGTCCTTCTTGGCGTAGGTGTGCTGCAGCAGCGCTTCGGCGATCTGGTCCCCGACCCGGAAGGCAGGGTTCAGCGACGACAACGGGTCCTGGAAGATCATGGCCAGATCGCCGCCGCGCAGGCGGCGGTACTCGCGTTCGGACAGCCCGCGCAGCGACGCGGCCCTCGAACACGATGTCGCCGCCGGCGATGCGCCCCGGCTTGTCGATCAGCCCCATCACCGACAGCGCGCTCACGCTCTTGCCCGAGCCCGACTCGCCGACGACGGCGAGCGTCTCGCCGCGCCGCACCGACAGGCTCACGCCGTTGACCGCATGCACGGTGCCGCTCTCGGTCGCGAACTCCACCTCGAGGTCGCGCGACCTCGAGCAGCGGGATCGCTCACCGGACCGCCTTCGGGTCGAGCGCGTCGCGGAGGCCGTCGCCGATGAAGTTCACGCAGAGCACGATCAGGAACAGCACGAGCCCCGGAAACAGGATCAGGTACGCGAGGTCGGTGCCGACCGTGTCCTCGGCGTCGGAGATCAGGTTGCCGAGCGAGACGTCGGGGAGCTGGATGCCCGCGCCGAGGAACGACAGCGTCGCCTCGGTGAGGATCGCGAGCCCGACCTCGAGCGTCGCGAACACCACGATCGGTCCGATCGCGTTCGGCAGCAGGTGCCGTCCGACGATCCTGGGACCGGACGCACCGGCCGCGCGCGCGGCCTCGACGTACTCCTTCTCGCGCAGCGACAGGAACTCGCCCCGCACGATGCGCGCCATCGCCATCCACCCGAGCGAGGGCGAGGATGATGACCATCCCGCGACACCTCGGTCGCCGGCGGGAGATCGAAGATCCCGAAGAACGACGGCTCGGGGTTCTTCGCGACGATGAGCAGCACGGCGAGCGCGGGGATCACGAGGAACAGGTCGGTGAACCGCATCAGCAGCGAGTCGACCCAGCCGCCCCGGTAGCCGGCGAGCGCCCCGACGGCGACGCCGATCGCCACCGAGAGCACCGCGACGCCGAACCCGACGAGCAGCGACTTCTGCAAGCGCGTAGAGCACTCGCGTCAACTGGTCGCGGCCGAGCTTGTCGGTGCCGAACGGGTGGTCCCACGACGGCGGCTGCCTCGCCTCGTCGAGCACCTCTGCGCGTCAGCGGCGGATTGAAGTCGTAGGGCGACACGACCGACGCGAACGACCGCGAGGGCGCAGATGACGAGCAGGACGACGAGCGACGCGAGCCGCGAGCTTGTGGCGGAAGAACCGCCGCGACGACGAGGCGCCGTGTTCGATCGCACCGGTGCGAGTCGTCGATGATCTCTTCACCGGTCTCGACCGCGGGGTCGAGGAGGGCACTGCGTGCTGACTGCCGCGGCCTCGCCGGCTGCCCGACTCACGGAGGTGGCGGCGGGGTCGTGGGCGAACGGATCGCTCATGCCACCCGCACCCGCGGATCGAGGACGCCGTACAGCACGTCGGCGAACAGGTTGAAGACGATGATGAACGCCCCGGTCACGAGCATCCACGGCAGGACGATCTGGGTGTCGCCGTTGTTGAGCGCGCTGAGCAGGAGCGTGCCCATGCCGGGGCGCGAGAACACCCGCTCGGTGATGATGAGGCCGCCGAACAGCGCGCCGAAGTCGAGCGCGATCACCGTCACGAGCGGGCCGAGCGAGTTCCGCAGGCCGTGCTTCCAGACGACCCGTCGTTGGGTCAGCCCCTTCGCGCGCGCCGTGCGGATGTAGTCGCTGTGCAGCTCGCTCGAGGAGCGACGGAGCGCTGGTAGCGGCTCCACCCGGCGACGAGCTGCACGGAGAGCACGAGCACGGGCAGCGCGAGCTCCCGGAAGTACTCCGACGGGCCGCTGCCGACCGGGTTGGGGATCGAGTAGAAGATCGGCTCGCTCGAGCCCGAACAGCTGCTGGAGCTCGTAGGTCCAGTACTGGATCACGAGCAGCCCGAACCAGAACGTCGGCATCGCGATGCCGGCGAACGCCAGGCTCGTGAACAGGTAGTCGCCCTGGCGAGTACGGGCGGCTGGCCGAGTACACCCCGACGCCGAGCCGCGACCGACGACGGAGAACAGCACGCCCCAGAAGGCGAGCTGCGACGTCTCCCACAGGTCGTCGCTGATCGACTCGCGAGACCGACCGGTCGGTCCGCTGGCTCTCGCCCCAGTCGCCTTGGAGGAAGTCGCCCATGAAGGCCACGTACTGCTCGGGGAGCGAAGTCGTCGAGACCGAGCTCCTCGCGGACGCGCTCTCGACAGGTGACGTCGCGGCTCTGCTGGCACCGCACACGCGCGGGATCGGCACCGAACTCGCGGACGAGCAGGAAGACCAGGACCGACGCCAGCAGCAGGACCGGGATCGACGCCGCGACGCGGCGCAGGATGTACTTCAGCATGAAGCGGTCATCCGCCGCCGGTGCCGGACACGAGCTACCTCAGGACCACTCGTTCATCGTGAAGAACGGACCCATCACCGAGTTGTCCTGGAGCCGTCCGCCGAGGCGTGTGTTGTCGTAGATGAACATCGTCGGCGTCTGGAAGAGCGGGATGCGACGCGACGTAGTCGGCGAGTGCGACCTGGCCCGTCTTCGCGGCGTGATCCGCGCTGCATCGTCGAGCGTCGTGTCGACGGCTGACCACGTCTCGTCGATCGTCGGGGTCGCTCGTGCGCGTGCAGTTCTGATCCCGAGAACTCGTTCTTCTTCGACGGGATGTTCTTCGAGCAGAAGATGCAGGCACAGCCCGGGGTCGGGCGTGCCGACCGACGCGAACAGGCGACGCGGTAACTGCCCCTTCGGGAGCCGATCGCCGAACAGCACGTCGGCGTTGAGGTTCTTGATCTCGAGCTCGAAGCCCGCCTGCTCGAGCTGGCTCTGCCAGAGCTGCTCGGTCAGCTCACGGCTCTCGTTGCCCGTGGTCGAGTTGATCTCGAACGACGCGGTCTTGCCGCCCTTCTCCCAGATCCCGTCGCCGTTCTTCTCCCAGCCGTCACCGGTCATGAGCTGGTCGACCATCGCCAGATCGGGCGCGTACTGCTCGAACGTCGGCTCGAAGAAGTTGCGGAACGTCGGCACGATGAAGCTCTGAAGCACGCGCCCCTCGTTGATCGCCGGCCGCAGGACCTGGTCGACGATCGCCTGACGGTCGGTCGCGTACACGATCGCCTGGCGAACGGCCTGGCTGTCGAGCGGAAACTTGTCGGCGTTGAGCCAGAACGCCTCGAACGTGTTGCCGAAGCTGATGACGTGGGACAGGTTCGGGGACTCTTCGACCTGATCGACCGCGCCGTCGATCGGCAGCGGGTACGCCGCGTCCACCTGGCCGGTCTTCACCGCCTGGAGCTCGGCCGCGCTCTCGGCGATGAACTGGAAGATCGCCTTCTGGATCGTCGGCTTCGTGCCCCAGTACGCGTCGTTCGGCACGAGCGTGATGCTCTCGCCCTTCTTCCAGCCCGACTTGCCACCGTCGAGCTTCCACGGCCCGCCGGAGAACGCGTAGCCGTCCTTCATCACCTTGTTGCGGTTCTTGCCCTCGAGGAGGTGGCTCGGGAGCACGAAGTAGAAGCCGCCGAAGAGGTCACGCCAACCCGCGAAGGGCTCGCTCATCGTGACGACGGCGGTCTTGGATCGGTCGTGTCGATGCTCTCGATGTTGACGTACCCGGTGGTGTCGTAGATGTCCTTGCCGTTGACGATCTGCTCCCACGTGTACTCGAAGTCCGTCGACGTGATCGGCTCGCCGTCGCTCCAGACCGCTTCTGGCTTGATGCGGTACGTCACCGTCATCGGCGGCCCGGGATCGAGCGTCGGCATGTCGACGAGCATCGGTCCGGGCACGTAGTTGCCTTCGGCGTCGACGTTGAGCGCCTGCGGCATCGTCAGGTTGCCGAGCGCCCAGTTGCCCCAGGCGAGCGCCGCGCAGCTCGAGATCCAGTCGGCGCAGAACGGCTCTTCCTCCGCGGCGATGCGCACCGTGCCCTCGTCCTGCCGACGGGCACGCGATCCGGTCGATCGGCAGTCGCGGGTGTGGCAACCGATATTGCGACGAACGTCGCGAGTGAAGCGGCGACGATCAGGAAACGTGTTCGAGAGCGCGTTCGCATCGCCGACCCCCCTCGCCGTCGTCGAAGCACTCTGCCTACCAGAAGGGATGCCCGTGCCGGTGGACCCTCGCGCTGCACCGAGGTGCTCACGAGGGCAGCGCTCACGCCGGTTGGAGTCGGAGTGCCAGGAGGACGGTCGAGAAGCCGAAGATGACGCCGGTGATGATCGTCAGCCGGTCGAGGTTGCGCTCGACGACCGTCGAGCCTGCCATCGAGCCACCGAGCTGACCGCCGCCGAACATGTCGGACAGACCGCCGCCGCGACCGGAGTGCAGCAGGATCAGGAAGATCATCGCCAGCGCCGAAGTGACGCAGACGACGATGAGGATGGCGTCGAGGACCACGGCCGAAGAGTCTATGCCCTAGCCCCGGAAGCGGACGATGCGCGCGAAGTCGTCGGGGTCGAGCGAGGCGCCACCGACCAGCGCGCCGTCGATGTCGGGCATCGCCATCAGCTCGGCGATGTTCCCGGGCTTGACGCTGCCGCCGTACTGGATCCGGACGTTCTCGGCGACGCCTCCGTACAGGTCCCGCACGACCCCGCGGATCACCGCGATCGTCGTGTTCGCATCCTCGGGTGTGGCGTTGCGACCCGTCCCGATCGCCCAGATCGGCTCGTACGCGATCACGCACCCCTCGGCGGCGGCTGCCTTGACCCCGGCGAACGCAGCACGGGTCTGCGACTCGACGCGCGTGTCAGTGCGGCCCGCCTCGCGCTCCTCGAGTGTCTCCCCGACGCACACGATCGGCGTCATCTCGTGCTTCAGGACCGCCTTGACCTTCAGGTTGACCGACTCGTCGGTCTCGCCGAAGAGCTGCCGCCGCTCGGAGTGGCCGACGATGACGTACGCCACGTTGAGCTTCGCGAGCATCTGCGGCGCGACCTCACCCGTGAACGCGCCCTTGTCCTCGAAGTAGCAGTTCTGCGCGCCGAGGATGAGCCCGAGCTTGTCGCTCTCGATGATCGTCTGCAGCGTGCGCAGGTCGGTGAACGGCGGCGCGATGACGACGTCGCACGCCTCGTAGTCGTCGGCGTCGAGCCGGTACGACAGCTTCTGCACGACCTGGATCGCGACCAGGTGGTCGTGGTGCATCTTCCAGTTCGCCGCGATGATCGGCTTGCGGACGGTCGCACTCATCGGCTTGCTCCCCCTCCATGAGTTCCGGCGCGCAGTGCTTCGAGTCCCGGCAGGTCGCCGCGCTCGATGAGCTCGAGCGACGCGCCACCCCCGGTGCTGACGTGGTCGACGCGGTCCGCGAAACCCATCTGGCGGATCGCCGCTGCGCTGTCACCGCCACCGACGACCGTGAAGCCCGCGCACGACGCCACCGCCTCCGCGACGGTGCGCGTGCCACCCGCGAACGGCGCCAGCTCGAAGACGCCCATCGGCCCGTTCCACAGGAGCGTCTTGGCGCGCTCGATCTCGTCGACGAACGACGCCGCGGTCTCCGGCCCGATGTCGAGACCCTTCCAGCCCTGCGGCACGCCGCCGGCGGGCACCATGCGCGTCGGCGCGTCGGCGTCGAGCTCCTGCGCGGCGACGACGTCGGTCGGGATGCGGAGCCGTCCCGTGCCGAGCAGGCGGCGGCACGTGTCGACCATGTCGGTCTCGACGAGCGAATCGCCGACCTCGCCGCCCCGCGCGACCTCGAACGTGAACGCCATCGCGCCCCCGACCAGGATCGTGTCGCACCGGTCGAGGAGCGCCTCGATCACCCCGAGCTTGTCGCTGACCTTCGCGCCGCCGAGCACCGCGAGGAACGGACGCGGCGGGTCCCCGAGCAGGCGCGAGAGCACGTCGACCTCGCGCTGCAGCAGGAGGCCGCCTGCGCACGGCAGCGTGCGCGGCGGTCCGACGATCGATGCGTGCGCCCGATGAGACGCGCCGAACGCCTCGTTCACGTAGACGTCCGCGAGGCGCGTCAGCTGCTCGACGAGGACCGGATCGTCCTTCGTCTCCCCCGGCTCGAAGCGGAGGTTCTCCAGCATCGCCACGTCGCCGGGCCCGAGCGCACTCACGAGCGCCTCGACGTCCGGCCCCACCACCGCGGGCGCGAGCGCGACGTCGCAGCCGAGCAGCTCACCGAGGCGTGCGGCGACGGGTGCCATCGAGTACCTCGGATCCGGCTCACCCTTGGGGCGCCCGAGATGCCCGCACGTGACGACCACGGCGCCGCGGCCGCCGCAGCTCCTCGATCGTGGGCACCGCGGACGCGCAGCGAAGGTCGTCGTCGACGTGACCGTCCGTCAGCGGGACGTTGAAGTCGACGCGCACGAGGGCGCGTGCACCACGGTCGAACGCCAGCGCGTCCAACACCGGCAGATGCATGGGACGATTCGGGATGGGGTGCTGCTAGCCGACGAACGCGACGAGGTCGACGAGGCGGTTCGAGTAGCCCCACTCGTTGTCGTACCAGCCGAGCACCTTGATCAGCGACCCGTTCGCCATCGTGTCCGGGGCCGAGAAGATGCACGACGCCGGGTTGTGGACGATGTCGGCCGACACGAGCTCCTCGTCGCTGTACTCGAGGACGCCTCGATACGACTTGTCGTTCGCGGCCTTCTGGAACGCGGCGTTGAGGTCGTCGACCGACGCTTCCTTGCCGAGCTCGGCCGTGAGGTCGGTGATCGAGCCGGTCGGCGTGGGCACGCGCAGCGACGTGCCGTCGAGCCGGCCCTTGAGCTCGGGAAGGACCTGACCGATCGCCCGGGCCGCGCCCGTGGTGCTCGGGATGATCGAGAGCGCCGCCGCTCGCATGCGACGCAGGTCGGGGGCCCCCTTGCGGGTCGGCTTCGAGAGGTCCTGCAGCGACTGGTCGCTCGTGTACGCGTGCACGGTCGTCATCAGGCCCCGCTCGATGCCGAACTCGTCGTTCAGCACCTTCGCCATCGGCGCGAGGCAGTTCGTCGTGCAGGACGCGTTGGAGATGACCGAGTGCTTCGCCGCGTCGTACACCGAGTCGTTGACGCCCATGCAGATCATGGCGTCGGCGTCGCCGCTCGGCGCGGAGATGATCACCTTCTTGGCGCCGCCCTCGAGGTGGCCCGCGGCCTTCTCGCGTGCCGTGAAGAGGCCAGTCGACTCGATCACGACGTCGACGCCGTGGTCGCCCCACGGGATCTCGGCCGGGTCCATGACCTCGAGCTTGACGACGTCTGCGCCGTCGACCGAGAAGCCGCTGTCGTTCGCCTTCACCTCGTTGCCGAGGGTCCCGCCGACCGAGTCGTGCTTCAGGAGGAACGCCATCGTCGCGGCATCACCCATCGGGTCGTTGACGGCCACCAGCTCGACCCCGGCCGATGCTCCCCGGGCAAGCAGCGCCCGATGGAACGAGCGCCCGATGCGCCCGAAGCCGTTGATCCCCACTCGTACGGTCATTCCACCCACACCTTTCGGCATCCCGCTTGATTGCTCGGATCGTCTGCTTGCGTTCCTCGGATCCACGGTAGACCGCGCGGTCGAGGGCGCATCAAAGGAGACCGGCGAGCACCTCCGCCAGCCGCTCCGGATCGTGGTTCGGTGTCCCGGGGACCGACATCGGCGTCCGGACGGGCCGGACGCCCAGCGCCTCGACCGCGGCCTCGTCGACGTCGAGGCGTCCGTCCTCGGCGGACACGAGCACGTCGACGCGCGCACCGTGCTCCAGCACTGCGCGCAGGTGGTCGACGCCGTCCAGCCCCTCGGTCTCGGGGATCTGTGCGGCGAGGTTGCCGATCTGCACCACCTGCGCCTGCGTCGTGTCGACGGCGTTGCGGATCTCGGGGACCATGAGCACCGGCAGGAGGCTCGTGTAGAGCGATCCGGGCGCGAGCACGACCTGGTCCGCGGCGCCGATCGCCTCGACGGCGACGGGGTCCGCGGGCACGTCGCTCGGGACGAGGTCGACACGCCGGATGCGAGCGCGCGTCTCCATGACCGCGACCTGGCCCTCGATCTCCCGGTCGACGCCCTCGGCCCCGACCTGCGCCTTCAGCACGACGCGCTCCGTCGTTGCCGGCCGGACCCGGGCGTGCGCGTCGAGCAGCGCACCCGCCTCGTCGAGTGCCGCACCGAGGTCACCGAGCGTCTCGCTCAGCCCGACGAGCACGAGGTTGCCCAGGGCATGGCCACCGAGCTCGGTGCCGCCGAAGCGGTGCTCGAACGCGCGCGCCCACACGTTGTCGGGGGCGGCGGTCGCGACCAGGCACTTGCGCAGGTCGCCGGGCGGGACGACGTCGAGGTCGCGCCGGAGCCGGCCGCTCGAGCCGCCGTCGTCAGCGACGCTCACGACGGCCGTCAACGCGCCCGCGTAGCGCTGAGCCGCCCGCAACGTGAGCGCCAGCCCGTGCCCGCCGCCGAGCGCGACGACCGCGGGCCCGTCGTGACGCTCAGGCACGGTCGAGGTCCCGGTGCACGACGCGGGAGTCGAAGCCGAGCTCACCGAGGATCTTGCCGAGCTCGGTCGCGATCACGACGCTGCGATGCCGTCCGCCGGTGCAGCCGATGCCGATCGACAGGTACGCCTTGCCCTCGCGGACGTACGCGGGGAGCAGCAGCTCGAAGAGGCGCCGGAGCTCGGCGAGGAACGCCTCGGCCTCCGGCTGCCCGAGGACGTAGCGCCGCACCTTCGCATCCGTCCCCGGCAGCGGGCGCAGCCGCTCCACCCAGTGCGGGTTGGGCAGGAATCGGCAGTCGAAGAGCACGTCGACGTCGACCGGGACGCCGTGCTTGTACCCGAAGGAGACGACGTTCGTCTGGAGCTCGCCGGCCTCGGGCGCGCCCTCGCCGAACAGCTCGCGCACGCGCTCGCGCAGCTGGTGCACGTTGAGGTCGGTCGTGTCGACGATCAGGTCGGCCTCGCCCTTCAGCTCCTCGAGCAGGTCGCGCTCGAGAGCGAGGCCGTCGACGATGCTGTCGGCGTCCGACAGGGGGTGCCGCCGCCGCGAGGCCTCGAACCGGCGCACGAGGACGCCGTCGGACGCGTCGAGGAACAGCACCCGGGTCCGCGCCCCCGACTGGCGCAGCTCGCTGAGCGCGGCCTCGAGGTCGTCCATGAACGCGCCCGAGCGCACGTCGACGACGAGTGCGTAGCGGGACGGGCGTCCGCCGCCGGCCGCGAGCTCCGCGACCTTCGGGATGAGTGCGGGCGGCAGGTTGTCGATGACGAAGAAGCCGAGGTCTTCGAGCGCGTCGGCCGCCGAGGACCGCCCGGCGCCGGACATCCCGGTCACGATCGTCAAGTCGAGCATCGCCTCAGCCCACGGTACCCGGCTCGTTCACGACATGGTGACCGACCCGGCGCAGCGCCGCCTGCCGTGCTCGCACGGCTGCACGAGATCGGCGTCGGTATCGCGGTCGACGACTTCGGGACCGGGTACTCGTCGCTCGCCTACCTGAAGCGCCTGCCCGTCGACCTGCTCAAGATCGACCGGTCGTTCGTCGCCAACGTCGCCAACGACGACGACGACCTCGTGATCGTGCGCTCCACCGTGGACCTCGCGTACTCGCTCGGGCTCCAGGCCGTCGCCGAGGGAGTCGAGAACCAGGCGGCCATGAACATCCTCGGCTCGCTCGGCTGCGACCTGGTGCAGGGCTACCACCTCTGCCACCCGATGCCGGCTGCCGAGCTGCGGGCGTGGCTGCAGGCCCGCCGCCACGTGCCGGAAGGTCAGCGCGGCGACGCGCCGGACCAGCTCGTCATCAGCCGCTGGTAGCGAACACCTACGCGCTCGTCGTCAGCCGCTCGTACACTGCCCGCCCCACCGGTTCGGGCAGCCACGGGATCGCCACCAGCTCTTCCTCGGACAGCGCCCGCAACCGCTTCACGGAACCGAACTCGCGGAGCAGGCGGGCCCGTCGAGTCGGGCCCAGGCCGGCGACGTCGTCGAGCACCGACTTGGTCGCCTTCTTCTCGCGCAGCTTGCGGTGGTACGTGATCGCGAAGCGGTGGGCCTCGTCGCGCACCTGCTGCAGCAGGAACAGCGCCTCCGAGTCGCGCGGGATGCGCACGGGCAGCTCGCGGTCGGGCAGGAACACCTCCTCGAAGCGCTTCGCGAGGGACGCGACGGCGATGTCCTCGAGACCGAGCTCTTCCAGCACCCGCACCGCCACGTTGAGCTGCCCCCGCCCACCGTCGACGAGCAGCAGGTTCGGCGGGTACGAGAAGCGCTTCCCGGCGCGCGCGCCCTCGTCGCGCTCCTCGAGGTAGCGGCGGAACCGCCGGCTCAGCACCTCTTCCATCGCCGCGAAGTCGTCCTGGCCCTCCTGGTGACGGACCTTGAACCGCCGGTAGTCGGAGCGCTTCGCGAGCCCGTCCTCCATCACGACCATCGAACCCACGATCTCGGTGCCCTGGAGGTTCGAGATGTCGAAGCACTCGATCCGCAGGGGTGCCTCGGGGAGCGCGAGCGCCTCCTGCAGTGCCGTCAACGCACGCGCGCGCGCGTTGTGATCGGACGCGCGCCGCAGCTTGTGCTGCGCGAACGCCTCAGAGGCGTTGCGCGCCACGGTGGCGAGGAGCTCGCGCTTCGCGCCTCGCCGCGGCACGCGCACCTGCACGTTCGCGCCGCGCACCTGCGTCAGGAACGCCTGCGCCAGCGCGGGATCCTCGGGGTCGACGGGCACGAGGACCTCGCGCGGCACGTCCTCGGCCGACGCACCCGCGTACAGCTGCTCCAGGAGCCGGGCGACGAGCTGTGACGTGTCGACGTCCTCGACCTTGTCGACGACGAGCCCCCGCCGACCGACGACCCTTCCTCGTCGCACGAAGAACAGCTGGACCGACGCCTCGAGCTCGTCCTCGGCGAGGCCGATCACGTCGAAGTCCTCTTCCTTGCGGGCGACCATCTGCTGACGTTCGATGGCCTTGCGGACCGAGGTCAGCTGGTCACGCAGGCGCGCCGCCCGCTCGTACTCCAGCTCGTCGGCCGCCTCGCGCATCTGCCGCTCGAGACGCTCGACGACGGGCGCGGTCTCGCCGTCGAGGAACATCAGCAGGTCGGCCACCAGCGCGTCGTACTCCTGGCGCGACACGTCCCCGACGCACGGCGCGGAGCACTTCTCGATGTGCGCGTAGAGGCACGGGCGCCCCAGCCGGTGGTGGCGATCGAACTTGCCCTTCGTGCACGTCCGGATGGGGAACGTGCGCAGCAGGAGGTCGAGCGTCTCCCGGATCGCGTAGGCGTGCGCGTACGGGCCGAAGTAGCGCACGCCCTTGCGCTTGGCGCCCCGCATGACCATCGCCCGGGGCCACTCCTCGTCGAGGGTGACGGCGAGGTACGGGTACGACTTGTCGTCCTTGTACCGGATGTTGAAGCGCGGCCGGTGGCGCTTGATGAGGTTGTACTCGAGGAACAGCGCCTCGACCTCGTTGTTGACCTCGATCCACTCGACGGTCGAGGAGGCCACGACCATCTGTCTCGTCCGCGGCATCAGCGAGTCCGGCGGACCGAAGTAGTTGGAGAGCCGGCTGCGCAGGTTCGTCGCCTTGCCGACGTAGAGGACCCGGCCCTGGCCGTCCTTGAACTGGTACGACCCCGGGCCGGTGGGGATCGAGCCGGTTTCGGGACGCTGCACCACGACCCTCCATTGTCGCGTGCAAGATGGGAAGTTCCGTGCGACATCGCGGCGTTATCATCGACAGAGGCCGGCCTGGAAGTACCGGCCACACACGACGGATCCAATCCTCGAAGGAGCGGCCGACAACCCCGCGGTGGGCGACCAGGCTGTCCCCGCCGGCCGCAAGCGGATCCCACAACGACACCCACCTCGACCCGATGGCTGAGCCGAGGTGCTGGGGGTGCGTCACATGTTGCGACTCCAGGCCCCGCTGCCGGACCGGTACACGCTCGCGTCTCCCGAGGAGCTCGAGCAGTGGATCGCCGACGCCAAGGCCGCGCTCGGCGATCGCCTGCTGATCCTCGGTCACCACTACCAGCGACCCGAGGTCATCCGCTGGGCCGACCTGCGCGGTGACTCCTTCAAGCTCGCGCAGTGGGCCGAGGAGCACCACGAAGCCGACACGATCGTGTTCTGCGGCGTCCACTTCATGGCCGAGTCGGCCGACATCCTCACCGCCGACCACCAGCACGTCGTCCTCCCCGACCTCAACGCCGGCTGCTCGATGGCCGACATGGCCGACATCGACCAGGTCGAGGAGGCTTGGGAAGAGATCGCCGGCGTCACCGACATCGAGCAGGTCGTGCCGATCACCTACATGAACTCGTCAGCGGCGCTGAAGGCGTTCGTCGGCGACCATGGTGGCGCGGTGTGCACGTCGTCGAACGCCCGCGCCGTGCTCGAGTGGGCGTTCGCGAAGGGATCACCCGGCGCGACGAAGGTCCTCTTCTTCCCCGACCAGCACCTGGGCCGCAACACCGGGTACCAGATGGGCTTCGACGAGTCGCACATGCGGGTGTGGAACCCGCACCGCGACCTGGGCGGGCTCGACGAGCGCGACGTCAAGGAGGCGACGTTCCTCCTCTGGCGCGGTCACTGCACCGTCCACCAGCGCTTCGCGCCCGAGCACGTCGCGGCGTTCCGCGCCGAGCACCCCGACGGCGAGGTGATCGTCCATCCCGAGTGCCGCCACGAGGTCGTGGAGCTGGCCGACAAGGTCGGTTCGACAGAGCGCATCCTCGAGTGGGTGACGGCCGCGCCTGCGGGCGCCGAGCTCGCGATCGGCACCGAGATCCACATGGTGCAGCGTCTGGCCGCCGAGAACCCCGACAAGACCGTCGTGTCGCTCGATCCGCTGATCTGCCCCTGCGCCACGATGTTCCGCATCGACGAGCCGCACCTCGCGTGGTGCCTCGAGAGCCTCGTGCGGGGCGAGGTCGTGAATCAGATCGTCGTCGACGAGCGCACCGCCGCGTCGGCGCGCGTCGCGCTCGAGCGGATGCTCGAGATCAAGGGCGCGCCGTCCGACCCCGCCAAGGTCGACTGATCGCCACTCGGGAGCGTCGCGTCGTGCGGCGCGTTCGATCGTGACGAAGCCCACGACGATCGTCGCGACGAGCACCAGGTTCCGCGCGGTCAGCAGCGAGTACGTGGCCAGGTCCATTCTGACGAAGCCCGCGTACGTCTTCGTCAGCAGCATCGTGAGCACGACGGACGCAGCGACCAGCCACGCGGTCGTCCGCTGACCGCGCACCCAGCAGATCGCGCCGAACGGCAGCAGCCAGACGAGGTACTGCGGCGAGAGCACCGGTGAGCAGACGAGGAAGAGGCAGATCGCCGTGACCGGCGCGACGCCTTCGATGATGCCGTCGTCCGTCGGCTTGCAGCGCGACAGCCGCCACCACAGCGCGCCGAGCCCCGCGACGAGCACCAGACCGAGCAGCGGGCTCGCCCAGCCGGGTACGTGCCCGGTGCGCACCGCACCCACGTGCTTGAAGATCTCGCCACCGTCGACGATCCGGTAGAAGCCACCGACGAAGCTCTCGATGTTCCAACCGGTCGCGCCGCGGAACGTGAGGACCTGTCGCGGGCCGTCGGTGCCGACCCATGCGACCCACGCGAGCCCCGCCGCCGCCAACGTCGCGAGCATCGTCGTCGTCGCGCGCCACTGCCGACGCACGAGCAGCACCGGGAGCAGCGCGAGCGGCCAGAACTTCGCGAGGACGGCCACGCCCATGAGCGCGCCGCCGACGACCTCCCGCCGTCGCTTCACGAGTGCGAACCCCCAGATCGCGAGCCGCGACGGAGAGCAGGTCGACGCGGAAGTAGATGAACGGCGGGAACATCAAGGGCAGGCCGAGCGCGAGGTACGCGATCGCGGCGCGTCTCCCCCACCCGTACGCGACGCCCGCCGCGGCGACGAAGTCGAGCAGCAGCATCACGACGCCCGTGAGCTGCATCGTGTCGGCCTTGGTCGGGCCGTGCACGACCTCGACGAGCGCGAGCGAGCCGGGCGGATACTCGACCTCGAAGTCGCGGTACGGGGTGCCCGGCTTGCTCCGCGATCACGTGGTACCGGCCCGTGTCGTACCCGAACGCGCTCGTGCGCTCGTACGCCTCGCCGCTATCGAGCACCACGGCGAGCGCGACGACGCGCAGCAGGACGAGCGCGGCGATCGCGCTCGCCCGGAGCAGCCACGTCGTGTCCAGCGTGCGACCGGGCGCGAGCGCGCCCGGCGCGGTCACTCGTGCTTGCGGGCTCGCAGCACGAGGAGTCGAGGGATCGTCGCCGCCTCGCCGTACTCAGGGGCCTGCGCGAGGAACCCCGGAGGCGGCGCCGGCTCGTCCATGTGCTCGACCAGGAGCCCGCAGTCGGCCATCACGTTGATGTATCGGCTCAACGGGCGGTGCATGAAGGGCAACCTGACGCCGGGCGCGACCTCTTCCATGGCCACGTCCTCGGTGAGATACGGGCCCATGCGCCAGTACTCCTCCTCGAGGATCCGGTCGTCGATCCAGCCGCTGCCCGGGGCCTGGAGCAGGGGGTGGTTGAGGAACAGGACGAAGCGCCCCCCGGCCTCCAGGACCCGGCCCACCTCGACGACGGCGGGCTCGAAGGGGTCGAGGTGCTCGAGGGTGAGGCAGATGACGACTGCGTCGAAGGACCCGTCGGCGAAGGGCAGCTGCTCGGCCCGCGCCCGACCGAGCGTCACGCCGCCCGCTCGCGTCCGGGCCGCCGCCAGCTGGTTCTCGGTCGGGTCGACGCCGACGACCCGCGTGCCGTCGAGCGCGGCGATCCGGCGCGCGACCTGCCCCTCCCCGCACCCGACGTCGAGCACGTGGCGCGCGCCCGCCAGCTCGGCGTCGGCGATCGGGAGGATCTGCTCCTCGTACTCCGGGTCGACGCCGTCGGTGAAGTGCTCCTGCCACCATCCCGCGTGGGTCTCCCACGGGTCGCGCGCGGACATCGTCAGCGCGTCAGGTGAGGTCGAGCAGCGGGGCGAGGAAGCGGCCGGTGTGGCTGTCTTCGTTCTTCGCGACGTGCTCCGGCGGGCCCTCGGCGACGATGCGGCCGCCCCGGTCACCACCTTCGGGCCCGAGGTCGATGAGCCAGTCGGCGGACTTCACGACGTCGAGGTTGTGCTCGATCACGAGCACGGTGTTGCCGGTGTCGACGAGCCGCTGCAGGACGCCGAGGAGGCGGCGCACGTCCTCGAAGTGCAGCCCGGTCGTCGGCTCGTCGAGGATGTAGATCGTGCGCCCGGTCGCGCGCTTGCCGAGCTCCGACGCGAGCTTCACGCGCTGCGCCTCGCCCCCCGACAACGTCGGCGCGGGCTGACCCAGTCGCACGTACCCGAGGCCGACGTCGAGCAGCGTCTGCAGGTGTCGCGCGATCGTCGGCTGGTTGGTGAAGAACTCGCACGCCTCCTCGATGGAGAGGTCGAGCACCTCGGCGATGTTCTTCCCCTTGAACGTGATGTCGAGCGTGTCGCGGTTGTACCGAGCGCCCTTGCACACCTCGCACGGGACGTACACGTCGGGGAGGAAGTGCATCTCGATCTTGATCGTGCCGTCGCCTGCGCACGCCTCGCAGCGGCCGCCCTTCACGTTGAACGAGAACCGCCCCGGCAGGTAGCCGCGGATCTTCGCCTCCTCGGTCGCCGCGAACAGCGACCGGATCTTGTCGAAGACCCCCGAGTACGTCGCCGGGTTCGAACGTGGCGTCCGCCCGATCGGTGACTGGTCGATGTTGATGACCTTGTCGAGGTGCTCCGCGCCCTCGACCGTCTTGTGCCGTCCGGGGACGACCCTCGACTTGTACACGCGCTGCATGAGCGCGTGGTACAGGATGTCGCTGACGAGCGTGCTCTTCCCGCTGCCGCTGACACCGGTGACCGCGACGAAGCACCCGAGCGGGAACCCGGCGTCGAGGTTCTGCAGGTTGTGCTCGTGGGCGTCGCGCACGACGAGCCACGCGTCGCCCGGCGCGCGCCGTCGCTCGGGGACCTCGATCGACCGCGCCCCCGAGAGGTACTGGCCGGTGATCGAGCGCTTCTCCCGGAGCACACGCTCGAGCGTCCCTGCGGCGACGATCTCACCGCCGTGCTCACCAGCCCCGGGGCCGATGTCGACGACATGGTCGGCGACCCGGATCGTCTCCTCGTCGTGCTCGACCACGATCACCGTGTTGCCGAGGTCGCGCAGGCGCACGAGCGTGTCGATCAGGCGCTGGTTGTCGCGCTGGTGGAGCCCGATCGAGGGCTCATCGAGGACGTAGAGCACGCCGACGAGCCCGCTGCCGATCTGCGACGCGAGCCGGATGCGCTGCGCCTCGCCACCGGCGAGCGTCCCCGACGAGCGGTTGAGGCTGAGGTAGTCGAGGCCGACGTCGAGGAGGAAGCGGAGGCGCTCGTTGACCTCCTTCACGACCGCCTCGGCGATCATGCGGTCGCGCTCCGAGAGCTCCAGCCCGCTGAGGAACGCGGCGGCCTTGGCGATCGACAGCTCCCCGAGCTCGTAGATGTTGAGGTCGCCGACCTTGACGGCGAGCGATGCGGGTCGCAGGCGCGCGCCGTGACACGCCGGGCACGGGACCTCGCGCATGTAGCCCTCGATGAGCTCGCGCGACCGGTCGCTCTCGGCGTCGGTGTGCCGGCGCTCGAGCCACGGCACGACGCCCTCGAACGCGGTGTTGTACGACCGCTGCCGTCCGTAGCGGTTGCGGTAGCGGACGTGGACGGCGCGGTCGCCCGTGCCGTTGAGGATCGCGTTGCGAGCGCGCTTGCCGAGCTTCTTCCAGGGCGTCTCGATGCTGAAGCCGAACTCGTCGGCGATGGCCTCGAGGACTCGATCGAAGTAGCGGCTGCGGAACCCCGTCCACGGCGCGATCGCACCATCGGCGAGGCTCAGGTCGTCGTCGGGCACGACCAGCTCGGGGTCGACCTCGAAGCGCGTGCCGAGCCCGTCGCAGCGATCGCACGCCCCGTACGGCGAGTTGAACGAGAAGTTGCGCGGCGCGAGCTCCTCGAAGCTGATCCCGCAGTGACTGCACGCCAGGTGCTCCGAGAACGTGAGCGTCTCCTGCTCCGCGTCGCCTTCGCGCGGGCACGATCTCGACCTCCGCGACGCCCTCGGCGATGCGCAGCGCGGTCTCGAGCGAGTCGGTGAGCCGACGCTCGATGCCGTCGCGTCGCACGAGACGATCGACGACGACCTCGATCGTGTGCTGCTCGTAGCGCGCGAGCGGCACCTTGTCGGTGAGCTCGTGGAGCTCGCCGTCGATGCGCGCCCGCGTGAAGCCCTGCGTGGCGAGCTCCTTCAGCAGCTTCTCGTACTCACCCTTGCGGCCACGCACGACCGGCGCGAGGACCTGGAAGCGCGTGTCGTCGGGCAGCTCCAGCACCCGGTCGACGATCTGCTGCGGCGTCTGGCGCGTGATGACGCGTCCGCACGTCGGGCAGTGCGGCACGCCGATCCGCGCGTAGCATGAGGCGCAGGTAGTCGTAGACCTCGGTGATCGTGCCGACCGTCGACCGCGGGTTGCGCGACGCCGACTTCTGGTCGATCGAGATCGCGGGTGACAGACCCTCGATGAAGTCGACGTCGGGCTTGTCCATCTGCCCGAGGAACTGACGCGCGTACGCGGAGAGCGACTCGACGTAGCGCCGCTGCCCTTCGGCGTAGATCGTGTCGAACGCGAGCGACGACTTCCCGGAGCCGGAGATCCCCGTGAAGACGATCAGGCGGTCGCGCGGCAGCTCGAGGTCGACGTCGCGGAGGTTGTGCTCGCGGGCCCCGCGGACCGTGATCGTCGGGCCGCTGGTCGCCGGGCTCTTGGCCTTCGGGCGGCTGGTCGCCGGGCTCTTGGTGCCTGCACCCGACTTCGCCGCCACATGGCCAGAGTACCCAGCCGGACGGCCCGTCGAACGCATGTTCGGCAGGTTTCGTGCGGGGAGACTCCTCAGGGACCGCCGAGCAGACGCGCCTTCTCGGCCTCGAACTCCTGGTCGCTCAGCGCGCCGGAGTCGTGCAGCTTCGCGAGCCGCTCGAGCTGCGCGATGCGGTCGTCGTCACCCGCTGCCGCCGCCGTCGGTGGTGTCACGGGCGCCGCACCCGACGCCACCTTGCCGTCACCGTCGAGGTCCATGCCGGTGGTCTGTTCCGCCATCGAGACGGCTTGCGCGAGGTCGGCGGGGTCGACATCGCCGCCGGAGACGTTCACCACGTGGACCTGCGCCGTGCCGCCACCGGGCATCTGCACGACCTGAGGGCCATCACCCGTCTCACCCTCGCCCCGCATCGACGCCGCGATCTGCTCGGCGCGGTCCATTCCGGCGTCCTGCCACTCCGGGATGGCGTCGAAGTCGAGTCGGAGGTTCGTGGGATCGCTCTGCGACACCACGACGGGCACCGCCATTCCCGGGCTCGGCCATTTGCTGACCTTGAGGATCTGCGTGTGCGCCACGGCGAACGGTTCGACGCCCTCGACGTTCACCACGAGCTGCATCTCGCACGTCTGGTGCGTCGCGTTCTCGCTGGTGCCGCTGCACGAGACGATCTGCGCAGTGCCGGTCAGCGGATCCTTGATCTTCTTCGGGAACAGCGCTCGGAACAGGCCCACGGGTCGAAACCTACTGCTCGGCAGACCGTCCGTCAGCGGACCGCCCAGCCGATCGGGTCAGCCGACCGCCTTGAGCTCACGCTTGAGCTCGGTGATCTCGTCGCGCAGCCGCGCTGCCTCCTCGAAGCGGAGGGTCTTCGCGGCCTCGTGCATCTCCTCCTGGAGCGTCTGGATCATGCGGCCCAGCTCTTCGGGCGGCACGCCGGACAGATCGAACACCGCGGAGCGAGTCGGACCACGACGACCGCGACCCCGTCCACGCGACGCCGGTGCGCCGTCGCCGCCATCGCGCGCCGCGGACCATCTCGAGGATGTCGGTGACGCCCTTGCGGATCGTCTGCGGGTCGATGCCGTTGGCGGCGTTGTACTCGAGCTGCGCCTTGCGCCGTCGGTTCGTCTCGGACGAGCGCGTGGCGCATCGAGTCGGTGACCGAGTCGGCGTACATGATCACCTGACCCCCGACGTTGCGAGCCGCGCGACCGATCGTCTGGATCAGCGACGTCGACGACCGGAGGAAACCTTCCTTGTCGGCGTCGAGGATCGCGACGAGCGACACCTCGGGCAGGTCGAGGCCCTCCCGCAGGAGGTTGATGCCGACGAGCACGTCGAACTCGCCGAGCCGCAGGGCGCGCAGGATCTCGACGCGCTCGAGCGTGTCGACCTCGCTGTGGAGGTAGCGGACGCGCACACCGAGCTCGATGAGGTAGTCGGTGAGGTCCTCGGCCATCTTCTTGGTGAGCGTCGTGACGAGCACGCGCTCCTCGCGCTCCTCTCGGCCGCGGATCTCGGCCACGAGGTCGTCGATCTGCCCCTTCGTGGGCTTCACGATGACCTCGGGGTCGACGAGGCCGGTCGGGCGCACGATCTGCTCGACGACCGCGCGACGACTTCTCGAGCTCGTACGCCCCCGGCGTCGCCGACATGAACACGACCTGGTTGACCTTGTCGATGAACTCGTCGAACTGCAGCGGGCGGTTGTCCATCGCCGACGGAAGTCGGAAGCCGTGGTCGACGAGCACCACCTTGCGCGAGCGGTCGCCCTCGTACTGCCCGTGGAGCTGCGGCACGGTCACGTGCGACTCGTCGAGGACGATCAGGTAGTCGTCGGGGAAGTAGTCGAGCAGCGTGTACGGCATCTGCCCCGGCGCGCGTCCGTCGAGGTGGCGCGAGTAGTTCTCGATGCCCGAGCACACCCCGACCTCGCGCAGCATCTCGAGGTCGTACGTGGTGCGCATCCGGAGGCGCTGCGCCTCGAGCAGCTTCTCCTTGCCCTCGAGCTCGGCGAGGCGGTGCCCGAGCTCGTCCTCGATGCCGGCGATGGCCTTCTCCAAGCGGGCGCGCGACGTGACGTAGTGCGACGCGGGGAACAGGACGAGCCGCTCGAGCTCACCGACGACCTCACCGGTCATCGGGTCGACCTCGACGATGCGTTCGATCTCGTCGCCGAACAGCTGGAGCCGCACCGCGTGCTCCTCGTACGAGGGGTACACCTCGATCGTGTCGCCGCGCACCCGGAACTTGTTGCGCGCGAACGTGAAGTCGTTGCGCTCGTACTGCAGCTCGACGAGGCGGGCGAGGATCGAGCGCTGCTCGCGCTCCTCCCCCTTGTCGACGATGAGGCACTGCCGCTCGTACTCGTCGGGAGCACCGAGCCCATAGATCGCGGAGACCGAGGCGACGACGATCACGTCGCGGCGGCTCATGATCGCCGAGGTGGCGGAGTGTCGGAGCCGGTCGATCTCGTCGTTGATCGACGAGTCCTTCTCGATGTACGTGTCGCTCGACGGCAGGTACGCCTCGGGCTGGTAGTAGTCGTAGTAGGAGACGAAGTACTCGACGCGGTTCTTGGGGAAGAACTCGCGCAGCTCGCTCGCGATCTGTGCGGCGAGCGTCTTGTTGGGCGCGAGCAGGATCGTCGGCTTCTGCACCTCCGCGATCACGCCGGCGATCGTGAACGACTTGCCCGAGCCCGTGATGCCGAGGAGCGTCTGGTACCGCTCTCCGGCCTCGATGCTCTCGGACAGACCCGCGATCGCGTGCGGCTGGTCACCGGCCGGGGTGAACTCGGAGACCAGCTCGAACTTCGCCACGACCCATTGTGACCCAGGCCTAGGACAAGAGCTGTCCGCTGCTCGAAGGTCGAGCTAGAGCGTCGGGAGGCGGAAGGCTCCCCCGGCGCCGTGGTCGACGATCGACTCCCACGGCCACACGAGCGCCGCGCCCGTCGCCTCGTAGCGACGACAGGCGCTGGGGCGCTCCATGACGACCACTCGCGGTCGGAGACCCTGCTCCTCGAGTGCCAGCATGGCGGTCGCCCAGTGCCCCGACATCGGGGCCGACGAGGCGCTCTCGAGGTCGGCGAACACGACACAGCTGGGCGGGAGCGCGCGCAGCTCGGCCTCCAGGTCCGCACGCGCATCGCGCCAACCGACCGACTGCACCACGAGCACCGCCGACACCAGCGCCACGGACGCGACCGCGAACGCGGTCCCCGCGCTCCGAGCCCGCGCTGACGGCGTCGCCCGCACCAGGACGCAGACCAGCAGGGCGCCGAACGCGGGGAGCATGAACACGATGTCGAAGACGCGCCAGTTCACCTCGGAGCGCCAGGCCGCGGTGTTCGCGGCCAGCGCGACGAGCGCGATCCCGCCGGCGCCCAGGAGCGCGAACGGCACCCATCGCCGGCGCTCGAGCCGCCCGGTGCCGACCGTGATCGCCATCGTGACGACGGCGGCGGCGACGCAGAGGAAGCCGACGAGGAGGAGCACGCCCCCCTGCTCGATCGACTTGAACGCCACGTCCATCGCGAGATCCTTGGTGTTGGCGCGCTCGTAGCCGTTCGTCAGCAGCATCCGCGCCACGGCGAGGACGACGAGCCCGGCCACGAGCGTCCCCTGCCGGCGGGTCACGCGCCCCCCGCCGTCCGAGTACCACCGGACGAGCAGGACGCCAGCGGCGCCCGCGAGCACGAACGCCGAGATGGGATGCGTCAGCAGGATCAGCACCGCGACGGGGATCGCGAGCCGCCGACCCCAGGGCGTGGTCGCGCCGGTCGCGGCGGTGAGGAGCAGGATCCACCCGAGCTGGAGCGAGATCAGCATCTCGCCGACGAAGAACGCCTGCGCGGGCGCCGACAGGGCAAGGATCGCGCACGCCGCACACGCGAAGAGGCGGGGGTCCCGGTCGCGCACGACGAGCCACGAGCCCCACAGCGCGACCACGGGCGCGACCACGAACCCGAGGGAGAACGACGCGCGGATCGTGTCGAGCGGCGCGCCGAGGCGCGCGGCCGCGACCGCGGGCACCTGCCAGATCACGCTGCCGATGCGTCCGTGCAGGATCTCGGGGTCGCCGGAGTGCACGATCCGGAAGAGGAAGCTGGCGCCGTCCCAGGTGGTCGGGAGCGCCGCCCAGCACGCGACGAGGAGGCCGGGCACGAGCACTGCGAGGACCGGCCAGAGCCGGAGGCGAGTCGCGGTGACCTCGGCGACGGACGCGTCGAGCACCTCGGGACGGGTCGGCGGGACCCGGTTCTGCAGTGCGATGGCGCGTGCCACGGTTGAGCGTCGGCGCGCCCGACCGGCCCCTTGAGGGGGCTACGTCGCCTCGGCGTCCCTCTCGGCGGCGGCTTCGGCTTCCTTCGCCTCGTGCTCTGCCTTCCGCACGAGGAGGTCGTCCCACAGGACGTCGACCTGGTGCTGCAGCGCCGCCAGGTCGCCGGAGTTGTCGACGACGTGCGTCGCGAGCGCCCGGCGCTCTTCCTCGCTCGCCTGCGCCGCGATGCGGCGCTGTGCGTCGTCACGCGGCACGCCGCGCTCCTCGAGACGGTCCAGCCGCAGGTCGAGTGGCGCCTCGACGACCACGACGACCGGGTAGCCACGGGCCTGCGCCGACTTCGACTCCGCGAGCAGCGGCACGTCGCACACGACGACCGCGTCCTTCGGCGCCTCGGTCATCCGGCGCATGAACTCCTCGTTGATCGCCGGGTGCGTGATCGCCTCGAGCGCAGCCCGCGACTCGTCGTCCGCGAAGGCCACGTTCGCCAGCGCCGGGCGGTCGAGCGAGCCGTCGCCGGCGAGGATCTCCGGCCCGAAGCGCTCGACGAGCTGCTGCAGCGCCGGGGTCCCGGGCTCCACGACGGACCGGGCGACGGCGTCGGCATCGACGATCACGGCGCCCTTGGCGGCCAGGAGGGCCGCCACGGTGCTCTTGCCCGATCCGATCCCACCGGTCAGCCCCACGAACAGCACGGCGGCAGCGTAGGCGGGCCGAGAAACCTCACGGAGAGTGGTCAAGTTCCCTGGGGGCGCTGCCGATGAGTTCCTCAGCCGGAACTGGGCTCCGGTCGAGTCGGAATGGGCTTTCGGCTCCCACAACCGAAAGGGGCAGCATGAACCTCTTCGTGCTGAAGACCTGGCTGCAGGCCAGGTTTGCGAAGGACGAGCGTGGCGCCAACCTGGTGGAGTACATCCTCCTCGTCGCGCTCATCGCTCTTGCCGTGATCGCGGCTGTCGTCTTCCTCCGTGGTGAGGTCAACGACAAGTTCAGCGAGACCGGTTCGAAGCTCAGCTCCAACGGGAACTGATCCCAACCCTTAGGGAGGGGTCATGAACCTGTTCGTCTTGAAGACCTGGCTGCAAGCCAGGTTCACGAAGGACGAGCGTGGCGCCAACCTTGTGGAGTACATCCTCCTGGTCGCCCTCATCGCACTCGCGGTGATCGCGGCAGTGGTGTTCCTCCGCGGCGAGGTGAACGACAAGTTCTCCGAAGCCGGCAGCAAGGTCGGCAACGCGCCAAACCCGTAAGAACAGCTCCACTCGATACAGCACAAGAGGCCGCAGGAACCAAGCCTGCGGTCTCTTTGCTGTCTCGACGGCTACTTCTTCCACCTCTGACCCGGCATGTGACACTCAGCCACAACAGTTGTGGCTCAGTGTCACATGCGGTCCCGAGTGCGGGTCGCGAGCGCCGCGCTCACCGCGCGCACGACGTCGTCCCGCGTCGAGGCGGACGTGAACCGCAGGACGAGCCAGCCCCGGATCTCGAGCTCGTTCTGTCGCGCACGGTCGCCGGCGAACGACCGACGCGATCGATGCGCGTCCCAGCCGTCATACTCGATCGCGATCAGCTGATCGGGATATGCCAGGTCGAGGCGCATCGATCGGTTGCCAAGGCGCACACGGTGCTGCTGCACCGGCCGCGGAAGATCGGCCGCGACGAGCCAATCGACGAGCCGCAGCTCCATCGGCGATCCGCCCGGGTCGAAGCCCGGGGAACGAGCCTCGAGCAACGCGCGCATGACGGTGCATCGACGGCGGCCCGGACCCGCGAGGTCGAGGTAGACGGCCTGGACTGACCGGAGCGTCGTGACCTTCTTCCGCAGCGCATCGTCGAGCGCTCGTTCGACGTCCCATGGACGGCAGCACGCGGTGAGGTCGCAGAGGGTCCGGGCCGGTGAGCTGACTGGGATCCCGTGGCGCCGCGCCGTATGACGTCGACCGGTCACCTCGCTGTCGTGGACGATGACACCGCTGATGCGTGCTCGGCGTCGGCTCGGCGTGGTGATCTCCACGACGTCCTCCGTCTCGAAGCCGGAGAGCATCCAGAGGCGGGCAGCGGCCCGGAAGGACGCGTGGCTGCGCGGCCCGGCGGTGAGGCACGCGGCGAGCACGACCTGCTCCCAGGTCTGGGGGGCACCCGCGACTCGATACACGCACGGGCGCACGCGTTCCAGGCGACCGTCGGCGAGGCGGTGCTCGAGCTGACGACGCGTGATGGTCGCGAGGATCCGCTCCCGCGTCACGAGACCATGCTGCTCGCGGCGCGACGGCGGCGATCGTGGCGTCGACGTCGGCCATCTGCCGCTTCGACGCGCCGGCACGGCGGTGGTGACGCTCCCCCACGACAACGGCAAGTGACTGTCAGCCACAACATGTGTGGCTGAGCGTCACATGCTGGGTCAGGAAGTGGAGACGTCGTCGCGGGCGAAGACGTAGAAGTCGGCGTCGCGGTGCACGACACGCCAGTCGTCGCTCTGCAGGAGCAGCTGGCTCAGCGTGCGGTCGCGGCCCCACAGGACGACCTCGATGTCACGGTCCTCCAGGACGCGGTCCCAGCCGGCCGTGCCGTCGTTCACCGTGTGGAAGTCGCGGATCACGCCCAGCGGGTACATGTCGAAGCGGTCGTCCATGAAGACGCGCTGCTCGGGCCAGGAGCGCAGCAGGATGTACTCGCTCCTGAGATCGGTCACCGCCCCGACCTCACGAATCGGCCCGCAACCGGCAGGCCTTGAGGGCTACTCCACCCCGTCTTGCTCGGGCGGTGCCTCGTCCTCGACGGCGGCCTCGGCCAGCACCGCTGCGCCGAGCGCGGCCTCCGTGTCGGACAGGCCTCGCGCCTCGGCCTGCACCTCCGTCTCGACCCCAGGGGTATCGACCGCGGGGGTCTCCACGGCAGCCGGCTCGACCGCAGGGGCCTCCGCGGCGGGCGTCTCGTCCGCGGGCGTCTCGTCCGCGGGCTCGTCGCGTCTCGCGCGGCGTCTCGTCCGCGGTCGTCTCGTCCGCGGGCGTCTCCGCGCCGGCCTCGCCTTCGGCTGCTTCCTCGCCGGCGGGCACATCGGGACCGATGTAGTTGCCCTGCTCGTCGTAGGCGTGCTCGCCGAACTGGTCCTGGTACTCGGCAGCGACGACGCCACCCTCGGCGGCCTGCTTGATCGACAGCGAGATGCGTCGACGGTCGAGGTCGATGTCGATGATCTTCACCCAGAGCTCTTCGCCCGGGGTGACGACCTGCTCCGGAGCCTCGACGTGGTGCACCGCCATCTCGGAGATGTGGACGAGACCCTCGATGCCGTCGCCCACCTGGACGAACGCACCGAACGGGACGAGCTTCGTGACGCGGCCGTAGACGAGCTCACCCATCTGGTGACCGTCAGCGAACTCCTGCCACGGATCCTGCTGCGTCGCCTTGAGCGACAGCGAGATGCGCTCGCGCTCGAGGTCGACGTCGAGCACCTGCACGGTGACCTCGTCGCCGACCTGCACGACCGAGCTCGGGTGGTCGACGTGCTTCCACGACAGCTCGGACACGTGGACGAGGCCGTCCATGCCACCGAGGTCGACGAACGCACCGAAGTTCACGACCGAGGACACGACACCGCTGCGCACCTCGCCCGGCTTCAGGTTGGCGAGGAACTCGTCGCGCTGCTCGCGCTGCGTCTCTTCGAGGAACGCGCGGCGTGACAGGACGACGTTGTTGCGGTTCTTGTCGAGCTCGATGATCTTGCACTCGAGGCTGCGACCGACGAACGGGTGCAGGTCGCGCACACGGCGGAGGTCGACGAGCGATGCGGGCAGGAAGCCGCGCAGGCCGATGTCGAGGATGAGCCCGCCCTTGACGACCTCGATGACCGGGCCCTCGACGATGCCTTCCTTCTCCTTGATCTCCTCGATCGTCCCCCAGGCGCGCTCGTACTGCGCGCGCTTCTTGGAGAGGATCAGGCGGCCGTCCTTGTCTTCCTTCGTGAGGACGAGCGCCTCGAGCTCCTCGTCGAGGCTGACGACCTCACCCGGGTCGACGTCGTTGCGGATCGACAGCTCTCGCGACGGGATGACGCCCTCGGACTTGTAGCCGATGTCGAGCAGCACCTCGTCGCTGTCGATCTTGACGACCTTGCCCGTGACGATGTCGCCGTCGTCGAACTCGACGATGGTCGCGTCGACCGCATCGGAGAACGAGAGGCCACCGAGGTCGTCCAGGACGACGGGCCCGTCAGGGTCGCCGTTGGCGCTCGGTGAGCTGGTAGGTGCTTCTGCTTCGGGGGGTGAGGCCGCTTCGGGCTCCACCGGTTCCTGCTCGAGGACGGGGGCTCCCGTGCCACCCGTCGCGTCCGACTCCGACAACTGCTCGTGACTCCTCAACTGATACGGCTCGACCACGACGGTGAGGTACGCCCGGCGCGAACGACTGGTCCCCGGATCGGGGACCGCCCAGACAGGCTAATCGTTTGATGTGCCGGACGCGCCACCGCGGCGAGCGAGGAGGAGCAGCTCGGGCGCGTCGAGATCGGGGGGCGCGCTGCGGTAGCGGCCAGGCATCACACCGTGGATCGCGACGTCGCTGAGGTGGGCCGACGCGGCGAGCAGCGCGAGCTCGCGAGCGGTGAAGCACGTGGTCCAGAGGTCGAACTCGCGCTCGTCGCCCTGCTCGTCGCGCAGCGTCGCCCGCTCGTGCAGCACGCCGGTGGCCGGATCGAACGACTCGCCGTCCTCCAGATGGCGGACCGCGAAGGGTGCATGGAAGGCGGAGACCGCGACTGCGCCCAGCGGACGGGCCGCACGGGCGATGCGTCGGAACACGTCGTCCTCGCCGCGGCCGCCGAGCAGGCCGAACCCGCCCTGGCACAGGCAGAGCACCGCATCGAAGCGGTCGACGATGTCGAGCGCGCGGACGTCGAGCACCTCGAACGCGGCATCGAGGTCCTCCGCCCGCGCCGCGTCGCGGGCGAGGGCGACGAAGTCCTCGGAGGCGTCCACGCCGAGCACCGTGAAGCCGCGCCGGGCGAGCGCGAGCGAGTGCCGGCCGGGCCCGCACCCGACGTCGAGCACCTGCTGCCCTGGCGCGAGCCCGAGCGCGTCGATCAGGAACTCGACCTCTTGTTCGGTCCCCTTCGTGAACGCCATTACCCGACCGGTATCAGGCGCCCAGTACGTGCGTCCGAGGTACGCGGCGAGCTCATTGAACCAGAGGCCTTCTGGTACGGGCTTCACCCTCGCAACTGTCGCACTTCTGCGCTGTCAGTCTTCCTTCGATTCGTTGGGTGCTCGACCAAGGCGCTGAAATGGTCGGCCGTCGAAGCCCGCGACCCGGGGCTGGTGGGGAGGTCGCGGGCCACAGAAGAGCTACTTCGCGTTCGCCCAGGTCTCGCCGAAGCCCATGTCGACGACGAGCGGCACCTTCAGCGTCGCGACCGACTCCATCGTCTCGCGGATGACGGGCTCCACCTTCTTGCGCTCGGTCTCCGGCACCTCGAAGACGAGCTCATCGTGCACGGTGAGCAGCATCTGCGTCGCGAACCCGGCCTCTTCGATCGCCGCGTCGACGGCGACCATCGCGAGCTTGAAGATGTCGGCGGCCGATCCCTGGATGGGCGCGTTCTGCGCCATCCGCTCGCCCATCTGACGGATGCGGAAGTTGTCGGACGACAGCTCGGAGATCTGCCGACGCCGCCCGAAGATCGTCGTGGTGTAGCCGCGCTGCTTCGCCTCGGCGACCGTGTCGAACATGAACGCCGCGACGTTCGGGAACGCCTCGAAGTAGTCGTCGAGGATGACGCGCGCTTCCTCCGTCGGGACGCCCATGCGCTGCCCGAGGCCGTACGCCTCCATCCCGTACGCGAGGCCGTAGTTGACGACCTTGGCGAAGCGCCGGTCTTCGGCCGTCACCTCGCCCTCCGCGCGGTGGAACACCTTCGCCGCCGTCGCGGTGTGGATGTCGACACCGCGATCGAACGCGTCGATGAGCCCGGGGTCCTCGGCGAGGTCGGCGAGGACGCGCAGCTCGATCTGCGAGTAGTCGGCGGTGAGCAGCCCGGACCCGTCGTCGGCAACGAACGCGCGGCGGAACTCGCGGCCGTCCGCGGTGCGCACCGGGATGTTCTGGAGGTTCGGATCGGAGCTCGAGATGCGACCGGTCGTCGTGTCCGTCTGCTTGAACGTCGCGTGCACGCGACCGTCGTCGCGCACGAGCGGCGGCAGCGCGTCGGCATAGGTGTTCCGCAGCTTCTCGACCTCCCGGTACCGGAGGAGGTCGGCGACGATCGGGTGGTCCTCTGCCATCTTCTGCAGCGAGTCGGCGTCGGTGGACGGCCCGGTCTTCGTCTTCTTCACGGGCGTGAGCCCGAGCTTCTCGAACAGCACGACGCGCAGCTGCGGCGTGGAGTTGATGTTGAACTCCTCCCCCGCGTGCGCCCAGACCTCCTGCTGCAGCCGGCTGCACTCCTTGTTGAGCTCGGCGCTCAGCTCGCTGAGGAACGTCGTGTCGATGCGGATGCCGGCCCGTTCCATCTTGGCGAGCACGCGTACGAGCGGACGCTCGAAGCGCTCGTAGAGGTCGGTGAGCTCGCGCGCCTCCAGCGCCTCCTCGAGCGCGTCGGCGAGCCGCAGCACGACGGCTGCACGGCGACCGGTCATCTCGGCACCGGCGGTGCCGCCGAGATCGAGCTGCCCTTCCTCGAGGTCGGGCGACGTCAGCTCGAGCGAGAGGAATCGCAGTGCGAGGTCTTCGAGGAGGTACTTCCCCTCCGCGGGGTCGAGCAGGTACGCCATCACCGCGGTGTCGCGGTCGAGCGTGCGGATGTCGACGCCGAGCCCGTGCATCAGCTCCTTGGCGCGGTGCGCGACGAGGGGCGGGCCGCCCGTCGCGACGAGCTCGCCGCCCGCGGCTTGCACGTCGCGGTCCTGGAGCAGCGAACCGTCGACGTACGCCACGTTCCCGTCGCTCCCGGCGAGCCCGAGGCCGCGCAGGCCGCTGCGGCCCGGCGTGCCGTCCCACTCCGGCTCGACCGCGTAGCGCTCGTTCGACTTCGCGAGCGCGCGCAGCCGTTCCGCGGCAGCGGGCGCGTCGCGCAGCACGTCGACGTCGATGTCGAGGGTCTCGCCTTCCGGGACCGCCGCCGTCGAGCCGACCGCCTCCATCATCCGCGGCAGCAGCGTGCGGAACTCGAGCTGGTCGAAGAGCACGCGCACGCGCTCGGGGTCGAAGGACCCCTGCTTGAGGTCCTCGACGTCGACGCCGCAGTCGACGTCGAGCCGCAGGATGGACATCGCCAGGTTGAGCCGCACCCGGTCGGCGCATCTCGGTGAGGTTCTGTCGCTGCTTCGGTGGCAGCTCGTCGACGTGATCGAGGATCCCCTCGACGTCGCCGTAAGCGAGGATCAGCTTCGCCGCGGTCTTCTCACCGATGCCCGGGACGCCGGGCAGGTTGTCGCTGTTGTCGCCGCGCAACGCGGCGTACTGCGGGTACTGCGCGGGCGTGACGCCGCCGGTGCGCTCGACGATGCCGGCTTCGTCGTAGAGCGCGTAGTCGGACACGCCGCGCATGTTGTAGAGGACCTTGAGGTGCGGGTCGCGCACGAGCTGGAACGTGTCGCGGTCGCCGGTGACGACGACGACGTCGATCCCTGCGTCGGCCGCTCGCGTCGCGAGCGTCGCGATCACGTCGTCGGCCTCGACGCCCTCCATCTCGATCGTGGTGATCTCGAGCGCATCGAGCACTTCGCGGATGAGCGGCATCTGCGACCGGAAGATGTCGGGCGCGGCCTTGCGACCCGCCTTGTACTCCGGATCCATGTCGTCGCGGAACGTGCGGCCCGGCGCGTCGAACGCGACGCCGATGTAGTCGGGCTGATGGTCGGCGATCACCTTCGTCAGCATCGAGGTGAAGCCGTAGACGGCGTTCGTGACCGTGCCGTTCGCGGTGGCCAGGTCGGAGGGCAGCGCGTAGAACGCCCGGAACGCGAGCGAGTGCCCGTCGAGGAGGAGGAGCTTCGGCACGGGGGCGATGGTACGCCTGGCCTACGACCGGTCGGTCAGGGCGTCAGCTCGCCGTCGACGACCTTGCGCGCGATCACACCGATCTTGACCCGATCGCTCATCGCCCGGGTCTGGATGAACCGCCACGCGCTCGTGCTCGTCGAAGCCGTACTCGTCCATGAGCAGGCCCTTCGCCCGGTCGATGATCTTGCGGGACTCGAGGCGCGCCTCGAGGTCCTCCACGTGACGCTCGAGCGACGTCAGCTCCGCGTGGCGACCGAGCGCGAGCTCGATCGCCGGCATCAGGTCGCTCTTCTGGAACGGCTTCACCAGGTAGGCGAGCGCGCCGGCATCACGGGCCTGCTCCACGAGGTCGCGCTGCGAGAACGCGGTCAGGATGAGGACGGCCGCGAGGCGCTCCGCGGCGATCTGACGGGCGGCCGAGAGCCCGTCGAGCCCGGGCATCTTCACGTCGAGGATGACCAGGTCGGGGACGAGCTCACGGACGAGGTCGATCGCCTCGTCGCCCCGTCCCGTCTCGCCGACGACCGCGTACCCCTCTTCCTCGAGCAGCTCGCGCAGGTCGAGGCGGATGATCGCCTCGTCCTCGGCGATCACGACGCGGGGGGCTTCGCTGGTGGCGCTCATCGGAGGTGGCCGCCGCTCAGTTGGCCGAGAGCTCGGCCGACATGCGGTCGAGCAGCGTCGTCCTGCTCGCGCTCGAGCTCCGCGATCGACAGCACGAGCGAGTCGCGGTGTCGACCGAGCGCGTCGGCGTGACGCCGGGCGTCTCGCGCCTCGGCGTCGGTCAGGGGCGTCTCGGCGACGAGCGCGCGCAGCCGAGCGTCCTCGGCCTCGTCCTCGAGGAACACCAGCTGCTCCTCCGTGACCCCTCGCTCCGCCCGAAGGCGCTTGAGGCGGTCGCTCACGTCGACGAGGCGGCGTTGCAGGATCGAACGCGCCATGGGCGGGAAAGCCTACGCGGCGAATGGTGCTCCGTCAGGGTTCGAATCCCTCACGCTGCCGGTCTGTGGCACCGTGGTCGCCGTGGACCCGGCGCTGACCCGGCACCCGATCTTCACCCCCGAGCACGACGAGCTCCGGGCGTCCGTCCGCCGGTTCGTCACGACCGAGCTCGCGCCGCACGTCGACGACTGGGAGGAGGCCGGCTACTTCCCTGACGACGTCTTCCGCCGGGCCGGCGAGCTCGGCTTCCTCGGCCTCCACTACCCCGTGGAGTGGGGCGGGAGCGGCGGCGACCTGGCGGCCGAAGTCGTGTTCGTCGAGGAGCTCGCCAAGTGCGGGCTGCGGCGCGATCGCCATGGCGATCTCGGTGCAGACCGACATGGCGACACCCGCGCTCGCCGAGTTCGGCACGGACGACCAGCGAGAGCGCTACCTCCGGCCCGCGATCGCCGGCGAGAAGATCGCCGCGATCGCGATCACCGAGCCCGACGCGGGCTCCGACGTCGCCGGCATCAAGACCCGCGGCGTGCGCGACGGCGACGCGCTGGCGCATCGACGGCGCCAAGCTCTACATCACGAACGGCGCCCGCGCCGACTTCCTCACCACGGTCGTGAAGACCGACGCCGACGCCGGGCACGCGGGGATCTCGCTGTTCCTCGTCGACACCGATCTGCCCGGCGTCACCGTGTCGCGCAAGCTCGAGAAGCTCGGCATGCGATCGAGCGACACCGCGGAGATCGCGCTCGAGGACGTGCTCGTGCCGAACGAGAACCTCATCGGCCTCGAGCCCGGCCAGGGCTTCGCGCAGCTCGATGTGGCAGCTGCAGTACGAGCGCATCTCCGGCGCGGCGGCCTGCATCGGGTACGCGGACGCGGTGCTCGCGGAGACGATCGAGTACGCGCGCGAACGGCAGGCGTTCGGACGATCGCTGTCGGGGCACCAGGTGATCGCGCACATGCTCGCGGACGCAGCAACGGAGCTCGAAGCAGCACGCGCGCTCGTGTACGACACCGTGTGGCGGCTGCAGCAGGGCGAGTACCCCGTGGGGATGATCTCGATGGCGAAGAAGTACTCGGCCCAGATGTTCAACCGGCTCGCCGACGCGTGCCTCCAGGTGCACGGCGGCGCGGGCTACATGTCCGAGTACCGCGTGTCAGCCGCGCGTTCCGCGATGCGCGTCTGCAGCGCATCGGCGCGGGCACCGACGAGATCATGAACGAGGTGATCGCCAAGCGCCTCGGGATCACACCCTCCTGACCTGCGCAAACATCCTCTTTGCGAGAACATGTCACAAGCACACCGCTCGCTGAACGCCAGGAGATCGACGCGCCGGAGACCGTGCTGACGCGCCACCGCCACCTGCCGCGCCTTCTACCGGTGGTTGGAGCGCGAAGAGATCATCATCAAGTCGCCGATGTCGAATATGCGCGAACCCGCGGCCGAGACGCAACCGGTTCCCGTCGTGGCGACCGACGACTTGCGCGTTCTGTTCGCTACGGCAAAGAAGGACACCTCGTTCCTCGGGAAGCGTGACCTCGCGATTCTCGCGTTCCTCGCCGACACGGGTGTTCGCGTCGGGGGAGCTTGTCGCCTTGAGATAGAAGACCTGGACTTCAAGACCGCGACCGCCTACATCGTCGGGAAGTTCCGCCGTCGGCGCACCGTCCACTTCAATGCACGCGCCGGGAAGGTGCTGCTGGCGTACCTGCGGGAGCGGGCGAAGCATCGGCTGGCGGACAACCCGCGGGTGTGGCTCGGCCAGCGGGGGCCGCTCAACGAGGCCGCGGTCTGGAGGATCGTCAAGACCCGTGGCGAGGACGCCGGGATCAAGAACCTTCACCCCCACTCTCTTCGCCACACCTACGCCCACCGGTTCCGGGCTAGGGGCGGGTCGGAAGGCGATCTGGCCCAGCTCGGCGGTTGGCGCTCCCCCGCCATGCTGGCCCGATATGGGGCCTCGGCGGCCCAGGAACGGGCGCTCGATGCCCACGCCCAGGTCGATCCCCTCGGAAATGTCCTGTGACTGAGGACCGGGTGCCGATCGACGACCACCTCGCCGTGCTCCGGGGTTGGCGTCCCCGGCGTGTTCGACGACCCGTACCAACAGGCGGTAGAGCGGGCGTTCTTGGAGCGAGGCCCTCTCGTCGCTCGGATTTACCGGAGGGACGACGCGCGACCGCTCGGCTTTGTGTACGACGCCCCCCGCGAAGGCGGTCTGCTGATCCTCGTCGGGAAGGAGCATGACGGCAGGCTCCTCGACGACGTGATCCTTTTCGAGCGGGACGACTGCCCGCGACGGGACGTCTAGCAAACCTTGTCGGGGGGCCAACGTTGCAGAGGGGTCGGCAGCCGGTGCGCTACTTCGTTGATTTCGCGTGAACGCCCGACGCACAATCTGCATGGCAGGTTCGCCGCGCAGCATGCCGAGGCGGCAGGGGGAAGAGACGTGAAAGCGATTCGCCGGTTCCTGAGACGACGACGGACTGCTGAGCAACGGAACGACCGCCGAGCCCGGGAAAGGGAGTGGACGAAAACCGAACGGCGGCGCGATACGTTCGGAGAGAGTCTCGGTCGGGTTGACCGCGGGGTCCGGGCTCCGGCCTGTAGCAGGCCGGGGGTGGCCCTAAACACCCATCGTCCTGACAGTCATTGTCGGGCGCGAACGCTGGGTTCGTCCTCGCTCGGTTGGTCTCCGCCTTCATGGAACATTAGAAACACGCGCGGTGCGCGAGCGTGACCTCGCCCGGCAGCTCTGACGCGACGAAGCCCGCGACCCCGAATAGGCAGCCGCGGACTCCGACGACGACTAGCTAGTAAGTGCGGGTGATCAGCCGGTGAAGCCTGGCGTCGCCACGATCGCGGGCGGTGGTTCGAACGTTGGTGTTTCGGGTGTCGGCGGTGTTGGCGGTGTTGGCTCCTCGAAGTTGTAACAGATCGTGTAATGGCTGATACCCGGGATGTTCCCTTGACCGACAAAGGGCGAAATCATGTCCGGGAAGTCTCCCGGATACGCGTTGAAGTTGGGTCCGCCCTTCACGACTACCCCAACGATCACCGCGCCCCCTGCGCGGTGACGTTCAAGATCGTGCCGCCGCCGCTCACCGTGCCGGAGACCGCGCCGTCCGGGCTCGTCCCGTCGTTGGCCCCGTTCACGGTGAACTCGTTGGCGGCGCCGAACCGCGTCTGGCAGTTGTCGTTCGTCGGCACGAACGGGAAGTTGCCCTGGACGCACTCCGCCCGGGCGTCAGAGACGTCCGCCGCCACGCAGGCGTCGCCCTGCGCTGCTGGTTCGACCTGGGCGCCGCCCTGCCCGACCAAGCCGATGGTCAACAAACCCACGACTGCGGCCACACTCAGCAGGACAAGCAAACCACGCCTGCGACTCAAGGTCATCGACTACTCCTTCAAGCGATCAAGCAACGACAGTTCAGCGCTGCAGTTTGTAGCAGATCTTTGACGCAGACGGACGCTACTGGCATCCGAGCCTCCGCCGTCGCTCCGCCAAAATCGGACTCCCGGACTCTAGACCCAAATCATCGGAAATCACGAGATCATGCGACGCTTTTCGCTCCCGCGCTCCCCTGTTAGATCAAGGGCTAGAGCCGTTTAGCACAGCGCATACGGCATCCACCTGAACGAGGTGATCGCCAAGCGCCTGGGGATCACCCCGGCGTAGACGCCTCAGCCCGTGAAGCGGGGCACCAGCTCGATCGCGACCGGCGCCGCGGCCGGAGGTGGGCAAGTGTCCGTCGCAGGGTCGTACGAGATGGTCGACCTGGCCATCGCCCGGGCGCGTGCTGTTCGTGGAGGACGCGTCGGTCGCGCTCGCGACCACGAACGAGGAGCCACCGCCACCACCGGCGGCGAACGAACCGCCGCCGCCCGCGCCGTAGCCACCGCCACCCCCGCCGGCGGAGCGCGAACCGCCGCCCGCGCCCGCGAAGCCGACGCCGCCACCGCCGCCACCGCCGCCAATCGGAGCCGGTCCGGCCGCGCCACCCACGCCGCCGTCCCCGCCGCTGTCGTCACCGTCGCCGCCCCCGCCGGCGCCGAAGCCGCCGCCGCCGACGCCGCTGCCGCCCGCGCCTCCATCGGTCCCGATGATCGTGGCCTGGCCGCCACCACCGCCACCACCGCCGACGTCGTCGTTGCCTGCGCCGCCGTCACCGGCGATCACAGAGTCGCCTGCTGCGCCGCCGGGCCCGATGCCGCCCCCGCCACCACCGGAGAACGGGACGTCTTCGTTGCCGAGACCACCCGCGCCTCCACCGCCCGTACCGGTGCCGCCCCTCCCACCCAGGTTGAACGTCCCCGAGGCGCCGCCGGTCCCTCCGGTCGCGCCGACCAGGCCGCCAGCACCTCCGGCGCCCGCCGCGAGGGAGAGGATCGTTCCACCGCCGCCACCACCACCCGCAGCGATCACGAGCGGTGTGCCGGCCACGCGCACCACCGACGCGCCACCGCCGCCACCCCCGGCGCCGTTCGCGTCGGTGCCGCCGCCACCGCCGCCACCGAGACCGCCGTCACCACCACCGGCTTCGGAACCGCCGGCACCTGCGACGAGCACGTCGAGCACGCTGCCGGGCGCGACCGGCACCCGTGCGGTGACGGTCGTCGCCGGAGCGCCCGCGCCGATGGCTGCGCCGGTCCCGGAGCCGCCACGGCCGCCGTCGGCGACGATCGTCACGAAGCAGATGTCTGCCGGCACCGTCGCGGCCTCGCCGACGATCCCGGCCGTCGACTCGCTGAAGAGCTCGACCGGGGCCGCGCTCGCGATGGGTGCGGACAGCGCGAACGCGAACAGTGCGATCGCCAGGGCGCCCAACGCTCGTCGCATCCGCACGCGCACCTCCTCCGACGGCGCGGAGAGCATACGCGCCATGGCTCCGTCGCCCGCGGCAGCGGCGATCGAGCTGGCGCCACGCTTCACCGGCTGACGGTCGCGACCGTCAGTCGTAGGCGGCGACGAAGTCGGTCACGATGCCGTTCCACACGGCCGGCGCCTCGAAGTACGGCGAGTGACCCGTCCCCGGCACCTGCGAGACGGTCGCGCCGGGGATGACGTTCGCGCAGCCTTCGATGACGGCCGGCGGAAAGATGTCGTCCTCTCCCCCGACGACGAACAGCGTCGGCGAGGTGACCGCGGCGACGTCGTCGAGTGACCACGTCGTCGTGAGCATGGCGGCGAGGTGCTCCTGCGGCAGCTCGGGGTTCAGGCTGCCGATGGCCTGGTAGAGCGACGCACCCACCGGATCGTCGTGGACGAAGCGCGCGCCGAGCGCGAACGAGTCGGCGTACCCCTCGCGATCCCCCGCCGCCTTGCGCCGCTCGAGGTACTCACCCCAGTTGCGGGCGACCGCGTCGGTGCCGATCCCGGCGACCGTGTCGGCGAGCGTCAGACTGACGACGCGATCCGGGTGCTCGATCGTGAAGCCGAGTGCGGTCCAGCCGCCCATCGACTGGGCAACCACGTGGGCGCGCTCGACGCCCGCGGCGTCGAGCACCGCGCCGAGGTCACGGCGCGAGACGGCCGGCTCGCCGATGCCTTCGTGGGCGACCGTGCGACCGAAGCCTCGGTGGTCCCACGTGATGACGTCCCGCTCCGGAGCGAACGCGGCGACCTGGCGGAACCAGATCGCGTGGTTGCCTCCCGCACCGTGGCAGAGGACGACGGGTGGCTTGGTCGACCCGGCGGCGGGTCCCGTGACCTCCAGATAGATGGATGCCCCCGGAACGGTCGCCTCGAGACAGCGGCGGCTGATCTCCACGGACCGCGACCCTACGTGCGCGCTCAAGGCCATGCCCCCGACGTGCCGACAACAGGAGTCACTCCGCCCCTTCGGGGTGTCGGAACACCGACATGGGCTGTTGGCATCGGATCGTCCTCGTCGTCGCGCTCGCCAGCGCGACCGTGACCGCGTGCCTCGTCGCGCCCGGTGCCGGCGCCGACCCCATCGAGGACGCCCGCACCGCACGAGCCGAGACACAGGCCGCCGCCGACACGGCTGCCCAGCGCTACAACGAGGCACTGAGCGAGCAGGCGCGCCAGGAAGCCGAGATCGCGCTGGCTCGAGGCCGAGATCCCACGCCTGCGGGCCCGTGCCGAGGAGCTGAAGGTGCAGGTGCGCGAGCGCGTGGTTGCGCTCTACCAGCAGGGCTCGTCGATGCCGCTGTCCCGAATGGTCGAGGCCGAGAGCGTCGTGGACGCGGCACGCGCCATCAACCTCACCGCGAACGCGGCGTCGTACGGCCGCGACATCGCGCGAAGAGCTCACGCACACCGCCGCGCAGCTCACCAAGGACGAGGCCGAGCTGAAGACCCGCAAGTCCGCGCAGGACGCCCTCGTCTCGCAGCTCGAGCAAGAGCGGGCGGCGCTCGACGCGGCGCTCGACGCGGCGCTCGCCGCCGCCGACGCCGCCGACGCCGCGATCACGAACCTCCAGAAGGTCGGGTTCACGCAGGCGATGTTCCGCGACGTCTTCGGCGCGGCGGCCGGACAGGTCGCGACGGGCGCGTCCGTGTGCCCGGTGTTCGGCGCGGTGACGTTCACCAACGACTGGGGCGCGCCGCGCTCGGGCGGACGGACGCACCAGGGCACCGACATGCTCGCCCTGTCGGGCACGCCGCTCGTCGCGGTGACCGACGGCGTCATCCGTCACGACCTCGACGACCTCGGCGGGGTCGGCGTCTGGCTCGACGGGACCGACGGCGTGTCCTACTACTACGCGCGACCTGAGCCGATGGGAGGGCGAGAACCGCATCGTCGCCCGCGGCGAGATCATCGGGTACGTCGGCGACACCGGCAACGCGGCCGGCGGTCCACCGCACCTGCACTTCGGCATCCGCGCGCAGAGCGGCGAGATGGTCAACCCGTACCCGACCGTCCGCGCGCTGTGCACCATCTGACGCGGAGTTCGCATCACTACCCTTGATGCGCGGCCCGGGTGATGGAACGGCAGACATGATGGACTCAAAATCCATTGTCCGAAAGGGCGTGTGGGTTCGAATCCCACCCCGGGCACGAGAGCGACGTGAACGGGTCAACACGGTTCACGCGCGCCGCGCCACGTAAAATGACCGCCTTGTCCCCCGTCGCTGCCGACTGGATCCCGTGGATCGTCGGCCTCAGCATCGTGTCGATCGTCGTCTTCGTGCTGATCCTCATCGCGCCCTGGAAGAGCGTGCGCAAGGAAGGTGAGCTCGACGAGGAGGCCCAGACCCGCCTCCTGCTCGGCGAGGACCCCGAGGAGATCGACCGCGACCTCGCGGCACGGGAGGCCGAGCGCCGCAGCGGGGTCTCCGAGCTGCGCCGCCCCGACGACGACTAGCCGGGCGGGGCGTCGGCGATCGCGAAGAAGAGGCGCGCCGAGCAGGCCGTCTCGCCGCTGACGGTGGCGGTCGCCTGGCCCCATCCACCTCGAGCGGAGAGCCGTTCGAGCTCGACGTGCAGGGTGAGCTCGTCGCCCGGGACGACGAGCCGCCGCCAGCGCACCTTCTCGACGCCACCGAACAGCGGCAGCTTGCCCGCGTAGCGGTCGTCGGCGAGGACGGCGATCGCGCCGGCCTGCGCCAGCGCCTCGAGCTGGATCACACCCGGGAACACCGGGTTGCCCGGGAAGTGGCCCGCCAGGAAGGCCTCCTCGCCGGTGACCCGATAGCGGGCGGTCACGGAGGCCGCGGCGTCGAAGGCGTCGACGGCGTCGATGAAGCGGAACGGCGGCCGATGCGGGAGCAGCGCGATCAGCTCGTCGGAGTTCTCCAGCGCCATGTCGCGGGGACGTTACCGCCGGTTCTCACACCTGCAACATGAGCGGCGCACCATCGGAGCGTGAGACCCGTCCGTCAGGATCGGCAAGTTACCTGTGGGTACCTGTAACCCCGCCTCGCGGCGGCCGGTCCAACGGGGACGCGGTGGAGAGGGGTCTCTGCGTGGCGATCGCCGTCATCTTTCCTGGACAAGGAACCCAGTCACCGGGCATGGGTGCTGCCTGGCGCGACGACCCGGCCTGGGTCGTCGTCGAACGCGCGGAGCACGCGTTCGGTGAGCCGCTCGCACCGCTTCTCCTGGATGCACCGGCGGAGACCCTGGCTCGAACCCGCGAGGCGCAGCTCGCGGTCCTCCTCACCTCGCTGGTCGCCTGGGAGTCGGTTCGTGAGCACGTCGACGCACCGGTCGCCTTCGCCGGCCACTCGCTCGGTCAGGTGACCGCGCTGATCGCGTCCGGCGCGCTCCCGCTCGACGCCGGCGTCCGCTTCGCGGCGCGCCGTGCGGAGCTCACGCAGCAGGCCGCCGACGCCCATCCCGGAAAGATGGCCGCGCTGCTCGGCGCGACGCCGGAGCAGGCATCCGAGGCGTGCACGGCGGCACCCGACGCGTGCTGGGTCGCCAACGACAACGCACCCGGACAGGTCGTGATCGCCGGCACGCCCGACGGCGTCGAGGCCGCCGGCGCTCGTGCCAAGGAGCTCGGCGTGAAGCGGGTCACGCCGCTCAACGTCGGCGGCGCGTTCCACACCCCGCTGATGCGCGACGCTGCCGACGCACTGCCGTCGGAGCTCTCATCGGTCGCGTTCGGTGCGCCGGCGTCACCGGTCGTCTCGAACCACGACGCCCGGGCATACACCGACGGCGACGGCTGGCGTGACCGCCTGCCGCAGCACGTGACCGTGCCCGTGCGGTGGCGCGAGTCGATGGAGACGATGGCGGGGCTCGGAGTCACGTCGTTCCTCGAGGTCGGACACGGCTCGATGCTCGCGGGGTTGGCCAAGCGCACGACGCCGGACATCCCAGTGCGTCCGGTCGCGACCCCCGACGACGTCCAGGTGCTCGACGCGGAAACGGAGCTGGTCTGATGGAAGCCTTGATCGACCACGGTGAGGGCCTGCTCGTCCCGGAGCGCATGATCGTGGCACCGGCCGTCGGCACGTTCCGCGCCGTCGACGTCACCGACCGCAGCCCCGTGCACGTCGGACAGACCGTCGGCATGGTCGACGGCCCGGGCACGTCCACGCCCGTGGCGAGCCCCTTCAGCGGTGAGATCGTCGGGATGCTCGTCCACCCAGGTGAGCGACTGCGCGAAGGCCAGCCCGTAGCCTGGCTACGCGTCTCGTAAGCAAGACCCGACCGCACCGAGGGAAGAGGATGCGCGCTTCGATCGCGGGATGGGGCACGGCAGTTCCCGACCAACGGCTGACGAACGCCGACCTCGAGCGGCGTGTCGACACGAGCGACGAGTGGATCGTCGAGCGCACCGGCATCCGCGAGCGTCGCGTCGCCGCGCCCAACGAGACCACTGCGAGCCTCGCGATCGAGGCGGGGACCGCCGCGATCAAGCAGGCCGGCATCACCCCCGAGGACGTCGACCTCCTCATCGTCGCCACCGCGACGCCGGAGCAGCCCATCCCCCACACCGGCGCGTTCGTCGGTGAGGGTCTCGGACTGCGCTGTGGGTCGTTCGACCTGGGCGCCGGGTGCGCCGGATTCGTCTACGAGCTCGTGACCGGCGCCGCGCTGCTGACCGCGGCGCACATGGACCACGTCCTCGTGATCGGCGCCGAGACGCTGAGCCGTGTCGTCGATCCCGCCGACCGCGGCACGTGCATCCTCTTCGGCGACGGCGCGGCGGCGATGCTGCTCGAGAAGTCGCCCGACGACGCGCCCGGTCTCCTCGCATGGGACCTCGGGTGCGACGGGTCGGCCACCGGGCTGCTCGGCATCCCCGCGGGCGGCAGCCGGCTGCCGGCGACGCCCGAGACGATCGCCGATGGCCTCCAGTTCATCAAGATGCAGGGACAAGAGGTGTTCCGGCGCGCCGTGCGCGCGGTCGTCGACTCGGCACGCATCACGCTCGACCGTGCCGGCCTCACCGCCGACGACGTCGACTGGTTCGTCCCGCACCAGGCGAACCTGCGGATCATCGAGGCCGCAGCATCACGCCTGAAGATCCCGATGGAGCGCACCATCGTCAACATCGAGACGTACGGCAACACGTCCGCGGCCTCGATCCCGCTGGCGATGACCGAGGCGGTCGAGGACGGCCGCATCAACGACGGTGATGTGCTCCTCCTCAGCGGGTTCGGCGCCGGCATGACCTGGGGCAGCGTCGCGCTGCGCTGGGGCCGCGCGACGTGAGCCGCACCGCGCTCGTCACCGGAGCGTCGCGGGGCATCGGCCGCGCGATCGCCATCGCGCTCGGCACGACCGGTCATCGCGTCGCGTGCTGCTACGCGTCCGACTCGGCCGGCGCGGAGGACACGTGTGGCGCGGTCGTCGGAGCCGGCGGCGAGGCGATCGCCGTAGCCGTGGACGTCGCCGATGACGCGTCGGTCGACCGTGCGTTCGACGAGGTCGAGGAGAAGCTCGCCCCCGTCGAGGTGCTCGTCAACAACGCGGGGATCACCGCGGACGGGCTCGTCATGCGCATGAAGGAGGACCAGTGGACGAGCGTCCTCCAGACCAACCTGACGGGCGCCTTCCACACCATCCGCCGGGCGACGCCGAAGATGATGAAGGGCCGCTGGGGCCGCATCATCAACGTGTCGTCCGTCAGCGGCCACATCGGTGCCCCCGGGCAGGCGAACTACTCGGCCGCGAAGGCCGGGCTCGTCGGCCTGAGCCGGGCGGTGGCACGAGAGCTCGGCTCACGGGGCATCACCTGTAACGTTGTTGCTCCTGGGCCTATCGTGACCGCGATGACCGACGAGATGCCCCCCGAATGGCACGCCGCGATGGAGGCGACCGTGCCGCTCGGGCGACTCGGGACGACCGAGGAAGTGGGCGCCGTCGTCGGGTTCCTCGCCTCGGACGCCGCGGGGTACGTCACCGGAGCTGTCGTGCCGGTGGACGGCGGGTTGGGCATGGGGCACTAGGGCTGGGCATCCCGACAGTTGGCATGACGACGGTGAAGGAGAAGGAGATCTGATGGAGCGCGATGAGGCAGTGGCCGCCCTGCGAGAGGTGGCGGTCGAGGTCCTCAGCGTCGAACCCGACGCGGTCACCGAAGAGGCTCGGTTCAAGGAAGACCTCGACGCCGACAGCCTCGACCTCGTCGAGCTGGTCATGGGGCTCGAGGAGCGCTTCGACATCTCGGTGCCCGAGGAAGACCTCGAGGGCGTGGCCACCGTCGGCCAGGCCGTCGACCTGGTGATGGGCAAGGTGGACTCGTAAGCATGGCTGACGACACCCGCGACCATCGCGGACGTCCGCGCGTCGTCGTGACCGGCATGGGCGTCAAGACGCCCGGCGGCTGCGACCTCGACACGTTCTGGACGAACATCACCGAGGCCCGTCCGAGTGCGGGACCGATCCAGGCGTTCGACGCGTCCGAGGAGCCCGTGCGCTTCGCCAGCGAGGCGCGCGACTTCGACGCCGAGGCGTACTTCGGACCCAAGGAGGCGCGTCGTCAGGACCGCGTCACGCAGCTGGGCTTCGGTGCCGCCGCGGACGCGCTCGAGGACGCCGGCGACCTCGGGTCGTACGACCCGAGCCGCGCGGGCGTCATCGCGGCGAGCGGCATCGGCGGGCTCCACACGCTCGAGGAGAACTGCAAGGCCTACTTCACGCGTGGCCCGTCGCGCGTGAGTCCCTTCTTCGTGCCGATGATGATGCCGAACGCGACTGCCGGCGTGATCTCGATGCGCTTCGGCTGGACCGGCCCGGCGCTGTGCATCGCCACTGCGTGCGCCGCCGGCACGAACGCCATCGGTGAGGGTGCGCGGCTGATCCGAGACGCCTCGTGCGACATCGTCATCGCCGGCGGCACCGAGTTCCCGATCACGCCGATCACGCTCGCGGCGTTCGCGCGCATGACCGCGCTGAGCACCCGCAACGACGATCCCGAACATGCGTCTCGGCCATTCGACGCCGGCCGCGACGGGTTCGTCATCGGCGAGGGCGCCGGCTTCTTCATCCTCGAGACGCTCGAAGCCGCCCGGGCACGCGGTGCCCGCGTCTACGGCGAGGTCGCCGGCTACGGCCGCAACGCCGACGCGCACCACATCACGGCACCGTCGCCCGGTGGCGTCGGTGCGGCCGCGTGCATGCAGCAGGCCCTCGACGACAGCGGGATCTCGCCGAGCGAGATCGGCCACGTGAACGCACACGGCACGTCCACCGACCTCAACGACCTCGCCGAGGCACAGGCGATCCGCAAGGTCTTCGGCGACGATGCACCGCCCGTCACCTCGAACAAGGGCGTGCTCGGCCACATGATCGCCGGCGCCGGCGCGGCCGAGGCCGTCGCTTCGATGCTCTCGATCCGCGACGGCATCGTGCCGCCGACCGCCAACTTCGAGAAGCTCGGCGACGACATCGCCCTCGACATCGTGGCGGGGTCGGTGCGTGAGATCGGTCCCCGACCGGTGATCTCGAACTCGTTCGGCTTCGGTGGACACAACGCCTCGCTGGTGCTGACGCCGTCCGCGTGACGGGCAGGCCGAAGCCGGGTGCGGCTCCGCTCCCGCTCGGCGCGCGCCGCAGCGATGCGGCATCCGGCACGCTCCAGGACCACGACGGTCGGCAGGTCGCCGCGTTCACGTTGCGCGGCGGCAAGCACGTCGGCGCGATCGGACCTCCCGAAGGGACGACCATCGCGCAGACCATCCGTGCGGCCGTCGACACGGGCGTACCCGTCGTCGGCACGATCGCGTCATCTGGTGCTGACGTGGTCGAGGGAGTCTCGTCGCTGCACGCCTGGGGGCTCGTCGCCAAGGCGCTGACGGACGCGTCGGGTGTCGTCCCGACGATCCTCGTCGTGGTCGGGCCCTGCGTGTCCGGTCCGGCCCTGCTCCTGGGCATCGCCGACATCGTGGTGATGACGGAGGAGGCGTTCGCCTACGTGAGCGGGCCCGACACCGTGACGGCGTTCACGGGCATCGCCGTCGACCACCGCACGCTCGGCGGTGCCGCGTACCACGACACCCGCAGCGGCGTCGCGTCCCTCGTCGTCGCCGACGAGGACGCGGCCCGGGAGACGGTCGCCTCGCTGCTCGACTACCTGCCCGGCAACCACCTCGACGACCCGCCTCGCTGGGCCGTGGACGACCCCGTCGATCGCGACTGCGCACGCGCCGCGACGGCGGTGCCGGCGCGGTCGAACGCGTCGTACGACATGCGCACGGTCGTCGAAGACGTCCTCGACGAGGGGTCGCTCCTCGAGCTGCGGCCGCGCCACGCCGGCAACATCCTCACCGCGCTGGGGCGGCTCGACGGTCGTACCGTCGGCATCGTCGCCAACCAGCCGCAGCAGCGCGCTGGGACGATCGACATCGAGGCGTCGGAGAAGGCCGCGCGCTTCGTGCAGTGGTGCGACTGCTTCAACATCCCGATGGTGACGTTCGTCGACACACCAGGATTCGAGCCCGGCAAGGACCTCGAGTGGCGAGGGATGATCCGACACGGCGCCGAGCTGGTGCACGCGTACGCCGCAGCGACGGTGCCGCGCCTGTGCATCGTCGTCCGCAAGGCGTTTGGTGGGGCGTACATCGTCATGGACTCCAAGGGGCTCGGCAACGACTGGTGCGGCGCGTGGCCGAGTGCCGAGATCGCGGTGATGGGCGCACCCGGTGCCGTGCAGATCCTGCACGGACGGACGCTCCGCGCGGTCGACGGCGACGAGGAGCGGCTGCGCCGGACCGCTGACCTCGAGCACGAGTACGAGGACCGCTTCGCAAACCCGTACGTCGCGGCCGAGCGCGGCTTCGTCGACGAAGTGATCCCCGCCGCCGACACCCGCCGCGTGCTCGCCGACGCGCTCGACCGCTTCTCGACCAAGCGGGAGCATGCACCGTCCCGCCGTCACTCCAACACTCCGCTGTAGCCAGCACTCCGAAGATCTGGCCCCAGGTAGGTTGTCGCGATGCTGCTCGACGGCAAACGGGTCCTCGTCACCGGTGTGCTCAACGACCAGTCGATCGCCTTCTCGGTCGCCCGGCGTGCACAGGAAGAGGGTGCCGAGGTCGTCCTGACGTCGTTCGGGCGAGTGATGCGGCTCACCGAGCGCACCGCGAAGCGGCTTCCGGCCGAGCCGACGATCGTCGAGCTCGACGTCGTCGAGCGCCGACGACGTGGCCGCGCTCGCGGATCGGGTGGGCGGCAAGCTCGACGGCGTGCTCCACGCGATCGGGTTCGCGCCCGAGTCGTGCCTCGGCGGCGGCTTCCTCGATGCGCCGTGGGACGACGTTGCCGTTGCGCTCCAGGTGTCGGCGTACTCGCTCAAGTCGCTCGCGGTCGGTGCACTCCCGCTGATGTCGAGCGGTGGGTCGATCGTCGGGCTCGACTTCGACAACCGGGTCGCGTGGCCGGTGTACGACTGGATGGGCGTCGCCAAGTCCGCGTTCGAGTCGGTTTCGCGCTACCTGGCAAAGGAGCTCGGCCCGCAGGGCATCCGGGTGAACCTCGTGGCCGCCGGGCCGATCCGCACGATGGCGGCGAAGAGCATCCCCGGGTTCGAGGCGTTCGAAGAGGTCTGGGGTGACCGTGCGCCGCTCGGCTGGGACATCCGCGACCCGGAGCCCGTCGCCAAGGCGTGCGTCGCGCTGATGTCCGACTACTTCCCTGCGACCACGGGCGAGATGCTCCACGTCGACGGCGGCTTCCACGCCGTCGGCGCGTGACGCGCAGGCATCACTCCTCGAGCGCGGCCGTCACCTTCGGCACGGTGTCCTTCGGACTCACCTTGTAGAACGCGGCAGCGACCTTGCCCTGCTCGTCGATGACGAACGCCGAGCGGACGATGCCCATGTACTTCTTCCCGTACATCGACTTCTCGCCCCACGCGCCCCACTTGTCGGCGACCGCGTGATCGGTGTCGGCGAGCAGCGGGAAGCCGAGCTTGTACTTCGTGTCGAACTTCTGCTGCTTCTCGGGCGTGTCGGGGCTGATGCCGAGCACGACCGCCTTCAGCTTCTTGAGGTCGGGCATCGCGTCGCGCAGTGAACACGACTGCGTCGTGCATCCCGGCGTGTCGGCCTTCGGATAGAAGTACACGACGACGCGCTTGCCCTTGAAGTCGCTCAGCTTGACCTTCTTGCCCTTCTGATCGGTCAAGGTGAACGCGGGTGCCTTCGCCCCGACCTTCAGCTCTGCCACTCTTCGCCCCCCTCAGGCCCGCGGTCGAATGATTGCAAGCCCCCGCCCGCAGACCGGACATCTTGGCATTCCGCGCACCTCCGGCGACAACACCCGACCCGTACAGTGACGTCCTCATGACCCAGGAAGTGTTCGACGGCTTCGTCGCGTCGGAGTTCACTGCCGACGGCGAGACGCGCACCGTGTACAGCGGTGGCACCGGCCCGGCGGTGATCGTCATCCACGAGGTCCCCGGACTTCACCCGGGAGTGGTCGACTTCGCGCGGCGCGTGAGTCGCGCGCGGGTACCACGTCCGGATGCCGTCCCTCTTCGGCACGCCCGGGAAGCCGATGAGCTTCGGCTACGTCGTGAAGTCGATGACCAGCGGCTGCGTCTCGCGCGACTTCGCGACGTGGGCGCTCGACCGGACGAGCCCGATCACGACCTGGCTCCGCGCACTGGCCGCCGATGCGCACCAGGCGTGCGGCGGTCCGGGCGTCGGCGCGGTCGGCATGTGCTTCACCGGCGGGTTCGCGCTCGGGATGATGCTCGACGACCGCATGCTGGCGCCGGTGCTGAGCCAGCCGTCGATGCCGTTCCCGATCGGCAAGAAGCGGAAGGCTGCGCTGGGCATCAGCGACGCCGACCTCGCCGTCGTCGAGCGACGCGCGCAGGAGGAGGGCGCGTGCGTCCTCGGGCTGCGCTTCACCGGCGACGCAGTCGTGCCGCCGGCGCGGTTCGACACGCTGCGTCGCGTCCTCGGCGACCAGTTCCTCGCCGTGGAGATCGACTCGTCGAAGGGCAACCCGCACGGGTTCTCACGAGCTGCGCACTCGGTGCTCACGGAGCACTTCGTCGACGAGCCGGGCAATCCCACGCACGATGCGCTCGAGCGGGTGCTCATGTTCTTCGACGAGCGCCTGCGACCGAACGAGACGCGTTCCTAGACGTCGCGGTCCGGTGCGAGGTCGAGGTCGGCGCTGCACACCGGACGCGCCGGCAGGGTCGACGAGATCGAGCTGCGCGGCGGGGTGTGGACCGTCGGGCACGCGTCCCTTCCACTCCCCATTGCCACCCTCGATGTCCATCGCGCCGAGCGTCTCCGACGCGCCGCGCGATCGGAGCACGAGGTCGTAGCGACCGTCGGGCACGGCGTAGTCGACCTTGACGGCCAGCGCTGTCGACTCGCCGATCGCGGTGACCACGTCACCGACCCACACGCCGCTGGCACCGACCATCGCGGTGCGCTCGACCGTCGGTGCCGCGGCCACCTCGGACTCACGCCCCGAGTCGATGACGCGCACCGCGACCACGCTCAGGATCGCCGCGGCCGCTGCCGCGGCTGCGACCGCCGCGACCCACCGGCGGCGCAGGCGCTTCGGCCGCTGCATCGACGCGAGCGCGCGGCGGCTGAAGCCGGCGGGCGGCTCGATCTCGGGCGCCAGGTGCACGAGCGCGTCGGCGACCCCGGTGAGCTCGCTCACGTACGCCTGACACGACGGGCAACGGTGCACGTGCTCGAGCACCTCGGCGCGCTCGGCGCCGTCGAGCATCCCGATCGCCAGGTCGGGGGCACGCTCGCGTGCCACGACGCACTCCGGCGTGGTCATCGCTCGCCCCTCACGCCCGTCATTCGGCGCGCTCCTCGTCGACGAGGAGCGTCCGCAGCCGGATCATCGCGGCGCGGATCCGCGTCTTGGCCGTGCCCAGCGGGATGTCCTCGTGCTCCGCGACCTCGCGCCCGCTCAGTCCGAGCACGCCCGCGAGCACGATGGCGCGCCGTTGGTCCGCCGGCAGGATCGCCAGCGCACGCTGCAGCCGCAGGACGTCCTCGCCGACCACGGCCACGTCCGCAGGGCCGCGCTCGCCCGAAGGCGGTGCCGTCGCCACCAGCACCTCGGGGTCGTACGCCGCCGGTCGCCGAACCCGGATCTCGTCGATCGCCAGGTTGCGGGTGATCGTCAGGAGCCACGTCGCGACGCTGCCCCGCCGCGGGTCGTAGGCCGAGGCGTGCCGCCAGGCCCGGACGAGTGCCTCCTGCGCGACGTCCTCCGCGAGCCGGTCGTCCCCCGTGATCGAGCGTGCCAAGCCGTAGACGCGGCGCTGGAAGCGCGCGACGAACGCGTCGGTCGCGTCGCGATCCCCCGCTGCGAGGCCCGCGTAGAGCGTTTCGTCGGAGACCGACCACATCGTGGTGTTACGGGCGGGAGGCTCGGCTGGATTGCGCATTCACATGTCGCCCGTCCCGCGGAGGCTACCGGCCACGGGCGCAATCCGATCCCCTGTCCGCGCCGTATCCCAGGGGTAGGGAACGCTGTACGCCCACGAGGGAGTCGTCGTCATGCGAAAGCTGCCCACCGTCGTGCTCACGCTCAGCGCGAGTGCCCTCCTGCTCGGTGGCATCACGACCGCCGGTGCGTCCGCTCCCGCCAAGGACAAGCCGCCCGTGAAGATCAGCGGTGACGTCAACGACAAGGGCGTCGGGAAGGTCTCGGGCGACTCGGTCGCGCTCGAGGCCGACGACTTCTACTTCGAGAAGACGTTCGTCAAGGGCAAGCCCGGCTCGACCGTCGGCGTGACGATCAAGAACGAGGGCGCCACCGACCACACGTTCACGATCGACGCCCAGGGCATCGACGAGCAGCTCGCCCCCGACGACAGCGTCGACGTCGACGTCAAGATCCCGAAGAACGGCAAGGCCGCGCTCTTCTACTGCCGCTTCCACAAGTCGTCCGGCATGCAGGGCGCCTTCTTCTCGAAGAAGGGCTCGGGCAGCACCGCGTCGGCGGGGAACGGTGGATCGACGGAGACGACGAGCGGTGGCGGCGGGTACGGCTACTGACGACGGAGACCGTGACCGAAGAACCCACCCTTCGGTCGGGCGTGCGCGTGGTAGTGGTCGGGGATGTTGCGCATGTTGTCGTCGACGTAGTGCTCGAACGTGAAGTGTGCGACGACGACCTCGCTCAGGCGCGCGTGCATGTGATCGAGGTCTGACGACGACGGCGCGGTGCCGTGCGGGCGCCACACGACCATCGGCACCGCGCAGATCTCGCACTCCGCCACCCAGCAGACGTCGTCCTCGTGGAACCACTCCGTGATGCGCGCGGCCTCGCAGAGGTCGCAGTCGTCACTGAACGCCGGGGGGTCGTCGCTCACTTGTGCTTCTGCTCGTCCAGCGCGGCGCGCAGCTCGGCGACGAAGACGCGCGCGGTCTCCGCGTCGCCGCTGCGCAGCACGCGCTCCATGAGGGCGCTCCCGACGACCACGCCGTCGGATGCCGCGGCGGCACCGACGGCCTGCTCGGGCGTGGAGATCCCGACACCGAGGAGCACCGGGCGGTCCGTGACCGCCTTGCAGCGCTTGCCCATCTCGACCGCCTGCGCCGCAAGGTGGTCGCGCACTCCGGTGACGCCCAGCAGCGAGACGCCGTAGACGAAGCCGCGCGAGCGCTCGCAGATCGCGCGCAGGCGGTCGTCGGTGGTCGTGGGTGCCGCGAGGAGCACCGTCTCGACACCCGCGGCGTCGGCGGCGATGCCCCAGCCGCCGAGCTCGTCGAGCGGGAGGTCGGGCACGATCGCGCCGTCGATGCCCGAGTCGACGAGCGACGCCGCGAACCGCTCGTGCCCGGCGTGGTGCACGGTGTTGTAGTAGGTCATCACGACCAGCGGCACGTCCACGTCGAGCGACCGCGCCTCGCTCAGGATCCCACTCGGCGTCGCGCCCTCGGCGAGTGCGCGCTGCGACGCCTCCTGGATGGTCACGCCGTCCATGACGGGATCGGAGAACGGGATCCCGATCTCCACTGCGTCGGCACCGGCGTCCACGACGCCTCGCACGACGTCGACCCAGCCGCCGAGACCCCCGGTCACGTACGGCACGAGCAGCTTGGCGCCCGACTCACGGCGCGCGAGCAGGTGCGACTCGAGGTTCATCCGATCGACTCGCCGAACACGCGCTCGGCGACCTGCGCCGCGTCCTTGTCGCCGCGTCCGGAGAGGGTCACGAGCACGGTCGAGCCCTTCGGGACGTACCGGCCGGCTTCGCGCGCCAGCCAGCCGATCGCGTGCGCGGACTCGAGCGCCGGGACGATGCCCTCGGTCTCCGCGAGGAGCCCGAACCCGGCGATCGCCTCGTCGTCCGTCGCGATCTGGTAGTCGGCGCGTCCGGACGCCGCGAGCGCGGCGTGCTCCGGACCGACCCCCGGGTAGTCGAGCCCGGCGCTGATCGAGCTGGCCTCGAGGATCTGCCCCTCCTCGTCCTGGAGGTAGAGCGAGCGCGCGCCGTGGAGCACACCCGGGACGCCCCGCGCGATCGACGCACCGTGGTGCCCGCTCTCGATGCCGAGGCCGCCGGCCTCGACGCCCACGAGGCGCGCGTCGGAGTCGAGGAAGCCCGCGAACGTGCCGATCGCGTTCGATCCCCCGCCGACGCACGCGACGACGAAGTCGGGGTCCGCGCCGTCGAGGATGCTCGGGCACTGCCCGCGCGCCTCGTCGCCGACGACGCGCTGGAGCTCGCGGACGATCATCGGGAACGGATGCGGACCGACGACCGAGCCGATGCAGTAGTGCGTGGTCTCGACGCTGGCGACCCAGTCGCGCAGCGCCTCGTTGATGGCGTCCTTGAGGGTCGCGCTCCCGGACGCGACGGGGACGACTTCGGCACCGAGGAGTCGCATGCGGAACACGTTGAGGGCCTGCCGCTCGACGTCGACGGCACCCATGAACACGACGCAGTCGAGCCCGAAGAGCGCGCACGCGGTCGCCGTCGCGACGCCGTGCTGACCCGCGCCGGTCTCGGCGATGACGCGCTGCTTGCCCATGCGCCGCGTGAGCAGCGCCTGGCCGAGCACGTTGTTGATCTTGTGCGACCCGGTGTGCGTGAGGTCCTCGCGCTTGAGCAGGACGCGCACGCCGAGCCGCTCGGAGAGACGATGGCACTCCGTGACCGGCGTCGGTCGGCCGGCGTAGTCGCGCAGCAGCCCGTCGAGCTCGGCGCGGAACTCGGGCGACGCCCACGCCGTCTCGAACTCGCGCTCGAGCTCCTCGAGCGCGGGCACGAGCGTCTCGGGGACGAACCGTCCCCCGTACTCGCCGAACCGCCCCAGTGCCGTCTCGGTCATCGGGTGATGTCTGCCTGCCAGTCGTACGGCATCGCGTCGTCGGGCACCCAGCCGTCGGTCGCGACGTCGGCACCGGCGCGCCGCGCCTCGTCGAGGAACCGCGTCAACCGGCGGGCGTCCTTGCGTCCGCTCCCGGGCTCGGTCTCGACGCCGGTCGCGACGTCGACCCCCCACGGGCGGACGCGCCGGATCGCCTCGGCGACGTTGCCGGGCTCGAGCCCCCCGGCGAGCAGCAGGCGCGCACCGGCCGGCAACCCCTCGGCGAGCTCCCAGTCGAACACCCGACCCGAGCCGGGCGTCGCGGAGTCGAGGAGGACGACGTCGGCGCCCGACGTCGCCGCGTCCGCGATCGCCGGATCACCGGCGCTGAAGCCCTGGATCACGAACTGCACGCGCTCGCGGATCCAGCGGACCTCGGTCTTGGGCTCACGGCCGTGGAGCTGCGCACCACCCAACCCGGTGCCATTGACGATCTCGACGACCCGCTCGGGCCGCTCGTCCCGGAACACCCCGACGGTCGCGATGCCGGGCGGGAGGCGTTTGAGGATGTCACGCACCTCCGGCTGCGTCACCTGACGGGGGCTGCCGGGCGCGAGGACGAAGCCGAGCGCGTCGGCGCCCAGCGCGACCGCGAGGAGCGCGTCCTCTTCGTTCGTGATGCCGCAGATCTTCACGAACATGCCTTCGACGGTACCGGACGCCGTTCACGCGACCCGACCAGTTCCCGGCGCCCGAGCGGTCGATGGCGACCGATAGCCTCGCCCGCCGAGATGGAACCGGTCGTGGACGAGCAGACCGCCGTGCCATCGGCGGCGCCCGCCGTCGACTCGAACGGCGCCGACCCGCCCGTGTGGCTGGTGCGCTGGCGCTGGCCGCTCGCGGCCGGCTTCGTCGCCGTCTCCCTGCTCCTGGTCCTGGTCGCCGGGTTCCCGGAGCGCCCGATCGTCGTCTTCTGGTCCGTGGTGCTCCTCGCGATCGTCAGCTGGCGCAGCTCGCACCCGATCCTGCGCATCGTGTGGGACTGGCTGCCGATCCTCGTGATCGCCGGGGGCTACGACCTCGTCCGCAGCCAGGCCGTCGATCTCATCCCTCGCGCGACGACCGAACCGCAGCTGCGGTTCGACGAGATCGTGTTCGGAGGCACCGTGCCGACGGTGCTGCTCCAAGACGCGATCGTCGAGCGCGGCCGCGTGCAGTGGTGGGACTACCCCGCGTGGCTGATGTACCTGTCGCACTTCGTCTTCACGCTCGCCATCGCGCTGTGGTGCTACATCAGCCACCGCGACTGGTTCCACCGGCTGGCGCTGCTCATCATGACGGTGAGCATCTGCGGGTTCATCACGTACTTCATCTTCCCGGCGATCCCGCCGTGGCTCGCCAGTCGCAACGGTGATCTCGAGCCGACGACGCGCATCGTGCACGCCGTGTGGTCTGACCTCGGGATCGAGGGCGCCGCGAAGGTCTTCGCCGGCGACGCCAAGCTCGCGAACCCGGTCGCCGCGCTGCCGTCGCTGCACGCGGCGTGGCCGTTCATGGTGCTGCTGTTCCTCTGGAACAAGGTCGGTCGGTGGCGGTGGCTCATCGTCGCCTACAACGCCGTCATGGTGCTCGTGCTCGTGTACGGCGCCGAGCACTACGTGAGCGACATCCTGCTCGGTTGGCTCTACGCGACCGTCGTCTACATCGTGCTGACGAAGATCCTCGACCGGCGCGAGGCACGCCGCGCCGCGGTCGCGCCGGCTGCGTCGTGACGCCACTCGTCCTCTACGAGCGCGACGGCCACGTCGCGACGATCACGTACAACCGGCCCGAGAAGCTCAACGCGATCACGGGCGCGGTGCGCACCGAGCTGAACGCGGCGTGGGAGCGCTTCCGCGACGACGAGGACGCCTGGGTCGGCATCGTGACCGGCGCGGGCACGGCCTTCTGCGTCGGAGCCGATCTCGTCGACGGTGCGGGCGCGGCCGGCACCTGGCCGGGTTCGTTCTGGGAGATCCCCACGATCAACTCGTTCGAGTCGGGCCTCGAGGTGTGGAAGCCGACGATCGCCGCGGTGAACGGCTACTGCCTCGGGTACGGGCTCACGGCCGTCAGCGCGTGCGACTTCGTGATCGCGGCGGACGACGCGCAGTTCGGGATGCCCGAGGTGCGGCTCGGTGTGCCCACCATCGTCGGCGCGATGCGGCTCCCGCAGCGCCTCACCATGCAGGACGCACTGGAGCTCCTGCTCACGGGCGACCGGATCGACGCGGAGCGAGCGCGCGAGATCGGGCTCGCGTGGAAGGTCGTGCCGCGCGACCAGCTGCTCGCGGAGGCACGTGCGCTCGCCGACCGGCTGTGCCAGGGCGCGCCACTCGCGGTGCGCGCCGTCAACGAGATCGCGCACCGCGGGTCGAACGTGCCGTGGGAGGACGCCGTCCGCATGGGCGAGGCGATGCGCCGTCTCGTCGGCGCGTCGGACGACGCCAAAGAAGGGATGCAGGCCGCCCGCGAGGGCCGCGACCCACGCTGGACGGGTCGCTGAGCCTCAGGTCGCGATCGCGGCGAGGTCGCGGACGAGGGCAGTCGGGTCGTCGGCGCGGACGAGCGCTTCACCGACGAGAACAGCGTCGAACCCGACGCCCGCCATCCGCTCGGCGTCGGTGACCGACCGGATCGCGCTCTCGGCGACGGACACCGCGTCGTCGGGCAGGCGACCGACGAGCCGCTCGCCGATGCCCAGGTCCTCCTCGAACGTGCCGAGGTTGCGGGCGTTGATGCCGACGAACGTCGCGTCGATCGCGAGCGCGCGGTCGAGCTCGGCGTCGTCGTGCACCTCGACCAGGGGTGAGAGCCCGAGATCGGTCGCGAGCTCGTGCAGCTCGCGCAGGTAGCCGTCGTCGGGCAGCGCCGCCACGATGAGCAGGATGGCGTCCGCACCGATCGCCTTCGTCTCGTACACCTGGTCGGCGTCGATCGTGAAGTCCTTGCGCAGCACCGGTGTGTCCGGTGCCGCGCCACGTGCCTCCTGGAGGTCGGCCACCGACCCACCGAAGAAGGGCGCGTCGGTGAGCACCGAGAGGCAGGACGCGCCGCCCTCCTCGTAGGCCGCAGCCGTCTTCGCCGGATCGAGGTCGGGCGCGAGGTCGCCCTTCGACGGCGACCGCCGCTTGATCTCCGCGATGACGCCGAGCCGGTGCTCGTCGCGGGAGCGCGCCCGGATCCGTCCGATGACGTCACGGGGCTCATCGGCTTCGATCGCGGCGCGCCGCACGACGTCGCGCGTCTGCGGCTGGTGGAGCACCGTCACCTCGTCGCGCTTCACCGCGAGGATCTCGTCGAGCACGCTCACACATCAAGTGTGACAGACGCCCTCGGCGTACGATCCCGCCATGGCGACGTGCTTCCCCGACGGATTCCTCTGGGGCACCGCGACCGCCGCGCACCAGACGGAGGGCTCGAACTGGAACAACGACTGGTGGGCGTGGGAGCACGCGCCGGACACCAAGGTCGAAGAGCCGTCGGGCGATGCCACCGACCACTACTGGCGCTACCCCGCCGACCTCGACATCCTCGTCGAGCTCGGCTTCGGTGCGTACCGGTTCTCGCTCGAGTGGTCGCGCATCGAGCCCGAGGAGGGTGAGTGGTCGAGCGCGCAGCTCGACCACTACGCACGCATGATCGACGCGTGCCACGACCGCGGCCTGCTCCCGGTCGTGACGTTCCACCACTTCACGACGCCGCGCTGGGCGGCGGCCGACGGTGGCTGGGCGAACCCGGCGACCGCGGAGCGCTTCGCCCGGTTCTGTGAGCACGCGGTCGCGCGTCTCGGTGACCGCATCTCCTTCGCCTGCACCATCAACGAGCCCAACATCGTGCCGTTGATGGGCTACCTCATGGGCATGTTCCCCCCTGGACGCAACGACGACCTCGACGGCTACGCGAAGGCGACCGCGACCCTCGTCGACGCGCACCGTCTGTCCTACGACGCGTTGAAGAGCGGCCCGGGCGACTTCCCGGTCGGGATGACGCTCTCGATGAGCGACTGGGGCGCCGAGCCCGGGCACGAGGACAAGATCCAGGAGTACCGGGCGCACCACGAGGACGTCTACCTGGAGGCGGCGCGCGGCGACGACTTCTTCGGGGTGCAGGCGTACTCGCGCACTCGGGTCGGCGAGGCCGGTGTCCTCGGGCCCGAGGACGGCGTCGAGGTGCTGCCGATGGGCTACGAGTACTGGCCGACCGCGGCCGAGGCATCGATCCGGCACGCGATCGAGGTCACCGGCTGCCCCGTGTACGTCACGGAGAACGGCATCGGCACCGACGACGACGACCAGCGCGTCCGCTACCTCCGTGACTCGCTCGCAGGCGTCGCGCGCACGATCGACGAGGGACTCGACGTTCGCGGCTACTTCCACTGGTCGCTGATGGACAACTTCGAGTGGGCGTTCGGCTACCGGATGCGCTTCGGCATCGTGGGAGTCGATCGCACGACGCAGCAGCGTTCGATCAAGCCGAGCGCGCGCTGGCTCTCCGACGTCATCCGGTCCAACGCGCTCGACGACTGAGGCGACGATGGTCGACCAGACATGAAGGGCACGATCGTCGTCGTCGAGGACGAGGCGAACATCGCGGATCTCGTCGGCATGTACCTCGAGCGCGAGGGCTTTCGGGTCCTCAAGTGCGCGACGGGCGCCGCCGGGCTGGACGCCTTCAAGTCGCAGCGGCCGCGCATGATGGTGCTCGACGTCGGCCTGCCCGACACCGACGGGCTCGAGGTGTGCAAGGAGATCCGGCGCACCTCGCAGATCCCGGTGATCTTCCTCACCGCGCGGGACGGCGAGGTCGACCGGGTGCTCGGGCTCGAGCTGGGCGCCGACGACTACCTGACGAAGCCCTTCTCCCCCGCCGAGCTCGTCGCGCGCGTGAAGGCGGTGCTGCGACGCACCGACGGTGCGGCACCGCCGGAGGTCGTCCAGGCCGGGGGCGTCACGATCGACGCCGGTCGGCGCGAGATCCGAGCCGACGACACCGTGATCGATCTGACCACCAAGGAGTTCGACCTGCTGCGGTTCCTCGCCGAACGGCCGGGCCTCGCGCTCTCGCGACAGCAGATCCTCGACGGCGTGTGGGGCCACGACTGGTACGGCGACGCGCGCACCGTCGACGTGCACATCGCGCAGGTCCGCAAGAAGGTCGGCGACGCGCTCACCATCACCACGGTGCGGGGAGTCGGCTACCGGCTCGAGTCGGGCCCGCCGCCGCAGCCGTGAGCCGTCCGCGGCGGCGTCTCCGGACGCGGCTGCTCGTCGCGATGGTCGCCATCGCGTTCGGCGTCCTGGTGCTCGCGACGCTCGGCGCCGCGGGGCTCGCCCGCGACACCGCCACCGACAACGCGGTCAGCGACCTGAAGGCGCAGGCGCCCGAGGTCGCGCGGGAGCTCGAGGTCGTGGGCCGGGTCTTCCGGCGAACAGCCGGCAACCCCGCCGCCGAGGGTCGTCCGGCGCTCACCCGCGCGTGCCGCCTCGTCTCGGCCACGATGCGCATCTCCGACGGCAGCCTCGTTGTCGTCGACCCGGACGGCGCCGTCGAGGAAGGCGTCGACAGCCTCCTCGGCAGCCGGTGCGAGACCGCCGCGAACATCCCCGACCTCCCGAGTGGCCTCGCGACCGACGACCTCGACCTCGACGCGCTGCTCGCCGGCGACACGCAGTCGGGAGTCGCGGGTGACACCGCGTTCGTCGCTCGCCCTCTGGCGGCGGTCGGTGATCGGACGCCCGTCCTGGTCGTGACGCAGGACGTCGAGAGCCGTCCGCTCGGACAGGCCGGCGGGTGGTTCCTCGTCACCGGCGCGATCGCCCTCGCCGTCGCCGCGATCGTGTCGGCACTCCTCGCTCGCCGGCTGACGCGGCCGATCGCGGCGATGCAGACGACGGCCGGAGAGATCGCGGCCGGCAACCTGTCGGCCCGCGTGCCGCTCGACAAGATGCCCGACGACGAGCTCGGGAGCCTGGCGCGCAGCATCGACACGATGGCCGACGAGCTCGAGACCGCGCAGGGCCACGAGCGGGCGTTCCTCCTCAGCATCTCGCACGATCTCCGCACACCGCTCACCTCGATCAAGGGCTACGCGGAGGCCATGGCCGACGGCGTCATCGAGTCGTCACCCGATCGCGCACGCGCGGCCGCTGTCATCGCGTCCGAAGCGCGGCGACTCGAGCGCCTGGTCGCCGACCTGCTCGATCTCGCCCGCCTCGACACGCGCGAGTTCTCACTCGACACGCAGCCGATCGACGCCCGTGAGGTCGTCGGCGCCGCGGTCGCCGGCTTCGAGCCTGCAGCCGAGGGCTGGGGCGTCGAGCTCGAGGTCGCGCCGGGCGATGCGGTCGCCGCGGAGGCCGATCCCGAGCGACTCGCGCAGATCGTCGCCAACCTCGTCGAGAACGCCCTGAAGTACGCGCGCTCGTCGGTGCACGTCGAGGTCGCGCGTCTCGACGGTCAGGTGGAGCTGCACGTCGACGACGACGGCCCGGGAGTACCCGCCGACGACCGTGAGCGCGTGTTCGAGCGGCTCTACACCGCGCGGCACGCCGACTCGCAAGGTGGGCACCGGGATCGGGCTCGCGGTCGTGCACGAGCTCGCGCTGGCGATGGGCGGAGCGGCGCGGTGCGAGCCGTTGGACGCCGGCGGGACCCGCTTCGTCGTCAGCCTGCCGGTACGGGGAGCTCCTCGACGACCACGCTGACGTCGCGCCCGCCGCTCCGCACCACCACGGTGGCGGGCGGCTCGACCTCGTGGCGCACCATGGCGAGCGCGACCGCTTCGGTCGCGTCGGGCACGGCCGCCGCGCTCGTCACCGCGCCGACGACCTTGTCGTCGAGCACGACCTCGTCGCCTGCCTCCGGGACGGTGCCGTCGGCGAGGCGCAGACGCCGCAGGTAACGGTTCACGTGGCCACGCGTGTCGATCCGGCACACGAGCTCCTGACCGAGGAAGCAGCCCTTGGTGAACGAGACGGCGTCGCGCTCGAGGAACGCCTCCTGCGGGATCGTCTTCTCGTCGACGTCGACCCCGAGCCGGACGATGCCGGCCTCGATGCGCGCCGCCTCGTAGGCACCCGGGGGGAAGGGCTCGACACCCGCGTGCAGCAGCTCGTCGCGCGCCTCGTGCACCGCGGCGGTCGGGCCGATGACGTCGACGCCGAGGGTCCCGGGCCAGTCGCTGCGCACGATCCGGCGCGCTCCCCAGCCGACGTGCGCGTCGGGTGCGTCGGGCACGTCGACGTGCGCGACGGCCCCGACACGGGCCAGTGCCTCGTGCCCGCGGATCTCGAGCACGTCCCAGCTGCCGGTGTGATCGGTGATGGTGACGTCGACGCGGATGCGGAAGCGTCTGAGCGACGCCGCGAGCTCCTCGCCGAACCCGGCCTCGCAGTCGAGCCACCACTCGTCGCCGACGCGCAGCATGCGCAACGTGATCCCGAGCTTCCCCTGCGGCGTGAGCAGGAGCGAGCGAGCACCCTGGCCGTCGGCGATCGGGTCGAGGTCCTGCGAGACGAGGCTCTGCAGGAACGAGGTCGCGTCGGGGCCGGAGACCACGACGACGCCGCGGTCGGGATGGTCGGCGAGGTGCGTGCTCACTTCGCGACCGTGGCCAGCGGCGCCAGCCCGCGCGCCGCGCCGGCAGCGGTCAGCAGCGCGCGCGCCTTGTTGGCGCACTCGAGGTCCTCGTCGACCGGGTCGGAGTCGGCGACGATGCCGGCGCCCGCGGTGACGCTCGCGTGCCCGCCGTGCCACACCATGGTGCGGATCGCGATCGCGGTGTCGAGGTTGCCCGAGAAGTCGACGTAGCCGACCACGCCCGCGTACGGCCCCCGCTTCACCGGCTCGAGCTCGTCGATGATCTCCATCGCCCGGACCTTGGGCGCGCCGCTCACGGTCCCGGCGGGGAACGTCGCCGCGCAGCACGTCGACGGCGTTCTTCCCGTCGACGAGGTCGCCGGTCACCTGGCTGGTGAGGTGCATCACGTGGGAGTAACGCTCGAGCGTCATCAGCTCTTCCACGTGCTCGGTCCCGAACTGGACGACCCGTCCGATGTCGTTGCGGGCCAGGTCGACGAGCATGACGTGCTCGGCCCGCTCCTTCGGGTTCTCGCCGAGCTCGGCGGCGAGTCGTCGGTCGTGCTCCTCGGTCCGGCCCCGGAACCGCGTCCCGCGATCGGCCGGATGATCACGCGCCCGTCGAGCAGCTGCACCATCGGCTCGGGCGACGAGCCGACGAGCGTCACCGAGGGGTGACGCACGACGTACATGTACGGCGACGGGTTGACCTGACGCAGGACCCGGTACACGTCGAACGGGTCGAGCTCGCCCTCGAGGTCGAAGCGCTGCGCGAGCACGATCTGGAACGCGTCGCCGGCGAGGATGTGCTCGCGAGCGACCTCCACCGCGCCTCGATAGAGGTCGCCACCCATCGACGACGTCACCGCGGGCAGCTCGAACAGCTCGTCGGCAGGTGGCGGCGACGGCGTGTACGGCAGCGGCCTGGCGAGCTCGTCGACGAGGTCGTCGAGCCGAGCGCACGCGCGGTCGTACGCCGCGTCGATCTCGTCGTCGCTCCCCTGGCCGTCGTCGAGGAAGACGTTCTCGATCAGGCAGAGGCGCTGGCGGAAGTGGTCGAACGCGGTGACGTGGCCGGTCAGCGACAGGACGGCATCGGGGAGGCCGGCATCGTCGTGGGGCACGTTCGGCAGGTGCTCGATCTCGCGCACGACGTCGTAGCCGAGGTAGCCGACCACTCCGCCGTGGAACGGCGGCAGCTCCGGGATGACGGGGGCCCGGTGGCGCCGCAGCAGCGCCTCGAGCGCGGCGAGCGCACCGTGCGTCGCGCGGGACGTCGGGTGGCAGCTCGCCTTCGACCTCGACGTTCCGGCCGCGCACGACGAGCGTGCACGCGGGATCGCGCCCGAGGAACGAGAAGCGACCCCAGCGCTCGGCCCGCTCGACCGACTCGAGCAGGAACCCGGGCGCGCCGTTGGCGTCGGCGCCCACGAGCTTGACGAACGCGGACACGGGCGTCTCGAGGTCGGCGAGGACCTCCCGCCACACCGGGACCACCGTGTGGTCACGGGCGAGCGCGCGGAACTCGTCGCGGGACGGGCGGACGCCTGCTCTGGCCGCGGTCACCGGGGCCCGGGCTCGGACCCGTCGCCGAACGCGCGGAAGAAGCAGCTGTGCTCACCGGTGTGGCACGCGCCCTTCCCCTCCTGCTCGACGACGAAGAGGAGCACGTCGCCGTCGCAGTCGTAGTAGGCGGCCCGCAGCCACTGACGGTCGCCGGAGGTGTCGCCCTTGCGCCAGAGCTCCTGACGGCTGCGGCTCCAGAACACGGTCCGGCCCTCGTCGAAGCGTCCGGCGCAGCGACTCCTCGTTGACCCAGGCCATCATCAGGACCTGGCCGGTGCTCTGCTCCTGGACGATCGCGGGCGCGAGCCCGTCGTCGTTCCAGCGGATCGCCTCGATCTCCGCATCGCTCGCCGCGATCGGCGTCGCGCTCGTGCTCATCGCGTGATCGAGGGTAGCCGTCGAACATCGCGCCTCGACTCCGTATTCGGACGGCGGGCAGCGTGTCCCGACTCTTGATGTCCGACACGCACAGGACGGGATGGGAGACTGCCGGGCTCATGGCCATCGATCGCGAACCGCCGCGCGCACCGCAGCGCCCCGAGACCCTCCGTCACTTCGACGACGAGCGGATCGACGAGTGGTTCTGGATGCGCGACCGCGACGACCCGGCCGTCCGCGAGTACCTCGAGGCCGAGAACGCGTACACCGACGCCGGGCTCGCCCACACCTACCCGCTGCGTGACCGCATCTTCGAGGAGATCAAGACGCGGATCCGCGAGACCGACGTGTCGGCCCCGGTCCGACGCGGTGCGTGGGAGTACTACGTGCGCACCATCGAGGGGCGCGACTACCCGGTCCACTGCCGCCGCCCCGCTGGCGACGCGACGCTCCCGGATCCCGACGCTGCGCCCGGGTCACCCGACGGCGAGCAGGTCGTGCTCGACGAGAACGACCTCGCGGCCGGCCACGACTACTTCGTGCTCCGCATCGTGTCGCTGTCACCCGACCAGCGGTTCCTCGCGTACGGCATCGACACGACAGGTGCCGAGCGGGCCACGATCCGCGTCCGCGACCTCGACACCGGCGCCGACCTCGACGACGAGGTGCCGAACACGTACTACGGCCACGCGTGGGCCAACGACGCGTCGACGTTCTTCTACGTCCGGCCCGACGAGGCGGTGCGGCCGTACCAGGTCTGGCGGCACGTGCTCGGGACGAGCGTCGACGACGACGTGCTCGTCCTGCAGGAGGACGACGAGCGCTTCTACGTCGCGGTCGGCCGATCACGCAGCAACGCGGTCGTCGTCATCATGTGCGAGTCGAAGGTCACCTCCGAGGTGCACCTGATCGACGCCGACGCACCGGCGAGCGAACCGTGGTGCGTGGCGCCGCGCGAGCAGGGCGTCGAGTACCACGTCGACCATCATGCCGATCCCGGCGGCGACGACCGCCTCTACATCCTGACGAACGCCGACGGCGCCGAGAACTTCAAGCTGATGGTCGCGGCCGCGCGGTCCACCAGCCGCGCCGACTGGAAGGAGGTCATCGCGCACCGCCCCGAGGTTCGCCTCGCCGACGTCGACGCCTTCGCGGGGCACCTGGTGCTCTCCGAGCGTGCCGACGGTCTCGAGCGGCTGCGCGTGCTCCGCCATCGCGACGGCGACGAGCACGAGGTGGCGATGGCCGACGAGGTGTACTCGGTGTGGCTCGGCCCCAACCCCGAGTTCGACACGTCGACCATCCGCTACGGGTACACGTCCCTCGTCGCGCCGCACTCCGACGTCAACTACGACCTCGACTCGCGCGAGTCGACGACGGTGAAGGTGCAGGCGGTCACGGGCTACGACGCCGACGCGTTCGAGACCCACCGGCTGTGGGCGACGGCACCCGACGGCGTCCGGGTGCCGATCTCGCTCGTGCACCGCCGGGGCCTCCCGCTCGACGGCACGGCGCCGCTGTTCCTCTACGGCTACGGCTCCTACGAGGTGAGCATCGACCCGCTGTTCTCCGCGACGCGCGTCAGCCTCCTCGATCGTGGAGTGACGTACGCGATCGCGCATGTGCGAGGTGGCGGCGAGCTCGGTCGCCCCTGGTACGAGGACGGCAAGCTCGACCGCAAGCGCAACACCTTCACCGACTTCATCGCGTGCGCGGAGCACCTCGTCGGCGCCGGGTACACCACCCCCGACCGGCTCGTCGCCCGGGGCGGCAGCGCGGGCGGCCTGCTCATGGGCGCCGTCGCGAACCTGCGCCCCGACCTGTTCCACGCGATCGTCGCCGAGGTGCCGTTCGTCGACTGCCTCACCACGATGCTCGACGACACGCTGCCGCTCACCGTCACGGAGTGGGAGGAGTGGGGCGACCCGGTGCACGACCGCGCGATCTACGACTACATCAAGGGCTACGCGCCGTACGACAACGTGAGCGACGCGGCGTATCCCGCACTCTTCGTCACCGCGGGCCTCAACGACCCGCGCGTGCAGTACTGGGAGCCCGCGAAGTGGGTCGCGCGGATGCGCGCGACCGTCACCCGACCGGACGCGGGCGAGCTGTACCTGAAGACGGAGCTCGGCGCGGGCCACCACGGGCCGTCCGGCCGCTACGAGTCATGGCGTGAGGAGGCCCAGGTCCTCGCGTTCGCGCTCGATCAGATGGGCATCAGCAACGCGAGCTGACGGCACTGCGCGAGCAGCGTCCCGTCGGGTGCCCAGATCTCCCCGTCTTCCTCCATGAAGCCGTCCGCCGCGGCATTCGTGCGGAACACCGCGAGCAGGAAGTCGTCGGCCGCGGTGCCCGGATGCGGCAGCGGGCGCCGGAAGTGCACGGTCAGGTCGATCGTCGGCACGACGAGCTGCTGGTCGGTGCGCACGAACACGGGCGGGATGTGCGCGTCGGCGAGCGCCGCGACGGCGGGCGCGTCGAACGCTTGCGGCTCCTCGAGCCGCATCCACGACCCACCGACGGCTTCATGGCTGCGCGCCTTGTCGCCGTGCGCGTCGAACGGCGGCGTGCCGATCGCCCAGCGCGCGTCCCATCGGTGCGCGAACTCGGGTGCGTCCGCGTGGAGCTGGCGATGCGGCAGCTCGGCGGCCGGCGTCACGGTCGGCATCACCAGATCGCAGAACTCCGGTCCCTCCCGAGAGCGCGAGCAGGCGGCCATCGCGACCGCGAGGAGCCGGTCGCCCTGGTGCATGCGCGCGGCGCACGACGTCAAGCGAGCGCCCGGCGCGGACGATCTCCGTCGTGACCGAGGCTTCGCCCTCTTCGGGGGCCGCGGCGTAGTGCACGGTGAACGACCGTGGCGCGCGCTCGTCGTCGCCGACGGCGTCCACGATCGCCCGGAGGATGATCGCCGCGAGGTACCCGCCGTTCGGTCCCCGCTGCACCCACCAGTCGGGGCGCAGCGTCGCCCGGTAGCGCTGCTCGTCGACCTTCTCGACCGCGGTGTCTCGCTCGAAGCGGGCCGTCACGGCCGCCGAGGCTACCGATGCCGCGAGGACTCTCCCCGAAGGCGGCCCCGTACGATGCTCGTCCGTGACCGAGGAACGGCAGCTGCATGTCGACGACGGCATCGTGCTCGAAGCCGAGCTCGCGGTCGCGACGACCGAGCCGCGCGCCGCGATGGTGCTGTGCCATCCGCACCCGCAGTACGGCGGCACGATGCGCAGCATCGTCATCTCCGAGCTGTTCAAGGCGCTGCCCGACCACGGCGTCACGTGCCTGCGCTTCAACTTTCGTGGCGTCGAGAACAGCACGGATTCCACGACCATGGCCAGGGTGAGCGCGACGACGCGCTCGCGGCGATCGCGCTGCTGACCGACGAGGCTCCGGGCCTGCCGCTCGTCCTCGCCGGCTGGTCGTTCGGCGGCGACGTCTGCCTCTCGATCGTCGACGAGCGCCTCGCGGCATGGCTGGCGATCGCCCCTCCGCTGCGCTTCGCGAGCGCCCTGGACGCGATCGGCGCCGATCCGCGGCCGAAGCGACTGGTGCTCGCCGAACACGACGAGGTGCGCGCGCCCGAGGAGATCGAGCGCGCCGTGACCGGCTGGCAGGCGACGACGATCGACATCGTGTCGGGCGCGAGCCACTTCTTCATGGGCCGTACGGACCATGTCGTCGCCGCCGCTGACCGCTCGATCACCGAGGTCGCTCGGTAGATTTGCCCGATGCCCGACGCAGCGACGACGTCCGGCATGACCAGCACCGCCGGCACGCTCCCCACGAGCTTCGGCCACAAGCCCGCGCTCGACGGCCTGCGCGCCGTCGCCGTGCTCTCGGTCATGGCGTTCCACTTCGGCGCCGGCGCGTTCGAGGGCGGCTTCCTCGGCGTCGACACGTTCTTCGTCCTGTCGGGCTACCTGATCACGTCGCTGCTGCTCACCGAGTGGGGTCGCAGCCGCACGATCGACTTCGTCGCGTTCTGGGCGCGCCGCGCCAAGCGCCTGCTCCCGGCGCTGTTCCTCGCGCTGCTGCTCGTCGGGATCTGGGCGAACCTCGAAGCCGATCCCACGCGGCTCGACGGCATCCGCGCGCGACATGCTCTGGACGCTCTTCTACGGCGCGAACTGGCACTTCATCGCGTCGGGCCAGTCGTACTTCGACCTCTTCAGCGAGGCGTCGCCGCTGCGCCACGCGTGGTCGCTCGCGATCGAGGAGCAGTTCTACCTGTTCTGGCCGCTTGATCACGTTCGCCGCGATGAAGGTCGGCAAGGGCCGGACGAACGTGCTCGCCGGCGTCTGCATCGCGGGCATCGCCGCGTCGAGCGCGGTGATGGTCGCGGCCTACGACTCCGACGATCCCTCGCGTGCCTACTTCGGCACCGACTCGCGCGCGAGCCAGCTGCTCGTCGGCGCGCTCCTGGCGATCGCCCTCGCTCGCTGGAGCCCCAGCTCGCGTGGTCAACGACGCGGGGTGCAGGTCATCGGCCTCGCCGGTGCGGCGTTCATGCTCTGGGCGTTCACGAGCACCACCGACACGCAGTCGTGGCTCTACTACGGCGGGTTCCTGCTCTTCGCGATCGCCACCGCCGCGGTGATCGCTCGCGATCGTCCAGCCGACAGGACTCACCGGTCGGGCTGGGTGCTCTCGCTCGGGCCGATGCGCTGGATCGGGCTGATCTCGTACGGGCTGTACCTGTACCACTGGCCGGTCGTCGTCGCGATCTCCGAGCCGCGCACCGGGCTCTCGGGATGGGACCTCGCGCTCGTCCGCATCGGCGTGACGTTCCTGATCGCGATCCTGTCCTTCTACCTCGTCGAGATGCCGATCCGGCGCGGCGCGCTCAAGGGCTCCGTCGCGCGCGTCGCCGCACCCGCGGCGTTCGTCATCGTCGCCGGCGTCTCGATCGTCCTGACGTCCGGCGGCCAGGCGCCGCCCGACTTCCTCGGTGCGTCGCCGGGCAGCGTCGTCGAGAGCGGGCCGCGCCCGACGCTGGCACCGACCGTCACCGGCGCCCCCGACGGCGCCCAGGTCGGCTCCGTCCTGCTCGTCGGCGACTCGGTCGCCGCGTCGCTCGGTGACGCGCTCCAGCTCGAGGCGGCGACGAGCGCGGCATCCCTCTCGCGACGGCGACGCGCCCCGGTTGTGGGCTCATCACCGGCGTGCCCACCACCAAGGAGGGCGAGGCGGTGCCGTGGGGTCAGGGCTGCTCCGACGGCACCGCGCCGTACCTCACGTCACAGATCGCCGAGCGAACGCCGCGGACCGTGCTCTGGCTGAGCACCTGGGAGACGGCTGACCGCCTGATCGACGGGCGCCTCTACCACTTCGGCACCAAGGAGGCCGACGACGTCGTGCTCGAGCGTCTCGAGGAGTCGCGCCAGCTCATCACCGCCAACGGCGCACGGCTGATGCTCATCACCAACCCGCCACGCGCGGAGCACGCCGAGACGTACGTGCGCAACCCGGAGGACGATCGGAAGATCGAGCGGCTCAACGGGCTCTTCGAGGAGTTCGCCGCCGAGCACCCCGAGTCGGTGACGGTCGTCGACCTGGCGAAGATCGTGTGCCCGCAGGGTGCGCCGTGCCCGGAGGAGGTCGCCGGCGTGACGCTCCGCCCGCGCGACGGCGGCCACTACGAAGGTGACGGTCCGGCGTGGGTCGCGCCTCGTCTGCTGGATGCCGTCGTGCGCGCATCAGCGGCGACTGCCACGACACCCTGATCGGGCCGCCAACGGCGACCCACCCGCTCGGAAGCGGGCTCAGTGGTTCGCGAGGCTCGCGATGCCGTGTCGTTCGAGGAACGTGGAGCGACGGGCGACGACCGACCGCCACTCGCGTGAGGTCCTGCTCGAAGTGCGCTCGATCGCCTTCCTCGTAGGCGTGCTCGAGCTCGTCGAAGGCGGCGTCCTCCGCGTCGAGCAGCTCGCGGTACCGCCGGAAGAATCCCTCGTCGAGAAGACCTGCCTGGCTCATCAGCGACCCCTTCCCTCAGGTGCTGTACGGGATGCCCGACCCGGCCGGTGGGCATCCATCCGCCCGGACGGTACCCCGATCGGGCCCGGGCCGCAGCCCCTCAGGCGTCCAGCATCTCCAGGGCCTCGGCGACGCGTGAACCGGCCCTCGTAGATCGCCCGCCCGGCGATCGCGCCGGCGAGGCGTCGGCCCCCGACCCGGACGTCGGCGAGGGCGGCGAGGTCACCGAGCGACCCGACCCCGCCGCTGGCGATCACCGGCACGTCGGTGGCGCCGAGGACGGCGATGAGCTGGTCGAGCGACGGTCCCTCCATGGTGCCGTCGCGCGCGATCTCGGTGACGACGAGCGCGGCGACGCCGAGATCGGCGAAGCGCGACGCGACGTCGACGAGGTCGGCACCCGACTCCTCGGTCCAGCCGCGCACCGCGACCTCGCGGCCGCGGGCGTCGAGCCCGACGGCGACCTGGCCCGGGTGCAGCTGGCACAGCTCCTCGACGAGCTCGGGCCGCTCGACGGCGGCGGTGCCGACGACCACACGGTCGGCGCCGGACGCGAGCAGCGCGCCCGCCGCTTCGACGCTGCGCACTCCCCCGCCGGTCTGCACCTTGCACGGGACGGCGGTCGCGATCGCCTCGACCTTCGCGAGGTTCGCCGGCTGCCCGGTCCGCGCCGCGTCGAGGTCGACGACGTGCAGCCACTCGGTTCCGGCCGCCGCGAACGCGCGCGCGACCGCGACGGGGTCGTCGTCGTAGACGGTCTCGTCGTCGAAGTCGCCCTGGCGGAGCCGAACTGCGCGGCCGGCGCGGACGTCGATCGCCGGGTAGAGCGTGAACGTCACCGAGCGCGACGGACGGTCACAGGGTGCCCTTCGTGCTCGGGACGCCGACCCCCTCGATCCGCACCGCGTCGCGCAGCGAGACCGCGACGCCCTTGAACGACGCCTCGATGACGTGGTGACCGTTCTTGCCGCTCAGCGAGCGGATGTGCAGCGTCATCGCCGCCGCGACCGCGAACGCGCGCCAGAACTCCTCGCAGAGCTGCACGTCGAACGTCCCGATCCACTCGACGACCGGGTCGACGTCGTAGACGAGGAACGGCCGACCGGACAGGTCGAGCGAGACCTGCACGAGCGCCTCGTCGAGCGGCACCGTGACGGACGCGAACCGGCGCACGCCGGCCTTGTCGCCGAGCGCCTCCGCCACGGCCTCGCCGAGCAGGATGCCCGACGTCCTCGACCGTGTGGTGGAGGTCGACCTCCAGGTCGCCCTCCGCCTTCACCTCGAGATCGAAGCGGGCGTGCTTGCCGAGCTGCTCGAGCATGTGATCGAAGAACGGGATGCCGGTGGACGCCGACGCCTGGCCGGTGCCGTCGAGGTCGACCCGGACCGCGACCGAGGTCTCCTTCGTCGTGCGGTCGCGCTCGGCGCGTCGTGGCCGCCATCAGACCGTCTCCGGCGCGTTCGCCATCACGTCGCGGCAACGACGCGAGCAGGCGGTCGTCCTCTTCGGGTGTCCCGACCGTGATCCGAAGGCAGTCCTCGAGCGCGCGGCCAGCGAGAGAAGTCGCGGACGAGGACCCCACGGTCGACGAGGCGCTGCCAGAGCTCGTGTCCATCACCGTCGAATCGTACGAGCACGAAGTTCGCTCCCGACGGAAAGACGGTCAGGCCCGGCAGCCGGGCGAGCTCTGCGGCCAGCCGCTCCCGCTCGCGCGACGAGGCCCGTGACGCGCTCCCGCATCTCGGCATCGAAGCGCAGCGCGGTCAGCGCCCGCCAGCTGCGTCGCCGCGGACAGGTGGTACGGCAGCACCACCTTCTCGAGCTCGGCGATCACCGGCGCGGGGCCGACCGCGAAGCCGAGGCGCAGCGCCGCCAGCGACCACACCTTCGAGTAGGTGCGCACGACCACGAGGGGCACGTCGTCGCCCACGAGCTCGGTCGCGCTCCAGTCGGCGAACTCGCCGTACGCCTCGTCGACGACGAGCAGACCGTGCCGTGGTCGATCGACCGAGGTGAGGATCGACTCGACGGTCGCACGCGGCTCGACGGTCCCGGTCGGGTTGTTCGGGCTGCAGAGGAACACGACCGACGGACGCTCGGCACCGATGACGAGACCGGCCTCGGTCGCCGAGACGCGGTAGTCGTCGGTCCGGTCGCCCGATGACGACCGTCGTGCCGGTGATCCGAGCGATGTGCGAGTGCAGCGCGTAGCGTCGGCTCGAACACGAGCGCGCGACGACCCGCGCCGCCGTACGTGAGCAGCAACGTCTGGAGCACCTCGTTGGACCCGTTGGCCGCGAAGACGCGATCGGGCGGCTGGCCGACACGCGTCGGCGAGCGCGACGCGCAGGTCGTGCGCCGCCCGATCGGGGTACCGGTGCAGCGGCACGGTGCGGAGCGCGTCGAGCCAGGCGTCCACGAACGCCGGCGGGCGGCGGGTACGGGCTCTCGTTGGTGTTGAGGCGCACGTCGACGTCGAGCTGGGGCGAGTGGTACCCCGAGAGCTCGACGACGTCGGGTCGCGGCCGCGGAAGCGTCACGACTCCTCCGACTCGCAGGGCGACCGAGCGCGCGTGCTCGCTCGAGCCCCTCGACGGCGGCCAGCGTCTCGACGTAGGGCGCGACGCGCGCGGAGCGCACCCTCGTCGACGTCGACGACGTGCGATGTGCTTGCAGAAGTCGTCGACGCGCAGCGCGCTCGCGAACCGCGCGGTGCGCGCCGGTCGGGAGCACGTGGTTCACGCCGGCGACGTAGTCGCCGATCACGGCAGGGGCCCAGGGTCCGCAGAAGATCGCGCCCGCGTTCCGGATGTCGCCGACGAGCGACTCCGGATCGCTCGGTGAGCAGCTCGACGTGCTCGGGTGCGATCTCGTTGACGACCACGGTGGCACGCTCGCTCGTGTCGACGAGCACGATCTGCCCGCCGGTGGCGAGGGTCTCGGCGATGCTCGGCGCCGTCGCGGTGCCGCGGCGACCAGCGCGATCGACCGCCGCGTCGACCGCGTCGGCGACGGCGTCGATCCACGTCACGAGGACGGCGCGCCCGCCGGGACCGTGCTCGGCCTGGGCGATGAGGTCGGCCGCGACCAGCGCCGCGTCGGCGGTGTCGTCGGCGACCACGACGACCTCGGAGGGGCCGGCGAGCGACTCGATGCCGACGATGCCCGCGACCTCCCGCTTCGCCGCCGCGACGTAGGCGTTGCCCGGGACCGACGACGACGTCGACGGCGATCGATCGACTCGGTGCCGTACGCGAGCGCGGCGATCGCCTGCGCCCCGCCGACGCGGAACACCTCGTCGACGCCGGCGAGCGCGGCCGCGGCGAGCGTCGCCGCGGGGACCTCGCCGTCGGCACCCGGCGGCACGCACAGCACGACCTCGGCCACGCCGGCCACGCGGGCCGGGATCGCGGTCATCAGCACGGACGACGGGTACGTGGCCCGTCCGCCGGGCACGTAGCAGCCGGCGCGGTCGACCGGACGCACGAGCTCGCGCAGGCGGATGCCGTCACGCTCGAGATCGACGGTCGGGCGCGCGCTGCGCCTCGTGGTACGCGGTGATCTCGCCGGCGACGTACTCGAGCGCCTCGCGGAGCTCGGCCGGCGCGTCGGCGAGCGCACCTTTGACGACGTCGTCGGGGACGCGCAGGCCCTCGACGGCGACGCCGTCGAACCGTTCCGTGAGGTCGCGCAGCGCAGCGTCACCCTTCGCGCGGACCTGCTGGATGACGTCCCGCACGCGATCGCGCACGTCGTCGGTGCCCGCGTCGAGCGGCACGAGCACCGAGGCGAGATCGTCGGTGGAGCCGCGGAGGTCGAGACGTGCGAGCATGAGCGCACATCATCGTAATTACCCGATGCATATCCGGAGCTCCTATAAGGGGTTCGACTGCGCATCGACGTCAGGGGACATATGGACGCTGGATCCGACCGCGCCGAGCTCGCGACGCTGCGCGCGGCAGATCGACGAGCTCGTCACACGCGTGACGGCGGTCGCGCAGAGCTACGACGACGCGGCCGACTCGGCCGTCGCCGACGACCTGTACGCGGCCGAACGTTCACTCGTGAACGCGCGCCGGCTGGTCGACCGCGCGACGGGCCGGCTCGATGCCTGATTCAGGTCCCGATCGCGGTGGGGTGCCGGGGTTGATAGAGCTGCATCTCGACGCCGCCGGGCAGCACCATGATCTGCACGATGCCGAAGCCGGCGTCGACCGCATCACCCTTGAACGTGATGCCTTTGGCGCGCAGTTCCTCGACCGTCGACGTCAGGTCGTCGCACATCACCGAGATCTGGTGACCGGGCTGCTCGCCGGGGTGCACGCCGAGCTCGGCCGGGGGCAAGCGGAAGATGAGCCACCCGTCGCCCGCGTCGATCGAGTCCCACCCGAACGCGTCGCGCAGCGTCGCCCGCAACGCGTCGGCGTCCGGCGTGTGCAGCAACGTGTGGATGCCTGTGATCGCCATCGAGTCCTCCTACTCCTAGACCTTGAACGCCGAGGGACAGATGTCCGCGAGCACGCACTCGTCGCAGCGTGGCCGTCGTGCGGCGCACACCTTCCGCCCGTGCAGGATCAGCCGCAGCGACAGCGCGCCGCGCTCCTCGGGCGGGACGAGCGCGTTGAGGTCGTGCTCGGCCTTCACCGCGTCGGTCTCGTTCGTGAGCTTGAGCCGGCGGGACAGGCGCCCACGTGCGTGTCGACCGGGCAGTCCGGGCAGGCCGAACGCGACCGACCGGATCACGTTGCCCGTCTTGCGGCCGACGCCGGGCAGCGTCACGAGATCCTCCAGCTCGGTCGGCACCTGGCCGTCGAATCGCTCCTCGAGCGCGGCGCCCATGCCGATCAGGCTCTTCGTCTTCTGACGGAAGAAGCCGGTCGAGTGGATCAGCTCCTCGACGTCCGCAGGCTTGGCCTCGGCGAGGTCACCGGGCGTCGGATACTGCGCGAACACGGCCGGCGTGACCTTGTTGACCATCTCGTCGGTGCTCTGCGCGGACAGGATCGTGGCGACGAGCAGCTGGAACGGGCTGTCGTGGTGGAGCGCGCACAGCTCCGTCGCGCTGCCCGGGTACTCCTCCGCGAGGCGCTCGACGACCGTCGCCGCTCGAGCCTTCGCACCCCGGGGTCGTGCCATCGCGAGAGCCTGACACGCTGCTCGGTAGCGTGGCTCCGATGGTGGACGTCGTCGCGCACCGGCCACCCACGGCCGACGATCTCGCGACGATCCGGGCGCTGGCCGACCAGTCGGTCGCGGCCGACGGTCACCCACCGTTCGGCGACGCCGTCTGGCGTGACCTCGCCCACCCGTCCGACCGGTCGCTCGTGCTGCTTGCGTCGGAGGGCAACGAGATCGTCGGCGCGCTGCACGCGGCCCCGGCCGACAACGACGCGGGCGAGAACCTCGTCACCGCCGCGCTCGTCGTGCAGCCGGCCCACCGTGGCCGGGGCACCGAGCACCTGCTCGTCGACGCCGCGCTCACCGAGCTCGCACAGGACGGTGCGATGCACCTGGTGCTGTGGGTCTTCGGAGCCGACGAGGAACCGGCGACGTTCGCGACCGACAACGGGTTCGAGCTCGAGCGCGAGCTCCAGCAGATGCGTGTCCGCCTGCCGCTCGCCGAACCGCCGCAGTGGCCGCCCGACGTCGAGGTCCGCGCCTTCCGCCCCGGCCTCGATGACGAGGCGTGGCTGGCCGTCAACAACCGCGCGTTCGCGGACGACCCCGACCAGCGCGGCTGGACGGTCGACACGCTGCGGACGCGGGTCGCCGAGCCGTGGTTCGACCCGGCCGGGTTCCTCCTCGCCTGGGACGACCGCGGCATCGCCGGCTTCTGCTGGACGAAGGTCCATGCCGCGGCACCGCCCGACGAGCCGGACGCGCTCGGCGAGATCTACGTCATCGGCGTCGACCCGTCCTCCCAGGGCCGCGGCCTCGGGCGCGCGCTCGTGCTCGCCGGCCTGCACTGGCTGCACGGGCACGGCACGCCCGTCGGGATGCTCTTCGTCGACGCCGCCAACGAGCCTGCGGTCGCGCTGTACCGCGCACTCGGCTTCGAGGTCGCACGCCGCGACCGCGCCTACGGACGAGACCTGCCGTGAGCAACCGCTACGGCGCCGATCGTGCCGATGTCGAGCGCCTCTTCGCCGAGTGGGGCGAGCCCAAGTACCGCGCCGAGCAGGCGTGGCACGCGCTCTACCGCGAGGTCATCCCGCTCGAGGAGGCCACCGCGCTCCCCGCGCGCTGCGTGAGCGGCTCGTCGAGGCGCTCCCGCTCGCGCTCGCGCCGGTCACCGAGGCGTCGAGCGCCGATGGGCTCACGACGAAGTGGCTCTGGGCCGCGGGCGCCGACCGCGCCCAGGTGGAGACCGTCCTCATGCGCTCCGAGCGGCGGGCGTCGGTGTGCGTCTCGTCCCAGGCGGGGTGCGCGATGGGATGCACGTTCTGCGCGACCGGCCAAGCGGGGTTCGATCGCCACCTCGACACCGGCGAGATCGTCGAGCAGGTCGTCCGCGCCGCGCACGGCTCGCCCCAACGGGTCAGCAACGTCGTGTACATGGGGATGGGCGAGCCGCTCGCCAACTACGACCCGGTGTGGGCATCCGTCGAGCGGCTCCACGGCGACCTCGGGCTCTCCGCGCGACGCATCACGATCAGCACGGTCGGCGTCGTGCCCGGCATGCGGCGTCTCGCGCAGGAGTCGCTCCCCGTGACGCTCGCGGTGTCGCTGCACGCGCCCGACGACCGGCTGCGCAACGAGCTCGTCCCGCTGAACCGCCGCTACCCGCTCGACGAGGTGCTCGACGCGGCGGCGGAGGTCGCGGGCGCACATGGACGACGGGTCACGTTCGAGTATGCGGGCATCGCAGGCGTGAACGACTCGCGCCGGCAGGCCGAAGCGCTCGGCGCACCGCCTCTCGTCGTGGCAGGGCGTCGGCGGCCCCCACGTCAACCTCATCCCGCTGAACCCCACCTCCGGGTACAAGGGCCGCACGCCCGCCCGGGCCCGACTGCGCGAGTTCGCCGACGTGCTCGCGCGGCACGCGGCGTGCAGACCACCATCCGGCGCAACCGCGGTCTCGACATCGACGCGGCGTGCGGCCAGCTCCGGGCCCGTCAGATCGGCGTGACGTCAGCGCCGGCCTGATCCCCTGGACCTCACGGCCGTCGGTCAGAATGGCGCCGTGAACGAGTGGCGGTTCCTGAACCAGTACCAGCCGCAGACCCTCGTGATCGGGACGATGCTCTGCTACCTCGATGCGATCTTCGGGTTGCTGGGCTCGCTCGGTGGCGGTGGGTCGGCGTTGGGCCTCTTCATGGTCGTCGGCCTCGGTCTCGGCGGCTTCGGCATCGCGAACGAGAAGCGCTGGGGCTACGGCCTCGCGGTCGTCGCCGCGATCCTGCAGGTGCTGGTGCTCGTCGCGTTCGCCGGCGCGGACGCGTTCGGCTTCCCGCTCATCATCAACTTGATCTTCGACGGGGCACTCGTCGCGCTGCTGCTCCACCCACAGAGCCGCGACTACCAACGCATCTGGTTCAAGTAGTCGGTGCCCCTCACAGCGTTGCGAGGCTCACATTCGACAACGTGCCCCGATACTGGTCGCGCAGATCGACCTTGTGCTCGAGCGCGTCGATCACGACGTCGGTGAACTTGGTTTCGTAGAGGTCTTCGCAGGTGCCCAGTCCTCCGGGACTGAAGACGTTGACCTCCATGAGCTTGTCTCCGACGATGTCGAGCCCGACCAGGAACATGCCGTCGGCCAGGAGCTTCGGTCGGACGGCCTCGGCCACGCTGCAACATGGCATCGTCGACCTTGACGGCTTCGGGTTCGCCGCCGACTCGCATGTTGGATCGAGGGTCGGTGGTGGGATTGACTCGCCGGAACGCCGCGTGATGGCCGTCCTGCGACCAGGGGTTCCCCGTTCATGAGGAAGAGGCGCACATCGCCGTGTTCCGCTTCGGGGAGGACCTCCTGAGCGACGATGTAGCCGTCACGTCCGACTGCCTCGATCATCTGGTTGAGATTCGGTGACTCGTCGTCGGAGACGAAGAAGACGCTCGTGCCACCCGATCCCTGCAGGGGTTTGAGCACTGCGCCGGCGCCCATCTCCTTGACGAAGGCGCTGATGTCGCCGGGATCGCGAGAGATGAGCGTCCGCGGCCGCACCGCTTCCGGGAAGTGCTGGAAGTAGGTCTTGTTCACCGCGTTGGCGAGGCTGGCGGGATCGTTCACGACCAACGTGCCCGCGGCGACGGAGAGCTGCGCGAACAGCACTCCCGACGTGACCGCCCAGGGCCGTTCCGACATGTCCTCGGCCGGATCGTTGCGCATGAGCCAGCACTTCGAGATCGTCGATCGAGATGTCGTCGCAACCGTGTTCGTCGTCTTGGATGCTCTCGAGGAACGCTTCCTCGGAGGCGTGGTTGGTTGCTGGCCGCGGAGCGGGCATGGGCGGCGACGGTCCCGTCGGCGCGGTGGGAGAAGTCGTCGACGCCCATCATCCAGGTGTCGTGACCCTTGCGCGCCGCCGCAAGCGCGAGTCGCACCGTGGTGTACTCGGGTTTCTCTGTCGCGATGGAGTTGATGACGAAGCCGATTCTCATGGCGCTTCTCCGATGAGCGAGGACAACGAGTCGACTTCGTGGATTCGCGACAGCCGTGCGGATGCCGCGGGGTCGTCCAGGTAGCGCGGTCGCAACAGCGGGTCGGCGAGCACGCCGCGCGCGTGCAGGTCCTCGACCAACGGCACCGCGGCGAGCGGCATCTTGCCGAGCCAGAGCGCGTCGAGCGAGCCTCCTGTGCTGAGGTGGTGCACCAGGTCGTGCAGGCCCCGTAGGTACACCGCGTCCTTCGTGAGGCCGCCGGACCGAAACACGCGCATGGTGATCGTGAATGCCTGGTCTGCAGAGACCCCGGCATCGACCAGTCCTCGGTGCACCTCAGGGAACTCGGCACCTCCGAGCATCTCGTGCACTGCGACGACGCGAGCGGCGAGCTGGCGGAGTCGGCCCGCGGTCAGCCCGCCGACGAGGTACTCGGCGAGCACCGCGAGGCCCTCCTGAGTTTCGTCGTGACCGGCCAAGCCGCTGGCCAGGATCCGGAGCTGTTGGTGCGAGCCGTTGACGAAGGTGACGACGTGGGTGCCGACTTCGTGGTGCAGCAGTGCCTCGGCCCGGGCCGACGAGACCCGGGCGGTGGGCGCGACGAGCACGTCGCCGTTGGAGACCATCACCCCGGTGCTTCCCATCCGAATCTCGACGTGCGACTCGATGTCGGGGGCGAACGCCCGGTATCGGTCCAGCTCGGCTTGCGCGAGCTGCACGAACGCGTCCGCATCGAGCCACGGGCCCGGATCGGGTGGTGGTGTCGGTACGGCGGCGAGGATGGCCTCGGCTTCGTGCAAGAGGGCGGGGGCGACGGCGCCGTATTGCTCGATGCTCAGCGCGAGGAACTCGGGCGAATCACGACACGACAGCATCTGCACCAGGAGCAACAGCTCACGCTGCTTCGCCTGCAGCAGGTGCGCCACGGTCGGTTCCTCGACGTCGCCGATCGGTACCTCTTCGATGCGGGCCGTGGTGACGGCAGGGTCGTCGCCGAGCGGCCGGTACTCGAACTTCGGTGATCGGCCGGTGGCCCGGAACGTCTCTCGCGCTTCGACGAGGTCGACCGGGGTGACGTCGAAGAGGAAGCGGAAGCTCGTGGCGATGTCGGCCAGTGTCCGATCGACCGCGAGGTCCGAATCCGCCAGCGTCGCTCGCGGTCACGTCGGCGCGGGACACCGCACGTCCTCGATGAGCGCAGGGACGACTGCAGCGAGCGCGCCGCGGAGCTCCTCGAGGTGGCGCTCATCGAGTTCGCCGGTCCACTCGTCCATGAACACCTTCTTGAACTCGATCGCCAGTGCGCAGCCCCGTCCCTTGAAGCGCCGGTCGACCCAACGACAGAGCTCGCCTCCGCGGAAGCGAACGTTCTCCCGAACGTCGAGTCGGTGACCACGGACCTCTTGGGCCGCGAGAGCTTCGACGAACCGGTCGACGACGCGGCTCCAACGCGCTCGGTCGAGCGCACCGGTACCGACGTTGACCTCGGGGTTCGTTGCGTCCGGCGCCGGCGGCGCATCGGCGCCGTCGCGCCGGTGGTTGTAGGAATGCAGGTCGAGCACGACGAACGGGCCGCGCTCGGCGAGCGTGTCCAGCCGGCGACCAAGCTCGGAGTAGAAGTCGTCGTAGAGATCGCGGGAACGTTCGATCTCCTCGGCGGGCGGCGTCTCGCGCCACAGCTCGAGGCCCCACGCGTCCTCGGGCGTTTGGTACACCGCTTCATCCGCGCGGCCGGTTGAGGTCGACTTCGAAGCGCGAACGGTGCGCCACGACCGTCGACCCGCCGACCGAGGTCAGGTGGTCGGTGAAGGGATCCTCTTCTCGCAGGCGGGTGGCGTCATCGAGCGCGGTGCAGGAGGCCACCGCCGGTCGCAGGTCGTGGCCGGCATGGATCGCCGTCGCTACGACCGGTACGAAGCTGTCGGTGAAGGACCAGGGAGGACGCACGCAGGACCGTACCCCTTGACATCCAAGGATTAATCGCTCGTCGACCGAGACTTCACCGTGCAGACCGCAGCAAGCCGTGGGCTCCGGCGCGATCGAGGAGGGCAGGCCAGGGAACACATCAGCACGCTCCGTCGTTCATGGTGGTGGGCGGCGCGGGTTCGCCCTCTCACCTCCGCCCGAAGACGACCCGTGCCGCCCCTCTTCGATGCAAGCTGAGCGCGTCAGTCAGCCGACGCCTCCGTGCTCCCGGTCGCTTCGTCCCTCACCTCGTACGCGGCCGACTGCGCCTCGTACTTGCGGTTGCGCACGCGCACGACCGGGTAACCGTCGCGGTGCGTCGAGGGCCGCGGTGTTTGGGCCGGCTGCCTTCTCGCCCGCAGGCCCTCGACGCCTTTCACGTGCTGCACGACTCGCGACGCGGAGCAGGAGCAACCGATGACTGACGTCGAGCCGGAACAGCTCAGCCTCGAGGCCAAGGAGCTGCTGCTCCACCTCGCCGAGGTCGGTGAGACGACGCTCGCGATCTTCGCCGGCAGCAATCCGAAGCGCGCGCAGCGCTCGACCGCCACCGAAGAGGCAGAAGGTGCAGCAGTTGAGCTCGCTGAGCACGACCTGTTGGAGAACGACTCGGGATCGGTCCGTCTGACGCAGGACGGATGCGACGCGGCACGCAGGCTTCGCGGATCAAGTTGATTCAGCGGAGGTAGACGCGACGAAGCCCGCGGCCCGAACGGATCCGCGGGCTCCGACGACGAGTCAGTCGAGTGAACCGATCAGCCAGTGAAGCCCGGTGTGGCCTCGACGGCGCTCGCGGGACCCGTACTGGCGCCCGCGACCTCACCGCCGACCTCGGGCTCGCCTGGCGTGCCCGGGGTACCGGGGGCGTCGGCGTACTGCACCGAGTAGTGGCTGATCTCCTTCCCCGTCGAGAGCGAGATCGTCGTCTCGGTCACACCAGGATCGAAGCTTTTGAACTCGGGACCTTCATCCTGCTGGACACTTCCCGCCTTGACGCAGACCTGCACGATCACCTTGCCCTCGGGCGCGGTGATGGGAAGCGACGTTGCGTCCCCGCCGTCGATGTGGCCCGTGTCCAAGTCGGGGCACACCTTCTCCTGGGCGCCCGCGAACGACGCCATGCTCCCGAGCACCAAGGCTGTGATTGCCATTGTTCCTATTACGACCGTCCAACGTCCGTGTCGCCCCTTTGAGCGATGTCCGTTCATCGGTCCACCTCCCAGCGTTTCCCGTTTCTTTGCTTGGCGCGAACCGTCCGCGCATGTCGAGAATCGGAAACGTCGGGCAATGGGACGGGAAAGGCGCTGGAGCCCATGCGGTTTCGTGCCGGCGACGCACGGGCATCCTCCGCGCTCGCAATTGAAGGAGCTTGGGAATGAGCTGGCTTTGGATCGTCGTCGTCGCACTCGCAGTCGTCGGAGCAATCGCACTGTTGGCGTAGCGCATCGGAGGCCCGCGGCTGCAACGAAGCAGTCGCGGGCCTCTTGCGCGATCCGAGCGACTACTTGAACTCGGGCATCACCTTGTCGGCGAGGACGCGCAGCGTCGTGTCGTCGGGGTAGTCGGAGCACCACGGCACGAAGTACGTGCACCCGAGGTCGATGTAGGTGCGCACCTTCTCCGCGACCTGCTCCGGCGTGCCCACGAGGTTCCCCGCCTGCCAGGAGTCGTACGGCTCACCCCAGCGCGACGCCTTGCCGGCCTTCACGAGCGCTCGGATCTCGTCCTCCGAGTCGCGCACGCACACCTCGGGGCTCCACGTGAGCTCGATCTCGTCGGGGTCACGTCCGACGTCCTTGCAGTGCCCGAAGAGCACGTCGCGCTTGTGCGTCCACTCCTCCGGCTTGCCACCGAAGTTCGCCTTGTCGGCGAGGCGCGCCACGATGCGCAGCGTGATCTGCTCGCCCCCACCGCCGATCCAGATCGGCGGGTGCGGCTGCTGGAGCGGCTTCGGGTCGCACTGTGCCTTGTCGATCTTGTAGTAGCGGCCCTCGTACGACGCGTCGGCGTCGCGCCACATCGCGGTGACGACCTCGACGGCCTCGCGCAGCATGCCGAGGCGCACCTTGGCCTCGGGGAAGTCGTAGCCGTACGCCTGGTACTCGCCCTGGTACCAGCCCGCACCGACGCCCCACTCGAGGCGGCCGCCGGAGATCACGTCGATGTTCGCGGTGATCTTCGCGGTGAGCGCGGGCGGACGGTACGACGTGCAGCTCACCATCTGGCCGAGACGGATCGTGGTGGTCGCCTCGGCGAGCGCGGCCATCGTCGTCCAGCACTCGAAGACGGCCTCGTGCGCGGGCACCGGCACGTTGTGGAAGTGGTCGTAGACCCAGATCGAGTCGTAGCCGAGACCCTCGGCGAGGATCGCCGTGTCGCGGCACAGCGTCCACTTGTCCTGCGGGTCGGGGATGTCGACGAGCTCGGTCTTCCAACCTTGCGGCGCGAACACGCCGAATCGGATCCTGCGTGCGTCGGGCATCGTGGCCTCCGTCGAGTCGAGCCCTGACGCTACAGGGCTACATTCGCGCCTCTTGACGTCACGCCGCGCAGCAGCTCGTCGACGATCTCGAGGCGCGGCTCCGGCCGCTCGAGGTGGAGCTCGCCCGCGCGTGGTGGGACTCCAACACGTCCGCCTCACCCGAGGCCGACGAGCGGCGCGTCACGGCCGACCTCGCGCACCGCGCCGCGCTCGCCGACGCCGACGCGTTCCGCGCCGTGCGCGAGGCGCGCGACGATCCGTCGGTCGATCCGGTCGTGCGCCGCCAGCTCGACGTGCTGCACGACGGCTTCGTGCCGCACCAGGTCCCCGAGGACCTCACGAGGAAGCTCGTCGAGCTCGAGACGGCCGTGGAGAACACGTACAGCACGTTCCGCGGCGAGCTCGACGGCGAACGGGTCGACGACAACGCGATCCTCGAGATCCTGCGCACGAGCGACGACGCCGACCTCCGGCGGCGTGCGTGGGAGGCGTCCAAGCAGATCGGCGGCGAGGTCGCCGAGCAGATCCGGGAGCTCGCGCGCCTGCGCAACGAAGCCGCCCGCTCGCTCGGGTACCGCGACCACTTCGCGCTCGCCCTCGCCACGGGCGAGCTCGAGGAGGACCGCCTCTTCGCGACGCTCGACGAGGTCGACCGCCAGACGCGCGTCCCGTTCACGACGTGGAAGGCCGACCTCGACGAGGCGCTGGCAGCCCGGTTCGGCTGCTCCGTCGACGAGCTGCGCCCGTGGCACGTCGACGACCCGTTCTTCCAGGACCCGCCCACCCGAGGTGCCGTCGACCTCGACCCCGTCTTCGCCAACCGAGATCTCGTCGAGCTCACCCTGCGGACCTACGACGGGCTCGGCCTCGACGTCCGTCCCGTGCTCGACCGCAGCGACCTCTACGCGCGCGACGGCAAGAGCCAGCACGCGTTCTGCATCGACATCGACCGCGAGGGCGACGTGCGCGTGCTGTGCAACGTCGAGCCGAACGAGCGGTGGATGGACACGATGCTCCACGAGTTCGGCCACGGGATCTACGACCGCGAGGTGCGCCGCGACCTGCCGTGGCTCGTGCGTGGCGCGTCGCACGCCCTCACGACCGAGGGCGTCGCGATGCTGTTGGGTCGCCTCGTGCGCGACCCCGAGTGGCTCGCGAAGGTCGCCGAGCTGCCGGCGTCGGAGCTCGAGGTGCTCGGCCCGCAGCTCACGAACGCGCGTCGCGCCGCGCTGCTCACGTTCGCCCGCTGGGTGCTGGTGATGACGAGCTTCGAGCGCCGCTTCTACGCCGACCCCGAGCAGGACCTCGACACGCTGTGGTGGGACCTCGTCGAGGAGTACCAGGACGTCCGCCGGCCCGACGGCCGCCACGCGCCCGACTGGGCGTCGAAGATCCACCTGGCCGTCGTGCCCGTCTACTACCAGAACTACCTGTACGGGGAGCTCGTCGCGTCGCAGCTGACCGCGACGCTGCGGCGCGACGCGGGTGGGCTCGTCGACCAGCCGGGCGCCGGCGCGCTGCTCGTCGAGCGCTTCTTCGGTCCCGGCGGTGCGCTGCGCTGGGACCACCTCGTCGAGGAGGCCACGGGCGAGCCGCTCACCCCCGCCCACCTCGCCCGGGAGCTCGGGTAGGCCATCTCTCGGTTGCGTCCGTCACCCGCGCAGAGAGGGGTGAGGGACGCATCAAGATAGGGGGCGTGTGCGACACGTTGTGCGTGGTCGGTGCCGACCGGACGCTGTTCGCGAAGAACTCCGACCGGCCGCGCGAAGAGGTGCAGGTCGTCGAGGCACACCCTCCGCGACCAGCGGGCGGCACGATCCGCGCCACGCACGTCGAGCTCGACGACGCCGGCTCGTGCGCGCTGATCGGGTCGCGGCCGGAGTGGATGTGGGGCTTCGAGCACGGCGTCAACGAGCACCGCGTCGCCATCGGCAACGAGCGCATCTTCACGGTCGACGACCCGCGCGCCGCGCCGCCCGCGCTGACGGGCATGGACCTCGTCCGGCTCGGTCTCGAGCGCGGCACGTCCGCCGACGACGCCGTCGAGGTCATGACCGGCTTGCTCGAGCACCACGGGCAGGGCGGGCGCTGCGCCGAGGACCAGGACGACCCGTACTGGTCGTCGTTCCTCGTCGCGGACCCACGCGGCGCCTGGATCCTCGAGACGAGTGGCCGGACGTGGGCCGCGCGGCGCGTCGACGACGGGGCGGCGATCTCGAACCGCGTGTCGCTCGGTCGTGAGCTGACGCGCACGTCGGCGAACGTGCCGGACGGTGCCGACTTCGACGAGTGGCGCGATCCGGCGATCCCCACGGTCCCGGCCGACGACCGGCTCGCGTCCACCCTCGCGTGCGTCGCGACCGGCGCCGCCGCGCTCCGGCCCTGCGATCTCGCCGCGACGCTGCGCGACCACGGCCACGGCCCCTGGGGCGCGCCGGGTGGTGGCATCGACGTGTGCTCCCCGTTGCCGACCGGCGTCGACGCCGAGCTGCACGGGTTCACGGTGTGCTTCCACGTCGACGAGCCGGGGTTCGTCGTGGAGACGACGACCTCGTCGATGGTTGCCGAGCTCCCGGTCGACGACGCGACGCCGGCGCGGGCGTGGTTCGCGCTGGGCACACCCTGCTCGAGCATCTTCGTGCCCGCGTTCCCGCCCCATGCCCTCGCCCAGCCACTCGCCGACGCTGCGACCTGGCACCGGTTCGCGGCGCTGCGCGACCGCGTCGAGGCGGACGGGGACGAGCTCGTCGGGGTGCGGGACGTGCTCGGCCCGCTCGAGGCCGACCTCTGGGCACGAGCCGAGGCCGACGCCACCGACGCCGCGGCGCACCGGCCCTGCGTCGACGAGGCCTGGATGGCGGTCGACGCTGCGCTGGCGCGCCTCGGCGTGTGACAGCCTGACCCCGTGGAGTTCAACATCGCTGACCTGTGGGAGGGCGTCGTCGACGCGGTCCCGGACCGCGAAGCGTTCGTGTGCGGCGAGCGGCGGCTCACGTTCGCGCAGGCCGACGAGCGCGTCAACCGGCTGGCGCACGTGCTCGTGGCCAACGGTGTCGGACCCGGCGACCACGTCGCCCTCTACCTGTACAACGGCACCGAGTACCTCGAGGCGATGTTCGCCGCGTTCAAGATCCGTGCGGTGCCCGTCAACGTCAACTACCGGTACGTCGAGGAGGAGCTGCGCTACCTGCTCGACAACTCCGACGCCAAGGCCGTGGTGTTCCACCGCGAGTTCGCGCCGAAGCTCGCCGCGGTGCGCGACGGGCTGCCGCAGCTGACGACGTTCCTCGTGGTCGACGATCCCTCCGGTGCGGACGCGTCGCCGCTCGGTGCGCTCGACTACGAGGCCGCGCTCGGCGACGCGTCACCGACGCGCGACTTCGGGCCTCGGTCCGCCGACGACCTCTACATCCTGTACACCGGCGGCACCACCGGCATGCCGAAGGGCGTGATGTGGCGCCACGAGGACATCTTCTTCGGCGCGTTCGGCGGGGGCGGCCTCGGCAACCCGGTCTCGACGCCGGAGGAGATCGCCGACCGTGCCCGCGCCGGCGCCAGCCGCGCGCTTCCGGCGTGCCCGTTCATGCACGGCACCGCGCACTGGATGGCGTTCCTGGCCCTCTTCGAGGGCGGCGCCGTCGTCATCGATCCGGCACACAGCCTCGATCCCGTGCACGTCTGGGAGCTCGTCGCGCGCGAACACGTGAAGTTCCTCATCATCGTCGGCGACGCGATGGGACGGCCGCTCGTCGAGGCCATCGACCGGCTCGACCCGTCCGTCGACCTGTCGGGGCTCGCGCTGCTCCTCTCGGGCGGCGCGATCCTCTCCCCCGCCGTCAAGCGGGAGCTCGCGGCGAAGCTGCCCACCACGTTCGTCATCGACGGCATCGGCTCGTCGGAGGCCGGCGGTCAGGGCCAGATGCTCGCCACGAAGGACGGCGAGATCCCCGCGCAGCCGCGCTTCGTGATGGGACCGGAGAACACGGTGCTCGACGACGACCTGCAGCCCGCCGGCGTCGGCGTCGTCGGCCGGTTGGCCCGCAGCGGCCGGATCCCGATCGGCTACTACAAGGATCCCGAGAAGTCGGCCGCGACGTTCCCCGAGGTCGACGGCGTCCGGTGGTCGATCCCCGGCGACGCGGCGCGCATCGAGGACGACGGGAGCATCACCGTCCTCGGGCGCGGCTCGGTCTCGATCAACACCGGCGGCGAGAAGGTGTACCCCGAGGAGGTCGAGGGCGTCCTCAAGGCCCACGCCGACGATCTTCGACGCGGTCGTCGTCGGCGTGCCCGACGAGCGCTGGGGTGAGCGGGTCGTCGCCGTGGTGCAGGGACGCGACGGCGCGCGACCGACGCTCGACGACCTCGAGGAGCACCTGCGCACGAACCTCGCCGGCTACAAGACGCCGCGCGAGCTCGTGCTCGTCGACACGATCGTGCGCTCCCCGTCGGGCAAGCCCGACTACCGATGGGCGAAGCAGACCGCCATCGACGCGCTCACGCCCACGTCCTCGTGACGTCGTGAACCGCCTCGCGAACGAGACCAGCCCGTACCTCCGCCAGCACGCCGACAACCCGGTCGACTGGTACCCCTGGGGCGACGAGGCGTTCGCGGCGGCGCGCGAGCGCGACGTGCCGATCCTGCTCTCGGTCGGGTACTCGTCGTGCCACTGGTGCCACGTCATGGCGCACGAGTCGTTCGAGGACGGTGCGATCGCCGAGGTCATGAACCGGCTGTTCGTCAACGTCAAGGTCGACCGCGAGGAGCGACCCGACGTCGACGCGATCTACATGCAGGCCGTGCAGGCGATGACCGGTCAGGGCGGCTGGCCGATGACCGTCTTCCTCACCCCCGACGGCCGCCCCTTCTTCGGCGGCACGTACTACCCGAGCCAGGACCGGCCCGGGATGCCGGGCTTCCCGCGCGTGCTGGCCGCCGTCGACGAGGCCTGGCGCGACCGGCGGGACGACCTGCTCGAGACCGCCGGCAAGCTCACCGACGCGATCGGACGCGCCGCGGCGCTCGACGGCGGCGGCGCAGGCGATCCGACGACCGAGGTGCTCGACGAGGCCGCCGGACGCGTCGGGCTGCAGTTCGACCCACGCTTCGGCGGGTTCGGACGTGCACCGAAGTTCCCGCAGGCGATGACGATCGACTTCCTGCTCCGCAGCCACCACCGCACGCCCGACCCGCAGGTCCTCGAGATGGTGACCGTGAGCCTCGACGCGATGGCGGCGGGCGGGATGTACGACCAGGTCGGCGGCGGGTTCCACCGGTACTCGGTCGACGACTACTGGCTGGTGCCGCACTTCGAGAAGATGCTCTACGACCAGGCGCTCCTCACCGGCGCATACCTGCACGCATTCCTCGTGACCGGTGAGCCGCGGTACCGGCGCATCGTCGAGGAGACGATCGCCTACGTGCTGCGCGAGCTGCGCCACGACGACGGCGGCTTCTTCTCGGCCGAGGACGCCGACTCCGAGGGCGTCGAGGGCAAGTTCTACCTGTGGGCGCTCGACGAGCTGGAGGAGCTGCTCGGCGACGACGCGGCCGCGGTGATCCGCCACTACGGCGTCACCCGCAACGGCAACTTCACGGATCCCCACACCGGCTACTCGGGCAACATCCTCCACGTCGTCGACCGCACCGAGGAGCCGTCGGAGACGATCCAGCGCGCGAAGTGCTCCTCCACGCCACGCGCGACACCCGCGTGCACCCTGGGCTCGACGACAAGGTGCTCCTCGCGTGGAACGCGCTGTTCCTGCGCGTCCTGGCCGAGGCGGCCGCGGCGCTCGAGCGCGACGACTGGATGGACGCGGCACGTGCCAACGCACGCTTCCTGCTCGCGTCGCTCGCGCGACGCCGACGGCCGCCTGCTGCGCTCGTGGCAGGACGGGCGGGCCGCGATCCCGGCGTACGCCGAGGACTACGCGGCGCTCGCTCGAGGCGCTGCTCACGCTGGCCGAGGTCGACGACGTCGCGCTGGCTCGCCGAGGCACGCCGCGTCGCCGACGACCTGCTCGAGCTGTTCGCCGACCAGGAGCACGGCGGCTTCTTCACCACCGGGAGCGACGCCGAGGCGCTCATCGTCCGCCCCAAGGACGTCAGGACAACGCGACCCCCGCCGAGAACTCCCTCGCCGCCAGACGCGCTGCTCCGGCTCGCCGCGCTCACGGGTGAGCCCCGCGTACGAGGTGCCGGCGGCGCGACTGGCTGCGGGCGATGGCGCCGCTGCTCGGCGAGCACCCGACGGCGTTCGCGTACCTGCTGGGGGCGCTCGATCGCTGGCTCGCACCGCCGGTCGAGGTCGCCATCGTCGGTCCCGCCGACGCACCGGCGACGGCGGCGTTGCGGCGCGAGGTCGTCGGCCGCTACCTGCCGAACACGGTCACCCTCGCCGCGGCACCCGACCAGGGCGGCGACGCGTCACCGCTGCTCGCCGATCGTCCCCTCGTCGACGGGCAGCCCGCCGCGTACGTGTGCGAGCGCTACGCCTGCCAGCGGCCGGTGACGTCGCCCGACGAGCTCCGCGCTGCTCGAGCCCGACCGACCGCGCGAGCGTCGCGCCGACGCGACCGATCAGGTGACCGGGACGAGGTGCTGGTCGGAGCCGGTCGGCTAGATGCCGTCGGCGAGCTGCTCGGCCATCGCCCAGCCGTAGGCGATCATCGCTTCGCCCTTGGCGGGGTCGAGCACGCCGACCAGGTCGGCAGCTGCCTTGCCGCCGAGCTTCACGAAGCGGGTGTCGAGCACGGGCTCGGCGCCCTTGCCCTTCTTCACCTTGAACGTGCGGTCGTCGTAGCGGCCGTCGCAGCCGAAGCGGCGGGCCAGCCGGCGTCCCCACGCCCGCTCCTCGCCGTTCGGCTTGTACTTCGGGCCGGGGGCACACGTCGCTCAGCGAGCTGAGCAGCGAGTAGCCGGCGGGCTGCGCGACGCGCCCGGCGACGAGGACGTCCTCGTCGGGGAACGAGATCGCGGCCCGGCGGTAGAGCTCGCCGACGAGGCCCTCGAGCGTCGGGCGGGCGGCCCGCCCCTTCTTGACCGCGCCGAGCCCCCAGAGGATGCACGGGGTGCCCGCCGATGCGCTCCAGGGAGCCGAACAGGAAGCCGCCCACCTCGTCGTCCTCGGTGGCGAGGATGATCAGGGGGAAGTGCTCCACCGCAGCGTCGAGCTGCTGGTCGTTCAGGGGCAGTCCGATGGCTTGGACGAGCTGGCCGAGCTCATCGAGCTCGGCCGGCTTCAAGGAGACGGAATCTCTGGACTCCACAGCCATGGAACAACCATTGTGGCCGACGCGGGACCCCTACGGCCAGTCGATCTCCCGTGAACCCCACGATCATCGGTGTTCGCCAGGGACCACACGGTTCACTCCACCCGCAGGCCGTCGAGGCCGGGTCCGGCTCGGGGATCTTCGGGTCGAGCCGCTCGAACACGTCGACCAGGAGCGTCGCGATCGCGACGTCGCGGGCCCACTTGTGGTCGGCGGGCACGACGTACCACGGCGCATGGTCCGTGGACGTCTCCGTCAGCGCGGTCTCGTAGAGGGCCACGTAGTCGTCCCAGTGCCTCCGTGCCTCGAGATCGTCCGTCGTTGAACTTCCAGCGCTTCTCCGGCGTGTCGATCCGGGCCTGGAGGCGCTCGCGCTGCTCCTCCTTGGAGATGTGCAGGAACACCTTGACGACCGTCGTGCCCTCGTCGCACAGCATCCGCTCGAACTCGCGGATCTGGCGGTAGCGCAGCTTGGCGCTGCTCGGGCGTGGTCGCCCCCACGAGGACCGCGGCGACGACGTCCTCGTAGTGCGAACGGTTGAAGACGCCGAGCCGGCCGCGGGCCGGGCATTGCTCGTGGATGCGCCAGAGGTAGTCGTGCGCGAGCTCCCCCGCGCCCGGCGCCTTGAAGCTCGCGACCTCGCAGCCCTGGGGGTTGAGGCCGGTCAGCACCTTGCGGATCGCGCCGTCCTTGCCGGCGGTGTCCATGCCCTGGAGCACGAGGAGCACCGACCGCTTCGCCTCGGCCCAGAGCCGGTCGTGCAGGTCGTCGAGCCGCATCAGCAGGTCGCCGACCACCTCGATGCCGTCGGTCTTGTCGGCGACTCCGGCCTTGGTGTCGGTGGGCCGCTTCGTGAGCCCGGCCGCCTTCCCCGGCGGCACGAGCATCTCGTCGAGGAGCTGCTTCGCCGTGCGGTCGCCTTTGCCCATCAGTACCTGATCTCCGCGCTCACGCCGTAGTGGTCGGACGGCTGGACGTCGCCCACCGGCTCCACCCCTTCGAGTCGCGCCGACAGGATCTCACCGCGCGCCTCGCTCCCCGGGGTAGCCGACGAGCACGTAGTCGATCCGGCGGTCGGGCTCCGGGTCCGCCGCGGTGAACGGGTTCAGGCGTGACCACGTCCACCCCGGGCCCGCGTCGCCGCCGACGCGCCAGGCGTCGAAGAAGACGAGCTTCTCGGCCGGCGACGCGGCGTAGCCCGGTGAGCATGCGGATCTCGGTCGGCGTCGGGCTCGGCGTTGAAGTCGCCGCAGAGGATCGGCGGGTACGCCGCGGTCCTTCGCCGTGCTCGCGATGAACTCGCAGACCGAGGCGACCTGCTGCTGGCGGACGTGGCTCTGGTCGAGCTTCCAGTTCAGGTGCGTGCAGAACACCTCGAACGGTCCGTGCGGCCCGTCGATGTCGGCGCGCATCACGCTGCGGAGCTCGTCGAGCCCTCCGGGGCCGGCAGGCGGCGCGCACTTGCCGGCGGTGATCGGCCACCGCGACAGGACCGCGTTGCCGAAGCTCTCCTCGGCGATGTCGAGGCCGAGCCCGGCGGCGGCGACGTACGAGTAGCCCGAGCGCCTCGGCGAGCGTCGCGCGGCTGCGACTCCCCGCTGCGCGTCTCGAACACCTCCTGGAGACAGATGACGTCGGCGTCGACGCGCCGCAGCGTCTCGACGATCGCCGGCTGGCGCGCCTCCCAGGGCCCGAACCGCCACCAGAGGTTCCAGGTCATGACGCGCATCGTCGTCTCGACCGCGTTGCGGCGGCTCCCAGCCGGCGGTCGAGGACGGCATCGCTCATGGCGGCGGACACTACCGGCGAGCCGCACCGTGTCGTACCCTGCCGCTCCGGCATGACGGCACTCGACGCGCACCGGCTCGACGTGAACCTGCTCGACGGCGCCTCTACGCCGGCGACCCGACGCCCGTCTACCGGCGCCTCCGCGACGAGGCGCCCGTCTACCGCGACCGGATCCAGGGCATCTGGGGCATCAGCCGCTACGACGACGTCGTCGCGGTCGAGAAGCACGCCGGCTCGGTACACGTCGTCGCACGGGTCCCGTCCCCGGATCGTCGGCGACGTCTCGATGATCAACAACGACGACCCGCTGCACCAGAACAAGCGCCGTCTCGTCGCCCGCCGGTTCACGCCGACGGTCGGTGAAGGAGCACGAGGACCACGTGCGGCGGCATCGTGACCGACCTCATCGACGCGGTCGTCGCGCGGCCGGCGAGTGCGACGTCGTCGCCGACCTCGCCGCGCCGCTGCCGGCGCGCGTCATCTGCGAGATGCTCGGCTTCGACCCGTCGCTCGCCGACAAGTGCCGCGAGTGGTCCGAGGTCACGATGCTCGAGGGTGGCCAGTACCACGCCGACGGCGCGAGCGCACGAGGCCAGCGACGCGACGATCACCGCGGTGCTCGAGTTCGCGACCGAGGCGCTCGATGTCGTCGCCGAGCGACGAGCCGATCCCCGCGACGACCTGTTCTCGGTGTGGGCCCACTCCGAGGTCGAGCTCCCCGACGGCACCGCGCCGGCCGATGAACGACGACGAGATCGTGCACGAGGCGCTGCTGCTGCTCGACGGCGGCGCCGAGACCACGCGCACCGTCATCGGCACGATGTGCCTCGAGCTCGCCCGCCATCCCGACCAGCGCGCGGCGCTCGTCGACGACCCGGGCATCCTCGGCCGGACGGGCGTCGAAGAGTTCATCCGGTGGGTCACGCCGATCCTCAACATGCGCCGCACCGCGACCGAGGACCACGAGCTGCACGGCCAGACGATCGCGGCGGGCGACGAGATCCTGCTGATGTACGGCGTCGGCGAACCGCGACGAGCGCGTCTTCGACGACCCCGACACGTTCGACGTCGCGCGCGAGCACAACCACCACGTCGCGTTCGGCTTCGGGACGCACTTCTGCCTCGGCGCGTCGCTCGCCCGCCTCGAGATCCGCGTGATGTTCGAGGAGCTGCTGCGCCGGATCCCCGACTCGAGCTCGCGCCGGGCGCGAGCCGCGGAAGCTGCCGTCCGCGTTCGCCTGCGGCTACGAGTCGGTGCCGATGACAGTTCACGCCCGAGTGAGCCGTCGGAGTGGCGTGCGCGTCCAGAACACCGTCGCGAACACGCTGCTGCGCGGCGCCGTGGGCGGCCGCTGGCGCTCGCGATCGTCTGGGTGCTGGTGCAGATCACGCTCGACCTGGCCGGTCTCGTCGACGCCGCCGACCGCCCGTGGCGCACCCGCAGCACGGACGTGCTCGGTGCGTGCGTATGCGGTCTCCGTCGTGTGCCTCGTCGTGTTCGCGGTGTTCGCCTGGCGGGGCGCCACACGAGGCGTCGCGACCACGCCGGACGGCTTCGTCGGTCCGTACGCGTTCTTCCGGCGGCAACGGCTCGCCGTCGGCAGCTGTCAGCTGCGTTCCACGACATCGGCAGCAGCGGCAAGCCGGACGAGGGCCGGTGGTACGGCGTCGCGGTCGACCTGCGCGACCGGACATCGATCGAGCTCCCGCTGCGCAGTGGGCCGCGTCGCGACCCGTGATCGGCTGCTCGGCGACCTGAACCGAGTGCTCGTAGCGGCACACGTGCGCCCGCGGCGCCGCCTACCGCAGGTCCAGCTCCACGCTGAGCAGGTTCTTCGGCTCGCACCGCAGCGTCCCGACCTTCTTCGGGCGGAGCCGCACGTACTCGCCGTCCTGCACCTGCGTGATGACGCCGCACGCGCTCGGCATCTTGGCGCCGATGTCGGTGGTGCCCCACATCCCGTCCGCGTCGAAGTCGTGCGTGGCCGCGAGCTGGTCGAGGAGCGCCTTGCGCGTCACCGCGTTGGGGCCACCGTCCTCGACGATCTGGTCGATCGAGTCGCGGAGCAGCACCGACCCGCCCACGCCGCGGCACCCAGACCCGTCACCTGGTCCTCGCCGGTGGTCTTCACGAACGCGGCGAGCATGTCGTTCGTCTTCGTCTCGTCGAACGGCAGGAACGTCAGGGGGACGAAGTGATCCTCGACGTCGGAGCCGCCCTGCTCGAGGAACCCCTGCTCGTAGCAGCTGACCGCGCAGCTCCACACCTTCACGTCGTCGACGCCCTGGAGCGTCGCCTCCTTCCGCAGCGAGATGTTCGACGCGAAGTTGAGCTGGTCCAGCACGAGGGTCGAGCCGGTGTCACGGATCGCCTGCACGATCGGCGTGTACGCGCTCTGCGGTGACCGCGCGGACACGTTGAACTCGGCCTCGACGTCGACGCCCGCAGCCTTGGCGAGCTCGTAGCCGACCTCGATCGAGTTGTGCGCCGACTGGAGGTCGTTCGTGTTCACGGTGACGGCGCTGCAGGTCCTTGCCGAACAGCTCCTGGTAGTACTTCGTCGCCCCGACGTTGCCCCGGTACGTCTGCGGGTGGTCGTCCTTGGTCTCGCAGTCGATGGTCGGCGGGTTGATCGGGAACGAGACCGGCGAGCACGCCTGGACGATCTCGGTCGCCACACCGGGGATGTCGGGCAGCCCCGTCGCTGCACCGCTCTGGTCCACGCACGCGACCATGTCGTCGACGTTGTTGAGGAACAGCGCCGACGTCCCGACGATCGCGAAGTCCTCCTGGCACGCGTGGATGATCGCGTTGCGCGCGTCGTCGGCCGTGAGGTGCGAGTCGAGGAAGTCGACGACCATCTTCCGGCCACCGAGACCGCCGTGCGCGTTCACCCACTTCGCGAACGCCTCGACGGAGTCGGCCGCCCCCTTGAAGAGCCCGGGTGACAGCTGGTTCTCGACGTCGGCGATCACGCCGATGCGGATCTCGTCGGCAGTGACGCCGATCTCCGGTGCTGCCGGCTCCTCACCTTGCCCGGCCGCGCCCATCGGTGTCGCGCTGCCCACCATCGCGATCATCGCGACCAGTGCGGCCACCACCGCCAGCGATCCCGTTCGGCGTCCTGTCATCGTTCCGCTCCCCCTTGCGAGACGTTCTGGCCTTGCGAGACGTTCCGGCCGTTCAGACCCCCTCGAACCTGAACAACGAGTCGGGCAGGTCGAGCGCCATTCCGGCGTGGTGCCCGTGATCCATCACGAGCTCGGCACCGCTGACCAACGACGACTCGTCGGACGCGAGGTACACCGCGGCCGGCGCACGTCGTCGGGACCGCGACCCTCGCGCGACTCGACCCGCGCCGTTGCCGCCGAGGTCCTCCAGCCCGACGATCGGCGGGTGCATCTCGAGGTTGCCGGCCGCAGGACACAGGCAGTTCGCGCGCACACCGAACCGCCGGTTCTCGAGCGCCGTGACCTTCGTGAGACCGAGCAGCCCGAACTTCGTCGCGGTGTAGGCCGCGGTGAGCGCGGTCGCCCGCACCGAGTCGATCGAGCCGACGTTGACGATCGACCCGGCCCCCGACGCTCGCAGGAGCGGCAGGCAGGCCTTCGTCCCGAGGAACGGGCCGAGCAGGTTCACGCGGACGAGCCGTTCGAACTCCTCGGCGGTCGTGAGGTCGATGGTCGCGAGGTGGAGCACGGCGGCGTTGTTCACGAGCACGTCGAGGCGGCCCGGCGCCGCCCGCAGCGCGTCGACGGTCGCGGTCCATGCGGCATCGTCGGTGACGTCGAGGTGTCGGTAGGTCGCTGCGTCCCCGAGCTCTGCGGCGAGCGCGGCACCGCGGTCGTCGAGCACGTCGACCAGCACGACCCGCGCGCCTTCTTCGACGAACCGACGAGCGATGGCCGCGCCCGTGCCGCGCGCCGCACCGGTGATCAGCGCCACCTTCTGCTCGAGGCGGCCGCTCATGTCGTGCCTACGCCGACGTGAAGCTCACCGGCATCCGCTTGATGCCGTGGATGAAGTTCGACTGCAGGTACGTCGGGCTCGCCCGAGACCTCGATGTCGGGGAGCCGCCGGAGCAGCTCCTCGAACATCACCGGATCTCGCGCCGGGCGAGGTGCGCGCCGAGACAGAAGTGCGGGCCGCCGCCACCGAACCCGACGTGCTCGTTCGGGTCGACGACGCACGTCGAACGCGTACGGGATCGTCGAACACCGACGCGTCGCGGTTGGCCGCGCTGTACCAGAGCACGACCTTCTCGCCCTCCTTGATGGGCTGGCCGCCGACCTCGGCGTCGGCGGTGGCGCACGTGCGCCGGAAGTGCACGACGGGCGTCGACCACCGGATGACCTCCTCGACCGCGCTCGGCGAGACGCCGTCGATGTCGTCCAGCCACACAGGCGCTTCTGGTCGGGGTTGTCGCGTGAGCGCCTTCATCCCGTGGCTGATCGCGTTGCGGGTGGTCTCGTTGCCGGCGACGACGAGGAGCACGAAGAACGAGCCGAACTCCTCGGGCGTGAGGCTATGGCCCTCGACCTCCGCCTGCGTGATCTTGGTCGTGATGTCGTCGCGCGGGTGCGTCGACACGATCCTGGCGCGCAGCTCCTGCGCGTACGTCCAGAGCTCCTGCGCCGCGAGGAACGCCTGCATGATGTCGCCGCCGTACTCGGGGTCGCCGACGCCGAGCACGACGTTGGTCTTGCTCGAAGACAACTGGTACTCCGACTCGGGGATCCCCATCATGTCGCAGATGATCTGGAGCGGCAGCGCCGCGGCGACCTCGCTGACGAAGTCGCACTCCCCCTTCTCGGCGACCGCGTCGACGATCGCCGTCGCGCGTCGCTGCACGTCTGCTTCGAGATCGGCGACCTGGTGCGGCGTGAACCCGCGGTTCACGATCAGCCGGAAGCTTCGTGTGCCGCGGCGGCGTCCATGTTGATCATCGAGCCGAGGAACTCGTAGACCTCGGGCGGGAAGTCGGGGATGTTCGTGCCCTTCCGCCGACAGGAAGATCTCGGGCTGCCGGCTCACGTGCTGCACGTCGGCGTAGCGGACGACCGACCAGAAGCCCGTCGCCCTTCGGCAGGCCCTCGATCTCGGGCTCGGTGTGCCACGAGACCGGTCGCTCGTCGAGGAGCTTGGCGAACATCCCCGGCACGTCGGAGCGGTACCAGAGGTCGATGTTGCCGAAGTCGATGTCGTCGATCGCCAGCTCGGTCGTCGGGATCGCAGCCACGGCGGGAGCCTACGTGCCGACGTTCCGGGGGCGCAGGGCGCCCGGCGACGTGGGCGAACCGCCGGCGGCCAGGACTGCGGCCTGAGCCTTCCGGGCAAGCACACATCCGATCCTCAGGTTCGTCCGTAATACTGCGGGCCCGACACACCGCTGAAGGCGATCGGAGAGCAGGCCAGATGACCCAGACCACGTCGACGCCGCCCGCCACGCCGGCGAGCCCGCCGCGGAAGAGCCGCAAGTGGTGGTACATCGGGGGCGCCGCCGTGCTCGCGCTCGTCGTGCTCGGGGTCGCCATCTGGTACTTCGTCTTCCGCGACGATGCGCCGGAGGCCGTCGACATCAAGAAGGCCGGTGAGACGGCCCAGGAGTCGAACCAGGGGTCCGGCAAGCCGGCGTCGAGCTCGCTCGACGGGACCTGGAGCATCGACCCGTCCATCGGCACGTTCAGCGACTTCAGCGGCACGTTCGTCGGCTACCGCGTGCAGGAAGAGCTCGCGAGCATCGGCGCCAAGACGGCGGTCGGACGCACACCGGGCGTCGAAGGGTCGTTGCAGATCGAGGGGACGACGATCTCCGAGGCGTCGTTCACCGCGGACCTCACGACGCTCCAGAGCGACGAGAGCCGCCGCGACAACGCGATCCACGGGCAGGCGCTCGAGTCGGACCAGTTCCCCACCGCGACGTTCGAGCTCACGCAACCGATCCAGCTCGACGCGATCCCGGCCGACGGCGAGACGATCAACGTCGACGCCGAAGGATCGCTCACGCTGCACGGCGTGACGAAGGACGTGACGATCCCGCTCGAGGCGCAGCGCAGCGGAGACGTCATCGCCGTGACGGGGCAGCTGCCGATCACGTTCGCCGACTACGACATCGACAAGCCCGTGAGCTTCGCCGTGCTCTCGATCGAGGACAACGGCATCCTCGAGGTCCAGCTCTTCTTCTCGAAGGACTGAACCTCCTTTAATCCCGGTTGCGTCCGTCACCCGCGTATACGAGGGTGACGGACGCAGGTGAGCATCGACATCAGGACCGCCGACCACTCGGACGCTGCGGCCGCGATCGCGCTCTGGAAGGCCGCGACCGTCCCGAGCGCGACCGACGACGAGGCCGCGATCCGCCGGCTCGTCGCACACGACCCCGAAGCGCTGCTCGTCGCGACCCGCAACGGACGGGTCGTCGGCACGCTCATCGCCGGGTTCGACGGCTGGCGCGGCCAGATGTACCGGCTCGCCGTCGCTTTCGATGAGCGTCGTCACGGTGTCGCACGCGCCCTCGTCGGCCACGCCGAGGCGAGCTTGCGTCGGCGTGGGGCGCGACGGATCTCCGCGCTCGTCATCGACGATGACGTGGCACGTGCGTTCTGGCGCGCCGCGGGCTACGACGAGGACGAACGCGACCGCCGATTCGTCAAGACGTTCGCCCCGGCGGCTCCCACGTCAACATGACGTGCCGTGACTCGTCGCTCGGCCGCACGCTGCGATAGGTCGCGAGCGCGGCCCCGTTGTCGTCGTCGGTGAGCACCCACATCCCGTAGCAGCCCCGCTCGGTCGCCAGCTCGCCGAGCGCGCGCACCAGCTCGGCGCCGATGCCGTGCCGGCGGTGCTCGGGCGCGACGGCCAGCTCGTAGAGCAGCATCTCGGTGCCCTTGTCGGGGTGGATCGTCTCGACGCCGGAGACGAAGCCGACGACGGCTCCCTCGACTCGTGCCAGCAGCAGGTGGTGCCGCGGGTCGGCGAGGAACGCGTCGCGCGCGTCGGCGTCGACTGCGTTGTCGAACAGGTGCGCGGCCGCGTCGACCAGTCCCGCCTCGTCGGCTCCGACGCGCACGATCTCCGTCATGAGACCATGATCCTCGCGTGCGCCGGACCACCGCTCAGTGCGGGCAGCTGCAGGATCCCGATCGGGAATGGTGCCGGCGTGCGCTGGTCCACGCGTTCGAACCCACACCTGGGAACGACGTCCAGCGGCAGCAACGTCGGGCACGCGCCCGCCGGCGCTCCCGGGACACGACTGCACCGCGGTCGCGACGAGACCACCGCTGTTCGCCGGCTGGGGTGACGACGCGGACGCGAGCTCAGCGAGCAGGAGCGAGCGCGGGCGCAGGCGGTCCCGCCCATGCCGTCGTCGGGACCGGCCTCTGCGCCGAGATCCCGCCGACGGCTGGATCCGGAGACGCGGCACCGACGCGGTCACCGGGTCCCCTCTCGTATGCCTCGGTGCCGTGTCGTTGCTGATCCCTCCGGTCGCGACGAGGCCGGTCGCGACGAGGCTGGTCGCGATGGGCTCGCGGCGCCGATCGCACGGCGAGGAACGCATCGCGCGCGTCGGCGTCGACTGGGTTGTCGAACAGGTGCGCCGCCGCGGCGACCAGTCCGGCCTCGTCGGCTCCGGCGCGCACGATCTCCGTCATGAGCTCCGACCGCCCTGAGGCCGGCGGTCGACGATGGTCAGCCGGGCATCTGCTCGGCCATGCGCTTGCGCATCTCCTCCTCGGAGACGTCCTCGACGTGGGTCATGAGGGCCCAGATGTGCCCGTACGGGTCCTCGATCTGGCCCGACCGGTCGCCGTAGAACTTGTCCTCGACCTCCTGGAGCACCTTGGCCCCGCCGGACACGGCGGCCCCGAACGTGGCGTCGACGTCCTCGACGTACAGGCAGATGTTCACCGGCGAGCCGCCGATCGTCTTCGGCGACTTGATCCCCATGTCCGGGAACTCGTCGGCCAGCATCACGATCGAGTCGCCGAGCTGCAGCTCGGCGTGACCGACCTTGCCGTCGGGCATCGGCATGCGGACGGTCTCCTTCGCGCCGAGCGTCTTGGAGTACCAGTCGATCGCGCCGCTCGCGTCGTCGAGGATCAGGTACGGGATGACGTTGTGGTAGCCGTCGGGCAAGGGCTTGACGTTCGCCATGATCGAGCCTCCGTCGTGGGGGACGCCCTCATTCTTCCCCGTCGCCCGCCGTGCGTCACCTCTGGATCGCGTCGATCTCCGCGAGGTGCTGCGCTCGTGCGTCGTCGTCGAGAAACGCCGCGAGGAACGAGTTGCGTGCCAGCTGCAGCACCTCGTCGTCGGTGAGTGCGAGCGCGGCGGCAGTCTCGCGGAAGTTGTCGGCGACGTAGCCACCGAAGTACGCGGGATCGTCGGAGTTGACCGTGACGAGCAGCCCGCACCGCAGCAGCGTGGCGAGGTTGTGGTCGGCAAGCGTGTCGAAGACGCGCAGCTTCACGTTCGACAGCGGGCACACGGTGAGCGGGACCTGCTCGCCGACCAGCCGTTTCACGAGCACCTCGTCCTCGGTGCAGCGCACGCCGTGGTCGATCCGCCGGACGTGCAGCAGATCGAGCGCCTCCCACATGTACGCGGGCGGGCCCTCTTCCCCCGCGTGCGCGACCGTCAGGAACCCCTCGGCGCGGGCTCGGTCGAAGACGGCACCGAACTTCGACGGCGGGTTGCCGACCTCGGCCGAGTCGAGGCCGACCGCGGTGATCTTCTCGCGGTGTGCTGCGGCGGCGTCGAGCGTCGCCATCGCAGACTCCGCGCTGAGGTCGCGCAGGAAGCAGAGGATGACTCGCGACGTGATGCCGTGCTCCCGCTCGCCATCTGCCAGCGCGCGTGTGATGCCGTCGATCACGGTCGCGAACGCGATGTCACGGTCGGTATGCGTCTGCGGGTCGAAGAAGATCTCGGCGTGTCGCACGCCCTGGGCGGCGGCACGCTCCAGATACGCGGCGGTGAGGTCGTAGAAGTCCTGCTCGGTGACCAGGACACGACAGCCCGCGTAATAGATGTCGAGGAACGACTGGAGGTCGTCGAACACGTACGCAGCACGTACGGCCTCGACATCGGGGTACGGCAGCTCGACGCCGTTGCGCTGCGCGAGGCGGAACATGAGCTCGGGCTCCAGCGTGCCCTCGATGTGGAGGTGCAGCTCCGCCTTCGGCAGCGCCCGCCCCACGTCGATCACGGGGTCAGGCTAGAGGTCGGCAGATGTGTCCCCACCTGGGGCGGCGCGACGCCGTAGCCTCTCGTGCATGGCGCATGACAGATCGCTCAAGTCCGGCAAGGCGAAGCGCGACGGCAAGAGCCTCAAAGAGAAGCGCGCGGTGAAGAACGCCAAGAAGGCGGAGCGCTCGGCGGCGTCCCGGCGCCAGGTCACCGAGTAGACCCCCGCCTCACGCGTCACCCGAGACCGAGCGCCAGGACCGGCTCCGCAGGATCCGCTCGCACGAGCCGCAATCCGCACGTTGCGTCGCCGTCGCCCGTTCCAGGCCGATGCGGCCGCACAGCGACACCAGGTCGAGTCTCGGGAGCGCTCGGCCCCGCAGCTCGCGCCGCCACCGACGCCGGTCCGGCGGCCGGCGGTACGCGAGGTGCACGCGACCGGTGAGCTCCGGGCTCCGCGCCGTGACGAGCCCTGCGCGGTCGGATCGCCCGGCCGCCCGCGCCACGGAGGCGGTACTACCCCTGCGGCGGGATGTTGGCGTTCAGGTGGAAGACGTTCGTCGGGTCGTACTTCGACTTGAGCGCCACGAGACGCTGCCACTGGCTCTCGGAGTAGGCGGCCCGCACCCGGTCGCCGGAGTCGTCGCTCGTGAAGTTCACGTACACCCCGCGGCTGTGCGGCGCGAGGGCGTCGAACGTCTGGCGCACCCACGCGATGTGCCGGTCGGGCTCCGGGTCGTCGGGCATCCACGACGCGACGATGTTGACGTCGTGCATCGCATCGCGGTTCGCGAACGCGGTCGTGTCCTCGGGCACCGCGCCACGGCACCGCCCTGGGTGAAGATGGGGATGCTCGAGAGCGGTGAGGTGATCGACTCGGCCTGAGCGATCAGCGCGGCGATCGATCGCGTCGTCGAGCGGCCCCAGCTTGTGCGAGCGCCAGTAGTAGTGGCGCCCGTGCGGCAGTGCCGCGTCGAACATCTTCTGGTGCACGACGTAGGGCTTGGGCATGACGCCGTTGACCGCGGGCGCGGGGAGCCGCCCGAGGATGTCGGCGAGCACCTTCTGTCCCTCGTCGATCGCGCCGGCATAGGTCAGGACGAGCGCGGCGATCGGCTGACCGTGCAGGTCCTCGGGGATCACCGGCAGCGGTGGCGCGAGCCGGAGGTTGCCCATGATCCCGACCTCGTCGGCCGCGTCGGCGGCCACGTCGCGCAGCACGCCGAGCACGTCGGTCGCGACGTCCATCGGCCAGACGAGGAGACCGGCGAGGATCTCCGGGCCGAGAGGCTGGAGGTCGAACTCGAACGACGTGACGACGCCGAAGTTGCCACCGCCACCTCGCAGCCCGAAGAAGAGATCGGGGTTCTCCTGTTCGCTCGCGATGACGTACTCGCCATCGGCGGTCACGACGTCGCAGGAACGGAGCGCGTCGATGGCGAGACCGAACTTCCGCATGAGGTGCCCGATGCCGCCACCGAGCGTCAGGCCACCGACGCCGGTGTGGCTGACGATGCCACCCGTCGCGGCGAGCCCGAAGGCCTGCGCCTCGCGGTCGAGGTGCTCGTTGAGGCAGCCGCCGTCGACACGGATGGTGCGCGCCATCGGATCGACGCGTGTCCCGGTCATCATCGACAGGTCGATGACGATCCCGCCATCCGTCAGCGCGTGACCGGCGACCGCGTGACCCCCGCCACGCACTGCGACCTCGAGGTCGTGCTCGCGGGCGTGGCGCAGCGCAGCGATGACGTCGGCGACGCCGCTGCAGCGGGCGATCAGCGCGGGCTGGCGGTCGATGTGGCCGTTCCAGATGCGGCGTACGTCGGCGTACGTCGGATCGCCCTGCTCGATGAGCTCACCGAGCATCTGCTCGCGGAGCGCATCCGCTGCACTGGCGCTGGTCGTCGACGTCATGGCATTCCCCCTGGTCGCTGCCGCCACCTTGTCTCACCGGGGCGCGGTCGCCAAGTACGAACTTTGTACTGGTACAGAATCACGACCGCTCCTACGGTGCCCCTATGGCAACGTACGGTCAGTTCTGTCCGGTGGCCATGGCGGCCGAGGTGCTCACCGAGCGGTGGACCCTCCTGGTGGTACGGGAGCTGCTGTGCGGCAGCGCCCGCTTCAACGAGCTGCGCCGTGGGGTGCCGCTCATGTCGCCCTCGCTGCTGTCGAAGCGGTTGAAGACGCTCGAGCGGGTGGGTGTCATCGAGCGGGTGTCGAGCGGACGCGGCCAGCCCGTCGAGTACCGCCTCACGCCGGCCGGCGAGGAGCTCGATGCCATCGTCGAGCAGATGGGCGTGTGGGGCCAGCGGTGGGCTCGCGGCGACGTCCGGGCCCGCCACCTCGACGCCAGCCTCCTCATGTGGGACATCCGGCGCAACATCGACAGCTCACGACTCCCGCAGCAGCGCGTCGTCGTCCACTTCCACCTACGGGGCTCGAGCGACAAGAAGAGCCGCTTCTGGCTCGTGCTCGAGCCCGAGACGGTCGACATCTGCCTCTTCGATCCGGGGCACCCCGTCGACCTCGTGGTCGAGGGGCATGTCCGGACCATGGCCGAGTACTGGATGGGCCGGATCGAGTTCGCCGACGCTGTGCGATCCGGCGACCTCGTGGTCGAGGGCCCGAGGAACCTGAGCCGAGCGCTGCCGACCTGGTTCCTGCAGAGCGGGTTCGCCGACGTCGAGCTCCCGGAGCTCCAGGACGCCTGATCCGCGCCCGACCGCTTCAGTTCGCGGGGTCGGATGCCGATGATCCCAGTGGGCTCGGGCACCCTGGACCGACAGGACGCCCAACACATGCATCGCTCCTCGACCGTCGTCCTCGTGGCCGCGGTCGCACTGCCCGTCGCCCTCCTCCTGAGCGGTCCCACCCGTGACCCGCTCCTCGTCGTGCTGGTCCTCGCCGTGACCGCAGCACTCGTGGTCGTCTCGGCCCTGAACGAGCGGTCCCTCCGCCGGAGCCACGAGCGGCTCGCCGCCCTGGCGATGCGCGACCCGGTGACGGGCATCGCCAACCGGCGCGTCTTCGACCAGACGCTCGAGCGTGCTCTCGAGCGTTGCCGCGTGGCCGGCGATCCCGTCACGGTCGTCCTCGTCGACATCGACAACTTCAAGCAGGTGAACGACGAGCATGGCCACACCACCGGCGACGCGGTGCTGTGCGCGGTCGCCGAAGCCCTCGCGCGGGACACGCGCGGCTTCGACTTCGTCGCTCGGTGGGGCGGCGACGAGTTCGCGATCGTGCTGCCAGGCACCTCGATCGCCGACGCCGGCTCCGTCGCGGTGCGACTGTGCACGACGATGGCGAGCGCGGTCTCGCATCCCCCGATCTCGCTCAGCATGGGCTGGGCGAGTGCCCCCGACCAGGGACTCGACCGCAGTGCGCTGATCGCTGCCGCCGACGGCGCGCTCTACGCGGCAAAGCAATCGCGCGACATGGCCGATGTCGCGCACAGCACCGACGGTCGACTCCGGCCCGTTCGGCGATGACGTGCGCGTCAGATGCGCAGTGGCGCGAGCAGCGCCTCGAGCTCCTTGCGCTTGGTGATCCCTGGGAGCTCGTCACGTTCGAGCCACGACGGTGACGGTGGGCCGTCGTGGCGCGCCCACTCGGGGCCGTCGGGCCAGTGGCGCCGCGTCATCCGGTCGAGTGGCTCCCGAACTCCGGCGCGCTCACACGCGGCCAGGTACTCCACGCTGGTGCGGCGCGCGCCGTCGCGGTCCCAGTAGTCCTCCTCCGACACCCAGAGTCCGTCGCCCGCGTACCGCAGCACCGAGAGACCGGGGAAGTCGAAGTACGGAGGACCCTCGTCGTCGGGGTTGTCGCGCCGGTTCTGCACCTTGAACACGACCGTGTCGTCCTCGACGACGTGCCACTCGTAGACGCCGTAGATCTCGGGGACGCCCTTCATCACCGCGTTGATCCAGACGTCGACCTCGGCATGGCCGTGCAGCGGCCCCCAGAAGTAGTCGTGGTACTCCACGTCGGGCACGTAGAGGTGCGTCCAGTCGGTCCAGCGCTCCCCCGCGTTGCCGACCTGCCACCAGTGCGCGAACGCGTCTTCGACTTCGCGGCGCGAGAAGTCCGGGCTCATCGTGTCAGTGGCGCTTGACGCCGCCGTACTTCATCCGCGTGTCGCTCATCGACGCGGCACGAGCGTCGTCGTCGGTGATCGCGGCGTCGACGACCTCGCCGACGAAGAGCGTGTGCGTCCCGAGGTCGAGCGTGTGCCGCACCTCGCAGTCGACCCACGCGATCGCCTCCTCGAACACCGGCGCGCCGGTCGTGGCCTCGCGCACCGGGCGGCCGTTGAGGGTCGCGCCGTCGTCCTGGGCCGGCTTCGAGAACTTCACGAACACCTTCGTGTCCTCGGCGGTCCACAGGTTCACCGTGAAGGAGCCGCCTTCGCTGATGAGGCGGTGCGTCACGGCCTCGTTGTCGACGCCGATCCCGATCAGCACCGGCGCCATCGACAGCTGGGTGATCCAGCTCGCCGTCATGCCGTTGCGGGTCGTCACCCGAGCCGCGAGCCGATCAGGGCGAGCGCGTTGGGGATCTTCCAGGTGACCTTGTTGAGCAGCTCGTCGTCGAGCGGCATCCGGCTATGCCGGGAAGGGTGCGAGACCCATGCGCTCGCGCACCTCGGGGCGCCGCAGCGGCGGCAGCGTCGGCGGCGGCTGACGCCGCGGCGGCAGGCCACTCAGGAGCCGCTCGGTGATGTCGGCGATCTCGAGCGCCGCGGCGTCCAGCGACGCGGCGACCTCGGCCTTCGGCTTGGTGATGCCAGAGACCTTCCGGACGAACTGACGGGAGGCGGCGTCGATCTCCTCGCGGGTGGCGGGGGGCTCGAGGCCGCGGAGCTCGGTGATGTTTCGGCACATGCGGGCCAGGCTACGGCCTCTACGCTGGTGCTCGTGCAAGGCCACCAGATCGACGTGCTCGACGAGCCACGACTCGTCGAGGTCATCGTGGGTGACGTCGTCGTGGCGTCGTCGACGAGCACGCGCACGCTCCACGAGACGGGGCTCCCCGTCCGCCACTACTTCCCGCCCGAGGACGTCCGCATGGAGCACCTCGACGCGACCCCGACCGAGACCGTGTGCCCGTTCAAGGGGCAGGCCACGTACTGGACCGTCCGGGTCGGCGACGACGAGCACCGCGACCTCGCGTGGTCGTACCCGAAGACGATCGACGGCATGGAGGCCATCGTGGGTCGCATCTGCTTCTACGCCGAGCGGGCCGACCACGTCGTCGACGGTGAGCCGCTCGAGCCGCCGGTGAGTCCCTGGTCGCCGACCGCCTGACGTGACGCGCGCGCCGTCGGGCGACGCGCCCGCCGACGAGCAGCGCGCCGCCGATCACGACACGCTCACCGAGAAGGTCGCCTGGCTGCGCTCGCAGGCGGACGCCATCGCGACGACAGAGCCGATGCTCCGGAGCGCCGTCCAGGCGGGCACGCGGGCGAGCGGTGCCGCGGCAGCGAGCGAGCTCCACAACCTCGGGGAGCGCGCCTGCTTGCAGATCGTCACCGCGCGCGAGGCCATCGAGCACCTGGCGACGCAGCTCGAGCTCGCGGCGGACGTCCACGCCCGAGGCGACGCATTCGCGCGCGACGGGTTGCTCCACGGATCCGGTGGACCCACAGCGACTCGCGACCGAGCACTCGACGTCGCTCGACGAGGTCGCTCGTCTCGTGGCAGACGTCTCGGAGGACCTCGCAGGCGACGAAGGCGGCCGCTGTCGCGCCCGGCTCCCCGGCGCGACCGAGTCCGAGCTCTCGCTGCTCGGTGACCTCGTCGAGGCCGGCCTCACGCCACGACCAGCTGCTGCGCCTGCTCGAAGGCGGCCACCTGCTGCTCCCCGGCCACGACCTGCTGCGGCGCTGGCGCGAGCTTCCCGGCGTCGAGCCGCGCACGTCCAGCCACTACCACCCCGACGACCGCCGCGTCGGGCGAGGACCCGACTGGGTCGAGGCGGCACGCGCTCGCGTCGACGACGCGCACGCGCATCCGGTGTACGGCCAGCAGTACGGGCTCAAGGGCACGTTCGTCCACGAGGCGCTGTTCGGTCCCGGGCCGCACCACACGACGTTCGTCCAGCTCGAGCGCGCCGCACCGTCGAAGCTCCATCTCGTCCAGCACATCGCGGACTGGGTGCGCTACCGGCTGACGCGCCGAAACCAGGGCCCGTACGGATCGTCGAACGACACCGACGCAGAGCCGATGCGCGGTGTCGTGTGGTGGAAGCCGACGAAGCGCTCGAACGACGCGGTGCGGCTCCAGGAGACCGAGACGGAGACCGACCAGATCGTGCAGCACGCTGCTCGGCGTCGTCGCGGAGCTCGAGGCGCAGGGCCGCCTGCACTCGTTGGTCTGGCGCGGTCCGTCGCCCGCCGACTTCGATGCCGCGGTCACCGCCGCGACCGACGACGTCTCGCGTGCGGCGGCCGACGTGCGCGCCTTCGGCGCGCGCCTGCGCCGCGAGGAGCGCGTCGCCTGACCTCGCGCGCCCGTCGTTTCGACCCGCCGTCGTCGGGGAGGTCGAGCGCGGTCGCCTACGGGATCGTGCTGATCATCATCGGTCTGCTCGTCGGACCGGGAGGTGTCAGCGTCTTCACCTGACGCGGTAACAATGCGGGATGCCCGACGAGGGATCGTCCCGCCGACACATCCCGAGGATGAGCGCGGAGCTGCGCGAGGGCGAGACGGTCAAGCCGCTCGAGCTCTTCTTCGACCTGGCGTTCGTGCTCGTCTTCACCCAGTGCACGGCGCTGATGGCCGACGACCCGACGTGGGCGGGGATCGGCCGCGGCATGCTGGTGCTCGCGGTGCTCTGGTGGGCCTGGGTCGGCTACGCCTGGCTGACGAGCGTCCTCGACCCCGAAGAGGGCGCGATCCGGATCGTCATGTTCGCGGCGATGGCGGCGTTGCTGGTGGCGGCGCTCTGCGTCCCCGAAGCGTTCGGCGACCGGGCGCTCGAGTTCGCGGTGGCCTACGCCGTGCTGCGGTTCGCCCACATCGCGCTGTTCGTCATTGCGAGCCGCGAAGACCCGGAGCTGCGGCACTCCGTGTGGGGACTCGCGATCAGCACCTCGATCGGCGTCGGGCTGATCTTCGGCGCTGCGTACCTCGACAGCCCGGCACAGGAGCTGCTCTGGTTGCTCGCGGTCGCCCTGGACGCCGGCGGACCGCTGCTGATCGACGCGCGGGTGGCGGCTGCAGCCGCGCCACTTCGCGGAGCGGCACAACCTGATCATCATCCTCGCCCTCGGTGAGTCGATCGTCGCCCTCGGCGTCGGCGCGCAGGTCGAGCTCACGAGCGGCGTCATCGTGACGGCCGTGCTCGGCATCGGGCTCGCCGCCGCGCTGTGGTGGATCTACTTCGACGTCGTCTCATTGGTCACCGAGCGACGGCTCCTGCTCGCCGACGACGTGCTCGTCCGGAACCGCCTCGCCCGCGACTCGTACTCGTACCTGCATTTCCCGATGGTCGCCGGCATCGTGCTCGCCGCGCTCGGCCTCGAGGCGACGATCGCGCACGTCGACCACGCGCTGCCCGTCGAAGAGGCGTTCGCGCTCCTCGGCGGCGTCGCGATCTATCTCCTCGGTCACGTCGCGCTCCGATGGCGCAACGCGCACACGCTCAACCGACAGCGCTTCGGGCTGGCGATCGTGCTGCTCGCGCTCGTCCCGCTGGCGACCGAGGTCTCCGCGCTCGACGACGCTCGCGGCCGTGAACGTCCTCCTGTGGTTGATGATCGCGTACGAGACGTCGCGCTACGACGACCGCCGGTACCGCCTCCGCCACGGCCTCGATCCCGACCCGAGGCTGGTCCGCTCGGCGCCGAACGGCATGACCCCGCGAACCCGGAGCCGAGCTAGACCGGTCGCACCACGGGCAGGTCAGGCGGCCTTCTCGAGGATGTGCACACCGCACGCCGAGCCGAGGCCGATCACGTGCGCCAGACCGACCTTGGCGCCCTCGATCTGACGGTCGCCGCCCTCGCCACGGAGGTGCGTGCACACCTCCCAGACGTTGGCGATGCCGGTCGCGGCGATCGGGTGGCCCTTCGACTCCAGACCGCCGGACACGTTGACGGGGGTCGTGCCGTCACGCCACGTCGCGCCCGACTCGAAGAAGTCGGTGGCTCCGCCAGGCTCGCACAGCTTGAGGTTGTCGTAGTGCACGAGCTCGGCGGTCGCGAAGCAGTCGTGCAGCTCGACCAGGTCGAGGTCGGACGGGCCGACACCCGCCTGCTCGTACGCCTGCTCGGCCGCGTTGCGGGTGAGCGTGTTCACGTCGGGCAGGACCTGGCACGCCTCTTCCCACGGGTCGGTGGTGAGGATCGACGCCGACACCTTGACCGCGCGCTTCTGCTGCTCCTTCGAGAGCTTCTTCAGCGTGGAGTCGCTCACCACGACTGCGGCGGCGGCACCGTCGCAGTTCGCCGAGCACATCGGACGCGTGTTCGGGTAGGCGATCATCACGTCGCTCATGATCTCCTCGGCCGACATCTTCTTCTGGTACGCCGCCAACGGGTTGAGCGTCGAGTGCGAGTGGTTCTTCTCGCTGATGCGCGCGAACAGGTCGAACGGTGCGTCGGCGTACTGGTGCTCGTAGAGGTACTGCATGCCGATCTGCGCGAACACGCCCGGCATCGATCTCGGTGCCGATGCGACCGTCGACCGGCGCGACCGCGCCGTAGCGACCCGAGCGGCGTGAAGACGTTCTCGTCGCTCTTGCGAGCGCCTCCGGCGAGGAGGCCCGCACCGGCGAGCTTCTCGACGCCGACCGCGAGGCCGTAGTCGGCTTCGCCGGCCTTGACCGCCATGATCGCGGTGCGCAGCGCGGTGGCGCCGGTGGCACACGCGTTCGCGACGTTGTACACGGGGATGCCCGTCTGGCCGATCTGCTTCTGGATCGCCTGGCCGATGCCGAGGCCCTGACCCATGAGGTTGCCGGCCGCGAGGATGCCCATGTCCTTCATCGACGCACCCGCGTCGTCGAGCGCGGCCATCGCCGCCTCGGACGCGAGGTCGACCGTGTCCTTGTCGGGGTGCTTCCCGAACTTGGTCATGTAGATGCCGAGGATCCAGACGTTCTCAGCCACGGGCGCTTCTCCTGTCTGCGAGAGCCCTCAGCGGGGCTCGTAGCCGAAGCCGATGGCCTCGGTGCCTTCGTCGTCGGTGCCGACCGCGTACGTGGCCAGCCTCACCTTCATGCCGAGCTTCACGTGCTCGGGGTCGGGCTCGGTGTTGATCACGTTCGCCCGGACGCTGGTGCCGTCGCAGTCGATCACGCCGGCCACGAACGGCACCGGGACGCCCGGCGCCGCGAACGACACGATCGTGAACGACTGGAGCTCGCCGTCGTTCGGCACGTCCACGTCCTTGAACTCGGTCTTGGAGCACGACGCACACGCGTTGCGGCGGTCGAAGAACCGCGCCCCGCAGCTCGTGCACTCGTGGGCGACCAGGTGGGGCTCGTCACCCAGCGCCAGGTAGTCGACCAGCGGAATCTGCTTCGCCATCTCACCGATCGTATCGGTCGCCGTCAGACGCGTTCGAAGACCATGCGGTGGTGGTCGAGGAGCTCACGCTCGAAGCACACGCTGTTCGGGCTGACCCCCGAGGTGAAGGCGAGGCGGAAGTCGGAGCTGGTGAGGTACTTCGGCACGAGCCGGATCTTCATCAAGGTCTTCTGGAAGCTCGGCTCGGCGAACCGCAGTCGCCACTGGCGGATCGTCTCGATGTAGTCGAGCCGGCCGCTCTCGCTCGACACGAGCCGGAACGAGGGTTCGGCGGTGCGGATGATCTGCTCCTGCCCGAACGGGAGGCACGACCCGGGGAACTGGTGGCCGAGCAGTGCCAGGTACCAGGCGTCCGAGTCGCGTGGCGCGTCGATGTCGACGTCGTCGATCGGGATCATGTTGCGCCCGAACACCATCGTCTGCAGGTAGAAGCGGCCCTTGTCGGGGAGCAGGCCCGCGACGTTCTCGAAGAGGGTGCGGTAGATCTCCTCCTGCTGCCCCGCCTCGTACTCGTCGGGCGAGCAGAAGTGCTCGAACGCTCCGAGGCTCACCACCGCGTCGAACTCACCGAACGTCGACGCCGTGACCGCCCGGGCGTCGACGAGCTGCGCATCGAGGCCGTTGCGCCGGCATGCCTCCAGCTGCGCGGTCGAGAGGGTGACGCCGAGGCCGGTGCCGCCCCGCTCGCGGACGACGTTGAGCATCGGTCCCCAGCCACAGCCGAGGTCGAGCACGCGACGGTCGGGGCCGATCCCGACCTGCTCCGACACGAAGTCGTGCTTGCGCGCCTGGGCCTCCTCGAGGGTCATCGAGAAGTCGCCGTCGTACTTCGCGCCGCTGAAATCGGCCATCTCTCCCAGGCTCAACCGGAAGAGCCGGTCGATCAGGGAGTACGTGAAGTCGAGGTCCTTGCGGTCGGCCATGAGCGCCAGAACGGTAATCGAGCACGCGCGTCAGGAGGCCGACCCGCTGCCCCCTGCGACCTCGCCCGTGGTGCCGGCCTGGAGGCGGGCGAAGATCCCCTCCGACTCCACGGTCACGATGTCGCCCTGCACGATCCGGCCGTGCGTGTACGTGCGCCGCTCGTCGACGCGCTCGACCCACGCCTCGAAGCGCGACTCGACGTGCAGGCGCGTCGGTCGCCGGTACCTCGTCGAGAGCGACACGGTGAGCCCGGGCGCCCTGGCGATCATGTTCGCCGCGGTCAGCACGATGTCGAACGTCGCCGCGATGATCCGCGCCGTGCACGCACCCGGGCGGACCCTCGTAGGGGGTGGTGAAGCAGGCACGGCCGATGGCGCGGTCGCCGGCGAACTCGATCTCGACGGGCAGGGCGAGCGGCGTGTACCGGCCCACGACGACGTCGAAGGGCATCCGCTCGGACATCTCGAACGCGTCACCGATCTCCCCGGCGCCGCCGGTCTCGGTGATGTGCGGTGGCGGATCGGGCACGTGCGCCTCGAGCCGCTCGGCGACGGCGTCGAGCTCGCGCGTGAACGTCGTCAGGTCGGGCGCCGGCGCGCGGTTGAGCACGGTGGCCGCCACCAGCCGCCGGACCGAGCGGGCGAGCTCGGCGAGCTCGTCGGCGCGGCCGTCCGTGCCCGGATGCACTGCTGGGTCGCTCATCCCCGCAGTCTCGTCGTTGGCGTCGTGTCAGGCGCGGAGTTCACGTCGGCGCAGTCCCGTGTTCGGGCGATAGGTACCTCGCCTTCAACCGGCTCTGCTCGAGTGCACCCGCGCGCTGCCCCCGTCCACTCCCCCCGGGCGGGGGCAGCAGCGGTTCGTGAGTGTCAACGCGTGTCGTCGGCGGTTGTCGGCTCGACCGTCCCGTCACGGAACTCCTTGCTCGCCTGCCCGAGTGAGCGCGCGAGCTTCGGGAGCCGCGTCGATCCGAAGATCAACAGGACGATCGCGCCGCCCTCCTGATCGCCGAGCTGCTCGTGCTGTCGCTGCGGTGGCCGCGGCTGCTCCTCCCCGCCGCCCTGGCCACGGTCGGCTTCGCCGCAGCGACGCTGGTGGCCTACGTGCTGGCGCGGACGGTCGGGCTCCTCGGCTTCACCGACGACCAGACGAGCACCGAAGCCGTGCTGGCCGTGGTCGCGGAGCTCGTGGCCCTCGGGACGGGCCTGGCGCTGCTCTGGCAGCACCGACCGGGACGTCCCGCACCGCCGGCCTGAACCGTTCCTCGGGCCCGTCATCCGGGGGACCCTCCGGCCGCGAACATCTGGTGTGCCCGTCGACATGCTCCCTGACGCCGAGCTCGCCGCGGCGATCTCGGACGGGAGGCACGATGCGCTCGAAGAGGCCTTCCAGCGCCACTCCGCCGCCGTCCTCGGCGTCGCCCGCCGGACGCTGCGCCGGGTCACCGCCGCGGAAGAGGTCGTGCAGGAGGTCTTCCTGCGCCTGTGGCGCCAACCCGAGCGGTACGACCCGACCCGCGGCACGCTGCGCACGTTCCTCCTGATCGACGCCAACGCCCGCGCGATCGAGCACGCCCGCAGCGAGTCGGCCCGCTCCGCCCGCGAGGACCGCAGCGTCCGGCTCGAGCCCGCCCGCGCGCACGACGTCGAGCAGGAAGCCTGGGAGCTCGTCCTCGCCGACCACCTCCGTGACGCGCTCGACACGCTCGACCCGAACGAGCGGGAGGCGATCGAGCTCGCCTACTACCGCGGCTACACGTACCGAGAGGTCGCCAAGGTGCTCGGCGCCCCCGAAGGCACCGTCAAGTCACGCATCCGCACCGGGCTCCTCCGACTCCGGGACCGCATGCTCGCCCTCGACATGGGGAGCACACCATGAGCCAACCGCGCAGCGACGACGCCCGCGACCTGCTCGGCGCGTACGCGCTCGGCGCCGTCGACGCCGACGAAGCCGAGGCCGTCGAGCGCCTGCTCCTCGAGGACCAGGACGCGCGCGCGGAGCTGCACGCATTGCAGCTCGGCAGCGCGTGGATGGAGTCCGCCGATCCCCGACCGGCGCCACGCGTCTGGTCGAACATCGTCGCCGAGATCGAGCACGACGAGCTCGACGCGGCCCGACGTCGACGTCGCCGGACGCGCACGCGGGTGTTCGCGATGGCGGCCGCGCTCGTGGTGGCGATCTCCGTGGCCACCGCGGTGCTGCTGCGCTCCGGTGACGACAGCAGCCAGCCGGCTGCCACCGGCACCGTCGTCGCGCTCACCGACGACGCGGGCGCCACCCGCCTCGAGATGGCGATGGAGCCCGGCGAGGACGGGGCGGGTCACGTCGCCGACTCGCGGCTTCCCCGGCTGACCGGCGAGACGTACCAGCTGTGGGCGATCTCGGACGACAGCATCCGCTCCGTGCGCGTGCTGGGCGCCGACCCCGAGGGCAAGCAGTTCACCGTGCCGGTAGGCACGGAGCGCCTCGCGGTCACCCGCGAGCCCGAGGGTGGGAGCACGCGCCCGACCACGCCTCCCGTCGCCAGCGGCACCGTCGCCTGACCGCCCGGAGGCGCCGCGGGCGAGGTTGATAACCTCATTCGCCTTGTTCCGCAACATCCGTCACTTCTGTCTCGTCGCGCTCGCGACCGCGCTCGTCGCGGGTGCGCTCGTCGTCCCGGTGACGACCGCGTCGGCCGACCCCATCGCCGACAAGGAGGCCCAGGCCAAGCAGCTCCAGGACGACCTGGAACGGACCAACGAAGAGCTCAGCGCCATGGGCGAGCGCTACAACGGCGCGCAGCTCCGCCTCGAGGACACCGAGGCCCACCTCGCCGCCGTCGAAGCGGAGCTCACGGCGAACGCAGCCGAGGTGCAGCGCATCCTCGGCCTCGTGAACGAGCGCTCTGCGTCGGTGTACCGACGCGCGCTCACCGGTCGCTCGCTCGACGACCTCGACTACTCCGACTCGTCCAAGCTCGCCGTGCGGAAGCACTACGCCTCGATCCAGGCCCGCCGCGACGCACGTCTCCTCGATCAGCTCGACGAGGCGAAGGCGAACCTCGCCGACCAGCGCGCCGCCGCGGAACGTGCCCGCGCGACTGCCGAGGCCGAGCGCCAGGGCATCGAGCGGATGCGGAACGACCTCGAGGCGAAGAGCACGCAGCAGCAGCAGCTCCTCGAGCAGGTGCAGGGCGAGCTCCAGCAGCTCGTCGCCGAGGAGCTCGCGCGCCGACAGGCGGAGGCCGCCGCGATGGCAGCGGGCAAGCTCGCCGGCGGCGACGGCGACCCGAACCTGGGACCGCCCGGACCCGCCGCCGCGCAGGCGCTCGCGTACGCCGAGGCGCAGATGGGCAAGACGTACGTGTACGCCGCGTCCGGTCCCGACCACTTCGACTGCTCGGGCCTGACGATGGCCGCCTACCGCTCGGCGGGTGTGTCACTCCCCCACTACTCGGGCGCGCAGTACGCCGCGCTCCCGCACGTGCCACTCGACAAGGTGATGCCGGGCGACCTCATCTTCTGGGGGCGCAACGCGAGCGTGCACGTCGCGCTGTACTACGGCAACGCACGGATCCTGGAGTCGGGCGGCTCGAGTCACGACGTGCACATCGGACCGATCTGGGGTCACCCCATGGGAGCCGCGCGCGTCCTGCAGTGACGCGCGCTCACCCCGCGCGCGGTGGCCACACCGGCGCGGTCGACCAGGGCTGCGCCTGCTCGAGCTGGCCAGCGAGCTGCAGGAGCAGGTCCTCTCGTCCCAGCGCCGCGACGAGCTGCATCCCCATCGGCAGACCGTCGGCGAAATGCTCGAGGGGCAGCGAGATCGCCGGCTGACCGGTGACGTTGCAGAAGCTGGTGAGCGCCGGGATCGCGGCCGCGTGCGCGTACATCGCCGGCGGGTCGGACGTGTCGAGGAGGCCCAAGGGTGGCGGCGGGATCGGCAGCGTGGGCGTGAGGAGCACGTCGTGCGCTTCGAAGAACGGACCCAGCCGGAGCCCGGCACGCTCGACGGCCTGGAGCGCAGCGACGTACTCGGTGCCGCTCGTCGCCTTCCCGAAGCCGTAGAGGACGTGCGAGAAGGGCTCGAGGTCGTCCTCACGCAGCTCGCGTCCGAGCTCCTCCAGGCGGGCATCGATCTCCGCGGCGATCGGCGTCGTCATCACGACGCGCATCGCGTGCCCGACCTCGTCGATCGGGTACGGCGGCATCGCCTCCTCGACGTCGTGCCCGAGCGATTCGAGCAGCGCCGCGGTGCGCTGCGTGCCGACGACGCACTCGTCGTCCATCGTGATGCCCGGTGGCGTCGCCGTGCTCCACGCGATGCGCAGCCGGCCGGGCGCTGCCTCGACGGCGTCGACGTACGGCTGCGTGCGGGGCCGGGGCGACGTACGCCTCGCCCGGCACGGTGCCGCTGGCGACGTCGAGCAGTGCGGCGCTGTCACGCACCGTGCGCGTGAGCGCGTGGTTGATCCCCATCGGGTACGCGAACGCGGTGAGACGCGGCAAGGACGGTGTCCGGCCCCGACTGGGCTTGAGCCCGACGAGCCCGCACGCCGACGCCGGGATCCGGATCGATCCGCCGCCGTCGTTGCCGTGCCCGGCCGGGACGAGGCCCGCAGCGACCGCCGCGGCAGTCCCCCCGGAGGAGCCACCGGGCGAGCGCGACAGGTCGTAGGGGTTGCGCGTCGGTCCGTGGAGCACGGGCTCCGTCGATGCGCTGCGCCCGAGCTCGGGGCTGTTCGTCGTGCCGACGATCACGAGCCCCGCGGCCCGGTAGCGCTCGACGATGAGCGAGTCGGTCGTCGCGACGACGTCGGCCCGCAGACGCGACCCGCCGGTGCTGCGCAGGCCGGCGACGTCGACGCCGAGGTCCTTGGTGACGAACGGGACGCCGGCGAACGGACCGGAGACCCCGGTGTCGACCTGCGCGAGCGCCGCGTCCGCGCACTGCTCGGTGACGGCGTTCAGCGTCTCGTTGCGCTCGTCGATGCGGGCGAGCGCGTGCTCGACGGCCTCGCGGGCGGTGAGCTCTCCCGCTCGGATCGCCGCGGCCAGCCCGGTGGCATCCAGGTCGTCGATCGCTCCGGCCATGGGCTCAGCCCTGCAGCCGGGAGTGGAGGTGCACGATCAGCAGCCTCGCTCGATCCACGCGCCGTGCGAGGTCGGTTTGCACGACTGGGGTCATGGGCAATGACCGTCAATGTTCGAGGTCGCCGTGGACCAGCGACCGATCCGGCAGCTCCGCAGCGTCCTCGATTCGACGGACTACTCCTCGCTCGAGAGCGCACTGGCCTCGGTGCGAGAGGTGCTCGACGGTCGTCGCATCTGGCACGTCAACTCCACACCACAGGGTGGCGGGGTGGCGGAGCTCCTCTCGACCCTGTTGCCGTATGCCGCCGATGCGGGCGTCGACGTGCGCTGGCTCGTGATCGAGGGACGCGACGGAGTTCTTCGACCTCACGAAGCGCATCCACAACCATGCTCCACGAGAGCGACGACGTCGACCCACCGCTCCCCGAGGATCGCGTCGCGCTACGAGGACGGGCTCGTCGAAGAGCGCGACGAAGCGCGCCGGACGATCGGCCGCGGCGACGTCGTCGTGCTGCACGACCCGCAGACCGCCGGGCTCGCGCCGACGCTCGTCGAGCACGGCGCGACGGTCGTCTGGCGGTGCCATGTCGGCATCGATGCACCCGGACCACTCGCCCGTGGCGCCTGGGACCTCCTGCGGGAAGACGTCGCCGCCGCGCATCAGAGCGGTGTTCATCGCGCCGAGCTACGCGTGGGACGGGCTCGATCCCGCCCGCATCTCGGTCATGGTGCCGTGCATCGACGTCGTGTCGGCCAAGAACCTCCCGCTGGCGGCGGACGACCGCCGACGCGATGCTCGCACCGAGCGCGATCTTCAACGGAGACGGCGACGGCAGGCGCGACGCGTCCTCGTTCGAGCTCGGCGACGGCAAGCGCGTGTCGATCACACGCCGAGCGCGGATCGTCGACGACCTCCGCGGTTCCGAGGATGCGCCGCTGGTGGTCCAGGTCTCGCGCTGGGACCGCCTGAAGGATCCGGTGGGCTTGATGCATGCCTTCGTCGACACCGTCCTCCCGACCACGGCGAGGCGCATCTCGTGCTCGCCGGACCGGAGACCGAGGGGGTCGACGACGACCCGGAGAGCGCCCTCGTCTTCGGTGAGGTGCGGGAGGACCGCCAGAAGCTCCCGCCCGCATCGCGCGCACACGTGCATCTCGTCGAGCTCCCGATGGACGACGACCGTCGAGAACAGCGCTGATGGTCAACGCCCTGCAGCACCGTGCCGACGTCGTCGTCCAGAAGAGCCTCGCCGAAGGCTTCGGGCTCACCGTCGCCGAGGCGATGTGGAAGCAGCGCCCGGTCGTCGCGAGCCGCGTCGGTGGCATCCAGGACCAGATCGTCGACGGCGAGAGCGGGCTGCTGCTCGACGATCCGACCGACGCCGAGCAGCTCGGTCGGGCCGTCAACGGGCTCCTCGCGGACCGGGCACGCGCGGACGTCATCGGGGCAGCCGCACGCCAGCGCGTGTGCGAGCAGTTCCTTCCCACGCACCACTTCCAGCAGGAGGCGGCTCGTGCAGTCCAGGCGGCGACGGTGTGACGTGCTGCTGAGCCTGTTCCTGACCTGCTTCGTGGCGCTCGTCCTCGGGACGGCACTGCTGTTGGCGCTCGGCTACCGGGTGCACGATCACGTCGCCGCTCCTCGGCGTCGCGCTCACCGCAGCGGTGGCGCTCGCTGCGGGCTGGATCGCCGAGGCGATCTGGACGTTCGAGGACGACACGGTGCCATACAGCCAGGCCGTCGTCCTGGCGTTCGGCATCATCGTCGTGGCCGCACGCCGAGTGTGGAACCCGGTCGGTCAGATGTTCTTCGCCACGATGCTCGCGGCCGCCGTCGTCCTATCTCGTGTTCAGCGTGGAGACCACGTTCGGCGCGGGGTTGAGCTTCGAGGCGCGCCTCGCGTCCGGCGTGCTGCTGCTGTTCGAGGTCGTCGCGCTCGCGCTCTCGACCTCCTTCACCTTCGAGAGCTGCGACATGCTCTGCCGGACCAGGGACAGCCGCCGCTTCCCGGAGCCTGACCCGAGCCACCTCCCGATGGTCTCGATCCAGGTCGCGGCGTACAACGAGCCGCCCGACATGCTGATCGAGACGATCCAGTCGCTGGAGGCGCTCGACTACCCGAACTTCGAGATCGTGGTCGTCGACAACAACACCAAGGACCCTGAGGTCTGGCAGCCGGTCGAGGAGTACTGCCGCGGCCGTCCCGGCGTGCGCTTCGTGCACGTCGACCCGTGGCCGGGCTTCAAGTCCGGCGCGCTGAACCTCGCGCTGCGCGGAGCACACGCACCCCGACGCCGAGGTCGATCGCGCTCGTCGACGCCGACTACCTCGTCGATCCCGACTAGCTCCGCGAGCTCGTCGGCTACTTCGCCGATCCGACCGTCGCCTTCGTGCAGACGCCGCAGGACTACCGCGAGTACGAGGGCGACGCGTATCTCAAAGCCTGCTACGACGCGTACAAGTACTTCTTCGTCACGACGATGCCGTCGCGCAACGAGCGCAACTCGATCATCTTCGCCGGCACGATGGGCCTGCTCCGCCGGTCGCGTGCTCGAGGAGGTCGGCGGCTGGGACGAGTGGTGCATCACCGAGGACGCCGAGATCTCGCTGCGCATCCTCAGGGCCGGCTACCAGGGCGTGTACGTCGGCAGTCGTTCGGCCGCGGCATCATGCCGCTGACCTTCGCCGCGCTGAAGAGCCAACGGTTCCGCTGGTGCTTCGGCGGCATGCAGATCCTGCGCATGCACTGGCGCGACCTCGCTGCCGTGGCGCCGCGAGCGCGGCAACCGTCTCACCGTTCGCGCAGCAGATCGACTACCTGCTCGGCAGCGTGCAGTGGATGAACGACCTCGTGTACTTCGGCTTCACCGTGGTGCTCGTCGCGAGCGCGATCGTGCTCATCAACGAAGGACCGCTCGGGCTGCGGCCGCTCTACGGCGCGACCGTGCTGCTCCCGAGCCGCGTTCGATCGTCTCGGGGGTCGTGCGCGCGCTCTGGGCGGTCCGCATGCAGACCGGGATCGGCTTGCAGCGCGCGTTCCTCGCGTTCGCTGAACTGGTTGGCCCTCTCGTGGACGGTCGCGATCGCGTGCGTGCAGGGCCTCACGCGGAGAAGGGCGTGTTCCTGCGCACCCCCAAGGACAGAGGAAGGGCACCGACTCTGTGCCGCGCTCTGGGCGGCCCGCACCGAGACCTTCTGGGCGGTGATGCTCTGGACGCTCGCCGCGCTGGCTGCTCGTCCGAGGCCAGGCGACCGCCGTTCGTGCTCGTGCTGTTCGCCTGGCAGGGCAGCGTCTACGCCAGCGCGCTCTTCATGTCGTGGCTCAACCAGCACACGGTGCTGTCGGCGCAGCTCGAGCGCCGCCGCCGCACGGAGTGGCTGCGTGAGCGCTCCACGATCATCACGACGGCCTCCGTCGGAGCACTCGGCGGCGCCGCGGTCGCCGGCGTGGTCGCGTTCATCATCGGGCTCGGCGGTTCCAACCCCGGGAACCCGCCGAACCCCTTCAACGTCCAGGAGGCGGCGCCCGAGAGCCCGGCACCGGCGCCCGACGCCGGCTCCCCGACCACGACGACACCCAGCCCGTCGTCGACCACCACGACGTCGCCACAGTCGCCGAGCTCCACGACGCCCGACACCGAACCCACCGAGGTCACCGAGTCACCGAGCCACCAACGACCGTCCCCCCGACGGAGCCACCCACCGACCGCGCCGCCGGCGCCGTAGCCAGGTCGGCTCATCCGAACCAGCGGGCGCGGCGTGTCTCCCCGAACTCGCGCTTCGACGCCGCCATCTCGACCGTCGCTCCGAGGAACTCGGACGTCGGCGACGCGCCCGACAGGAAGTCGGCATCGAAGCGCGCGACGCGACCGTCGCCGAACTCGATGTAGCAGCGGACCTGCCCGCCGTACGGAGCCGGCTCGTCCCCACCTCGGATGCGGTGGACGAGCACGTCGGCGATCGCGCCGGCCTCGCCCTCAGCGATCACGCCGACCCGCGGGACCGGCGCGCTGGTGATGTCGCCGGCGGCGAAGACGTCCGGGAATCGGGTCGCGAACGTCCGGGGATCGACGGTGATCCACCCGTCGTCGGCGAGGTCGCTGTCGACCACCACCGGCGGTGCGACGTGCACGGGCACCCCGAGGAAGAGGTCGTAGGCGACGGTGCTCCCGTCGCGCAACGCCGCGGTGTGGCTCGCCGGGTCCAGGCTCGTCACGACGGTCTCGGGGAAGAACTCGATGCCGCGCTCGCGCAGCTCCTCGAGGATGTTCTCGGACGCGACCGGCGAGATCGGGATCGGCACGCCCATCGGCGTCATGACCTTGATCGACGTGGGCTTGGGCGCATCCCGCTTGCTCATGTAGTCGTGGAGCATCAGCGCGCACTCGTACGGCGCAGCCGGGCACTTGAAGAACGGCCCGAGGATCGAGATCACGACGTCGCCACCCTCGAACGACGGCAGCAGGTCGCGCACACGCTCCGCGCCGGCCACCGAGTAGAACTCGTTGCCGCCTTCGACCAGCCCGGGCGTCGCGGCCGGATCGAGGTCGGCACCGAGCGCCACCACCAGCACGTCGGCGTCGTACGTGCCGCCGTCGGTGGTGACGCGCCGGGTCTCCGGATCGATGCTCGTGATCTGCTCCTGTCGGAACTGCACGCCGGGCTTGGTGATCTCGCGGTACGGGATCCGCACGGCGTCGATCGGCGCGCGCCCGAACATGACGTCGAGCTTGGAGTAGCCGAAGACGAACGCGTCGCCCTGGTCGATCAGCGTGACCGACACGTCGTCGGGCAGGTCCGTGGAGAGCCGGCTGGCGAGCTCCAGGCCTGCGAACCCGGCGCCCAGGATCACGACGTCGAGCGGCATCCGTCCCCTGTCTTGCTCACAGCCCGCGCTGCGCGTCCAGGTCGCCCGCGTCGATCGCAGCGGCCAATCGAGCATGGTCGATCTCGGTCACGTCGGCGTACGCCTCGGCGAACTCCGCGATCGCGCGGTCGAAGGTGTCGTCGTCACCGAGGTACCCGCTGATCATCGCGGCATCGCCTGACCGTGCGTGGGCCCGGGCGAGCACCAGGCCGCTCAACCGCCCGAGGCGCCGGACCTGCCTCGCGCGCATCGTCTCGATCGTCGGTGAGTACTTCCCGTCCCAGAGCTGGCGGAAGTAGTAGTCGACGGTGCCGTTCGTGCCGGTGTGACGCGCCCAACCGAGGAACACGTCGCTCGCGGCCTGCATCATCTCCTGACCCTGGACGACACGCTGACCCGAGGTCTCGAACTCACTCGGGCCGAGGTGCGGCTCCAGCACCGACTTCGTGGCCTCCTTGAACTGCAGGAACAGCGGTTCACCGTCACCCGACTCCGCCAACAGCACCCAGCAACGCGTCCCGACGCTCCCGACCCCCACGACCCGGTGCGCGAGGTCGATCACCCGGTAGCGGTCGAGCACCTCCAACCGATCGCGCGGGAGGCTCTCGCGGCATTCCTCGAGGAACACGACGAGCTGATCCATCTCGGTGCGAAGCTCGTCTGGCGTCGGCCGAACCGTCAGCGGCGGGTTCGACACGATCCGTCGGCGCCCGTCGACGACCTCCGTGAGCTTGCGCCACGCACGTGCTCGGTCCTTCTGACTCGCCTTGGTCGTCGCCGTCTGGATCGCGGCCTGCAGCTGCTTGTTGCCGGCCTCGCCCGCGAGCTCGGCCAGCTCGTCGAGCTCGACGCGCGAGTACCAGACGTCGAGCGGATCCTTCGCGGCTACGGCCGCCAGCGCGCTCCTGTACGCCTGGGTGGCTTCGAGTGCGATGCGGGTGGTGCGTGCGCGGTCGAAGCCGTTGTTCCGCCCGGCGACGACGAGGCTCGCGACGAGCCGCTTCACGTCCCACTCGAACGGGCCAGGCAGCGTCTCGTCGAAGTCGTTGACGTCGACGACGAGACGTCGGTCGGGTGCAGAGAACACCCCGTAGTTGGCGATGTGCGCGTCGCCGCAGAGCTGCACCGCCAGCCCCGTCGGCGGGACGGTCGCGAGATCGCCCGCCATGACGGCAGCCGCGCCGCGCAGGAACGTGAAGGGCGTCTCCACCATCCGTCCGTACCTGATCGGCACGAGCTCCTGGACGCGCGTCGTGTCCTGCGCGCCGAGCGCGATCAACGGATCAGGTCGGCTCGCCTCGTCGGGAACGTGCGAGTGCGCCTCGAGCGGGACACGCTCGCGGACGGCACGACCGGCTTCGGCACGCTCGGCTCGGCTCGCACTCGGCAGCACCTGCGGTCGACTTGCCCCGACGTCGGTCACTCGGCCCCCTCTGCGACGACGGACAGAGTCTGACTCACTCCAGAACGCACGATAGAACAGGCGTGACGGAGGAGGGTGGGGATGGCGAGCCGGATCGAGGACTACGCGGTCATCGGCGACACGCACACGGTGGCGCTCGTGGCGCGCGACGGTTCGATCGACTGGTGGTGCGTGCCACGATTCGACTCAGGAGCGGTGTTCGCGGCGCTCCTCGGCGACGACGACCACGGGACATGGAAGCTCGCGCCGGCGGGCGGCATCCGGAAGATCGATCGCCGCTACCGCGGCAACACGTTGGTCCTCGAGACCGACTTCACGACCGACGAGGGCGTCGTGCGCGTCATCGACTTCATGCCGATCCGCGGCAAGAACGTCGTCGAGGTCGTGCGCATCGTCGAAGGCGTCTCGGGACGGGTCCCCATCCACATGGACCTGCGCATGCGCTTCGACTACGGGGCGAACCTGCCATGGGTCGTCGAGATCGACGGACGCCTGCACGCGACCGCGGGCCCGGACTCGATGATCCTCACGACGGATGCGAAGACGGAGGGTGCGGGTCGATCGACGGTCGCCGACTTCGTCGTCGAGAAGGGCGACCGGGTCCCGTTCGTGCTCGCGCTGGCACCCCTCCCACGAGCAGACGCCACACCACCAGGAGCCGCTCGGCATGATGCGGCGCACGGAGGAGTGGTGGGAGAAGTGGTCGCAGCCGTGCACCTACGACGGCGAGTCACCCGAGATGGTGATGCGGTCGCTCATCACGCTGAAGGCGCTCACGTACGCGCCGACCGGAGGCATCGTCGCCGCCGCGACGACGTCGCTGCCCGAGTGGATCGGGAGCGTGCGCAACTGGGACTACCGGTACTGCTGGCTGCGCGACTCGGTGCTCACGCTGTTCGCGCTCATGGCCGGCGGCTACCACGAGGAAGCGCTCGCGTGGCGCGACTGGTTGCTGCGCGCCGCGGCGGGTGACCCCGCCAAGCTGCAGATCATGTACGGCCTCGGCGGTGAGCGCCGTCTCGACGAGTACGAGATCGACTGGCTGCCGGGCTACGAGGGCTCGGCGCCGGTGCGCATCGGCAACGCCGCGAGCGGGCAGTTCCAGCTCGACGTGTACGGCGAGACGCTCGCGTCGCTCGCGCTCATGCGCGGCGTCGCGCCGCCGGAGCAGGCCGGCGCGGCGGGGACTCCCGACGAGGCGTGGAAGCTCCAGATCGCGCTGCTCGACTTCCTCGAGGGCGCATGGCACCAGCCCGACGACGGGCTCTGGGAGATGCGGGGGGACCGGCAGCACTTCACGCACTCGAAGGTGATGGCGTGGCTCGGCTTCGCGACCGCGATCCAGACCGCGGAGAACTCGGGTCTCGAGGGACCGGTCGACCGGTGGCGCCGGGAGCGCGACCTGATCCACGACCAGGTGCTCACCGAGGGGTTCGACCCCGACATGAACTCGTTCACCCAGGCCTACGGCTCGAAGCAGCTCGACGCCGCGCTCCTGCAGATCCCGGGCACCGGCTTCCTCCCGGCCACCGACCCGCGGATGGTCGGCACGGTCGCGGCGATCGAGCGCGAGCTCATCCACGACGGGTTCGTGCTCCGCTACCGGAGCGAGTCGGGTGACGACGGGCTGCCGCCGGGCGAGGGCGCGTTCCTGCCCTGCTCGTTCTGGCTCGTCGGCTGCTACGTCCTCCAGGGGCGGGAGAAGGACGCTCGTGCGCTCTACAACCGCTTGCTGAGCATCGCGAACGACGTCGGCCTCTACTCCGAGGAGTACGACCCGCAATCCAAGCGACTGCTCGGCAACGTGCCCCAGGCGTTCACGCACCTCGCGTTCGTGCGCGCCGCCGGGTCGCTGTCGAACCTCGAGCTGACGAAGCCGCTCGTCGATCTCGCAGGCGGCTAGGCGAGCAGCTTCGCCTTCTGCGCCGCGAACTCTTCCTCGGTGAGCACGCCCTGGTCCTTCAGCTCGGCGAGCTCCTTGAGCTGTGCGATCGGGTCGGCGGCCGGCGCCGCCGGTGCGGGCGCAGGCGCCTGCTCGGCGTACTGCTGCTGGTCCTGCTGCGGCCCACTTGTTCGCCTGACGGCGGGAGACGCGGTTCGAGACCGTCGTCGCCGTGCCGGCGATGACGGCAGTGCGAGCGACGCCACGGAGCAATCCAGGCATGTTCGTGTCCTCTCTTCTCGTCGTGTCGGCGCGTCTACTCGGTCGCGTCGAGCGACTCGAGCAGCGCGTCCATCGGGATCGGGCCGCGGGCGACGAGCTGCGCTCCCCCGCGTCGTAGCGCGGCGGCGAACGGCGCCGCCCATCGGTTCTCGTAGAGCAGGATCGCCGCCGAGGTGTCCGGCTCGAGGGCCGCGCTCGCGTCGGCGACGTCGCTGTCGTCGAGCAGCCCGGACGACGCACCGTGGAAGACGGCGAGGTCGAGCGTGCCGTCCCCGTCGAAGTCGGCGATCGCGACCACGTCGGTGGAGCCGTCGGCGTCCTTGCGCACGAAGACGAGGTCGAGGATGCGGATGGTCCCTCGATCGACCAGGTCGACGAGGATCGACAGACCCTCACCGGTCATCTGGTTCCCCGGGAACTCGACGATCAGGTAGTCGATGGGGCCGAGCTCTTCGTCAGCCATGGATGGGTCCTCCCCGCTCGGGACGCTCGTCGTTCATCGGTGATCGGTCACTGGTCGGCGACCTCGACGGTCACCACGTTCTTCGGGCTGCAGTCGAAGGTCCCCGCCTTCTTCGGGTGCACGCGGACGTACTCCCCGTCCTGCACCTGGCCAAGGTAGTAGCAGTCGCTCGGGATCCGGGCACCGATGTCGGTCGTGGCGAGCATCCCGTCGGCGTCGAAGTCCTTCGTGTTGGCCAGCTCCTCGAGCAGCTTCGCCCGGGTGATGCCGTTGACGCCGTCGCGCTCGACGATCTTGTCGACCGACTCGTGGAAGAGGATCGCGGCGGCCCAGGCCGTCGCGCCGAAGGCGTCGGCATTGTCGGCGCCGACCGCCTTCACGTACGCAGCTGAGTGCCTTGTTGCTCTTGGTCTCCTCGAGCGGCAGCGTGTTGAGGAACACGTAGTTGTCCTCGACGTCGGCACCGGCCGCGAGGAACTCGCGGCTGTAGCAGGTGCGCGAGCAGTCCCAGACCTCGACGCTGTCGAGACCCTGGAGCTTGGCCTCCTTCCGCATCGCGATCACCTGCGTGTACCCGAGCAGCGTGTTGACGTAGGTCGACTCCGAGTCCTTGGCGGCCTGCACGATCGGGGTCATCACCGTCTGCGGCGCGCGGGCCGAGATGCCGTAGAAGCCCTCACCGTCGTGCTCGATCCCCAGCTCCTGAGCAGCGGCGCAGTGCACGCGCCCCGTGATCGCCGTCGACTTCAGGTCGTTCGGGCCGACGCAGATGCCGTGGAGATCCTTGTGCTGCTTCAGGTAGTACCGGATCTGACCGAGCGACGCGCGGTACGTCTTCACCGGGTCGTCCTTCGTCGCGCAGTCGAGCTGCGGCGGGCTCACCGAGTACGAGACCGGCGAGCACTGGTGGACGAGCTCCTGCGTGAACGTGTTGATGTCGGGGAGCCCGGTCGCCGCGCCCTGGGCGTCGACGCAGCCCACCATGTCGTCGACGTTCGTCATGAACACGGCCGCGGTGCCGACCATCGCGAAGTCGTCGACTGCAGGCCTTGATCGTGGCGTTGCGCGACTCGTCGGGGTTCAGCCTCGAGTCGATGAAGTCGACCACGAGCTTGCGGCCCGCGACGCCGCCACGCGCGTTCGCGTACTTCGCGTAGCCCTGCATCGCGTCGACCTGGCTCTGGAACTGACCGGGCGACAGCGGGTTCTCGACGTCGGCGACGACGGCCACCCGGATCTCGTCCGACGTGATCCCGACCTCGCCGGCCGCCGGCTTCGTACCCTGCGCACCTGACGGTGCGACTCCCACCAGCACGGCACCCACGAGCAACGCCATGCACGTCGCGCCCCGCCCCACCCGATTCGACATCTGGACCCCCTCGTCGCCAGCAATCTAGGTGCAGTGGCGCACTTCGCTGACGTCGGCCTCAGGCGGTTTCCCCGGCCGTAGCCTGCTGGGCATGGAGCTCTCCCGAGCCGTCGAGTGGGCCGCCGCGAGGAAGCTCGGTGTCCTGATCACGCTGCGATCGGACGGTCGACCGCAGTCCTCCGACGTGGTCTACGACTGGGACGGCACGTCGTTCGCCGTGTCGGTCACCGACGACCGCGCGAAGACGGCGAACATGCGGCGCGACCCGCGGGTCGTGCTCCATGTCACCGATCCCGACGCATGGTCGTACGTCGCGTTCGACGGCACCGCCGAGCTCACCCCGGTCACGAGCGCTCCAGACGACGCCACCAACGACGCACTCGTCGCGTACTACGAGCGGGTGCAGGGAGCGCCACACCCCGACTGGGACGACTACCGCCGGGCGATGGTCGACCAACGGCGACTCGTCGCGCGCATCACACCGAGGGGCGCCGTCGGCCAGGTGCGCTGACCGCCGGTCAGGGCGAGACGTCGCGGACGCGGGTCACGCGAATTCATGTGCCGACGCGATCCGGCCTCCGTACTGTGCCGTGATGGCAGGCGGCGACTTCGACTACGACGCGCACGGCGGCGGGTATGCGTCACGACGTCGGGCCGACCCCCGGATCGAGCAGGTCGTGCACGACGCGCTCGGTGCCGCCCGCACCGTCGTCAACGTCGGCGCCGGGACGGGCTCGTACGAGCCGAGCGACCGCTTCGTCGTCGCCGTCGAGCCGTCGGCGATGATGCGCGCGGAGCGCGCCCCGGATCGCGCGCCGGTCGTCGCGTCCTTCGCCGAGACGCTCCCCTTCCGCGATGCGGCGTTCGACGCTGCGATGGCGATGGTCACCGTGCACCAGTGGAGCGACCTCGCGGCGGGCCTCGCCGAGATGCGTCGCGTCAGCCGCGACCGCGTCGTCGTCCTCACGTTCGACCCTGACGCCTTCGACACGTTCTGGCTCGACGAGTACGCGCCCGAGATCACCGCCGTGGAACGGCGGCGGATGCCCGCGATCGCCGAGGTGCAGGCGCTCCTGGGCCCGACGGCGTCGGTCGTCGACGTGCCGATCCCGGCCGACTGCACCGACGGCTTCGGCGAGGCCTTCTTCGGGCGACCCGAGCGGATGCTCGATCCGGCCGTGCGTCGCGCGCAGTCGGCGTGGGGCTTCGTCGACGACGCCGTCGAGGCGCGGTTCGCCGAGCGGTTGGCTGCGGACCTCGACTCGGGCGCGTGGGACGAGCGTCACGGTCACCTGCGCCGGCTTCCCACCTATGCGGGCTCGCTCCGGATCATCGTCGGGTGAGCGAGCCGTGGGAGGCTCGACGCCGATGACGGAGCACGCCGAGCACTCCTGGTCCGACCCCGCGCACGTCGAGGAGTACCTCGCTCGCATGGACCGGCTCGGGCCGCGCGCGCAGGGTGAGGCCGCGCTCGCCGAGCTGCTCCCCGCCGACCCCCGCCGTCGTGCTCGACCTCGGCTGTGGCGACGGACGCGTCTCGGCGCTCGTGCTCGCGGCGCGGCCGAGCATCGAACAGGTCGTCGCGGTGGACATCTCGCCACCGATGCTGGCGCGCGCCCGAGAGCGCTTCGCCGGCGACCCGCGCGTCGAGGTCCGCGAGGGCGACCTCGACGCCCCGATCGTCGGGCTCGGACCGCGCGACCTCGTCGTGTCCGGCTTCGCGATCCATCACGTGACCGACGCGCGCAAGCAGGCGCTGTTCGCCGAGGTGCTCGACCTGCTCGAGCCCGGCGGGACCTTCGCCAACCTGGAGGTCGTCGCGTCGCCGACCCCGGCACTCCACGCGACGTTCCTCGCGGCGATCGGCCGCGCCCACGACGATCCGGGCGACATGCTCGCGCCGGTCGACCGGCAGCTCGAGTGGCTCCGCGACGCCGGCTTCGGCGAAGTCGACTGCCTCTGGAAGTGGCGCGGGTTCGCGCTGCTCGTCGGCCAGAAGCCGGCGGCCTAGTAGCCCTTCGGCTTCCCGTCGAGGATCACGGTCTTCGACTCGAGGAACGGGAGCAGCCCTTCCTTCCCACCCTCACGTCCGATCCCCGACTGCTTGAAGCCGCCGAAGGCGATGCCGAAGTCGGTGCGGAAGGCGTTGTGCCCGACCGTGCCCGACCGGAGCTGACCCGCGACCTCGCGAGCACGGTCGGCATCGGGCGTGAACACGGACGCGTTGAGCCCGTAGATCGTGTCGTTGGCGATGCGCACCGCGTCCTGCTCGTCGTCGGCCGGGATCACGCTGAGGACGGGGCCGAAGATCTCGTCCCGTGCGATCGTCGAGCCGTTCTCGACGTTGCCGAACACCGTGGGCTCGACGTACCACCCGCGCTCGAGGTCCTTCGGGCGCCCACCGCCCGTCGCGAGCTGCGCGCCCTCGTCGATCCCCTTCTCGATGTAGCCGAGCACGCGGTCGCGCTGGCGCTCCGCGGCGAGCGGCCCCATCTGGGACTCGGCGTCGAACGGGTCGCCCACGCGCACCTGCGAGAACGTGCCCGCCAACGCCTCGACGAGCTCGTCGTGACGGTTGCGTGAGACGACGATCCTCGTGAGCGACGAGCAGATCTGGCCGGTGAGGAAGCACTCGGCGGCCGAGAGCGTCGCAGCCGCGGCTCCGAGGTCGGCGTCGTCGAGGATCACCGCGGCCGACTTGCCGCCGAGCTCGAGGGTGCAGCGGGCGATGCGCTCACCGCAGAGCGACGCGATCCGTCGCCCGGCGGCCGTCGAGCCAGTGAACGTGATCTTGTCGACGCCCGGGTCGGTGACCACGAGCTCGGACACCTCACGGTCGGCCGTGACGATGTTGAGGACGCCGGGCGGGAGCCCGATCTCCTCCGCGACCTCGGCGAGGACGTACGCCTCGCCGGGCGCCTCTGGCGACGACTTGAGCACGACGCTGCAGCCCGCGAGCAGCGCCGGGCCGACCTTGTGGCAGATCAGCGACATCGGCGCGTTCCACGGGATGATCGCCCCGACGACACCGACCGGCTCGCGCACGAGCAAGCCGAACTCGCCACCGAGCGTCGGCTGGTGCTCCTCCTCGAAGACGAACGTGTCGGCGAGCGCGGCGTACTGCTCGAGCGTCTTCGACCCGATCATCCCCGTGTACTTCGCGACCGAGGCCAGCACCCCCGATTCGCGCGGCCACAGCTGACCGAGGACGTCGTTGCGCGCCTGCAACCCCGCGCCGAGCTGCCGGATCCAGTCGGCGCGCTCTGCGGGCGTCATGTGCGGCCAGGGACCCGAGTCGAAGGCCTGGCGCGCCGCAGCGACCGCCCGACTGATGTCGTCGGCCTGGGCCTCGGCGACGCTGAAGAAGAGCTCTTCCGTCGCGCTGTCGATCACGTCGATGCGCGCTTCGGAGCTGGGCGCGACCCACTCACCACCGATGAAGAAGCGGTCGGTGTGCGCCAGCGGCGGCGGCGTCAGCGTGCTGGTGGTCGAGGTCATCAGGTCTCCTGGATCGCGAGATGTCGGCCGGCGATGTGGCGCGGCCTCGACGAGGCCGTTCGAGACTACCGGCGGGCCCTCGACAGGGGCACACGCCTCCGGCCTACTGTCGGCGCCGGCGGCAAGCACGAGGGGGGTGCGTGCAGCGGTTCTGGTCGAACTTGGCGGTGCAGCTCGGCAAGCACGCCATCCTCGTGTCGGTCATCGGTCTGGTCGTCACGATCGCGCTCGGCTTCGGCATCACGAAGCTCGAGTTCGCGACCGGCCAGGACAGCTACCTCAACGACAGCGACCAGATCGCCAAGGACAACAAGGTCTACCAAGAGCTCTTCGGCGGGCAGGCGATGCTCACGGTCGTCTCGATGGACGAGGGGCACACCGTCGACGAGCTCTTCACCGACCCCGAGAGCCGCGCGCAGTTCGAGCAGTTCCACGACACGCTGATCGACGGCGGCAAGGTCCACGGCGTCATCACGCCGCTCGCGATCCTCGAGTTCTCCGACGCGTTGGTGTCGAGCGACGACGGGAACCCGGCGTCGAGCATCGCCGGCGAGGCGCTGCTGGCTGCGCAGGCGAAGGAGGAGCCGGGGTCACCCGAGGCGGAGGCGCGCGGCGAGGACGCGGTCGCCACGCTCACCAGGCTCGAGCGCGGTGCCCATCGCCGAGCGGACGTTCGACAACCCGGAATGGGTGAAGTTCCTCCTCTACGACAACCGCGGCGAGGTGCGGAAGGTGCTGCGGTCGTTCATCCTCGACGACCAGCACGTCCAGATCATCACGCGCCTGCCGGGGAACGCGTCGATCGAGGACGAAGGCGAGTCGTCGGACGCGACCCAGGCCGCGGCCAAGGACCTGTCGTTCCCGAACGCGACGATCGTGTCGACCGGCGCCGCGGTCCTGCTGAAGGACCTCAACGACTACCTCCGCGGCGGGATGCTCACGCTGGGAGGCGTCGCGATCCTGATCATGGTCGTGATCCTCCTGGTGTTCTTCTCGGTGCGCTGGCGGCTGCTGCCGCTCCTCGTCGTCCTCGTCGGCGTGGTGTGGGCGTTCGGCCTCGCGGGCTATCTCGGGATCCCCCTCACGATCGTCACGATCGCGGGCCTGCCCGTCATGCTCGGGATCGGCATCGACTACGCGATCCAGATGCACGCGCGCGTCGAGGAAGAGGTCGTGATCGATCGCGCGGACCATCCGATCCAGGAGACCGCGCGCAACCTCGGGCCGGCGCTGCTCGTGGTCACGTTCGACGCGATCTTCGCCTTCGCGGCGTTGCGCTTCGCGAAGGTCCCCATGATCCGCGACTTCGGCCTGCTGCTCGCGGTCGGCATCGCCGCGATCTGCATCTGCTCGATCATCCTGCCGCTCGCGATCCTCGGGATCCGCGAGTTCCGGTCACCGACGAAGGGACGCGACTTCCGCGAGGGCCCGCTCGGACGGCTCACCGTGCGGCTGGGCAGCATCCCCGCCCGCTTTGCAGTCGTGTTCATCGCGCTGAGCGTCGTCGTGTTCGTCGGCGGCGTGCTCGTCGAGGACAAGCTCACCCTCCAGACCGACCCGGTGCAGTGGGTGAACCAGAGCTCGCAGACGATCAAGGACATCCACCAGGTCGAACGGGAGACCGGCGGGACGAGCGAGCTCGGCGTGTACGCGAAGACCGGCGACGTGTTCTCGGACGAGTTCGTCGAGTTCAGCCACGACTTCACCCAGGAGCAGCTCCGGAAGTACCCGAAGCGGCTCCTCACCGGTTCGAGCATCGAGACCGCGGTCGGCGACATCATCAACGACGTCCCCGGCGCGAGCGACATCGCGCCGACAGGCGCCGAGGTGAAGGCGGCCTACGACGTCGCGCCCAAGGACCTGCAGCGGTCCGCGGTGGCCGCGGACGGCACCGCCTTCAACATCGCGTTCCGCACGGGGCCGGGCTCGCTCGAGGAGCGCGCGCCGATCGTGCGCGAGCTCCGCGACCAGACCGATCCCCCACCCGGGATCCGCGCCACCCCGTCGGGCCTGGCGGTGGTCGGCGTGGGGCTGCTCGACAACCTCGAGTCCAACCGCATCGAGCTGACGTATCTCGCGATCCTCTTCGTCTTCCTCTTCCTCGCGGCGCGGCTCCGGTCGATCATCCGGTCGCTCCTCTCGCTCGTGCCGGTGCTCATCGCCGTGGGCGTGGCGTCGCTCGTCGCCTACGTGTTCGACCTCAAGCTCAGCCCGATGACGGCAGTCGGTGGCCCACTCGTGGTCGCCGCGTGCACCGAGTTCACGTCGCTGATCCTGCTGCGCTTCGTCGAGGAGCGGCGGCGAGGACTCGAACCGAAGGAGGCCGTGGACGTGGCGGCGTCGCGCACCGGACGCGCGTTCGTCGTCTCCGGCCTGACGGCGATCGCCGGCGTCGCGGTGCTGTCCTTCTCGTCGCTGCCTCTGCTGCGCGACTTCGGTCGGATCGTCGCCATGAACGTCGCGGTCGCGCTGATCAGCGCACTGGTCGTGCTGCCCCCGATGCTCGTGTGGGCAGACCGCCGCCGCTGGGTCTCGAGAGGGCTCGTCGACCTGCCGGAGGAGCCCTTCGTCGAGACGCCGCCGATCGTGCATCCCGACCCGGCCTGATCGGAGGACGATGCGACTCTGGGGAGACGAGCTCGAGGCGCTGCGGCCGCAGCTGCGCGAGGAGGCCGCGACGTTCATCGCGTCGTTCCCGCGCATCGCGACGACCGGTTCGGTCGACGAGATCGTCGCGGGTCACCGGGGAGCGTCGATGTTCGGTGAACCTTCGGCGCGCGCCGTCGACCGCATGATCGACGGACCGGCGGGACCGATCCGGTTGCGCACGTTCGTGCCCGACCAGGTCGACGGTGTGCTCTTCCACATCCACGGGGGCGCATGGCTCGGCGGATCCCCCGAGATGATGGATCTCCTGCACGAGATGCTCGCGGACACCGTGAACCTCGCGGTCGTGAGCGTCGACTACCGGCTCTCGCCCGAGCACCCGTATCCCGCCGGCCCCGACGACTGCGAGGCCGCCGCGCTCTGGGTCATCGAGCACGCTGGCGCCGAGCTCGGCTCGGACCGGCTGGTCATCGGCGGCGAGTCGGCGGGCGCACACCTCGCCGCCGTCACGCTGCTGCGACTGCGCGACCGGCACGGCCTCGCCGACCGCTTCCTCGGCGCGAACCTCATCTTCGGCGCCTACGACCTGTCGCAGACGCCGAGCCAGCGGGGCGTCGGCACGTCGACCGAAATCGACGTGCTCGACGGCACCGGGTTCCCGCTCGACCTCTTCCTCCCGGGCCTGTCGCGGGAGGAGCGACGGGATCCCGACATCTCGCCCCTCTACGCCGACCTCTCCGGCATGCCGCCCGCGCTGTTCTCGGTCGGGACGGCCGACCACCTCCTCGACGACACGCTCTTCATGGCCGCACGGTGGGTGGCGGCGGGCAACGAGGCCGAGCTGCTCGTCTACCCCGACACGCCGCACGGCTGCATCGCACTGCCGACCGTGGCCGCACGCTTCTTCCCGCGACTGTTCGACTTCTTCCGCGAGCGCGTCGCCGCCGCGCCCGTCGTCTCCCCGTAGCCGGCGATCGCGACGCTGGCCGTCGCCTTGCACCGCTGGTCGGGGCGAGCAGCAGGCACCGCTACGCTCCGATGCGATGGGCAAGCGGACCAGCTATGCGCCGGGCACGTTCTCGTGGGTCGACCTGGCCACCACCGACCCGGACGCGGCGAAGGCCTTCTACACCGCGCTGTTCGGCTGGACGATCGACGACAACGACGCCGGCGGTCGGGTGTACACCACGTTGCGCCTCGACGGCGACGCGGTGTGCGGGCTGTCAGCGCTCCCCGACGACCAGCGCGAGGCAGGCGTGCCCCCGAGCTGGACGAGCTACGTCACCGTCGAGGACGCGGATGCAGCCACGGCGCGCGCGGAGGAGCTCGGTGGCAGGACGATCACCGCGCTCGACGTGCTCGACATGGGACGCATGGCGGTGCTCGCCGACCCGCAGGGCGCGGTGTTCGCGGTGTGGCAGCCGCGGTCGGCGATCGGCGCCGAGCGCGTCAACGACCTCGGCTGCCTCTGCATCAACGAGCTGGCGACATCCGATCTCGACGCGGCGCGCACGTACTACGAACGCCTCTTCGGGTGGACCACGGAGCCGGTCGACACCGGTCCGGGCGGCCCGGCGATCGTCTCGGTGAAGAACGGCGACAACCTGAACGCGAGCTTCTCCGAGACCCAGCCCGGCGAACCCCCCAACTGGCGCCCGTACTTCACGGTCACGTCGGTGGCGGACACCGTCGCGCAGGTCCGCGAGCTCGGCGGTCAGGTGCTCCTCGATCCGCTCCCCGTCGGTGACGGCAGCATCGCGATCGCGACCGACCCCCAGGGTGCCGTCGTGGCGTTCTTCGAAGGCCGCGTCGATCCCTGAGCGGCTCGATCAGGACTCGGCGACCCGCTTGAGGTTGGCGAGCGTGTCCGTGATGCCGTCGCGTGCCATCTGCGCCATGCCGTCGATCCGTGCCGCGACATCCATGTTCGGGTCGCCGCCGCTGACGAACTCGGGGTACGACGGCAGCACCTGCCACGACTCGGTCACCCTCGTGCCGTCACCCGTGGGCTCGAAGGTGTAGCCCCAGCGCACGAGCTCGACGTCGCCGGTCGGTCCGTGGTTCACGAACGCGAACTCGCGACCGGGGTCCGCGGCGACGACTTCGCAGTGCGTCTCCCACGTGATGTCGTCACCGATCGCGTTGTGGCCCGTGAACCAAGCACCCTTCGCGCCGGCCTCGCTCCCGTCGTCCCACGAGCCGCCCTTGCAGACCGGGCTCAGCTCGCCCATGCGTGTCACGTCGCTCACGATCGCGTACACCTCCGCGGGCGAGCGGTCGATCGTGATCGAGTCGGAGTGCTGGTATCCCGAGACGTCCATGTGCGGGGACGCTACGGCATCGCGCCAACCGCGACAGACTCCCCCCGACGAAGGAGCTGAGCCCATGCTGCTCGAGGACAAGGTCGTGATCGTCTCCGGGGTCGGCCCCGGGCTGGGACGGGAGATCGCCACGGCGGCAGCCCGTGAGGGTGCGTCCGTGATGCTCGGCGCGCGCACCGAGGCGAACCTGCGTGCTGCCGCGGACGAGATCGACCCGTCCGGTGATCGGGTCGGCTACGAGGTCACCGACATCACCGACGCGGACGCAGGCGCAACGCCTCGCCGACGCCGCCGTCGCGAAGTTCGGCAAGGTCGACGCGCTCGTGAACTGCGCGGCGTTCGACTCCGTGTTCGGCGGCGTGCAGGAGGCCGACTTCGAGGAGTGGCGCAAGGTGTTCGACACGAACGTCATCGGCACGCTCCAGGTGACGCGCGCCGCGATCCCCCACCTGCAGGCGAACGGCGGCGGCGCGATCGTGTTCATCGGCTCGCAGGGGATGTTCTGGCCGCCCAAGGGCTTCTTCCAGACCGCGTACCAGTCGTCCAAGGGCGGGCTGCAGTCGGCGATGTACCACCTCGCCAACGAGCTCGGCGCCGACCGGATCCGCGTCAACACGGTCGTGCCGACGTGGATGTGGGGACCGCCGGTCGAGGGCTACGTGAACATGACCGCCGAGTCGCAGGGTGTGCCCCCCGAGCAGGTCATCGCCGGCATCACGGTGAACATGCCGCTGGGCGAGATCCCGACCGACGGCGACGTCGCCGAAGCGGTCGTGTTCTTCGCGTCCGACCGCGCCCGGATGATCACCGCGCAGACGCTGATGGTCAACGCGGGCGAGTTCCCGCACTGACGAGCGGGCTCAGCGCCAGGCACCGTCCGGGAACATCTGGCACCGGTGCGTCTCGACGCGGCCGATCATGATCGTGACGACCGGCCGGTGGTCGTCGGTCTGGGACCGCGCGATCTCCACTTGGGTCTCGGTCGGACGGGTCACGTCGATCGTCTTCGCGCACCCGGGACACTGGATGGTCTCGTCCACGCCTCACGCCCTTCCCGGCAGCCCGCCCGCACGGTAGCGGCCGGCAGGGTCGCGCGCTATGTCGACGCGAACGCCTTCCCTAGAGTCGCCCGATGCCGACACGACGGCGGTGGGCCGGAGCCGTGGCGATCGGGGCGATCCTGGTCGCGACCGCCGCCGGCACGGCGCCCGACGATCGATCGAAGCAGCGCCTGACGGTGCCACCGGAGGTCACGAAGTTCGCCGACGAATGGCCCGTCGCCGGGCACGACTACGCGAACACCCGCACGCAGACGACTTCTCCGATCTCGCACGGCGAACGTCGACTCGCTCGAGCTCGGCCTGGTCGGTCGACATCCCCGGCGTGTCCGCGTACGGGAACCTCGCGACGGTGCCGCTGATCGCCGACGGCGTCGTCTACGTCCAGGACCTGGTCAGCAACGTGCGCGCGGTCGACCTCGCGACCGGCCAGGTGCTCTGGGTGCACGATTACGGCCGCTTCCAGATCGGTCCGAACGGTCCGGCACTCGGCTACGGCAACGTCTACGTGGCCGCGGGCATGCGGGACATCGCCGCGCTGGACGCCACGACCGGCGAGGAGAAGTGGTCGACGCAGATCGCGGCGACGTCGACCGATGGCATCAGCATCCAACCGACCGTCGTCGACGGGCTCGTGCTCGCGGCCACGGTGCCGGTCAGCCTTCGCAAGCAGTTCGCGGGCGGCGACCGCGGGATCCTGTGGGCGCTCGACGCGGAGACCGGCGAGAAGGTCTGGTCGTTCGACACCGTCAAGAGCAAGGACCTCTGGGGTCACCCGGAGATCAACTCGGGTGGCGGTGCGTGGTACACGCCGGCAATCGACGTCGAGCGCGGGTTGGTCTACTGGGGGACGGCGAACCCGGCGCCGTTCGTCGGCACCGAGGAGTTCCCGAACGGTTCGAGCCGGCCGGGCGCGAACCTCTACACGAACTCCGTCGTCGCTCTGCACGTCCGCACCGGGAAGCTCGCCTGGTACCACCAGGCCGTGCCGCACGACCTCTTCGACCGCGACGTGGTGCTCGCCGCGATCGGGACCGTCGAAGACCGCGACGGCGACGACCGTCAGGTCGTCATCGGGAGCGGCAAGCTCGGCCGCGTCCTGAGCCTCGATCCGCGGGACGGGAAGAAGCTGGGCGACACGCTGGTCGGCGAGCACAAGAACGACGAGCTCACCGAGCTGGAGCGTCCCACCGAGGTGCTCCCCGGGCTGCTCGGTGGTGTCGAGACACCGCTCGCCACTGCCGACGGCGTCGCATACGCCGCGGTGATGAACTCGCCGTCGACCCGATCTCCCGACGAGGAGTACCGCCTCGCCGACGCCAAGGTCGGCGTGATGCGCGGCGAGGTCGCGGCCGTCGACCTCGCGAGCGGTGACGTGCTGTGGAGCACGAAGGTCGACGGCGACCCGCTCGGCGGTGCGACGGTGGTCGACGACCTCGTGTTCACCGCGACCTACCAGGGCACACTGCTCGCGCTCGACCGGAAGACCGGCGACGTCGTCTGGGAGCAGGCGGCACCGGGCGGCGTCAACGGGCAACCTGCCGTTGCCGGCGACACGATCGTCTGGCCGATCGGGCTCGGGAGTCCCTCGTCGCTCGTCGCGTACCGCCTGCCGAGCGCTACGACCGAGCGGTGAGGCGCACGGGCAGCGAGTCGATCGACACGCCGACGTTGTGCACCGGCCCCGCGTTGAGCCAGACCGGGTCGCCGGTGCGCTCGACGTCGTAGCCCTCGGCGAGCATCCCGATCATCACCTCGACCTCCTTCCGCGCCAGGTTGGCACCCAGGCAGTAGTGCGGCCCGCCGCCCCCGAACGACACGTGCGGGTTCGGGTCACGCCGGATGTCGAAGCGGAACGGGTCGTCGAAGACCTGCTCGTCGCGGTTCCCCGACGGGTACCAGAGCACGACCCGGTCGCCCGCTTCGATCGTCGCCCCACCCAGCTCCGTGCGTCGCGTCGCGGACCGCGCGAAGAAGAGGACGGGGCTCGCCCAGCGGATGATCTCGTCGGCCGTCTGGTGGATCAGCTCCGGATGCGCGCGGAGGTCGTCGAGCTGCTCGGGATGGTCGAGCAGCGCCATCACGCCCTGCGTCGAGCGCGTTGCGGGTCGTCTCGCTGCCCGCGATCGTCAGGATCATGAAGAACGTCTCGAGCTCGATGCCCTCGACGCTCGTGATGTTGCCGTCGGCATCCTCGATCTGTGCGCCGGCGATCAGCGTCCACACGTCGTCGGCCGGTTCGCGGCGACGGAGCTCGGTCAGCTCCTGCGCGTAGCGGAACAGCTCGAGTGAGGCGCCGTGTCGCTCGGCGACGCTGATCCCGCTGTCGGGCGCGAAGCCGCGCAGGGACGTGTCGGTGCAGCGTGAAGATGTGCTCGCGGTCCTCGTCGGGGATCCCGACGATGTCGGCGATCACGTGCATCGGCAGCTGGTAGGCCACGTCGCCCACGAAGTCGCAGTCGCCCTTGTTCGCCGCGTCGTCGAGGATGCGACGCGACCGCTCTGCGATGTGCTCCTCGAGCCGACCGATCATCGCGCGGCGTGAACCCGGCGGTGATCAGCCGGCGGAGGCGGGTGTGAGCGGGCGGGTCCATCGACACGAGCATCGAGCCGGAGTGCTCCGAGGGCGCCGGATCGATCACGACGTTGTGCGTCGCCGTGTACGTCTCCCAGTCGCGGTTGGCCTGCTGGATCTCGGCGTGACGGACGACCGACCAGAACGACATCGGCCGCGTGCCGGGCATGATCGGCACCTCGGGGTGACGGTGGACACCACCAGCGGCGCGCATCTCGGTGTACACCTCGTGCGGCAACCCGTCGCGGTAGAGCGCGGGATCGACGAGGTTGATCTCCGACACTTCGGTTGCCGTCACGACTGCTCCTCGTAGGCGGCGCGGGCGGGTCCGAGGTCGAAGTACTCGCGCCAGGCCTTGATGCGGCCGTCCTCGATCTCGAAGACGCCCATGATCGGCAGCTCCACCGGCTTGCCGTTGAGCGTGATCGAGTCGAGCCGCTCGTTCATCACGACGTCGTCCGACGCGACCTGGTGGAGCACGTTCAGCTGACCCGGCGGCTTGCCCGCGAAGCTCGCGACCCAGTCACGGATCGCGTCGCGGCCCACGATCGGTGTCAGCGGCATGCTGTGATACACGCCGTCCTCGGTGAAGTGGTCGACGATGAAGTCGGCGTCGCGCCGTTCCCAGGCGGCGATGAACTCGCGCACCAGGGCGTCGTTCGATGCTGCAGTGGAAGGTGTCGTCGTCACGCGCCCGCGGTCTTCTCGCGCACCGTCTCGGCGACCTGCTGCCGATGCTCCACGCGGATCTGATCCATCATCGGGTGCGCCGCGGCGACGATGCCGGGAGTTCGCCTCCGTTCGGCGGACCTGGACCGTCCCGTCGGGATCACAGTGTCCGTCCTTCCGCCCCTCGTCGGAGCACGGCAGCCGGAGCGACCACTTGCCGTACGGACCGCGCAGCGGGTCGGTGGCACGCACGAACCCTTGACCGAAGCGTTGCGCCACGCCGCTGAGGATCTTGACCAAGGGATGATCCCCATACTCTTCCGTGTTCGGCGTGTCCGTCCACAGGACCCGGACGCCGCGCTGCTGCCAGTACTCCTCGTACTCCGGACCTGAACCGGTCTATACGGGTTCGATCTCGGAGGGCTGCCAGCTCTTGTCGAAGAACGCCGGCTTCGGGTGAGTAGAGCCGGAGGATGATCCACCAGCCCTTGCCCGGCAGGGTCTGGAGCCAGTTGTGCTCCTTGCCCTCGCGGCCGCGGTGGGACCGAAGTAGATGTCGGTGGTGCCGTCGGAGTTCGTCTCGACGGTTCGCCGTCTGGCTGCCGATGTCCGGCCGCTTCTGTTCGGTCTGGAGCATGGACCTGGTCTGGCGGTCGTAGACCATCGCCGACCAGAACCTGCTCTCGGGGATGTCAGGCGGGAGCGTGAGCTTGTAGCTCCGCGCACGCCGTCGAAGTACTCCCCATCGCTGCCGCGCACTGCCATCAAGTACTGCGATCCGATGCCGGTGAGGCGCATGCACATCGCCGGCGTGACGCCCGTCGCTGGCGTAGAGGAACAGCGATCTTCGAGTTCAGCTTCCGCGCACCGTCGCTCGGCGCAGGGATCGACGCCGTCCTTCGTGATCTGCGGCGGCGGATCGAGGAACTCGTAGCCGCCGACCCAAGAGCATGTTCGAACCAGTTCGAGCCCGGGTAGTAGGCGAAGCCCTCCTCCGGTCGCGAACGCGAACGTGACGATGCCGCGAGGTCGGCGTTGCCGACGACGCCGCGTCTTCGAGGATCCTTCCGCACTCGGTCGTCGGGCTTGAACGGCTCGCCATGGACCATCCCGAGCCGGGCGAGCATGCCGAGCAGCTCGGGATCGCTCGCCGACGGAGGTTCCTGCTGGACCAGCTCGTTCACCGTCTCCCAGTAGCCGTAGTCGTTCGGCGGGATCGTGTTGAACGACAGTGCCCGTCGCCCTCGATGAAGGTCGTCTCCGGCGCGCCGGGTGCGCCGGCCATGGGGCGTCACCGGCGAGGAACGAGCGCGACCGCGGTGCCCTGCGCGCCAGGTACGTACGCCGAAACTCGGAACCCTTCGCGGATCGCCTCGGCCGGGACGCTCGGATCGTTGTCGACCATGAAGGCTCGACCCAGGACGAGCGCGCGCGTAGTGCGGCACCGGGCGACGTGGAAGCCGCTGTCGGGCAGCGGACCGTCGTAGCCGGGCCCGACGATCAGATATCGGCCACCTTGACCACGGTCGGGTCCGGGCAGCCCGAAATCGGTGACCCACCGGAACCACATGTCGTCGATCGTCCCGAGGACGCCCGACCGCGGGTCGAGCTTCGGAATGTCGACCACCATCGGGCCGTCCGTGAGGTCGACGAAGCCGAGGAAGTAGAACGTGTCGCAGTTGGCCGTCAGGAACAGCGACGTCGAGTCCATCAGCTCCGAGAAGCACACGAACGTGTTGTCCTCGGCCCCGATCGACCGGAAGCCACGTCGGATCGCCGCGACCGACGCACCGGGGTACGCGCTGATGAACGCCTGTACGCCGTGGATGAAGTCAAGGTGGTCGTACAGCAGCTCAGCCGTTGCTTCCGTCGGCGCGCCGTCGTCGAACTCGAGTGTTCCGAGACGACTCTCGACCTTGTCAGGCGTCGAGATCGACTGCACCATCTCGGCAGAAATCTTCGCCATCCGTTCAATTCGCTCCGCACGTTCGATTCGTCTGTTACAGCGAACGCTTGAGCTGGTTGCAGGCAGGCGCGCTCTCGAACGCGTTTCGGAGCTCACCGTTCGGGGCGAGGCCCTTGAGCTCGGTCGCGGTCGCCTTCACGTCGCTGACGGCCTTCTGGATGTCACTACCGATCTGCGCGAAGAGCGCGGCGACGCCCTCTGTGGTCGTCGGCGGATCGGACAGCTCCTGCTGGATGCTGTCGGCCGTCTCGGACAGGCTCTGACCGAGGTCGTCGATCGCCTGCTGCGCCTTCTTGGCGTCCTTGCCCGAGGGTGCCTCGAGCGACCCGAGTGACTGCTCGAGGTCGTCCGTGGCCTGCTGGACGCCGCCACTGGCAGTGCTTGCCGCCTCATCGAGCGACGTTGCGTCCTTCAGGTCGTCGATCGTGGAGTTCACGGCGTTGCCAAAGTCGGACAGTGCGGAGCACACGCCCTTCGCGTACTGCTTCGGCGACGTCTCGCTGCCGCCAGCGCTCGCTGGAACCGCCGCCCCGAGAAGAGCGGTCAGTGCCAGGACTCCGATGATCGAGATGCGCTTCATGGTCGGTCCTTCCGAAGGATCCTCGTGATGGAAGCGATCATCGGCTGGAGGATCATCTGCCGAAGAGTCGATACAAGCAGCCGGGTGAGCGCGTCGTCCAAGGACAGCGCCGCATGCAGGCGGCGAGTGACATCTTCCTCGGCTGGACCAAGGGGGCGGAGGCGGATCGCTTCCTGTACTGGCGGCAGCTCCGTGACATGAAGGGCTCCGCCGTCGTCGAGCTGATGGGCCCGCGGACACTCGCCTTCTACGCACGCGTCTGCGGCGGAACGCTGGCGCGGGCGCACGCCCGATCGGGCGACCCTGTCGCCCTCGCCGCGTACCTCGGCTCCAAGGACCGATTCGATCAATCGATCACGGATTTCGCAGAACGATACGCAGACCAGAACCAGGACGACTACCAGGCCTTCTGCGACGCCGTCGGCTCTGGGCGCCTCGATGCAGTCGAGGCCGTCTGAGCCAACGTCAGTCGAAGTTCGAGAACGTGCCGCAGTGGTGCGTTCCATTGACCGGAGGGACGATCATGACCATCGGACCGATCCAAGCATTCGTCGTCGGCTTCGCGGACAACGACCTGTTCGAAGGTCGGATCGCGGAGGAGTTGGCAGCGTCTGAGCGACGTCGGCCAGATCAGGATCATCGACGCCGTGTTCGTGCTGCGCGAAGGAGACGAGGTTGGTCTGCTGAGCGTCTCAGATCTCGACGACGAGCAGCGTCGAGAGCTTCGCGGTCGCCGTCGGCGCCCTCGTTGGACTCGGCATCGCAGGCGGCGACGGCGCCACGGCTGGCGCGGAGCGTGGCGTGTCAGCTGACGTCGAAGGGCCCCACGCCGCCGAGCTGGTGGCGGCCGGGGTCATCGACGAACTGCCCGACGGCACCTCCGCGCTCGTGCTGGCGATCGAACACCTCTGGGCAGTGCCGCTCCGCGACGCGGTCCGCGACGCGGGAGGAGTGGTTCTCGCACACCGCGAGCTTTCCGCCGAAGATCTCATCGCATTGGGCATGGACCTCGGCGACGCGCTCGCGGACGGCGAGTCGTGAATCCATGAGCGCGCATACCATCCGCCCCTCCGGAATCACATACTTCAAAGAAGGAGTCGCGCCATGAGTGCGTTGAAGAACCTGTTCGAGAGCGTTGGAGGACTGCTGCTCCTCCTGATCGTGTTCCTCATCGCCACGTTCCCGGTGACGTGGCTCCTGATGCTCTTCCTCGGCAACGTCGGCGCGAGCCTCAGCTACTGGGGAACGCTTCCGCTCGGCACGGTCGTGAGCCTCGTCATCGGCGCGAGCTCGAGCAGCGCGTACAAGTACTGACGCTCGACTGGTGACGCTGACCGCGCCTAGCGCGCGGTCAGCGTCTCCAGGTGCTTGGCGCGGGGCGTCCACAGACCGGGCGCGCACGCCTCGCACGGAGTGGTCTGCAGAGCCTCCAACGCGTCCTCGTTGCCGAACAGCGCGAGGTCGAGCCAGTTGAGCGCGATCTCCGCGTCCTCGGGGAGGATCGCGGGCTCGATGGAGACGGTCTGGTGGTCGCCGTTGGCCCGGCTCGCGATGTACGCAGGGACGCCGGATGGGAGCGCGTCGTAGTCCTTCGCGGCCTCGGCGCCGGCAATGTCCTCGGGCCCGCCGACGACGTACCCGACCGGGACCTTCACGTTGCTCATCACCGCGGCGACCCGATCGAGCGGTGCGCCCGGCCCGACGCTCGAGCCCGAGAGCGCTGATAGCCCCCGAGCTCGATGGCGCTCTCGCCTTCCGGCGCGCCAGTCGAAGGTCCCGCCGTCCCGCCCGGCCTGCCCGTCACCGAAGAACCCTTCGCTAGTCGTCCGGGATCTTCTCCCACCACTGGCACCACCACGCGGCACCCACCAGGATCCGGAGCTTGGGGTGCCAGCAGTACGAGATGTCGGCCGTGTTCTCCAGGTAGTAGAGGCAGTTCTCGCACTGCTCCTCGCCCGACGGTGCTCCCTTGAGCACCGCGTTCGACGAGAGGATCCGCAGCTCCATCGCGAGCCGCTCGTCCTCCTGCCTTGGGTTCCGGTTCGGGAATGACGTAATCAGCCATGGTGGGCGATACTGGTTTCGAACCAGTGACCTCTGCCGTGTGAAGGCAGCGCTCTACCGCTGAGCTAATCGCCCGTGTCGTAGCCGGGCGCCGATTGTACCGACGGCCTTTCCGTGGCCACTCCTCGATCCGAGCGATGAAGTCGACGCGCGGGCCGCGTTCGCATCGACACCCTCGGAGGCGATACCGTACAGTGATCGTTAATCGCCAGACGGAGAAGCGGGGACTTCGTGGCGCGACTCGCAACCAACCGTGACACCTATCTCGAGCCGGAGGAGATCGCCGCGGAGGCGCTCCGACAGTTCGACGCCGGCGGGGACGTCAGCATCCGCCAGCTCGCGTCGGCGCTGCAGGTCAGCCCGGCGGCGATCTATCACCACTTCGAGAGCCGCGACGACATCGTGCTCGCCGCGCTCGGCCTCGTGTGGGAAGAGGTGTTCGCGCAGATCCTCACCGGCACGACCGACTTCGTGCCCGACGACCCGCGCCAGTTCCTGATCGAGGGCGCGCTCGCGACGCGCCGAGTGTTCGGCCGTCACTACCAGATCGCCCGGCTGGCGACGATCACGCCGACGCCCGACCCGCGTCTCTCGGGTGGCCTCGCGATCCTCGGCGTGATGTTCGAGCGCCTCGGCCTGAATGGCGAGCAGGCGGGCGCCGCGCTCTGGGCGTTCGCGACCTACACGATCGGATCGATCCTCATCAGCGCGAGCCGTCGCTACGAGGACGACCACCGCGACCGTCCCGCCGAGCGCTTCTCGAGCGTCGAGACGCGTCCAGCTGACGCGCCCATCACCTCGGTGGAGACCGGCGAGGCGATCGACCACGCGGTGTTCGCCACCGGGCACGACTTCGACGACGAGGAGCGGTTCTTCCTCGCGGGCCTCGAGGCGCTGTTCGACGGTCTGCTGCTCCGCGCCGCCGCCGACTGAGGCGATCGGTTCCGGTCTCCTCAGGAGGCCTCGATGCGGATCAGATGGCCGGCGTCGATGACGAAGACCGCGTCCTCGGCGAACGCGAGCCCCGTCGCCGCCGACCCGACGATCGGGACGGATCCGGCGCGCGTGCTCTCGCCGTCCACGATCGCGAGGCCCCGTTCGGTCGCGGTCCAGGCTCCCGGTGCGGCCGCGACGATGGACGCACCTCCGACCGGCGAGGCGCCGACGGTGACGTCGCCGAAGGGCACGACGAGCGACGCCTCCTGGCGGAGAGAGGTCACGACGTTCTCGGTGCGTGCCCACGCGCTCGGGCTTGACGCCGCCAGTGCCTCGGCCGGCGTCGAGACCACGACCACACCGTCGGCGAGCACCGGGAGCAGCATCCCCTCGCCCGAGAGTCCGACGTACACGCCGTCGGGCACGGCCGCGAGTGCGCTGATGCTCCCGGGTGACAGCCCCGGAGTCACGGCGTTCGTCGCCGTGTCCACTTGATAGAGCGCGGGTACCTCGTTGACGGCCACCCACACCGTGGTCTCCGACGCGGTCATCTCCGGCAGCACCGCGCCGATCGCGTCGGCGCGCTCGGGCGCCTCGAGCGGCACCGGCGCCAGCTCGTCGCCCGAGAGCGCGTCGATGCGCGTCAGCTCGAGCCGATCCGAGTCGAGCACCCACACGGCGTTCCCGGCGGCGGCGACCTCGGTGGCACGCGCGCTCACGTCGACCGTCCACGTCGTCTGCAGCGTCTGCGGGTCGACGCGCGCGAGTTCCCCGTCGCCGAGCGTGAAGAGCGCGTCGCCGTTCGACGCGAGTCGGGTGGCGTCGGTCGGGACGGCGCCGTCGATTCGCGCCGCGCCCGAGCTGGGACGTGGCTCGAGGCGCCACGGCTGCGTCTCCTCGCACCGGCCCGTCGGGCCCGCGTTGTCCGCGCCCTCGACCTCGATGTCGATCTCGAGCAGCGCGCCGTCCGAGCGCACCTTGCCGTCGATGTCGTCGAAGTCGCCCGTGATCACATCGGTCGTGCCCGAGTCGCTCACGGGCCCCTCGACCTCGAAGCGCCCGTCCTCCTCCACGACGCCGACGAGCCGCGCCTGCGGACGGAAGCCGCCGCACTCGACGCTGACGTCGATCAGCAGCAGCTCGTCGCCGCCCGCGGTCTTCCCGAGCCCGACGAGACGGACCTCCGCCGGCCCCCTGCGAGCGCTGTAGACGACCCCGTCGCTGGGCCCGTCGGTCTGGGCGCCGGCCGGTTCCGCCGCCGCGACGGGCAGGGCGGCGGTGCCGGTCAGGAGCGCGATCGAGAGGGCGAGGGGCCGCAACACGGCCCGGAGCCTAGGGATCCGGGCGCCCGAGGCGTCCGCACCCGGGGTGCGCGGGAGACGCGACTTTCGTGGGACAATGATCCCCTTGGATGCCTGAGAGGCCAGTCGGAAGAGGTAGGTGTCGCCGTGGCGAGGAAAGGACGAGCCCGCCGGTTCCGCGAAGCGCGTGAGCTGAAGCAGGGGTTCGACGACGGTCTGTTCACCGAGGGCGAAAAGTCGCTCGCTGACGCCGACGAGGACGACGACACGCCGAGCTGGCGTGACGAGGCAGACGACGACCGCGACGACTGGGACGAGGACGACCCGCTCCGCATCGACGAAGGCGGCCGTCAGGCGTCCTGACGATCAGGCCGTCCTGGGATCGGGACGGTCGGGATCGATGTCGAAGCGCCGGATCGCCTTGGCGACGACTTCCGGCTTCACCGAGCCTTCGCGCGGCGAGCGCGTCGAGCGTCGCGACGACGATGTGCGGCGCGTCGACCTCGAAGTGGCGCCGCAGCGCGGGCCGCGTGTCGGAGAAGCCGTAGCCGTCGGTGCCGAGCGGCACGAACGGCTGCGGCACGAAGCGCGAGATCTGGTCGGGCACCACCTTCATGAAGTCGGTGACGGCGATGACCGGGCCGCTCGCGTCGCGCGAGCGCGTCGGTGACGTACGGCACGCGTGCCGGCTCCTCGGGATGCAGACGGTTCCAGCGCTCGACCTCGAGCGCGTCCTCGCGCAGCAGCTTGTAGCTCGTCGCGCTCCACACGTCGGCGGCGACGTCGAACTCGTCGGCGAGCAGCTGCTGCGCCTCGAGCGCCGCGAGCATCGCGGTGCCGCTCGCCAGCAGCTGCGTGCGGTTCTTCTTCTGCTCGGGCGCCTCGGCGTACCGGTAGAGGCCCGCGCACGATCCCGTCCTCGACGCCCGGTGGCATCGCGCGGCATCGAGTAGTTCTCGTTGTACAGGGTCAGGTAGTAGAAGACGTCCTCGGCGTTCTCGCCGTACATCCGCTCGATGCCCTCGCGGATGATGACCGCGACCTCGTACGCGAACGCGGGGTCGTACGCCCGGCAGTTCGGGACGGTCGTCGACAGCACCTGGCTCTGGCCGTCGCAGTGCTGCAGCCCCTCCCCCGTCAGCGTCGTGCGCCCGGCGGTCGCGCCGAGCAGGAAGCCGCGCCCCCGCTGGTCGCCGAAGCTCCAGATGAGGTCGCCGACGCGCTGGAACCCGAACATCGAATAGAAGATGAAGAACGGGATCATCGGCTGACCCCAGGTCGCGTACGCGGTGCCCGCGGCGGTGGTGCTCGCCATCGAGCCCGCCTCGGTGATGCCCTCCTCGAGGATGCGGCCGTCGCGCGCCTCGGTGTACGAGAGCAGCAGTGCCGCGTCGACCGGCTCGTATGCCTGGCCGAACGGCGCGTAGATCTTCAACTCGCGGAACAGCGCGTCCAGGCCGAACGTGCGCGCCTCGTCGGGGATGATCGGCACGACGCGCGTGCCGAGCCCCGGGTCGCGCAGCAGGTTGCGGAGCATGCGCGCGAACGCGGTCGTCGTGCTCGCCTGGACCTTCTCGCCCGTGCCCGCGAGGAAGTCGGCGAACGTGTCGGGCGGCGGCATCGGCACCGGCTTGGCGCGCACGACGCGCGTCGGCATCGGACCGGCGAGCGCCTGGCGGCGCGCCATCAGGTACTCGTACTCGGGTGAGTCGGTGCCCGGGTGGTAGTAGGGCGGGTCGCCGTCCTCGATGTCGGCGTCGCTGATCGGCAGCTGCAGCCGGTCGCGGAACGTCTTGAGCTGCTCGGGGTCGAGCTCCTTGATCTGGTGCGTCGCGTTGCGCGCCTCGAGGCCCGTCCCGAGCGCCCAGCCCTTGACCGTCTTGGCGAGGATCACGGTCGGGCTGCCCTTGTGCTCGACCGCGAGGCGGTAGGCGGCGTAGAGCTTGCGGTAGTCGTGGCCGCCGCGCGGCAGCGACTGCAGGTCGTCGTCGCTGAGGTGCTCGACCATCCGCGCGCAGGCGCGGGTCCGGCCCGAAGAAGTGCTCGCGGATGTAGGCGCCGGACTCGACCGCGTACTTCTGGAACTGGCCGTCGACCGTGGTGTTCATCTGGTTGAGCAGCACGCCGTCGACGTCGCGCGCGAGCAGCTCGTCCCATCCGCGGCCCCAGATCACCTTGATGACGTTCCAGCCCGCGCCCCGGAACGTCGCCTCGAGCTCCTGGATGATCTTCCCGTTGCCGCGCACCGGGCCGTCGAGGCGCTGCAGGTTGCAGTTGACGACGAAGATGAGGTTGTCGAGCTGCTCGCGGGCGGCGAGCGAGAGGCCGGCGGTCGACTCGGGCTCGTCCATCTCGCCGTCGCCGACGAAGCACCAGACCTTCGACGCGCTGGTGTCGGCGATCTCGTGGTGATGCAGGTACCGGTTGAACCGGGCCTGGTAGACGGCGTTGAGCGGGCCGAGGCCCATCGAGACGGTCGGGAACTCCCAGAAGTCGGGCAGGCGGCGCGGGTGCGGGTAGCTCGGCAGCCCGCCGCCGAAGACCTCGCGCCGGAACCGGTCGAGCTGGTCCTCGTCGAGGCGGCCCTCGAGGAACGCCCGCGCGTAGACGCCGGGCGCGGCGTGGCCCTGGATGTAGACCTGGTCGCCGTACCCGCCGTCCGCCTTGCCGCGCCAGAAGTGGTTGAAGCCGACGTCGTAGAGCGCCGCCGCCGACGCGAACGTCGAGAGGTGGCCACCGAGGCTCGGGAAGCGGTGGTTGGCGCGGTCGACCATCGCCACCGCGTTCCAACGGATGCACGCCCGGATGCGGCGCTCGAGCTCCTCGTCGCCCGGGAACCACGGCTCCTCGTCGGGCGCGATCGTGTTGATGTAGTCGGTGGTGACCATCGCCGGGACGTCGACGCCCTGGTCGCGCGCCCGCTCCATCAGACGGGCGAGGAGGTAGCGGGCTCGGGATCGCCCGTGCGCGCCGACGACGGCGTCGAGCGAGTCGAGCCACTCCTGGGTCTCCGCCTGGTCGATGTCGGGGAGCGCGTGCACGAACCCGTCGAGGAACATCGCTCCCAGCGTACGGCGCTACCCGACGGTCACTTGACCGCGTGACGTCTGCCACTGCGAATTTCTCACTCGTCGGGGAGGGCATCCGCCTAGCGTCGGCGCCTGTGGGCGATCTCGCGACGGACACCGAGGTCACCGGCGGCGACGGGCACTACCGAGCACGACTCTCGGGTGACTGGGAGCTCTGGGGGCCGTGCGGCGGCTACATCGCCGCGGTCCTGCTGCGCGCCGCCGGCGCGCACACGCCCCTGCGTCGGCCGGCGACCATCGCCTGCCACTTCCTCGGTGTCGCCGCGTTCGACGACGTCGACCTCGAGGTGACGACGCTGCGCGCGACACGACGGACCGAGTCGGTGCGGGTGTCGATGCGCCAGGGCGACGCGCCCGTCGCCGAGGCGATCGTGTGGTGCGTCGCCCGACGACCTCGACGGTCCCGCGATCACCGAGCGCGGTGATGCCGGAAACCGCGCCGCCGCACGAGATCCCGCTCATCCAGGAGCTCGCCGGAGCTGAGGACCGTCCGCCGTACCCGTTCTGGGACAACTTCGAGTACCGCCCGGTCGTCGTGGATCCCGCGTGAGGAGTGGGTCACCCGCACCGCGAGCGAGCCGACGTTCCAGGGCTGGTACCGCTACGTCCCGACCGCGGTGTTTGACGACCCGTTCGTCGAGGCCGCTCGAGTCGCCATGCTGATCGACATCGGCGGGTGGCCCTCGCTCGTCCGCGCGATGGACCCGGCCGACGAGGCGCAGTGGATGGCACCGAACCTCGACCTGAGCGTCACGTTCCACCAGCACCCGGACGTCAGCCGAGCACCTGTTCCTCGACGCCTACGCGTCGATCGCCGCCGGCGGGCTCGCCGGTGGTGGTGGGTCCGTCTGGTCCGACGACGGTCGCCTGCTCGGCTCGGGCACCCAGCAGCTGATCTTCCGCCCGCGCCCGCCTAGCTCGGCCCGTCGCGTCCGTCAGCGACCGCTGGTACTCGCGGAGGATGGCGCGAGCGAGCCACGGCGAGACCTCGTTCGCCGCGACGTTCTCGTCGAAGTGCACGCCGTCGGGTCGCAAGCCGGCGTCGAGCTCGCCGCCACGCCAGCGGCGCACCCATCCGGCCAGGTCGACGACGCGCAGCGCGGGGCGTTGCTGCGCACGCGGGCGAGGATCGCGTTGAACCGGCGCATCCGCGCCGGGATCGCCGAGCCGGGTCGTCGGCGGCTGCGGAGAGCGACGGCTCGATGCGCGGGCTCGTCGAGCCAGATGGGCGTGACGCCGCGTGCGACGAACAGGTCGACCGCCGCGAGCATCTGCCGTTCGAGCAGCTGGCTCGTAGACGGGATCTCCGGGCGCGCGCCAGGTGTCGTCACCCGGGAGCAGGTGGTCGTCGACCTCGATCGGCGCCGACCTGCACGACGGCGATGTGCGGGAGCGTCTCGTCGAGCGCGCTGCCCCACTGATCCTCGAGCGAGCCGCAGGCAGCCGGGTCGAAGAGCTTGCCGTTGAAGCGCGCCTCGCCTTCACGCACGAGGCCGCAGCCGTACCACGCCGCGCCGCCGACCATCTGCACGTCGTCCACCGTCGTCGCCCACGTCTTGAAGCCCTTCGCGGTGGCGAGACCCGTCGAGTCTCCGAAGAACGCGACCCTCGGCGGGGCCGCGAGGTCGGCGGGTGGCGCCACGACCGGCGTGTCGGGACGCCGGTCAGCGCCGACTCGGAGTGCCCGACGCCCGGCGTGACGTTCACGTCCGCCGCGGCCTGCTCGAAGTCGATGCGTGGTGGGCTGCTCAACGTGCTGGTCACCAGCAGCCCGCAGAGCGCCATCGCCACGATGCCGACGGGCGCCGCGAGCTGCGCGACGTTCCCGTGCAGCGCCCGCTGGCGGCGGATCGGCCGCTCGAGCAGCCGGTACGAGACGAACGCGAGCCCGAGCGTCACGGCCGCCTGCACCAGCACGAGCGGCGTGCCGTCGAGACCCGTCCGCGTCGGGCGTGAGCCACAGGATCACCGGCCAGTGGTACACGTACACGCCGTAGGACATGATCCCGAGGAGGCGGAACGGGCGAACGCGAGCGCGTCGGCGAGCGGCCCCGTCGCCGTCCCCGCGACGATCATCGTCGCCGAGACGACGGCGAACGCGGTCAGCCCGCCCGAGCCGATCCAGCCGTCGATCGTCGACCGGCATCGCGCAGAGCACGACGACACCGACCAGCGCGACGAACCCGGCGACCGTGAGCCAGGCGGTGCGTTGCGCTTCTCCGAGGCGGGCCACCGTCACGAACGTCGCCGCGAGCACGCCACCGATCGAGCAGCTCTCCGGCGCGCGACGGCAGGCTGTAGTACACGAAGTCGACGTTGCCCATCGAGCCCGCGACCACGACGCCGCGATCGAGAGCACGAGCCGACGAGCAGGACCCACCGCAACCGGGACCGGAACGCGTGCGCGCTCGGCGCGCGACGCAGCACCGCCCAGACCATCGAGCGGGAGGAACAGGTAGAACTGCTCCTCGATCGCGAGGCTCCAGTAGTGGAGCAGCGGCGACGGCGCCTGGAAGAGGTTGGCGTACGAGTCGCCGACGAGCAGGAAGCGCCAGTTCGCGACTGTACCCGAGCGCGCCGAGCACGTCGCCCTGCAGCGCGCCCGGGTCGACCGGGAGCGCCGAGAGCCCGGCGAGCACGAGGACGAACGCGATGCCCGCGAGCGCGGCGGGCAGCAGCCGGCGCAGGCGGCGTGCCCAGAACGCGGGGAGGTCGAGCGCGGCCGAGCGGGTGCCCTCGTCGAGCAGCAGCCTCGTGATCAGGAAGCCCGACAGCGTGAAGAAGACCGAGACGCCGAGCAGGCCGCCCGGTGCAGAGCGGCGAGTCGGCGTGGAACAGGAAGACGGCGAGGACGGCGAGGCCCCGACGCCGTCGAGGCTGGGGTGGTACCGGAACGAGCCGAACGCCGAGTCGTCGGGTCGGTCACGCCACGACGCGTCGCGTGCGAACGCCGCCACCGAGCTCACGTGCGATGTCCCCCCTGGCCGACCGTGCGCCCCAGCCGAGGGGGAGATTAATCCCGCACGAGCTACGGAACGCTCACCGTGCCGCGCTGAGGTCGCTCGACCGGGGGACACCTCTAGGCTCCGCAGGGTGTCCATCGAGCGCGCACGCGTCCCTCGTGCTCGTCACGCTGGCCACGGGCTGTGCGCTCGGCCTCGTACCACTGACCTCGGCGACGACCGCGACCGCCGACGAGGTCGCCGATCCGAAGCCCGAACCCACGGCGCGACCTGCCGGAGCCGACGATGCCGGCACCGACGAGTGGTTCTCGGTCGCGCTGCCCGACGGGAAGGTGTCGACGCTCGGCGTGTACCGGCCCGAGAAGGCGAACGGATCCTCCGTGCTCCTGTTCCACGGCAAGGACGGCCCACGCCGCCTCTACGAGGATCTCGCGCAGCGCTACGCGAACAAGGGGTTCATCGCGATCCGCGGCGTGCTGGTTCGAGTACCCGGAGCAGCAGTTCGACGACGCCTACGACTGTCCGGGCGTCGGGCCGTTCATCGGCGCGGAGCCTCAGGTGGTCGCAGACGTCGACGCCATCGTCCTCGCGGCGCACGAGCTCCGTGGTGTGCGTGACGGACGCCTCGGCGTCGAGGGGCAGTCGTACGGCGCGCGCGTCGTGCTCCTGCGTGCCGCCGAGTTCGAGGGCGCAGAGCCGACGGTCTCGTCGTGCGGCTACCTCGCCGAGCATCCCGTCTCCGGCGAGCCCGAGGTTCCCAGGTTCCCGTATCCGGCCGAACCCGAGGTTGCCGCGGGCATCACCGCCGCGGTGCTCGTCGCGGCACGGCGAGGCCGACCCGATCATCCCGATCGGTCAGACCGAGGTCTTCGCCGACGCGATGCGGGCCGCCGGCAACCCCATCGACCTCTACACCTACGGTTCACCGGCCGGGCACTCGCTGCCGTGGGACGTCGTCAGCTCGTTCGACGAGCCCGACAAGCTGCTGCGCGATCGATTCCTCGACGACACCGCGGCATGGCTGGCCAAGCACACGGGTGCGACGGGCGGCTAGGACGCGGGACCAGCTGAACGGGGGACGACGACGGCGAGGTCCGAGCTCCAGGTCCCGAACCGGGGCGCTACGACGACGGACGCGTTGCGAGCGAGATCCGTGACCAGTGCCACGACGTCGCGTCGCGTCCGGCGCCCTTTCGTGAGGTCGAGACCTTCGCTCCGGGCCAAGGCGATCACGGCAGCGACGCGCTCGACCTGCCGGCGCCGGAATGTGGCCGGAAACGCCTCCCAGGCCTCCGGTCCGTAGGCCTGCCGCTCGAAGCGTCGGGCGAGTGCTCGGTCTGCCTGTGTCACCGCCACTCCCCGACGTCCGAGCTCGCCTGCCGCGACCTCGGCGTGGATGAGGTTCGTGATCCACGAGGCGACGACGCCTTCGACGGGAACCCGGTCACCCTCGTCGTCGACTGTGACGAGGTCGAGCCGCGTGTTGCGGGCAAGGGTGACGAGGTCCGCGACGACAACGCGGTCGGTGTCGTGCTCCCGTCGACGACGAACGCAGGATCTGTTCCCGGTTGCTGAGCCGCGGAGGCGGCGGATCCACCGAAGACGAGCGTCGTGCCGAGCAGCAGCGCCGCGAGGAACCTCGCATGGTTTCGTGGTGGGCGATAGAGGAATTGAACCTCTGACCTCTTCCGTGTCAAGGACTTCGGACTGAATCTCTGCGGACAGTCGTGAACCATAACGGCAGGGGAGAGGCGATTCGGGTTGTCAACGAACCTCAGCGGACGAGAGCGGACGTCGCCGGTCGCGCGATGGACGCGCGATGGAGCATGGCTCCCGCTGCACCTGCTCCTTGTGAGCAATCCGGACCTGAGCACTGTGCGAACTCGCGGAGACCAAGCCCTAACGTGGGAAAGCCGCTCTACTTCGTGAGCTTGAACCTCGCCTCGTGCACCGAGCCGTCCACGAGCGTGAGTCATGTGTTACGCCGGTCGAGATACGGATACGTCTCGAGGAGCTCTGCGAGGGGGGCACGCCAGATCGGCCGAACAGCGTCGACGACAGCTGGATCCCAGTCGATCGACCCGAGCGGCGGATCGGGCTCGTACTCCAAGCCGCGCTTGATCAACTTGGCCGCTTCATCCCCTACCAGGCGTGACGCGAGAAACAGGCCGCCGTCGATGCCGGCGGACACTCCCGCGGTCGTGAGGTACTTCCCGTCCTCGACCCACCTTGCCCGCACAGGCTTCGCACCAAGGACTTCGAGGACGTCGACGTAAGCCCAGTGGGTCGTCGCTGACCGTCCGTCAAGCAGACCTGCCGACGCAAGGACTAAAGCTCCGGTACATACGGACATCACGATTTGGGCGTCACTCGCGGCCTTGGCTACGTAACTGACGAGCGGTTCGTTCCCGCAGGCGCGGAGTGTCGGCTGACCGCCACCGGGCACGACGATGGCGAAGGGCGACGGCACGTCGGCAAATGTGTGACTGGGCGCGAGACCGACGATCGAATCGCTGGGTACGACATCGCGAGTCTCTGCCACGACCACGACGTCGAACGCCGTGTCGATGCGCGGCAGCGGTGCGAGCGCCTGCAGCGGGCCGATGAGATCGAGGGGTGTCAGACCGGGATAGACGACGAACGCGAGCTGCTTCTTGTCGGTACTGCTCATTGTGTGATCCTGACTGCCTCTTCCCCAGGCCCGCGCACTCGGGCAACGACGATCTGCGGGATCTAGGTGTACCGATCCGGATCGGTACTGAACGCCTTTGCGCACTTGAAAGAACAGAACATCCACCGCCGTTCACCCCACGGCAGCCTTGCGGGAGCATCGTCGGCGTCCACGAACATCCGGCATACGGGGTCGAGGACTTGTGTGCTGGCCGCGGCTGCGTGGTCGGCGACTGAGTAGACGTCGACAGGATCACTGACGTTCTTCAGGCGCGTAGCTCCGAGCGCCGTCGTCGTGACGTGCTCGTGGTCGACGAGCAGATCTGCCACCGAGGCGGTCGTCAGAAGTTGCCCGACGTTGGCGTGTGCGGTCAGGCGCGCCGCGACATTGACGGTCGCGCCGAAGATGTCGCCGTCGCGCTCGACGACGGAGCCGAGGTGCAGACCGATCCGTACACCGGGGAAGTCGCCCTCTTGTTCGACTGCTCGGAGCAGCTCGAGGCAGCTATGAAGTCCTGAATGAGCATCGGCGGCAACGACCATCACTGCGTCGCCGATCGTCTTGACGAGGCGCGCCTCGTCATGCAGGACGGAAGCAGTCAACTCGAAGAACCGGCGAGCGACGTCAGCAGCGCCAGCGTCGCCGTGCACCTCGGTCAGCGCGGTGTATCCGGCCAGGTCGGCGAACGCGACTGCGCGGACCTCGCTGTCACCGATCGGGTTTTGTTCGGTCACGGCAATACGGCTCAGTGCGCCCGCTCGGCTTCAGGCGCGCCGGGCGACGTTGAAGCTGAACATCATGCCGCTCTGGTTGTGTTCCGCGATGTGGCAATGCGCCATCCAGAGGCCGGGGTTCGACACATCAAGTAGGACATCGACGGTCTCCCCGGCGCGCAGCAACACGGTGTCCTTCCACACCAAGTTCGGTTCGGGCTTGCCATCGCGGGTGAGGATCAGCATCCGTCCAGCGCCGTGGACATGGAACGGGTGATGCATCGGGTGATCTGCGGTCATCTCGTTGACCAGGCGAATCTTCACCTGGTCGCCGACGCTGAAGTCCCAGACGATGTCGCTGTTCACCGCTTCAGTGTCCGCGATCGATCAGCTGCCAGATCATGTTGGTGGGATTCGTCTGACGATTGATTTCGAACATCTCGTCTTCCCACTCGAGGCCGTCGCCAGCCGTATCGTGGGGCTCATGGCGTGTGCTGCTCGTCGACTGCGGTGCGGCCGTGGGACGAGCTCATGCCGCAGATCGACACGTGCCGGGCTCGACGCTGTCTCGGATGCATCGGGCAGCGTACGACGCTGGCGATCGGCGCGGGACGAGCTTCATGCCACAGATCGGGCACGTGCCAGGCTCGGTGGCGGTGCTCTGCGGGTGCATCGGACACACGTACGCCGTTGCCGACGGTTTCGTCTGTCGTCGTCGCCGTAGAGAAGTGGCATCTTGGAGAAGAACAGCAGCGTCTTGTCCGGCGGCCCGCGCGATGGTGGCGATCAGATCGTGGCGCGGGCGGCGGTCAGCTCCGGGTCGGTGCGCAACGTCCTCGAAGGTCGCGGCCGCGGTGCCGTCGGCTGTGGTCGCCACCTTGAACGCACCGAGGTCATAGACGCGATCCGGTGTTCGGTGCTCCAGACGCACGATCACCAAGAGCGTCGAAGCGAACGTCGACGACCGCTCGCTCGGATGGGGCGAGCATCACCTCTTCGACCAGGTCTCGTGCTCGTAGCGGCCGCTGTCGCCACCGACGAGCTTCATTCGGGCGCCGGGAATCGCGAAGTTGAAGATCCGCGTGTTCGCAGTGTTGACCACGTACAGGCGCACGACCTCACCGAGGCAGCTTCGCCCGCAAACTTGGTCTCACCGTTCGTGAGCATGATGTTTCCGTACCGGCCCATCGCGACGAACGTCGGACCCGGCCTTGCTGAACGGTGAGATGTGGCCGTCCTCGACGAAGAGATCGTCGAGGGTGATCGTGAGCTGGCGGTCGACGGGCGGCCAATACGCGGGGTCCGAAGGCTCGACGACGATCGTGCCGTAGAGGCCGAGCTCCAGGCCGAAGTCCTCGCGAATGTGGGGGTGGTACCAGTACATGCCAGGGTCGGGGAACTGGAGCTTGTATGTGAAGTCGTCCCCGATCGCGATCGGCTCCTGGGTCTCGTGCGGGACTCCGTCGTACTTGTTCTCCAGCCGCAAGCCGTGCCAGTGCACGGTCGCTTCGACATCGCCGGCGTTGACACGTGCACGGTGATCTCGGATCCTTGGTCGACGTGCAGCGTCGGGCCTGGGATCGAGCCGTTGTACGCGAGCATGCGGAGTTCGGAGCCGTCGACGGACTTGCGAACCGGTTCGATGCGGAGCTCGAGGTGGTCTCCGTCGCGCGAGCCGCACGACGCTCGGCTCGCGAACCTCCGGAGGCCCTCAACGTCGTTGGTGAAGAACTCTTCAGACTCCGGCGTCTGCTTCGCCTGGCCACCTCAGGTTGCTCGAGTGCAGCCCGAAGGTCTGCTGGGATGTCCATGGGTTTGAACGCACTCACGTCCGCGCCACCCGTGTTCCCGACGGGATAGCGGCCAGTCAACGACCCTGGGCCGGCGACCACGAGGCGGAAGAGCTGACCGAGCATCTCGTGGAAATCCCGACGACGCACCGCGGTCCCAACATCGCAACATGCGTCCGCAGGTGCGCGCCTGCCATCGGCTGGCTCAAGATGTGCGCTCGCTCGAGATGCCGCCACTCGCCAGCGAGGTCCCCACGACTTCGTGCCGAGCGCGCTGCTTCACGCTCCTCCGCCCACGCATCACGCAACATGACCCTCCCCACGACTCCGCGACAAGAGCCGGCGAATCAAATTAATCACGATATTCATGCTTCATCCAGCTGGCGCCGCCGTCGACGTGTCGAGCAACACGTCGGTGGCAGGCGCGAGCGTTCGTCGGGGCGGGTGTCGCGAACCACGCGTCGCAGAGGTTCACGTCCGAGCGGAACGGCGCAACGCTCAGCTGACGGCTGTCATCGCCGATCATGGCGTTGTGCCCGCGGCGCTGGATCAGCCGCGCAAGATGTCGCGGCGCTTGCGGTACTCCTCTTCATCGATCTCACCCCGAGCGAACCGGTGGTCGAGCACATCGACGGGATCCGAACCGCTACGAGCACTCCGGTGTCCCGTGTCGCGGGCGATGAAGTAGATGAGCGCGCCGATGAGAACCACTACCAGCAAGAGAACGAAGGCCATCACTCCCCACCCCCAACCGTCCATGTGATCATCATCCATATGCGGCTGGGCAGCGAGCGTTGCGAGCATCGTCGCCAAGATCAAGGGCTCCTACCTCCACTTTGTGCCATGCAATCTCTGCCTGACCATGGAACTGTATCTACGACAAGTCGTCGTCGTCAGAGGCGAAGGTCCCAGGAGGATCACGTTCGCTGGAGGCATCACGAATGAAGAACGAGAGTGGCACCGAGCTCACGTGTACGAACGAGGACTGCGACTGTCGTCTCCGAATCGAGCGGCCTTGCCCCCACGGCGACACGTACACGTGCGCCTGTGGACACTCGATGGTCGAGGTGTAGCTCGTCGATCGTCCCGTCTCAGAGGTACGGCACGGGGTCGACGGGGCTGCCGTTGAGGCGTACCTCGAAGTGCAGGTGAGGACCGGTCGACGCCCCGGTCGAGCCGACGTAACCGATGACCTGCCCGGCGCCGACCTGCGCTCCGACGCTCGCCCCGAGTGACGACTGATGCGCGTACAGCGTGGCCATGCCGCCCCCGTGGTCGACGACGATCGTGTTGCCGTATCCACCGTTCCAACCGGCCTGGATGACCGTGCCGGCGCGGCAGGCGTGAATCGGCTCCCCCATTCCTGCCGCCATGTCGACGCCGCTGTGCATCCTGACCGTGCCGTAGATGGGATGGACTCGTTGCCCGTAGCCGCTCAGAATCGCGCCTGGCACCGGGCGCGCGTCACATGGTGTGGCGGCCGTACCCCGCGAGCCTCCGGCCAGGAGCGCCGTGACCGACTCCGATGCCGCCTGGAGCGACGCGAGCTCGCCCTCGAACTCGGCCTTGCGTGCCTGGATGGACGCGAGCGCTTGTTCCTCTGCAGCTTGACGCTCCGCGGCCTCCGCTCGAGCCGGCTCGATCTCGGAGCGCAATGTGGCGATGCCGTCGCGCTCGACCTGCGCCGCCTCGCGGGCCGCGTCCGCATCCGCCTTGTCTGCCTCGGCCACGCGGCGCTTACTCTCGATCTCGTCGCGAAGGCGCTCAACTCGTTCGACGATCCGGCGCCGCTTGGCCGAGACCGTGTCGAGGTACGCGTCGCTCTGGACCATCGCCTCCGGCGGTGCTGCCAAAGCGGTCTCGTACTGCGAGCCGTTCGCGCGGAGCGGTACATCTGCGCCGCTGTCTCGTCGAGAATGCCCTGCGCCGCATCGAGCTTGGATTGCGCCCCGAGCAGCCGCTGCCGGACTTTCTCGTACGCCGCGGTGAGCCTGCGCGCTTCAGCCTCGCGGTCCGCGAGACGCGACTGCGCGGCAGCGATCTGCTGATCGAGCTCGGTGACCCGCGCGTCGATGGCGGCCTTCTCATCCCGGATCGCCTGCAGCTGCGCCAGCGCCTGCAGCTCCTGCGCCGATGCATCACCGATCTGATGCTGCAGCTCGCGCTGCTGGTCGCCACCGCTCGACTGCGCGCCGGAGCTTGCAGGAAGGGCGATCGAGAAGCTGGCGGCAAGCATGCAGAGCGCGGGTCGCGACGAGAGTGCGATTCCATCGCCGCCGGGGAGTCCGCCGCGAGCCATCACCGGGCTGAGCGTTCGCATGAACGACGTACTGTAGTAGTTCGATGCAACGGACCATCCAATGTCCGGGATGCGGTCAGGCGGTGGACGTCACGCGTCCAGCAGAGGTTCATCTCACGATCGAGCGCACCCACACGCAGGATCGACGCCCGATGGTGACCATCACGGTTGGACGCGTCGACGTCCACACGTGTCAGCAGTGCACCGACGGGACGTGGCGTTAGACGCGATCGCTGATCAGCCGGGACGCACGGCGTCGACGACCGATCCACTGCCGCCGACGAATCGGATGACGTCACCCGTGTGGGTGGCGTGGATGTACCCGCCGCCCACCCAGATCCCGATGTGCGCCGACCAGCTGCTGGTGGTGATCAAGTCGCCCGGGGCGAGCTGGTCGAGCGGAACTCGCGGGAACATAGCGGCTTGTGCGCCCGAGTAGTGCGGGAGCGAGAGTCCGCCTGCCTGCCAGGCACGCATCGTGAGCCCAGAGCAGTCGTAGGTGTCGGGACCGGACGCGGCGTACTCGTAGGGCTTGCCCAGCTGCGCCTGCGCGAACGCGACCGCCGCGCCCGCGCCCCCGCTCGGGCTGGGCGCAGGCCCGTCCCAGGTGCTGCGGCCACTCGCCGGCGCCGCGCTCGCCGCCCTGCGCTCCTGTTCCTGGCGCACGAGCTCGGCGAGCTCGCCCTTCACCTGGTCGAGGAGGCGCTGCTGCTCTGCAGCCGCAGCATCGGCTTCGGCCTTCGCCTGCGTCAGCCGATCGCGCTCGGTCGCCGCGCTCACACGCGCTCGTTCCGCCTGCGACTGCTCGAACTGGAGATCCTTCTTTGCGGCTGCGAGATCGTTGACGAGCTGGTTGTCGCGTCGGCTCGCGATCTCACCGTACTTGAGCCGCACGTTCGTTTCCGACGCGTTGTCGGTGTCGAAGATGTCGAACGAGGTGGCAAGGCCTCCCGACCGGTAAATCGCGACGGCGCGCAGGTCGATCAGGTCTTCGAGTCGCGTGATCTCCGTCTTAGTCTCGACGATGCGCACCTTGGCGTTCTCGGCACGTGCTTGTGCATCGTCGACCTGGAGCTGGGCGGCGTTCAACTGTTCTCCCAGCGCGGCGACCTGCGCGCCGTTGGTCTCGAGCTGCTGCTCGAGCTGCTGTGCTTGCCGCGGAGGTCGTCACCCGGCGCCGCGAACGCCGCGCCGGCGGGCAGAGCCGCGAGGGCAAGACCACTGAAGATGGTGCAGACCGCAAGCTGGCGGCGAAGAAGTCGGTAACGAGGCATGGCACTCCACGAAGCATCGGCTCGGGGACAGGTCTCGGAACAACGACAACTCGTCGTAGTACGAGGAGCACCATAGACGACCGGGCTGGCGAGATGCGGCTTCGGTCAGTGGGTGCAGTCGTGGCCGAGGGCCACGGCATGGTGCGCCTCGGTGAACCATCCGGTCACGATGACCGCCGCGAGCACCACCAACGCCATGACTGGTGCATAGGAGACGAATCGGGCCACCGGGTGACGCAGGCGCGGGGGCAGCGTGAGTCGTCGCAGCCGTTCGTTGGTGCGCACCGTCGGGCGGCCCATGTCGGCAAGCGCGCGGCGTAGCGCCGTGCGTGACACGTCGTCGACGCCGGTCTCCGCATCCGCCCACGTTTCGATCGCGGCGCGTGCAACGTCTGCGCTGTTGGACATCGGCGGATACCAGGCGAACGCCCTCTCGATCCCTGCGAGCACTGCGAGATGTCGCGAGTGGTGCAGGCGGTGATGCGCAGCCTCGTGGTCGATCACGGCCGCGGTCTCACTCGGGCGCAGCGTCGCGACGAGCCCGCTCGAGACGACCACCTGTGGTGGACGGCTCGGCACCCCGAAGGCCACCACCTCGGTGGTCGGGAGTACGACCAGCTCGAACTCGTCCTGCTCGACGTGTTCGCCGAGCCAGGGCTCGACCTGGGCGCGTCGCGGCATCATCGAGCGCTCGCCTGGCCCCGCTGACCAGGCGGCACACGACGACAGTACCGAAGGCGAGGGCGATCCAGCCGAGCAGGTTGGGGTCCGCGGCAAGGGGCGCGAGCACGCCACGGCAGTGATCGACGAGGCCCGGAGCGCCGATCAGCCAGGCGAACACAGGAAACGCAGCCAGCGCGAGCGCGCCGAGCGAGACGACAGCACCGATCGCGAGGACAGCGATGACGAGCAGAGCCCACTCACCCGCAGGCACGCGATGCGGGAGCTGAGCCGGGATCGCCGGTGCTGCCAAGAGCACCAGACCGAGGGCGCCGAGCAGCAAGATCACCGGCGTCGCCGCCCTTCGAGTGCTCGGCGCAGCTGTGCCATCTCGCGGGCGTCGATGGACTGCACGAAGTGCGTGAGCGCGACACCGGAATCAGCCGCCTGCTCGAGGATCTCGTGCATGCGTCCGGCTGTCCACTCATCGCGTCCAGCGACCGGCCGGTACGCGTAGGCGCGTCCCGACCAGCTCGCGCTCGAGCATGCCCTTCTCCCAGAGGCGCACGAGGATCGTCATCACAGTCGTATACGCGAGCGGCCGACGCGAGGTCGTGATGAGGTCATGCACCTCGCGTGGGGTCATCGCGGCCCCGTGATCCCACAGCACGTCCATCACGCGAGCCTCGAGCTCGCCCCGCCCCAGCTTGGCCATTGAGGGATTCTGCCCGCCGCGGACGGTCGCTCACAAACGACGACTTGTCGTTGTCCCGCTACCTTTGTCGCGCGATGGCACGGGCCGACGCCGTGACGACAGTCATCCTCGAGACGCTGTGCTGCTACCGCGGTTCCGAGAAGGCCGTCATCGAGTCGGTGATCGGCCGCATTGACGGGGTCCTTACCGTCGACGCCAATCCGGTGTCGCAGACGGCGACGGTGACGTTCGACGCGAGTCGCACCGACGTGGCCGCCCTGCGTGCGGCCGTACAGGCGTGCGGATACGAGTGCGACGGGCTGAGTGTGCCCAAGCACCTCTGCGACCCATCCGGTTCTGTTGTCACCGACCAGGAACCGCACGACCACGACGGCGACGCGGCGCCACGGTCACCCGAAGAGGTCATGGGTCACCCGGGTCACGCAGGCATGTCGATGGACGACATGGTCCGCGACATGCGCAACCGCTTCTTCGTCGCCGCGATCTTCTCGGTACCGATCCTGCTGTGGTCACCCATTGGGCGCGATGTGCTCGGGTTCGACCTGGCTGCGCCGTTCGGGCTGCGCGACGACGTCTGGTCGCTGCTCTTGAGCCTGCCGGTCGTCTTCTACGCGTCGTCGATCTTCTTCACGGGGGCGTGGCATGCGCTGCGCGCCCGAACGCTCGACATGATGGTGCTGGTCGCGGTCGCGATCGGCGCCGGATGGCTGTACTCCGTCGGCGTCACGATCACCGGTGGTGGCGAGGTCTTCTACGAGGCAGCCAGCGTGCTCGCGACGTTCGTGCTCCTCGGGCACTGGTTCGAAATGCGCGCGCGCGGCGGCGCGAACGATGCGATCCGCTCACTCCTCGATCTGGCTCCCCCGATGGCCGTCGTCATCCGAGACGACGGCGAGGGCGAGGTGCCGACCGCCGAGGTGGAGGTCGGTGATCTCCTGCTCATCCGACCAGGCGCCAAGGTTCCGGTGGACGGGACGGTCGAGGATGGCGAGAGCGACATCGACGAGTCGATGGTCACTGGCGAGAGCCTGCCCGTCCACAAAGCGCCGGGCGACGACGTGATCGGCGCCACCATCAATCGCAACGGCACGCTGCGCGTCCGGGCGACGAAGGTGGGCTCCGACACCGCGCTGGCGCAGATCGTGCAGCTGGTGCAGGAGGCTCAGAACTCCAAGGCACCCGGCCAACGACTTGCCGACCGAGCCGCGTTCTGGCTCGTGCTGGTTGCCCTGCTCGGCGGCGCCGCGACGTTCGTCGCGTGGGCGGTCTTCAGCGATCGACCCATCGAAGATGCGCTGCTGTTCGCGATCACGGTCGTCGTCATCACCTGCCCGGATGCGCTGGGACTGGCGACGCCGACCGCGATCATGGTCGGGACGGGCCTCGGCGCGAAGCGAGGCGTCCTGTTCAAGCATGCGACCGCGATCGAGACCGCGGCGCGGATCGACGTGGTCGTCATGGACAAGACGGGCACGCTCACGAAAGGCGAGCCGGAGGTGACGGACACGGTCTACGCCACCGGGCAGGACACGGGCGACGTGCTCGCGCTCGTGGCTGCGGTCGAGCGCGAGTCCGAGCACCCGCTGGCGGAAGCGATCGCAACCTACGCGGAGACGCAGGGTGCTCGACGTGTCGACGTCACCGGTTTTGAGGCCGTCCCCGGCCACGGTGCGGTCGGCTCCGTCGACGGGCGTCGCGTGGCTGTCGGCAACCTGCGGCTCATAGAGCGCGACGGAGACAAGATCGGCGGTCTTGGCGATGAAGCATCGACGCTCGCCGATGCCGGCCGCACCGCAGTCATCGCCGCGATCGACGGGGAGCCTGTCGCGGTGTTCGGCATCGCCGACGCACCTCGGCCGACCTCGGCGGCCGCCGTACAGGCACTCCACGACGCCGGGGTGCAGGTGGTGATGCTCACGGGCGACAACCAGGCGACGGCCCGTCGCATCGCCGACCAGCTCGGCATCGACACCGTGATCGCCGAGGTGTTGCCGGGCGACAAAGCGTCCAAGGTCGCCGAGCTCCAAGCAGGGGGCGCCCGCGTCGCGATGATCGGTGACGGTGTCAACGACGCGCCCGCGCTCGCTCAGGCCGACCTCGGCATCGCCATCGGCGCGGGGACCGACGTCGCGATCGAGACCGCGGACGTCGTGCTCATGCGATCCGACCCGCTCGACATCCCGACGGCGTTGACCATCGGACGCGGCACGCTCCACAAGATGCGCCAGAACCTCGGATGGGCGATCGGATACAACGCCATCGCGTTGCCGATCGCAGCCGGCATCTTCGATCCCATCGCGGGTCTCGTGCTTCGTCCCGAGATCGCGGCGCTGACGATGTCCGGCTCGAGCTTCATCGTGGCAATGAATGCACTCATGTTGAAGCGCCTCGACCTTCCGACACCCGACGCGGAGCCGTCGACCTTGCAGGAGCCACCCTCCACGCAACCCGGCGAGACTCGCCCGATCGCTGCCTGAGCGACCCGGACGTTACGATCTCCTACATGTCGTCGTTGGTGACGGTTCGTCGCCGTCTCTTCGTCGTCGCAGTGGCGCCCATCGGTGATTCGGACGCCCACCCGGACGCGCTTCTTCATCTGGGCATCATCTGCACCTGGATCCTGGCGACCGGGGCCGCCTTGCTCCTGCGTCCGTGGCGCGGCCGCTTCGCACGCCGAGGTCCCGACCGAGCCTCGACTCGTGAGGTCGGGTGGCTTCTTGCACCTCCCGAACCGACCGGTCGGTCCCCCGGCTTCGTGTTGGGCGTAGGACTGTTGCGCTGCTGATCCTCTGGAACCCATGGTCATCCATTGGTTTGAGAGGAGCTGAAGTGAAGAAGCAGTTCATGATCGTCGCCATGACGGTGACGATCGCGCTCGCGTCGATTCCCGCGGTCGCCTATGCCGGCGAAGGACACGGCGATGACCACGGTGGCGGCAGCGGACATGATGCGGGTGGCGGCTCGAAGCACTCGGCGACGTCGCCGACGGTGCCCGGTGCGCGCGAGATCGAGGTTGGCGCGAAGTCGTTCGCGTTCACGCCGAAGGAGATCACCGTCGCCGCCGGCGAGGACGTCACCATCGCGCTTCGGTCGAGCGACATCCTGCACGACTTCGTCGTGAAGGATCACGGCCACATCGTCGCCGCGAAGGCGAAGAAGACGAAGCGCGGTGGGTTGCGGATCGACGAGCCCGGCACCTACCGCTTCTGGTGCAGCGTGAAGGGACACCGAGCCGAGGGGATGAAGGGCACCATCGTCGTGCAATAGGTGGAGTCGCACGCACGCATCGGGCAGCCGACCGTCGCGAACCGCGCGGGATCGCCGGCGAACGCGGATGCGCACTCGAAGGCGCAGAACGTCGAGGTTCGGTCGCCCTTGACCGAGCAGGGCCGAGCGAACGAACGGGCGCTTAAGTGAGTCGTCACGAGCGCAGGGTCGCGGCGGCGGTCAGGCCAGCGCTGCGGGGCGTTCCTTGTTGCGCCCGAACGGCGTCACTCCTCGGGGCTTGAAGATCGACAGCACCATGGGCACCGCCAGCACGAGGAGACCGATCCCGGCATGGACGACCATGGACGTCCGGTCGGGGCGCAGCTCATCGCGGGCCAGCGGCCCACGAGCGGCCGCATCCGCCAGGCGGTCGATCGTCGTCACTTGGAGCAGCAGCACGACCGTGGCAACGGTGCTGACCACGAGCTTCACGAGCACCCAGTAGTGCCGGAACAACCCCCACGTGGTCCCCAACGACTGCACGATGCCGGTCGCCAACGAAGCGAGCGCCAGGGGCACGATCACGTACTGCGTCGCCGCGTCCATCGCCACGTACGAGCCGCGCACGGTCGCCTGGTCGCCGCTCGTCAAGCCGACGACCGCCAACGCGAGGAACACGCCGACCGCGCCCATCGAACCGACGCTCGTTGTGACGTGTGCGCAAAGCGCGACCTTCCGGACGCCTGGTCGCATCGTCACGTGTGACGACCCGGTCCGTGATCACCGCCAACGAGCAACATCACCACGACGATCACGATCACGACCAACGCCACGACTCCGAGCACCTTCACCCAACGCGGCACCGCGCCTCGCGCCGGAGTCTCCGCCCGACCTTCCTCCGCCATTCGCCTCTCCTTCCATCCTCGATCGTTGCCGAAGTTTTGCGAGACAAGTTGTCTTTGTCAAGACAGTTGTCTCGTTAGCCGACGATCCGTATGCTGAGCAGGTGCCCCGGCTCTGGACCGAGACGATCGAGGGCCACCGACGCGCCGTCCGTGACGCCACCCTCGACACGACCGCGGCGCTCGTCGCTGAACACGGCCGGAGCGCGGTGACGATGTCGCGCATCGCCGAAGAGACCGGCATCGGTCGGGCGACGCTCTACAAGTACTTCGCCGACATCGATGAGATCCTCCTCGCCTGGCACGAGCGTCAGGTTGCCGCCCACCTGCGGCTGCTCGAGGAAGTCCGAGACAGCACGGAGACTCCAATCCGGCTCGAACAGGTGCTGACCACCTATGCGCACATCCGCCATGCACACCACGGATCTGATCTGGCCGGCGATCTGCACCGCGGCGAGCACGTCACGCGGGCGCGATGCCAGCTGGTCGAGTTCCTCGCGACATTGATCGCCGAGGACGCGGCGAGCGCGCTCGTACGAACCGACATCCCGCCGAGGGAGCTCGCGACTTTTTGCGTGGCTGCCCTCGACGGTGCCGCCGATGTCTCATCAGAGAAGGCCGGGGATCGGCTCGTGAAGCTCGTCTTGACCGCTATGCGAAGCAGCGACTGAGCACGCGATACCGGCGTGCGATCTGGTCGCTAGGCACACCGGACTCGACGAGGTCCAGAACTCGACGATCCACCGGTCGCTGTGGTTCGTGCTCGTCGGCATGATCGGCCTCGTGCGCTAGGGGCGCTCGCGGCGTGCGGCGAATGCAGCCAGGACCACGTCCGCGGTCTTCTCCGCCGCGTCCCGTGTCAGGGGCTGTCCCCAGACGACGGCGCGCATGAAGAGCGGCCCGACCAGCAGGTCGTACACGAAGGCGAGATCGGCGTCGGCGTCGAGCTCGCCGCGCTCGACACCGCGTTGGAGGACCTGCCACACCGACGCCCGGCGTGGCGCCAGGTATTCGCTCATGTAGGTGTCGGCGAGCTCTGGGTCCTCGGCCAGATCCGCGACCAGCCCGGCCGTGATCCGACGCGCTTCGGGCGAGTTCATCAGCTCGACCTGGTGCCGTTGTACGGCGATCAAGTCGCGCCGCAGAGAGCCTGTGTCCGGCACCGGGAGGGCCAGCCGGTCCGACCCGACCAGTGCGGCGACGACCATTGCCGGCTTCGAAGGCCAGCGACGGTAGATCGTGGGGCGGCCGACGCCGGCGCGAGCGGCTACGCCCTCGATGGTGACTCCCCGGTATCCCTCTGCCTGCAGAATCTCCAAGGTCGCCGCGAGGATCGCCTGGTCGTTGCGGGCGTCGCGGGTCTGCCCGGGCCTCGTGATCCACCCTCGGCCTCTCCGGTGGGCGATTCGTTGGGTGCCACGTGAGGCCCTCCCTTCCTGATCAATACATTACAGCCTCTTGCGTAATCTATGCCGATAGTTTAGGGTCGTGATGTAACGATACATCGCCACTCGGAAATGGGAAGGAGGTGAGACGAATGAAGAAGATGCTGATCGCCGCGGGGGTGATCACGGCCGCGCTGTCGGTCGCCTCGCCCGCGCTCGCGATTCACGATCCCAACGTGCCTGCGGGCGACTGCGCAGCGCCGAACTCCCAGGCTGTTGGCCACCCGGCTACGGGCAAGGCGCAGACCGCCTTCTCGAACACGGTGATCGCGGAGCACAACCACGCCGACCCGAACTGTCAGTAGAGCCAGGAGCACCGGTCGAACCCGGATCTGGGCGGGAACCTCGCGACCACGGGGGGACCCGCCCGGACTCCGGTCCACACACAGTTCGTCGCGATGCGGATCTACGCGGCTTCCGCAATGTGCGGAACCGCTTCCGGCAAGGGCATGAGCGGGCGACAGCCGTCAGGAGCGTGGGGCGGGCTCCGAGAAGCACGTTCGGATGAATGCGGTGAAGCCGTCGTCGTCGAACGAGATGTTCAGGTGACCATTGACGCGCTCGATCTCGAGCGTCGGGCAGAAGAACCCGCGGCCATGGACGAAGAAGTGCGGTGATCCGACGACACCGCGCTCCCGCCCGGCCGCGTGGTCAGCGAGGACTGCGGCGTTGTCCGACTCGTCGGCGGGGTCGATGCCGTACGGATCGGCGATCGATGCGAGCACTTCTGAGCTGCGGAGGTCGGCGCCGTGCTCGAAGAGCGCATCGCGCAGCTCGGTGCTCAGCTCCTCGCCCATCCTTAGGTCATGGCGGTACGCGCGCTCGACAAGGGCGAGCGCCGGCAACGACGACATCGGGAAGAGCTTCGGGTCGAACCCGAGGAACAGATCTCGCGCCACGCTCGACTTGAGCTCATCGATCTCCTCTTGAAGCAGGTCTCGACCCAGGGGCTCGCCGTTGACGATCTCGAGCGGCCATGCGCGCACGCGAATGACGACGTCACGTCGTCCCATCTCATCACGCAGCGCGAACAACCGCCGGAGCCCGACGTGCGTGAAGGGACACACGATGTCCGCGTAGACCTCGACGGTGTCACTGACCTGCTCTTTCATCAGCTCGTCACCGTCCCGAAGGCGTAACCGATCGCGAAGGTGACGGCCATGGCGATGGCCCCACCGATGATGAGTCGTGCGATCGCGCGCCGCTTCGGCGCTTCACCGAGCGATGCACTCACCCAACCGGTCAGGAGCAAACCGATGACCACGGCGGTGAACGCGACGGGCACGCGGAGCGACGCCGGTGGGAGCAGGATCGCAACGAGCGGCAGCAAGGCGCCGGCCGTGAACGATGCAGCGGACGACGCCGCTGCCGCCCAGAAGCCTGTCAACGGCGTCGGCGACAGGGGGGAGTGCACCCGTGGACGCGGCGGCGTCGAGATCAACGTACGGGCGTTCGGTCCCATCGAGGCACGGGACGCCGCCACCGGCACCCACGAGGCGGGCAGGTGCCGGGTCGGCGACGGTGCCGCTCGTCATTGGACCCGAGCGGGCTGGTTCACCGACCATGCCGCGGAACCGCCGAGAGTGTCGACCACCCGCCCGAATGTAGAGGGTCTTGGGGGCCCCCGAGCCCTCCGATGCCGTGACGGCGAGGTGCCGACAGTCCGAGTCGATAACCGTCACGCATCCGCTGCGTCTCTTGGGCGCTCGTACGACGCCTGGTTGAGTTGGCAACTTCGTCGCCGTTGGTACTGGATCCGTCCGGTCGCCTTGTTCGTTCGCTGGCTTCGCGCGATGTACGCGCGATCAAAGCAGGACGACGACGAGGGAGAGAAGCCGTCAGGCTCCTGACCTGGTGAAACGTGGTGGGCGATAGAGGATTTGAACCTCTGACCTCTTCCGCGTCAAGGAAGCGCTCTCCCCCTGAGCTAATCGCCCTTCAAGGGACTGGTCAGGGTACCAGTGACTACTCCGTGGCGATCGCCTCGAGGACGTCGAGCCTGCTGGCGCGCCATGCCGGATAGAGGGCGGCGAAGACGCCGGCGACCATCGACAGCACGATGAACAGCACGAGCTGACCCACGGGGACGCGCACCTCGGTGATGCCCTGCGACTCGAGCGAGATCGTGAACACCCACCCCCACACGAGCCCCACGACGGTGCCGATCAGGCCGCCGAGCAGCGCCACGATCACCGACTCGCCGCGCACCATCCGGCGGATCTGCCGGCGGCTCGTCCCGACGACCCGCAGCAGCCCGAGCTCGCGCGTGCGCTCGAACACCGACAGGGCGAGGGTGTTGACGATGCCGAGGACCGCGATCAGCTCGGCGAGGAGCAACAGCGCCACCGTGACCGCGAGGAACCGGTCGATCGCGCGCTCCTGCTCGTCCTTGTACTGCTCGCGCGTCAGCACGTCGATGTTGGGGAAGTCGTCGCCGAGCGTCTCGTCGATCGCGGTGCGGGCCGCGCCGGTGTCACCGTCCGTCGCGGACACGTACACGAGGGAGTCCTGGTCGTCGGTGCCGAAGCCCTGCTCGTACGCAGGCTGCGACACGATGAACGGGATGGGGAACCCTCCGGTGAAGTCCTCTTGCTCGTAGATGCCGGCGACCTTCAACGCGATGAAGCCGCGCTGGAACTGCACGGGCACGCTGTCCCCCACCTCGAGCCCGAGTCGTTCCGCCGCGTCTTGGTGGACGAGCAAGCCGTCCGGACCCATGTCGGCGATGCTCCCCTCGCGCACGCGCAGGTCGACGACGCGGGCGAGCTCCGCGGGGTCGACGCCGGCGACCGTCTCCTCGTCGAGGTCGATGCGCGTGTTGCCGAACCGGAACGATGCGACGGCGTCGAGCGCGGGCTGCTCACGGAGGCGTTCGGCGACCTGCGGCGAGAACCCGGCGAACTGCTGCGCCTTCAGCACGAAGTCGGCGCGGATGCCGCGGTCGACCGCCGCCGCGACCGATGCCTTCGCCGACTCGCCGAAGATCGCGACGAGCCCGACGAGTGCGAGGCCCACGACCAGCGCGGACGCGGTCGCGGCCGTCCGCCGTGGGTTGCGCATCGCGTTGCCCCGGGCGAGCGTGCCGGTCACGCCGATGACGCGCAGTGGCCGGCCGAGCGCGCCGGCGAGCGGCCGAGCGAACGTCGCGAGCAGCACCACGACGCCGAAGAAGAGGAGGAGCGCGCCGACGGCGACGAGCCAGATCTCGTTCGTGACGTCGACCGCGTCCCGGCAGCGCTCGACGCCGACGATCAGGCACGGGATGCTCGCCAGCACGAAGAGCGTGCCCGAGGATCCGCCGGCGCAGGAAGGGGCGCGGCCGCTCGGGGCTGACGTCGTTGATCGCGGCCATGGGCGGGATGCGTGAGGCGCGGATCGCCGGGATCACCGACGACGCGATCGTGACGAAGACACCGACGCAGAGGGCGACGATCACCGTCCGATCGACGATCTCGAGCGGGCCGTCGGGCACGTCGAACCCGAGGCTCGACACGATCCCGAGCAGCAGCGCGGCGAGGCCGATGCCGACGGCGAGTCCGATCAGCGCCGCGACGAAGCCGACGAGCGCGGCCTCGAGGATGACGGCGACGATCACCTGCCGTCCGCTCGCGCCCATGGCGCGCAGCAGCCCGAACTCACGGGTTCGCTGCGCGACGAGGATCGCGAACGTGTTGAAGATGATGAAGGCACCGACGACGAGGCCGATCGCGGCGAACCCGAGCAGCAGCTGGGTGAGCAGCGCGAAGAAGTCGCTGAACTGGCTGCTGCGGTCGGCGGCGAACTCGCTCGCGAGGTCGACCTCGAAGCCGGGGCCGAGCGCCTGCACGAGGCGGGTCTGCACTTCGCGGTTCGTGGCGCCCGGCGCGGTCGTGACGTTGACGCCGTCGACGAGTCCGGGCGCGCCGAAGACCTGCTGCGCGGTCTCGAGGTCGAACGCGGCGAACGTCACCGCGAGCGCGTCGAAGCGGTCCCCGAAGTTGAAGATGCCGACGACCTCGAAGCTCTGCTTCGGGCCCTCGAGGAGCACGTCCACCTGGTCGCCGACCTCGAAGCCGTGGCGGCGTGCCGTGCCGGCGTCCATCGCCACCTCGCCGTCGGCCTTCGGGCGGCGACCGGCCGACAGGTGCAGCGGCTCCTTGGCGGCCGGCGACTGCGACCACGTGATGCCGATCGTCGGCGCGCCACCGTTCTGGATGGCGTCGCCGTCGGCGTCGACGAACTGCGCGTAGTCCTCGAGCACGCCGAACGCGCCGCCGACCCCCTCCACGTCGCGCACCTGCTGGACGAGCGCCTGGGGTGCGCGGTCGCGGTCGCCGTCACCGCCGAAGACGGCACGCGGGCGCACGACGAGGTCGACGCCCTCGACCGTCCGCCGGAAGAAGGTCTGGAACGAGGCGTCGAGCGTGTCGGTGAGGACGTACGTGCCGGCGACGAAGCTGACGCCGAGGAGCACCGAGAGCGCCGTGAGGGCGAGTCGCACCTTGCGGGCGAACAGCCCGCGGATCGTCGCCCTCCACATGTCCTGCCATCATGGCCGTGCCGGTCGCCCCGACCACGGCACAGGGCGTGCACCTCGTGGAATGCGTCCCTCAACCCTCGTATACGCGGTTCACGGACGCATCCAAAGAGAGAAGACGAACAGGAGACGCGGGATGGGGAAGCTCGAAGGCTGTCGGGCGCTCGTGACGGGCGGGGGTTCGGGGATCGGCGCGGCGACGTGCCGGCGGATGCACGCCGAGGGGGCGAGCGTCGCCGTCGTCGACATCGACGCCGACAAGGCCAAGGAGGTCGCGGCCGAGATCGACGGCCTCGCCTACGGGGTGGACGTCACCGACTACGACGCGCTCGAGTCGGCCTGCCAGGACGCCGCCACCCAGATGGGCGGGCTCACGACGCTCTTCAACAACGCGGGCAGCTCGTCGATGTCGGCCGTCCACGAGTGGGACCTGGCCGAGTGGGAGCGCATCGTGCGCCTCAACCTCAGCGGCGTCTTCCACGGCTTCCGCGCTGCGGTGCCGCTCATCCTCGCCACCGACGCGCCGGCCGCGGGGCGCTCGATCGTGTCGACGTCGTCGATCAGCGGCACCCGCCCCGCCGCGGGTGAGGCGCCCTACGCCGCCGCGAAGGCTGCCGTCGCCTCGCTGAGCGCGACCGCGGCCCTCGAGTACGGCCCCGACATCCGCGTGAACGCGGTCGCCCCCGGCATGATCCACACCGGGCTCACCGACATCCTGCTCACCGGCTTCGACTGGACCGTCCCGCACATGGTCGAGAAGACGCCGCTCGGGCGGATCGGCACGCCCGAGGACATCGGCGACGTCGTCGTCTTCCTCTGCTCCGACGACGCCCGCTTCATCACCGGCCAGAACCTCGTGATCGACGGCGGCATGACCCTCCACGGGGCCGGCGTCGACGGCCTGTACGACCGCTTCTCCCAGCACCTCCGCCGCTAGCCCTGGGGCGGCCTTCCCTGCGACCATTCGCGCTCACCGTGGCAATGTGCCCTCAAGATCACACTCAGAGTGGCCGTATCTCCCTCAACGGCTGGGAAAGCCATCCAAAGAGGGGCCACGATGGGCATCAAGCGGACGAAGAAGACGAAGCGGATCGGCCTGGCAGCGGCAGCGCTCGCCATCGCCGGCCTCGGGGCCGGGTGCTTCGCACCGCCCCCGCCGGCGCCGTCCGCCGGCTGCGTGGGCCCCGGCGGACCGCCCGACGCGGTCACCAGCGCGATCTACAACTCCACCAACGCCAGCCGCGGTGCGGCCGGGCTCGGTGGCCTCGGGTGGAACAAGCAGCTGTGGTGCCTCGCCGCCGAGTGGAGCAACACGCAGGCCGCCCAGCACAAGATGTTCCACCGGAACCTCGGTGCGGTCCTGGCCTCGCCGGGCTACGGCGGCTACCACACGCTCGGGGAGAACGTCCTGCACGGCCCGGCGGGCATGAGCGGCTACGACATGCACAACGCCTGGATGAACTCGCCGAGCCACCGGGCGAACATCCTCTCGGGTGCGTTCAGCTCGTTCGCCGTGGCGGTCGCCTACACCGGCGGGGAGGTCTACGCCACCGAGAACTTCGGCGGCTGATCCAACAGATCTCCCGGATGCTCGGCACGTCGAGCGGCAACGGCGCCGTTCGGGGTGCCGAGCTTCCGCGTCCGGAGACGGTCGGGACGCCCTCAGGCGTGGATCGGGCCGTCCGCGGCGTCGAGCGCGTGCGCCGCGACGAGGCAGCCCGCCCAACCACCGAAGAACGCACCGCCGAACGCGCCGACCACGGCGCCGATGCACAGCGTCGAGACCCACGACCCCGTGAACGCGGACGTCGCGAGTGCGATGGCCACGAGCCCCATCCAGATCACGACGCAGACCGGCACGGCGACGGCCACACCGACCGCGACCGCCTTGATGAGCTTGCGCTCGGCGACCTGGATCGGCTCGAGCTCGGCCTCGGGACGAACGGCGACGTCAGTCATCGGCGGGCAGGATATCCGCGGCGTCGAGCACGCCGAGGATCATCTCGGCCGCGGCCGACGGCTCGGTGGTCGCCGAGGCGATCACCAGCTCGGGCTGCAGCGGCGCCTCGTACGGGTCGTCGACGCCGGTGAACCCGGTGATCTCCCCCGCCCGCGCCTTCACGTAGAGGCCCTTCGGGTCGCGCGCCTCGCACACCTCGAGCGGCGCGTCGACGAACACCTCGAGGAAGGTCAGCCCGGCCGCCTCGTGGAGCCGGCGGGCGTGGTCACGTCCGGCTCGGTACGGGCTGATGACGGGCACGAGCGCGACGACGCCGGCGTCGGCGAACAGGCGCGCCACCTCGGCGACGCGACGCACGTTCTCGGCGCGCGCGTCGGCCGAGAACCCCAGGTCGCCGTTGAGGCCGTGGCGGAGGTTGTCGCCGTCGAGCGTGTACGTGAGCCGGCCGCTCCCGACCAGCAGCTCGTTGAGCGCGGCGGCGACCGTCGACTTCCCCGAGCCCGAGAGCCCGGTGAGCCACACCGTCGCGCCATGGACGCCTGCCGCGCGCCACCGGTCGGCCCGCGGTGTGCCGTCGTCGTGCCAGACGACGTTCGGGCTGCTCACGTGGACTGGGAGCCGAGCACCATCCCTGCGCCAACCGTCTCGAACGTCCCCTCGTCGACGAGGATGAAGCTGCCCGTCGCGCGGTTGCGCCGGTACTCGTCGACGAACAGCGGCACCGTGGTGCGGAGCGTGACGCGGCCCATGTCGTTCATCGCGAGCTCGTGGTGCTGCTCGTCGCGGTGGAGGCTGTTCACGTCGAGCCGGTAGTGCAGGTCCTGCACCTTGGCGCGCGCCGTGCGGGTCGTGTGCTTGATCGCGTACACCGAGCCGGCCGTCATGGGGCGCTCGCTGAACCAGCAGATCATCGCCTCGATGTCCTGCGAGGCGTGCGGTGTGTTGTGGGGACGGCAGAGCATGTCGCCGCGGCTGATGTCGAGATCGTCGGCGAGGCGGATGCTCACCGACATGGGCGGGAACGCCTCGTCGACCGAGCCGTCGTACTGGTCGATGCCCGCGACCGTCGTCGTGAACCCGCTCGGGAGCACGAGCACCTCGTCGCCCGGGCGGAACATGCCGCTCGCGACCTCGCCCGCGTAGCCCCGGTAGTCGTGGTGCTCGTGGCTCATCGGCCGGATGACGTACTGCACCGGGAACCGGGCGTCGATGAGGTTGCGGTCGGACGCGATGTAGATGTGCTCGAGGTGGTGCAGCAGCGTCGGACCCTCGTACCAGGGCATGTTCGGAGAGTGCGAGACGACGTTGTCACCGAGCAGCGCCGACACCGGCACGAACGTGAGGTCGTCGATGTCGAGCTTCGCGGCGAACGCCGAGAAGTCGGCGCTGATCTCGTCGAAGCGCTGCTCGTCCCAGTCGACGAGGTCCATCTTGTTCACGCACAGCACGAGGTGCTTCACCTGCAGGAGGCTCGCGATCACCGCGTGTCGCCGCGACTGCTCGACGACGCCGTTGCGGGCGTCGACGAGCACCAAGGCCAGGTCGGCCGTCGACGCGCCGGTCACCATGTTGCGCGTGTACTGGATGTGCCCGGGGGTGTCGGCGATGATGAACTTCCGCCGCGGCGTCGCGAAGTAGCGGTACGCGACGTCGATCGTGATCCCCTGCTCCCGCTCGGCGCGCAGGCCGTCGGTGAGCAGCGCCAGGTTCGTGTAGTCGAACCCACGGTCGCGCGACGTGCGCTCCACGGCCTCGAGCTGGTCCTCGAAGATCTGCTTCGTCTCGAGCAGCAGCCGACCGATCAGCGTCGACTTCCCGTCGTCGACCGACCCCGCCGTCGCGAACCTCAGGAGCTCCATCGGCTTAGAAGTAGCCCTCGCGCTTGCGGTCTTCCATGCCGGCCTCGGAGATGCGGTCGTCGGCACGGGTCGCACCCCGCTCCGTGACCGTCGACGCGGCGACCTCGGCGATGACGGCCTCGACCGTCGCCGCGTTCGACTCGACGGCGCCCGTGCACGACGCGTCGCCGACGGTGCGGAAGCGCACGGTGCGCTCCTCCGGCTCCTCCCCGTCCATGACGGTGACGAACGGTGTGACCGCGAGCAGCATCCCGTCGCGCTCGAACACCTCGCGTCGGTGCGCGTAGTAGATGGACGGCAGCTCGACGTCGTCGTCGGCGACGTACTGCCAGATGTCGAGCTCGGTCCAGTTGCTCAGCGGGAACACGCGGATGTGCTCACCCTTGCGGTGGCGGCCGTTGTAGAGGTTCCACAGCTCGGGGCGCTGGTTCTTCGGGTCCCACTGCCCGAAGTCGTCGCGGAAGGAGTAGACGCGCTCCTTGGCGCGGGCCTTCTCCTCGTCGCGGCGCCCACCCCCGAACACGGCGTCGAAGCCGTTGGACTGGATCGCGTCGAGCAGCGTGGTGGTCTGCAGCCGGTTGCGGCTGGCGCGGGGGCCCGTCTCCTCGACGACCCGCCCGGTGTCGATCGACTCCTGCACCGACGCCACGACGAGCTGGATGTTGAGCTCGGCGACGCGCCGGTCGCGGTAGTCGAGGACCTCGTCGAAGTTGTGCCCCGTGTCGACGTGCATCACCGGGAACGGGATCGCGCGGGCGAGAACGCCTTCTCGGCGAGGCGGAGCATCACGGCGGAGTCCTTGCCGCCCGAGAACAGCAGGACGGGACGCTCGAACTCCGCGGCGACCTCACGGAAGATGTGGATCGACTCGGACTCGAGCTCGACGAGGTGGGAGAGCTGCGTCGTCATGGGGGCATTCATGGTACCGGCCCCGTTTCGGGCTGGGCCGTACGCTCCCCGACATGGCGGGTGACGACGAGGCGGCCGGGCAGAGCGCGGACGACGGCGGCCCCCCGGAGGCGTTCGAGGGGCAGCCCGTGGTCGTCGTGCTCGCCAACGAGGACGACGCCGACCCGGGGCTCGTCGGTGCCGCGCTCGCCGCGCGGGGCTACCGGCTCCAGACGCTGCACCGCGAGGTCGAGCAGTGGCCCGAGAAGGTGAAGTGCGCGCTGGTCGTCGTGCTCGGGTCCGAGTGGTCGGTGTACGGCGAGACGACGGCCGAGTCGGTCGACCGCGAGCGCGCCTTCCTGGCCGCGGCCGTCGAGGCGCACGTGCCCACGCTCGGCATCTGCTTCGGCGCGCAGATGCTCGCGGCCGCGCTGGGCGGCGAGGTGCACCGAGCCGAGGCGACGGAGCTCGGCTGGATGCACATCGAGCCCGAGCCGGGCGCGCCGGACGAGATCGAGCACGGTCCGTGGTTCCAGTTCCACCACGACACGTTCACGCTGCCGCCGGCGGCGCGGCTGCTCGCGTCGTCGGAGGTGGGGCCGCAGGCGTTCCAGTACGGGTCGGCGCTCGCGGTGCAGTTCCACCCGGAGGTGACGCCGGGGATCGTCGGACGGTGGTGCGCGGCCGATCCGGAGCCGGTGGCGGCGGCGGGCACGACGGCCGAGGAGCTCGTCGCCCGCACCGACGCCCAACAGGACCGTGTCGCCGTGGCCGCCGCGCGACTCGTCGACCTCGTCCTCGCGTAGGTTGTGTGGAGAGAACGGGGGGACGTCATGGCGCTCATCGACTGCGACCAGCACCTCTACGAGCCACGCACGCTGTGGCGCGACCACGCCGATCCGTCGGGACGCGACGACGCGCTCACCATCGAGGACGACGACCTCGGCTACCCGTGGATCACGTGGCACGGACAGCGCCTCGGCATGGCCGACGTGCAGGCGCCCGGTGAGACGGCCGAGCTCGGCGAGCGGCGCAACCTCCGGCTCGCGGGCAAGCCCCCGCAGTACCGCTACGACGAGCGCCTGCCCGACGACTTCTGGGAGCCGGCAGCCCGTGCCGCGCGCATCCAGGCGATGGGCTTCGACGCCGCGATGTGCTTCCCCAACTTCGGGCTCCTGTGGGAGCGCCGCGTCGGCGCCGAGCTGCCGTCGCTGCTCACGAACATGGGCGCGTGGAACCGCTGGTGCACGACCGTCGTGCACGACAGCGGCCGTGTGCTGCACCCGGTGGCGCACCTCACGCTGCGCGACCTCGACTGGCTCGACGCGCAGCTCGCGCAGCTCGAGGCCGGCGGCGTCAAGCTCGCGATGATCGCCCCGTCGCTCGTGGACGGGCGGCCGCTGTCGCACCCCGACTTCGACCGCGTCGTGGCGGTCGTTCGTCGCCCACGGCGTCACCCCCGTCTTCCACGTCGCCGACCAGCCGCGTGTGTTCGACGACGGCTGGTACACCGACGACGGCGACGAGGCGCTCGTCAACATCATCGAGGCGGTGTTCCTGTGGACGCCGCCCGCGCTCGCGATCACCGACCTGATCATCAACGGGGTGTTCGAGCGCCTGCCCGAGCTGCGCATCGGTGTCGTCGAGCTCTCGGCGATCTGGGTGCCGCAGTACCTGATGATGCTGGACGGCGGCTACGAGTTCACGAGCAAGCTGAATGGGCGCGTGCCGGCCGAGCTGTCGCTGCGACCGAGCGAGTACTTCCGCCGGCAGGTACGCGTGGCGGCGTTCTCGTACGAGGTCCCGGCCCGGCTCGAGAAGCAGTCGGGCGACCTCTTCATGTGCTGCAGCGACTACCCGCACTCGGAGGGCACGGCGACGCCCATCGAGGACTACGAGCGCACCGGGACGTCCGTCGCCGACCACCCCGGCCTCTTCGGCGCCAACGCCGAGCTCCTCCTCAGCTGATCTGCGCCTTGGCCCAGGTGTAGTCGGGCTTGCCGGCCGCGTTGCGGCGGATCTGATCGACGACGTACAGCGCGCGCGGCACCTTGTATCCCGCGAGCGTCGTGCGGCAGTGCGCGTCGAGGTCCTCGAGCGTCGGTGAGGCGCCGTCGACCGGCTGCACCACCGCGACGACCCGCTCGCCCCACCGCTGGTCGGGTGCGCCCACGACCAGCGCGTCGAAGACCGCGTCGTGCGACTTGAGCGCGGCCTCCACCTCCTCCGGGTACACCTTCTCGCCGCCCGTGTTGATGCACATCGATCCCCGTCCGTGCAGGTGGATCGTGCCGTCGGCGTCGATGGACGCCATGTCGCCCGGCAACGTGTAGCGCTCACCGTCGATCGTCACGAACGTGCGCGCCGACGCCTCGGGGTCCTTGTGGTACCCGATCGGCGCACGCCCGCGGGTCGCGAGCCGGCCCACCTGTCCGGTCCCCGGCGGGATCGGTGCCAGGTCGTCATCGAGGATGATCGTGTCCGGCTTCGGCGCGAACGTGAGCGTCGCCGGCGCGCTCGTCCCCTGCGCGACGACCGACACCGCCTGGCTCGGCGACTCCGACGACCCGATCGCCTCGAGGACCACGGCGGCGGACGGCATCGCCGCGAGCAGCCCGTCCTTCACGTCGCCCGAGAGGATGCTCCCGCCCGATCCGAGCAGGCGCACCGACGACGTGTCCCACCGGTCGGGTTCGGCACGCAGCGCGTCGAGCAGCGGACGGGCGGTCGCATCACCGACGAGCGTGAGCATGCCGATGTGCTCGCGCTGCACCAGGTCGAGCAGGTACGGGATGTCGAGCGACGGCGCGTCGTAGAGGACGAGCGTGCCCGCGCCGAGCAACGCACCGAGCGCCAGCCACTGCCCGCTCGCGTGCCCGAGCGGCCCGAGCGACAGCGCGACGAACTCCCCCGGCCCCGGGTCGTCCGGCGGGATGAACACGCCGATGCGCTGGTTCGGGTTGGCGAGCACCGACGGCGCGAGCGTCGCGGGATCGGTGAGCGGGTCACCGCCGGGGTTCCCGCCGCCGATCGCCGTGAAGAAGATGTCCTCCTGGCGCCAGACGACGCCCTTCGGACGACCCGTCGTGCCGCCCGTATAGAGGATGTAGTGGTCGTCGCCCGAGCGGGGGCCGAAGTCACGCGCGTCGGACTCCGGGGCGAGCGCGCCCTCGTAGTCGCCGCCGACACCGGTCGTCAGCACCCAGCGACCGGACCCGGCGAGCTCGTTCGCCGACGCCGGCCGCGAGCCGTCCATCACGATCCCTACCGCGTCGGCGTCACGAGCCACGCCGTCGACCTCCGCGGCGACGTACCGGTCGTTGATGTTGATGGGGACCGCGCGCATCTTGTACGCGCCGAGCATCGCCTCGAGGAACTCGGGGCACGACTTCAGGTAGAGGCCGACGTGCTCACCGGCGTCGACGCCGCGCGCCTGCATCGCGTGCGCGGCCCGGTTCGCGCGGGCGTCGAGCTCGGCATACGTGAGACGGCGTTCGCCGTGGACGACGGCGGTGCGATCGGGGACCACGTCGACGATCGACTCGAAGAGGTCGGCGAGGTTGAACTCCATGGTCCTCACTCCCCTCCGGCCTCGGCGAAACGGCGCGAAACTATCGCCGTGACCGAAGCCGCCGTCACCGACGTGGACCCGGCGTTCCTCGTCCGGCCCGACGGCCTCGTCCCGAAGGAGCGGTACCTCTCACGCGACTTCCTCGATGCCGAGCTCGATCGCATGTGGTCGCGCATCTGGCAGGTCGCCGGTCGCGACGAGGAGCTGCCCGAGCCGGGCAACTTCCTCGAGTACGAGATCGGCGATGAGTCGGTGCTGGTCGTCCGCGGCCGCGATCGCAAGCTGCACGCGTTCTACAACACGTGCCTGCACCGCGGCACCCGCCTCGCCGAGGGGTGCGGGACCTTCGACGAGTCGACCGACGGGGGCGACATCCGCTGCCCGTATCACGCGTGGCGGTACGCGCTCGATGGCCGGCTCGTGGAGGTCGTCGACCCCGACGAGTTCCCCGACCTGCCCGAGGGGCTCGCGCTCACGTCCGTGCGCGTCGACACGTGGGGCGGCTTCGTGTGGCTCTGCCTCGACGCGGCCGCGCCGCCGCTCCTCGACTTCCTCGACCCGCTGCCGTCGCTCCTCGACCCGTACCACCTCGACGAGCTCCGCTTCCACGCGTACCTGACGACCGTCCTCCCCGCGAACTGGAAGGTGGTCGTCGAGGCGTTCGCCGAGGGCTACCACGTGCAGGGCACGCACCCGCAGACGCTGCCGTGGGTCGACGACGTCGGCATCCAGTACGAGCAGTTCGAGACGCACGCGCACTACGGGCGGCTCGCCGGCGCGCGGCGCGTCCTGCGCGGGAGCCCGCGCCTCGGCCTCGACGACGAGTCGTTCGACGAGGGCGAGATCCTGATGGGGATGATCGCCGGGTTGGGCGGCGCGTTCCTCGGTGACGAGCGCGCCGCGGTCGAGGAGCTGCAAGCCGCCGGACTCCCCCGCGGCGAGCTGCTCGGCGCGTACCAGCAGCGGCGCATGCAGATGCTCTCGGCCCGCGGGTTCGACGTGTCGGGGCTCGAGCCCGACCAGATGACGAGCGCCGAGGACGTGCACTGGTTCCCCAACCTCGTCGGACCGATCTACCCGGGCAGCGCCATCCTGTTCCGCGTCCGCCCCAACGGCACCGACCCCGACAGCGCGATCAAGGACACGTGGGTGCTCGAGTGGCCCGCGGACGTGTCGGAGTGGGAGATGCCGCGGCGCCGGCGCTGGGACGACTGGCGCGAACGCGACTGGGGCGAGATCACGAACCAGGACTACTCGAACATGGCACGCGTCCAGGAGGGGCTGAAGTCGCGCGGCTGCACCGGCGTGCGCCTCGCGAACCGCCAGGAGAGCAACATCGCCCACCTCCACCGCGTGATCGACCGCTACCTCACCAGCTAGCCGGCCGTCAGGTCGCGGAGGGCTCTCGTCACCGGGTTCTTGCCGCGCCAGGCCAGGTCCTCGATGACGCCCATCTCGTAGAGCAACAGGCCGAGCCGCACCTGGATGCACGCGGCACGCACGCCGCCCCACGCCTCGTACCAGTCGACGTCGCGCACACCACGGCCGAGCCGCGACCCGTACCGGGCGATCGTGCCCTCCCGCTCCGGGAACCCCGCCAGCTTCTCGGTGAACTGCAACGCGGCGCGATCCAGGAACAGGTACCAGCCGAGGTCGAGCTCGGGAGGTCCGAGGACCGCCATCTCCCAGTCGAGGACACACACCGGCGCGAGGTCGCTCCCGTAGATCAGGTTGCCGAGCCGTGCGTCCCCCCACACGAGCGAGCGGTCGCTCGACTCCGGCCGGTGCTCGACGCACCACGCGAACGGCACCTCGACCCGCTCGAGGCGCTCACCGTCCGCGGCCCAGTCGAGGTACGCGCGCCAGTACCCCACCTCCTGCGCGATCGGATCGTCGCCGCGCTCCGGACGGTCGAGGAACCCGAGCCCGGCACCCTCGACGTCGACGCGGTTGATGAGCGCCATCGTGTCGACGCTCTTGTCGTGCAGTCCGCGCTGCTTCTGGGCCGGCAGCTCCTTCACCCAACCTTCGAAGTGATGACCCGGGTTGTCGGGAGGGATGCGACCGTCGACGCGTGCCATCACGTAGAACGGCCGTCCGAGGACGCTCGGATCGGGCTCGTCCCAGAGCACCTCGGGCACCGGGATCTCCGAACCGGCGCGCAGCGCGCGCATCGTCGCGACCTGTCGTCCGAGGTCCGTGTCCGGGAAGAGCGGACGCGTCGGCGCGATCCGCAGGACGAGCCCGCGCTCGCCGTCACCCCAGTCGGCGTCGACGAGCAGCGTGTCGTTCGACAGGCCACCGAGCGTCGGGGCGGCGAGCTCACCCAGCTCCACCGACGCGCCGACCTGCGTCGACAACCAGTCGCGGAAGCGACCCGCGAGCTCTTCCATCCGCCGCATCGTAGGGAGCGGGTCGACAAGACTGCCGCCCGATGGACCCCTCGATCGGACCGCTGGTCCCCGCCGACGAGACGCTGCTGCACCAGGCCGTCGACACGTTCGCGTCCGTCGGCACGCCCGACGTCAACTGGACCGAGAAGCTCTGGCTCCAGGCGTGCGCGCTCGACGGGTCGCTACAGGTCGGGTTCGGCCTCGGCAAGTACACGAACCGCAACGTGCTCGACTCCTTCGGCGGCGTGTCCCGCGGCACCGAGCAGTGGACGGTGCGCGGCTCGCGCGCACTGCACACCGACCCCGAGCACGCGGCCGTGGGGCCGCTCTCCTACGAGATCGTCGAGCCGCTGCAGGCCGTGCGCATCCGTCTCGACGAGAACGACGTGCAGCCGATCGCGTTCGACCTGACCATCCGCGGCGTCGTCCCGCCGCGCATGGAGGACCGCGAGCTGCACCGCTCCCCCCACGCGAACCGCGTGATCAACGACGTCGTCCGCTACCACCAGACGGGGACTGCCGAGGGTTGGGTCACCGTCGAGGGCGAGCGCGTCGACGTCACGACCGGCTGGTGCGGCACCCGCGACCACTCGTGGGGAGTGCGCATGCAGGTCGGTGACCCGCTCTCCGACCTGGAACCACCCGAGCGGCTGCGCAACCCACGCTCGTTCACGAGCTGGGCACCATGGCTGCTCGAGCGTGCCGACGGCTCTCGCTACGCGTCGTTCCACTACTACATGGAGTCGAACCTGCCCGGCGCGCCCAGCAAGCGGCTGCGTGGTGGCTTCGAGCACCCCGACGGCACCGAGGAGCCGTTCGTCGACGCGCACTTCGACGTCGCGTTCGACGACTCGAACCGGCGCGTGCAGGGCGGGACCATCACGTTCGTGATGGAGGACGGCACGAAGCGTCCGATCACCCTCACGGCTGCACCCACCGGGACGGGCTTCCACCTCGGCACCGGGTTGTACTTCGGCCTCGACGGTGCCCGACACGGCCAGTGGCGCGGCGAGCTGCACGTCGACGGCGACCACTACACGGACTGCGACACGATCGAGGTCGCCCGCAAGATCCACCAGCACCGCGACGCGGTCGTGCTCGTCGACGACCCCGTCGGCGGCGGCAAAGGCGGCGGCTCGATGCAGACGATCGCGATCGGCGCGTTCCCCGAGCTGGGCCTCACGCTCGAGTCGACGTTCGTCTGACCCGCAGCGCAGTGCGGCCGCTCAGCCGGTGAAGGTCGGTTCCAGCACCAACGGCGAGGGCGGCGGCGGCTCGATCTCGACGGCACCGATGTCGCACCCCGCGATCTGCGGACGGGTCACGCCGCGCTGATCCGTGGTGACGTCGGAGGCACCGTCGTCCTGACACGCGTCGACCGGCACGCCGTCGACGAGCGGACTCGTGGCGGCGGGGAGACGCGTCGCCGTCGGGCCACCGTTCGCCGCGAGGTCACCGAGCTGCGGGTCGGCGGCGTCCTGCTGGTCGGTCGCGGCGGCGAGCGCGCACGACGCATCGTCGGAGTAGTTGTAGCCCGCGGAAACCGTGTTCGGCGCGTCCGAGAACACGCAGTTCTCGCCCCCGCCCAGTGCCTGTGCGACGACCGACGCGAACGGGGTGAAGGTCGCGTCGTCGCCGCTGTCGAGCGCGAGGTTTGCCCCGTCCTCGGCGCTGTTCTGCGTGACCGTGCTGTAGACGAGGCTGAGCGAGTTGGCGACGATCCCCCCGCCGACGCCGCCGGGCGCGGAGTTGCCGACGATCGTCGAGTTCACGACCGTGAGTGGACCGCCCTGCGAAGTGTCGATGCCGCCGCCACCGAACCCGTCTCCCTCGGTGCTGTTCCCAGTCACCGTCGATCGCACGATCGTCACTGCTTCACCGAACGAGCGGATGCCGCCGCCGGTGTCGCCGGCGAAGTTGTCACTCACCGTGGAGTCCTCGACGAGGATCGTTCCGCTCGTCTGGCCGTCGATGCCGCCACCGCTACCCCCGCCTTCGGCGCGGTTCCCGGTGATCGTGGAGCCTCGGACGACGAGCGACGGTGACCCGTCGTCACCGAGCAGGACGCCGGCGCCGCTCGAGCTCGCGAGGAAGCCGCCGGTGATGGTGACGTTCAGCAACGTCAGGTCACCTTCGGTCTGCAGCACCCGGTCGTCGCACGTCTGGGTGATCGTGAATCCGCCGCCTTCGAGCGTCAGCGGCGGCAGCGGTCCGCCGAGGCTCGTTCGGGTCACGCCTCCCGCGGCGCAGTCGTCGAGAACGATGTCGTTCAGCAGGACGATGCTCGTCTCGTTCGCGTCGCCGAACGCGGCGCGGAGCTGCTCCTCCGTCGAGACGTCGGTCGCCCCGGCGAGTGGGGCGCCGATCACGAGGAGCGCCGGGACGACGAGCGCGACCGCAGCGATGAGACCCGCGCACCGTTGCCATACCCCGCCGAGCCGCATCGCAGCAGCGTAGGCGCCGGCCCCGGTTCGGATGCCGATCGATGATCCGGGCTCATCCGAGGCCCGAAAAGTCCGGGCTGCTACCGTGCTGGCTTCGATCGGTCGACGGCGGAGGACCCTGATCGTGCGACGCGCGTTGATTGCGCTCCTGGTGGCCTGCACGGGCCTGCTCGCGCTCCCGAGCATGGCGGGCGCCGGCACGACCGAGCTCGAGGTCGACCTCGTGAGCCCGACGGCGCCGCTCACGTTCAGCCTCGAGATCGTAGGTCATCATCTGCGACGCCGGGACGTTCAACGTGGTCTCGCGTGTCTCGACGGCGCGACAACCCGTCGAGCCGATCTCGGTCACCGAGGACCCGTCCGACCCAACTTCGCGACGATGGTCCTGCCCTCGACGACACCGTACCCGGCTTCTCGTCGTCGTGGCGACCTGCACAACATCGGGCAGTCCGGTCACGCTCACCGGCTGCGCCGACCATGGGCTGCCGGCGGCGATCGACATCACGAAGATCGTCGAGGGGACACCGCCGCCCAGGCGCGACGTTCACCGTGCACGTGCCTGCGTCGGCACGACCATCGTCCTACCGGTCGCCGGCGAGCTTCGGTGACGCGGCGACTCTGAGCTCCCGACGACTTCTCCGCCGACGCTCTCTTCACGGCACCGAACGGCGGGCTCGGCTACGTGTACCCGACCATGGGCCGACTGCACCCTCACCGAGCCGCAGAACGGCGGGGCCACGTCGGTCATGTTCGATCCCGAGATCGTCGAGATCCCGCGCCGGACCCGTTCGAAGCGACGGTGACGAACACGTTCGTCGAGCCGATCGTCGTCGAACCCACGTTCACAGGATGAGGAACATGCGCCGGATCGTCGTCACCCTCGCCATCGCGGCTCTCGGAGCGCTCGCGCTCCCGAGCACTGCGGGCGCGACCGTCTTCCCGCTCGAGGTCGAGCTCGTCAGCCCGAGTGCGCCGCTGACGTTCGAGCTCACGATCCTGAGCGTGACGTGCAACGAGGGGTCCTTCTCCGTCGACGAGGTCTTCGACGGCAACGACGACGAGGTCACTCCCGTCTCGGTGACGGAGGACCCGTCGAACCCGAACGTGGCGTTGATGGTGCTGCCCGATGACACCGTCGCAGGTGAGCTCACCGTCGTGGCGAGGTGCATGGCCGACCAGACCCCAGAGGTCGTCGAGGGCAGCGACAGTTGGGGGAACCTCGCGGTCACGAAGGTCGTCGAGGGCACGCCGCCGCCAGGCGCGACGTTCACGGTGAACGCCGACTGCGAAGGCTTGATGCTCGGGGCCGTTTCGACGAGCTACGGCGACGTGGGCACGTCCGCCGTCCCCAACAGCTTCGTCGTCGATCTCGAGTACACCGCGACCGGCGGCGTCGGTCACGTCTACACCGACCACAGCACCCACTGTGCGCTCACCGAGCCGAACAACGGTGGGGCCACATCGGTCGTGATCGACCCGGAGCTGGTGACCGCCTTGGAGGAGCCCGGGAGCACCACGGCGACCGTGACGAACTCGTTCGCCGCCGCGGCGCCGATCGTCGTCGAGCCCACCTTCACCGGCTGACGCTCAGCTCCCGACGCTGCCGCTCCTCGGCCGCGAGCGATCGGCTCTGACGACCGAGACGCACCCGCGCGAACATGCGCGGGTGCGTGTCGTCATCAACGGCCACCATCTGCCCGGTCGACACTTCGAGGCCGCCGGCGAGACGTACGACGACGTCCACGTCGCCGTCCAGGTGCGACGTGACCCCGTCGACCTCGTACCCGGCGATGCAGCGTCCGCGACCTGGCTCCTGGACGTCGGAGTGACCGAGACCGACGGGCTCGACTTCAAGGGTCCTGCCGTGCACGGCGAGTGCGGCGAGCGGTTCGTGTACCTGACCTGGGGCGTCGTCGCCGGTGATCAGGCGTTCACCATGTTCCGCCGGGCCAAGCTGATGCTGAACCGGATCGACCCGGACCTCGTGCGTCGCGCGGAGCGCGACGACATGCCGCTGGTCGCGTCGATCGACCTCACCGACGGGTGCGGTGGCCCACGCTGCGCGCGCGTCGACCCGCCCGCGCTCACCTGGAGCGTCGAGCAGAGCTGATCAGCCGGTCGCGGGTCCCGGTGGGTGCTCGCGGAACCACTCGACGATCGCCGGCATGTCGGACTCGAACCCGCCCGGGAACGAGAAGCTCAACGCGCCCGCCCGCACCGTGCCGCGGTTCTCGAAGTCGTGGGTCACCCCACCCGGGGCGATCACCAGCGATCCCTTCGGCGCATCGGTCCACTCGTCGCCGATGAGGAACGTCATGACACCCTCGAGGACGTAGAAGACGTCGTCCTTCTCGTGCGAGTGCGCACCGGGCCCGGCAGTGTCGGGCTCGAGCCACCACTCCGAGATCGAGTATCGCTGCGCCGTCTCCTCGCCGTCGGCCTTGAAGACGGCCTGGATGCGACCCATGTCGTAGTCGCGGCCCTCCCCCGGCGCTCGGCGGACCGGCGTACGTGTCGAGCTGTTCGTCATGCCCACACCCTACGAACCGACGGCCGCCGCGGTCTTGGACGAACGGGAGCCGCGGCACGTCGACCGCGATGAGTTCTCGGGGACTGGGTCGTCTACCTGGCATCATCACGCGCGGGCGGAGAGGAGACCCCATGCCGAAGCTGCGAGCTCTGAACTACGCGATGTCGCTCGACGGGTTCGTTGCCGGGCCCGACCAGAGCATCGACAACCCGCTCGGCGTCGGTGGCGAGCAGCTGCACAAGTGGGTGTTCGAGACCACGTACGGCCGCGAGATGATCGGTCAGACCGGCGGCGAGACCGGCATCGACGACGACTTCCTCCGCGCCGGCTTCGACGGGATCCGCGCGTGGATCATGGGCCGCAACATGTTCGGCCCGATCCGCGGTGAATGGGGCGACACGGACTGGAAGGGCTGGTGGGGCGACGAGCCGCCGTATCACTTCCCGGTGTTCGTGCTCACTCACTACCCACACGAGCCGATCGAGATGACGGGTGACACGACCTTCTACTTCGTGACCGACGGGATCGAAGCCGCGCTCGAGCGCGCTGTCGAGGCCGCGGGCGACGGCGACATCCGTCTCGGTGGCGGCGCGAGCACGGTGCAGCAGTACGTCAAGGCCGGACTCGTCGACGAGCTGCACGTCCCCGTCTCGCCGGTGCTCCTGGGAAGCGGTGAGCGGCTGTTCGACGGACTCGGTGACGCGCTGGCCGGCTACGACACCGAGGTCACCTGCTCGCCACGCGTCGCGCACATGCGCTTCCTCCGGAAGTCGTGACCAGCTAGAGCAGCTTGTAGTACCGGACGAGCGGCAGGGCCGTGAACCCGGACCGTTCGTAGCTCGCACGTGCGGGAGCGTGACCGGGATCGCCGCCGGTCGCGACGACCGCGAGCTCCATGCCCTGCTGCGCGATCCACTCGACCGCGTGGTCGGTCGAGGCGCGCCGCGGTGCCTCGGCGTTGGAACTCGGGGTCGACGGCGATCATGTGGATCTCGCCCTCGCGGTCGTCGGGGTGGAGCACGACCGCGACGAAGCCGACCACCGCGTCGCCGTCGTCGGCGACCCACACGGTCATGCCCGGGTCGGTGCACGTCTCCCGCACGGCATCGGCCTGGATCGTGCGCCAGCCCCCCGGGTGCATGCGCTCGAACATCTCGGCACCGAGCACCCCCCGCAACGAGTCGAACACCGGCGCCCAGGCGCGCACGGACAGGTCGACGACCTGGTCGACGTCCTCTCGTGCCAGCGGCCTGATCGAAGCGGGCATCCCAAGACCCTGGCAGAGCGCCGTCGCGCGATGCACCAGACTTTTCGCATGGACGACCTCTCGACTCGGAGCACCCAGGAGGTGTTCGACGACCACCTCCGCCTCGCCGCGGAGGGCAAGCTCGAGCTCGACATGGAGCGCAACGTCGCCGACGACATCGTCGTGCTGACGGGACGTGGGATCTTCCACGGCAAGGCGGGTGTGGAGCATCTCGGCCGCGAGCTGATGCAGGAGATCCCCAACGGCGAGTGGGTGTACACGAACGTGCTCGTCGCCGGTCCGGTCGCGTTCCTCGAGTGGACGGTCGACACCGGGCCGTTCCGCGTGCCCGACGGCGCCGACTCGTTCGTGATCCAGGACGGCAAGATCGTCGCCCAGACGATCCACTACACGGTGACCGACGAGACCGGCGCGATCGTCATCCGCGCCGACGGCACCCGTCCCTGATCAGACGCGCACGTCGAGCCGGTAGAGACGCGCGCAGTTGCGCCAGACGATGTCGTCGCGCACGTCGTCGCTGAGGTGCGCGGTCTGCTCCGCGAGCACCTGCTGGGAGTTCGGGAACGTCGAGTCGGAGTGCGGGTGGTCGTTCGCCCACATGAGCCGCTCGTGGTTCATCAGGTGCGCGGTCTGGAACGCCACCCAGTCGTCCTGGAACGTGACGTACACGTGCTCACGGAAGTACTCGCTCGGCTTGCGGTCGAGGTCGCCGGCGCCGAGCCAGTTGCGGTGGCGCTCGACCGCGTGGTCGGCGCGGTACATCCAGTGCGGCACCCACCCCGCGTCGGCCTCGACGCACACGATGCGCAGCTCGGGCACGCGGTCGAACACGCGACCGAAGATGAGCGTGCCGATCATGTCCTGACAGCTCCGGATGATCCCGAAGAAGCCGTTCATCTTCGGACCACGGAACTCGGGGCTGCCGAGGTTCGCGGCGCCGCCCGTGAGGATGTGGAACGACACGGGCAGCTCGAGCTCGACCGCAGCACGCCAGAACGGATCCCAGCGCGGGTCGTCGTAGTCACCGTCATCGACGCACGCGGGATAGCCAGGGAGCATCACGCCCTGCAGGCCGAGCGCCTTGATCTGCTCGAGGTCGCTGATCCCCTCCTCGACGCTGCGCAGCGCGGTCTGGCCGATGCCGAGCAGTCGGTCGGGCGCGACCGCGGAGAACTCGGCCATCCACTGGTTGTACGCCTGGAAGCATGCGTGCTTGTAGTCGGCATCGGGGTGGTTGCACAGCAGCATGCCGACCGACGGGTAGAGCACCTCGACGAGCACGCCGTCACGGTCCTGCTCCTGGAGACGCGCCTTCGGGTCCCACCCGCCGGGGTGCAGCTCGTCCCACCCGACGTGGATGAACGGGCTGATCTGGTCCCAGGACCGTCCGGCGGCAGCGATCATCCCGTACGGGATCGTCGACATGCCCTGGTCGACCGACATCGCCGCACCCATGACGTCGTCCGTCACCGCAACCGGTGCCCGGTCGCGGAACTTCGGGTCGATGTACGGCAGGTAGCAGTCGCCCGGCTCGGTGATGTGGGAGTCGGCGGAGATGGCGGTGATCACGGGCCCGATCGTAGGCAGGTCGAGCGGACGGGATGACAGGATCACGTCGGTGACCGCCCCCGCCGCTCCCCTGCCGTCCCTGGAGGTCGGCGACGGGCCGACGATCCTCGTGCTGCACGGCTTCGGGATGGAGCCGAGCACGTATCAGCGAACGGCGGATCTCCTCGCCGACCGGGCGCGCGTCGTGATCCCCGACCTGTTCGCGGTCCCGGGGCGATGGACGTTCGACCATGCGCTCGACTGCCTCGTGGCGACGCTCGACGAGGCGCACGCCGAGCGCGTGTCGCTCCTCGGCCACTCGTTCGGCGGCGCGCTCGAGCTGGGCCTCGCGGCGCGGCTCCCCGACCGGGTCGTCGAGTGCGTCTTCAGCGACACGCTCGGGGTCAGCAAGCTGTTGTCGCTCGCGATCGAGGCAGTCCACCCGGTCGGGATCATGCGAATGGCGACGCGCGCCGCGCTCGGATCGTTCCTGCACACCAGCGTCGAGCATCCGGTGCAGCTCGCCCGCGCCGGGCTGTGGGCGTTCGCGAACGACCGGTCAGCCGAGATGGAAGCCGTCGCCGCGGCCCACATCCCGTGTCACGTGCTGTGGGCCGAGAGCGACACGATCCTCTCGCGCGCCGACGGACGTGCGTTCGCCGAGCGACTGGACGCGACCTTCACCGTCGCGCGGCGTCCACCGGGGTATCCCCCGATCGACCACGACTGGATGTTCGACGACCCCGACCTCTTCGTCGAGCACCTCGTGGCACTCGACCTCGAGGCGCTGCGCGTCAGCCGGTGAACGTCGGCTCCACCACCGCGCCCGGCACGATGCCGCAGGCGATCTCGCCGTAGATGATCTCGACTTCCTGCACGACGACCGGGGGCTCGCCGGTCATCTCGAAGGTCGCGGTCTGCGTGTAGTGCGCGCCACGAACGGTGATGTCGTAGGCGCCGACCGTCTGCTCGTTGGCCACGACCCGCGACACGACCGTCACGACCCCGCTGCCGAGGGGGATCTCGATCTCGTCGTCGAGCAGGACCGTGTTGGGGGCTGGAAGCTCTTCGATGTCCTCGGGAGGCTCGACGGCGAGGACGCCGTTGACGAAGCGGGTCGAGCCGACGGGCCCACCGGCGAGATCGGACCGGCATTCGACGTCGATGAGGTCGGCATCGATGGGAGAGCCCTCGTCGTCGACCCCGACGTCTTCGAGGGTCGCGGTGCTCGTCGCGAACCCTTCGGGGCCGATCGCGCCCTGGGTGCTGACGCTGATCGGTCCCGCCAGCGGGAAGGGCTCGTCCGGGTTGTTCACGAGGAACTGCGCGAGCGAGTCGGTGAAGGGACCACCGCCCTCGGGCGGCAAGGTCACGGTGGGCTCAGGACCGGTGACGAACTGCACGAGCGCGAGTGCGCCGACGTCGCCGTCCGCGGCGATCCCGAGCTCGGCAAGCGCGGCAGCCGCCGCGTCGGCATCTGCCGGCACCTCGGCTCTGAGGACCGACGCCGCGCCAGCCCCGAACTCGTCATCGATGGTGACGTCGACGAACGGACCGCTCGCATGTCCACTGACCGCGGTGACAGTCGTGCCCGCAGGGGCCGGCGTCGTCTGTCCACCGCTTGGAATCGCGCTGATCCCGATGACGAGTGCCGCGGCTGCCCCGAGCACGACGACACGAGCAAGAGCTCCTGCTTCATTCCATGACTCCCCTGTGCGGTCAGGCCATCGCTGGCCATCCGCGGCTCCGCCCGCTGGATCGGGACAATCTACTCACAAGACCGGATTCCGATGCGGATCGGCCGAGTGCCAGGATCCGGAGGTGATCGTCCAGCTCTACGGCGTGACCACAGCCGAAGACGCCGCCATGGTCGCCGAGCTCTCACCCGACCACGTCGGCGTGGTCCTGGACGAGGGCGTCGACACGTGGGACTCGGTGGACGAGCCGACGATGCGAGCGATCGTGGCCGAGCTCACGGGCTGTCGCCTCGTGGCGCTGTCGCTCTCCACGGACCGCGATCGGGTGCTGCGGACCGTCGAGCAGGTACGAGCCCCAGATCCTGCACGTCGCCCGGGCGGTCGGAGGCCTCGGCGTCGACGGCGTCGCCGAGCTGCGGACGGCGATCGCGCCGGCTCGAGACGATGGTCACCATCCCGGTGCGCGGACCCGAGGCGGTCGCCGACGCGGTCGCCTTCGCGCCCGGTGAGCGACTGGCTCCTCCTCGACACCGCACACTCCGAGACCGGCGTCGTCGGCGCGAGCGGGCAGGTGCACGACTGGTCGTGGAGCCGAGCCGCCGTGGAGGCGGTCGACGTGCCGGTGATCCTCGCGGGCGGCCTCGGCCCCGACAACGTCGCGGCCGCGATCGAGGCGGTGCGCCCGGCGGGGGTCGACTCCGAGACGCACACGGGGCGCGACGACGACCGTCGCCGGCGCGACCCGGAGAAGGTCCGCCGCTTCGTGGAGCGGGCGCGCGCGTCGGGCTACTGAGCGGCGAGCCGCGCGGCCTGCTTCGTCAGGTACTGCTGCTCGCGCACGTTCGTGGTACGGCTCGCGGCGGCTGCGAACTCGATGATCGCGGCATCGGTGTCGCCGACCTGCTCGAGCAGGTGTGCACGCACCGAGTGCAACCGGTGGTGGTCGCCCAGCTGCTCGTCGAGGCCGTCGAGGAGTGCGAGCCCATCGCGCGGGTCACCCGCCATCCCGACCGCGACGGCACGGTTCAGCGTGACCATCGGGTTCCCGGTCATCCGCTCGAGCAGGTCGTACAGCGCCAGGATCTGTGACCAGTCGGTGTCGGCATACGTGCGCGCCTGATCGTGCACCGCCGCGATGGCGGCCTGCACCTGGTACTCGCCGAGGTCACCGTGCTGCAGGCATTCCGTGATGACTGCGACGCCTTCGGCGATGAGCGCTCGGTCCCAGAGGGTCCGGTCCTGCTCGGCGAGCGGGACGAGCTCGCCCGCGCCGCCGGTGCGCGCCGGCCGACGCGCGTCGTTCAGCAGCATGAGCGCCAGCAACCCCGCGACCTCGCGCTCGCCGGGCAACGACGCGTGCACGCCGCGGGTGAGTCGGATCGCTTCAGCGGACAGGTCGGTGCGCGTGAGCTCGGGACCGCTCGTGCCGGCGTACCCCTCGTTGTAGAGGAGGTAGAGGACGTGGAGCACCGAACGCAGCCGCTCGCTGCGTTCGTCGTCGGACGGGAGCGCGAACGGCTCGTCGGACCCGCCGACCGTGGCCTTCGCGCGACTGATGCGCTGCGCCATCGTCGCCTCGGGGACGAGGAACGCGTCCGCGATCTCCCGGGTCGTGAGGCCGCCGACGGCGCGCAACGTGAGCGCGATCGCCGACGTGGGCGTCAACGACGGATGGCAGCACATGAAGAAGAGGATGAGCGTGTCGTCTTCGCCTGCGGCCGGATCGGACGGACGCGTCGTCGACCACGACGCGGCCAGCTCCTCGCGGCGGCGGCGGGCCTCGTCCGCTCGGTGGTGGTCGGCCATGCGACGGGACGCGACACGGATCAGCCACGCGAGCGGCTGGTCGGGTTGCCCCTCGACCGGCCACTGCGTGGCTGCGGCGATCAGTGCTTCCTGGACCGCGTCCTCGGCGTCCGCGAAGTCGCCGTAGCGGCGCACGACCGCACCGAGGGCCTGCGGCGCGAGTGCACGCAGCAGACCCTCGGTGCGCGTGGCGGTGCTCACTCCTCGACTTCGGGAGCGCCCATGATCTCGCGCACCTCGATCGGCTGACCGATGGCCACGCCGTTCGGACCGGGCGCTGCTGAGGCCTGCGCGGCGATCTCGATCGCCCGCTCGAGGGTGTCGACGTCGACGGTGCGGTAGCCCGCCAGGAGCTCCTTCGACTCTTGGTACGGGCCGTCCGTGACGACCGGCGCGGTCGCGCCGTCCGACTTCACGAACTTCGCCTGGTCGGGCCCGGCGAGTCCCGCGGCGTCCACGAGCTCGCCCCGCTTGGTGAGCTCCTCGTTGAGCGCCTGTTGGAACGCGATGTGGGCCTGGATGTCCTCGGGCGTCCACTCGGTCATCGGCGGGCACTCCGTGTCGAAGCCGGCGTCCCCGTAGTTCTGCAGCAGCATGAATCGCATGGCTCCATCCTTCCTGTTCGGCGTCGCCCTCGTGGCAACGCTCACCCAGGTGTCGGAGCCGCGATCACGTTCTCGACATCCGCAGGAAGAGATCTTCGGGTCGCCCAGGAGCGCTAGGCCACCTCCAGCCGCATGCAGACCCGCGCCGCCGGATCGAGGCCATGCTCGGCTTCCGACTGTCGCACCGCCGAGAGGCCGGGACCGATCTCGTCGGTGGCGAGCACCCGGAAGCCGAGGTGCTCGTAGAGGGGCCGGTTCCAGGGCACGTCGGCGAAGGTCGTGAGCGTGATGCACGAGCATCCTGTCTCGATCGCCCAGTGCCGGACGACGTCGAGCAGCGCGCGGCCGATGCCGGCACCCTGGTGCTCGGGGACGACGCTCATCTGCTCGATGTGCGCGTTGCCGTCGATCTCGTCGACGAGCACATAGCCGACCGGGTGATCCGCGTCGTCGACGGCAGTCCAGGCACGACCGTCGCGTGCATATCCGGCGAGCTCGTCGAGCGACGCGGGCTCGTGGTCGGCGATCGGGTCCAGGCCCACGGTGCGGAACCGTTCGCCGGCGCGGCGCTCGATGTCCTGCAACGCGAGGCCATCGTCGGCGTGGGTCGCGCGCACGGTCACGCGACCGAGATCAGCCAGTGAACCTTCCGCGCTTCCCTGTTCGCCGCACGTCCACTCCACCTTCGACGACTGCTGACCGACGCGACGGTAGCCCCCGGGTGTCTCGCGCGCAGGATCTACATTCGTCGTGCGCGGGACGCCGCGCGCAGGAGGTGGGGAACGTGGACGTCCGGTCGATCACCGAGGTCGAGCCCGAGGTCGAGCACAACGGGACGGTCCCCGTCTGGTGGATGATCCGCCCGCGGGAGATGAAGGCGATCACCGACGGTGGGTACCTCGAGCTGGCGAACGAGTTCGAGGTCGCGCCGGGTGCCGCGGTCTTCCCGCACACGCACCCGACCCACGAGTTCTACTTCGTGATGCGCGGCGAGGGCACGATGGTCATCAGCGACGAGCGACAGAAGATCGGGCCGGGCGACCTCGTCTACATCCCGCCCGACGCCGTCCACAGCCTGGAGACGATCGGCGACGACCCGATCCACTGCTTCTGCTTCGCCGTCGGCACCAAGGACGCCGGCGAGATCGACTACACGACGCACTGACGCGCGCCACCCGCGTGGTGCGGATGGCGCGCGTCGTGCGCAGTCAGTGGTGTGTCGTGACGCCCCTGCGGGTGATCGCCCGGTAGATCAGCACGACGATCACGGCGCCGATGACCGAGCCGATGATCCCCGATGCCTGGATCGCGCCTTCGTCGAAGTCCTCGTCGAACAGCAGGTAGCCCAGGAACCCGCCGACGAACGAGCCGATCACACCAACCAGCACCGTCGCCCAGAACCCCATCGGGTCGGGACCCGGTACGAGGAATCGGGCGAGGAAGCCGGCGACGATGCCGATGACCAGCAGATAGAGGATGAATCCGAGCACTTGGAAACCCCCTTCTTGTCGTGCGGTGTCATGTCGGCCCGAGGACTACCCGCGTGCGCCGCGGACCAATCAGTCGGACGCGCTTCCGTAAGCGCGCGCCTCCCCAACTGTCAGGACTGGTGACGGGAAGAACGACCGGGAGGGTTCCGATGGAAGCAACCACGAAGCAGCAGGCGGAGCAGCGGTACGTCCCCGGCGAGACGGCTCCGGCGCAGGCCCGGGAGTTCGTGGACGAGTTCCTGGAGCGCGTCGGCGCCGCGGCATTCGAGTCCCGGGCCGACGTCCTGACCACCGAGCTGGTCGCCGACGCCGTGCGCCACGCGCCGACGCAGCTGACCGTCCGGGTGGTCTTCGACCGGACCGGCGTGCGGGTCGAGGTCAGCGACGACCCCGGTCTGATCCCCGATCCGCACGCCGGCGAGGATGAGCGCCGCCTGAGCCGAGCGCACCGGGATGCGCTGGCCAGCCGCTGGGGCTCGGACTTCGGCCGGGACATCACGACGACGTGGTTCGAGCTGGCCGCTTAGGGGTACCCACCGTGCATGGACGACGTGCGGACGGCCGTCACCCATGGCCCCGCCACCCCTGACCCCACCACTGCTGGCGCTGGCGCTGACGACACGCCGGTGAACGTCGCCGAGGCGAACCTCGCCCCGAGCCCGACGGCGCCGAGGCAGGCCCGCGTCTTCGTGGACGAGTTCCTCGAGGACGTCGGCGCCGACCACCTCGAGGAGCTGGCCGACCTGCTGACGTCGGAGCTCGTCTCCGACGCGGTGCGCCACCGCCCGTCGCAGGTGCGCCTGCGCGCCACGTTCGACCAGGCGATGCTGCGCGTCGAGGTCAGCGACGATCCGGGGATCGTGGAGGATCCGCTCGCCGGCTACCTCGAGCGCACGGTCGGTCGACGACTGGCGAGCGAGCTCGCCAACGACTGGGGCTCCGAGTTCGGCCGCAGCCGGACGACGACCTGGTTCGAGCTCGCGGCCGACGCGCGCTAGTCGCTCACCAACAGCTCGTCGATCCTCGCGTTCAGAGTGGGCTGATCGACGACGTGCACGTAGAGGTCGTCCGTGCGCTCGGACGGCGTCTGCCATGACAGGCCGCCGTCGGCATTGATCACCGCGGCACCGCCTTGGCCTTCCTCCGAGAAGACGCTCGGGACGTCGCCGATCGCGTAGAGCAACGTCGGTGCGTCCCAGTTGCCGTCGCCCGGCTCGCCGCACGCGAACAGGACGTCGTAGACGATCCGCATCGGGTGCTCGGCGTCGGTCGTCGTGCAGAGCGTCGCCCCCACCTTCGTCTGGATGCCGCCGAGCCCGTCGACCCACGCGATCGGTGTCGGCCAACCCTCTCCGCCGACGACGGCGCTCGCCGCCGCGAGGTCGATCTTCTGGTTGGTGAACGCGGGACCGCCACCCGGGAAGATGCCGTCCATCTGGACGAGTCGTCGCACCTTCTTGGCGACGAGCGCGCGGCCGTCGAGCTTGCTGCCCTGCCCGCGGTCGGACGCGAGCAGGTTCGCGAGGTTCGTGTAGCCGCCGATCGACACGATGACGACGCTGTGGTCCGGTGACTTCGCCAACAGGCGCCGGTACACGTCGGTGGCGTCGGGGGTCTCGCGGCTGTGCTTGATCGAGCTCGGCAGGCGCGCCACGAGCTCGTCGGTGTACCCGGAGTCGAACGTCCCCGTGTCGCTGCCGGGGACGTCACCGACGGGGATGTTCGCGTGGTGGTACGCGGTGTTGATCGCATCGATCGCGGCGACCGCGACGGGGTTGGCGACATCGGACACGACGCCGAGCAGCCGGATCGCGCCCTCGTCATGCAGCACGTTCGCGATGCCGATCGTGCTCGCGTCGTCCCACCAGCGTGAGAGATCCGTGTCGATGATGACGCGTGGTGCACCACTCCCCGTGCTTCCGCCCTCGCCGGTCGACGGCGCCGCGCTCGACCCGGTCGCGCCGAGCGCCGTGACGGTCGCGACCGAAGCGATGAACACCGCGGCGGCGCGCCGCGGAACGCCTCGACGAGTGCCCCCCATGACGCTCCCCTCGCCCGACGCATCCGCGTCAGATCGGCATCATGTCATGGGGTCTCCGCCGACGCTCTGGCGTCGCTGCGCCTGAGGCACGATGGGCGCCTCATGCGCCTGCTGCCCGTCCTCGTCATCGCCGCCGCGTCCTGCGTGCTGGTCGCCGCGCCCGCCGGCGCGGGGACGAAGCCGGCCCAGAGCACCGACGACGTCTGCGCCCGCTTCGCATCCGGCAGGCCCATCGGGAACGGTGGAGGACGCCTCGGTGATCGAGGCGTCGGGACTCGCGGCCAGCCGATCGTTCCCCGGTGTGTGGTGGACGCACAACGACTCGGGCGGCACCGCCGACGTGCACGCGATGACCGCGGCCGGCAAGAACCTCGGCACGTACACCGTCGAGGGCGCGACCGCGACCGACTGGGAGGACATGGCCGCCGGGCCCGGGCCCGACGAGGGCGACTTCCTCTACATCGGCGACATCGGTGACAACGGGTCGAACCGCCCCACGGTGACGGTGTACCGCGTCGCCGAGCCCGCGACGCGCCCGGACGGCACCGGCGCACCGCTCAGCGGTGCGACCGCGCTCGAGCTGCAGTACCCGAACGGCCCGAGCGACGCCGAGGCGCTGTTCGTCGACCCGCTGTCCGGCGACCTCTACATCGTGACGAAGGCATGGGACGGTCCCGTCAGCCATGTGCTGCGCGCCCGCGCCAAGCAGCTGCAGCCGGGCGCACCGATCCTCATGGAGGAGGTCGCGACGTTCCCGACCGACACACGGCTCGAGCGGACCGAGCCGCTGGGAACGGGACTGCCGAGCACGCTCGTGACCGCCGCCGACATCTCACCGGACGGTCGGGTCGTCCTCGTGCGGACGTACCGTCGGATCCTCGCCTTCGAACGACCGAAGAAGGGCGGCCTCGCCGCCGCGTTCGCGGCCGGCTCGTGCGACGCGCCGCAGGTCGAGGAGGGACAAGGCGAGGCCGTCGCGTTCGCCGCGAACGGCAAGTCGTACCTGACCGTCAGCGAGGGCGCGGCTCCCACGATCAACCGCTTCACCGTGAAGCCGCCGCTCGAACCGAAGCCCTGACGCGCGACGCGGGCCCCCGAGCTGCTCGCTCGGAGGCCCGCCGGTCGCGTGGGGGACTACGCCGCCGCGGCGGCCGTCGGGCTGACGACCTGGCGCTTCGGGCTGTACTGGTAGTTCGTGATGAGGCTCACCGCGAGCACCGCGAGACCGGAGACGATGTAGAAGGTCGACAGACCGCCGGTGCTCCCGTCGAAGTCGAGGGCGAACGGGCTGATGATCAGCAGCGCGGCGGCGAGGTAGTCGCCGGCCGAGTGCACGCTGAACGGCAGCACCTTGAAGATCCCGAGCGGGTACTTGGTGAGCACGCTCACCGCGAGCACGACGGCACCGATCACGACGCCGGCGGCGCGGGCCTCGTCCGGAGCGCTCGTCGTCATCAGCGCGGCGACGATGAGCAGGGTGCCGACCGCGTAGTCGGCGATTGCGTGGAACCATGCGGGCAGGAGCTTCACGATTGACACGGACATCTCCCTCTCTTGTGCGGTGGAGTGATCCACCTTCTGGGAGTCATTCGCGCACGAGCGCCGCCCCGGATCGCTCGAAGTTGTGAGAATTCCGTGCAGGCAGAAGGCCACCGTGGCGATCACGGGGTGAGTGTTCGAGTCATCCGGGGTAACTGACAGGCGCATGCGAGGGGCATCCATCGCCGGTCGCCGGTTCGACGAGCGCTACGAGCTTGGAGCGGTGCTCGGTCGCGGCGCGACCGGCGAGGTGCTCGACGGCCACGACCTCAAGCTCGACCGTCCCGTGGCGGTGAAGATGCTCCGAGCCGACCTCGCGGCGGATGCGACGGCACGGGACGCGTTCGTGCGGGAGGCGCGCGCCGCCGCGGGACTCGCACACCCCTCCGTGGTCGCGATCTACGACACGGACGCCGTCGATGGTGTGCCCTACATCGCGATGGAGCGACTGCCTGGCCGCACGCTCGCGGACGAGATCTCGCGCGGTCCCCTCGATGCCGGCACGATCAGGGCGATCGCGACCCAGGTGCTCGAAGGGTTGCAGGCGGCGCACGCGGCGGGGATCGTCCATCGCGATCTGAAGCCAGGAAACATCCTCCTCACTGAGAGCGGCGACGCCAAGGTCGCGGACTTCGGCATCGCCAAGAGCCTCGATGACGACCACACCACTGGTGTGGTCGTGGGGACGGCGGCGTACATCGCGCCGGAGCGGCTCGCGGGAGCGAAGGCGACGCCGCAGAGCGATCTCTACTCGCTCGGCGTCGTTCTGTACGAGACCGTGACCGGTGAGTGCCCGTTCAAGCGCCAGACCGCGATCGCCACCGCGCGGAGCACACGACGGTGCCGCGCCGCCACTCCCCGACGAGACTGATCCCGCACTTCGCGTCGTCATCGAACGCGCGATGGCGCGCGAACCGTCCGACCGCTACTCGTCCGCTGGTGCCATGCTCGCCGACCTCCGGGGCACCGCGGAGCACGAGACGGAACCCGTCGACCTCGTGACCTCCACCGCCCGATTGCCGACTGCGGCGCTGCCGGTGCCTCCGCGTGGCGGCACTCGTGGCCGACCACGCTGGCCGGCACGGCGTCGTCGCCGCCTCGTGGCGGTCGCGGCGGCCGTCGTGTGCGTTGCCATCCTGCTGATCGTCGGGCTCACGCGTGCCGAGCTCGATCCACCCACAGAGAACCCGGTCGGTTCGACGGCAACACCGGCCGCGCAGGCTCCCGCCGAACCATCGACGGATCAGCTCCCCGGGCCGCTCGCCAACGCGTTCGACGAGCTCGAGGCTTCGGTGCGGCGATGATGCGATCGATGGTCGTCGCCACGTCGGTCCTGGTGGGCGCCGCGACCGCATGCAGCTCGGGCCCCACACTCTCGGCACAGGATCGTCAGGCGCTCGCAACGAGCGTCGCTGCCGCGAGGTCGGCGGCGGCAGCGCACGACGCTGACGGCGCGCGGCGCGAGCTCGCGGCCATGCGCGCGTCGCTCGAGGATCAGGCCCGGGACGGGCGCATCTCCGCGGAGCAGGCGGCGGAGATCGATGCCGCGGCCGACGAAGTCGAGCAGCTCCTCGACACCGTCACGACGACGACCACGACGACGATCCCTCCGCCAGTGCTGATCCCCGACGATCGCGGCGGTGGCAAGGGCAACGGCAAGGAGAAGGGCGGCAAGAAGTAGCGCGCGAGTTTGCCGCGCGCTTCCCTTCGGGTAACCGACTCGCAACCAACGGAGGCCGAAGCGCACCGGAGGAGGTCGAGATGCTCCTCAGAGTCGGGATCATGCTCCTCGTCACGGGCGCCGCACTCCTGTCGATGGGTTGGTTCGACCCGTTCGGCCCGCTGGTGATGATCTTCGGCTCGTGCTGTGGCGCAATTGCGCTCGAGTCTCTCTTGGACGTCGAGCCCTGGAACGGGGAGTCCACGCCCAGAGGTCGAGGTCGCAGAGACAGGCGCGGGCACCCGCGAGGACATACGTCGGGTCGCCTGATCAGCGGGTGACGCGCAGCGCGGACGCGAACACTCAATCCCAGGGAACCGGCGCTCCCCAGCGATCGAGAAACGTCGTCTCGGACGTCGGCCGACGCACGTTCGGCCCGAACTTCCCCTGCGGGTAGCCGAGGGGGATGCAGAAGTGGAACGCGACGTCGTCGGGGATGTCGAACATCGCGCGGAAGCGGTCCATCACGGTCGGGTGCAGCGTCGTCGGGACCGATCCGATGCCGATCGCCCGCGCCGAGAGCATGAGGTTCTGCACCGCGGGGATGACCGAGTCCGCTGGGCCGTTCCGCAACGCGAGCGCGAAGACCACGCACGGTGCGTCACGCATCCTGTCGGCGAGGCCCGCCGCGGGGCGGAAGAGCTCAGGCAGCGTCCTCGGGGTTCGTGAAGCCCTCGTCGTGCCGCTTGGCCCACCAGGCCTCGCGGTAGAGCGCGCCGAACTCCTGGATCATCGTCGCGATCGTTCACGATCAGGAACCGCGCGACCTGCTGGTTCCCTCCGTTGGGCGCTCGCACCGCGGCTTCGACGAGGAGCTGGAGGTCGTCGAGCGGGATGGGGTCCGGCGTGAACCGCCGGATCGAGCGTTGCGTGAAGATCGCTTCCCCGAGCGGCATCGACAGCCGACTGTGATCCATCGTTCGTCTCCTGGCTCGGACTAGTCGAGGCGCGCCAGTGCATCGAGCCAGGGGTACTTGGACGCGTCCGCTGCACCCGTACCCGTCGGTCCCCGAGAACGGCTGCAACCCGCGCCCACCATGCTCCCTTCGATGCGGACGGTTGCAAAGCCCGATCGTTGGAGCATCCCGTCAAGCGCAGCAACTGACCAACAGCGTACGAACGGCGCGCCGAGCACACCATTGGCGAGCGCTGACGCCCGTACGGGTGGTTCATGTGCACGCCTGACGAAGTCTGCGTTCGGTGTTCTCACGACGAGGACGCCGTGGCGGCGGAGCACGCGTCGAATCTGGTTCAAGGTTGCCGGCGGGTTCGCGAGCTGCTCGAGACAGTTGAGCACCACCACGACGTCGAACGACTCCGCTCCGAACTCGTCCGGGTCGAACACCCCCGTCCGGACGTCGAGGCCGAGCGCGCGCGTGAATGCCGAGACTTGAAGTCCGACATCGAGTCCGGTGGCGTCACAGGCGCTCTCGCCGGGCAAGCGTGAGGAACCCGCCGACGTAGCTGCCGATCTCGAGCACCCGACTCCCCCGTACCAGCACGTGCGCACGCCACCAATCCCCGTCCTCGGCAAAGGCCGCGACCTCGCACGTGCGCAGCCGCTCCAACTCCCGTTCGGGATACGCGTCGTGGCGATATCTCGCCTCGAGATCGCACGGAACGGCCGCTGGGTCACGGAAGATGCTGCGGCACCCGTCGCAGCGATACACCGAGACGGGTGTGGAGTGCATCAGCTGCCGGCCATCGGAAGCGGCCGCGCGAAGGTCGCCGGCCAGCTCGGCGGCACTCCGGGTCAGGCGAACGTCAGCGTCACCGCAGACCGGACACCCGAGCGGCGCGCTGTCGCTCGGAACCGTTGGCGCCTCGACGACGGCTGTGCTCACGCGGGTGTCCGGTACCCGCTCCCGGCTCACCGGAACCGACCGCTTGTGGACCAGATGTGGACCAACGTCTGCGGTCCCGTTGAGTCGAGGCTCGGGGCGTGTTACACACAGAGGACGGTTCCCGGTTGAGCCAACAACCGCAGCCCCACACGGGCAGGGCTGGAGGTGCCGATGGCCCGGCCGATGCTTCGATCGACGTACCCAGAGTCCAACGAGGAGCGGCTCGAGCGACAGCTCGTCGCTCAGGCGCTCATCCTCTCTTGCGACGAAGCGACGCCGCTCGACACGGTCGCAGACCAACTGATCGCGAGCGCAGGACGGCGGAAGTACGCGCTTCATAGGGCGCTGGCGAGACTCGGAAACCAAACCGCCCAGACGCGCAGTCACGTCGTCAAGCGGGCGACAGCGGCGCTCCGTCAGGCCGCGTGCTCCGTTTCCTTCTCGACGCGTGCGTAGTGCTCGGAGGACCCCGTGCTACGTGGCGCCGGTCAGATGGCGAATCACCGTGGCGAACTCCTCGGTGGGTGAGAAGTCCACATACTCGGAGTCCTCGAGAGCCACGGGTGCGTGACCTGGAGGCCAGTAGAACACCTGCCCGGCCTCGTAGGTCTCCTCTCCGACTTCTGTTCTCATCATCACGCGGCCCTTGAGCATGTAACCCCAATGCGGGCACTGGCACAGATCGCCTGGCAGCCCGACCAGAGCCGGACCCAAGTCCGTTCCCTTCTGGATCTCAACGAAGCCGACGGTGAGTTCACCAACCGGAGCGGTCCGGAGTTCGACGTTGTCGTTCTTGACTGCAATAGGCACTTCGGCACGTTCAATCACACCCATAGCCCGCCTCCAATGACGCCGACCATTGACCTGGCGCGCCATACTGCCCGTTCTGGAGCGGCCCCGCTCCGCACGCAAACGCGCGAACTGCGCTAGTCGTCGTCGGAGTCCGCGGCTCGCTGTTCACCGAGAGGTAGTCGAGTTGCGCTGCAGGCTCTAGAAAGGCGCCGAGGGCCACGGGCGAGAAGGCAGCCGGCCCAAGCGCCGCGGCCCTCGGCGCATAGACCAACTTCCCCGATACTCGAGTAACTGAAAACGGTCAGTCGTCGTCGGAGCCCGTGACTTGCTGATGGGGTCGCGGGCTTCGTCGCGTTGCGACAGGATTCCCGGGATGGAACACGTCGAAATCGACGGGATCCGAATTGCCTACCGTGTTGCGGGTTCGGGTCCGCCACTTGTCATGGTGCACGGTGCACCGGCCGACAGCCGTACGTGGCAGTGGATGTTCTCCGACCTCGCGCGTGATCACACCGTCTGCACTTGGGACGCCCCGGGCTTCGGAGAGTCGTCGGACATTGACGACAGTTGGCGAGCACCTCAGTTCGCCGATGCCCTTGCGGCCTTCATTGCCGCGCTCGGCTTCGAGCGGCCGCACGTCGTGGGCCATTCGTTCGGGACGATCGTCGCCCTCTCGTTGTTCGAGCGCCACCCCGCAGTACCAGCAAGTCTTGTGCTCGTCGGTGGCTACGCGGGCTGGGCAGGTTCGTTGCCGCCAGACGAGGTGGCACGACGGCTTGAGATGTTCCTCGGCATGGCCGAGCTGGGCGAGGCGTTCGACCCGAAGTCGTACCCGGGTCTGTTCTCGGACCTCATTCCGGCGGACCGCGACGCCGCGTTGGTCACGATGATGCGTGAGAACGTACGCCCGGCCGCAATTCGAGCCGCGGGCCGCACCGCCGCGGAGACCGACCTCCGCCCGGTGCTTCCTACCGTCGACGTGCCGACGCTTCTCCTGCACGGCGAGGCCGACGCTCGGTCGCCGCTCGAAAACGCCGACGCCCTCCATGCTGCGATCTCGACATCGCGGCTCGTTGTGCTCCCGAAGCTCGGCCATGCATGTGTGCTTGAGGACCCCGAGGCGTGTGCGGCGGCGATCCGCCGGTTCGTGAAATCCGTGGCCTAAGCAGCTCGCTTGAACGCGTCCGAGACCCGACTCAACCCGACTGTTCGTCGTCGCGTCTGAGCGGGATCACGTCGGCGTCGTCGCCGCGCAGGTTCTCCGCGACGGCCTCGATCACCGCGGCGAGAAAAACGCGTGGACCGAAGGCGAAATCGCGCACCTTCCGAGCGCGAATCAGGGGCGCAGTTAGCGCCCCTGACCTGCAACTTCGTTTGGAGCGGACGACGGGATTCGAACCCGCGACCCTCACCTTGGCAAGGTGATGCTCTACCAGCTGAGCCACGTCCGCGTGGGTGACCATCCTAACGCATGGATCCTGTTGTGGGAGAAGGCCAAGCGCCGGCCACGGGTGCGCCGGAGCGTGCGCTCCGTCGGAGTCCTTGCTCGCCTCCGTGGCAACGGTGGTGGCAACAAAGCCCGCTTGAGAAACTACTCGAAAATCGCTTCGATGATCTACGGCGGCCAGCAGTCGACCGCTGACCGCCCGCTTGGAACAGCCGCTCCACCCGCTCCGCGGCACTGGTCGTCTGCGCCGCGGAGCAGGTGCCCGTAGCGGTCGAGCGTCAGCCGTACCGTGCTGTGCCCCATCCGCCCGCCTGGATCTGCTTCGGGTTCGCTCCCGACTCGATGGCCAGCGTCACCGCGGTGTGCCGCAGGTCGTGGAACCTCAGCCCGTCGATCCCGGCGCTGCGAGTGCCCGGCCGCCAGTACCGGTCTCGGCAGTTCGACCGGCGCAACGGGCCTCCTGCCTGTGCCGGGAACACCAGGCCGTCGCTGCTGCCGGTTCGCGATCTGCTCCTCCAACAACGGGATCAGGAACGGCGGGAGGCTGACACTGCGACGCGTACGTCTCCGTCTTCAGCGGGCCGACGCTCGACTTGCCCCGTACCTCGGCGATCTGCTCGACGACTTCCGATGCGGCTATGCAGCAGGTTCACGCGCTCGACTCGCAAGCCGACCAGTTCGCTCCAGCGCATACCGTGGCTGCCGCAACCAGCACGAACGTCCGGTATTGACGGTTCGATCGCTTCGGCGAGTTCGTTGCACCTCCGCCAGCGACAGTGCACGCATCCGTCTCGCTCGTCGGTGCCTTCGGTCGGTTCTTCGGGATCGGGAGGCGAGCCATCCACTCGTTCTCCACCGCGAACGCGTATGATCTGCCCGAACACGCTGTACGCCTTGTGGACGGTCGCGGCACCGACGCCGTCGGCGCGCATGCGAGCCACCCAGCGACTTCACGTGCGTCGGTGCGGATGCGCCCGATCTGCATCTTCCCGAACGCGGGCACCACGTGTCGTTGCAACACGCGAGTCGATGTTGCTCAGCGTGCCCGGTCGCAGGTCGAGCTTCTCGGCTCTCCACGCGACGGCGACGGCCGCGAACGTCCGCTTGCCCTCTTGTCCGGGTCGATCCAGTCGCCCTTCTGCATCGCCGTGTCGGTGCGGGACAGGAACGCCTTCGCTTCCCGTTGCGAGGCGAACATCGGGCCGCTCGCTGACCACCATCGACGTCTCGGTAGTGCACCTGCCAGCGGACCACCCCGCTGCGCAGCGTACGGCGGCGAATCGATCCCATCAGGGCCTCGGTCCGTCGATGCCGTAGCACGCAGGCGACCCTTCGGTATCCCAGCGTCAGCGCCTTGGTGCTTCGACCTCGTCGTCTGTTCAGCAGACCACGTGATGCAGCCTCACGGTTGACGAACAGGCGCCAGTCCTTCGGCCCTGCATCATTCTCATTGCTATTGCTTTTCCGTAGGCACCTTGAGCAGGTTCTCGTCCTTCGAGCTGGCGTCACGTCCGGCTTCCGTGTGCCAAAAATCGCCTCGGGCGTATCTGTGCTCCTCGTTCCGGTCGTTTGCGCCGTTGAGCACTTGGTAGGAGCGAGCGCGCGAGCAGGTTGGGGTGGGGAGAGGGTGTTCACTCTGCCGTCCGAGTATGCGCACGTTGCGGCTCGTGGCCAGGATTTCCGCGATGCCGTCGCGTGGCGACACGTGATCACTGGTTCACCGAGCCCCTGGCCCGTGCTCACAGCGCCGTTTCTCTGATCCATGGCGGCGGCGGCGGCGTCATGTCCGGTGGCCGACCCAGGTTGTGTCGCAACTCCGTGTGATCTGCTGCGGCTCTCCCGCCATGACCTCGCCAACCTTCGGTGGCGTCGGCAGCTGCGTGATCGCCGACCGTCCGTGCAGCAGCACCTCGACTACGTCGTGTTCGCTTAGCTGCGGGTGCGTCGTCCCCATCTCCCCCCGTGCCGTCCGAACCTCACGCACCGCTGCGAGCGTGTTGTTCAACTGGTCCCGTACGGAGCGATGGCATCTTGGCCAGCCGGGGACCGTCCTCGGCCAGCAGCGCGGCCCTTGTCCTCTTCCGCCTGGCGTTCGATCTCGTCAGCGATCTCGTTCAGGACTCGCTTGCGGTCGTCACGCCATTCCTGCCGCTGCTGCTCGAACAGGAACGTTGCGTCACGGTCGGCCCCCAGGTCCGGTTCCGGTGGCTCCGGCTTCGGGTCACGACCCGCCAGCACGTCCTCTCGGGCCGCGAGCTGCCAGGCGTCGTGCTCGGCCCGGTAGGCGTCCATCAGCGCTGCGACACGCACCCTGGATGCGATCCCTAGACCGATCAGCCCTCCCAACGCATAGAGGAAAACGCCGAGCAGCACCACTGAGATCACCACGAACTTCATGCGACCCCCCGCACCGTCGACGTTGAAGGTTCCCCGTGTGCCAAGTCTGCTCCACTTGTGCCGTCGCGTCGAGAGCGCAGCGCGCCCGGCCCGTGCTGTACTGCGCGGTCCGGCACGACGCATCGCTTATACCTACGCGAGGCGCCCGTTATACCTAGTACTCCCTGTGTCACCAGGCGTATTGCCGCTATCGTGCCGCCGCGCTGCTAGCGTCCGCGGCGGTGGAAGGCGGACCCATGCGCGTACGCACAACTGTCGGTGTGGTCGCGCGCCGTGTTGCTTGCCGCGGCGGGGAGGAACTCGAGCTGTCAGTGGAGTTGTTTAGCGACACTGTGCCTAACGTCTATGAGGACGCGGCGACGGGCGCCGGCGGGATCTGTTTCGTGACAACATTACCGCGGATGGCGGCCATGCGGCGCTTCCGGCACGCTTGGTGGTGCCGCGGCGACGGTCACGCGCGCGTGCCGGCGGTGCTGGTGATCTGCTCGATGTCCTCGTCGGCGGCGCGTGGCGAAGACTCCGGGCAGCACCCGCAGGAACGGCGGTTTGCGCGCCGGTCGCGGAGGCGGCGGCAACAGCAGTGCTGTCCGCTCGGTGGCGGCGGCGGCGTGTCGGTTGTGACGACGAGTGGCACGCTGCTTGTCGCGGCCGCGTGGAGGCGGCGGCGGCGGGTTTGATGAGGGCACTGGCGGTGCGTGCGGTCTGCTTGGCGCGGTAATCGGCGCCCACCGGCGGAAGTTTCCTCTTCGCGCATGGGTGGGAGTGGCGGGACGAGCGCTCGCGGCGGCGGCGCAGGTGGCCAATCCCCTCCTCGTTGTTCTTGCGAATGCCGGCGGTCGTGGAGGCGGTGTGGGAAGCGGCGCCGCTGCGGGCAACCCGAGCGCCCGGATCCGGCGGTACCGGTAGCAGCGGCGTTCGTCGGCGGCGGTGGAGGCGGCGGAAGATCACCGCCTCCGCCGGTGCTGCTGAGGCTCGCGGCACAGGCGGCAGCGGCAATCGCGAGGGGGGAACCGGTGCAGGTGATGGCGGGGACGGCAACGACTTCGGCGGCGACGGGCCGGCGCTCGGGGAACCGGTGCGGGCACCGATGTCGGCGGCGGCGGCGGCGGCGGCGGGATCGTGCTTCGCTGGCGCTGGTCGCGGTCGCTTGCTCGCCGGCGGTGGTGGTCGCGGCTATGGCGGTGGTGGGCGGCGGCGGATTTGTTTCCAGTGGCGGCGGCGGTCAGTCGTCGTTCGCTGCGACGAACGCGGTCAAGCAGTTCGTCGGCGCTGAGCACGCTCGTGGGCGACGGTCAGGTCGCCATCACCTTCGACGCAGCAACCGACGTGTGCCCCTCGACTACTACCACCACTACCACCACTACTACTACGACCTCTTCGACCGCGAACACTGCTACCGCGACACCCGCGGCACTAGCAGCGCTCGCGATCGAAGCCGCGCCTCGCTTCACCGGCTTACCATCACTGCCGCCTACCCCGACGTGGCGTCGCGCGAGCGCGATCACGTCTGTGTCGTCGCCCTACACGTTCTCCGCTACTGCCTCTCTCACCGCAGCGCGCATAACATCGCCGTCGTCGTCCTGCGCACGTCTCATCTTCGCGGCACGTCGCGTTTCGTCAGCGCGCGATCACGTGTCCAGAGTTTGCGTGGCAATACCGTGGCATCAACGTGACGACAAGCACTTCTTCTATGCGTCGTGCCAGATCCACCGCTCGACCTCTCAAGAGTTCCAAGCGTTCTCGCTGTTTCACCGACGTCAAAATCCGTCTGCGAGAACGCTCGAAGTTCTGTTGGCAAGGTGATGCTCTACCAGCTGAGCCACGTCCGCGTGAGCCATCGAGGATAGCGCTCTGTTCTCTGGCCCTGGAATGGCAGGCTCGCATGCTCTCCGACGCCTCCGGGTACCGAGACTCCGAGACGAGATTCCGGAGGTGAAGGCCATGCCACCGCGCACCTGGTCGAAGAAGCGCGAGCGCCAGTACGAGCACGTCAAGGACAGCCTCGAGGACCGGGGCTACTCCGACGACAAGGCCGAGGAGATCGCCGCGCGCACGGTCAACAAGGAGCGAGCGTGCGCCGGCGAGGCACGCAATCCCAGCAAGACGTCAACGGACGACATCTCCTCGGGCCGCCGCGGCGGGCTCCGCTCCCACAAAGGCCCGGGCGGGCGCACGTACGACCAGCTGTACGAAGAGGCCAAGCACAAGAGCATCAAGGGTCGCTCGAAGATGAGCAAGCAGGAGCTGCAGCGGGCCGTCGGCCGCTGAGCAGCTATCCCACCGGTTCGGGTTCGGGTTCCGGTTCGGGTTCGGCCTCGGGGACGTCCGTGTTCGTGTCGGTGACCGCCTCCGTCGACTCGGGCGGCGGTGGCTCGGCCGCAGCGAGCTCTTCGTCGATCGCGACGGATCGAGTCGGATCGACGTACTCGTCCGCGTCGCTGACGCCGTCGTCGTCGGTATCGAGATCGGTGTCGCTGCCCCAGCGCGTGACTTCGATGACCGCATTCGTGCCGTCGCCGTCGTGGTCGTCGAACCCGTCGATGATGCCGTCGTCGTCAGTGTCGGCATCGTTCGGATCCAGACCCATCAGCTCCTCGTCGCTGTCGTACAGCCTGTCCTGGTCGGAATCGACACGCGGGAACCGGAGTTGAATCGGCCGACGCCGAAAGTGCCGTCGAAGTCGCGGGCATCGGGGATCCCGTCCGCCGTCGGTATCGGCAAGGACCGGCGAGGTGTAGGTCTCGTGCACCTCTCGTCCGTCGGTGAGCCCGTCGCCGTCGGAGTCGGGGTTGCGCGGATCGCTGTGATTGATCCCCAAGCCGTGCTCATCGACCGGCACGGTGGTCTGCCCCGGTGCCCAGTTCGGGTCTGTCTCGTCTTTGTCGCTCAAGCCGTCGTCGTCGCTGTCGGCATCGAACGGGTCACTGCCGAACCACTTCTCCGCGCCATCCTCGAGCAGGTCGTCGTCGGTGTCGGCATCGCGAGGATCAGTGCCGCGCTCGACCTCGTCGCCGTCCCAGCTCCCGTCCGCATCGGTGTCGATCTTGGTCGCGTCCGTGCCGGCCGCCACCTCTTCGGCGTTCGTCAGACCGTCGTGATCGGGATCGAGCGTCGAGTCATTGACGAGTGGGTCCGAGCCCGCGTTCACCTCTTCCCAGTCGGTCAGGCCGTCGGCGTCGGTGTCGCTCAGCGTCGGATCGGTCCCGAAGACCGGGAGCTCGACGCCGTCGGCGAGGCCGTCACCATCGGTGTCGGGATCCGTCGGGTCGAGGCCGAGCGCCGGCTCCTCGCTGTCGCGCATGCCGTCATCGTCGGCGTCGACCGGCTGCAACAGCGGCGGCGCGCTCGTGTACATCCCGGGTCCCGAAGGAGCATCTTCGGCGTCGGCGTCGTCGACCCGCTCGAGCTTCCCCGCCGAGCGCGCGCCGTGACCCTTGGCGAGCGAATCGCTCAGGCTCGCGACGTCGAGCGCGCCGGCGTCGGTCGGCTCGCTGCCACCGGTCTTCCCTCCCCCGGCACGCGGGATGCCGTCCCGCACATGTGCGGCCGGCGCGTCGACGAGGCCGTCGACCGGAGTCATCACGGTGCCGTCGAGCACGAGCGTGTCGTCGGCACCCGCGCCTGCACCCGACTCGGGGCCCGTCACCTCGGGCTCGACTTCGGAAGTCGGGGTCTCGTCGGGCGGCGCGTCCGTGCCGCTCGCCTCGGGTGGCGGATCGGCGGCGTCCTCCTCGACCGCACCCGTCTCCAGCTCCTCCGGATCGGTCGCTTCGGTGACGGGCTGCGTCACGGCATCCGGCTCGTCCGTCTCCGATGCCGGGTCCGAGACACCCTCGTCCTGGGTCTCTTCCGCGACGGTCGGATCGGTTCCCGCGGAGACCTCGTCGCCGTCGGACACGCCGTCGCCGTCGCTGTCGAAGTGGAAGGGATCGGTGCCGAGCGCGGCCTCGTCCACGGTCGCGACGCCGTCGTCGTCGTAGTCCCCGAGCTGCTCGCCGTCGAGCACACCGTCGTCGTTCTGATCGGGGTCTGCCGGATCGGCGCCGACGCGGATCTCGACGAAGTCGCTCGCGCCATCGGCGTCGGAGTCGGCTGCGAGCGGGTCGGTTCCCAGCGCGACCTCTTGCCCGTCGGCGAGGCCGTCACCGTCGCTGTCGTATGCCAGTGCGTCGGTGCCGAGCGCAGCTTCGTCGCTGTCGGCGACGAGGTCGCCGTCGGTGTCGCTGATCAAGGGATCGGTGCCGTCCTGCACCTCGCGTCCGTCGGCAAGTCCGTCGTGATCGGTGTCGCGTTCTGTGGGATCGGTGTGCTGCTCGATCTCTTCGGAGTCGCTGACCCCATCGAAGTCGCTGTCGCTGCGCAGCGGGTTCGTGCCGATCGCGACCTCCTCCCCGTCGGTGAGACCGTCGTCGTCGCTGTCGGCGACGTGCGCATCGGTCCCGAGCCGACGCTCCTCGAAGAGGGTGAGCCCGTCCTGGTCGGGATCCTTGAACGTGGGGTCGACGTTCGGGACGCGGATGTGGACGCCGATGCCCCGGTCGGCGACCGTCGCATCGGTGCCTGCTCGCCTGCTCGACGAGGTTCGACAGTCCGTCGTCGTCGGCATCTTCTCCGCCGTCGGGAAGCCCGTCGCGGTCGCTGTCGAGGGTGAACGGGTTCGTTCCGGCGTCGACCTCGAGTCCGTCGAGCAGACCGTCGTCATCGGTATCGGCGACTCTCACGTCGGTTCCGAGCGCGACCTCCTCGCCATCGGTGAGCCCGTCGTCGTCGTGATCGGCGTCGAGTGGATCCGTGTGTGGACGTGCTGCTCCTCGCTGTCGGTCAGCCCGTCGTCGTCGCTGTCCGCGTCCAATGGGTCCGAGTGGACGCTGTTCGACCTCGGCGCCATCGACGACGCCCGTCCGCGTCCGAGTCGCGCACGAGTGGATCGGTCCCGAGGTCGAGCGTCCTCGGAGAAGTCGCTCAGACCGTCCACATCGGTGTCACGCTCGAGTGGATCGGTGCCGGTCTCCCGGAGCTCCTGCCAGTCGCTCAGCCCGTCGCCATCCGTGTCGGCGACGTTCGGATCCGTCCCGGCCGCGATCTCGAAGGGGTCGGTGAGCCCGTCGCCGTCGGCGTCGGCATCGAGAGGATCGGAGCGCCCACTCGCCTCTGCGCCGTCGAGCAGGAGGTCGCCGTCGGTGTCGGCATCGAGCGGATCCGTCCCGAGCGACTGCTCCTCGGTGTCGGTGAGCCCGTCCTCGTCGGTGTCGACCGAGAGCGGATCCGTGCCGAGGGTCTGTTCGTCGGCGTTGCTGATGCCGTCGCCGTCGCTGTCGGGGCTGAGCGCCGGGGGTGCCGCCGTGTACATCCCCGGTGCCAGTGACTGCTGACCGGGCGCGTCGTCGCTCTCGTCGTCTTCGTCGTCGTCTATGTCGACACGACTGCGCCGTCCGACCGACAGGTCGGCGTCACGCAGCTGGTCCCAGTTCGTCACGCCTGCCCGGCTCCCCCAGCGAAGGATGGTCAGTGTCGCACGTCTCGGCCGACCCGGCGAGCGATCCTGCTGCCGCGGTTGCGTCGAGGGTTCCAGGTCGCGACGCTCTCGGCATGGTTCACACCACTGGCAAGGGCGTCGAGATCCCCGACGAGCTCGCGATCGCGCTCGCCAGCAAGGGCGAGGCGCAGGTCGCCTTCGATGCCCTCGACGCCACGCAGCAGCAGGAGTGGGCCGAGCATGTGGACGACGCCAAGCAGCAGGACACGCGCCAACGGCGCGCGGCGAAGGTCGTCGAAGAGCTGACAGGGACGCCCGAGTAGCTAGCCGCGTGCTCCGGCCGCGAGCGCACCCTCGCCGAGGTACAGGATCGACTCCCCGAGGAGCTCGGGCGTCACCGCGTCGGGGTCGAGACGCTGCAGCGCGGCGAGACCGTTGACGAGCGCCACGATGATCAGCGCCAGACGGTCTGCGTCGATCGGCGTGTCGATGCCGGCTCGGTCGAAGCCCTCCCGCACCATTTCGGCGACCCGTCCTCGCGCGGTGTCGAGCCATGTCCGCATACGAGCCCGGTGCTCGGGGTTCGTGATGCCGGTCGCGCCGAACTCACCGACCGCGAGGTCGAGACCCGACGGAGCCGCGAAGCGGTCGCGGAACCACGCCATCGTCGCCTCGAGCTGTTCGTCGCCGCCCTGCGCCTCGAGCCGGGCGTCCAGGTCGTCGAGGCCCGCACGGTCACGCGCTTCGAGCAGTGTGAGCAGGAGGTCGGCCTTGTCAGCGAAGTGCGCGTAGAACGCGCCGCGGGTGTAGCCGGCCGCCTCGGCGATGTCCTCGACGGTCGCGCGGTGGAAGCCCTCCGCCACGAAGATCCGCTCGCCGGCGTCGAGCAGCCGCGATCGGGTCTGGGCCTTCGTCGCTGCTCGGGTGAGGCGCTCGGCGCGTTTGACATTCATCGCGTATCCAGATACAGACTGTATCTCAATGGACACGTCCGTCAAGTACAACGTGATCGCCGGCGGCCCCGACGACTTCATGACCGTCCGCCACCTGGCCGTCCGGGGGACCCAGCGCGACATCGGCCGCGCCCTCGCACTCGAGGCGAGCGAACGCTTCCCGGAGGCCGAGGTCGAGGTCGAGCCGGCACTCAACCGCGCTCGACGCCGGTGGGTGGAGCGGAGCTGGCCCGAGCACTACCGCCGCATGGAGGGCATCGCCGACGCGCGAGGCGTGGAGCTCCTCGACGACACGGTGAACGCGATGGACGTCCCCGCGCTCCCCTTCGCGCCCGGCTGCTCGGTGGTGTGGTGTCCCCCGGGCGTCGCCGACGACGGCCACGGCCGCCTGGGCCGCAACTTCGACTTCCGCACCGACTCCGCGTTCGCCGTCCTCGGCGTGCCGAGCGAGACGGCGCAGCCCCCGATGATGAGCGCGCCGTACGTCATCGAGACCCATCCGACGGACGGCGGGCTCGCGGCCGTCGTACTGGTCGCCTGCGACTTCAGCGGCTGCTTCGAGGGCATCAACGAGGCGGGACTTGCGGTCGCACTGCTCGCCGACGACGAGAGCACGACGCTGCGACCCACGCTGCAGATGCAGGCCGGCGTCTTCGAGACGCAGCTCCCGCGCCTCGTGCTGGACCAGTGCCGCGACGTCGACGAGGCGATCGAGATGCTCCGCTGCACGAAGCAGTACGACAACCTCTTCTCGTGCCACTACGTGATCGCGGATCGGCACGGTGAGGCCTTCGTCTGGGAGCGCGACACGCACAACGCCGAGCACGTCGTGCGCGGCGAAGGACGAGCCCATGTGCGTGACCAACTATCTGCTCCACCGCTATGACACGATCGCGGCGCTCCCGGCCGACGACGCCAACCGACCCGAGGCGCTGCCGTTCACCGTGAACATGTACGAGCGCGCCCGGACGCTCGATCGCGCCGTGGGCGGGGCGTCTCGCCTCACCGCCGAAGACGTGCAGGCGGCACTCGACGAGGTCGCGGTCCCAGTGTCCGTGCCCGGTGCGCGCACCCTCTGGCAGACGATGTTCGACGTCACGGATCGGTCGATGACCGTCCGCTGCTACCTCGGCGACGACGGCGATCGGCCTCGGTACAGCGACTGGCACACGGTCGCGATCGCTTGCGCGAACCTCGCGGAGTGACCGACGCCGCCACGATAAGGAAACGTCTCGACCATCCGGTCATCGACGCCGACGGGCACATCGTCGAGTTCCTCCCGCTGATCCGCGACTTCCTCGTCGAGGAGGCGGGCGAGTCCGTCGCGAAGCGCTTCGACGACACGCTCGGCTCCTCCACGATGATCCGCGCGCTCGATGTCGACGCGCGCCGGCAGCTCGGGATCTCCCGCACCGGTTGGTGGGGCGTACCGAGCGCGAACACCCTCGACCGCGCGACCGCGATGCTCCCGCACCTGCTCTACGACCGGCTCGACGAGCTCGGGCTCGATGTCGCAGTGCTCTATCCCACGGCAGGGCTCATGGCGATGGCGCTCGACGACGCCGAGCTGCGCTGCGCGCTCGCGCGCGCGTACAACCGGTACGCCGCGGAGAGCTATGCCGAGTTCGCCGATCGGCTGCTCCCCGTCGCGGTCGTGCCGAACTACACACCGGAGGAGGCACTCGCCGAGCTCGACCACGCCGTCGTGCAGCTCGGCCTCAAGCCGGTGCTCTTCGGTGGGCTCGTGCTGCGCGTCGCGCCCGGCCACGACGGAGACCGCGCCGCCCGCTGGGTCGACGGGCTCGGGCTCGACAGCGCACACGACTACGACCCCGTGTGGGCGCGCTGCGCCGAGCTCGGTGTGTCCCCCACGTTCCACTCGACGGGCATCGGATTCGGCAGCCGCGTGTCACCGACGAACTACGTCGCGAACCACATCGGCAACTTCGCCGCCGGCAGCGAGGCCGTGTGCCGGTCGCTGCTCTTCGGCGGCGCGATGCGCCGCTTCCCGGACCTGCGCTTCGCGTTCCTCGAAGGTGGCGTGGCCTGGGCGGCGAACCTGTACGCCGACGCGGTCGGTCACTGGGAGAAGCGCAACCGTGCCGCGCTCGCGCACTACGACCCGGGGGCCCTCGACCGCCCACAGCTCGACGACCTCGTGCGCACGCACGGATCGGACGCCTTCACGGCGCGCTGGGGCCGCGTCGACGCGTCGTTGCGCTTCCTCTCGGACCCCGACGAGGACCCTGCGGTGCTCGACGAGTTCGCCGCGTCGGGGCTCGAGTCGGCCGAGCAGATCCGCGACGTCTTCGCCGAGCAATGCTTCTTCGGCTGCGAGGCAGACGACCCGATGAACGCCCTCGCATTCGACGACCGGCTCCACCCGATGGGCGCGCGGCTCCAGGCGATGTTCGCGAGCGACATCGGGCACTGGGACGTCCCCGACTTCCGCGGTGTGCTCGGCGAGGCTTGGGAGCTCGTCGAAGACGGGCGGCTCGACGACGACGCGTTCCGCCGCTTCACGTTCGAGCACGCAGCCCGGCTCTTCACCGCGACGCGACCCGACTTCTTCGCCGGGACCGTCGTCGAGGACGCGGTCGCCGCGATGAACCGATGAGTTCCGCCGCTCTCCATCGTCTACCCCCGACGGCACCCGATCGGAAGGCGGCACGGTGGAGCGCGAAGCGCTGAACGCGGCGATCACGGCCGAACGCCTGGACCTCAGCGCGTTCCTCGACGACCTCTCACCGGCGGACTGGCAGGTGGCAACGCTGTGCCCGGGCTGGTCGGTGCAGGACGTGGTGGCGCACCTCACGCTCACCACGCGGAGCACCGTCCGTGACGTGCTCAAGGGGGCGATCAAGGCCCGGGGGAACTTCGACCGCATGGAGGCCGATGCCGCTCGAGCCCGCGCGCGCGTCTACACCGCGGCCGAGCTGACGGAGCAGCTGCGCGAGACGGCGAGCTCGACGCACCGCGCGCCGCTGAGCAGCCCGCTCGACCCGCTCCTCGACCTGCTGGTGCACGGTCAGGACATCGCGCGACCGCTCGGCCGCAATCGCGCGGTGGCACCTGATCGCGCCGTCACCGCGCTCGACTACGCACTGCAGTCCCGCTGGTACGGCGCTCGCAAGCGCTTCGAGGGTGTGCGGCTCGTCGCGAGCGACGCCGACTGGTCAGGCGGCTCGGGGCCCGACGACGTGCGCGGCTCGCTCGCCGACCTGCTGCTGCTGTCCACCGGCCGGGTCGCCGGTCTCGAGAGTGCTGCCGGGACGGGCGTCGATCGTCTCGCGGCGCGAATGGGCGCTCCAGAAACGGAACGTCCCGGCTAGGTGCCGGCGAGCTCGGCGACGACCGGCGCGAACTCCTCGAAGTTGTCCTCGCCGAACACGACGTAGGACACGCCCCACTTCTCGCGTCGCTCGCGCAGCGTCTCGCAGCACAGGTCGACCGAGCCGGCCAGCGCGACGCCCGACTCGAGCGCCTCCTGCGGCTCGAGGCCGAAGCCCGGCGCGATCGCCTCGGCGAGCCCCATCGGGTCGTCGGTGACGGCGCTCACGAAGTAGCGGATCTGCAGCTCGATGTCGTCGAAGCGGTCTCCCGCGCCTTCCTTGATCCACTCCACCTTCTCGGTGGTCGCGTCGGCGAGCGCGCTCTGCACCGCGTCGGCGGTGATCTCACCCTTCCGGAGGTTGGGGTTGATCCCGATGATGTCGGCCTCGCGGCCGGCGAGGCGCAGCACCTTCGGGCCACCGCCCCCGATGAGGATCGGCGGGTGCGGTTGCTGCACGGGACGTGGCTCCGCCGTGTAGCCCTTGATCGTGTAGTGCTCGCCGCTGAAGTCGAACTGCTCGCCGGTGAAGCAGCCCTTGATGACCGCGAGCGCCTCCTCGAGTCGCTTGATGCGCACGCCGGGTCGGTCGTACGGCAAGCCGAGCGCCTCGTAGTCGGCGGTCATCCACCCCGCGCCGATGCCGAGCTCGACGCGCCCGTCCGACAGGAGGTCGATGGTCGCGGCCTCCTTGGCGGTGATCGCCGGGTGCTTGTAGTCGTTCGCGAGCACGAGGTGGCCGACGCGCAGCGTGGTCGTCGCCTCCGCGGCCATCGCGATGCCGACCATCGGTGCGACCGGTGTGCCGACGAAGTGGTCGGGCGCGAACAGCGTCGAGTATCCGAGGTCTTCCATCTTGCGGGCACGGTCGCGCCACTCGTCGGCGGATGCCGCGCTCGCGCACTGGACGCCGAAGCGGAACTTGCGGTCGTGAGCCATCGCCCGAGGCTAGGGGACGGCGATCGCCATCTCGTCGGGTCGCAGCGCCTCGGTCGGCGTCGTCACGACGAGCGCGTCGCTCGCCTCGTCGGCGTCGGTGAGCGAGGCGCCGCTGACGCCACGCACCGCGGGATCGAATAGCGAACGCAGCGCCTGCGTCGTCGCCGACCACATCGCGCGCCCGTCGATCGTGGCGTCGTCGAGCACCCCGACCGACCACCTCCGCAGGCGCAGCAGGCGCCAGTCCATGAACGACCGGTGCCGTGCGCCTCGGAGCAGCGCGCACGAGCCCGGCAAGCCGGAGTCGACGAGCGCCTGCCAGGCGGCACGGTGCAGCGCCCGGTCCGTCTCGCACCACTCGACCGACGAGAAGAACTTCTCGTCGACAGCTACCGGACAGGGCTTTGTCATCTCGGGGTGCTCGGCGAGCAGCAGGAGGACGGGTCGCTCGAGCTCGCACGCCGCTGGTGCGCGCCACATCGCGCCGTCGAGGTTCGCTGCGGCGCGGATGCGCTGGTCGCGCTGGGCCGCGGCGACGGCTGCTCCCCCGCCGAACGAGTGCCCGAAGGCACCGACGCGGTCGAGGTCGAGGTGTCCGGCGAGCGGGTCCACACCGGCACCGTCGAGCACGTGCAGCTGATCGAGGACGGCGCGCAGGTCGTCGGCCTTGACGTCGACGACCGCTCCGCGGTCGCGCACGTCGTCGGCGTGCGGTCGCTTCGACACGCTGAGCGCGCCGGCGACGCACTTCGACCGGAACCACCGGCGCCGCCCGTCGGCCTTCACGGTGAACGGCACCATCTCGCCGGGGTGCTGCAGCGCGACCACGACGTAACCGTGGCTCGCGAGCTCCTCGAGGGTCGCGCCGTAGAAGTACGGCACCCAGCCGGCTGGCGAGAACAGGAGGACAGGGTGACGGCCGTCGGCGACCGCGGCGTCCTCGATCGAGTGCGTGCCGATGCGGCTCGCGCGAACGACACCGAACATCAGCGTGTGCACGAGATGGCCACGCGGCAGGTAGCGGGCCGGCGTGGCGCCGGCCGCTCCGGACGCTGATGCCGGGTACCAGATCGTCACCGGCAGCTCCCGCACGGCGCGTCCCGTGTACGGGTCGGGACGGCTCTCGTCGGTGAAGTCAATCGTGCGTCGCCCGACGGCGTACGGGCCGGTCAGACGCGGCAGCTCGGTGTGGTTCGTCATCGGGTCTTCCCCCCTCGTGACTGGTCGTCGAGACCAGCGCCGTACATGTCGAGTGCGTCGGCGAGCAGCGCGAACGCGTCACCCTTCGCGCCGCCGCTGATGAACTCGTCTTGCGTCACTTCGATCGCACTGCACACCGCTCCGGCCATGACGCGTGCCCGAAGGTGCGCGTCCTTGCCGCGACCCAGGCGCGGGTGGATCGCGTCGGCGATCTCGCTGCCCATGCGGGCGATGAGGCCTGCAACCGCTCCCCTGGCCGACGGCGTCGTGTACGCGATGCGGATGCGGGCGAGCTCGTCGGCCGGGTCGGTGATCGTCTGCGGCAGCCCCTCGAGCAGCGCGTGACGGAGGCTCTGCCACACGGGCTCGTCGGCGGGTCGCTCCTCCAGGGCACGGCGGACCACGTCGACCCCGTCGTTCGTCCGGAGGAGCACCGACTCCTTCGTCGGGAAGTAGCGGAAGAACGTCGACGGCGAGACGTCGGCGGCGTCGGCGATCTGCTCGGTGGTCGTGGCGTCGTAGCCCTGCTCCAGGAAGAGCCGGGTCGCGGCGTGCCGGATCGCATCGGCCGTCTGGCGCTTCTTCCGCTCCCGGAGGCCCGGGCGGGCTGCGGCTGTCGTCTGCTGAGGTGCCATGGCGGCACCCTACGTTATTTGATAGTCACTGTCAATATCGAGTGACCCTCACTTTAGGCGGGTCAGCCGCCGATCTGCTCCATCAGCCCGGCGATGTCCGGGAGGTTCCAGATCTCGGCGACCTTGCCGTCCCGCACCTTGTAGAAGGACATGCCGTTCATCTCGACCTTCTTGCCGCTCGCCGGGACGCCGAAGAACTCGCCCTTGTGGGTCGCGACGACGTGCCACCGGGATGCAGCCGTCTCGCCCTGGTCGATGACCTCGTCCAGGGTCTGTTCCATGTCGGGGAACGCTGTCGCGATCATCGCCCGGAAGGCGATCGCGCCGTCGATGCCCGCCCCCACGTCGGGCATCGGCCAGCGGTCGACGTAGCCGTCGGCTGCCGCGCTCCTCATGGCCTCGGCGTCGTTGTCGTTGAACGCCTGCTCGAAGGCCCGCACCGCATCACTCGCTGACATCTCGCTCCCCTCCACCGGCGCCCACGCGCTGATCGTGCGGGGCAGTGTGTCGCAGGAGACGCCGCTGTGTCAGGTGCCGGCGAGGCGCGCGACGACCGGGGCGAAGGCGTCGAGGTGGTCGTGCGTGATCACGTGGTACGTCATGTCCCAGCGCTCGCGGCGGCGCTCGAGCGTCTCGATCATCGAGTCGACCGTGCCCACCAGCCCGACCGGCGAGTCGAGGACGTCCTCGGGCGTGGTGTCGAACGCCGGCGCCATCGCGGTCGCCATGCCCATCGGGTCGTCGGTGAAGTGCACGAAGCCGGCGAACGCCTGGATCTCGATGTCGTCGTAGCGATCCCCCGCCGCGTCGCGCACCCACTGCAGCTTCTCGTCGGTGCTCGCCGGGTTCATGTTGGGCGCCTGCCCCGGGTCGTTCGCCTGGCCGCTGCGCAGGTTGCCGTTGATGCCGATGATGTCGGCGACCTGGCCGGCGAGCGTCAGCACCTTCTTGCCGCCACCGCCGATGACGAGCGGCACCGGCCGCTGCACCGGCTTGGGCATCCCGTCGAGATCGTCGATCTGGTAGTGCTCACCCTTGAACGTGAGCGGCCCGTCGCCGAACAGACCCTTCACGACCTCGATCGACTCGGCGAGGCGCGCGATGCGGACGCCCGGCGTGTCGAGCGGGATGCCGGCCTTCTCGTAGTCGACGGTCATCCACCCCGCGCCGAGCCCGAGCTCGAGGCGCCCGTCCGACAGGAGATCGAGCGTCGCGGCGTCGCGCGCGAGCACGACCGGATGGCGGTAGTCGTTGCCGAGCACGAGACAGCCGACGCGCAGCGTCTCGGTCGCTGCGGCCGCGAACGTCATCGCGGGGAACGGCCCGAACGGATGGTCGACGAAGTGGTCGGGCACGTAGAGCGTCGAGTAGCCGAGCGCCTCGGCCTTCTGCGCCGTCTCGCGGTACTCCGCCGACGTCGTCGCGCCGGGCGCCATCACGCCGAACCGGAACGTGCGATCAGTCCGTCGTGAGGCCATGGCGGCAGACGCTAGCCATACCGCATCGGCTATCGGCCGGTCGACCCGAACCCGAACGCGTCTCTCGACGTCTCGTCGAGGGTGTCGACCTCGTGCCACTCGACCTCGGTGTCGACCGCGGTGATCACGAGCTGGGCGATGCGATCACCGCGGTGCACCGTGTAGTCCTCGGAGGGGTCGGTGTTCACCAGCAGGACCTTCAGCTCACCGCGGTACTGGGCGTCGATGAGCCCGGGCGTGTTCAAGCACGTGACGCCGTGCTGCAGCGCGAGCCCCGAGCGCGGCAGCACCAGCCCGGCGTGACCCGCGGGGATGGCGACCGCGAGCCCGGTGGGGACGAGCGCTCGTCCACCACCCGCCGCGAGCGAGACCTCGTCGAGGGCGTGCAGGTCGTAGCCGGCGTCGTGCTCGTGCTGCTGGGCCGGGAGCAGGGCCTCCGGGTCGAGGCGGGTGACGTCGATGCGCACGCCAGATGATGGCGCGTCGAGGCGGATCAGGCGGCGAAGTCGCCGACGAGCTCTTCGCGCTGCGTCCGGCGGTGAGCGTGACGTCGGCCTGGTACTCGGGGTGCTCGACGACGATGCGCACCGGCGTGTCACCGCCGCGGAACGCAGCCTGCTGGGCCTCGGTGAACGGCCCGAACTTCAGGTAGTGGACGGTCGACGTGATGTCGTCACGGGTGAGGCGCTCCGCGTCCTGCTCCTTCGCCTCGACTGCCTCGTCGCCGACGACGAACACGATGTTGCGTTCGATGTCGGTGAGCCTCGGCAGCCAGTAGCGCAGTGCCTCGTCGTCGGTGAGCTCGATGAACAGCGTGCACGAGAGCTCGCCGTCCTCGGGGATCAGCTCGTTGTAGGTCTCGATCTCGTGCGCGATCTGCTCGTCGCGGAGCATCCGCTCGACGCGGGCCATCTCCTGGATCTGGAACCGCATCGTCGCGGTGTTCTCGAACACCATCGTGAGGATGTCGCCGACCGGGATCCGGCGGCGCTTCTTCATCGAGATGATCTCGGTGCGGAACTCGTCGCGCTCGCGCTCGTACTCACGCAGGTCCTTGATGTCGTGGTTCGTGAGCTTTCGCATGCCCGTCCTCGTCGTCAGTCGTCTTCGAGCCCGTACGCGCGTGCCAGCACCTGCACGGGGTGCACGGGCACCTTCTGCGTCGCCTCACGGATCGCGGTGTTCGCGAGATGGCAGTCGCCGGCGACGAGCTGCGTCTCGGCCTCCTGCACCCGCTCCATGAGCGGCTTCGCGATCTCGTGCGCCATCTCGACGTTCTCGGCACGCAGGCCCCACGTCCCGTCGATCGCCGCGCAGCGCTCGATCATCTCGACCTTCGCGCCCGTGAGCGCCATGAGGTCGCGGCCCTTCGGCCCGATCTGCTGCGCCCGGTAGTGGCACGCGACGTGCCACGAGATGCTGTCGTACGTCGTGCCGTCGAAGTCGGTGTCGAGCGGCTGCTCGCGGTGGCGCAGCATCAGGTACTCGGCGACGTCGTACGTGTGCTCGGACACGAGACGCGCGTCGTCGGTGCCGAGATAGTCGGGATACTCGTTCTTGATCGTGTACGCACAGGTCGGCTGCGGGACGAGCACGTCGTGCCCGGCCTTCACCTTGTCGACGAGCGCCGCCACGTTCGTTCGTGCCGCGTCCTCGAACCGTGCGACATCACCCGCGTCGAGCCAGGGCATCCCGCAGCACACCTGACCGTCGGGCAGGTCGCAGGCGATGCCGTTGCGCTCGCAGACCGCGACCGTCGCCTTGCCGATCTCGGGGTCCTGGTACTCGACGAGACACGTCGGGAAGAGCGCCACGTTCGTCGTCGCCGCGTCGGAGCGCAGCGCTGCCTGGCGCGACGTGAACCACTTCGAGAACCGCACGTTGGCGAAGCTCGGGAGCAGCCGGTTGCGTGCGATGCCGGTCGTCTTCTCCATCAGGAAGCGGACCGGCTTGAAGTCGTTGGTCCGGTTGACCATCCCCGACAGGGCGGTCGCGACCCTGCCCTGCAGGTCGGTGCGCGCGAGCAGCCGGGCGCCGCGCTGCACCTCGCCCTGCTTCGCCTGGATCGAGAGCGAGCGCTGCATCAGCCGCGGGAAGTCGATCTTCCACTCCTGCTCCTGGTCGGGCGTGTACGGGCACGCCACGTAGCAGAGCTTGCACTGGTAGCACTCGTCGACGACCTGCGTGTGCTCGTCGTCGGTGAGCACCGACACGTCCCCCGCCGACTCGTCCGCGTCGATCATGCGGAACAGGTCCTTGAACGACGGACAGAACTTGACGCAGATGCGGCAGTCGGAGCAGATCTGGAACGTGCGGTCGCGCTCGGCGCGGGCGTCCTGCTCGTCCCAGTAGTCGGGACCGAGAGGGTCGTAGAGATGCTCGATCGTCGTGGCCACGGCCGGTCTCCTGCTGATGTGAACGACCCCGGGACGAGAGTGCCCCGGGGCCGCCACGTCCATCGAAGAGTGGGTCAGCTGACCGACTCGAGCCCCTGCGTGAAGCGACCCGCGTGGCTCTTCTCGGCCCGTGCGAGCGTCTCGAGCCACTCGGCGACCTCGTCGTAGCCCTCGTCACGCGCGGTCTTCGCGAAGCCCGGGTACATCTCGGTGTACTCGTACGTCTCGCCGGCGATCGCCGACTTCAGGTTGTCGGTCGTCGGGCCGACCGGCTCACCCGTCACCGGGTCGCCGACCTCCGCCAGGAAGTCGAAGTGCCCGAACGCGTGGCCCGTCTCACCCTCGGCCACCGAACGGAACAGCGCCGCGACGTCGGGATACCCCTCGACGTCGGCCTTCTGCGCGAAGTAGAGGTACCGGCGGTTCGCCTGGCTCTCCCCCGCGAAGGCCTCCTTGAGGTTCCCCTGGGTCTTGGATCCATCCAGCTTTGGCATCGCGTGTGCTCCCTCTGTGTTCGTCGGTCGGTCTGGTTCGTCGATCCGTCTATCGGGTTGCCGCGGACGCGCACTCGTCACACACGCCGCGGAAGTGCACTTCGACGTCGTCGACGTGGAAGCCCTGACGCGCCTTCGCCGGCACGTTGAGCTTTCCGACGTCGACGACGACGTCGCGGACCTTGTTGCACCGGGTGCAGATGAGGTGGTGGTGCCGGACGCCCACGTTGGGGTCGACCCGCACGCTGCCGGTGCCCAGGTCGAGCAGCGTCACCTCACCCATCGCCTCGAGGTCGTGGACGGTCTGGTACACGGTCTTGAGCGAGATCGTCGGCATCTCGGTGCGCGCGGACTCGTAGAGCGCCTCCACGGTGGGGTGCTCGTCGTTGCCGTGCAGCAGGCGGAAGATGACCTGGCGTTGCGGGGTCACCCGCAGGCCCTCGGCCCGGAACCGCTCGGTGAGCTCGTCGACCGGTGTCACGAGGCGACACCTTATCAACAATTGTTGTTGTCTAGCAACTCCTCACGATTGCTGGACGGCGCCCTGGCCGAGCTGGTCCCGCAGCGCCTTCTCGAACTCGGCGACCGAGGCCCCGGCGTGGCGCTCGCGCAGGTCGTTGAGCACGGGGTACCCGGCGTCGCGCTCGGCGTCCCACTCGTCGGCGAAGCGGCCCGACGCGATGTCGTCGAGCAGCTCGCGCATGCGGGCGGCGAGGTCGATCTCGGCGAACGCCTCGCGACGCGAGAGCTGTCCGTACTGGCTCGTCGGTGAGTGGAAGCCGAACTGGTACGCGTACCCGTGCTCGCGCACGAGCCGCATCGTCCGCTCCGTCTCCCCCGACAGCAGCGTCTCCACGATGATCGCCTCGAGCGGGATGCCGTGCTCGAGCAGGCACTGGATGTAGGTGGTGGTCATGTGGGTCATGACCGGGGCGCGCACCTGCTCCTCCGCGAGGTCGAGGATCGCCTCCTGGCGCGGCGACAGCTCGATCGCGCCCTGGCGCAGCCCACCGATCGCCTTCGCGACCGCGAGGGTGCGCGCCTGCGCGCGGCCCGTCGCGTCGCGGTGGACGCCGACCGCGGTGATGAACCCGATGCCCTCCTCGTAGCAGGCCCGCACCTCGGGGCCGAGCATGCGCGGCGCGACCATCCCGACGTCGCCGTCGGGGTCGAAGCGATCGAACGCGAGGGTGTACCCGCTCGCGAGGATCGTGAGGCCCTCCGCCGGGCGCTGCAGCTCGAGGAGCGGGATCACGTCGTCGGGCACGAGCACGCAGGCCACGTCGGCGTCGTTCGCGTCGTGGACCTCGCCCGGCTGGAAGCCGTCGTCGGCCGCCTGCTCGCGCGACGCGTCGGCGCGCACGCACACCTGGACGTCGAAGCCCGAGTCGCGCAGGTTGAGCGCCCACGAGCGGCCTTGGTTGCCGTAGCCGACGACCGCGACCGAGGAGCCCTCGATGGCGGCGAGATCGGCGTCGTCGTCGTGGAAGATCGTCGTCATGCCGCTCACGGTACGCGCGGCCGGCGCGTCCCGTCACACGCCCAGATCGACGCGGCGGGCTACGGGAACGTGAGCGTGGCGACCCAGGCCGCGACGTCGGTGACGAACCGGTTGACGTACGCACCCAAGAACGGGAAGGAGTGCCCGGCAGGTGCGGCGTAGTAGTGGACGGTCGGCGGCCTGCCGAGGTCCGTCAGCTAGCGGTGGGTCGTACGGATCCCCTGGTCACGGTGCCCGCCCTGGATAGGGTGCGCCGCATGTCACACCGCACCCGAGCGTTCGTCGTGGTCATCGCCGCGTTGATCGGGCTCGCCGCGAACGTCATCGAGGCCTCGACCGACGGCGCGTCGGCCTGGAACATCGTCGCGATCGTGTGCTTCGCCGTGATGCTGTTCGCAGGCTTCGAGATGATCGCGAAGACACCACCGCCCACCGAGTGACATGACCTCGGGGCGAACGGCGCCCGACGTGCTCGTCGGCGACATCGTCCGGCACGCGGCACGGGCGACTCCGCAAGCGTTGGCCGCGACGCTCGGCGACGACGAGGTGACGTTCGCAGCGCTCGACGCGCGCTCCAACCAGGTCGCCCGCGCGCTCGCGGGGCGCGGCATCGGCGTCGGCGACCGCGTCGCGTGGTGGGGAGAGACGTCGCTCGACGCGATGCCGGTCTTCAACGCCCTCGCCCGCCTCGGCGCGGCGTTCATGCCCGTCAACGCGCGCCTCGGCGCCGACGAGGCCGTCGACGTGCTCGAGTACGCGAAGCCACACCTGCTGATCGCGGACGAGCCCCACGCCGCGCTCTTCGACGGTCGCGACCCGGAGCCGGTCCCCCACGCCGAGCTGTTCGCCGCGGCAGACCGCGAGGAGGCCGTCGACGCCGGCAACCCGGTCGGCCTGAGCGAGGCGTCCACCCATGTCGTCTTCTTCACGAGCGGCAGCACCGGTCGACCGAAGGGCGTCGTGCTCTCGAACCGGGCGAGCTGGCTGCGCTCGTTCCAGGGGAACCTCAGCGACCACTCGGGCGGGACCGTCTGCATGTTCCCGCTCTTCCACATGTCGGGATGGTCGATGACGGTCAACGCGTGGCAGACGCGGTGTCCCGGTGCACTTCGCGACGACGCCCGACGCGCCGACGCTCCTCGGCACCGCGGAGCGTCGACGCGCGACGCGCCTGTACCACATCCCCGCCGTCTGGCAGCGCGTGCTCGAGCACGACCGGTCCGGGTTCGACCTCTCGACGGTGCGCGAGTGCGACACCGGGACCTCCGCGACGCCGCCCGAGCTGCTCGCCGCGATCAAGGACGCGTTCCCGGGCACGGTGACGCGCATCTACTACGGCAGCACGGAAGTCGGGCTCGCCACGATGCTCGCCGACGTCGACATCGCGCGGAAGCCGGGCTCGGTCGGACCCGCCGCGCTCGGCGTGTCGATCCAGCTCGCCGACCCGGTCGGGTCAGGCGAGGTGTGCGTGCGCAGCCCGTTCCTGATGGACGGGTACTTCGAGCACCCCGATGCGAACGCCGAAGCGCTCGCACCCGTCGAGCCGGGCGGGCCACCCTGGTACCACACCGGCGATCTCGGCGTGCTCGACGACGAGGGCTACCTCTCGATCGTCGGACGCGCGCGTGACGTGCTGCGCAGCGGCGGCGAGACGGTCGCACCCGCGGAGGTCGAGGCCGCGCTCGCGACGCACCCCGACGTCGCCGAGGTCGCGGTGGTCGGGATGCCGGACACCGAATGGGGCGAGGTGATCACCGCGGTCGTCGTGCCCCGCACGGGCGCGGCCGTCCCGACGCTCGAGTCGCTGCAGGGACACTGCGAGAGTCGTCTCGCGCGGTTCAAGCAGCCGCGCCGGGTGGAGGCCGTCGACGAGCTGCCACGCACCGCCGCGACCGGCCAGATCCAGCGCACGCTCCTCGTCGAGCGGCTGCTCCAACGACGCTGACCGCGTCCCTTCTGACGCTTGCGTCAGGGTGACGGGTGCGGAATGCTCCCCCACGCTCCACACCAGGTGACAACTCGAACGGGGGGAAGCATGAGAGGTCGTCGTCTCGGCGTTGTGTTGGCCGCCGTCGGACTCGCTGTCGGCATCGGGACCGCCGGCGTGGCGTCGGCGGGCGGGGAACCGAACACCGACTTCTCGAAGCTCAAGCCGATCAAGGAGCCGGCGACCTGCAAGGAGGGCGACGGGATCACCGGCGACACGATCAAGACCGGCGTGATCACGGTCTCGAGCGGACCGCAGGCGCAGACCTTCGCGCCGGGCGTGGAGCAGGGGATCCAGGCCCGCGTCGACGAGGCGAACAGCTCGGGTGAGCTGGGTGACCGCACGATCGAGATCGTCAACAAGGACGACCAGGCGAACCAGGCCAGCAACCTGACGGCCGCGCAGCAGCTCGTCGAGGAAGAGGACGTCTTCGGGATCATCGAGGTCTCGAACGCGGCCGATGGCAGCGCGGAGTACCTCTACGACGAGAAGATCCCCGTGGCCGGTTGGCACCTCGGTCAAAAGGAATGGGGCATCTACCCGAACATGTTCTCGTGGCGGAACTCGGTGCCGCCCGACCCGGAGAACACGTACACGAGCCGAGCTGGTGACGTGATGAAGCAGCTCGGGGCGAAGAAGATCGCTCTCGTCGGCGCCAACATCGGATCCGAGCGCGGTGTTCATCGACCAGACGAAGCAGGCGATCGAGAAGACCAAGGGCCTCGAGGTCGTCTACGACACGACGGACGTGACGCCCGAGCAGCAGGACTTCACCGGCATCGCGGATGCCATCAAGACGAGTGGCGCCGACGGCGTGTACACCGGGCTCGCCGGGCCTCCAGGCGAACTCGCTGAGCCAGGGCCTCAAGCAAGCGGGCGTCGAGCTCGAAGCGATCGTGTTCCCCGGTGGCTACGACGATCGCGTGACCGGGCTGCCCGGCTACGAGGGCGCGTACCTCGGCACCGAGTTCAAGCCGCTCGAGGTCGGCGCGCCCGGCCTCACCAAGTACACCGACGCCATGGCGGCTGCCGGCTTCGAGCCGCTGCGGTTCTTCGCCATCCAGGGGTACTTCGCCGCGGACTCGTACATCAACGGCATCAAGGCCGCAGGTGTCGGCTGCCCGACGCGCAAGGCGTTCATCAACAACCTGCGGCTCGAGAAGGGCTACGACGCGGCGGCGCGTTCGTCCCCGTCGACTACGCCGAGATCTTCGGTCGACCCTTCTACTGCGTGTACTACGTGCAGATCCAGAACCAGCAGTTCGTGCCGGTCAACGACGGCGAGCCGATCTGCGCGACGAAGCTGTTCGAGGACGGCAAGACCAAGAAGCTCTCGGCGGCTGACCAAGCCAAGGGCTGAGTCAACGACCCTGAGTCGTCGGCCATGGGGCCGTTCATCGTCACCGGGCTCGTGCTCGGGAGCATCTACGCGGTGTCGGTGCTCGGCCTCGTGCTCACGTACAACGCGTCACGGGTCTTCAACTTTGCGCACGGTGCCATCGCGTACTTCTGCGCGGTCACGTACTACTGGCTGACGAAGTTCGAGGGCTGGTCGGTTCCGCTCGCCGCCATCGCCGTCATCTTCGTGGTCGGCCCGCTCGTCGGCCTCATCCTCTGGCGCGTCGTCTTCCGACAGCTCACCGACGCCCCGCCCGTCGTGCGCTTCGTCTCGACCGTCGGGCTGTGGGTCGCGATCCCCGCGTTCACGAAGCTGCTCTACGGCACGACCGTCGCGGGCGGCGAGGTGCTCGCGCCGGGCTTCGGCGGCGACCCGCCCGGTCAGTTCGACTTCCTCGGCGTCACGGTCAACTGGAACCAGGCGTCGGTCGTCATCGGCGCCGCAGTGGTCGCGGTGGGGTTCGGGCTGCTCCTCCGGTTCACACCGTTCGGCCTCGCGACGCGCGCGGCCGTGGACTCACCCCGTGTCGCGAGCATCGCCGGGATCAATCCGCCGGTGATCAGCGCGATCTCCTGGATGCTCGGCTGCGGGCTCGCCGGACTCGCCGGCGTCCTCCTCTCACCCACGCTCGGGCTCGGCGAGATCCAGTTCACGTTGCTGCTGGTCGTGTCGTTCGCGGCGGCCGTCGTCGGGCGCCTGCGGAGCCTGCCCCTCGCGTTCGCGGGCGCGATCCTCATCGGGCTGCTCCAGGGGCTCTCGGAGAAGTACGTCAACGACTGGTTCTCCGACTCCACGTCGACGTTCGCGGACACGCTCAAGACGGGGCTCAAGCCCAGCATCCCGTTCATCGTGATGCTGGTGTTCCTGCTCGGCTACCAGGGGCTTCGGCGCGAACAGTTCGAGGTCGACCTGCGCAAGGGCCCGGCGGAGGACGAGGTCGCGCCGGTGCAGAAGCTGACCGGGCTGGCGCGCGGCGATCGGCCCGATCGCCGTCGCGCTCGTGCTGTTCTCCGTCCCGCTGTGGCTCAACGACTTCTGGGTCGGTGTCGTGAGCCAGGGCGTCGCGCTCGCCGTCCTGTTCCTCACCTTCACCGTCGTGATCGGTGAAGGCGGGATGCTCTCGTTGGCGCAGGTCGCGCTGGCCGGGATCGGAGCGTTCACGGCGGCGAAGCTCGCGACCGACAGCGGCTGGCCCGTGTGGTTGGCCCTCCTCGCGGGCGCGCTGGTGACCGTGCCGATCGGGCTGCTCCTCGCCGCACTGAGCCTGCGACTCGGCGACCTCTACCTCGCGCTCGCCACGCTCGCGTTCTCACAGCTCGTGACGTACCTCGTGTTCCAACGGACCGACTTCGACAACTTCGCCAGCGGTGTCGAGATCGCACGACCGGACTTCCTCGGCATCGACTTCGACGACCGCGTCAACTTCTACCTCTTGTTGGCGACGGTGTTCTGCATCTGCGCGATCGTCGTCGTGAACCTGCGGCGCTCGACGACCGGCATGGTGCTCACGGCGATGCGTTCGAGCGAGCATGCGTCCGCGACGATCGGCATCAGCGTCGTCCGGACGAAGCTCATCGCGTTCGGTGTGAGCGCGTTCATCGCCGGCCTCGGTGGCGGGCTGTACGCGGTCAGCTTCGGCCGGGCCACGGTCGCCTCGTTCAGCGTGCTCGTCGGGATCGTGTGGTTGGCGATCGTCGTGACCTGGGGCATCCGCTCGGTGCTCGGAGCACTCATGGCCGCGATCCTCTACGTGGTCGTCTCACCCCCGACGAACAAGCTGAGCTTCATCCTCGTGATCATCGTCGTGTTCATCATGATGGGCATGACCGCGCGTCTGATCGGTTCCCGACTGATCTACACACCCAAGGGTGCCGTGCTCGCGGCGCTCCTCGCCATCGCGGGGACCGCGGCGATCGTGCTCCTGCTGCCGATCGACGTGAAGGAGGAGATCGACCTCGGCAACGCGTGGGACTACGTCCCCACGCTGCTCTTCGGGCTCGGCGCCGTCTTCCTCGCCCGCCAGCCCCGTGGTGTGCTGTTCGACGTCATGAACCGCATCCGCCTGCGCCAGCTCCAACGTGACGCCCGCGCGGCGGAGGCGGCCGAGCTCGCGACCGAGGAGGCCACGTCGTGACCGAGCCGCTGCTCGACGCTCGGGGCGTCTCCGTCCACTACGGCGGCGTCGTCGCGCTCGACGAGGTCGACTTCACCGCCGACGAGCGCGTCATCACCGGGCTCGTCGGCCCGAACGGTGCCGGCAAGACGACGCTGTTCGGCGTGCTGTCCGGTCTCGTGCGACCGCGCGGCGGGCAGGTGTTCCTCGGCGGGCAGGATCTGACGCGGGCGACCCCGCAGAAGCGAGCCCGCCTCGGGATCGGGCGCACGTTCCAGCGACTCGAGCTGTTCGGCGAGCTGACCGTGCGCGAGCACCTCGTGGTCGCGGCGCGCGTCCGCGAGCGGCGCGACCGTTCGCTGTGGCGCGACCTGATCGGGCGCGGCAGCCGCCCGGCCCCCGGTGAAGACGAGGTGGTCGACGGGATCCTCACGCTGCTCGGGCTCGAGGACGTCGCTGAGCAGCCGGTGACGCTCCTCCCCCTCGGCACCGGGCGCATCGTCGAGCTCGGCCGGGCGCTCGCGACCGGTCCTCGCGTCGTGCTGCTCGACGAGCCGACCTCGGGCCTCGACGTCCACGAGACCGAGCAGCTCGCGACCGCGCTGCGGCGAGCGCGCGACGACCGCGGGATCGCGTTCGTGCTCGTCGAGCACGACGTCGAGCTCGTGCTGGACCTCTCCGAGCACGTGACGGTGCTCGACTTCGGCCGCGTGATCGCCACCGGTGCGCCCGCGGAGATCCGGTCGAGCGCCGCGGTGCAGGCCGCGTACCTGGGGACGGCGGACGCATGACGGCACCGACTCCGAGCACACCCGTCGCACCGGGCGCTTCGACCGAGCCGCTCCTCGTCGTCGACGACCTCGACGTCCGCTACGGGGAGGCCCGCGCGCTGTTCGGTGTGAGCCTCAGCATCGCCGAGGGCGCCGCGCTCGCGGTGCTCGGTCCCAACGGAGCGGGGAAGAGCTCGCTCGGCGCGGCGATCGCCGGTCGCGTCGCGCCTGCCGCGGGGTCGGTGCGAGTCGCCGGCGTCGACATCACGGGACGGGGCGCGCACGCCGTGAGCCGCATGGGTGTCGCGTACGTGCCCGAGGAGCGCGCGATCTTCCCGCACCTCTCGGTGCTCGACAACCTGAAGGTCCGGCTCCGGTACGTCGTGCCGCGCGCGGAGCGCGCCGCGGCGTTGGAGCGCGCGCTCGACACGTTCCCCGTCCTCGGTGAGCGACGCAAGCAGCAGGCCGGCACGCTGTCGGGCGGCGAGCAGCAGATGCTCAGCCTCGCTCGAGTGCTCGCCGCGCCACCACAGCTGTTGATCGCCGACGAGATGTCGCTCGGGCTCGCGCCCAGGCTGGTCGACCTCGTGTTCGAGTCGCTGACGCGTGCCCGCGAAGAGGGCGTGACGGTGCTGCTCGTCGAGCAGTACGTCGAGCGGGCGCTCGAGTTCGCCGACGAGGCCGTGATCCTGCGTCGGGGCCGCCTCGTGTGGCACGGACCGGCCGGAGAGGCGGCCGCGGAGCTCGTCGCCGGCTACCTCGGCACCGGCGACGAGTCCTGACTCCCTACTACTCGTCGCGCAGGCGCTGACGCAGGACGAACTTCTGGATCTTCCCCGACGGTGTGCGGGGGAACTCCTCGATCGGGCGCACGTCCTCGGGCCACTTCTGCTTCGCGAGGCCGGCCGCCGCCAGCTGCTCGCGCACCTGCGTGAGGTCGGGGGTGGCACCCCCGTCGGGCTGCATGCGGATGAACGCGCAGCCGTGCTCGCCGAGCCGCTCGTCGGGCGCGGCGACGACCGCGACCTCGGCGACGCCGGGCAGGCGGACGAGCTGCTCCTCCACCTCGGCGGCACTGATGTTCTCGCCGCCGCGGATGATGATGTCCTTCTTCCGGTCGACGATCGTGACGAAGCCGTCGTCATCGCGCACGCCGACGTCGCCCGTGCCGAACCAGCCGTCGGCGTCGAAGCACTCCTTGGTGAGCTGCGGGTCGGTGTACCCGATGAAGCAGTCGGGCCCCTTGCTCCAGATCTCCCCCGGCACGCCGGGCTCGACGAGGGACCCGTCCTCGTCGCGCAGCTCGATCTCGACGCCGAGCATCGGCACGCCGTCGGTGTTGAGCCGCTTCTCGCGTGGCATCTCGTGCTGGCAGCCCGTGATCGACGGGTGCTCCGTGGAGCCGAAGCTGCGCACGGTGGAGATGCCGAGCCGCTCGGCGCGCTCGCCCACCGCGGCGGGGACCGGTGAACCACCGAGCCCGATGCGCGGCATCTTCGCCGCGTGCTCCGCGGAGAAGTCGGGATGGTCGAAGAGGCTCGTGAGGAAGTACGTCGAGCCGCTGCCGCTCGAGATGTCGTCCTCGAGCATGCCCGCGAGCACACGTGCGGGGTCCCAGACATCGATGAGGTAGAGCGACTCGCGACGGTGCACCGGCATGAGCAGCGCGGCGAGCAGACCGATGCCGTGCCCGACCGGCGCGCCGACGAGCACGGGGCGCCCGCGGTTCGCATCGAGACCCGAGAGCTGGCGGATCTCGAAGTTGATCGTGCGGTGCGAGTGCACGACGCCCTTCGGGTCGGCGGTCGTACCGGACGTGTACGCGATGAGCGCGGGCGCGGACGGGTCCGTCTGCAGCGGGCCGTCGATCGGGTCGCCGTCGAGCAGCACGTCGTACGACTGCGCGTCGCCGGGCACCGCATCGCCGACCACCCACACCTGCTCCAGCGCGGGCAGCGCCGGACGGAGCGTCTCCAGGTTGCCCACGAAGTCGAGGTGCCCGAAGCGGTCAGCGGTCACGAGGAAGCGCGCGCCCGACTGGCGAAGGATGAACTCGACCTCCTTCGGTCCGTAGAAGTGGACGATCGGCACGGGCACCGCGCCGATGAACGCGATCGCCCAGAAGAGCCACGCGGCCTCGGGCCAGTTCGGGATCTGGAACGCCACCGGCTCGCCCGCCTTCACGCCTGCAGCGAGGAGACCGCCGGCGACGCGCCGGGCGCGGTCGGCCGACTCCGCGAACGTGCCCTTCCAGGGGCGGACGTCGGAGCGGAACGACGCGATCTCGTCGGGCGCCTCGGCGAAGCCCGCGGCGAGGATCGTGCCGAGCGTCTCGTCCGTCCACAGGCCCTCGGCGAGGTAGCGCTCGGCGCGGGCACCGTCGTCGGCGCGGGGCCTGAACTCGTCCAGCGGCACGGGGCGCAACCTACCGGTGAACGTGCGGGCGGGTTCTGGCACCTGTCCTTGCAAACCGGGCCGCTTCGGAATACCGTTCCGGCGATGCAGAACACCGTTCCCATGCCGGTGCCGGTTGCGGTCCCGATCGCGGAGGCCGTCGCCGCCCGCACCCTGCAGAATCGCTCCGACGCCTACGCCGAAGAGATCCGTCGGCTCCTCGACGCCACCTACGCCGTGATGCGCCGCTCGGGCGACGACGACCCGCGCGTGAGCGACATCGTGCGCGAGTCGGGCCTGTCGAACCAGGCCTTCTACCGGCACTTCCGCGGCAAGGACGAGCTGCTCGTCGCGCTGCTCGCCGACGGGCAACGCCAGCTCGTCGAGACGCTCACCGCGCGCATGGCCGCGGTCTCGCCGGGCGAGCCGCAGGTGGGGGCCTGGGTCGAGGTGCTCCTCGCGCAGGCGCAGCACACCGGCGCCGCGGCCAACACCCGTCCGTTCGCGATCAACGGCCTGCGGCTCGCCGACCGGTTCCCCGCCGAGTGGAACGCCTCGCGGGAGCAGCTGCTCGCGCCGCTGCGCGTCGCGCTGGTCGAAGCCGGCGGCGACGCCGAGGACGCGCCGCTCGTGTACCACCTCGCAATGGGCGCGATGCAGGACGCGCTCGTGCGGCGCGAAGCCCCGACGGATGCCGACGTAGCGCGCGTCGTCGACGCGGCGCTGAAGGTGGTGCGGCGATGACGGAGCGGGAGCTGCTCATCACGGGCATCGGCGGCCAGGGCGTCCAGCTCGCGGCACAGGTGGTCGCGCGTGCAGCGACGCTCGAGGGTCGTGACGTGATGTTCTTCGGCGTCTACGGCGGGATGATGCGCGGCGGGCCGACCGACAGCACCGTGGTTATCGGCGACGAACCGATCACCAGTCCCCCCGTCGTGTCGCGGGCGTGGTCGGCGATCGCGATGCACGACGAGCACTGGGCACCACTCGTCCCGCGCCTGCGGCCGGGCGCGATCGTGTTCGTGAACGACGAGACGTTCACCGACACCGATCGAGGGCGACGTGACCGTCCACCGGGTGGCCGCCACGGAGATCGCCGGCCGACCTCGGCAACCGGCTCGGCGGCGGCATGGTGATGGTCGGCGCGTACGCCGGCGTCACCGGTCTCGTCGGCATCGACTCCCTCGTCGCGGCGATGCGCGCGTCGATCCCGTCGTACCGCGTGCAGCACGCCGACGCCAACGAGCGCGCGCTGCGCGCCGGGTGGGAGCTGCTCCCCCGCGAGACGTCCCCGGCGTGGGCGTCCGCCGACGCGGCGATGGCACGATGAGCGAGACCGTGCGCTCCCGGGGCACCGTGACGATCGCGACGGACCGGTGCAAGGGCTGCGAGCTGTGCATCCCCGCGTGCCCGCCCGACGTGCTGACGATGTCGACCGAGGTCAACCGGCTCGGGTTCCGCTACCCGGAGCTGCACGCCGGCTGCACGGGCTGTGCCGCGTGTCTGCTCGTCTGCCCCGACTTCGTGTTCGAGGTGTTCCGGTACGAGACGCCCGTCGAGCACACCGTTTCGGAAGGTGACGCATGAGCGAGCGCGTGCTGATGGAGGGGTCGGAGGCGCTCGTGCGGGCGTCGCTGCTCTCCGGCTGCCGGTTCTTCGCCGGCTATCCGATGACGCCGTTCACCGAGATCCTCGAGCACTTCGCCGAGCTCATGCCCGAAGGTGGTTCGTGCATCAACGCCGAGTCCGAGCTCGAGGCCATCGGTATGGCGTGGGGCGCGGCCGCGACCGGCGCCCGCGCGGCGACGGGCTCGACCGGCCAGGGCCTCTCGCTGATGCAGGAGTCGCTGGCGGAGGCGACGCTCGCCGAGGTGCCGCTCGTCGTGTTCAACATGGCCCGGAGCCAGGGCGACTACTTCCAGGCCACCCGCGGCGGTGGCCACGGCGACTACCGCAACCTCGTGGTTGCCCCCCAGGACGTGCGCGAGGGCGTCGAGCTCGTGCAGCTCGCGTTCCACCTCGCCGACAAGTGGCGCAACCCCGTCCTCGTGTACGGCGACTACCTGCTCGCGCACACCCAGGAGTCGGTCGCGATCGAGCCGCTCGCGCTCCCGGAGCTGCCGCCGAAGGAGTGGGCGGTCGACGGGACGCGCACCGGGTCGGGCGTGTCGGGCGCGGTGACGCCGCTCGGGCTCGGCAAGCTCGGGCAACGCGAGTTCGGGCAGGAGGGCAAGGCGCAGTACATCGCCACGAAGATGCCGCTGCTCGAACGCGAGGTGCGCGTCGAGACCGGCTACCTCGACGACGCGGAGACGGTGATCGTCGCGTTCGGCTCCCCGGCGCGCTTCGTGAAGTACGCGATCGGGCTGCTGCGCGCCGACGGGCACCGGATCGGATACGTCCGCCCCATCACGCTGTGGCCGTTCCCGTACGCGACGGTGCGAGCCGCGGCCGAGTCGGCCCGTGCCATCGGATCGTTCGAGATCTCGTCGGGACAGCTCGTCGACGACGTGCGCATCGGCGCTGCGGGCCTCGCGCCCATCACGTTCCTCGGCGGCGTGTCGTCCGACCACTCGGGCTTCGGTGTCGGGCGTCTGCTCGACGTCGAGGAGGTGGCGGCGCGGATCCTCGCCTTGCACGAGGGGCGCGACCAGCCGGTTGTGCCGGGGTACGACGAGTTCACGTACGCGTTAGCCGCGCACCAGGAGGAGGCCGCGCCATGAGCGATCACCCGTCCCGCGGTGGATCGATCGGGCCCGTGCTCGACACGTCCGCTCCCCCGGCCGAGGCTTCCCGCCTCGTCGAGGCGCACAAGCCCGAGCTGCTGCTGACCGAGGAGCACTCGCTGTGCCCGGGGTGCGGCGAGCCGCTGGCCGTGCGCGTCTTCCTCGATGCGATCAGCGAGCTCGGCCTCGCGTCGCAGGCGATCGCGGTCGCCGGGATCGGCTGCTACACGATGTTCAGCGGCACGATCGACGTCGACCTCGTGCAGGCGCTGCACGGGCGCGCGCCGTCGGTCGCGACCGGCGTCAAGCGCATGGTGCCGGACGCGCTCGTGTTCACGTTGCAGGGCGACGGTGACATGGTGAACGAGGGGCTGCAGGAGGTGCTGCACACCGCCGCGCGCGGCGAGCGCGTCACCTGCATCCTCCTGAACAACGGTGTGTTCGGCGAGACCGGCGGCCACATGACCGCGACGAGCGTGATCGGGCAGCGCACGAAGAACACGCTGGACGGTCGGGACGCGCGGGAGCACGGGTACCCGATCCTGATCGGCGACCTGATCTCGCGCCTCGAGGGCGCGGCGTACGTCGCGCGGGGATCCGTCCACAACGCGGGCGGCGTCGCGCGCACGAAGCGGATGTTCCGGCGCGCGTTCGAGACGCAGGCGGCGGGCACGGGCTTCTCGTTCGTCGAGGTGCTCACGATGTGCCCGACCGGCTGGTTCGTGCCGACGGCCGAGGGGCCCGACGAGCTGCAGCGCACGTTGGCGGAGGTGCACGTCGTGGGTGAGCTGAAGGTCGACGGGCAGGTGCGCACGACCGACGAGCTGCACGCAGAGAACGTGGCGAAGCAGCGCGAGGTCGAGGCGCAGCTCGCCGCAGGCGGGCTAGAAGACGGGTAGTGGACTTCACCTACCCCCCGGAGGCCGAGGCGTTCCGCGCAGAGTTCCGATCGTGGCTCGATGCCAACCTGCCCGACGACCTGCGCGGGCGGGGCACGGAGATGAGCGTCGAGGCCGGGTCGCCCGAGCTGGAGCGCTGGCGCACGTGGAACCGCGCGCTCGCCGACGCCCGGTACGCCGCGATCGCGTGGCCCGAGGAGTACGGCGGGCGCGGCGCGGGCGTCCTCGACCAGGTCGTGTGGGCCGAGGAGATGGACCGCGTCCAGGCGCCGGGGCCGATCAACGTCCTCGGGATCCCGAACGTGGCGCCGGCGATCATGACGTACGGCTCCGAGGAGCAGAAGCGGACGTTGTTGCCGCCGATGCTCCGGGGCGACGACATCTGGTGCCAGGGGTTCTCCGAGCCGGACGCGGGGTCCGACCTCGCATCACTGCGCTGCCGGGCGGTGCTCGACGGCGACACCTGGGTCGTGACCGGGCAGAAGATCTGGACGACGTTCGGGCACCTCGCGTCGTGGTGCGAGCTGCTGGTGCGGACGGATCCCGACGCCCCGAAGCACCAGGGGATCTCGTGCCTGCTCGTCGACATGACGCTGCCGGGGATCACGGTCCGGCCGCTGACGACGATCGCGGGGACGCACGAGTTCAACGAGATGTTCTTCGACGACGTGCGCGTGCCCGCCGACTCGATGCTCGGGCCGGTCAACGAGGGGTGGCGCGTCGCGATGACCACGTTGTCGCACGAGCGCGGCGGCGTCGCGAAGCTTCACCTCGGGACGCGGCGGAAGGTCGCACGACTGTTCGACGAGGCGCGGTCGGCGTCGCTGGGCGACGGGCGTGTCGCGGCGGACGACCCGGTGCTGCGTCAGCAGCTGGCGCGCGTCTACCTGGAGGCCGAGCTGCTCAAGCTCGTGGCGGACCGCGCGATCTCGGGCGAGCTGCACGGGCGCCCGCTGGGACCGGAGTCGAGCATCGCGAAGCTCGTGTGGAGCGAGACCGAGCAGCACATCGCCGAGGTCGCCGCGGCGGTGCTGGGCGCCGACGCCGACGGCGGCCGCTGGGGTCAGGACCGAGTCGGTGTGCGCTCGCACACCATCGCCGGCGGCACCACCCAGGTGAACAAGAACATCATCGCCCAGAGGATCCTCGGCCTCCCGCGCTAACTCATCTTGGTTGCGTAGGTCACCTTCGTGACGAGGGTCGACCTACGCATGTCGAGCACGGTGTCACTGCGAAGCGCATTTCGTTTCCGGAGCAAGCGTGCCAGCCGTTCACTCTGCCGCAAGCCTCGGTCGACTTGCGACCAACCAGCACGGCGTGTTCACGCGCCGTCAAGCGCTCGACGCCGGTTTCACCGACGGTGAGATCGATGGACGGGTCCAGCGTCGAGCCTGGGTGGCCGTCGACTATGGGGTGTACCGGGCGGCCGAGACACCCGGTTCGTGGAATCAGCGGCTCCTCGCTGCCTGCTTGGCGGGTCCGGCCGTCGCTTCTCACCGTTCAGCCGCCGCCCTCTGGAAGCTCACGGACTTTCCGGCAGGGGTCATCGAAGTGACAGCCGTCCGCCACCGACGGCGCTGGAAGGGCGACGTTGTTTGGCACGAGAGCGTCCGCCTCGATGAGAGAGACATCACCAACATCGAGAACGTGCCGCTCACGAACGCGACGCGAACCATCCTCGATCTCGGTGCGGTCGTCGAGGAACGAGAGCTGATCCGTGCTCTCGATGACGCCGTCAGGCGTCGGCTGACCTCTGTTCCGCGGCTGCAGATCGAGCTCGAGCGCTGGGGTTCGCGTCGGCGCGGGAGCGGAACGCTGCGTCGTGCCCTTGCTCGACGAGTCGACGGCGTCGTACCGGAGAGCGCGCTCGAGACCGCCTTCGACGAGCTCGTGGAGCAGTACAACCTCCCGCGCCCGTCCCGGCAGTGGGTCGTCCGCGATGCCTTCGGCCAGTTCGTCGCCCGAGTCGACTTCGCCTACCCGGCAGCGCGGCTGGCCATCGAGCTGCAGAGCGTGCAGCACCACTTCGCTCTCGAAGCTCGGCTGCGGGACATGGAACGAGAGAACGGGCTCGCCGCGGTCAACTGGCGCATGCTGCAGTTCACTGCCCACGACCTGCGGCGGCGACCCGAAGTGGTCAGGGCGAAGATCCTCGCGGCGCTTCAGTCCGCACATGCGTTGCTCGACCATTCTCACGAAGGTGACCTACGCAACCAATGAGGAGGTCGGCGGCGAAGAGGAGGGCGGCGAGCCAGCCGAGGTCGGGCGCGTCGGCGGCCTTGGCCAGGACGAGGGCCAGCGGGGCGCCCGCCGTCAGCAGCAGACGCGCACCGCGCACGCGCGCCGCGACCACCGTGCCCGCCGCGACGAGCACGCCGATCCACCAGCGCGACGCCAACGCCGACGCGACCCCCGCGATCGCCGCGGTCACCAACGTCGCGCGCCAGCTGAGCGCCACGCCGTCGTACGCCATCGGCGACACGAGCTCCGGGTCGTCCGCGACCACCGGGATCTCCCGCCGCCGCGTCACGAACACGACGCCGAGGCACACGATGATCCCGAGCACCGACAGCGCGAACGCCACCCACACCACGTTCTGCGGCGTCCATCGCAACGCGATCGAGTACGTCCCCGGCTTCCCCGGGTCGACGAGCCAGCCGTTGGCGTAGCCGTTCACGAGCCGCGGCTCGCCGAGCGACTCCCCACTCATCGTCGCCTTCCAGCCCGGGCTCAGGCTCTGGCCGAGGACGAGCCAGAACGGCGCGCCGTCGCTCTTCACCTTCAGGTCGTACGTCGTCGCGCCCTCGTCGACGACGCGCACGGTCGCGCCCGGCGCGCCGCCCGCGTCAGAGAACGCCGCCACCGGCACCGCCGCGCCCTCGGCGTCCGACGTGAGCACCAGACGGTCGACGTCGATGCCCGTGTCATTCCCGGGCCGGGCCTTCACCACGTGCGATCCCGCACCCAGCGCCACCGGGCCGTCGCACGCGACGAGCCCCGACTCGGACGTCATCCGGAGCGGCAATGGCACCCCGTCGACGCGCACGAGGTCGTCGCGGCACACCTCCGGCAGCGGCGCGGTCACCGGCGCCTGCGGCATGCCCGCCAGACGCAGCTCGGCCATGCCGACCGGCATCGCAACGGGAGTCAGGGTCCGGTCGTCGAGCTGCGGCACGACGCGCGCGCTCTCGACGACGAACCGCAGGCGCGTCGCGGTCACCGGGTCGAACGCGAACGGAACCTCATGCGTCGCGCCCTCCTCGATGGCGTCCGGGATCGCGCCGAGGTCGACCGTCGCGACCGGTTGCCCTTCGGCCTCGACGCGCACTCGCATCGGCACCGAGTGCCGCCCGTCGGCGACGACGGCGATCGTCCCGCCCGACACCGTCGTCGGCCCGTCGAGCTCCGCCTCGATCCACTCACCGCTGTCGACGGCAAACGGCGAGTCCCACGCCGTCTGCAGGTCGCCGTCGAACGCGCGGGACGCTCGCGCTCCGGCATCACCGGCGCGGTGACCCGAAGACCGGAACACCGCGCCCGTTGCCGTCGTGCCGAGCACGTCGTCGATCACTTCATCGGGCGCGTTCGTCGCGATCCGCGCGTTCCCTGACACTTCGAACTGACGCGCCGTTCCGCCGCTGACTGCACCGTCCGGCAGCACGAACCGCCGCGCCATGGCGAGCTCCTCGTCGAAGCCACCGCGCTCAGCAGGGTCGTAGCGCTCCCGCGAGAACATGAACGCCAGCCGACGATCCGCGGCCGATTCCCCCGCCCGCCGCAGCAGGCGCGTCGGCACCCGCACGACCTCGTCGAGCAGCGCCTCGCCGGGGCGGTCGCCCGACAGGCGCACGTCGGCGAACCCCACGCTCGACTGCGGACCGGCGTCGGTCGCGAGCGGCTCGATCGTCACCGTACGGACGCGCTGCGACGGCACGTCGATTCGCTGGCCCTCGGGCGTGCGCGACGAGGCGTCGAGCGCGACGTCGATCGGCTCGCCGTCGTCGAGGCGCACTCTGACCTCCGTGATCAGCCGTTTCGCGTCGATCGGCTGCACGAACGTGATCCCGTCGGTGCGGACCCGCTCGTCGAGCTCGAGCACCAGTCGGTCACCGTGGAGATCACGCCCCCCGGCAGTGCGCCATGCCGTGCGCCGGTCGTTGTCGAACGCAAGCGCGGGACGCTCCGACGGCACGTACTTGTCCTTGTCGCCGTACGCCGTGGCGCTCACCGAGCCACCGCGCTGCTCGACCACGGTGCGGTCGCCGTCAGTCTGCGACTCGACGATCTCGTACCGGAAGTCGTCGACGTCCTCGTCGATCGCCTCCTGCCCGGCGCGCTCTGTGTACCCGACGTCGTCGCGCAGCGTGTTCCAGCGCTTGGCCCGGCGTCGGTTCGTGTCCGAGACGACGAGCGATCCGTCGGCGTCGAGCGCGCGTTGCAGCTCCGCGTCGTCGAGCGAGGCGCCGTAGAGGAGGACGCCGTCCCCGCCGACGAAGCCCGCCGCGGCCGCGTCCACGACGCCCTCGCCGTCGCCCTCGAGCACGAGCGGGGCCTCCGGTGACGCGGTCGACACGATCCGGCGCGCGTCGGCCACCTCGAACAACGCGACCTTCGGCGGCCACGGCTCACCCTCGCTGCGCAGCTCGTACTCGTCCCGCAGCGGCAGGACGATCGACGCGATGTTCGGAGCGCGAGACCCGAACGCCTCGGGCTCCTCAAGGCCCGGTGCGATCGGGTCGGTCAGCCACTTCCAGACGTCCCGCGGCCGCGGGCTGTCGTAGCGCTCGTACTCGAGGTCGCTGCGCGCCAGCACGGTGCCGACGCCCATCAGGCGCAGCACCGGCGCCAGCGAGTCGGGCTCGAACGTGCCGTGCTGCATCCGCCGGTCGAGCGCGGCCAGCAAGTTGACGGAGCCACGGGTGCCGAACGGCAGGAGCTCGCGCCCGACCCACGGTCGGTCGGTGAGCCCGGGCGTGATCGGGTCGACCGTGTTCCCCCACCGGTACGCGGCGAACAGCGATCCCGGGACCTCGAGCACACGCGTCCCGTCGTCGTCGCGGTCGAGCGCCTTCGCAGCGTCCTCCCAGTACTGGGGGACCTCCTCGTCGCGCAGGATGCGCTCCGACAGGTACCCGTGCCGCCAGACGGGCAGGAACGCGAGCGCCACCATGACGACCACCCCGGCGGCAGCGCCGAGCTGCAGTGCGCGCCGGCGCGAGAGCGCGGCGATCCCCGCGGCGATCAAACCGGCGAACCCGATCACGATCACGGGCCCGACCCGGGGTGTGTTCCGCAGCGCGGCACCGGCGGCGGACCTCCCCGCGAACGACTTGAACAGCGAGCCGATGGGTGACGGGTCGTCGTACGGCCATGCGCCGACGCCGACGATCGTCCCCACGACCACGAGCGAACCCAGGAACACTCGGTGCTTCCACCGCACGAACGCGGCCGCCGCGAGACCGGCGAGCGGCACGAACAGCGTCGCCGCTGCGAGCACCCGCGAATCGGCGTAGTCCGGGGCCTGGTCGAGCCAGCTCCCGACCCGGTCGCCCCCGGACAGGAACCAGTTGCCGAACCCCCGCAGGATGTCGGCCGGGCGAGAAGCCTCGGCCACCTGCTTCAGCGTCTCGGTGACGTCGAGGACCGGGATCCCGTAGGTCGCCTGCGTGCGCAACCCCGCGATCCACCACAACGACACCGCGATGCTCAACGCGCCGATCCGCGCGGCAACGGCCAGCGCCCGCTTCCACGCCAGCTCGCGCTGCGCGGCGGTCACCACGAGCCAGAGCACGGGCGCGATGCCGACGAACAGGAGTGACGACGCGTTGGTGCTGCCGATCAGCAGGATGACCAGCGCGAACAGCGCGGGATCACGCCACCCGCCCCGGCGTGCCGCGCGGATCGTGAGCCCGATCAGCCACGGCAGACCGGCCCACGGCAGCAGCAGCACCGAGATCCGCGCCGTGAACGCGAGCTGGTACGGCGTGAGCACGTACACGATCGCCCCGACCAGCGCGCCCGTGCGCTTCGTGCCGAGCATCGTGAACAGCCAGAGCGCACCGGCCGCGGCGGCGAACGAGATCGAGCCGAGGAACAGACGTTGCGCGACCCAGTCGGGCACGCCCAGCTGGTCCATGACCCAGTAGTACGGACCGAGCGGGAAGACGTAGCCGACGTTCTGGTGCGGCACGGTGCCCATGCCGACGTGCGTGTCCCACAGGTACACGGCCCGCGACAGGAGCTTCCCCGGGTCGAGGTAGAGGTACTGCTTCGTGTCGCCGCTGACCTTGCCCGGCGACGACAGGAGGAACGGGATGTACGTCAGCGCGCCCAGGATCAGCAGGTCGACGCGACGGACGCGCTGGCGCGGTCATGCCTTGAAGACCGTGAGACCCATCAGCTCGAAGAACTCGTCGTCGGGCAGCACCGGCGTCTCCGGCGTGCGTGCGTTGCTGAACGCGGTCGCCATGAGCTCGCAGACGCCCTCCACGTTGTGGTACCCGCCCGAGCTCACGTACCAGATCGTGTGGTCACCGGCGCGCTCGAGCATCCGCGCCGCGAACTCGGCGCGGATCCTGCGCGGCGATGCGGTCCTGGTAGTCGACCCAGTTGACGCGCTCGGGCCGGTCGCCGTCCGGGAACGTCGTCTGGCGCAGCGGCTCTCCCTCGAGCAGCCGGCTGACGTCGGGGCCGATCTGATCGGGGCAGTACACGACGAGGTCGTCGGGCTCGGCCTGGGCCTTGATGATGTCGGCGACCTGCGACGCCTGCGTCCGGTCTTCGGTGATGTTCCGCGACGCGCTCGCGAAGCTCAGCAGCACAGTGACGGCGAGGATGACAGTGCGGACCTTCCTGTCTGCGAACGCGGTCAAGCCGTACGCGATCGCGAGCAGGAAGAGCGGGTACATGACCGACGCGTAGCGTTCCTCGAAGGCGCTGCCCGCGACGTACGAGACGCCAGCTCCGAAGAGCAGGATCGCACATGCACCGACGAGCTCCCAGCGGACGGCCGGGCGCGTGTGCAGATCGAGCTCGATGCGTCGCCTGTCGATCGGTGCCGCGAACAGCGCGAGGAGCGGCAGAAGCACGACCGGCAGGAGGAGGACGAACGCTTCGGCGTTCTCGTCGCCGCCCGGCGAAGCCGACCAGGCCCTGCGCGAACGCGAACCACGGCACCACGGGATCGCCCCACGGTGTCCCGGTGTGCGACAGCTGGTACGTCAGCGTCGACAGCCACGGGATCAGCGTCAGACCACCGACGACCATCGCGGCGATGATCCGCGGCGCGGCGCGCTTGGCCTCCGCGCTCCCCCGCCACCACGCGAAGAGCAGTCCGATGCCGACGATGGCGAAGACGTAGAAGCACCAGTACTGCGTGTAGGCGAGCAGCGCGGTGACGACCGCGACGACCGCCAGCCGTCCGATCGTCGGCTTCTCGAGCGCGCGGCGCAGCGCGAGGTAGCCCCACAGGATGAGGAACATCACGAGCGTGTACATGCGCGACTCCGTCGCGTACCGGATCGCGTACGGCGACACGGCGAGGATCATCACCGTCCACCACGCCACCGCGCGTCCGCCGACGCGCTTCCCGGCGAGGTAGGCGAGCGGGAGCGACGCGACCGAGATCAGCCCCGAGAACGCTCGCACCGCGACGTCACCGGAGCCGAAGACCTCGATCCAGAAGTGCAGCAGCGTGTAGTAGAGGGGCGGCGCTCCGTCCTGGCGGAGCGCGTCGCCGAGCTCCGAGAGCGGGAGCTTGGCGATGTTGACCGACAGCGCCTCGTCGAACCACAGGTCGGACGACGCGACGAAGCGCAGGACGATGCCGGCCACGACGACCAGGCCGACGAGGACGGCGTCGAGGCCGATCCTCCGCGGGGGCGGCGGCGCGGCGTCGGGCTCGCGGCGGGGGCCGCCGTGGACGCCGTCATGACCCGAACACGCTAGGCGGCGGGCCCGCCCGGAGCGGGTCGCAGCCGGGTCAGAGCTTGGCGGTGCGGGAGAGGTCGACGGCCTTCGCCAGCATGTCGGGCACGATCGCCCCGAACGCCTCGATCTTCGGGTTGTCGAGCTGCCCGCTCTTCAGGCGCGAGTACTGACCCTCGAGCACGATGGCGAGCTTGAAGGCGGCGAGGATCTCGTAGTACACGATCTCGTCGGTCGGTCGGCCGCTGACCTCGGTGTAGTAGTCGAGGAGCTCGACGCGCTTCGGCATCCCCTCCATCGGGACGTACCCCGCGTCGGACGGGTCCTCGTCGTCCTTCGGCCAGCCCTGGATGACCCAGCCGAGGTCGAGCAGCGGGTCGCCGACGGTCGCCATCTCCCAGTCGACGATCGCGGCCAGCTTCGCCGGCGCGCCGTGGCGCGAACATCACGTTCGCGAACTGGTAGTCGCCGTGGATGATGCCGGGCTCGTAGACGCTCGGCTTGTTCGTCACGCAGCCACTGTGCGACGACGTCGACGCCCTGGCAGCTCGCGGACCTTCATCTTCTCGTAGTGCGACGACCCAGCGGTCGACCTGCCGCTCGATGAAGCCGTCGGGCTTCCCGAAGCCCTCGAGTCCCTTCGCGCGCCAGTCGACGCGCGCCAGACTGCGCGATGCCGTCGACGAGCTGGAAGCCGAGGCCCTTCCGCGCAGTCGAGGTCGGCGTCGAACGGCGCCGGCCACATGTCGCCCATGCCCATCGGCGACCAGCCGTCGACGAGCCCCATGAGGTAGAAGCACCCGCCGATCACCGACGGGTCGTCGCAGCCGGCGATCGCCTCGGCGGTGCGGCACGTCGGTGCCGTTGAGCGCCTCGAGCACGCGGAACTCGCGCATCATCGTCTCGTTGCGCCCTTCGGGCACCTTGCGCGGCGGGCGCCGCAGCGCCATCACGGCGTCACCGCGGCGGATCTCGAAGATCTCGTTCGACGAGCCGCCGCTGATGAACGTCGTCTCGACCGGCTCGCCCGTGCCCGGCAGGTCGCGCTCGTCCATCCAGCGCGCGAGCGGCGTCGGCGTCGACGAGGCCCTCGGTGCGCGCGGCCTCGTCGATGTCTTCCCAGGGCTGCGTCTCGGGACTCATCATGCTGTGCCACCTCGTGCTCGAGCAGGTTCGGCGAACTTCTTGCGGGCCGCCTCCTGACGCGGCGGCAGGTGCGCGCTCGGGAACAGGCCCTCGGACGGCGAGTGCTCCTTGAGCACCGACCGGGCGATCGTCACCTTGTGCACCTCGGTCGGACCGTCGGCGATGCCCATGACCGGCGCCATCGTCCACATGCCGATGAGCGGCATCTCGTTCGACGTGCCGAGCGAGCCGTGCAGGTGCAGCGCGGTGTACACGACGTCGTGCAGCACCTTCGGCGTCAGCACCTTCACCACCGCGATCTCGGTGCGGGCCTTCGTGCCGCCGACCTGGTCGATCTTCCACGCCGCGTGCAGGACGAGCAGCCGGAACGACTCGAGCTGGATGTAGGAGTCGGCGACCTTCTCCTGCACCATCTGCTTCTTCGCCAGCACCTCACCCTGCGTGTGCCGGCTGACAGCACGCGCTCGCACATCATGTCGAACGCCTTCTTGCACGACGCGATGGTGCGCATCGCGTGGTGGATCCGGCCACCGCCGAGGCGCGTCTGCGCGATGACGAACGCCTGCCCCTCGCCGCCGAGCAGGTTGTCGGCCGGGACGCGCACGTTGTTGTAGCGGACGTACGCGTGCGAGCCCTCGCCCGGCGGCTCGCCGCCGAGCCCGACGTTGCGGATGATCTCGATGCCCGGCGTGTCGGTGGGCACGAGGAACATCGACGTGCCCTGGTACACCGGCACGTCGGGATCGGTGACCGCCATCACGATCGCGAACGTGGCGTAGCGCAGGTTCGACGAGAACCACTTCTCGCCGTCGATCACGTACTCGTCGCCGTCGCGCCACGCGCGGCACTTGAACTCCTGCGGATCGGACCCCGCCTGCGGCTCGGTCATCGAGTAGCAGGAGACGATGTCGCCGTTGAGCAGCGGCTGGAGGTACCGCTCCTTCTGCGCGTCGGTGCCGTAGTGGGCGATGATCTCCGCGTTGCCCGAGTCGGGCGCCTGGCAGCCGAACACCATCGGCGCGAAGTTCGACCGTCCGATGATCTCGTTCATGAGCGCGAGCTTCAGCTGGCCGTACCCGAGGCCGCCGAGATCCGGGCCGAGGTGGCACGCCCACAGCCCGCGGTCCTTCACCTGCTGCTGGAGCGGACGGATGACCTTCTTGTGCACGGGGTGCGACCGGTCGTAGACGATGTGCGAGCTGAACGCGAGGTCGAGCGGCTCGCACTCCTCACGGACGAACTCGTCGATCCAGTCGAGCTGCTCCTGGAACTCGGGCTCGGTCGAGAAGTCCCACGCCATCTGGTCGTCTCCTGGTCTGGGGTGTCGTCAGGCTGCGACGACCACGGCGTCGTGGCGGACGCCCTGCTCGCCGGTCGGCAGGTCGATCTCGTGGGGCGTCAGGCGGACGGTCGCACCGACCAGCTCCGACGCCTCGGCTTCGAACAACGCATGATCGTCGGTCAGGCGGGCGTACGCACGTCCGCCGGGCACATCGCACACCAGCACTGCCCACTCGGGGTCGCCGTCCCGGCCGTGCACGACCGAGTACGCGGCCACGGTCGCCTCGCCGTCGTGGCGGTCGACCAGCGCGACGGCACCGTCGGCGTCGAGCTTCGCCTGCACCTCGGCCTGCGCCGGCGGCGCCACCGGGCCCGGCTCGGTGCTGTACAGCCCGTACACGTGCTTCGTCATGTGCATCCCGACGCCGCTCACGAGCCCGTAGGAGCCCGGGTCGGCGCGCAGCACGTCGGCCATCGTCGCGATCGAGTGCGTCATGTAGTTGCTGCCGGCGCCACCGTGGTACGGGAGCCCGCCGGTGACGGTCAGCGGCCGCGCGTCGTCGTCGGCGATGCCGAGCGCGTCCTTGGCGAAGTTCACCGAGCTGCCGAAGCAGCTGTACAGGTCGAGGTGCGCGACGTCGTCGGCACCGATGCCCGCGCCGCGCATCGCCTCCGTCGCTCGCCGCCTCCATCGCCGGCGAGCGCCACATGTCCGTGTGCTCACCGACGTACGTCGGGTCGGTCGCGTAGCACCACCCGCGGAGGTAGACGCGACGCTCCTCGGGGACGCCCAGTGCGTCCGCGCGCTCGTGGCTCGCGAGCAGGACGGCCGCCCCCATGTCGACGTCCATGATCGAGATCATGTACTTCGTGTACGGGTAGCCGACCATCCGGTTGTCGGGGCGGGGCTCGATGACGGTGTCGGCGTTGCGCTCGATGCGGAACCAGGCGTCGGGGTTCTCGGCCGCGATCTTCGTCATCGGTGCGAGGAGCTCGGCCGAGCCGCACTCGGTACTCGGGCAGCGGGATCCCGTAGTGCGCGCGACGCGCGTTGTCGAACACCGCGAACGTGAGCCATGCCTGCATCAGCTCGTGGGAGAGCTCCGCCGGGTGGAACGGCGCCTCCCACGGGTACGGGCGCTTCTCCTCGGGCTTGAACGAGTACGTCGCGCGCTCGCCGCGCTTCTTGTAGGCGCGCTGCGTCGCGAGCGCCTCTGCGCCGAGCACCATCGCGAGATCGCTCTCGCCGGCGAGGATGCGCGCGGCCGCGTCCTGGACGAGCACCTGCGGCGTCGTGCCGCCGATGCCGGAGTAGAAGCCGCGCTTCGGCGATGCGCCGATCCGGTCGGCGAGCCGCTTCGGCGGGTCGTCGTACTGCCAGGTCTGGCAGAACACGATGTCGAGCGCATCGAGGTCTTCGAGCGCCTTGTTGCCCACGCCGCTGTCACCGGCTGCGGCGCGCGCGACCTGCTCCCACATCTCGAGCGGCTCCGGCGCGCCCTGCTCCCCGACCTCCTCGGGATGCCACGTCTGCCGGCCGACGCCGATGAGGCACGGCGTCCGGGGATCGACCGTCACTTCGCCTGCCAGTTGGGCGGACGCTTCTCGGCGAACGCCTTCGGGCCCTCCTTGGCGTCCTCGGTCTGGAAGATGGTGCTCGAGATGCGGCTCTCGACCTCGAACGCCGTCTTGAGGTCCTTGCCGAGCTCCTCGAGCACGCCGGCCGCCGCGTCGATCGCCGTCTTCGCGCTCGTCGGGTCGTCGCTGTCGACGCGCCGCGACGACCTCGTGCAGTGCGCGCACCGCCTTGCGGATGCGCTTGATCTCGTGCTCGTCGTGGTACAGGCCCTGCAGCGCGCTCTCCTTCGTCGCCTGCACCGCGAGCGGCGCGTTGGCGATCATCCGGGCGGCGAACTCGCGTGCCGTGTCGAGCAGCTGCTCGCGCGGGCACGACCGCGTTCAGCAGCCCCATCTCGTACGCGCGCTCCGCGGGGATGAGGTCGGCGCAGAGCAGGAACTCCATCGCCAGCGGCCACGGGATCTGGCGCGGCAGGCGCACCGTCGTGCCGCCGCCGGCGAAGAGCCCGCGCTTGGGCTCCATGACCGCGAACTTCGCCTCCGGGACACGCGACGCGGATGTCGCAGCCGCCGAGCATCTCCATCCCGCCGGCGGTGCAGAAGCCGTTCACCGCGGCGACGATCGGCTTGTAGAGCGGCACGTTGCGCAGGACGGCCTTCGTGCCGTCGTCGAGGCGGTAGCCGTCGATCTCCTCGAGCCCTTCGTCCGGCGATGCGCTGCTGGAACTTCGTGATCTCGGGGATGTACGTCTTCAGGTCGGCACCGGCGAAGAACCCCTTGTCGACGCCGGTGATGATCGCGACCCACGCCTTCGTCGTCGGCGCCGAAGCGCTCCCATGCCTCGCGCAGCGCCTTGAAGTGGTCCATGTCGGCCGCGTTGCGTGCCTCGGGCCGGTCGATCGTGATGAGGACGACGTGCTCGGAGTCCTGCTCGTAGTGGATCGGCATCGCGAACGCGTCCCCCAGACGTGATCGGCGACTGCCCCGGGTCACCTGGGGCGTCGAACCTGACACCATAGTCAGGTTCCGCGTACCCGGCCTCCGGGGGAGACGTTGCAAGAGCACCGCTACGAGATGGAGATGCCGCACTCGGCGGCGCGCATCTGGGCGCTGTTCCAGGACTACGACCGGTGGACCGACTACGCGCCGATGGTGAAGCGCGTCGACGTCCTGTGGCCCGGCGACGCCGACCACAACGGACGGCTCCGCCGTGTGATCTACAAGATGCCGTTCGGCCGCGAGGGCTCGGCGCTCGAGCTCGTCGCACGACGTCACGCCCGAGCGGGGCTACACGTACACGATGATCTCGCGGACGCCGGGCGACGACCAGACCGGCGCCGTGCGCCTCGAGCCGCTCGCACCCAACAAGACCCGCTTCTCGTTCGAGGAGCGGTACAACCTCACGAAGGCGCCCTACAAGTGGTTCGAGGGTCGCATCTACGGGTTCATCAACAAGCAGAACGAGGACAGCATGCGGCGCGCCGTCCGAGTGGCTCACCGCGCACCCCGAGTACCGCCCGGATCTCGTGGAGCCGGACCTCGCCGAGCAGGCATGATCACCGGCCCATGACCTCACATCGCGCACTGGTGACCGCGCCGTTCCGCGGCGAGGGCCTCGACACGCTCGCAGGGCATCGCCGACGTCGTCCTCGATCCGTGGATCGACCACACGCCGCTCCGCCTGCTCGACGGCGAGAAGCTCGCGGCGATGATCCAGGAGGTCGAGGCCGACCTCCTCATCGTCGAGTCCGACTTCGTGACCGACCCCGTCTACGACCTGCCGCTCCTCGCGATCGGCTCGTGTCGCGGCGACCCGAACAACATCGACATCGCCAAGGCGACCGCCAAGGGCATCCCGGTCCTGCGCGCGCCCGGGCGCAACGCCGACGCGGTCGCGGAGATCACGGTCGCGCTGCTGTTCGCGACGAACCGCGGCGTCGTGCCCGCCGACGAGGACGTGCGCGCGGGCGAGGTGTACCGCGACGGCACGATCCCCTACCAGCGGTACCGCGCGTGGCAGCTCGCGGGTCGCACCGCGGGGCTCGTCGGGCTCGGCGCGGTCGGGCGCGCGGTGAAGTGGCGGCTCGAGGGGCTCGGCATGAAGGTCATCGCGTACGACCCGTACGCCGACGACGCGACGCACTCGCTCGACGACCTGCTCGCCGAGTCCGACGTCGTCTCGCTGCACGCCGCGGTCACGCCCGGAGACCGAGCACCTGATCGGTGCCGACCAGTTCGCCCGGATGAAGGACGGCGCGATCTTCGTGAACTCCGCGCGGGCGCAGCTCCACGACACCGACGCGCTCGTCGCCGCGCTGCAGTCGGGCAAGCTCGCCGGCGCCGGCCTCGACCACTTCGTCGGCGAGCACCTCGCCGACCGACCACCCGCTCATCGGCATGAAGAACGTCGTCCTCACCCCGCACATCGGCGGGGCGACCTACGACACCGAGGCGAACCACTCCCGCCTCATCGCCGACGGGCTCGTGTACGCTCCTCGCGGGCGGACGACCCGACAACCTCGTGAACCCGGAGGTCCTCGATGGCCGAGCCCACGCTCACCGCGCAGGAGACCAAGGAGCAGGTGCTCTGGACCGCGCAGGAGATGCTGCGCTCGCGGCCTCGTCGAAGGCACCGCGGGCAACCTCGGCGCACGCCTCCCCGACGGCAACGCGGTGCTCACGCCGTCCTCGCTCGACTACCTGGAGATGACGCTCGACGACCTCGTCGTCTGCGACCTCGACGGGAACGTGCTCGAGGGCGAGCGCGGCCCGACCAGCGAGAAGGCGCTGCACCTCGTCGGCGCTCCGGCATGCACCCCGAGATCCACGCCACGATGCACTGCCACGCGAAGCACGCCACGATGTTCGCCCTCGTGCGCGAGCCGATCCCGGCCGTCATCGAGGAGTTCGACGTGTTCGTCGGTGGCGACGTCGAGGTGCGCCGACTACAAGACGACCGGCACCGACGAGCTCGCCGAGGAGGTCGCCAAGCGCGTCGAGGACCGGGCCTGTGTCCTCATGGCGAACCACGGGCTGTTCGCCGTCGGCCGCACCCCGAAGGACGTGCTGCACATCGCGTCGCTCGTCGAGCGCACCGCGGAGATCGTGTGGGGTGCGCGCGCTGCTCGGCGACGATCGTGCCGCTCCCCGACGAGGTCGGGAAGCAGTTCCAGGGCTACTACCGCTACGGCCGCACCGGGAAGTTCTAGGCTCGTCGTCTCGTGCGGTTCGATGAGCAGTCGGTCGTCGTCACCGGTGCGGGCGGCTTCATCGGCAGCGCGCTCGTCGAGGCGCTCGTCCACGAGGGCGCCCGCGTCCGAGCCATGCTCCGGTACACGTCGCGGGGCGAGCGTGGCTGCCTCGACTTCCTCGCCGACGACGTCCTCGACGCGACGGAGATCACCGCCGGTGACGTCCGTGATCCCGACACGGTGCGATCCGTCCTCCAGGGAGCCGACGCGGTCTTCCACCTCGCGGCGCTCGTCGGCATCCCCTACTCCTACGAGCACCCGCAAGAGGTGATCGACACCAACGTGATGGGCACCGCGAACGTGCTCCTCGCGGCGAAGGAGCTCGGTTCCGTCGGGTCAATCGTCCTCACCTCAACGAGCGAGGTGTATGGGTCGGCGCTGAAGGTCCCGATGGACGAGCAGCACCCCCTCCAGGCGCAGTCGCCGTACAGCGCCTCGAAGATCGCCGCCGACGCACTGGGCGTGAGCTTCCACCGCTCGTTCGGTCTGCCCGTCCGCATCGTGCGGCCCTTCAACGCCTTTGGACCGCGCCAGTCGGCGCGCGCGGTGATCCCCACGATCATCAGCCAGGCGCTCGTCGGTGACCAGGTGCGGCTCGGGACGCTCGACACGGCGCGACTTCACGTTCGTCGAGGACACCGCCCGTGCCTTCCTTGCTGTCGGCTCGGCCGACGCTGCCATCGGCGAGGTCGTCAACGTGGGTTCGGGTGCCGACGTCAGCATCGGCGACGTCGTCGAGAAGGTGCAGACCATCGTGGGGCACGACCTCGCAGTCACGGAGGAGTCGCGACGCCTGCGGCCGGGGAAGAGCGAGGTGACGCGTCTCCACGCCGACGCGACGCTCGCCGCCGAGCTCGCCGGATGGTCGCCGGAGGTCTCGCTCGACGACGGCCTGCGTCGCACGACGGAGTGGATCTCCGAGCACCTCGCCGAGTACCGGCCGCACGAGTACTCGGTCTGACGGTGAAGGCGGTCCTGCTGGCGGGTGGTCGCGGCGTGCGCCTGCGGCCGCTCACGTACACGATCCCCAAGCCCCTGCTCCCGATCGGTGAGCGGCCGATCCTCGAGGAGATCATCGATCGGCTCCGGAAGTCCGGGTTCACCGATCTCATCATCGCCGTCGGCTACCGCGCCGAGCTGATCGAGACGTACTTCCGGGACGGCTCGCAGTTCGACGTGCACATCGAGTACTCGCGGGAGTCGGAGCCGCTCGGCACCGCGGGACCGCTGGGCATGGTCCGCTCGCAGCTCTCCGCGGACGAGCCCGACTCCGGCTCGGTGCTCGTCATGAACGGTGATCTCCTCACCGAGATCGACCTGCGTGCCCTCGTCGACGCGCACGAGACGGCCGGCAACGACCTGACGGTGGTCACCCGTGAGTACCAGCTGCGCCACCCGTACGGTGTGCTCCAGCTCGACGGCGACCGGATCACCGGCATCGTCGAGAAGCCGGCGGTGACCGACACGGTGAACGCCGGCATCTACGTCTTCCGCTGGTCGACGGTCGACCTCATCCCGGCCGGGAGTCCGTACGAGATCCCGCACCTCGTCAACGTCGCCGCCCGGTCTGGCCGGAAGGTCGTCTCCTACCCGTTCTCGGGTCAGTGGTTGGCGATCGACCGTCCGGAGAACCTCGAAGAGGGCACTCGGATCTTCGGGCAGGGCACGTGACGGTCTCGATCGTCGTGCCCGTCCGCAACGAGCGCGACACGGTGATGAAGGTCCTCGAAGGGCTGCGCGCGGTCGACTGCGGGATGCCGAAGGAGATCATCGTCGTCGACGGGGCGTCGACCGACGGCACGCGTGAGGCGCTGGCCGAGCTCGAGGGCGCGCCGGGCATCGTGCTCGTCCTCGAGGACGCGGCGCGCGGAAAGGGCGCGCGGTGCGCACCGGCTTCGAGCGCGCGCAGGGCGACATCGTGATGATCCAGGACGCCGACCTCGAGCTCGACACGTCCCAGATCCCGACCCTGCTCGCACCGATCGTCGCCGGAGCGACCGACGTCGTCTACGGCTCGCGGTTCAAGGGTCGCGGGAAGGGACCGGCGCCGCTGCACAGCTACCTCGGCAACAAGGGGCTGACGTGGACGACCAACGTGCTGTACCTCAAGCACCTGACCGACATCCTCACCTGCTACAAGGTCGTGCGCGCTGACGTGCTGCGAACCCTCGAGCTGCGCTGCGACGGGTTCGACATCGACGCGGAGATCACGTGTGCGCTCCTGCGAGGCGGGCACCGCATCGTCGAGGTGCCGGTGACCTTCGAGCCGCGCAGCGTCGAGGAGGGCAAGAAGCTCACCCCCGGCGTCGGTTGGGGGGTGCTGCTGGCGATCGTGCGCACGCGCCTCAGCCCTGCGTACGGGCGCAAAGCGGCGCGACGTCGCGCAACCGACCGCGCCGTCGGCGCGGCTACCCCTTCTGGCCGAGCACGGTGAGGAACTGATCGAGCTGCTTGGCTCCTTCGCCGAGCATCATCGACTCGACCTCGAAGGCGGTGCCGTCCGGCAGTGAGATGTCGATCGCCGCGGTCGCCTTCTTCGGCTCCGCGCTGATCGTGACGTCGCCGCGCGGCCACACGTAGATCGGGTCCTTCAGCTTCAGCCCGCCGAAGCCCTGCTTCGCCTCGTACACGTAGATCTTGTCGGCGGTGAGGCAGAGGATCGCGCTCTTCGTCTGCCAGACGGAGATCTTGCCGAGACCACCCGCCTTCGGGTTGCCCTTGCTCCCCTGCATCTTGCTGACGGCCATGCTCGCGAGCGGGCTGATCTTCGAGAGTCCGATCCCCGCACCCATCGCGCCGGCGGAGCCGCGCGGCTGCACCGCGATCAGGCCGACGACCTCCTCGCCGATGTGATCGCTCGCCTTCGTCATCCAGTCAGCCAACGTCTGTGCCATGTCGTTGCTCCTCAGCCCTTGTCCTGCTCGGTCGCTCAGGCGACCGGCTTCACGATCTCGTCGAGCAGCGCGTCGTTGAAGCCGCGCGACATCGCGGTCGTCGCCTCGAGCTCGTATCGCTCGCCCGTCCCCTTGTGGTCGATGACGATCTGCGTCGACACCTTGCCGTCCTGCGTGCCCACCACGAGGTCCTTGCGGTCCCACTCGGCGAGCTCACCGATGATCTTCATGCCGCCCCAGCCGGCCTTCGTCTCGAACGCGTAGAGCTTGTTCGCCGTGAGCGCGAGGAGCGTCTGGCGGTTCGTCTTGAAGACCGCGCCGGCCGTGTTGAGGTCACCGGCCTTCTTGTTGGCCGACTTCTTCATGAGCATCCCCGCCAGGCCGCTGACCTGCGCGATCCCGGCAGAGCCCCACGTGCCGGCCGGCTGCACGATGCCCACCGCGACGACCGGCTCGGGAACCTTCTCCTGAGCCTTCTCCCGCATCGAGTCGGCGTTGTCGATCATGCCCATCGCGGCTCCCCTTCCGTCACCCCGGCAGGCCATCCTGCCCTCTATTACGTTGACCCGCCGTGCCTTCTCGCGCTTACATGCCTACGCGTGACCCTCGACCCGGCGCGCCGCCACTTCTCGCCCGAGGTCGAGGCGATGCCGCGTGCCGAGATCGACGCGCTGCGCGAGGAGAAGCTCCTCGGCGACCTCGTGCCCTGGTCCTACGAGCGGTCCGGGCTCATCCGGGAGACGTGGGACGCCGCGGGCGTGAAGCCCGACGACATCCGGACGATGGACGACTACCACGAGAAGGTCCCGTTCATCGACAAGGACGCGATCCGCTCGTACCGCGACCGCCACGGTGACCCGTACGGCGGGCTGCTGTGCCTCGACCCTGCCGACCCGTCGATGAAGGGCATCTTCTCGGCCATCTTCTCGACGTCGGGCACGACCGGCGACCCGACGCCGGCGCCGTACGCGGGGCGAGGGCCGAGCATGCTCGTGCGCGAGTTCTGGGAGCTCGGCACGCGCCCCGGCGACCACTTCCTCCACTGCCTCTTCACGTTCCGCGGCCCGGGCATCCACGACACGATCCGTGGCATCGGCGCGACGCCCGTCTTCGTCGACCATCAGCCCGGCGACGTCGAGCAGCTGTTCCGCTTCAGCACCGAGCTCCGGCCGACGGGCTGGTACACGCTGTCGGGGCCGCTGATCATGATGATCGAGGAAGCCGCGACACGGCTCGGCGTCGACCTCCAGGACGTGTGCTCGATCGTACAAGGGCGTGATCTTCGCCGGTGAGCCGCTCGGCCCCCGGGCACGCCGAGCGCGTCGAGGAGTGGGGCCTCGAGCTGTTCATCCAGACGAGCCTCGGCGACGTGGGCGCGGCGACCGAGTGCCAGGAGCACGACGGCTGCCACATGTGGGAGGACTGCGCGTACATCGAGACCCTCGACCCGGAGGGCACGAAGCCGGTCGGCGACGGCGAGCGCGGCGAGCTCGTGTCGACCACGCTCGTCGACAAGGTCGCGCCGCTGCTGCGCTACCGGTCCGAAGACCTCGTGCGCGTGTCGCGGGAGCAGTGCGGGTGCGGACGCACGCACGGGCGCGTCTGGCCGCTCGGCCGCAAGGGCGACGAGCTGCTCGTCGACGGCGTGTCCGTGCTGCCGGGTGACGTGTGGGGCGCGGTCGAGAGCGTCGACGAGACGAACGGCCTCTTCCAGATGATCCGTCCGGCGCGCGAGGTCGACGTGCTGCAGCTGCGCGTCGGCTACTCGACCGAGGGGCCGGGCGGGCTGCCCGCGCTGCGGGCGCGCGTCGAGGACGCGGTCGAGGAGGCGGTCGGCATCCGTCCGCAGATCGATCTCGTCGAGCGCGACGTGCTGCTGCGCCAGGGGCCGCCGCACAAGATCCCGCGCGTGACCAAGGCGTGAGGGGACGGCGATGACGTTCGCGAGGGAGTTCGAGGCGGCACCGCCCGTGTCTGGGGCGTCGGCCGCGTGGTGGTCGGCGACGAGATCGTGCCGTGGCCGGTCAGCGAGGCCGACGTCGTCGACGAGACCGACGTCGTCGAGCAGCACTACCGCGCGCTCGGGCTCGGGGACGACGACCTCGTCCTCGTGGTCGCCCTCCTGTCGCAGGCGATCCACGCGGTGCCGCTCGAGGCGGGCGCCGGACGGGTCGGCGCCCTCTACTCGTCGGCCGACGCGACGCGGTTCGACGCGTTCCGCACGGCGTCGCTGATCCGTCAGCTCTCGGCGAAGATCGTCATCGGTGTCGACGAGGAGATCGTGATCGGGCTCGACGACCTCGGACGCGACCTCGCGGACGTGTTCGGCAGCGTCGCCGCGGTCGTCGCCGCCGACGCGACGGCGTACGACCGGCTGCGCGAGGCGGGCCTGCCGACCGGTCGCTACCTCCGACTCGGTCCGACCAGCGCCGTCGCCATTCCCGGTGAGGACGCGCTCTCGTACGACGCGACCCGCTGGCAGGTCGACGAGGACGGCGGCGCGCTGCTGCTCACGAACCTCGCACCGCGGCACACGCCGTGCGAGCGGTTCCACACCGGCATCCGCGGCACCGTCCCCGAACCCGGGAAGCTCCTGCTCCGTCTTGATGCGTAGCTGAACCCTCTCTACGAAGGCTGGCTACGCATCCCTTGCAGCGTCAGCGCTTGCGGAGGATCGAGACGCCGTCGCCGAGCGGGAGGATGGCGGTCTCGACGCGGTCGTCGGCGGCGACCGTGTCGTTGAACGCACGGATCGCCTGGGTGTTCTCGTCCTGCGCTGCCTCGTCGACGACCGCGCCGCTCCACAGCACGTTGTCGACGAGGATCAGACCGTTCGTTCGGACACGCGGCAGCAGCTCGTCGTAGTACGCGGCGTAGCTCGGCTTGTCGGCGTCGATGAACGCGACGTCGATCTCGTCGTCCGTCGGCAGCGCGCGCAGCGTGTCGATCGCGGGCGCGATGACGAGCTCGATGCGGTCGTCGACGCCGGCCTTCGCCCACGCCTCACGACCGAGTGCCGTCCACTCCTCGCTCACGTCGCAGCACGTCAGGCGACCGTCGCTCCCCGAGGCCGCGGGCGATGCACAGCGCCGAGTACCCGGTGAACGTGCCGACCTCGACCGCACGCTTGGCGCCGATCGCCGTGACGAGCAGCTGCATGAACGCGCCCTGCTCGGGCGAGATCTGCATCATCGAGAGGTCGGGCACGCGCGCCTTGGTCTCGTCGATGAGCCACCGCTGGACGTCGTCGGGCGGCGTGCCGTGCCCGACGATGTAGTCGGCGATCTCGTTGCCGAGGAAGAACGACTTGGGACCGTCAGCCATGACGTGAGGCTACGTCCCGGATCCGCTGCACGACGACGTCGGCACCGAGCAGCAGGACGGCGAGCCACGCGAGGTCGCCGATGTCCTCGAAGCGCGACGGCCAGCTGGAGATCGTCGGGTAGCCGTGCCTCGACTGCTGCACGATCGACGTACGCGGCGGCGATCGCGAACGCGACGACGCTCCCGACGGTGAGCACGGCCCGGGCGCGGGGCCATCGCAGCGCGGCTGCGGTCGCGAGACCGACGACCAGACCGACCCACGGCCGCGAAACCACGCCGGCGACGACGGCCGCACTCACCGCGGTCACGACCGTGATGGCGATCGTCGGGCCGGCGCCCGCGGAGACGAGCGGCGATGCGACGTCGGGCACCTCGTCGGCCTCGGTCGGCGGCTCGGATGCCTCGGCGCTGCTGCGGCGGCGCAGCGCGAGCACGAGGCACACGACGATCGCGAGCACCGAGATCCCGATCCCCCACCACACGAGACCCTGGGGCGTCCAGCGCAGCTCGATCGTGAGGGTGCCGGCGTCACGCGGCGTGATCCGCCAGCCGTTCGCGAAGCCGTTGACGAGGGTGCGGTCACCGACGTCGGCGCCGCCGTCGACGTCGAGCTCCCACCCCTTGTTCTCGCTCTGGCCGAGCACGAGCCAGAACGGCGTGCCGTCGGTCTTCACCGTCCCGTCGACACTGGTCAGCCCCTCGTCGGTGACGCGCGCGCGGGCACCGCTCTCGGTCGCCTCCGCGCCGAGCAGCCCCGGCCCGAGCGGGCCACCGCCGCGGTCGGAGCCGAGCACGAGGCGGTCGATGTCGAAGCCGTTCGCCGAGCCCGGCTTCGTTCGCACCTCGTGGCGGCCCGCACCGAGCTCCACCGGTCCGCCGCACGACTCCACCGCGACCGTCCGCCCGGCGGTGGCGTCGGCGACGTCGCCGGTGATGCGGACGTCGACCGGCTGGTCGTCGATCGTGACGAGTGCGTTCGTGCACCGGTCGGGCAGCGTGGTCGGCGCCGCGGGTGTCGGCACACCCGCCATGCCGACCGACGCGATCGCGACCGGCAGCACGCGGTCTCGGTTCGTTCGCGTGTCACGCGTCGTGACGGGCGCGACCGCGTCCACGAACACGCGGAAGGTGCTGCCGGTGACGGGCTCGAACGTGACGGGCACGGTCGCCACCGGGCTCTCGGGCCTCGGGTTCTGGATCGCGGGGAGCTCGATCGTGCGGGCCGGTTGCCCGTCGACCTCGAGGCGCAGGCGCGTGGGGACAGAGTGCCGCCCGTCGGCGACGATCTGGAGGTCGAGGCCGCTGATCGTCGTGGAAGCGCCGAGCCGCGCCTCGAGCCACTGCCCGGCCTGCTCGCCGAACGCCGCGACCCATGCAGTGTCGGCGTCCTGATCGAACGCGCGTGATGCGCGCGCGTCGGCGTCGCCGCGGAGGTGGCCGGAAGCCTCGAAGACGACGCCCGGCACAGTCGTGCCGAGCACCTCGTCGAGCGTCGCGTCCGGCGCGTTCGGATCGAGCCGAGCCTGTCCGTTCAACGAGAACGTCCGCGCCGTCGGCAGCCGGAACGTGCGCACCATGACGGTCTCCTCGGCCTGCCGGCGCGTCGACGCGGGGTCGTAGCCGAGCCGCGACATCAGCAGGACGAGCTTGTGGTCGATCGAGTCGGCACCCGCCGCGCGCAACAGACGTGTCGGCATCCGGATGACCTCGGTGACGTGCGGCGGATCGTCGCCGATCTCGACCTCGGAGAACCCGACACCGTTCACCCCGCCGTAGCTCGCGAGCTCACCGGTGTTGGTCCCGAGCACCTCGATCTCGAGGTGACCGACGTCGCGGGACGGGAAGTCGACCCGCTGACCCTCCTGTTCGAGCGACGTCGCATCGAGCGCGACGTCCCGCGTCTCGCCGTCACCGAAGTGCAGCCGCACCTGCGTGAGGTACCGGTCGTCCGGCGAGACCCGGGGTTGTACGAGCGTCACGTGATCGGCCTCGACCGTGGGATCGAGGTCGAGGACGAGTCGCTCACCCGTCGGGTCGTCCTCACCGCCGACGTGCCACGCGGTCGTCGGGTCGCCGTCGACGGCGTTCGACGGGCGCTGATCGGGCGCGTAGACGGCGCGTTCTCCGTATCCGGTCGCCGACGCCCGGATGCCACCACGCTCCTCGACGACCGTCCGATCGCGGTCGTCGCTCCCGGGGAACGACTCGAGGCGCTTGTCGTTCGGATCGTCGTCGTTGCGCTCCTCCCCCGCGCGCTCGGTGCGGCCGGTCGCGTCGCGGATGGATCCCCAGCTCTGCGCGCGACGCCGGTTCGTGTCGGACACGACGAGGTCGGCATCGTCGTCGAGCACCTGCTCGAAGCCGACGCGGTCGTCGGCGAACGACGCGGAGTAGAGGATGAGCTGGTTGCCGTCGATGAGCCCGGCGGCGGCCAGGTCGACGAGCGCCTCCCCGTCGCCGGCGACGAGCACCGGCTGTCGGGTCGTCGCGGTGTGCACGATCTTCGGCGTGTCCGGCACACCGAACAGCGCCACCTCGGGCGGGTCGGGTGCGTTGGTCGGGGTGCGCAGCTCGAGCTCGTCGACGACGGGGAAGTGCGTCGCGACGTTCGGAGCACCCGGGCCGTAGTCACGCGGCTCGTCGAGACCCCGCGCGAGCGGATCGGTCAGCTGCCCCCACAGCATGCGGGGGCGCGGCGTGTCGGAGCGCTCCCAATCGAGGTCCGACCGCAGGAGCACGGTGTCGCTGCTGAACAGACGGGCGATCGGCGCGAGCGAGTCGGGCTCGAACGTCCCCTCCTGCATCCGATGGTCGAGCGCGATGGCGAGGTTCGCCGCGGCGGGCGAGCCGAAGTACGGGATCAGCTCGCGCGAGACCCACGGCCGGTCCATCAGCCCCGGGGTGATGGGATCGGACGTCGAGCCCCAGCGGTAGTTCGCACCCGGCGTCCCCGGGATCTCGAACACACGCGTGTCGGAGCCCTCGCGATCGAGCGCCGCGGTCGCCTCCTCCCAGTAGGTGGGGATGTCTTCGCGGCTGTTGCGGTCGGCGATGTAGCCGTCGCGCCAGATCGGCACGAACGAGAGCAACGTGAGGCCGATGATCCCCGCCACCGCGACGGTGCGCCACACCCGTGTCGTCTTCGCCGCCCACGCATCGAGACCCGCGGCGAGGAGGACGGCGAACGCCAGCACGACGAGCGGCACCGCACGCGGCGTGCTGCGCATCGCGAGCCCCGCCGTGGAGCCGGTCGCCCACGACTTGAACAGCGCACCGATCGGCGACGGATCGTCGTACGGGAACGCGCCGACCGACGCGACGGTGCCGATCAGGAGCAGCGCGACGAAGTAGGCGCGGTGCCGCCATCGCGTCACGGCCGCCGCGCCGAGCGCGAGCAACGGCAGCGCGAAGCTCACCCCGAGCAGCCACGACTTCTGCGTGAAGTCGACGGCCTGCGGGATCCACGGCCCGACCGCGTCGCCGCCGTAGAAGAACCAGTTGCCGAGGCCGCGCAGCACCTCGGTCGGCGACGACCCCTCCGCGACCGTGCGCACGGTCTCGCTGACGTCGAGGTAGTTGATGCCGTAGCCGCCCTGGAGCACGAGGCCCGCGATCCACCACAGCGACGTGAAGAAACACAGGACGCCAATGCGCAGCGCGACCCCGACCGCGCGGCGTGCGTCGGACTCGCCGTTGAGCACGGCGAACACGAGCCACAGGACGGGCGCGATCCCCACGAGCAGCAAAGACGTCGCGTTCGTGCTGCCGACGACCAGCGTCAGGAGCGCGAACAGCGCCGGTTCGCGCCATCCGCCGCGACGAAGGGCTCGCGCGGTCAAAGCGATCATCCACGGCAGCCCCGCCCACGGCAGCAGGACCGCCGAGATCCGCCCCGTGTACGCGAGCTGGTACGGCGTGAGCATGTAGACGAACGCCGCCGCCAGGGCCGTCCACCGGCTCCGCCAGCGCAACGTTCGCAGCAGGAAGAGCACGCCGGCACCCGCCGCGAACGTGATCGATCCGAGCCAGAGGCGCTGGGCGAACCAGTCGGGGACGCCGAGCGCGTCGAAGAGCCAGAAGAACGGCCCCATCGGGAACAGGTAACCGATGTTCTGGTGGGTGAGGGTTCCCGCGCCGTAGCCGGAGTCCCACAGGTACGGCGCGTCGGCGAGCAGCCGGCCCGGGTCGAGGTAGAGGTACTGCTTGGTGTCCGCGCTCACGCGCCCCGGCGCCGAGAGCAGGAACGGGACGTACGCGACGAGTGCGAGGAACAGCGTGCCGGGGAGCCAGCTGCGCCGGTCGGTCGCGCCTCCCTCGGCTTGGTGACCTCGCGGCGGTCGGGTGTCGGCCGGGGTCGTGCCGGTGGTCGCCTGGGTCACACGCGGCGGCGGGCGTCGGCGGCCAGCGCCTCGAGCGTCCCGAGCGCCGTCGCGTCCCAGGTGCACCGTGCCGCACGTGCGACCGCGCCCGCCCCGAGCCGCTCGCGCAGTGCCGTGTCGGTCAGTACGCGCTCGAGCGCGCCCGCGAAGTCGCCGATCCGATCGACGAGTAGACCGCTCTCACCGTCGATCACCGCGTCGCGGTGGCCGGCGATGTCGGTGGCGACGGCGGGAGTGCCGCACGCGGCGGCCTCGGTGAGCGTCATCCCCCAGCCCTCGCGCGGACGTGCTCGCGGCGACCCACGCGCGCCGGTAGAGGTCGATGAGCTCGTCGTCCGCGACGTGTCCCGGCAGTGAGATCCACTCCTCCGCGCCGCGCTCACGGATGAGGCTCTCGAGCGCCTCCCGCTGGTAGCCCTCGCCGACGATCACCGCTTCCAGCTCCGGGACCTGCGGCTTGAGCGCTGACAGCGCGTCGACCAGCAGGTGGAACCGCTTGACCGGCACGAGGCGACCGACCGCGAGCACGAGCGGACGCTCGGCCTTGCGCCCGCCTGGCGAGAACGTGGCGTCGACGCCCGGGTGCACGACCTGCACGCGGTCGGCGTCGAAGTGCATGTCCTGCACGAGCTCGCGCTTCGACGACTCCGACAGGGTGACGATCGACGTGCCCCGATAGAGCGGTGGCGCGATCCGCGCCTCGATCAGCCGACCAACGCGCGCGAGATCGGGCGGCAGCGTCATGTCCCACATCTCCACGTGCAGGTGGTGGAGGAACACGATGCGCGGCCCACGGACCCAGAGCGGCGAGAAGAACGGCATGCCGTTCCAGATCTCGACCAGTCCGTCGGCCGGGCCGTGCAGACCGCAGAGCTCGGCGAGCGCCACGCGCGGGAACACCATGTAGCGGCCGGCACGACGCACGACGCGATAGCCGCTCCGGCGCGTCACGGACGGGTGGTCGGCCGCGAACGACGTCCGCATCGTGATGTCGAGACCCGCGCTCGCCCACCGCGACGCGATCTCGTGCGCGTGCAGCTCCGATCCACCCGCCTCCGGGTCGTCGAGATCGCGCCACATGAGGATGTGGATCCGTCGCAGCCCCGCCGCAGCCGCGACGTCTCCCAGCTTGTTCGTCACTTCGCGACCGGCTCGGGCTCGCGGTCGTCGTCGGGCGTGATGGCCGGTCCACCCTCCGCCGGCTCCTCCCCGCCCGTCGGCGTCGAGCCACTGCGAGGCGGACGCCACCGGTCGAGGAGCGCGGCCAACGGGACCGCGGCTGCGATCACGATCGCGATCTCTGCCGGCACACGGTAGCGCGTCCCACCGAACGCGATCAACGCGGCGATCGTGCACGTGATCGCGAGCCCGATCAGCGGATAGATGATCGTCTTCCGGCGCCGCAGCATGACGAGCCCGACGACCGCCAGGATGAACAGGATGTAGAACTGCGCGAGCGCGAGCTGCGTGACCGCGAACGGGCTGCGTCCCTGTTCGAAGCTGTCGAGGTTGAGCTTCTGGAACGGCCGGTAGACCTCCCACATCCGGCCCACACGCGCCGCGAGCACAACCGGGAAGCGCCCGAGGTTGTCGCTCAGGTAGTCGAGGCCCTCCTCGCGGAAGTGGATCGCCTGGTCCGACTCGTCACCCTTGATCGCCCACCGGTCGTCCATGCACGTGAGGTCCCACCACCCGAGCCTCTCGCCATGGAAGGTCGTCGGGCAGTACGTGTTCGAGAGGGTGAAGTCGCCCCCGGTCGAGAGCGTGACCGGGTTGTTGAACCGAACCATGTTGAAGATGACCCACGGGAGCACGGGAAGCGCGGCGAGGCACAAGATCGCGACACCGCGCTTGACCCGTTCGGGCGTCGCGAGGCCGCGCGCCCGGATCACCAGCGGCAAGGCGACGATCGGGAAGAAGAAGATGAACTCGGCACGCGTCAGTGCGGCGAGGCCGCACGAGAACCCGAAGAGCAGCGCGTTGCGCATGGACGGTACGCGCCAGAACCGGTAGGCGAACCAGATGACGAACGCCGCGAGCAGCGCGGTGATCGTCTCCGACATGACGAGGGCGTCGTTGATCCAGAGGTTCGCGTACACCGCGGCCAGGAACGCGGCGATGATCCCGACGCGCCGACCGGCCACGGCCCGTCCCGCGAAGCCGGTGACGCCGCACGTGATCGAGCCGAGGATCGTCCCGGCGACGACGTGCTCGCGGAAGGTCTGGAAGCCGAGCGACGAGGGGATCGACAGGAACAGGGTGTACAGCGGCGGGTGCTCGGCCCCGGGAAACACCCCCGTCTTGCGAAACGCCCACGACCACGGGTCGACGAACCACAGACCCTCGGCGATCGCGTTGGCCTGCGTGTGGTAGTAGCCGGCGTCGCCGCCGAAGCCGTCCGAGTTCGCGACGGTGAGCGGCTGGTCCCACTTCCACCCGTACGCGTAGGCGAGACGCACGGCGAGCCCGAGCGCGACGGCGCCGAGCATCCAGTAGCAGAAGGTGCGAAGGTTGTCTCGCGCGCTGCCCCCGGGATCCATGGACTCGGTGGACTCGTCGGGACTCGGAGGCGCGTCGGGCGGAGACTCCACGCGCATCGGGCGATTGTATGCGGGCGCATGCTCTCGGCCCTGGGCGGACGGTAATCTCGCCCGCCCGCTCCCACGAGCTCGCGCCCTCGCACGACCCTCGCACGATCAGGAGAACCCCGCTGTCCGCTCTGTCCGCGCTGACCTCCCGTCAGCGCACGATCGTCGCGGTCGGCCTCCTCGCCCTCGTCGTCGCGCTCCCCCTCGTCGGGCTCTTCGGACGCCCGGGGCCGCCGATGGAAGAGGGCTTCATGCTCACGTTCGGCGAGAGCTTCCTGCGCGGCGACGTGCCGAACCGCGACTTCCTCCACCTCTACGGACCTGGCGGCGTCTGGGTGCTCGCCGGGGCATTCGAGGTGTTCGGCGTGTCGCTCGCCGTCGAGCGCGTCGTCGGCCTGCTCCAGCTGGTCGGCATCATCGGCGGCGTCTTCCTCCTCGCGTGGCCGTGGGGCCGGAAGGTGGCCCTGACCGGAGCCGTCATCACCGCGCTCGTGATCATCCCGCCCATCGGGCTGACGGCCTTGGCATGGAATGGTGGCGTCGCGCTCGGCCTCCTCGGTCTCGCGGCAACGCTCGGCGCCATCCGCGCCACGACACCGCGCGCTCGCTCCTGGCTGGCGATCCTCGGGGGCGTCTTGCTCGGCGGCGCGCTCCTCTATCGGCCCGACATGATCATCGCCGTCGTGCTCGCCGGCTTCTTCCTGGTGCGCGCGGCCGATCGCCGCGTCCGGATCCGGCTCCTCGTCGCCGCGGGCGCGGTGGTGTGCCTGTACTTCGTGCACTTCGCGATGGCCGGGCTGGGCGACTCGATCCAGGGGATGCTGATCGACCCGGTCTTCAACCTGCGCGGCGGTCGAAGCCTCCCGCTGCCGCCGAGCCCCGACCACTACGACGCGTTCCTGGCCGGCCTCTTCGACGACGAGGCGCTTTCCTGGCCCATCCCGCATCTCGACGGTCCGCTGCAGCTGACCGTGTGGTTCTTTCTCCTGCTCGCGTCGCTCGTGGCGCTCACCGTCGTCGCGGTACGCGTGCGGCGCAGGGAGCCCACCGCCTTCCGAGGCATCGTCCTCGCCACGGTCGCGGCGTTCGCTCTCGGCATCCTGCCGCAAGGATTGCAACGGCCCGACCCGACACACCTCGCGTGGGTGAGCTGCGTGCCGTTCGGCTTCTTGCCGGTCGTGGGCTACGAGATCGTTCGCAACCGTCGCCCGAACTTCTCACCGACGCGCGCGTGGGCGCTCGGTGGCGGCGCAGTGGCGATCGCGCTGTTGCTCCTCATGCCCTTCTACGTCGTGCGCGACTACACCGACGTCTCGCTCGAGACCTTCGATGTCGACCGGCAGTCGAACAAGATCGAGAACGAGGGTCGCAGCTTCTACTACGGCAACATGCAGGCCGCGAACGAGCTGACCGACCTGCTGCCGATCGCGAACCAGATCGCGCAGCCCGGCGATCGCCTCGTCGTCGGCACCGAGGACCTCCGCAAGACACCGCTGAGCGAGGCGTTCCTCTACTACCTGCTCCCGCAGACGCGCCCTGGGACCTATTACATCGAGATGGATCCAGGCGTCGCGAACGCGGACGACTCGAAGCTGGCCGGCGATCTGAAGAAGGCCGACCTCGTGATCCTCTCGAAGGTCTGGAAGTACTTCCACGAGCCCAACGACTCCGAGAAGCTCGGCTCACCGAAGCCGAACCGCGTCCTGCGGGAGCGCTTCTGCACCGTGCTCGACTACAAGCTCTACGAGCTGCTCGAGCGGTGCGACCGCGCCGAGGCACGACGGGCCGCCGGCGATCTGGTGCCGGGCGAAGCCCTACCTCCGACCTAGTCTCCGCCGATGCGCGTGCTCGTGTGCACCCCGACCTACCTCGAGGTCGAGAACATCGAGGACGCGTTGCGGCGCATCCGGAAGTACGCGCCGTCCGTCGACGTGCTCGTCATCGACGACAACAGCCCCGACGGGACGGCCGAAGTCGCCGAGCGCGTCGCGAAGGAGCTCGGCCAGATCGACCTGCTGCGCAGGCCCGAGAAGAAAGGCCTCGGCGAGGCGTACCGTGCCGGCTTCGCCGTCGGGATCGAGCGCGGGTACGACGTGCTCGTCCAGATGGACGCCGACCTCTCGCACGACGCCGAGTCGCTGCCGGCACTCCTGCAGGCGATCGACGACGGCGCCGACCTGGTCATCGGGTCTCGCTACGTCCCCGGTGGGTCGATCCCGCACTGGCCGTGGCACCGCCGCGCGCTGTCGAAGTGGGGCAACTCGTACTCCGGCTTCATGCTGGCGTGCGGCGTTCACGACATGACGTCCGGGTTCCGCGCCTACCGCCGCGAGACCCTCGAAGCAGTCGACTACGCGGGCACACGCGTGGTCGGGTACGGCTTCCAGATCGAGCTCGCGTACCGCGTCTCACGCGCCGGAGGGAAGGTCGTCGAGACACCGATCACGTTCACCGACCGCGAGCGCGGCCACTCGAAGATGTCCCTCGCCGTCGCGTTCGAGGAGCTGTGGCTGGTCACATGGTGGTCGCTGCGTGATCGCCCGTGGTGGCGCAAGAAGAAGCGCCAGGCGCGACCGGGTCATGGCACCCAGGAGCCGAAGAACGCGAGCAGCGCGTAGCCGAACAGCCCGGCCGCGGACAGGACGAGCAGCCCGCGCTCGACCTCGGCGCGCTTGGTCACCACACCGATGGCCAGGATGAACGGGAACGTGCTGAGGCCGTAGCGCTCGAACGAGTCGAGGTTGGACGCCGACAGCCCGAGCAGCAAGGCCAACGCGCAGTACGCGAAGTACGAACGGGGCAGCGTTCGCCAGACCACGACGAGCAAGGCCGCGAACGCGACGGCCCAGAGCAGGTGCAGCCCGGAGCCGAAGCGGTCGCCGCCGCCGAGGTCCTCGACCGCGCGGACGATGCGGGTGAACGGATCGACGAAGCCGCCGCGCAACGTCGCCCGGTTCTGCACGGAGAGCGGCTTGAACGCGTCACCGAACCGGAGGCCGACGTAGCCGAGGTAGATCGCCATGCCGATCAGCGGCGCGACGACGGCGAGCCCCCGCTCGATGCGCTCGCGTGTCGACGTCCCGCGCCAGGTCATCAACGCCTCGATGAGCACCGGGAGCACCAGCAGCACGCCGACCGGGCGGGTCAGGCCGGCGAGGACGCCGAGCACCGCGGCCCACGCCCAGCGCTTGCTCCGGATGCACAGGAAGACACCGACGCTGAACGCCATCGCGAGGCTCTCGGCGTAGCCGAGCACGAGCGCGACGGCAGGTGCGGCGAGCAGCCCGAACCACGCGGCGCGCCTCGCGATGCCCAGGTCACCGGTGTCGACGATCGCGAGCCGGTGGAGCAGCGCGGCGAACACGAGCGCCCCGAGGTTCGCGAGGACGATGAGCGCGACCGCCTCGTTGCCGAGGAAGACGAACCCGAGACCCTTGGAGAGCAGCGGCAGCAGCGGGAAGAACCGCAGTGCGCTGGATTCGAGCCCGCCGTAGCCGACCTCGGCGATGGCCCGGTAGTGGCTCGCGTCCCACGCGAAGAGGCCCTGGGCCATCTGCACCGGCCGCGGGAGGTTCGACAGGTCCTCGTGCAGGAACCGCGCCGTGGCAAGCGCCGCGACGACGATGACCCGCGACGCGATCCACGGGACCACCGCGGCCCGCAGGTCGCGCCGGAAGAACTCGCTCACCTCGACACGTTCGGGATGACGTCGGCCGCGAAGCGCTCGAGGCTCTCCGACGACGGGAAGTCGCGGAACCAGAGCACGAACTCGCTGCACCCCGCGTCGACGAAGGCCTGCACCTTCTCCGTCACCATCTCGACGGTGCCGACGAGGTTGTCGCGCTCGTACGTCTCGTCCTCGTCGCGGCCCCAGAGGTTCCCGCCCTCGGGCGCGTCGAGCCACGCGCGGAGGTCGGCCTCCGTGTCGAAGAGACGGCAGTCGGGACCGTGGGTGCGCACGATCGAGTCGAAGTCGCGACCGACGGCCTCGCAGTGCCCGCGCAGCACCTCCGACTTGTGCACGAACTCCCCGAGCCCGACCTGCCAGTTCGTCGCGTCGGCGTGCTCCGCCGCGATGCGCAGCGTCACCTTCTCGCCGCCGCCACCGATCCACGTCTCGGGCAGCTGCTGGATCGGCTTCGGATCGCAGTACGCGCCGTCGAGGTGCACGAACTTCCCGTCGAGGGAGACGGTCTCCTCGGCCCAGAGGCGGCGGATCGCGACGATGCTCTCCTCGAGGATCGCGAGGCGCTCCCCCGCGGACGGGTAGTCGTAGCCGTACGCCCCGTACTCCTCCTCGTACCAGCCGGCGCCGAGCCCGAAGATGAGGCGCCCGCCCGACATCACGTCGAGGCCGGCAGTCTCCTTCGCGAGCAGGCCCGCGTTGCGGTAGGCCGCGCACGTGACGAGCTGCCCGAGACGGACCGTGCTCGTGCGTTGCGACAGGGCCGCCAGCGTGGTGAACGCCTCGAAGACGTGGGTCGGCTCGCGACGCGGCACCGTCTCGACGTGGTCGTACACCCAGAGGTGGTCGTAGCCCGCGGCCTCGGTGATCCCGGCGAGCTCGACGGTGCGAGCCCACGCGTCGGCGCCCGTCCAGCCCGAGTACTCGAGCTTCCAGCCCTGGGGCGCGAACGCGCCGTAGCGCAGCGGATGGTCAGGCATCCGGCTCGACCTTGGTGAGGTGGATGACGCAGTTCCAGCACAAGACCTCGCGTGCGCCGGGAATGCGCGTGAGGAACGACGCCCACGTCCAGTAGCGCGGCTCGGCGCGGTCGATGCGCAGCTCCGGTTGCGCACGCACGAAGCGCAGGGTCGGGCCGACGTGCACGGGGAACAGCCCCTCGCCGTACCGGTTCTTGGGGATCCCGTGCCGCTTCTCGTACAGGCGCGGGCCGAGCTTCGTGCCGAGGTAGTGGTACGGCGTCATCTCGTGGCCGCCCCAGGGCGAGTACCAGTTGGTCCACGAGACGTAGCCCCACCCTCCCGGGCGGAGCACTCGTGCGAGCTCGCGGACGACAGCATGCGTGTCGGGGGTGTGCTCGAGCATGTTCGAGCAGAAGATCGCGTCGACGCTGTCGTCCTCGAAGGGCAGCTGCTGCGCGTCGCCGATCAGCGCGCCGTCGGGCGGATCACCCGAGAGGTGCAGCTCCGCGAGCGTGTACTCGAGCGGGATGACCGTCGCGCCGTGTGCACGGAACGCGTCCGTGTAGAACCCGGGTCCGCACGCGAGATCGACGACACGCTGGACCCGCCACGCTGCCATGCCGCTTCTCCAGGCGCTCCACGGTCTCGGCCGCGAGCATCGTGTAGAAGGGCGCAGGGTCGTCCTGCTCGCGGCGGAACCTGCGAAAGAGCTCGCGGACCCGCGCGGGCCGCGCAGCCGATGCGCTTCGTCGACGGACGTCGTCAATTGGGTGGAGTCACCCCGCGGTCGAGACGGACGAGTCCTTGAAGTCCCACCATTGGACCTCGACCATCATCGGCAGGAGGTACTTCACGTAGAAGCTCGTGATCGCGAGCATCTCGTAGTCGTCGACCTTCTTGTCGATCACTTCGACGCGGTCGTCGGTCTTCTGGAACTTCTTGGCCCTGTCGAGCATGTCGTCGAGCTCGGCCTCCGTGGCAACCGACATCCCGAAGTGGTCGAGGCGCGGCGCGACCATCGGCGGGTCGTCGGCGATCAGGAACACGAACTGCTCGTACGTGTAGCAGGACAGCACGAGCCGCTTGTTGTCCTCGGTCATCTGCGGGATCTCTTCCCAGCCGAAGACGTCGCGGTAGAAGTGGGTGATCTCGTCGCGGCTCTCCGGCCCGAGGAGATCGGCCGGGAGGCTCATCGCCACGTGGTTGAAGCGCGGCTGGCGCGGATGTGCGGTCTGACTGCTCATGACGTCCCCTTCCACGGTACGACGAGCACCTTCGCCGCCAGGTCACCCCCGGCGAGGCCTTCCAGAGCGCCGTAGAGCCCGTCGAGATCGACATCGTCGCGCTCCAGCAGCGCGCTCGTCGGAAAGTCGGGGCGGGTCAACAGCTCCAAGGCCCGGTCGAACCCGTCCTTGTCGTAGACGAACGAGCCCTTGATCTCGAGCTCGTTGAGCAGGATCCGGTTCGGATCGAAGCGGGGTGGATGGATGCCGGCCCCGACCAGCACCAGCTTCCCGCCCCGCTTGAGCTGCGAGAGCGCCATCTCCATCGCCGCACGGTTGCCGGAGCACTCGAGTGCGACGTCGAAGGGCTCGTCGACGATGTCGCCCGGCGACGACGGTGCGACGAACGCGTCGGGCTCGACGGCGACGGCGCCCAGCTCCTCGGCGAGCGCGCGACGACGCGGGTGCGGCTCGCTGACGACGACGTCGGTGACGCCACGCGCGACGCGCCGCCGCGATGCTGAGCGTCCCGATCGGTCCCGCACCCGTGACGAGGACACGCTGGCCCGCCTCGACACCGCCTTGCGTGAGCCCGTGCAACGCGACCGCGAGCGGCTCGACGAGGGCCGCGTCGCGGATGTCGAGCCCATCGGGGATGCGCAGGATCGCGTCCTCGTGCACGCGCACGTACTCGGCGAACGCGCCGTCCTTGTGCACCGACATGCCCGGCGTGTTGCGACCCGAGCACAGCGACGGCCGCCCGGCCCGGCAGAACTCGCACTCGCCACAGCGGGGCGTCGGACCCCCGACGACCTCGTCGCCGACGTTCCAGCGCTCGACCTTCGGCCCGGTCGCGATGACCCGTCCGGAGAACTCGTGACCCTCGACCGAGCCCGGGCGACCCCACCCTTCGAGCACGAAGTGGAGGTCGCTGCCGCAGATGCCGCAGTGGCTGACCTCGAGCAGGACGTCGCGGTCCCCGAGCTCGGGCACCGGCACCTCTTCCACGGCAAGCTCGTTCTTGCCGTGGTACACGGCAGCTCGCATCTTCGTCGGCAACGCTGTCACGTGGTCCCCCCAGGATCGGCGCGCACGTTCATGCGGGCGCCGAGCGTAATAGGGTCGCTGGCGAGCAGAGGGGGGATGCGATGCGCGCCATCGGCGCCGCGGTGCTCGCCGTGCTGTGCATCGGTGCCGTGACGACGGTCGCGGGTCCGGCCGCCGCACAGGAAGACGGGGTGCCGACGAAGCAGGTCCGCATCGTCAACCTCAACCTCCTGCACGGCGTGTTCTGCCCGCGGGAGACGAACGGGTGCCAGGCGCCCGACCGCGTCGCCCTGCTGATGCAGCAGCTCGAGGACGCGCAGTGCCCCGAGATCGTCGGGTTGCAGGAGATCAACGCGAACCTCGCGAAGATCATCGACAAGGCCCTGCCCAAGACGTGCGACGGCGACTACGAGGTCATGTTCAGCAAGAAGCCGGGCACGCTGGACACCGAACGGGTGCTGACGACGCTGCCCGTGAAGTCCCAGAAGATCCAGAAGCTCACCGGAGCGTTCCGCACCGCGTCGCGTGTGGTGCTGCAGTCACCGATCGGACCGCTCGTGCTCGTCGTGACGCACCAGGACGGCGATCCGGACGCCGGCGCGCCGGACACGCCGTGCCAGCGGACCTGTCCACCCGTCTGCACCGCCGGGCAGGTCGGGGTGCGCGCCTGCCAGACGGTCGTCGCCGCCAAGCTCGCCGACGACGCCGGAGGCGAGAAGGCCGTTCGGGTGCTGATGGGCGACTTCAACGTCACGCCGACGAGTGGGCGCTACCAGGGCCTCATCGACGCGGGATGGGTCGACTCCTACCTCGCCGCCGGCAACGCCGAATGCGACGGTGCCACCGGCGTGGGCTGCACCGGCGGAAGGGTCGACGACGCCATCGAGGCCCTGAAGGACCCGAACGCGAAGGAATCGGAGCGGATCGACTTCATCTTCGTGAAGTCGGGGACCAACTGCCCCGTGCAGTTCGACGGACCGGACGACGCCAACGACAATGGGCTCGGCACGAAGCTCTTCGGCGACGAGCCTGCCGTCGACGGGCCCGGTGGCATCGTGTGGACCTCCGACCACACGGGAGTCAGCGCCGACATCTCCTGCGGCGCATAAGCGAGGAGCGCTCGTGGCACACGATGTCGTCATCCGGGGCGGGACCGTCGTCGACGGCACCGGTGCGCCGGGCCGCCCTGCCGATGTGGCCATCGACGGCGATCGGATCGCCGAGATCGGTGACGGGCTGCGGGGCACGCGCGAGCTCGACGCCGCCGGACAGGTCGTCGCGCCCGGCTTCATCGACATCCACACGCACTACGACGCGCAGGTCTTCTGGGACCCCGCGCTCACCCCGTCGTCGTGGCACGGCGTCACGTCGGTCGTCGCCGGCAACTGCGGGTTCTCGATCGCACCGTGCCGGCCGGAGCACCGCGAGCTGATCGGTCGCACGCTCCAGCACGTCGAGGACATGAGCCTGCCCGACGCTGCAGGCCGGCATCCCGTGGGACTTCGAGTCGTTCCCCGAGTACCTGTCGTCGGTCGAACGCCACGGCATGACGCTGAACTACACGGCGTACATCGGCCACACGGCGCTGCGCCTGTTCGTGATGGGCGACGAGGGCTACGAGCGCGAGGAGCCGACCGACCGCGGAGCTCGAGCAGATGGCCGCGCTGGTCCGAGAGGGAATCGCCGCGGGCGCTGCGGGCTTCGCGTCGAGCTCGGCCCCGACGCACAACGGTGACGGTGGTCGACCGGTGCCGTCGCGCCTCGCGAACGCGAAGGAGCTCGAGGCACTGCTCATGCCGCTGAAGGAGCTCGACGCCGGTGTCGGCGCGTTCACGCCCGGCGAGCGCGTCTCCCACGACGAGGTCTACGAGCTGCAACGGCGCATCGGACGTCCGTTCACGTGGACGGCGCTGCTGACGTTCCAGGGCTCGTCGTTCGCCCGCGACATGGCCGCGACGCAACGCGACGGAGCGCGCCGACGGTGTCGACGTCTGGCCGCAGATCACCTGCCGACCGCTGACGTTCCAGATGACGATGGCCGACCCGTTCACGTTCAACATGAACCCGTCGTTCAAGGCGCTCATGGACCGCCCCGTCGAGGAGCGGCTCGCGGCGTACCACGACAGCGAGTGGCGGCGGACCGCGCAGGACGAGCTCGAGCACGCATCGACGTTCCGGCCGAGCTGGTCGATCGACTCACGATCGCCGAGTGCCCGGCGAACCCCGACCTCGAGGGACGCAACATCGCCGACGTCGCGGCCGAGCGTGGCGAGGAGCCGCTCACCGCGATGCTCGACGATCGCGGGCGACGACCTCGCGGCGCGCTTCGGCAGCGTGCTCGCGAACAACGACCCCGAGCAGATCGAGGACCTGCTCCAGCAGGAGGGTCTGCTCATCGGCCTGTCCGACGCGGGTGCTCACGTCTCGCAGCTGTGCGACGCGTGCCTGCCGACCGACCTGCTGGGCAACTGGGTGCGCGAGAAGGAGGTCCTGTCGATCGAGCACGCCGTCCACAAGCTCACCGGGGAGCCGGCCGGCGTGTTCGGCTTCGACGACCGCGGTGAGCTCGCGCCCGGCAAGCTCGCCGACGTCACGGTGTTCGACCCCGCGACCGTCGCGCCCGGGAAGCTGCGCCGCGTGCAGGACTTCCCCGCCGACGGCGAGCGGCTCGTCGCCGACGACCCGCATGGCATGACGCATGTGCTCGTGAACGGCACGCCGATCCGCACCGACGGGGAGCCCGAGGCCGACGGCGTCGCTGCGAAGCCGGGGCGCCTGCTCCGGAACGCCGGGTGACCGCAGCGCCCACCACGGCGTCACCCCAGCTCGACGACAGCCCGTCCCCCGCCGAACGGTGGGGGTGGCCGGCGATCGTCGTCCCGATCGTCGTGCTCGTCGTCGCCGCGATCGTGATCATCGACGCGGCGAGTGGCACGACCTTCTTCTACGACGAGTGGATCTGGATCATGCAGCGGCGCTCGTTCGACGAGGCGAGCCTGCTGCAACCCTTCAACAACCACCTGATGGCGCTGCCCATCGCGACGTACCAGCTGCTGTACCGCCTCGTCGGGCTCGACTCGCCGTTCCCGTACCAGCTCGTGCTGCTCGCCGGGCACCTCGCGACCTGCGGGCTGCTCTACGTGTACCTCCGCCGGCGGATCGGCTGGGTGCTCGGGCTCGGTGGCGCCGCCGCGCTCGCGTTCTTCGGGTACACGTGGCCGGTCATCATCTGGCCGATCTCGCTGGGCTGGGTCTACGCGACCACCGCGGGCATCGCCGCGCTGCTGCTCGTCGACCGCGACACGCGCCGCTCCGACGTCGGTGCGATGGCCGCGCTGCTCGTCGGCATCGCGTCGAGCGGCATCGCGGTGCCGTTCGTCATCGGGATGGGCGTCGAGCTCGGCCTCCGGCGCGCGTGGAACCGCCTCTACGTCGCCGTCGTGCCGATCGTCGTGTTCGGCGCGTGGTACCTCGGGTACGGCACCGGCACGTCCGACAGTGGCTCGGTCGGCGACGTCATCGACTTCGGCGAGAAGCTCCTCGCGCAGACGTTCGGCACGCTGCTCGGCGTCGACGATCGCGGCAGCGCCGCGCACGTCGTGCTCGCCGTCGGGTTCGTCGCGATCGTCGCGCTGTGGTTCGTGCTCGGCCGACCGCACTCCCCCCGACTCGTCGGCAACGCGACCGCGCTCGCGTCCTTCACCGTGCTGCTCAGCTACTCGCGCGCGACGAGCGGTCTGACGCAGTGGCACTCCTACGCGGCCGCGGTGTTCGTGCTGCTCGTGCTGGGCGAGCTGGTCGCCGGCCGGTCGCTCGGCGTGGTCCCGACGGTGATCGTCCTCGCGGTCGTCGCGTGGTCGATCGTCTGGAACCTCGGCGAGCTGTCGGAGGGCTCCGACCTGCAACGCCGACGCGCCGACGAGATGCGCGCGCAGCTGGCGGCGGTCGAGCTGGGCGGCCGGTCGATCGATCCGGACATGCGCGTGGGCCGCTTCCTGCTCGAGACGCGTGCCGGTCCCTGGCTCGACGTCGCGGCGGAGTACGGCTCCCCGGCGTTCTCGCTCGACGAGCTGCGCGAGCGCACCGCTGCACGCACGGCAGGCGGCAGATCGCGTGCTCGTCAAGGGGCCTCGGCCTGGAGCGTCGAGAGTGCCAAGTGACCAGCGCCGGCTGTGATCAGGGTCATCGGCCCGGTGCGAGCCTGCCATCGTGGTCCACCGACAGCGACCGAGCCGGTGACGCGCCGACGTCCGGCCTCCGTGCGGGCATCGGCATCGCAACGGATTCCGGCGGGCAGAGTCGGTCACCGCGACCCGCAGTCGTCTGCCTGCCCCGAGCTCCCGGAGCGACCGTGGTCGGTCAGCCTCGGACGCTCACAGTCGGCGGAGCCAGCGACATCATCGTCTGCATCCGCACGGCAGATCTGTGAGAGTTGGGACATGACACTGACGTCAGACAAGCGCTCCGACCCGCCGGCATCGACGTCGTCACCGCCGAGGTCATCCGCTCGGCGATGGAGACCGTGTGCTTCGAGATGGCCACGTTCGTCTCGCGCACGGCCACGACGCCGATCCTCAACCAGTCGAACGAGCGCAACGCGACGATCCTCGACGGCCAGGGCCGGCTCGCGGCGCTGTCGGTCGGCATCCCGCAGTTCATGCTCTCGTCGACGCTGCCGATCCGCTTCTGCCTCGAGTTCCTCGAAGGCGAGCTCTACCCCGGCGACGTGCTCGTCGCGAACGACCCGTACCACGGTGGCGGGCACCTCCCCGACTTCAACGTGTTCTCGCCGGTGTTCACCGAAGACGGCGAGCTGCTGCTCGTCGCGTCGATCCAGTGCCACCACGGCGACACGGGCGGCGCGCTCGCCGGTGGCTACAACGTCTACGCCAAGGACATCTGGTCGGAGGGCACGCGCTACCCCCTGCTCAAGATCATCGAGGCGGGCAAGGAGCGGCGCGACGTCGTGCTGACGATGCGCGCGAACAACCGGCTGCCGGGGTTCATCGGTGACCTGCGCGCGCAGGTGGGCGCCGCGCAGCTCGGCGCGAACCGGCTCGGCGAGATCATCTCCACGTACGGCGCGGAGACCGTGCGGTCGGCCGTCGACTGGACGATCGACGACACGAACCGCCGCTTCAAGGAGGAGATCGCGCAGTGGCCCGACGGCACGTACGAGGCCGACGCGTACGTCGACGCTGATCCCGCGGGCAACACCGACATCCACGTGCACGTCGCGGTCACCGTCGACGGCGACGACCTGATCGTCGACTTCGCCGGCTCGGACGACCGACCCGAGATCAACGCGTGGTCGACGTTCGGCAACACCCGCGGGTACACGATCTCGCAGCTCGCGAGCCTCGTCGACCCGAGCATCCCGAAGAACGAGGGCTTCTTCGACTGCATCGACCTGCGCGTGCCCGAGGGCACGTGCGTGAACCCGGTGGAGGGCAAGCCGGTGAGCGCGGGCACGCACCACCCCGGCGTCGAGGTCGGTGACGCGATCGCGCTCGCGATGTCGCAGATCCTCCCCGACCGCTGCGCGCCGCAGACGTACAAGTACGGCGCGCCGCGCCAGATGTGGGGCGACGTCGACCCGCGCACCGGCAAGTCGTTCTTCGACCACGGTGGCGAGGTCAACGCAGGCTGGGTGAACGCGGTGCGCGACGTCGACGGCTGGGGCGCGCTCGTCGCGTCCAACGGCAACCTGATCAAGGCAGCGGCGGAGATCAACGAGGCGCTGTTCCCGCACATCCTGCGCTCGCGCAACTACCTGACCGACTCCGGCGGCGCGGGCGAGTGGCGCGGCGGCTGCGGCTCCGACTTCGTGAAGGAGGTGCGCACGCCGACGAGCGTCAACCAGTACGTCGTGAACCAGTACCACCTGCACCCGGGCATCGCCGGCGGCATGCCGGGGAGCCCCGACTCGTGCGTGATCGCCGAGGGCACCGACCACGAGGTCCGCGTGAACCCGACCGTCGCGGGTGCAGGCATGGAGGCGGGCGACCGGCTCCACTACCGCTTCGGTGGCGGCGGCGGATGGGGCGACCCGCTCGCGCGCGACCCGGAGGCGGTGCTCGACGACGTGTGGGACGAGTACGTGTCGATCGAGGCCGCCCGTGACGAGTACGGCGTCGTCATCACCGGCTCGCTCGACGACATGACGCTCGCCCTCGACCGCGACGCCACCGAGCGCCTGCGCGCCGACCTGCGTGGCTGAACCCTCTCTGACGAAGGTGAGCAACGCATCCATGTACAGGATCGGGGTCGATGTCGGGGGGACGTTCACCGACCTCGTCCTGCTGCGGCCCGACGGCACGGTCGTGCTCGAGAAGACGCCGACGACGCCCGCCGACCAGTCCGACGGCGTGCTCGCCGGCCTCGGACGGCTCGCCGATGCCGAGGGCGTCTCGCTCGAGGAGCTGCTGCACCGCACGTCGTCGATCGTCCACGGGACGACGACCGGCGACAACACGATGATCCAGATGTCGGGCGCACCCACCGGGCTGCTCGTCACCGAGGGCTTCCGCGACGAGATCGAGCTGCGCCGCTGCTTCAAGGAGGACATCTGGGACCCGAGCCTCCCCGCGCCCGAACCGATCGCCCGTCGCCGCGTCCGGCTCGAGATCCCCGAGCGCCTCACCGCCGAGGGCGATGTCGACACCCCGCTCGACGAGGACGCGGTGCGAGCGGCGACGCGACGGCTGCGCGACTTCGGCGTCACCTCGATCGCGGTCGTCTTCCTGCACTCGTACATCAACCCCGCGCACGAGCTGCGCGCCCGTGCGCTGGTCCTCGACGAGTACCCCGACGTCGAGCTCGTCTCGCTCTCGCACGAGGTGTACCCGAAGCCGCCCGAGTTCGAGCGGACGTCGACGACGTTGGTGAACGCATACGTCGGGCCTCCGATCGTGCGGTACCTGTCGCGGCTCGAGTCGCGCCTGAAGGAGTCCGGCTACTCGGAGGAGCTGCTGATCGCGACGTGCGCGGGCGGCGTCGCGACGCCGGACGCGATCGGTCAGCGCGCGGTCGCCACGATCGGCTCGGGGCCGACCGGAGGCGTCGTCGCCGCGGCCGCGCGCGTCACGCGACGCCGACCTCGGTGATGTCGTCAGCGTCGACATGGGTGGCACCAGCTACGACGTCTGTCTCATCCGCGGCGGCCACCCGGAGCTGACGAGCGACTGGAACTGGCGCCACCGCTACTGCATCGCGCTGCCGATGGTCGACATCCACGCCATCGGAGCGGGCGGCGGCTCGATCGCGCGCGTCGACCGCGGCGGTCTGCACGTCGGTCCCGAATCGGCCGGCAGCGAGCCCGGACCGATCTGTTACGGGCTCGGTGGGACGCAGCCGACGGTGACCGACGCCGACCTCGTCCTCGGTCGCCTCGATCCGGAAGGGTTCTGGGGCGGTCGTCGTGCGCTCGACGTCGACGGCGCGCGCGAGGCGCTCGGGCGGCTCGGCGCCGAGCTCGGCGGTGACGCCGAAGACGCCGCGGTCGCGGTCGTCCGGCTCGTCGACGCACACATGACCGACGCGGTGCGGCGCGTGCTGGCGCTGGCAGGCGTCGACGCCCGCCACCTGTCGCTGTGCGCGTTCGGCGGCATGGGGGCCGTGCACGCGACGACCCAGGCCGCGGCGCTCGGGATGGCGAAGGTGATCGTGCCGCGCTCGGCGCCCGGCTTGTCCGCGGTCGGTCTCGTGAGCGCCGACCACGTCGTCGACGTAACCCGCGCGCACCTCTCCGACTGGCGGTCGCTCGACCTGAGCGTGCTCAACGCGCTCGCCGACGACCTCGAGGTCGGCGCCCGCGCCGAGCTCGGCGCGGCCGGCGTGCCCGACGATCGGCTGCGGCTCGAGTGGCGGCTGAACCTCGTCTACCCGGGCCAGACGTTCGACAACGCGCTGCCGCTCGCTCGCGAACCCGGTGCGCCGATCACGGCCGCCGCGGTCGAGGCGACCGTCGAGGAGTTCCACCGCCGCAACGAGGCGGCGCGGCTCATCGAGGCGCGCTCACAGGAGCCGATGGTGCGCGGCGTCCGCCTGATCGCGACCGGGCTCGTCGACCAGCCGACGCGCGTCGAGCTCGAGCCCGCGGACGCGCCGCCGGAGCCGGTCGCGCACCGGCGCGCGCACCTCGGCGGCGACTGGCACGACACGCCGGTCTACGACGGGCTCGCGCTGCGACCCGGTCCCGACGTGATCGGCCCGGCGCTCGTCGCCTACCCGTTCACCACGCTCACGCTCCGCCCCGGCGACGTCGCCCACGTGCTCGACTCCGGCGACATCCTCGTCGACGTCGCCTGACCCCACTCTTGGTTGCGCTACGCGCGCGGGACCTCGTAGAGCAGGTCGGGGCCGTAGGTGCCGACGAGCTCCAGTGGCGCGGCGGCGTCGGGGTTCCGGAGCGAGCTCCAGGGGGTGCCCGCGACGCCCTCGTGCACGACGACGTAGCGGACGCCGATGCGGCGCAGCAGATCGAGTGCCTTCTCGTCGGGCAGCGCGCGCAGCGCCCGTGAGTGCTGCAGGTACGACTGCGGCAGGTACCCCGAGTAGCCGTTCGGGGTCCTGCGATGGTGCTCGGTCGCCCCGTAGAGGTTGCGCGGCTGCTGGAAGTACCCGATGTCGACCTCGTCCGACGTGTTCATCGGCAGGTAGACGACACCGCCGGGCGCGAGCTGCGCGAGCGCACGGTCGACGGCCGGGACCGCCGCGGTCGGGCGATCGAACCACGGGTCGAACCCTTCGAGCATGACGAGCAGCACGACCACCGCGCCGACGACCACCGGCACGAGCGTCGCTCGGCTCGGGAACCGCGCCGCGAGCCAGCCGGCGAGCGCCTTGACGCCGATGCCGGCGAGCAGGCCGAGTCCGAGCAACCCGATCATCCATGCCCGGCCCGGTCGCGCGCAGCGCGTCGAACGGCGGCACGAGCTCGTAGAGGATCCGGTACGGCGCGTACTGCCGCCAGCCGCTCGACGCCGTGCCGATCGCGAGGATGCCGCCGACGACGACGAGCACCCCGCCCGCGATCGCCGCGGTGCGCTCCTTCCCCCTCCGCCGCCACGCGACGACGAACCCGGCGATGCCGAACCCGAGCACGACGATCCCGGGGAACGCCGGGATGCGCAGCGTGTCGGCGTCGCCGAGACCGATCAGGTCCCCCCAGACGACGGTCTCGGGCTCGACGCGCGCGAAGTTCGCGCCCTGCGGCGTGAAGTTGTCGAGCGTGAACTCGTAGTTCGGGTCACGCCCGGCGACCTGCAGGTTGGGGATCGCGAGCAGCACGAGCACCACGCCGGCCGCGGCGAGCGCGCCCACCGCGACGAGCGCGCTGCGGCGGTCGAACGACCGCCAGCGCACGAGCAGCACGAGGAACGCCGCGACCCCGGCGTACGTGGCGGGATAGAAGGACACGGTCCCCTGCCACGCGATGACGGCCACGAGGGCGATGCCGGGCCAGACGAGTGGACGCCGGTCACGCGCTCGGTCGGCCAGCCACCACGCCGCCGCGGCCGCGAGCGGGACCCCCGCGCGCACCGCGACGTGGACGTGCCGCTCGGACAGCGCACCGAAGGGACCGAACGCGTACGCCGCTCCCGCGACGACCGCGACGAGCCTCGAGCCGGTCACGAGGCGAGCGAAGACGTACGCGGCAGCCGCCGATGCCGCGAGGCCGACGATGATCGTGACGTTGAGGACGCCGATCAGGCGTCATGCCGAGCCAGCGCAGTGGGAACATCGGGACCGCGACACCGAGCAACGTGTCGGAGTACGCGAGTGACGTCTTCTCCGGAGCGAAGATGTTCGCGTCGTACGGGTTCATCCCGTGCGAGAGCGCGTGCTGCACCCAGTCGATCGTCCACGCCTGGAACAGCGTGTCGATCAGGTCGCGCGCCTTCGTGTTCAGGTGCAGGACGAGCGGCCACGTGAAGGCGATCGCGGCGGCGAGCGAGCCGATCGCGACGGCGATGCCCTCCCGAAGCGTGCTCCGCCGCGTCGAAGCGGGCGCGACTGCCGTGTCGGTCACGTCCGGGGAAGACCGAGCACGCGCTCCGCGATGATGTTGCGCTGGATCTCGCTGGTGCCGCCGGGGATCGTGCCGGCGAACGATCGCAGGTACTGCGTCTCCCACGAGCCGTCGCGCCACATCTTCGGCCCACGCAGCGCCTCGTCGAGCATGTCGACGCCGAGCGTCTCGGCCCCGGCCCGCAGGAGGTTCTGCAGCACCTCGCTGCCGTAGAGCTTCAGCAGCGAGTGCTCGGGCGCCGCCTTGCCCCGCATGAACTTCGAGAAGCCCCGGTACCCCATGAGCATGAGCGCCTGGAAGTCGACGTGGAACTGCGCGACCTCGTCGCGATACCTCGGGTCCTCACGCAGCGGGCGGCCGTCGCTCCCGATCTGCTCACCGAGTGCGATGAACTCCTCGAGCGCGCGCTGGACGTCGTACGCGAAGTCGATCCACAGCAGCGCCCGCTCGTGCCCGAGCGAGACCTGTGTGAGCGCCCACCCGTGGTCGACCTCGCCGAGCAGGTGCTCGCGCGGCACGGCCACGTCGGTGAAGAACACCTCGTTGAAGTCCTTGTACTCGGGGTCGCTCAGCTCGGGGAACGGCCGCGCCTCGACGCCCGGGGTCTGCATGTCGATGATGAGCACGCTGATCCCCTTGTGCTTGGGGACCTCCGGGTTCGTGCGCACGAAGCACATGCACCAGTCGGCGTGCTGCGCGCCCGACGTCCACACCTTCTGACCGTTGACGACGAAGTGATCACCGTCGAGGACGGCTCGCGTCTTGAGGCTCGCGAGGTCGCTGCCGGCTCCGGGCTCGCTCATGCCGAGGCACCAGGAGATCTCGGCGCGCAACGTCGGGAGCAGCCACCGCTCCTGCTGGTCGGGCGTGCCCGCGTCGCGGAGCGACGGAGCGATGATCCCGAGGCCCTGCGGGTTGAGGCTGCGCGGCATCTCGCGCCGCTTCATCTCCTCGAAGTAGATCATCTGCTCGCCGGCCGTCGCGTTGCGGCCGCCCAGCTCGGGCGGCCAGCCGGGCACGAGCCAGCCGGCGTCGAACAGCTTGCGTTGCCACGCGCGCGCCCAGTCGGGCATGTCGCCGCTCGACCGCTTCGGCTGCGCGAGCACGTCCTCGGACGGCGCGTGCTCGTCGAGCCATGCGCTCAGCTCCGCGAGGAACGCCTCTTCTTCGGGCAGATACCCCAGTCGCACGGCGCGCAGGGTACCCGCGTAGCGGCACCGGACGCCGGAGGCGACGGTGCTCGCCAGCGAGTGAGCGACCGCGGCGCAGGTACCCTGCGCCGCAGCGAACGAGCGAGAGCTGTGGACTTCGAATTTTCTGCTGAGCAGGAGCAGCTGCGCGAGAGCGTGGCGCGCTACCTCGACGCGCACGCGCCCCTCGCCTGGGTTCGCGAGCGGTATGCCGAGGCGCGCGGCACGACCGACGAGGTCTGGCGCGGCCTGGCCGACCTCGGGGTGACCGGCCTGCTCGTCCCCGAGTCCTGCGGTGGCGCGGGGATGGGGATGGTCGACGCGGCCGTCGTCCTCGAGGAGCTGGGACGCGTCGTGCACCCGGGGCCCTACGCGTCGTCGGCCATCGGTGCGGCGAGCATCGTCGTGCTCGGCGGTGACGAGCGCGACCAGGCGGCGTTCCTGCCCGGCATCGCCGACGGCTCGACGGTCGCGACGATCGCCCTCTTCGAGCCCGAGCGCCGCGCCGAGTGGCGCGCAGCCCCGGACCACGGCCCGGATCGAGGGCGAGAGCTGGCGGCTCGACGGCACGAAGGTGCACGTCCCCGACCTCGTCGACGCACAGCTCGCGCTCGTCGCGGCCACAGCCGACGACGGCCTCGGCGTGTTCGCGGTCGCGCTCGACGCTCCCGGGATCGACGTCGACTCCTGAAGCGACGGTCGACGGCAGCCGCAAGCGCGGGACCTTGCAGCTCGCCGGGACACCCGCGCTCCGGATCGGCGACGGCGATGCCTCCGATGCGCTCGCGGCGACTGTCGACCGCATGGGGGCGGCGAGCGTCGTGGAGGGTGTCGGGACGGCAGCGCGCGCGTTGGAGATCTCGCTCGAGTACGCCAAGCAGCGGCAGCAGTTCGGCGTGCCGATCGGCTCGTTCCAGGCGGTGCAGCACCTCTGTGCCGACATGCTCCGCGCCGTGGAGCTCGCGCGAGCGGCGGGGTACTACGCGTGCTGGGCCTGCGACGCGGCAGATCCGTTCGAGCGCCACCGGGCCGTCACGATGGCGCTCGCGTTCGCGACCGACGAGCTGTACCGCGTGGGCGCGTCCGCGGTGCAGGTGCATGGCGGCATCGGCTACACGTGGGAGCACGACATCCACCTCTTCTACAAGCGGCTGCTCACGCTGCAGGAGACGGGTGGTGGTGCGGTCGATCAGCTGGAGGAGCTCGCCGCGATCGTGCTCGCCGGATCGGAGGACGGCTCGGGCGACTCGGAAACCTGATCGCCGCGACCGGTGAGCCGCCGCCACGCGGCGACCAGCGCGACGCTCGCCAGCACGACGATCGACGGCTCGGCCGGCACCCGGAACCGTGGGATGCCGTAGCCGAGCACGACGACGACCACGACGATCGCGAACGGCACGAGCAGCGGCCACACGACGAACCGACGCCGCCGCGCGAGCACGACGCCGGCGATCACGAACGGGATCAGCAGCCAGTACATGACGATGCCGACGACCGCGGCGGTGCGTGACCGGCCCTCGAGCGCGCCGAAGTCGGCGGTCTGGAACGGCCGGAACACGTCGAACGCGCGTCCGAGGCGCGCGGCGACGACCACCGGCGCACGGTCGAGGTGGTCGCCGATGTAGTCGAACGCCGCGTCGCGCTGGACCCGCGACTCGGCTGCCGCGTCCGAGACCTCGCGGACGGCGGTCGAGCACTCGAGGCTCCACACGCCGATGAGCGGACCCGAGTACGACTGATCGCAGTTCGCACCGAGGAGCACCGCGCCGTCCCCCGTCGACAGCGTCGCGGGCTCGTCGAAGGCCACGAGGTTCCGGATCACCCACGGCGCCATGACGACGAGCGCGACGCCGACGACGATGCCGCACGTGCGCGCGTGGGCTCGCCACTCGGCGCGCGCCGCGCCGAGCGCGGCGGGGATCCCCACCAAGAGCAGCAGGAGCACGAGCTCGGCCCGGGTGAGCGCGGCGAGACCGCACGCGACGCCGAGGCCGGCCGCGACGACCGCGGTGCGCTCCTCCCGCAGCCGGTAGGCGAGCAGGAGCACCGTCGCGACGAGCAGGGCGGTCAGCGACTCGGCCATGACGATGCCGTCGTTGATGAAGAGGTTCGGGTAGACGGCTGCCAGCACCGCGGCCGTCAACCCGACCGCATCCCCCGCGACGCGTCGACCGAGGAACCCGATGACGCCGACCGCGGCGGCCCCGATCAGGCACATCGTGAGCCGCTGCGGGAGCGTGTCGTCGGGCACGCCGAACAACGCCGTCGCCGGCACGACGGCGAGGGTCGTCAGCGGGGGGTGGTGCGCGTCGGGCTCGTCGACGAACGGCTGCTGGAAGCCGTCACCGTCGACGATCGACTGCGACTGGGTGACGTAGTACAGCGCGTCGTAGGGGTGGTCCTCCGGCTCCGCCGTCACCGCGACCGTGAAGACGACGCGCAGCAGGAGCGCGCCGAAGACGACGATGCCCAGAGCGAGCGCGAACCGTCGCGCCATCGTGGCTCAGCGACGTCGAGTCAGCAGGAGTGCGCCGGCCATCGGGCCGCCACCGGCGCACGCGACCCCCACCTCGGGATCGCCCGGCACCTGGCGGTCGCCGGCCTCCCCCCACAGCTGGACGCACGCTTCGTGGATGAACCCGAACCCGTGCAGCCGACCGGCCGAGAGCTGGCCGCCGTTCGTGTTGAGCGGCAGCACGCCGTCGAGCGCGATGTTCTGCCCACCCTCGACGAACGGCCCCGACTCCCCCTTGCCGCAGAACCCCATCGCCTCGAGCCAGCACATGGTGATGAACGAGAAGCCGTCGTACATCTCGGCGAGCTGCACGTCGGTCGGCTCGAGGTCGGTGCGCGACCAGAGCTGCGGCCCCGCGTCGCGCACGGCCATCGTCGTGAGGTCGTCGAACTGGTCCCACGACGGACGCCCGTGCAGCGCCGTCCCCATCGCCTCGACCTGGATCGGGTCACGGCGCAGGTCGGGCACGGTGTCGACACGCGACACGATCACCGCGGTGGAGCCGTCGCACGGCACGTCGCAGTCGAAGAGGCAGAACGGCCAGGAGATCATGCGCGCGTTGAGGTAGTCGTCCATCGACATCGGGTCGGTGTAGATCGCCTTCGGGTTCAGCGCGGCGTTCTTGCGCGCGTTCAACGCGATCTGGGCGAGCTGCTCACGCGTCGTGCCGTACTCGTGGAAGTGCCGCGACGCCATCATCGCGATCCACGTCGCGGCCGACGGCGCCGAGTACGGGAGGATCCACTCCATGAAGCCGGACGCGCGGTAGCCGCTCGAACCGCCGCCGCCACCCCCGGGCATGACCGCGGCCCGCCCCTTCTCGCCCTGCGCGCTGCCCTCGAAGACGCTGCGGAAGCACAGGACGTGCTTCGCGAGCCCGGCCGACACGGCGAGCACCGCGTTCACGACTGCACCGAGCTGCGACGGCAGCTCCAGCGCTCCCGACCACCAGTTGAGGTTCAGTCGCAGCGCGTCGAACACCTCGATGACGCCCGCGCCCGAGAACCCCGGCGGGACGTCCATCCCGCCGGGATAGGTCGAGATGCCGTCGATGTCGGCGGTCGTCAGCCCCGCGTCCTCGATCGCGGCGATGCACCCGTCGAGCGTGAGCTCGAGCGGGTCGCGGTAGAGGCGGCGCCCGACGTCGCTCTGCCCGGCGCCCGAGATGACCGCGCGCCGCTCCCCGACGAGGTCCAGTGCCTCACTCATGCCGCGGCCTCCGCCGCGGTGCGCGGCTCGAACAACGGGATCCACACCTCTTCGTCGGGATGCGCCTCGAACAGCACCTGCACCGGCATGCCGACCACGACGTCGTCGACCGGGCAGTTCACGACGTTGGTCGTCAGGCGCAGGTCGTCCTGCTCCTCGCAGCACACGATCGCCAGCACGAACGGCAGCTCCGGCCCCGGCATCCAGGGCTGGTAGTTGATCGAGTACGCGACGACCTCGGCGCGCCCCGACACGGCCTCGATGCCGATGTCCTTCGACAGGCACTTCGGGCAGATGACGGCAGGCGGGTGCAGGAAGTACTTGCACTGGTTGCAGCGCTGGAACCGCAGCTCACCGTCGCGCCCGCCGGTCCAGTAGTGCTTGTTGCGGTCCGTGATTCTCGGGAGGATCCGGAACGGCGGCTCACTCATCGTCGCTCTCCTCGTCGGGCTCCGGGGCCGAGTCGAAGCCCTCGCGCGCGTGCGGGATCGCTTCGACCGCCGGGAGGACGCCGAAGCCGGGGCACGTCAACATGATCGAGCCGAGCACCTCGTCCCACGACGCACCGACCTCGCGGGCGAGACGAGCGTGTCGCGCGATCCCCGGGGCGTTCCGCAGGATCACGGTGCATGCCAGCCGGATGAGCTCGTGCGTCTTGCGATCGGGCGCGGGCAGCGAGTCGATCTGGCTGAGCCACGAGCTCTGCGCCTCGTGCAGCGCGGGGAAGACCTCGTGCAGAGGTCCTTCGAACGGGAAGCTCCAGTCTTCGCGGTTCACGCCGCGCCGAGGCGAACGGGTCACCGGGTCGGCAGCGCCGCGACCGCGACGCCCGACACCTTCGGCTCGCCGTTCTCGTTCACGACCTGGCACTCGAGGTCGACCCTGTGCTCACCCTGCTCGTCGTACTTCTTCGCGACCGTGATCTTCGTGGTCAGCTTCTCGCCCGGCCACGTCTGCTTCGTGAACCGCACCTTGTAGAGGCGCAGGTTGCCGACGCCGACGTAGTCGGTGAGGGCTTTCCCCAGCATGCCCATCGTGAACATGCCGTGACCGAACACGCTCGGGAGCCCGGCGCCGGTCGCGGCGATCTCGTCGGTGTGCATCGGATTGAAGTCACCCGAGGCGCCCGCGTACTGCACGAGGTCGGGGCGCGTGAGCTCGTGCTCGTAGTCCGGTGCCGCGTCGCCCTCGGCGACATCGTCGAAGAACAGCGTGCGCTCGGCCATCGCGGCAGCGTGGCCGGTCCCTGACACCGGTGTCAACTTGCTCTCCTTCCCCCTACGCTGCGCCGCGTGCGCAACGCCGGCGAGGTGACGATCGAACCGAGCCCGCCGATCGTGCGCGGTCGCCTGCCATGGGTTGGCGCGGGCGTCGCGTTGCTGCGTGACCCGACCCGCTTCTTCGCCGAGACGCGGGAGCGTCACGGCGACACCTTCGTCGTCGACGCGTTCGGCTTCCGGATGTTCTGCGTGTTCTCCCCCGCAGGCGTCCGCCGCCTCTACGAGCTCCCCGAGCGCGAGGCGAGCTTCGGCCTGGCGACGTACCGGCTCATCGGGTTCAAGCTGCCGCCCGAGCTGCTCGCCGGCCGCCGAAACGGACCCCACCACCTCTTCGGCTCCCAGCAGGTCGAGGGCTACCTGCGCACGCTCGAGACCGCGGTGGACGTAGAGCTCGAGACGCTCGGCGCCGAGGGCGAGTTCGACGTCTTCGCCGAAGCGCGACGCCTCGGCTACCGCCTCGGGTTCTCGTGCTGGGCCGGCGTCGAGGCCGCGTCGCCCCGCTACCTCGACCGTCTCGCGCGCATGTTCGACCGCATCGACTCGAGCGACGCGTTCGTGCGCCCGGCGAACGGGTTCGTCACGTGGGCGACGCGTCGCGCACGCGAGCGCCGCGCGATGCACGGGATCGAGGCGGTCGTCGCCGAGATCTGGCGCGATCGCCAGGCACGGGGCGTGCAGGAGCACGACTTCCTCGAGCAGCTCGTCGCGTCGTACGCCGACCTTCCGCCCGACGAACAGCTGGTCGGCGCGGCACGCGACGTGATCATGCTCCAGGTGGGCGCGCAGTCGAACCTCTACGCGGCGCTCGCGTGGACGCTCATCCGGGTGCTCGAGCACCCCGAGGCGGTGGACGCGATCCGTGCCGGTGACGACGAGCTGCTCGAACGCTGCGCGAACGAGTCGATCCGGATGGCGCAGCGATCGATCACCCTGCGCGAGGTGCTGTCACCGATCGAGGTCGACGACGGCGAGCACGAGTACACGGTGGGCGCGGGCGCGTTCGTGACGACGATGCTCTCCGTCACGAACACGACCGCCGCACCCGACCTCGCGCAGTTCGACCCGGAGCACTACGTCGGGCGTCGACTCGCCCCGGAGGTCGACGTCCCGACCAAGGAGCTCGTCAGCACGTTCGGGCACGGCGGGCACTCCTGTCCTGCCGCCCGATTCTCGATCTCGGCGATCCGCATCACGGTCCGTCGGCTCCTCGAGACGTACGACCTGGTGCTCGAGCGCGGCGACGCAGCGCCCCGTCGTCGCCAGCTCGGTGGCGTCGCCCGGTCGGAGCGGCCGGTGCGGGTGCGCTACCAGGCGACGCGTCGTTAGCCTGCGCGCCGATGCCCGACCTCGCCGCGCTCGTCGAGCCCTCACACACGGCCGTCGTCACGATGGAGCTGCAGCGTGGCGTGGTCGGCGACCTCGCGTTCATGCCCGCGATCCGTGACGTCGTCACCGCGGGTGACGTGCTCACCCACGCGACCGACGTCGTGCGCGCGGGACGACGTGCCGGCGCCCGAATCGTGCACTGCACCGCCGAGTACCGGGCCGATCGCGCCGGCGCATCGACGAACGCCCCGCTGCTGCGCGCGCTCGCGAAGGGTGATCCGCACATGGTCGCCGGCACCGAGGAGGCCGAGCTCGTCCCCGAGCTCGGGCCCGAGCCGAGCGACGTCATCTGCGCGCGGTCGCACGGCCTGACGCCCTTCCCGGGCACCGAGCTCGACCAGCTCCTGCGCAACCTCGACGTCTCGACGCTCGTCGTGACCGGGGTCTCGCTCAACGTCGGCGTGGTCGGGCTCGTGATCGTGGCCTCGGATCTCGGCTACGACGTCGTCGTGGTCGAGGACGCGGTCGCCGGCATGCCGCCCGAGTACGGCGAGGCCGTCCTCGCGAACACGATCGGGGCGCTGGCGACCATCGCGACCGCAGGCGACCTCGTGGGAGTGTGGACCTGATGGTGCACGCCGCGGGTCTCGACTTCGACGGGCTCCTCGCCGGGAAGGTCGCGCTGATCACCGGCGCGGCGTCCGGACAAGGCCGCGCGGCCGGCCTGCTCTTCGGCGCGCAGGGAGCCCGCGTGGTCGTCGCGGACGTGAACGACGACGGTGCGGCCGAGACCGTGAAGATGCTCGAGGAGCAGGGCTCGGAGGGTCTGGCGGTGCACGCCGACGTCTCCGTGCGCGACGACGTCGACGCGATGGTCGCCGCCACCGTCGAGCGCTACGGCCGGCTCGACGTCCTCTACAACAACGCCGCGGTGCAGATGTCCGGGCGGCTGGTCGAGTGCACCGAGGACGACTGGGATCTCACGATCGCGACGAACCTGTCGGCGATCTTCTGGGCGTGCCGTGCGGCGCTCCCCCATCTCCTCGAGGGCGACGGCGGCAGCATCATCAACACCGCGTCGACGCTCGGTCTCATCGGGTCCGAGGGCTACGCCGCCTACGGCGCCGCGAAGGCCGGGCTCGTCCTGCTCACGAAGCAGCTCGCCGTCGAGTACGGCCCGGCGGTCCGGGCGAACGTGATCGCGCCGGGCTCGATCGACACCCCGAGGTTCCGGAAGGTCCTCGACAAGACGCCGGGCGCGGAGGAGTTCGTCGCGGGTCTGAAGAAGACGATCCCCGTGTCGCGGCTCGGCACGGCGGAGGACGTCGCGGCGATCGCGCTGTTCCTCGCCAGCGACATGAGCGCGTACGTCAGCGGCGCGATCGTGCCCGCCGACGGTGGCCTGGCGGTGTACCGATGAGCATCGACTGCGTTGCGATCGTCGCCGGCGGAGCCTCAGGCCTCGGCGAGGTGATCTCCGAGCGTCTCGCGGCCGAGGGTGCGACCGTCGTCGTCGCCGACATCGACGCCGGCGGCGCGTCGTCGGTGGCCGATGCGATCGTCGCCCGTGGCCACAACGCGGTCGCCGTCACGTGCGACGTCACCCGCGCCGACGACGTCACCGCGATGGTCGCCGAGGCCGCACGGCTCGGACGGATCGGCGTGCTCGTCCTGTCCGCTGCGGTCGAGAGCCTCGTACCCGTCGTCGACCTGTCCGACGAGGACTGGCAGCACGTCCTCGACGTGAACCTCAAGGGCCCGTTCCTCTGCATGCGCGCGGCGATCCCGCACATGGTCGACGGCGGTGGTGGATCGGTGATCGCGCTCGGATCGACGCTCGGCCTGATCGTGGCGCCCGGGCACCCGGCCTACTGCGCGAGCAAGGGCGCGCTGCTGAACCTCTGCAAGCAGGCGGCGATCGAGCACGCACCCGACGGCGTGCGCGTGAACATGCTGGCGCCGTCCGCCACCGACACGGGTCTGTTCATGAAGTACTCGGAGCAGGCGCCCGATCCCGAGAAGCTCCGCAAGCAGGTCGCGTCCAGCGTGCCGATGCACCGCCTCGGCACCGGGGACGAGGTGTGCGACGCAGTGGTCTTTCTCGCCTCGGATCAGTCCGCGTACATCAGTGGCTCGGTGATCCCGCTCGACGGCGCGCTCGCCGCTCGCCGAACCGTCTGACACGGCGTCGTGCACGCAGGACTGTCCATCCTCGACGCCGACGGTCACGTCGTCGAGCCCGGGCACGTGTTCGCCGACGTCATCCCGCCCGGGGCCGACGTCTTCGACCTGCCGGCGACCACGCCGTACGAGATGTGCGGTGACCTCGAGCTCCTCCGTGACCAGCTCGACCACGGCTTCGACGGCCCCTCGTACCTGCGTGCCATGGACGCACAGGGCATCGACGCGGCCGTGCTCTACCCGTCGATGGGCCTGTTCGTGCCGTTCCTCCCCGAGCTCGACGCCGACGGCTCGCTCGCCGCGTGCCGCGCGTACAACGACTGGATCGCCGAGTACTGCGCGACGGACACGACGCGGCTCGCGGGTGTCGGCGTGGTGCCCCGCGAGCCGGCACGCGCGGCCGAGGAGGCACACCGCATCGCCGAGCCTCGGGCTCGTCGCGGTGCTGATGCGGCCCAACCATCTCGGTGGCGACTACCTCGACGCGACGTCGTGGTCACCGTTGTACGACGCGCTCGAGGAGACCGGCGGCGTGCTGGCGGTCCACGAAGCCCTGGGCGTGCGCTCGGGCAGCACGATCGGCTCCGATCGCTTCACCGGCTTCGCGGCGCGGCACACCTGCTCGCACCCGCTCGAGCAGATGACCGCCGCGGTCGCGCTCCTCCTCGGCGGCGTGCTCGAGCGCCACCCGCGGCTCAAGGTCGCGTTCCTCGAGTCGGGCACCGGATGGCTGCCGTACTGGCTGGCGCGCCTCGACGACCACCGCGAGTGGATGCGCGACACCGAGTGCGCGGAGCTCTCTCTCGCGCCCAGCGAGTACTTCGCGCGCCAGTGCACGATCTCGTCCGACCCGGAGGACACGCTCGCCGCGTTCACGATCTCGCAGGTGGGCGCCGACCACGTCATGTGGGCCAGCGACTTCCCGCATCCCGACGCCGCGTTCCCCGACGCCGTCGACGAGTTCCTCGAGGCGATCCCCGACGTCGACGACGCGGCGCGACGCGCGGTCCTCTGGGAGACGCCGATGCGTTTCTACGGTCTCGCGAGCCGGTTCACGACCCCGACCTGACGCCACGTCGCACGGCGTCGCGCACGCGACGCACGATCCGTCGGTTCGCGACCTCGTTGGCATGGGAGCACGGTGAGTCGTCGATCGCGTCGACGATCCCGAACAGCGACGCGTGGCAGCGCGCGACGAAGGGTCGGACGCCCCGGCTCGCGTCGGCCGTCGCCGACGCCACCGACACGGCGAAGTCGCCCGCGGAGAAGCTCTCGGACAGACCGAACGGCCCGGCGACGCCGACGTCGATCTCGGCAGCCATCGGCACGATGCGCACGGACTCGCCCCAGTCGGGCAGCGCGGCGAGCTCGTCGGAGTCTGGGATCATCCCCTGCACCGCGGCGGTCTCCGTTGCGCCGAGCAGGCTGCAGAAGCTCCGGTCGGGGCGCCGGGCGAAGTCGGTGCTGCACGCGTCCAACGCGGCGTCGATCAGCTCCGCCGCGATCTCGCCCGCCAGGCCGCCACCGAAGCCGAGCAGCTGCGCGCCTTCGAACGGAGTGCCGACCGTGACGACGCGCGCGAGCGAGTCGGAGACGCGCCGGCCGTCGACGGTCGCGCCTTGTGCCTCGCGGGTGGCCAGCCCACCCATCGAGTGCGCGACGACCGTGACTCGCTCGTCGTGTCGGTCCGCGAGGCACGCGATCGCCTCGCCGAGGCGCGGGCCGATCGCAGGGTCGGTGACCCACTCGAGCGATCGGTCGGAGTAGTCGAACGTGTACACGGTGACGCCGTCGAGCTCGCCGACCGCGTCGAGCATGCTCGGCCGGCCCGCGAGGCGCCGGCGGAAGTCGGACGGATCCCCCGCGAACCCGTGGACGAAGAGGACCGGCGTGCCCTCGGACCGGTCGGAGACGCGGCGCACCGCTTCCCCGCACCCGCTGGGGTGCGAGCCGGCCCGCGGGGCGGCACCGGACACCGCCGGGAGCGACACCGACGCCGCGACGAGGAGCAGTCCTCCGAGCGCCCGTCGCCACATCGCATCGACCGTACGCGTCGCGTGCCCGAACCCTGGAGCACACCGTTCGGTCGGTATCCTCACCCGGTTGTCCGCGGGCCGGGACCACGCATGACGAACCCGATCACGAGCACCGACGGCGGTGACGGGTCACGTCGCGGGTACCGCCTCGAGATCCTGCTCGTCAGCTTCGCGGGACTGCTGCTGGAGATCAGCTACACGCGCATCATCTCGTTCAAGCTCTTCTACTACTACACGTACCTGGTCATCGGTCTGGCCCTGCTCGGGATCGGGACCGGCGGAGTGATCGTCACCATCTCGAAGCGTGTCCACCGCGCGTCGACCGACGCGGTCCTCTGCTGGAGCTTCCTGCTCGGCGCGGCGAGCGTGCTCGTCGGGTACATCGTGATCGCGCTCACGTCGCTCGACACGCTGGCGATCTGGGAGTACGGGACCGCCGACTCGTTCGTCAACGTCGCACTCCTCGTCCTGATCTGCCTGATGCTGTTCGCGTCGTTCATCGCCGTCGGCGTGATCGTCTCGACGCTCTTCGCCCGCAAGCCCGACGACATCGGCCGGCTGTACTTCGCCGACCTGCTCGGCGCCGGGATCGCGTGCGCGATCGTGGTCTCGCTCATCGGCTGGATCGGTCCGCCCTCGACGATCATGCTCGCCGGCCTGGTCATGGCAGGGTCCGGGCTGCGCATCGCGCTCCGAGACCGGTCTCGACGCTGGCGCCTGTCGCGGCCGCACTCTGTCCTGCTCCTCCTGGCCGGCGTCGTGGCGCCGAGCCTGCTGCCCCGACAGCACGAAGACGCACAGAAGGTCGAGCTCACCGACGACAACACCGTGTTCTCGGCATGGAGCCCGATCTTCCGTGTCGACGTCGTCGAGGGCGCGCCGGGCGCACGCATCCTGTACCACGACGCGCTCCACGGCTCGGGCATCTACCAGTTCGATGGCGACGTCTCGAAGCTCACGCGCTTCGACACCGACCCGCGGCTGCTGCCCGTTCAAGACGCATGGCAAGGACCCGAAGGACGTGCTCATCATCGGTGCGGCCGGCGGCAACGAGGTGCTCGCGTCGCTGTACTTCGACGCCGGGCACATCGATGCGGTCGAGCTCAACCCCGTCACCTACGACCTCGTCACCGACGAGATGGCGGACTACTCGGGTCATCTTGCGGAGAACCCGAAGGTGAACTACGTGAACGGCGATGGCCGTTCGTACCTCGCGCGCAAAGACGGCAAGTACGACCTCGTCTGGTACCCCGCACCCGACAGCTACTCGGCCGCCAACAACGCCAGCGCCGGTGCGTTCGTGCTGTCGGAGAGCTACCTGTACACGCGCGAGCAGATCGAGAAGAGCCTCGAGCACCTGACCGACGACGGCATCCTCGCAGTGCAGTACGGCGAGTTCGACTACGACGAGAAGCCCAACCGCACCGCGCGCTACATCACGACCGCGCGCGACGCGCTCGAGAACCTCGGCATCGAAGATCCCGACGAGCACATCGTCGTGTCGAGCTCGCCGCTCGGGCTGTTCGGCTCCATCTCGACGATCCTCGTCAAACGGACGCCGTTCACCGAAGGCGAGGTCGACCGCTTCGTGAGCGGGCTCGACGACATCGAGGACTCACGTCTGCGGTGGGCACCAGGCCAGGAGGAACGCCTCGCGGCCGACGCCGTGGGCAGCAACACGGTCGTGCAGCAGGTCGCGAGCCTCTCGGACGACGAGCTCGAGCAGTTCTACGACGCCTACCCCGACGACATCCGTCCGATCTCCGACGACGGACCGTTCTTCTGGCACTTCAACCAGTTCGACGACGTCATCGCGAACTTCACCGATCCAATCGACCGGGACGACTTCGAGGACTCCGTCGGCGAGCGCGTGCTCCTCCTGCTGCTCGCCGTCGCCGTCGTGATGGCCGCCGTGTTCCTGCTGCTGCCGTTCATCGCGATCCGTGAGACGTGGAAGCAGCTGCCGCACAAGCGGCGCTCGTTCCTCTACTTCGCGGCGCTCGGCTTCGGGTTCATCTTCTTCGAGGTGACGCTGATCCAGCGATTGACGCTGTTCCTCGGCTATCCGACGTACTCGTTGACCGTCACGCTCATGTCGATCCTGCTCTTCACCGGGATCGGCGCGCTGCTGAGCACCCGCTGGTCGGCGAACCCGAAGCGCATCCTCCCCTGGCTGCTCGGCGGCATCGCCCTGCTGACGATCTTCTACGAGCTCGCGCTGACGCCGATGACCGACGGGATGCTCGGCCTCCCGCTCGCGCTTCGCGTGCCGATCACGTTCGTGCTGCTCGCGCCGCTCGGGCTGTGCCTCGGCATGTTCATGCCGCTGGGGCTCGGCACGGTCGCCGACCTCACCGAGCACAAGTCGGAGTACGTCGCGTGGGGCTGGGCGGTGAACGGCTTCGCGTCCGTCGTCGGCGCGGTCCTCTCGACGATGCTGGCGATGACGTTCGGGTTCCACGTCGTGATGATCGTGGCGCTCGTGATCTACGCGATCGCCGTCGCGACGCTCTGGGGCCTCATCCCGTCCCGGGGCGAGGCAGCAGCCGCTCAGTCGTAGACCACGGGTCGGGGTCATCGCGGTCAACCGACCGCGATGAGGGAGAGCCCCGCGAGCGCGAGCCCGAGCCCGACGAGCTGGAGCCGGGCGATCGGTTCGTGGAGCAGCCCCCAGGCCCACCCGACCGTGAACGCAGGGCCGAGCGCAGCGATCGGCGCGACGAGCGACGACAGCCCTTCGCGGACGGCGACGAGGAGCAGCACGGTCGCCAGCACGTCGAGTGCGCCCGCCGCCGCGGCCGTGCGCAGCTCGCGGCGAGCGAGCACCAGCCCGGTCTGGGTGGCGAGCAGCGCGAGGACGATGATCGTCACGGCCGCGGCCCGTCCGGTCAGCACGGGCCAGAAGCCCGAACCGTCGTCGGTCTCCGCGTAGAGCACGAACGACCAACCGAAGAACAGCCCGGCGCCGATCGCGAGACCGAGCGCGCGCAGCGCGCCGCCTTCCTCACGGTCGTGCTCGTGCGCGATCAGACCGCCGGCGACGATCGCGAACCCGACCCCGATCAGCGCGAGCGTCGAAGGGTCCTCGCCCGTGAGCAACCCGTACCCGACGGGGATGCACGCCGCGACGACCGCCGTGATCGGCGCGACGATCCCCATGCGCCCCATCGAGAGGCCCTGGTACAGCGCGCCGAGCCCGACCACGTTGAGCGCACCGGCGGCGGCGCCGAAGCCGAGGTCGCGACCGCTCGGCGAGCCCGTGAAGAGCAGCGCCGCGGCCACGGCGCCGACGATGGCGATCATCTGCGCGATGCCGAGCACCGCGAGCGTGGGTGCGCGGCGCGACGCCAGCCCGCCGAAGAAGTCACCCGACCCGAAGCATGCCGCGACGACGACGCCGACGAAGACCGCCATGAGGCGCGCAGCCTAGGAGTTGCTCACTTCCCGCCGGCCTTCGAGAGGTTCTGGAGCCGCGGCAGCGCAGCCTCGGCGACGGCGACGATCTGCAGACCGTACGTGGCGTCGGAGTCCGGCTGATCGATCCGGAAGCGTGCGATGAGCCGCCCGACGCGGACGGTGAGTGTGTCGGTGCCGAGGAAGTAGGACGAGAACGCCTCGTCACCGACGCCCTTCACGGCGTCGGCCTGGCCCGCGAGCTCGGTCGCGGTCGTCGCGGCGCGCTCGTACGCCGCCTGCGCCGCCTGCTCGTCCTTCATCCGGTTGACGAGCACCCGGATGAGGATGTTGTCGGTCTCCTCCCCCGGGTCCTTCGTGAACTGGCAGTAGTCCCCGGGCAGGTCTTCGCCGATGACGAACCGCTGCTCGAAGATGAACTCGAGCTCCTCCGGCGTGATCACGACGCACCCGTTCAGCACCTTGGCGTGCGCGGCCGGTGCGACGAAGAGCCCGCCCGAGAGCATCCCGGCGACGAGCGCGACGATGCAGACGATTCGACGCACGGGCATGGCCACGACGGTAGCCCCCGATGAGTTCCGGGCAGCAGCGCGGTCGAAGCGGTGACGACGACGGATTGGAGCCGGCATGGGAGACGTGATCGTCGAGTATCTGGTCATGCGCGACTGAAACCACGGACGTACGCTCCGCGCGGCACCAGACGCCGACGAGGAGGGCAGATCGTGGCCGAGGTCACCCAGGCGAGGGCGGGCAACGACGGCGTCCTGCTCTGCGAGTTCGACGGCCGCGTGCTCGAGCTGTGGAGCAACCCGAGCCAGCAGCTGGCGAACATGGAGTCACTCGTCGCCACGCTCACGAGCGCCGGCATGCAGTCGGACTGACTGACCGAGTTCGCGAGCGGCAGGGGGTCGGGATGGCGCAAGCTCCCACGGGGACCGTGACCTTCCTGTTCACCGACCTCGAGAGCTCCACCCGGCTGTGGGAGGAGCACCCCGAGGAGATGCGAGCCGCGCTCGCGCGTCATGACGCGATCCTGCGCGACGCGGTCGAGATGCATGACGGCCACGTCGTGAAGACCACCGGCGACGGCTTGCACGCCGCGTTCGCTCTCGCCCATGACGCGTTGGTCGCCGCGCTCGACGCGCAGCGTGCGCTCGTCGCCGAGGACTGGACGCTCCCGGAGGCGCTGCGTGTGCGAATGGGCCTTCACACGGGCGAGGCCGAGCTGCGCGAAGGCGACTACTTCGGTCCGGCGGTCAACCGCGCCGCACGCGTGTCCGCGGCCGCGCACGGCGGCCAGATCGTGGCATCGGGCACGACCGCGGATCTGGTGCGCGACGGTCTCGCACCCGACGTCGAGCTCGTCGATCTCGGTGAGCACCGCCTGCGCGACCTCGGCCGCTCGGAGCGCATCGTGCAGGTGGTCCATCCGGACCTCCCGGCCGAGTTTCCGCCGCTTCGTTCGCTGGAAGCGCACCCGGGGAACCTGCCGATCCAGCTCACGTCGTTCGTGGGACGGGACGACGACGTGGCCCGGATCGTCGCGATGCTCGACGACGCGTCGCTGGTGACCCTCATCGGCACCGGCGGTGTGGGCAAGACGCGCCTGGCGATCCAGGTGGCCGCGGAGGTCGTGCCGCGCTTCGGTGACGGGGCGTGGTTCTGCGAGCTCGCGCCCGCGGACGACGGCGATTCCATGGCGCAGGTCGTCGCCGCGACCTTGGGGTGTGTCCAACGCCCGGGGCTGTCGATGGTCGAGAGCATCGTCGAGTACCTCAAGGTCCGCGAGCTGCTCCTGGTGCTGGACAACTGCGAGCACCTCCTCGACGAGGCGGGGGCGCTGGCGGAGGCGACGCTCGCGGCGTGCCCGAGCGTCACGGTGCTGGCGACCAGCCGGGAGGCGCTCGAGGTCGACGGTGAGCGAGTGGTCCGGGTGCGCTCGCTCGGGGCGCCGGAGCCTTCCGCGACGCGGGAGCAGCTGCTGGAGAGCGCGGCGGTCCGTCTGTTCGGGGATCGGGCGTCGGACGCAGGTGCGACGGGCGACTGGAGCGAGGCGCAGTGGTCGGCGGTGGGTGAGATCTGTCGACGGGTGGACGGGATCCCGCTGGCGATCGAGCTCGCCGCCGCGCAGGGTCGTCGTCGATGAGTCCCACCGACATCGCCGCGCATCTCGACGAGCGGTTCCGGCTGCTCACCGGGAAGCGCCGCGGGCGTGTCGAGCGCCATCAGACGTTGCGGGCGACGGTCGAGTGGTCGTACCAGCTCCTCGAACCCGACGACCGCACCGTGTTCGACCGGCTCGGCATCTTCGCCGGCTCGTTCGACGCCCCGGCCGCCGTGGCGGTCGCCGGCGACGACGATCTCGACAGCTGGAGCATCACGGACTCGATCGCGAGTCTCGTTGCGAAGTCGATGCTCAACGCCGAGGACGGTCCCGACGACACGACCCGGTACGCGATGCTCGAGACGCTGCGACAGTTCGCTCGGGAACGGCTCGAAGAGGCGGGCGACGCCGATCGATGGCGTCGCCGCCACGCCGAGCACTACACCGCGTTCGCAGAGACCGCCGGACCCGGCTTCAAGAGTCCCGATGAGCTCGTCTGGACGGCGCGCCTCCACGCGGAGCTCGACAACCTCCGGACCGCGATCGGATGGGCCCTGGATCGCGACGATCCCTCACGATCGCGAGCTCGCGGTTCGCATCGTCGCCGCGCTCGCATGGTTCGGCCACACCGATCCACACGACCGGGCTCGACGCGCTCGGCCGCCCAGGCCGCCGCGGCCGCGGAGCAGTGCGAACCCGAGCTTCGCTCACCCGCCCTGGCCGTCGCGTCGTACTACGAGATGAACCAGGGTCGCCCCGAGCGCGCCCGCGAGCTCGTGAACGACGCGCTCCGGGACGGCGTGATCGCGACGTCGGCGGATCCGTTCATGGCCTACTGCGTCCTGGCGTACGTCGAGATCCTCACCGGCCACTACCGACGCGCACTCGAGATCGTCGGCGAAGCCCGCGAGTCGCTCGAGACGGTCGACAATCCGTTCGCGGCGAGTCAGCTCCTGCTCCAGGCCTCGGTCTACGAGTCACTCGCCGGGGAAGTCGACCAGGCTCGCGCCGATGCCGAGCGAGTCGTCGAGCTGGCACGTCAGCTGAGGAACCCGCTCCTCGCGGTGCGCGCGTTCGACACGCTCGCCTGGGCGCTCCAGCGGGACGACCCCGAAGGCGCTCTGCGCGCCTTGGAGCACGGTCTCGAAGGCGGCCACCACGCGACCTCGGCCGCGCACGGGTCGAGCCTCGCGCTCGCCGGTGGACTCCGGGCGCGCCTCGGCGACCCCGAGGGCGCGATGCCGCTCCTCCGCGAAGCGGTGATCTTGTGTCGCGACCAGGGCGCTCGTCCGAGCCTCGCCGCCACGCTCGACTGGAGCCTCGCCCCCCTTGTGAAGCTCGGGCACCCCGGACCCGCCGCGACGTTCGTCGGCGCACTCACCGGCGGGCCGCTCGCCGAGGTCAGCGGCTTCCCCGAGGTCGACGCGGCGAGAGCGCGGATCGTCGAGCGCATCCGTGCCGCGCTCGGCGATGACGGCACGGATGCGAGCCTCGCCGAGGGTGCGGCGATGACCTACGACGAGATCGTCGAGTACGCACTCGACAACCTCGTGCTAGAAACCGCGCGCGGCGATGTCGAGCAGTCGCTCCACAGTCGTGAGCGGGGGTCGTCATGACAGACACGCGAGAGCCTGCAGGCGCGGAGGGCGTCCGGGAGTTCGTCGAGGCCAGATTCGCGTCGTTCGAGGCGACGGTCGAGGACTTCCACGACCCGCACCAGGAGTGGCGCCGACTCTTCTCGGAGTTTCTCGGCACGTTCTTCCTCGTGCTCGTCGCTGCCGGAGGCGGGATGATGGGCCAGGCCTTCCCGGGCACCATCAGCCGCACCGCGGCCGTGGTCGCGCCCGGACTGATGGTGATGGCGATCATCCTGTTCATGGGCAAGGTGTCCGGCGCGCACCTCAACCCCGCGGTCAGCATTGCGTTCGCGCTGCGCCGCGACTTCCCGTGGGCGCGGGTGCCGGGCTACGTGATCGTGCAGCTCGCCGGCGCGGCCTTCGCCGCGTGGTTCCTGCAGGCAGTCATCCACGTCTCGGCGACGTACGGGTCGAACTACCCGGCGAGCGGCTCGTCGAACGGAGACGCGTTCTGGATGGAAGCCGTGCTGACGTTCGGGCTCGTCAGCGTGATCCTCGGCACCGCGTCCGGAGCACAGAACGTTGGGGTCATCGGTGCGCTGGGCGTCGGCTCCTACATCGCGCTCGCTGGGCTCTGGGGAAGCCCGATCTCCGGCGCGTCGATGAACCCCGCGCGGACCTTCGGTCCCGACGCCGTGGGCCTCGACTTCACCGCGTACTGGGTGTACGTCGCCGGACCACTCGCGGGAGCACTCGTGGCGGTCGGCGCCGCGTTCGTCCTCCGCGGGCGCGGGGGCGGATGGTCTGGTTCGGGCGCCGCGCAGGGCGCGCTCGACACCGCAGCCGACGACCCGCACAAGAAGTAGCTCGCGGAGCATTTGCTTGGAGGCGGCGGCGGGAATCGAACCCGCGTCCAGGGTTTTGCAGACCCTTGCCTGAGCCACTCGGCTACGCCGCCGCACGCGCGCCGAGAGCGCGCGCGAAGAAGACGAGGTTACCGCCGAGTGCCCTAGCCTCACCGGCCGTGACCGGGGGGAAGGTCGCGGCGCTCGTCGCCGCGACCTGCATGGTGCTGGCGGCCGTCGCGCTGCCGAGCGCGGCGCAGCCGACGTCCGACGACGCGGCCGACTGCAGCTGGCCGACGTGGGGTCGCGACCCGGGGCGGACGTTCGCGACGACCTGTACCGAGCTCACACCCCAGAACGCCGCCGACCTGCGCCGGATCTGGTTCTTCAACACCCACGACGTCGTGACGGCGACGCCCGCGGTGGTCGACGACACCGTGTACGTCGGTGACTGGTCGGGTCGCTTCTACGCGCTGAACGCCGAGAACGGGAAGCAGCGCTGGGTGCGCAAGACGAAGGTTCACCCCAACATGTACGCCGGCCAGATCGTCTCCTCGGCCGCGGTGGCGGACGTCGACGGCACCGAGACCGCCTACTTCGGAGGCGGGAAGACGCTCTACGCGCTGCGCACCTCGGACGGGAGCGTGCGGTGGAAGCACGAGCTCAACCCCGACGGCGGTGCCGATGACCCGACCGAGATCGAGAGCTCGCCGCTCCTCACCGTCGGCCCCGACGGGGATCCGATCGTCGTCGTCGGTTGGGACGTGCACAACAGCGCCGACGGTGAGCCGGCGGGCGTGTTCGCGCTCGACGCGGCGACCGGTGACGAGGTGTGGACGACGGTGCTCGCGCCGACCGAGGCGGGACCGAACGGCGAGCTCGCAACCGGACCCGGCTGCGCAGACGTGTGGTCATCCCCCACCGCCGACGAGAAGCGCCGGCTCGTCTTCGTCGGCACCGGCAACTGCGTGACGAGCCCCGAAGGCTACGGACGCTTCGCCGAGGCCGTCGTCGCGCTCGACCTCGACACCGGCGAGGTCCGCTGGAGCTATCAGCCGCACCAGCCGAACCGCGACGACCTCGACTTCGCGGGCGCGCCGAACCTGTTCGACTCGGCGGGCCGCGCGCTCGTCGGCCTCGGCGGCAAGGACGGCACGTACTACGCGCTCGACCGCGAGACGGGCGAGCTCGTGTGGACGACGCCAGTCGTCGGACCGGGGCTGACGAACCCGGGGAGCAACTTCTCCACCGGCGGCTTCATCGGGCCGACCGCGGTCGCCGACGGCATCATCACCGGCGGCACCGCGATCGGTGACAACCCGTACCTGCACGCGCTCGACGCCGAGACCGGCGCGATCCGGTGGCAGCAGCCGATCGCGGCGGCGACGTACGGCGCACCGGCGATCGCCACGGCCGGACCCGGCAGCGGCGTCGTCGTGATCGGCGGCACCGACTTCACGATGCGCGCGCTCGACCTCGTGACGGGTGAGGTGCTGTGGTCCGACGAGGTCCAGGGCGCGGTCTCGGGTGGGCCTGCGATCATCGGCGACGACGTGTACGCGGTCGCCGGCATCCGCGAGCCCGGGCTGTCGACGCGCTCGCGCACGAGTGGCGTCTACCGCTACTCGCTCTCCGGCAAGCCGGTGACGAGCACGACGACACGACCGAAGAAGTCCGGTGGCGACGGCACGACGCGCCCGACGCAGCCGGCCGCGCCGCAGGCGTGCGTCGAGACCGTGTGCGACGTCGCGTTCAACCTCGTGCAGCCGCCGGCGGGCCTCGACCCGTCGATGCAGCTGCTCGTGAACGTCGATCCGTGGCGCGTCGTCGTGAAGACCGAGGGGCTCGGCGACCCCGCCGCGTGGCTCCGACCCGGGAGCGCCGCGCAACAGGCCGGCGCGACGCGGTTCGGGGTGTTCATCTCCGAGAGCGACGACAACCCGCAGGGCGGCCTGCTCTGCGTGCTCGACGCCGAGGGCTCGTGCACGACGAGGAAGATCCCGCGCGACGGCGCGACGTACAACCGCATCACCGTGCTGGCGATCACCGACTCGGACGAGCTGCCATCGCCGGCCGAGGGCGTCGACCGCCTGATGGTCACGCGCTCGTTCGACCCACCGCTGGCCCCCGTGGTCCGCTCCAAGAAGTCCTGACAAGGGAGAGTCCAAGTGAGGAAGCTCGCACTCGTGACCGCACTGATCGCGCTGACGGTCGGGATTGCCGCGGTTCCGGCCGCCGCCGGTGAGACGTCGGACCCGGTGATCGTGCTCAACGGCCAGGGCAACGACCTCGACGCGTACGCGTCGAACCCGCCGTTCAAGACCCAGAAGGTCATCACGAACCGCGAAGAGGACCCGAAGGGCTTCGACATCAACGCGCAGATCTGCTTCTTCCCCGACGGGAAGACGTTCATCGCCGGTGAGGACACCGGGCAGCCCGACCCCGTGCAGGGCTGGGGCATCTTCAAGCTCAAGGGCGACAAGGTCGGCAAGCTCTCCGCGAAGCAGACCGGGAAGCTGCAGCCGACGTACCAGGGCTCGACCGACAACGCCGAGAACTACGGCTGCGGGATCCTCTCCGACGGGCGCGTGGTCACGACCGACATCGGCAACCAGGCTGCGGGTGACGGTGACGGCCAGCTCATCGTCTGGTTCCCGCCGGTCACGAAGGGCTTCAAGACGCTGAAGGACGGCACCGTCGGCAAGGTGCCGTACTGCAAGATCGACACGACGATCGCGACCGCAGGCGGGATCGCCGTGGACGACGACGACAACCTCTATGTCGCGTCCGCCCGTCCGCCGACGTCGGGCATCTGGAAGTACACGGGACCGTTCCCGACGTCGCCCGACGCGGACGGCGGCTGCGGCAGGACCGACGGCACGGGCGCGCCGCTCGCCGACACCGTGACGAAGGAGCTGTTCATCCCGGCCGGCGACAACATGCTCGTGAGCCCGAACGCGATCGTCGCCGCGCCCGACACCGGCAACTGGTACGTGTCGAGCGTGTTCACGGGTGTGATCAACGAGTACACGCCCGAGGGCGCGTTCGTGCGCACGGTGCTCCAGCCCCCGCCCGGCGAGGGGCCCGGTCCGGAGCCGATCAGCAGCGGCTCGCCGCTCGGGCTCGGCATCGCGCCCGACGGCACCCTCTACTTCGCGGACATCGGGATCGTCATCTCCGAGGACGGCGTCGGACCGGGCGACCGCACCGGCACGGTGCGCAAGATCCGCTTCGTCGACGGCCAGCCGCAACCGCCGGAGACGATGGCCGAGGACCTCGCGTTCCCCGACGGCATCGGCATCTACGTGCCCGGCGGCGACCTGCTCGACAAGAAGAGCGGCTGAGCCGGGCCGGACCGGGACGCAGACCCGCCGCGTAGCATCGGGGCCATGAGCCCCGCGGTGCAGGTCCTCGCGGTCGGCGCCGCCGCTCCCGCCTGGCGGCTGCCTGCCGCCGACGTCGGCGCAGCCTGGGGTCGCGGCGGCCGGGGCCAAGCCGCCGTCTGCGCCCCCGACGAGGACACCCTCACCCTCGCGGCCGAGGCCGCGGGGCGGGCGCTCGCCGTCTCCGGGCTCCAGCACGACATCGTCGACGGCCTCTGGTGGGGCACGAGCCGCCCGCCGTTCGCCGAGGGGCCGAGCCACGCGGTGCTCGCCCGGGCGATCGGTCTCTCCCACAACTCGGCCGGCGCGCTGTGCGCCGGCTCGCCGCACGCCGGCATGGAGGCGCTCCTGGGCGCCGCCGACGCCATCGGCGCGGGGAGCGCGCGCGTCGCGCTCGTCGTCGTCTCCGATGCGATCGTCCCGGGGATCGGCACCGCCTACGAGGCACGCGCCGGAGCCGGTGCGGCGGCGCTCGTCCTCGTGTCGCACGGCGGCGGTGCGTCGATCGGTGCGCGCGTCACGCGCACGCACCCGTTCCTCGACCGGTACCGCGGCGACACCGAGACGCAGACCCGCGACCTCTACGACCCTCGGCTCTTCCGTGAAGAGGTCTTCGTGCCCACGCTGCGCGAGCTCGGCGAGCAGCTCGCAGCGCTGGATGCACGTGCGTGGTCGCTCCCCGATCCCGACGGACGCCTGGGTGCCACCGTCGCGAAGCAGCTCGGCGTCGGCGCGCCGGCCTCGGCACCGGTGTACACCGAGCTCGGCGACACCGGTGCGGCCGCGCCACTCCTCGGCGCGATCGGCGCACTCGACGTGGCCGGCACGGTCGCGGTCGTCGGCTTCGGCGGTGGACGCGCGACCGGCGTCGAGATCACGGTGAAGGAACCGGTCCCGGGTGCCGCGCAGGTCGCGACCGCGATCACGAACGGGCAGACCGTCACGTACCCCGAGGTGCTCCGCGCCCGCGGCCAGCTCGTCGCCTCGGGCGAGACCGTGCAGATGGGCGTCCCGCCGGAGAGCGCGCAGTTCGTCCGCGGCGCCGACGAGATGCTCGGGCTGCTCGGTGCGCGCTGCGTCGACTGCGGGACGATCAACACGCCGCCGTCGATCCACCCGCACTGCACGTCGTGCGGGAGCGCGAAGTTCGTGCTCGAGCCGCTCGCGCGCCGCGGCGTCGTCCACACGTTCGTGGTGAACCAGACCATGCCGGCGCCGTTCGTCGCCCCGCTCCCCCTCGCCGTGATCGACCTCGAGGACGGCGCACGCGTGATGCTGCAGGGGATCGGCGACGGAAAGGACATCGAGATCGGCACCGAGGTCGAGCTCGTGCTCCGTCGCTACGCGTACGAGCGCGGCGTGCCCGTCTACGGCTACAAGGCGCGTGCGGTGGGCGAGACCAAGTCGCGAGAGGAGTCCTCCACGTGAGCTGGAACCGGGTGGCGGTCGTCGGTGGCGGGCTCATCAAGTTCGGCGAGCTGTTCGAGCAGAGCTACGAGCAGATGGCGGCCGGCGCGTTCGCGGCAGCGGTCGACAGCGTCGACGAGGGCTTCGAGCCGAGCTCGGTCGAGGCCGCGTTCGTGGCGACGCAGCGCGGCACGCTCTGGGGCCAGGAGGGCATCGGCGGGAACACGATCCCCACCGCGATCGGCCTCGCCGGCATCGCCTGCACCAGGATCGAGAACGCCTGCCCGTCCGGGTCGGACGCGTTCCGCGTCGGAGCGATGGCCGTCGCGAGCGGCGTCCACGACATCGTGCTCGTCATCGGGGTCGAGAAGATGCGCGACAAGTCGGCCGAGGAGGGTCTGCTGTCCCGGGCCGCAGCCGGGCACCCGATCTTCACCCGCGGTGAGACGGCACCCGTCCTGTTCGCACCGTTCGCCACCCGTCACATGCACGAGTTCGGCACGACGCGCGAGATGCTGGCATCGGTCGCGGTGAAGAACCACTACAACGGCGCCCGCGATCCGTACGCGCACTTCCAGAACGAGATCTCGATCGACGACGTGATCGCGTCACCCCCGGTGTGCCAGCCGCTGCACCTGCTCGACTGCTGCCCGCAGACCGACGGTGCCGCCGCGGTGCTGCTCGTCAACGCCGACCTCGCCGACCGCTACACGAAGAACCCGGTCTACGTGGCGGGCTTCGGCGTCGCGACCGACCACCCGTACCTCCACGAGAAGTCGACGTTCACGTCACTCAAGGCCACCGGGATGGCGGCCGAGCGTGCGTACGCGATGGCGGGCATCGAACCGGCACAGGTCGACTGCGCCGAGGTGCACGACTGCTTCACGATCACCGAGATCCTCGACATCGAAGACCTCGGCTTCGTCGACAAGGGGAAGGGCGGCGTCGCCTCGCTCGACGGCGAGACGTCGCTCACTGGTCGCATCCCGGTCAACACGTCGGGCGGGCTGCTCGCCAAGGGCCACCCGATCGGCGCCACCGGCGTCGCGCAGCTCGTCGAGTGCTGGTGGCAGCTGCGCGGCGACGCCGGCGATCGGCAGGTCGAGACGCGCAACGGGTACGCCCTGCAGCACAACGTCGGCGGCCGTGGCTCCGGTGTCTCGGTCGTCAACATCCTGACCAAGAACCGGACCTGACACCGTGATCAAGTACGAGGTCGGCTCCGACTTCGTCGGACGGATCACGCTCGACCGACCCGACGCCAAGAACGCGCTCACGATCGAGATGCGCGACACGATCGTCGACTCCGTGCGCGACGCGCGTGACGATCCGGACGTCCGCGCGCTGCTCATCACCGGCACCGGCGACGCGTTCTGCGCCGGGATGGACCTCACCGCGTCGACCGTGGCGAAGGCGTCGGAGCCCGACTACCAGACGCGCAGCACGTCCGAGGCGCTCCGCGTCGGCGTGCAGGCGTTCGTCCGCGAGCTGTGGGAGCTCGACAAGCCGACGATCGCCGCGGTGAACGGCGCGGCGGTCGGCCCCGGCGCCCACCTCGCGCTCGCCTGCGACTTCGTGCTCGTGCACGACCGCACACGCTTCATGTGGTCGTTCGCGAAGTGGGGGCTCGTCGTCGACGCCGGCGGCGCCTACCTGCTCCCCCGCCTCGTCGGCCTCCCCCGCGCCAAGGCGATGGTCATGCTCGGCGAGGGAGCCACGGGCCAGGAGGCCGTCGACCTGGGGCTCGCCTACCGATGCGTCGCCGAGGACGAGCTCGCCGGCGTCGCCGCCGAGCTCGCGGCCCGCCTCGCTGCCGGGCCCACCCGCTCGCTGGGCCTGTCGAAGCGGCTCCTGAACGAGACGTTCGAGACCGATCTGGCCCACAGCCTCGAGCTCGAGGGCGCCTTCCAGTCGCTCGCCGCCACCTCCGACGACCTCGCCGAGGGCATGGCCGCCTTCCGCGACCGCCGGGACCCGAACTTCTCGGGCACCTGACGGCGCCGATACTCTCTGACATCCACGTCAGGGATCGCTGCGGCACCGCAGCGAACGAGCGGAGGTGCTCGCCAGCGAGCGAGTGCCCGCGAGCCGGGTACCCCGGCTCGCAACGAGCGAGCGAGGGAAGATGGGTCTCTTCGACGGCAAGGTCGCAATCGTCACGGGCGCCGGCCGCGGCATCGGACGCGAGGAAGCGCTGCTGCTCGCGAGCGAGGGGGCCGCGGTCGTCGTCAACGACCTCGGCGGCGCGCGCAGCGGTGAGGGCACCGACGCCGGTCCCGCGCAAGCGGTCGTCGACGAGATCACGAAGGCGGGCGGCAAGGCCGCGGCGAACACCGACGACATCTCGTCGTGGAAGGGCGCCGAACAGCTGATCAACCAGGCCGTCGAGGAGTTCGGCGGGCTCGACGTGCTCGTGAACAACGCCGGGATCCTGCGCGACAAGATGAGCTTCAACATGACCGAGGAAGAGTGGGACGCGGTCATCCAGGTCCACCTCAAGGGTCACTTCGCACCGTCGCACTTCGCCGCCTCGTACTGGCGCGGCAAGAGCAAGGAGACGGGCGAGGGCGTCAACGCCAAGATCGTGAACACGGCGTCGGAGTCGGGGCTGTACGGCAACGCGGGGCAGGCCAACTACGCCGCCGCGAAGGCCGGCATCGCCGCGCTGACGATCGTGATGGGTCGCGAGCTCGAGCGCGCCGGCGTGCGCGTGAACGCGATCGCCCCGGTCGCGCTGACCCGCCTCACCGAGGACCTCATGGGTCCGGCGCAGTCGAGCGAAGAGGCCAAGGCGTCGCTCGACCCCGCGAACGTCGCGGCCGCCGTCGGCTGGCTCGCGTCCGACCTCTCCGCAGGGGTGAGCGGTCAGGTGGTGAAGATCCAGGGCGGTGTCTGCCAGATCGTCCAGGGCTGGCGGCCGATCACCCAGATCACGAGCGACAAGCCGTGGACGATCGAGTCGATCGACGCGGGCAAGGGCGACCTCTTCGCGAAGTCCGACCCGGGGCTGCCGCCCTTCCTGCTCGAGTTCCCAGGCTGACCATGCGCCTCGCCTGGGGCGAGGAGGAGCTCGCCTTCGGTGCCGAGCTGCGGGCCTTCCTCGACGAGCACGCGCCGCCCGAAGCGCTCGCGGGCTTCGACATGCAGGACACGCGCGCCGAGGAGCGCGCCGAGATCGTCCCGCAGTGGGCCAGGGACTGGCAGGCGACGCTCTTCGACCACGGCTGGATGATCCCCGCCTACCCGCCCGAGCACGGCGGGCGGAACGCGACGCCGATCCAGACCCTCGTGTACCTCGAGGAGATGGCGACGCGCCGCATCCCGCGCGCGCTGCACTTCCCCGGCTACGCGATCGTCGCCCCGAGCCTCCTCGAGTTCGGCAACGAGGAGCAGCGGGCGCTCGTGCCCGCGGCCATCCGCGGCGACACGATCTGGTGCATCGGGATGAGCGAGCCGAACGCCGGCTCCGACCTCGCGGGCCTCCAGACACGTGCGGTGCTCGACGGCGACCGGTTCATCGTCAACGGCCAGAAGGTGTGGACGAGCTACGCGACGATCGCCGAGAAGTGCTTCGTGTACGTGCGCACCGACCCCGACGCTGCCGAAGCACAAGGGCATCAGCCTGCTGATCGTCGACATGGACACGCCGGGCATCGACGTCCGGCCCCTGCGCCAGTTCACCGGCGCCGCGCACTTCGCCGAGGTGTTCTTCACCGACGTGGAGGTGCCGGTCGAGAACCTGGTCGGCGGGCTCAACGACGGGTGGCGGATCACGCAGGGCTCGCTGGCGCACGAGCGCGCGGGCCTCTGGGTCGAAGGCGTCGCCCGCCTCGAGGCGACGCTGGCCGGGCTCGTCGACATCGCGCAGCGCTGGGGCCACGCCGACGACCCCGGAGTGCGGCGCGAGATCGCGGAGATCTACGAGGAGGCGGCGTCGCTGCGCGCGCTCGGCTACAAGGGGTTCGCCAGCTTCGCGCAGGGCTCGTCGGCGCCCGAGCACTCCTACATGAAGATGGCGACGTCGGAGGTCGGCCGACGCGCCTACGAGCTGGGGCTCTCGATGCTCGGCGCGTACGCGCCCGTGCGCGACACCGAGCGTGGCGAGGAAGCCGGCCGGTGGATCGAGATGTTCTTCCTGAGCTTCGCGAACACGATCGCCGGCGGTTCCTCCGAGATCCAGCGCAACATCGTGGCCCAGCGCGTGCTCGGCCTCCCGAGGGCCTGAGCCGATGGACTTCAGCCTGAGCGACGACCAGGAGCTGCTGCGCGACACCGCGAAGGCGCTGCTCGCCAAGGAGTGTCCGACGAGCTTGCTGCGTGCGCACATCGACGATCCGGCCGCCGCCGACTCGCTCTGGACGCACCTGCGCGACTTCACGCCACTCGCGACCGGGTCCTGCGCCGACCTCCACCTCTTCGCCGAAGAGCTCGGCTACGTCGCGGCACCGGGCGTGTTCCTGCCGACGGTCGCGCTCGCGGCACCGATGCTCGCCGCGATCGACGACGAGCGCATCGAGGCAATCGTCGCGGGCGAGACGACGGCGACGCTCGCGATGGCCGGCGGGGACGGGGTGTGGCGGCCGAACGACGAACCGATCAAGACCTTCGTCGCGGATGCAGACCGCGTCGACTGGATCGTCGTCGTCGACGACGGCCCGACCGTCCGCGTCGTCGCGGCCGGCGACGCGACGCTGCCACCGGGTCGAGACGATCGACTTCTCGCGCCGGATGTTCGAGGTCGAGGTCCCGCGAGCATCGGGTACCTCCCTCGACCCGGACGCGTTCGAGGCTGCGCTCGACCGGGCGACCGCGGTCGTCGCCACCGAGATGGTCGGCACCGCGCGACGCCTCTTCGACATGGCACTCGCCTACGCGAAGGAGCGGATCCAGTTCGACGTCCCGATCGGCTCGTTCCAGGCGATCCAGCACCGCCTCGCCGAGTGCTCGCTGGCGGTCGAGCGCGCAACCGCGGCGACGCAGTACGCGGCGATGACGGTCGACGCCGACGACGCCGAACGCCGCCGCTCGGTGCACGTGGCGAAAGCCGCCGCCGGGTCAGCGGCGCGGCGGGCCGCGATCGACGCCGCCCAGGTGCACGGCGGCATCGGGTACACGTGGGAGCACGACCTGCACCTCTTCATCCGTCACGCCTACGGCACCGAGGCCTGGCTCGGCACGACCGACTGGCACCACGACCGCCTCGGCGACCTGCTCGTGCCCCACGGCTCGGCCGTTGCATAGCGTTTTCACTCTTTGCTCATAGCGATTACGCTATGGACATGGCCCAGACCGTTGCACGCACCCGCACCGCAGACCGCCCCGACTCCGTCACCCTCAGCCGCCTCGACGCCGCCGGCCTGATCCGTGAGGCCCGCACCATCGCGGGGCTGACGCAGCAGGAGCTCGCCGAGCGTCTCGGCACCAAGCAGTCGGTGATCTCACGCTGGGAGCGCGGGATCGAGGTGCCACGGGTCGACACGCTCGCCCGCATCCTCCAGGCGTGCGGCTTCGAGGCCGACCTCCGCTTCCGCCGTCACGACGACGTCGACCGGAGTCAGATCCTCCAGCAGCTGAGGATGAGCCCCGCCGAGCGCGCCGAGCAGCTCAGCGGCGCGGTCGACGCAGTGATGGAGGCGCGGCAGGCGATGAAGGTGAGCACCGCTGCCTGAGCGTTCGTTCGATCCACGGCCGGTGCTGCGCACGCTCGCGGTGCACGAGGTGCGCTTCGTGGTCATCGGCGGGTACGCCGCAGCGCTCCACGGATCCGCCGTCATCACGTACGACGCGGACATCACGCCGGCTCCCGACGCAGCGAACCTGCAGCGGCTCTGCACCGCGCTGCGCGAGCTCGGCGCGCGATTGCGCAGCCCCCGACGACCCAGATGGAGTCGAGTTCACGTGCGACGAGCTCTTCCTTTCGCAGATGCGCATGCTGAACCTCGTCACCGACCACGGTGACTTCGACCTCAGCTTCCGTCCGGCCGCCTTCCCCAACGGCTACGACGATCTCGTCGAACATGCGCGGTCCGTCGAGATCGGCGGCTTCGCCGTACTCGTCGCATCGCTCGACGACGTGATCCGATCGAAGGAAGCCGCGAACCGTCCGAAGGACCAGGCCGCACTTCCCCAGCTCTACGCGCTTCGCGACGAGATCGCCGACGCAGGAGCGCACGCGCGACTAGCGGGCGAACGCCTGCTCGTGGATCTCGGCCGCGGCGCGCACCCCCGACTCGATCGCGCCCTGGATCCACGCGTGCGCCAGCGAGGCGTGCTCGCCCGCGAAGTGGATCCGCCCCTCGGGCGCGCAGATCGCCTCGTACAGCAGCGTCTGCTGGCCGGGATCGAACAGCGCGAACGCGCCGCCGGCGAACTCGTCGTCGTGCCACATCTTCGACGCGCCGACCTCGAACTCCTCCGCCGCCTGCGGGTGGATGCGCGTGACGTCCTCGAGCGCTTGCACGACCCGCTCGGACGGTGACAGCGAGCCCCAGCGCTGCGCGTCCTCGCCCCACGTGTAGCTGGCGAGCACGACGCCGCGCCCGGTCTGGCGGCCGTGATCCGGGTAGTAGACGTTGCGGACCGCGAGGTCGGTGACGCTCCCACCGCCGACGATCCCGTCGTCGTCCTCCCAGAACCGCCGCCGGAACTGGAGGAAGACCTTCGCCGACGCGTCGTAGTGGAGCTGACGGATGGCGCGCTGCTTCGGGCGCGAGAACGGCGTCAGCGTCTCGACGTGGCGCAGCACCGGGAACGGCGCCGTGACGATCGCGTAGTCGGCGGTCTCGGAGAACCGCCCGGCGCTCGTGCGGTAGTGGATCGTGACGTCGCGGTCGCTCTGCTCGATCGCGACCATCCGTGCGCCGAAGCGGATGCGGTGCGCCAGCTCGGGCAGGTACGCCCGGGGCAGCAGGTCGGTGCCGCCGTCCAGGTACACGAGGTCGGTGTAGAAGCTGCCCGTCTCCTCGCGCAGCAGCTCGAGGAACGACGAGTTCATCATCGCTTCCTGGTTCGCGACGAGGCCGAAGAGCTCGATCGCGCCCTCCGACCACTGGAGCTGCTCCAGGAACTCGCGCACGGAGAGGTGGTCGTACTCGGCCGCGATCCCGGACCACGCGGCGTCGCCCTCCGCCGCGAGTCGCGTGTTGAACGGCTCGAGCGCGAGCGCCCACATGTCGTCGATGGAGCCGTGCTCGTGCAGCTCGGTCGCGTCGAAGCCGAGCTCCATCGCGGAGCCGGCCAGCTCGGCGTGGCGGATGCGGACACCGCAGAACCAGCAGTACGCCTGCGGGTTGCCCATCGTGAACGGCTGCGTCGCAAGGCCGAACCGGTCGATGAGCGCCATCGTCAGCCGGTGCGAGCGCGGCAGCCGCATGGCACCGGCCTCCGCCCACAGGCCGTCGGCGAACGGCTCGCGCAGCGTGAGGATGCGCCCGCCGACGCGGTGCTGCGCCTCGAGGACGATCGGGTCGTGCCCCGCCCGGGCGAGCTCCGACGCGGCGACGAGCCCCGCCATGCCCGGCGCCGACGATCACGACGCGCTTGGGGTCGGCGGCGCTGCGGCTGGAGCCCGTCCGCGAGCACGCCGAGGTGCTCGTCAACGCTGCGCGGCACGGCCACGCCGGGGTTTCTAACACCCCTCGGGGCCCGTCCCCGGGAGTCAGCCGGTACGATCGAGGGTGACACGAGCGTCAGGAAGCGCACGCTCGAGCGAACGGACAGGGGGACCACCATGACGCACGTCGACATGGTCGAGCTGGCCCGCAGCCGCGGGCGGATCAGCGAGGCACCGACCGTCGATCCCGTCACCGCCGAGGTCGTGCGGGGCGCCATGGAGACCATCTGCTTCGAGATGGCGACCTACGTCTCCCGCACCGCGACGACGCCGATCCTGAACCAGTCGAACGAGCGCAACGCCACGATCCTCGACGCGCAAGGGCGGCTCGCCGCCCTCTCGGTCGGGATCCCCCAGTTCATGCTGACGTCGACCCTGCCCGTGCGCTTCGCGCTCGAGTTCCTCGGCGTCGACGAGTTCCGCGAGGGTGACGTGTTCGTCGCCAACGACCCGTACCACGGCGGCGGCCACCTCCCCGACTACAACGTCTTCGCGCCGGTCTTCGCCGACGTGAGCGACGGCAACGGCGGCACCAGCGCCGGATGGTGCTCATCTCGAGCATCCAGTGCCACCACGGCGACACCGGTGGCGGCGTGCCCGGCGGCTACAACGTGACGGCCGGCGACATCTGGGGCGAGGGCGTGCGCTGGCCCGTCGTGAAGGTCATCGACCGCGGCGAGGAGCGGCGCGACGTCCTGTACGTGCTCGCGGCCAACAACCGCATCCCCGGCTACATCGGCGACCTGCGCGCGCAGATCGGCGCCGCGCAGCTCGCCACGCAGCGGCTCACCGACGTCATCGACCGCTACGGCGCGCACATCGTCGAGGAGAGCGTCGACGCGATGATCGACTACGCGGCGAAGCGCTTCCGCGAGGAGGTCGACCGCGTGGCCCGACGGCGTGTACGAGGCCGACGCGTACGTCGACCACGACCCGCTCGGCAACCCCGACGTGCACCTGCACGTGAAGATCACCGTCGACGGCGAGAACCTGACGATCGACTTCACCGGCAGCGACACGCGCCAGGAGCTCCAGGCGTGGTCGACGTTCGGCAACACGCGCGGCTACACGGTCGGGCAGATCGCCGCGATGATGGACCCGGAGATCCCGAAGAACGAGGGCTTCTTCGACCAGATCAAGCTCGTCGTGCCGACGGGCTGCGTGCTGAACCCGCACCCCGGACGCCCGGTGAGCGCGGGCACGCACCACCCGGGTGCCGACGTCGGCGAGGTCATCGCCGTCGCGATGCAGGACGTGCTGCCCGACAAGGCCGTCCCCCAGACCTACAAGACGGGCATCCCGACGATCATCACCGGCACCGACCCGCGCACCGGTCAGCCGTTCACCGACCACTCGGCCGAGGTGTACGCCGGGTGGTGCAACGCGGCGAAGGGCATGGACGCGTGGGGCGCGCAGGCCGCGAGCTTCGGCAACCTCTGGAAGGCGACGGCGGAGATCAACGAGAGCCTGTTCCCGCACCTCCAGTGGTCGCGCGACTACCGCACCGACTCCGGTGGCGCGGGTCAGTGGCGCGGCCTCTGCGGCAGCCACTACGAGAAGGAAGTCTGCGTCGACGCGAAGGTGTACACGTACGTCGTCGGCATGAAGTACCCGATGCCGGGCATCTGCGGCGGCAAGTCGGGCGCGCCGAACGAGCTGATCATCCGGTACGGGTCCGACGACCCGTACAAGGTCAAGCACACCGCCGACTGGGTGCCGATCTCGGCGGGTCGAGCGCGTCATGTACGACTACGGCGGTGGCGGCGGCTGGGGCGACCCGCTCGACCGTGATCCGCAGGCCGTGCTCGACGACGTGCTCGACGAGTACGTGAGCGTCGAGGGCGCCGAGCGCGACTACGGCGTCGTCCTCACCGGCTCGCTCGACGACCTGACGCTCGCGGTCGACACCGACGCCACGGAGCGCCTGCGCTCCGACATGCGTAGCTGAACCCTCCCTACGAAGGTGAGCAACGCATCCATGGGTGGGTACCGGGTCGGGATCGACGTCGGCGGGACGTTCACGGACGTCATCTGCGTGACGCCCGACGGCGAGGTCGTGCTCGACAAGACGCCGACCACGATCGACGACCAGTCGACGGGCGTCATGAACGGGCTCACCCAGCTCGCCGAGCGGTTCTCGATGCCGCTCGCCGAGCTCTGCTCGAGCCTCGACATCCTCGTGCACGGCACCACCACCGCCGACAACACGATGATCGAGATGAACGGCGCGCCGACCGGCCTGCTCGTCACCGAGGGCCACCGGGACGAGATCGAGATGCGCCGCGTGCACAAGGAGGAGATCTGGGATCCCTCCTACCCCGCTCCCCCGCCGATCGCCCGCCGCCGTGCCCGCATCCCCATCCCCGAGCGCCTCGACTTCCAGGGTGAGGTCGTGCTGCCGCTCGACGAGGACGCCGTGCGCAACGGCGTCCGCCGGCTCGCGAAGCTCGGCGTCGAGTCGATCGCCGTCATGTTCCTCTTCTCGTTCGTCAACCCCGCGCACGAGCGCCGCGCCGCCGAGATCGTGCGCGAGGAGCTCCCCGACATCGAGCACATCTCGCTCTCGCACGAGGTGATGGCACGCGGTCCCGAGTTCGAGCGCGTCTCGACGACGCTCGTCAACGCGTACGTCGCACCCAAGATCGCGTCGTACGTCACCCGGCTCCAGGAGAAGCTGCGCGCCGCGGGCTACGCCGGACCGCTGCTGATCATGCAGTCGACCGGTGGCGTGATGCCGCCCGAGTACGTGGCCAAGCGCGCCGTGTCGCTGCTCGGCTCCGGTCCGACCGGCGGCGTGATGGGTTCGGCGCTCGCGGCCGAGAAGGTCGGCGTCAACGACTTCGTCGCGGTCGACATGGGCGGCACCAGCTACGACCTGTGCCTCGTGCGCGGCGGACGCGCCGAGATCAAGACCGACTGGAACTGGCGCTACCGGTACTACATCGGCCTGCCGATGGTCGACGTGCAGAGCGTGGGCGCCGGCGGCGGCTCCATCGCCCGCGTGCGGCAGGGCGCGCTGCTCGTCGGACCGGAGAGCGCCGGATCGAGCCCGGGTCCCGTCTGCTACGGCCGCGGCGGCACGAGCCCGACGGTCACCGACGCGGACGTCGTGCTCGGGTACGTCCCCACCGAGGGCTTCGCCGGCGGACGGATGGAGCTCGACGCGAAGGCTGCCGAGACTGCCATCGCACGCGACGTCGCCGAGCCGCTGGGCGTCAGCACGATCGACGCGGCCTGGGGCATCGAGCGCATCGTCAACGCCAACATGGCGAACGCGACCCGCAAGGTGCTCGCCTCGCACGGCGCCGACCCCCGCACGCTCGCGATGATCGCCTACGGCGGCAACGGTGCCGTGCACGCGTGGGCGATCGCCCGCGAGCTCGGCATCGAGCGCGTGCTCGTCCCGAAGGCGGCGCCGGCGTTCTCCGCGCTCGGCGTGCTCGTCGCCGACTACGTCGTCGACCTGCTGCGCGCGTACGTCGTGCCGCTCTCCCAGGTCGACGTCGCACGCGTGCGCACGCTGATGCACGAGCTGCACGAGGAGACGGCGAAGGAGCTCGAGCCGACCGGTCTCGCCGACAGCGAGGTCGACATCGGGCTGTACGCGCAGATGTGCTACCCGGGTCAGAACTTCGACATGAGCGTGCCGGTCCTCGAGGGTCCCGACCTCGACGAGACCGCGCTGCTCGATCTCACCGAGCGCTTCCACGACCAGCACGAGGCCGAGCGCGGCTTCGCCTTCCGCAACCAGCAGCCGCTGCTGCGGGGCGTGCGCCTGGTCGCCCGCGGCCGCACGCCGAAGCCCGCGCAGCTCGCCGCGCTCGGCGACGCTGGCGCTCGCCGACGAGGCGCGCACCGGCACCCGTCCCGGCCTACTTCGGAGACGGGTTCGTGGACACCTCCGTGTACGACGGCGCGCGCCTCGGACCGGGCGCCGAGGTCCACGGCCCCGCGCTCGTCGAGGAGCCGTTCACGGTCGTCGTCGTGCCACCCGGCGCCCGGGCACGCATCGACGACACGGGGAACTACGAGCTGACGCTCTGATCGCGCGGCGGTGATCCGTCACCGTCGTGCCGTAGTGTCGCCGCCCTATGCGTCGCCGCCGCACCCCAGCTCGACTCAGCGGTCGAACAGGCCGACGGTCCGGTCCTTCGCGAGCACGTGGCCGGCGATCGCGGCGCGCAGCTCGTCGGCGGTCGCCGGTCCCCGGCGTGACGTCGGGCGCCTCGTCGAGCGCGTACAGGGTGATGCGGTAGCGGTGAGGCCCGTCACCCGGTGGCGGGCACGGCCCGCGGTACCCGGGTTGACCGGTGCCGCTGGCACCCTCGACGACACCGGCCGGGAGCGTCTCCTCCGGGAGCCGCCGCGCGGTCGGGTCGATCCCCCACGCGACCCAGTGCACGAACGTGAACGTCGCCGCCCCCCGCGTCGGGGTCGTCCATGACGAGCGCGAGCTGCTCGGTGCCCTTCGGCGGCTTCGTCCACTTCAGCGGCAGCGACGCTTCCGCGCCCGCGCACGTGAAGCCCTCGGGGATCGGCTCGCGCTCGCCGAACGCCGGGCTCGTGACGGTGAAGCGCTTGCCCGCGGAGGCCGGCGACGAGGTCACACCGACGGTCGCGGCGCTGAGGAGCGCGACCGCGAGCGAGGCCAGGACACGACGACGCATCGAGTCGACGGTAGTTCCCGACTCAGTCCGAATCGACTGGTCCACCGACCCGGAGCAAGTTGCCGTCCGGGTCGAGGATGGGCCACTCGACCAGCCCGTAGAACGTCGTGACGGGCGGCTGGATCACACCGTCGTGCGGCATCACGCTCGCCCAGTCCTCGTACAGGGCGACCGCCTCGTCGGAGGTCGAGCAGCGCAGGTACGCGTTCACCTTGTTCTCGCTCGGGCGAACCTCCTCGTCGAGGCCGAAGTGCAGCGTCAGACCCGAAGGGTGCCGGGCGATGAGAAACCCGTGATCGTCGTATCTGGTCGTGTCCACGAACCCGAGTCGACCCCAGAACTCCGCAGTCCGGTCGAGGTCGGTGCTCGCGAACGTCGGGATCATCCTGAAGCTCATGCGGTGACGGTATCCCTGGTGGACGTCAGCCTGCCTCCGCGAACGGGAAGGGAGGGCCCTCGATCCACCCCAGCCGAAGCGCAGCGCGAGGCCGTCGCCACGGCGTACCGCCGCGCACACCCGGCAAGGCGCAGAATGGGCACGTGCGGGTGACGGCCAAGGTCGACTACGCGGTGCGGGCCGCCGTCGTGCTCGCGGCCGTGCCGGGCCCCGACCCCAAGCCGGTGAAGGGCGAGGAGATCGGCCGCGGCGAGCACATCCCCACGAAGTACCTCGAGAGCATCCTCACCGACCTCCGGCACGCCGGCATCGTCCGCAGCCAGCGCGGCGCCGAGGGCGGCTACTGGCTCGCCCGTCCCGCCGACGAGGTCGCGGTCGCCGACATCATCCGCGCCGTCGAGGGCCCGCTCGCCAACGTCCGCGGAGAGCGTCCGGAGGCCGTCGACTACGGGCCGGCCACCGCGGCGCTGCGCGACGTCTGGGTCGCGACCCGTGCCTCGATGCGCGCGGTGCTGGAGACCACCACGCTCGCCGACATCGCCGCCGGGTCGCTGCCTGCCGAGGTGCGCCGCCTGCTCGACGACGACGACGCCTGGGAACCCCACTAGCTCCCGCGCAGCAGCGTCGCTCGTGCCGTGCGCTCGAGGAAGTCTGCGGTACGCGTCGAACGACCAGCCCAGCTCGAGGACGAGCCGGCGCGCGGGCAGGGGGTCCATCACGATCTCCGCGATCGCCGTCGCCTGCTCGATCGTCAGGTCTTCCCGGAGCCCGCCGATCTCGTGGAGCCGCGTCACGCAGTGGCGGGCGCCGCTCGTCTTCCCCCGCTCCTCCTCCTCGAGCAGCGCGGCGGCTTCCGGATCGCCGTCCGCCGCGATCGTGAGCACGCGGTACAGGGGCGCGACGCGCAGCGCGATCGTGCACTGCATGCGGCACCACGACGCGAGGAACACGGACGGATCGCGCTCGGCGTACAGCTCGATGACCTCGGGACGCTCGCCGATGGGCACGGGCTCGTCGTCGCCCGCGAGCGACCAGTCGAAGGCCAGCTTCAGCAGCGCCACCTTGCCGCCCACCGAGGTGAACACCGTCTTGCGGCTCACGTCGGCGCGCGCCGCGATCCCATCGATGGTCGTCGCGGCGTAGCCCTGCTCGACGAACAGGTCGTGACCGGCTTCGACGATCCGCCGCCGGGTCTCCCGTGCCTGCTCCTCCCGCAGCTGCGAGTGGTACGGCCTCGTCGCCTCGGCCACCTTGACAGCCCCTCCCGATTCAGGTAACTAGTGATGTAACGAACACACTCCCAGTGTAGTGACTGGTGTCGACTCGGGAGCGACCAGTCGCGGAGGTGGCTGACATGCAGGTCCTCGTCATCGGCGCCGGCCCGGCCGGCCTGACCCTCGGTGCGACCCTCGCCCGGCGCGGGCACGAGGTGCTGGCGGTCGACCCCGATCCCGGCCCCGCCGCCGACGGCACGTGGCGCCGCACCGGCGTCATGCAGTTCGCCCATGCCCACGGCTTCCGTGCGCAGGTGCGCGACCTGCTCGTCGCCCAGTGGCCCGAGGCGTACGACCGCTGGATCGAGCTCGGTGCCGAGCCGCACGCCTTCGCCCCACCCGGCTCCTCCGAGGCGGCCGTCGTCGTTCGCTCCCGTCGCATCACCTACGAGCGTGCCCTGCGGGCCGCGGCAGCGGCGTCCCGGGTCTGCGAGTGGAGCTCGGACGGGCGGAGGCACTCGTCGTCGAGTCGGACCGCGTGACCGGTGCCGTCGTCGACGGCACGCCCGTCCACGCCGACCTCGTCGTCGACGCCTCCGGCCGGATCTCGCGCCTGCGTGGCTCGGGCACGGACGATCTCGGCGGCGACTGCGGCATGGCCTACCTGCACCGCAGCTACCGGCTGCACGACGGCGCCGAACCCGGGCCCTTGACGAACCCGATCGTGTGGGCGGGCGTCTTCGACGGCTATCAGGTGCTGCTCTTCCCCCACGAGCGCGGCCACTTCTCCGTCGTCGTCGTCCGGCCCGACGCCGACCTCGCGCTTCGTCCGCTCCGTCACCGCGAGGTCTTCGAGGCCGCGTGTCGCGCCATCCCCGGCCTGTCGGACTGGACGGCACCCGACCGCGCGGCACCCGTCGGCGACGTGCTCGTCGGCGGGAAGCTCCGCAACGTCTATCGCCGCCAGCGCCGCACGACCGGGCTCGTCGCGATCGGTGACGCCGTCGCCACCACCACCCCGACCGCGGGTCGCGGCGTGGCGATGTGCAGCATGCAGATCGGGGCGCTGCTCGACCTCGTCGACGGGGGCGTCGCGCTCCCGGCGATCGCCGAGCCCTTCGACGAGTGGTGCGACGCCACACATGCGGCCGTGGGTCGAGGACCACATCGCCAAGGACGACGAGGCCGTCGACCGCTGGCAGGGCGCCGACATCGACCTCTCGAAGCCCCTCACGTCGAACGCGATCTTCGACGCCGCGCAGCGTGACCCCGACATCCTCGAGCACGTCGGCGGCTTCGGCGCGATGACCGCGCTCCCCGCCTCGCTGGCCCCGGCGGAGCCCCTGGCCCGTGCGGTGTACGAGTCGGGTTGGCGGGCGCCGTACTCGCCGGGCCCGTCGCGCGACGAGCTGGTCGTCGCTCATCGAGTCGGTCAGCGCGGCCGAGCTCGTGGCCTGAACGTCACCTCGCAGCCCGGAACGCTTCGACGATCGGCCGCAGGTACGCGACGGCGTCGTCGTACGCGTCCGGCAGGTTGACGAACGCGCGGAAGTCGGTGACGCCGGCGGCGACGAGCCCGGGCACGTCGGCCATCGTGGCGTCGTAGTCGATCGACCGGTCGTCCCCCTTCTTCAGGACGACGGTCCCCGCGACCTCCAGGTCGTCCGCAGCGCCACCCACGCGCGCCACCGCGTCGCGCATCTTCGGGATGCTGCTCGTGAGGTCGTCGGCATCGTCACCCCACGGGATCCAGCCGTGCCCGTGGCGCGCGATCCGGCGCGCCACCCGCTCGTTCATCCGCCCGCTGATCCACAGCGGCACGCCGCCCGGCTGGACGGGCTTCGGCATCATGTGGATGTGCTCGAAGCTGAGTGACGGCGTGTCGAGATCGGCGCTCTGCTCGGTCCACAGCACGCGCAGCGCCTCCAGCGAGTCGTCGAGGAGCCTGCCGCGCGTCGAGAAGTCGAGGCCCGCGGCCTCGTACTCCTCGCGCTGCCAGCCGATCCCCACGCCGAGGTCGATCCGCCCGCCCGACAGCACGTCGAGCGTCGCCGCGGCCTTCGCGAGCACGACGGGCCGGCGGAGCGCGGCGAGCAGGATGTTCGTGCCGAGTCGCAGCTCCGACGTCACCGCGGCGACGTACGTGAGGAACGTGAGCGGCTCGAGCCAGTGCCCGTCGGGCCCGGTCGGCTGCCGTCCGCCGTCGACGCCGCCGAGCTCGGGTCGTCCGTACGCCTCCAGGTTCTCGCCGAACACCACGTGGTCCGACACGAGCACCCGGTCGACGCCCGCCGCCTCCGCGGCCCGGGCGTGGTCGACGACGTGGCCCCAGCCACCCGGGTCGTCGGGCGAGAACGTGCGCAGGGAGATCGACAGCGTCGCCTTCGTCATCGGGCAATCCTCTCGCGCCACGTCATGGCGACGTGCGGTAGCGGAGCGGCAGGTGCTTGATGCTGCCGTTGATGATCGAGCTCAGGCGCTCGACCGTGCCCGACACCTCGAACGAGTCGAGGCGCGCCAGCAGGTGCCGGAAGATGGTCTCGAGCTCCACCCGGGCAACGTGCGCGCCCATGCAGAAGTGCTCACCGAACCCGAACGCGAGGTGCGGGTTGGGGCGGCGGTCGATCTGGAACGCGAACGGGTCGTCGAACACCTCTTCGTCGCGGTTCGCCGATGCGAAGTACAGCGCGACCTGCTCCCCGCGCGGATCGTCACGCCGCGGAGCTCGTAGTCCTCGGTGGCCGTGCGCGTGAAGTGGCTGATCGGGCTCGACCAGCGCAGGATCTCCTCCACCGCGTCGGGCAGGAGCGCAGGGTCGTCGCGCAGCGCGTCCCACTGCTCGCGGTGCTCCGAGAACGCGAGCAGGCCGCCGCTGATCGCGTTGCGCGTGGTCTCGTTGCCTGCCTCCACCAGCAGCTCGCAGTACGACACGAGCTGCTCCTCGTTCAGCGGCTCGCCGTCGAGCTCGCCGGTGAGGAGCTCGCTCACCAGGTCGTCGCGGGCGTCGCGCCGACGTTGGCCGATCAGGTCACGGAAGTAGGCGTGGAGCTCCCCACGGGCGCGCTTGCTCGTCTGGCCCGGCGACTCACCCGGTTGCCGGTACTCGGGGTCGTCCTTGCCGATCACCTCGTTGGTCCAGCGGAACAGCAGGCCCCAGTCGTCGTTGGGCACGCCGAGCACCCACGCGATGACCGCGAGCGGGAACGGTGCCGCGATCCGCTCCACGAAGTCGAGCTCTCCCGACGCACCGTGTCGGCCGCCTCGGCGAGGATCTCGAGGGCGATCCGCTCGATGTCGTCGCGCTGGCTCCGCACCGCTCGGGGCGTGAAGCGCTTGTTCGCGAGCCGGCGCACGGGTCCGTGCCGGGGAGGGTCGAGCATGACGACCATCTCCGACGGCGGGAACACGACGCCGGCGGGGCGCAGCACGATCCCCTGCTCGCTCGAGAACAGCAGCGGCTGCTTCGAGATCTCCAGGACGTCGGCGTGCTTCGTGATCGCCCAGAACGGCTCGTAGCCCTCCGGCGCGAAGTATGCGACCGGCGCCTCGGCCCGCAGCCGCGTCCAGACGTCGTGCGGGTAGCCGCGGCGCGCGAAGCGCGCGGGATCGAGCAGGTCGAGCGCGTCGACGCCGGCGCTCATCGCGGCCTCGGCTCGCGCGGCAGGCCGAGCAGCTGCTCGCCGATGATGTTGCGCTGGATCTCGCTCGTGCCGCCCATGATCGAGTTGGCCCGCGACGACAGGAGCGCGAGCACCCAGCGCCCGTCGTCGACCGCGGCGTCGTCGCCGCGCCAGCAGCAGCGCGTCCGGGCCGAGCAGCGCGATCGCGGTCTCGGCGAGGCGCTGGCTCAACCCCGCCCACAGGAGCTTGACGAGGCTCGACTCGGATCCGATCTCGTCGCCACGCGCCAGCCGGGCGAGCGTCCGTTGGTTGTGCAGGCGGAAGAGCTCGACCTCGATCCACGACTGGGTGAGCCGCTGCCGCACCACCGGGTCGTCGAGCAGGCCACGGTCCGCGCACGTCTGCGACAGCCGCTCGATGGCCACCTCGTGCAGCACCTGCTCCTTCCAGATGAACGACGCCCCGCGCTCGTTCGCAAGCGTCGTGTTGGCGACGCGCCATCCCTCGTGCTCGGGGCCGATGCGCTGCTCGACCGGGATCTCGACACCGTCGAGGAAGACCTCGCTGAACTCGCTGTCACCCGTGAGCTGGCGCAGCGGCCGCACGTCGACGCCCTTCGCGTCCATGGGGATCGCCACCATCGAGATCCCCTTGTGCGGCGGCGCGTCCGGGTCGGTGCGCACCAACGCGATCCCCCAATCGGCGAAGCGTGCGTACGACGACCACACCTTCTGCCCGGTGACCACGTAGACGTCGCCACGCTGCTCCGCGCGCGTCGAGAGCCCTGCGAGGTCGCTCCCGGCGTCGGGCTCGCTGAACAGCTGGCACCAGACGTCGTCGCCCGCGAGGATCCGCGGCATCCACTGCTGGCGCTGCACCTCCGTGCCGTGCGCCATCAGCGTCGGCCCGACGAGCGTCACGCCGGCACGGCCGAGGAGTGGCGGCGCACCGGCACGCGCGAGCTCCTCGTTGTAGATCGCGACCTGCGTGACCGACGCCCCGCGCCCGCCGTACTCGACGGGCCAGTGGATGCCGACCCAGCGATCAGCGGCGAGCGTGTGCTGCCACTCGCGCAGGACGGCCGCGTCCTCGGGCGTGGCCGCGACCGCGACACCCGGCGGCGGGTGCTCGACCAGCCAGGCGCGCAGCTCGTCGCGCAGCGCCTCGTCCTCGGCCGACATCGTGCCCCGGAGCTCCGCGCGCTCCTGCACGAGCGTCACGAGACCGGCGTGAACTCGATGTGGAGCTGCTCCGGTCCTCGGAGGAGGTACATCGCCGGATACTGGTAGCGGCGGGCGCCGGGTGGGCCGTGCTCCGCCTCCGAGATCCGGATGTCGTCCATGCGGTCGAGAATCCGCTGCAAGCTGATGCGCGCCTCGGCGCGAGCGAGCGGCGCGCCGACGCAGGTGTGGATGCCGAAGCCGAACCCGAGGTGGTGGCGGCCGTTCGGACGGTCGAGCTTGAGCTCGGCCGGGTCGTCGAACACTCGGGGGTCGCGGTTCGACGCCCCGTTGTGCACCATCACCGTCGTGCCGGCCGGGATCTCGACCTCCCCGATCTTCGCGGGCACTCGCGACATGCGGAACTCACCCTGCAGGGGGGTCTCGAGCCGAAGGCACTCCTCGACGAACGGTGGGATCGAGCGCGCGGTCGTCGCGAAGACGTTGCTGGAGCGCAGGATCGTCACCGATCTTCTGGAGCATCGTGCCGAGCAGCCGCGCCGTGGTCTCGCCCCCCGCCGAGAAGAGGTTGGCGGAGATGAGCATGACCTCGTTGACCTCGGGCAGCGAACCATCGGAGAACGTCGCCGTGGCCATCTCGGTCATGACGTCGGCGCGCGGCTCGCGGCGACGGTCCTCGATGTAGTCGGTGAAGCGCTCGTAGAGGAACTCCAGAGGCTTGTGGTCGAGCGCGCCGGCCTTCGAGCGCTTCGTCGGACGCTTCTCACCCTGGAGCTCCCGCCGGAGCGACTCGTGATCCGCCTCGGGCACACCCAAGAGGTCGGCGACGACCAGGAGGACGAACGGGTTCGCGTAGTCGTAGACGAACTCGCACTCGCCGCGCGCGATGGAGCTCGTCGATCTGGCGGTCGGCGAGGCGCCACATGAACTCCTCGTTCTCATTGAGGCGCTTCGGCGTGATCAGCCGCATGAGGAGCCCGCGGTGCTCGGTGTGCTTCGGGGGGTCGAAGCTCGGCAGCTGGTCGCTGAACGGCAGCTCGTCGCGGTGCGCCTCGATGATGTCGCTCACGTCGTCGCCCTCGAGTGGTACCGAGAACGAGGTGTACGGCCCGGCGACCGTGTTGCACGACGAGAAGGTCGCCGCGTCGTTGTAGACCGACATCGCTTCCTCGAAGCCGGTCACCATCACGACGTTGCGATGCGGCTCCCGCCACACCGGGCCGTGCGAGCGCAGGTACTCGTAGTAGGGATACGGGTCCTGGTAGAGCGGGCCGGCGCGGAAGTAGTCGACCGCGTCGAAGTCGTCCACGGTGTCAGACGTCGTCACTGCTCCTCCAACATCTCAGCGACCCAGGAGACCGCGCTCGATGATGTGCGCGGCTGCGTCGATCTCCGCCGCGGATCGCGCACGTGCACCGAACACGCCCAGCAGCGCGACCATCACGACGGCATCCATCTCGACGTCACCGAACGCTCGAGGCGCCAGGTAGCGAGCCATGCGCCGGCGCCCCCAGTCGTACAGCGGGGCCGACTCGGTCCGCAGCGCGGGATCCTGGAGGCTGGCGTCCATCCAGACCTGCAGCATCGCCGCCTCGCTCGCGTGCGCGACGTGGTAGCGCCGGAGCCACCGACGCAGCGCGGTCTTCACCGACGAGCCCCCTTCTCCAGGGCTCGGGGGCGACGACACGTCGGGCATCTCCAGCACGGCGGCGCCGACCGTCATCGCGGCCCGCGCCGCGAGGATGCGCGCGAGCTGGTCCTTGCTCCCGAAGTACCGGTAGAAGGCGCCGTGGGAGACACCGGCTGCGATCGCGAGATCGTCGACGCGCGTCGCGTGATAGCCGCGCTCGACGAACACGTCATGTCCCGACGTGAGCAGTGCGACGAGGGCGCGGTTCGCCGACCGGTCGACATCGGTGGCGTCGGTGCCCTGCCGCATCATGTCGAGGAGCTCCGACCCGATGTCGAGCACCGGCGGGGTCGCGCCGTCGTCGCGGTCGTGGACGTTCACTTTCGGCCGCAGCCCGAACAGAGCGCGATGCACCACATCGGTGATCGAGTCCTCGATGCGTCCGCTCGGATACGCGTCCGGCGCGACGGAGGCGAGGATGGACCGCACGTCCAACGTGTGGTTCACCGTCTCCAGCAGGAGCCTGATGACCAGATCGAGCTGCCGGGGCGGGATCGTCGTCGTGACCAACCGGGAGTGGACCCTCGCGACCGTCTCGATGCCGGTGCGGCGCGCGACGAGCGAGAGGTCTTCGTCGGTCTCGAGCGCGTGGAAGATCGGCTCGTACCGCTCGTGGATCTCGGCGTAGCGGGTGACCCACGCGCGCAACGCGGTCCAGCCGGCGGCGTCAGGGGTCAGCGGGTCCAGCGCCTCGGTCGAGGCGCTCACCTGCCGGGCGACCTGGCCGGCGAGGTGCCCGAACACGTCCTCCTTGCTCGCGAAGTACTGGTAGAAGGACACGCGCGAGCAGTCGAGCGACCTTGGTGATGCGATCGATGCTGCAGCCGTGATAGCCCTCCTCACCGAAGGCACGCAGCGCGGCGTCGAGGATGCGCTGCTGCGTCCGCTGCCCCCGGGCCCCGACCCGAGGGTTGTCGGAGAAGGGGGCGCGGCGCACGACCGCGACGGCGCCGTCGGGAAGGCCGTCTGGCTCGTCGTCGGGCATCGGGTGTGACACTACCGTTAGCAGACAGCTCGGTGTCGTCCGCTCGGCCCTGGGCGCTGCACAGTGACCGGTGCTACCGTCCCGTGACGCAAGTGTTAGTTCACGGTCGACACACCCGCGCGGACGCGGCCTGACGGGAGCAACCACTCGATGGAGACCAGACCCTTCGGACGGACAGGGCTCGACGTCTCGGCAGTCGGCTTCGGCTGCTGGGAGGTCGGAGGCGGCTACGGCGACGTCGAGGAGGCGGAGTTCGCACGCGCGGTCGGGCGCGCACTCGACCTCGGCATCAGCTGCTTCGACACCGCCGAGGGCTACGGCATGGGCGCCTCGGAGCGCGCACTCGGGGAGGCGCTCGGCAGCCGCCGCGAGGAGGCGATCGTCGTCACCAAGTTCGGCATGAACTACCGGGACAAGCCCAACCTCCGCGACAGCAGCCGGGAGCGCGTCCTGGCGTCCATCGACAAGAGCCTCAAGAACCTCGGCACCGACTACGTCGACGTCTACCTCGTGCACTGGCCCGACCGCGAGACGCCGTTCGAGGAGACGATGACGGCGCTGGACGACGTCGTCCGCGACGGCAAGGTACGCCACGTCGGGCTCTCGAACTTCAAGAAGGACGAGATCGAGGCGTGCATGGAGACCCGCCGGGTCGACGTGGTGCAGTACGGCTGGAACATGTTCGACCGCCGGATGCAGCGCGACATCCTCCCCCTCTGCGAGGAGCACGGCATCGGCTTCATGGCGTACGGGTCGCTGGCGTTCGGCCTGCTGACCGGCACGTTCACCGAGGACCACGACTTCGGCGAGGCCGACTGGCGCGCTCGTCAGGGGAAGATGGGCAACATCAAGATGTTCGAGGCGCTCTTCGGCGCCGACACGTTCCCGAGGAACGTGCGCGCCGTCGAGGAGATCAAGCGCATCGCCGAGAAGTACGACAAGAGCCTCCCCCAGCTCGCCTTGCGGTGGGCGATCTCGCACCCGGCCGTCAGCACCGCGCTCGTGGGATGCCGCAACATCGCCGAGGTCGAGGACAACGCGGGTGCGGTCGACTTCACGATCGACGACGATGACCTCGCAGAGATCGACGCGATCTTCGAGCGTCACGAGATCGACCCCGTCCCCGATTACTGGATCGAGGAGCACGAGTGAAGACAGCGCCTGATGGGTGAGGAGCTCGCCGGGAAGGTCGCCATCGTCACCGGCGGTGCCGGTGGCCTCGGCGGGGCGATGGTGCGGCGCTTCGTCGAGGAGGGCGCCCGGGTGGTCATCGCCGACGTCGACGCCGACGGCGGCGAGTCCCTGGCCGCGGAGCTCGGTGAACGCGGTCGCGTTCCGAGCCACCGACGTGTCGGATGCCGCGCAGGTGCAGGCGGCCGTCGACTTCGCCGTCGAGCGCTTCGGCGGGCTCGGTGTCATGGTGAACAACGCGGGCATCTCCGGCTCGCGTCGTCGGTTCCTCGACGACGACCTGACCGACTTCGAGCAGGTCATGGCCGTCAACCTCTACGGCGTGATGGTCGGCATCCAGCGCGCCGCCCGCCACATGGCGGCCAACGGTGGCGGTTCGATCGTGAACATCACGTCGATCGGCGGCATCAACGCCGGCGCGGGGCTCATGACCTACCGCGCCGCCAAGGCGGCCGTCATCCACCTCAGCCGGTCCACCGCGATCGACCTGGCCGAGCACTCCATCCGGGTGAACTGCATCGCGCCGGCGCACGTCGCCACCGCGATCAACACGAACTACGACCAGGGACAGATCGTCCGCCTCATGCAGCCGTTGCAGCGGCTCGCGCAGCCGAGCGACGTGGCGGACGCGGTCACGTTCCTCGCCAGCGACCGCGCCGCGCAGATCACCGGCGTCGTCCTCCCGGTCGACGGTGGCACCACCGCCGGCCCGCCCCCGATCGACACGAAGAAGGTCATGGCCGAGCGCCCGAAGGAAGCGAGCTGACGATGCCGGGCCCTGCAACCGCCGTGTACTCCTGCGATGACCACCTCGATCTCTCCGCGGTGCCGCCCCGACGTCTGGGAGTCGCGGCTCCCGCGCGGCGCAGGCCGAGCGCGGCCCGCGCGTCGTGGAGCGCGACGGGCGCGCCGTGTGGACGTGCGAGGACCGGGTGATCGGGCGCAGCGGCACCGCCGGCGCGACCGCCGAGATCAAGAAGCTCAGCGCCATCGGTCGCGCCGGGATCGAGGACGACGGCTTCCGTGCCGGCACGCCCGCACTCCGCCTCCAGGACCTCGACCGCGACGGTCTCGCCGCGTCGGTGATCTACGGGCCGCTCGCGCTCGGGTCTCCCGATCGACGATCCCGCGCTTCAAGAGGCGTGCTACGCGGCATGGAACGACTGGGCGATCGAGGAGTTCAACGCCGTCGCGCCTGATCGCCTGTGCGTGCTCGCGTTCCTGCCCGGCCACTCCCCCGAGGCTGCGGCGGCAGAGCTCGAGCGAGCTGCAGGGCTCGGGCATCGCGGCGCGATCCTCGACGTCTTCAGCGTCGACATCGGCGACCCGGCATGGGATCGCCTCTGGTCCGCCGCCGAGCAGACGGGCCTGCCCATCAGCTTCCACATCAAGGGTGGGTCGTGGTCCGGGCTCAGCTATCGGCTCGGCAAGTGGCAGTCGGCGGCCTTCGCCACGATCATGCCGCTGCAGTTCGACGAGGCGCTCGCCACGATGGTCTTCTGCGGTGCGCTCGAACGGCATCCCGGCTGCAAGGTCGTGCTGGCGGAGTCGGGCATCGGGTGGCTGCCGTACTTCCTGGCCCGGATGGACCTCGAGTGGGAAGCGCTCCGCGACAAGATCGCGGGGTCGATCGACACGCCACCGAGCGAGCTGTTCCGCCGCCAGGTGATGGCGACGTTCGAGGAGGACGCGCTCGCGGCCGACCTGATCCCCCTGCTGGGTGCCGACTCGTGCATGTGGGCGTCCGACTACCCGCACACCGACAGCACGTTCCCGAACTCGCTGCCCGCGATCGAGGAGACGCTCGGCGCGCTGCCCGCAGACGTCCGCCACAAGATCACCGCCGGCAACTGCGCCCGGCTCTACGGCTTCGCCGATGGCTCCTGAGCCCACCGGCGCGATCCGTGCGTTCGACCACGTGTCGTTGCCCATGGAGCACACGGACACGATGGTCGCGTTCTACCGCTCCCTCGGGTTCGACGTCGCCGAGAACCCGCACGTGGTGTCGGTGTACGTCGGCGAGCAGATGATCAACCTCCACCGACCCGAGATCTGGCAGCGCAAGGGGTTCACGCTGCGCGGTCCGGCCGCGCAGCCGTCGTGCGGTGACCTCTGCTTCGTGTGGGAGGGATCGCCCGACGCGCTGCACGCGCTCCTCGCCGAGGCAGGGGCCGAGATCATCGAGGGCCCGGTGGAGCGCGAAGGGGGACGCCGAGCGGGCGCGTCGAGCGTGTACACGCGCGATCCGGACCAGAACCTGCTCGAGTTCATGATCTACCACTCGCACGACGAACAGGAGCGCTGACATGACGGCTGAGCTCGTCATCCGCGGCGGCACGGTCTACGACGGCGGTGGGACGCCGGGCATCGCGGCCGACGTGGCGATCTCCGGTGGCGTGATCGAGGAGATCGGGCCCAGCCTCGGCGGCGACCGCGAGCTCGACGCGTCGGGATGCGCCGTCACGCCCGGGTTCATCGACATCCACACGCACTACGACGCGCAGGTCTTCTGGGACCCCGCGCTGCGGCCGACGTCGTTCCACGGCGTCACCACGGTGATCGCGGGCAACTGCGGCTTCGCGATCGCGCCGACACGCCCCGACTTCCGGGACGTGATCGTGCACACGCTCGAGAACGTCGAGGACATGGACCCGGCGACGCTCACCGCCGGCGTCGAGTGGGACTTCGAGACGTTCCCCGAGTACCTGGCGTCCATCCGCCGCCGCGGCACCCTCCTCAACTACACCGCGTACGTCGGCCACTCCGCGTTGCGCCTGTACGTCATGGGCGACGCGGCGTACGAGCGCGCCGCGACCGAGGACGAGATCGAGCGCATGGCCGCGCTCGTCCGGGAGGGCATCGAAGCGGGCGGCGCCGGCTTCTCGACGAGCTTCTCGTACGCGCACCGGGGCGTCGACGGCAAGCCCGTCCCGAGCCGGTTCGCGGACCGCGCCGAGGTCGACGCGCTCTTCCTCGCTGCGGGGAGCACGGGCAAGGGCGTGATCCTGATCACGCCGGGCGAGCAGTGCACCTATGCCGACGTCTACGAATGGCAGCCGCGGGTCGGTCGGCCGTTCACGTATCCCCTCTTCGCGTCGCCCGGCGGCAAGCACCTCGAGCCGGTGCGGCTGCACGAGGAAGGCCTGGCGCAGGGCGCGAGGGTGTGGCCGCAGGTCACGCCGCGGCCGCTCACGATGCAGTTCACGCTGGCCGACCCGTACAACCTCAACACGGGCAAGGTGTTCGGCGAGCTGCTGCAGGGCGACCGCGAGGCGCGGCTCGCCGCGTACCGCGACGCCGACTGGCGGATGCGTGCCGCGGCCGACCTCGAGCACTCGCCGATGAAGCCGCGCTGGGAGACGTTCGAGGTCTCGGAGTCACAGGCCTTCCCGGAGCTCGAGGGGCGGCGGGTCAACGACCTCGCGCACGAGCGGGGCTGCGGCCCGCTCGACGTGATGTGCGAGCTGTCGGTCGCCGAGGACCTGCAGACCCGCTTCCGTGCGTACATCGCGAACGACGACCAGGATGCGGTCGCGCACCTGCTCACGCACGAGAGCGTGGCGCTCGGGCTCTCCGACGCCGGCGCGCACATCGACCAGCTCTGCGACGCGCCACTGGCCACCGACCTGCTCGGCACGTGGGTGCGCGAGCGCGAGGTGATGCCGCTGGAGCACGCCGTCCGCAAGCTCACCGGCGAGCCGGCCGACCTGTTCGGTTTCGTCGGGCGCGGCTACCTGCGCCCCGGCGACGCGGCCGACGTGTGCGTGTTCGACCCGCGGATCGTGGGCACCGGGCCGACCCGGCGCGTCCGCGACTTCCCCGCCGACGCGGAGCGCCTCACCGCGGAGGAGCCGACGGGCGTGCGCCACGTGCTGGTCAACGGCACACCCATCCGCCGCGACGAGGTCCAGCTCGAGATGGATCGGTTGCCCGGGACGCAGCCCGCTCTGGGCTGATCAGCCAGCCAGGTCAACGGACGGTTCGGAAGAACGCGCGGACGTCGTCGACGAACAGCTCGGGCTGCTCCATCGCGGCGAAGTGACCACCGCGTGGCATCTCGGACCAGTACGTGATGTTGTAACGATGCTCGATCCACGGGCGCGGGAACTGGAGCAGCTCCTTCGGGTACCGCGCGAAGCCGGTCGGCACCTCGACCCGCTCGAGCTTCCGATCCGCGTGCTGGTACTCCCAGTACAGCCGGGCCGACGAGGTGATCGTCTCCGTCACCCAGTACGTCATCACGTTGGTGATCATCTGATCGCGGGTGAAGACGCGCTCCGGGTCGCCGTCGCAGTCACTCCAGGTGCGGAGCTTCTCCACGATCCAGGCGAGCAGCCCCGCGGGCGAGTCGTTGAGGCCGACGCCGACCGTCTGCGGCTTCGTCGAGTGCTCCACCGCATAGCCCGACTCCGCGCGCATGAACCGTCGCATCGCGGCGAGGTCGGCCTGCTCCTGCTCGCTGAGCTCGACCGGTTCCGGCGGCGGGTCGGCGAACGTCGATGTTGAGGTGGATCGCCGCGCAGTGCTCGGGATCGAGCACGCCGATCCGCGTCGGTGACCTGCGAGCCCCAGTCCCCACCCTGCGCGCCGTACCGCGCTGTAGCCCAGTCGACGCCATGAGCTCGACGAACGCGCCCGGCGACCCGCCAGGGTCCCAACCGGGGCTGCGCGTCGGCTCCGAGAAGCCGTAGCCGGGCAAGGACGGCGCGACGACGTGGAAGGCGTCGGCGGGGTCGCCACCGTGGTCCTCCGGGCGCGTCAGCCGAGGGATGACGTCGAGGAACTCGACGATCGACCCGGGCCACCCGTGCGTGATGAGCAGCGGCAGCGCGCCGTCGTGCGGCGACCGTGCGTGGACGAAGTGGATCGACTGCCCGTCGATCTCGGTGCGGAAGTGGTCGAGCTCGTTGAGCCGCGCCTCGTGCACGCGCCAGTCGTAGACGTCACGCCAGTGGTCGACGAGCTCCCGCAGGTAGTCGGTCGGGATCCCGTACTCCCAGCCGGTCCCCTCGATCTGGTCGGGGAAGCGGGTGCGCGCGAGCCGGTCGCGCAGGTCCTCGAGGACCGCGTCGTCGACCCGAATCTTGAACGCTTCGATCTCGTCGCTCACGGGATCGTGGCCGGCAGCGTCTCCCAGCCACGCACGGTCGACGTCGGCGCGAGCGCGGCGTGCTCGAGGTCGACGTCCCACTCCGGGAAGCGCTGCAGGACCTCGTCGAGCGCGATGCGCCCTTCGAGGCGCGCCAACGCGGCACCGAGGCAGAAGTGGATCCCGTACCCGAACGTGAGGTGCTGGCCGACCTCGCGGTGGATGTCGAAGCGCTCGCCGTCGGGGAAGCGGCGTTCGTCGCGGTTGGCCGCGCCCACGAGGAACAGCATGACGCTGCCTTCGGGCACGGTCTCGCCGTAGTGCTCCACGTCGCGGGCGACGTAGCGGCCGACGTGCGGCGCCGGCGGCTCGAACCGCAGGAGCTCCTCGATCGCGTTGGGGATCAACGACCGGTCGGCGACGAGCTCGGCCCGCTGATCCGGGTGATCCGCGAGCACCTTGCCCGCCCAGCCGATGAGACGGGTCGTCGTCTCGTTGCCGGCGCCCGCCACCACGTTGACGTAGGTCAGCACCTCTTCACGCGTCAGGCGCCGGGTCGTGCCGGTCTCGTCCTCGAACTCGGCGTGGAGGAGCTCCGTCATGAGGTCGTCGGACGGGTGGTCCGCGCGCCAGTCGATGTACTCCGCGAACGTGTCGTTGTTCGCGATCGCGTCTTCCGAGGGCTGCATCGGCTCCCCCGGCTTGGTCCGGAGGTTGGCGTCGACGCGGTCGCGCACCGCCTCCTGGTCCTGCTCGGGGATGCCGAGGAGCATGCCGATCACGCGCATCGGCATCTGGGCACCGAGGTCGCGCACGAAGTCGATCCGACCGGTGCCGACCAGCGGATCGAGGCTCCGCGCACAGAACTCGCGGATCTCCGGTTCGAGCGCGTTCATCTTCTTCGGCGTGAAGACCCGGGACAGGAGGCTGCGGTGGATCGTGTGGATCGGCGGGTCCTCGAAGATCAGGGTCCCGGGCGGCATCTCCATGTCGGCCTTGATCAGCTCGAGGATGGCGCCGCGCCCGGAGATGTACGTGTCGCGGTCGACGAGCCCACGCTCGACGTCGGCGAATCGGCTCACCGCGTAGAAGTCGTGCGTGTCGTTGCGGTACAGCGGCGCCTCCTCGCGGAGCCGCGCGAAGACCGGGTACGGATCGGCGTTGATCTCGATGTCGTACGGGTCGTACGAGACGGCGTGCTCGGTCGTCGTCGTCATCTCAGGTCGTTCGCCTTCCGGTCAGTCGTGCAGGGCGGCCGCGCCCTGGCTCATCAGCTCGACGGCGTCACGCCGAGTGAACGCGCCGAGGGGCGACGGGTCGGGCGGGAACGTCGGACCGCGCCCGAGGTTGTCCACGAGGTCGCGCGCCACGTCGTCGGGATCGGCCAGGTTCTCGACGACCCGGTCGCCGAGGATGCGTCGGAACGCGGGCGTGTCGGTCGCGCCGAGCACCATGCAGAGCACGTCGACGCCCGACGGCCCGAGCTCCGCCCAGAGCCCTTCGGCGAGCACGAGGTCGAAGGCCTTCGTCCCCCCGTACACGGCGAGGTGCGACCCGCCGGCCCACGCGGCGCCCGACGAGACCAGCACGATGCCGCCGCGCCCCCGCTCGACCATCGGCCTGGCGAAGTGGTGCGCGGCGCCGAGCACCGCGGTGCAGTTGCGGGCGACCATCGCGTGCCAGGCGTCGACGGGCTGGTCGAGGAAGCGCGACATGTGCGGATCGGCACCCGCGTTGTAGACGAGCAGGCCGACCTCGAGGTCGGCCGTCGCCGCGCCGAGCGCCTCGGCGGCGTCGGGCGCGCTCAGGTCGAGCACAACCGTCCTCGTCTCGGTGGCGACCGTCCCCGCCACCTCGTCGAGCGCACCCTGGCGCCGTGCGACGAGGACCACGTTGACGCCCTGCTCACCGAGCAGCCGCGCGATCGACGCGCCGATGCCTTCGGACGCGCCGGCGACGACGGCCCACGGCCCGTAGCGCTCGGCGAAGTCCTCGGCCATCAGCGCGCGCCCTCGGAGAGCTGCTGGCGCGTGAGGGAGAACGTGCGAGCGCGGATCCGCCAGCCGTCCCCGGTGCGGACGAGCTCGTCGTCGTACTGCCCGATGGCGTCGACCCAGACGCTCGGCTCCGCAGACACCACGAGCACCGCATGCACGTACGAACGCGCCGAGGCGGTGTCGCCGTCGAGCTCGATCGCGACGTTGGAGAGCAGGTGCTTGGTGCTCGGCATCGTCTCGTGGGTGACCCGCATCCACTCGGTGATCGCATCGCCGTCGGTCCAGAGCCCGATGTCGCCGTAGTCGGCCCGCACGTCGTCGGTGAAGCAGGTCCGGAAGAGCGGCCAGTCCTTGGAGTCGATCCCGGTCGCGTAGCGGACGAGGAGGTCGCCGATCTGTTCCCGGTCCGACGGGGCCTCGTCCACGGCGTCTTGTCTAACATCTGCGTCACTCGCGAGGGAAGGTCGGGGGAACGTGCGAACGGTGGTCGTCGGCGCATCGGGCGGGCTCGGGCGCTCGATCGCGATCGGGCTCGCGCAGCGCGGGGCCGACGTCGCGATGCTGGCCCGGCGCAAGGAGCGCCTCGAGAAGGCCGCCGCGGAGGCCGGAGCGGGCGCGCTCGCGATCGCCTGCGACGTCACCGACGAGGCATCGTGCCGATCGGCGATCGCGGAGGCCGCCTCAGGCCTCGGCGGCATCGACGCGCTCGTCTACGCGCCCGCGATCGGGCCGCTCGCGCGACTCGTCGACACCGACGCCGACACCTGGCGCCGCGTCTTCGACACGAACGTCATCGGCGCCGCGAGCGTCACCCGCGCGGCGATCCCCCATCTCACGGAGGCGCGCGGCTGCGTCGCGTTCATCTCCTCCGTGAGCGCGTCGCTCACCCCGCCCTGGCCGGGCCTCGGTGCGTACATCACGAGCAAGGCCGCGCTCGACAAGCTCGTCGAGGCCTGGCGCGTCGAGCAGCCGGGCATCGGGTTCACGCGGCTCGTGGTCGGCGACTGCGCGGGTGGTGAAGGCGACTCCCAGACCGAGTTCACGCAGGGATGGGATCCGGATCTCGCGGTCGAGCTCGGCACCGCGTGGGTCACCCAGGGGCTCATCAGCGGCTCCCTGATCGAGGTCGACGAGCTCATCACCGTGGTCGACGCGCTGCTCCGCAGCGGTGTCAGCCTCTCGTTGCCGTCGGTGACCGTCGCGCCGCGCCGACCCGTCGAGGAGCCGACATGACGCGTCGCGACGGACCCGGTCGAGTTCGATCCGCTGTCGGACGACTACTTCAACGATCCGACGGAGATCTACCGGCGCCTGCGCGACGAAGCACCGGTCTACTTCAGCGAGCGGTACGGCTTCTACGCGCTCTCACGCTTCGCCGACGTCCTCGCCGCGCACCGCGACTGGGAGGGCTTCTCGAGCGCCCACGGCATCGAGCTGTTCACGTTCTCGAAGGATCCCGAGGAGATCGCCGCGTTCCGCAGCATCATCATGATGGACCCGCCCGAGCACGACCGGTTCCGTGCACTCGTGAGCCGCGTGTTCACGCCGCGCGCGGTCGCCGCGCTCGAGCCGATGATCCGTGAGGTCATCGGCGGGTACCTCGATCAGGTCGGCGACGCGTCCGAGTTCGACGCCGTCGCCGACTTCTCCGCCCCGTTCCCGGTCGAGGTGATCGCCCGCCTGCTCGGCGTCCCCGAGGGTGAGCGTCAGCAGATCCGGCACTGGCTCGACCTCAGCCTGCACCGCGAGCCGGGGCAGGTGGAGCCGAGCCCGGAGAACGAGGCCGCGGTGCTCGAGTCGGGCGCGTACTTCTACGAGCTGACGACCGAGAAGCGCCGCAACCCGGGCGACGACATGCTGTCGCGCCTCACCCAGGTGACGGTCGACCGCGGCGACGGCACCGAGACCGGGCTCGACGACGTCGAGATCACCGGCTTCGTGACCCTGCTCGGCGGTGCCGGCGCCGAGACCGTCACGAAGCTCGTGGGCAACGCCGTCATGCTCTTCTGGCAGCACCCCGACCAGTGGCAGAAGATCGTCGACGACCGCGACAAGATCCCCTGGGCCGTCGACGAGATCCTCCGCTACCTGCCCCCGTCGCAGTACCAGGGTCGCTACTGCGTCGAGGAGCGCGAGCTCGAGAGCGGCACGGTCCCCGCCGGTCACCCCGTCCTCCTCATCACCGGCGCGGCGACCCGCGACCCGCGCGCCTTCGAGCGCGCCGACGAGTTCGACATCGAACGTCAGCCCGGCATCACCATCGGGTTCGGGCACGGCGTGCACAGCTGCCTCGGCGCGGCGCTCGCGCGCATGGAGAGCCGGGTCGCCCTCGAAGAGCTCGCGGCGCGCTGGCAGCGCCTCGAGGTCGACGAGGCAGGCCTCCGGCGCGTGCAGATGGCGAACGTCGCCGGCTATTCCAACGTGCCCGTCCACGCCGTCCCCTGACGTCCGCACCGACAACCTGAGATCTGGAGCGAGGGAGAACCATCAACGATGCCTGAGGTGATGCAAGGAGTCCGCGATCCTCGAGGTCGCCGAGCACACGTTCGTGCCCGCGGCCTCGGCGCTGCTCGCCGACTGGGGTGCGGAGGTCGTCAAGATCGAGCACGTCGAGCGCGGCGACGCGATGCGCGGCCTGATGTCGAGCGGACTCGCGATGCTCAACTCCGACGTGCACGTGCTCCTCGAGCACTCGAACCGCGGCAAGCAGAGCCTCGGGCTCGACCTCTCCACCCCCGAGGGCCTCGACATCCTCTACAAGCTCGCGGCGACGTGCGACGTGTTCCTCACGAACAAGCTGCCCCCGGTGCGCACGAAGCTGAAGATCGACGTCGACGACATCCGGGCGCACAACCCGAACATCATCTACGTGCGCGGCTCCGGTCAGGGCGAGCAGGGCCCGGAGGCCGACCGCGGGTCGTACGACTCGCTCGCGTACTGGTGCCGGGCCGGAATCGCCATGGGCATGAAGCAGGAGGACTACGACTACGTCCCGATGCCGCCCGCGCCGGCGTTCGGCGACTCCATCGGCGCGATGACCATCGCCGGCGGGATCATGGGCGCGCTTTTCCACCGCGAGCGCACCGGTGAGGCGACGGAGGTCGACGTCTCGCTGCTGAGCGTCGGCCTGTGGTCGATGGGCGCGGCGCTCGCGCTGTCGCTCCAGCTGGGTGTCGGGTGGCGGCCGCCGCCCGCCGGCTTCTCGACGGGGAACCCGCTGGTGACGACCTACACGACCAAGGACGAGAAGTTCCTCTCGTTCTCCTGCCTGCAGGCCGGCAAGTACTGGCCCGAGATCTGCGAGGTGCTCGGACGACCCGAGCTCGCGACCGACGAGCGGTTCCAGGACGCCGACGCGATCCGCGAGAACGCGGGCGCGGCCACCGACCTGCTGCGCGCGATCTTCGCCGAGCGCACGGCCGACGAGTGGCGGGAGCAGCTCGCCGACTTCTCCGGCCAGTGGGTGCTCGTGCAGGACACGCTGGAGGCGGCCGACGACCCGCAGACCGTGGCGAACGGCTACGTGCAGGACTGCACGACGTCCACGGGCGCCCCGTTCAAGCTGGCCGCCGCCCCTGTGCAGTACGGCGGGGAAGCCGCGCAGCCGGCGCGTGCGCCGGAGTTCAACGAGCACGGTGACGAGATCCTCACCGGTCTCGGCATCGAGATGGACTCGATCATCGATCTGAAGGTCAAGGGAGTGGTGGCATGAGCCTGTTCGACGCGTTCTCCTACAAGGGCAAGCGTGCCGCCGTGGTCGGCGGCGCCACCGGCATGGGTGCCGCGGTCGCCCAAGTCGTCCAGGACGCCGGCGCCGAGGTCGTCGTCCTCGACCGCGCCGAGGTGACGCCTCGACGGCGCGAAGGCGGTCAAGCTCGACCTCGCCGACAAGGCGTCGATCGAGGCCGCGGTCGGCGAGCTCGGCGGACCCGTCGATGCGCTCTTCTCGTGCGCGGGGGTCGCCGACGGCACACCGGGCATCGAGCGCATCAACTTCATCGGCCACCGCCACTTCATCGACCGCATGCTCGCCGACGACCTCCTCCCGCGAGGCTCGGCCATCGGCCTCATCTCGTCCGCCGCGGGCATGGGCTGGCAGGCGAACCTCGAGCTGCTGCAACGAGTACCTCGACATCACCGACTTCGACGACGGCGACGCGCTGGGCCGAGGAGCACAACCGGGCCGACTACCTGTGGAGCAAGCAGTCGATCAACGCCTACGTGGCGCGCGAGGCGCTCTCCGATGCTCAAGCGCGGCATCCGCATCAACGCGATCATGCCCGGACCCACCGACACGCCCCTCGCACGGGCCAACGCGGAGATGTGGCTCGGCTTCGGCTCCGACTTCCGCGAGGAGGTCGGCATCGAGGCGTCGACGCCGCTCGAGCAGGCGTACCCGCTCGTGTTCCTGTGCAGCGACGCGGCGGGCGCGGTGAACGGCATCACGATGATCACGGACGCCGGCTACTGGGCCTCCGGCGTCACCGAGTCGTTCCCCGCCGCGGCACCGGTCATCGGGTTCCTCTCCGGCAAGCTCTGACACCTCCGCCGTCACGAAGGAGCCACGCCATGACGGACGCGCCAGCCCTCACCCCCGAACCGCGGATGCTGATCGACGGCGCGCTCGTCGAGGCCGACTCGGGCGCGACGTTCGACAACATCAACCCCGCGACCGAGGAGGTCATCGGCCAGGTCGCCGATGCGTCGAGCACCGAGATGCAGCGCGCGATCGCGGCCGCGCGGCGCGCGTTCGACGAGACCGACTGGTGGCGCGACCACGCGTTCCGCGGCGACGTGCCTCGAGCAGCTCCAGGAGGCGCTCGAGTCCGAGCGCGAGCAGCTGCGTGAGCAGCTCGTCGCCGAGGTCGGCTGCCCGCGCATGCTCACCACGGGCCCGCAGCTCGACGGCCCGCTCGAGGGCGCGCTGCGCTACCCGATCAAGCACATCGACGAGTACGAGTGGGAGACGTCGCTGCCCGACGACGTGGGGCCGACCGGGCGAGCTCAACACCCGCAAGATCTGGAAGGAGCCGGTCGGCGTCGTCGGCGCGATCGTGCCGTGGAACTTCCCGTTCGAGGTCACGCTCAACAAGCTCGGGCAGGCGCTCGCGACCGGCAACACCGTGGTGCTCAAGCCGGCACCCGACACGCCGTGGAACGCGACGTTCCTCGGCAAGCTCGTCGCCGAGCGCACCGACATCCCCGCCGGCGTCGTCAACGTCGTCACGTCGTCCGACCACCTCGTCGGCGAGGAGCTCACGCTCTCACCGCAGGTCGACCTCATCTCGTTCACCGGATCGACGGCCGTCGGCAAGCGCATCATGGAGAAGGGCGCGGCGACGATGAAGCGCACGTTCCTCGAGCTCGGCGGCAAGTCCGCCACGATCGTGCTCGACGACGCCGACTTCGACAGCGCGCTGCTGGCCGGCATCGCGGTCTGCTACCACGCCGGTCAGGGGTGCGCGATCCAGACGCGGATGGTCGTCCCGCGCTCGCGCTACGACGAGGCCGTCGAGGGGCTGAAGAACGTCCTGAACATGGCGCCGTACGGCGACCCGCAGCGCGACGACGTGATGATGGGCCCGCTCGTCTCCGAGAAGCAGCGCGATCGCGTGCTGGGCTACATCGAGCGCGGCGTGGCCGAGGGCGCGACGCTCGCGCTCGGCGGCGGCCGGCCCGAGCACCTGCCGAAGGGCTGGTACGTCGAGCCGACGATGTTCACCGACGTCGACAACTCGATGGCGATCGCCCAGGAGGAGATCTTCGGACCGGTGCTCGTGGTCATCCCGTTCGACGACGACGACGACGCCGTGCGCATCGCCAACGACAGCGTCTACGGGCTCGCCGGCGGCGTGTACTCCGGCTCGCTTCGACCGGGCGCTCGACGTCGCCCACCGGATCCGCACCGGCGTCATGAGCGTGAACGGCGGGGCGCCCGTCGGCCCCGACGTGCCGTTCGGCGGCTACAAGCAGAGCGGCGTCGGGCGGCAGAACGGCAACGCCGGCTTCGAGCAGTACCTCGAGACCAAGGCCGTCGCCTGGCCCGCGATCAGACCCACGATCAAGACCGGCGACGACGGGTCGTCTCCGACACGCGGCCGAGCAGCTTGGTCAGCGCACGGTAGTGCAGGTTCCCCGAGGGCCATTGCGTGACGATCGTGCCGGTGGGTGACTTGAAGTAGTTGTTGGTCATCGTCCACGACGTGCCCTGCATCTTCGACTGGAGCCAGCGGTTCCACCGCGCCTCGATGCGCTGGCTTCACCTCGATCGCGGTCACGCGCTCGCGTCGCATCCGCTTCACCACGCGAGCCGCGAACTCTGCCTGGCTCTCGAGCATCGTCACGATCTCGCCGCCGTTGGTGCCCGGCCCGTAGAGCATGAAGAAGTTGGGGAACCCCGGCACCGTGATGCCGAGGTACGCGCGCGGCTCCCCCGTCCCAGTGCTCCTGCAGCGACTTCCCGTCGCGACCGACGACCGAGGAGCCGGGCGAGGTAGTCCGCGGGCTGGAACCCGGTCGCCATGACGATGACGTCGACGGCGGCGCTCGACGCCGTCGACGTCGACGATGCCCGTCGGTGTCACCGACGCCACCGCCCGCGGGACGAGCTCGACGTTCTCCTGCTTGAGCGCGGGATAGAACGTGCTGGCGATGACCGGCCGCTTCCCCGGGTACGGGTACGTCGGCGTGACCGCCTCGCGTAGATCGGGCCGGTCGGCGAACTGGCGGGCGATGTACCGGCGGCACAGCTCCTCGCGCTCGCTGGTTGACCTTCGTGCTCGGGTCGATAGAGCTTGCCGCCGCACAGGCCCTTCTCCAGCTGGCCACTTCTGGCCGCCAGCGGTCACGCTTCCGTCGCAGCGGACGCGAGAACGTCGCGCGCTCCTCGTCCGTGAGGTCGCGCTCGCCCTTCGGCATCACCCATCCCGGCTCGCGCTGGAACACGTAGAGGCGCTGCGACGAGCGGTTGGATCGCCGGCACGACCTGGGTCGCGGACGACCCCGTCCCGACGACCGCGACGACCTTGTCGGTGAGGTCGTGCTGGTGCTCCCAGCGCGCGGTGTGGAACGCCGGGCCCTGGAACTCGTCGAGCCCCGGCCAGTCGGGGTACCGCGGGACGTTGAGGAAGCCGACCGCGCTGACGAGCACGTGGCACTCGTCGACGGTCCCGTCGTCGAGTCGCACCGTCCACACGTGGCGCTCGTCGTCCCACTCGGCCGACTCGACCGTAGACGCCGAGTCGGAGGTGGTGGCGGAGGCCGTGCTCGTCGACCGTCTCCTCGAGGTACTTCTGCAGCTCGGGCTGCTTCGCGTGGGTGCGCGTCCAGTCGTGCGGCTTGAAGGAGAAGCAGTAGAGGTTCGATCCGACGTCGACCTCGGCGCCGGGATAGGTGTTGTCCCACCACGTCCCGCCGATGCCGAGCGACGACTCGTAGATCGTGAACGAGTCGATGCCCGCGTCGTGCAGCTTCACGCCCATCGCGATGCCGCCGAACCCGGCGCCCACGACGACGACCCTCGGCGTCCCCGAGGGACCGAACAGCTCCTCGGCCGTGGGCATCGACGACGCGCCTCGGGCTAACCGGGACTCTTCGCGAGGAGCCGCTGCGAGATGTCGCCGAGACCGTCGACCGACCCGTCGTAGACGACCTCACCGTGCTGGAGCAGCACGACAGCGTCGGCGACCCGCAGCGCGTGACCGACGTACTGCTCGATGAGGAGGAGCGTCGTCCCTTCCTGTCGCACCCGCTCCAGCGTCGCGTAGACCTCGTCGATGATGATCGGTGCGAGGCCGAGCGACAGCTCGTCGACGATGAGCAGGCGCGGCGGCTGCACGAACACTCGTGCGAGCGCCAGCATGCGCTGCTCGCCGCCCGAGAGGGTGCCCGCCACCTGCTTGCGACGCTCGCCGAGACGGGGGAACAGCTCGAAGGCGCGTTCGAGGCCGGCACTCACACCTTTGCGTCCGAGGCTTCGGCGGAACTCGAGCGTGAGGTTCTCCTCGACGGTGAGCGTGCCGAACACCGATCGCCCTTCGGGCGCGTGGACGATGCCGAGCGGCGCGATCCGCCAGGGCTTCATGCCGGTGATGTCGACGCCGTCGAAGCGCACGGTGCCGTCCGTCACGGGGACGAGCCCGGAGACGACCCGCGCGACCGTGGTCTTGCCCGCGCCGTTGGACCCGAGGAGCGCGACGGCCTGGCCGGGCTGCACCGAGAACGAGACGCCGAACAGGGCGCGGAACGGCCCGTAGCCGGCGTCGACGTCGCGCAGCTCCAGCAGCGGGCGCGACCGCGTCGGCCGGGAGGACTCGACGTCGCCGTCGTCGTCGCGTGTCGTCGTCGGTGCCGTCGCCGGTCTCGTCCTCGTGCACCGTGACGAGCTCACCGAGGTACGCCTTGCGCACCGCCTCGTCGGCCATCACCTCGGACGTCGGTCCTTCGGCGATGACGGTGCCGAAGTCGAGGACGTAGAGACGCGACGCGAACGCCTGCACCATCTCGACGTCGTGCTCGACGAGCAGGATCGCCGTACCGTGCTCGCGCTGGACGTCCTGGATCGTGCGCACGAGGTCGCGCGTCTCGTGCTGGTCGAGCCCGGACGACGGCTCGTCGAGCAGCAGGAGGCGCGGCTCGGTCATCAGCGCCCGGCCGAGCTCGACGAGGCGGCCGCGGCCGAGGCTCGAGCGCCTCGATCGGACGGTCGGCGACGTCGTCGAGCCCGAGCAGGCCGAGCATGTGGTCGCAGCGCTCGCGCTCGTCGGCGGTCGGCTGCGAGAGGTTGAGGCAGTCCTTCCACAACCGCCCCGTGCCGAGCCGCGACCGCTCGGCGACGAGCAGGTGGTCGCGGACCGTCATCCCGCCGAAGAGCTCGATCCGCTGGAACGTGCGGCCGATGCCGAGGCGGGCGCGCTTGTAGACCGGCGACGCGCGTGATGTCGGTGCCGTCGAAGTGCACGTGACCGCCGTCGGGGCGCAGCATGCCGAGCAGGCAGTTGAAGAACGTCGTCTTGCCCGGCACCGTTCGGGCCGATCAGCCCGACCGACTCGCCCGGGCTCGACGGTCAGCGAGACGGCGTCGAGCGCCATGATGCCGGAGAACCGCTTCGAGATCTCGCGTGGCCTCGAGCAGCGTCACGGCGCCACGCTCTCCGATGCCGCGGCGGGCGTCGGCGCGGGTGTCGACTCGGGTGTCGGCTCGGGCGCACGGACCCTTCCGGCGGTCGATGCAGCCGCTGGATCGCCTCGATCGCCATGCGCTTCTGCGCCTCGAGGATGCCCTCGGGGTGCTTGGCGTACGTGAGCGCGCCGAGCCCGAAGAGGATGAACTGGACGCCGAGCGGGATCCCGAGCTCCTTCAACAGCTCGGGGAACAGCGACGAGCGCGAGCCCGGCCACGATCGCGCCCTCGACCGTGCGCGCGCCGATCGTGACCACGAGCACGATCCAGACCGAGCCCGAAGAACGGCGTGTAGTTGGCCGCGTAGTTGGCCTGCGTGTCGAACATCGCGAGCATGCCGCCGCCGAGCCCGGCGATGCCCGCGGAGAGCGCGAACGCGACGACCGTCGGCGCGCGTCGCGCTGATGCCGATCGAGTTCGCGGCGGTCTCGCTCCCGCGCAGCGCGTCGAGGTACTTCCCGGTCGTGCCTCGGCGCACGAGGACCACGAGCACGCCGACGACGGCGAGCACCGCCACGCTGAACAGGAAGAACGCGTGGTCGTCCTCGATGAACTCGGGTCGGGGCACGTCGAGCGGGAACGGCCCGCCACCGACCCAGTCGAGCGGCACGAGGATGCTGTCGAACATCAACGCGAACGCGAGCGTCGCGAGCGCGAGGTAGATGCCACCGAGACGCAGCGCGGGGATCGCGAGCAGCGCCCCGACGATCGCGGCGAGCACGGCGCCGGCGAGCACGGTCAGCAGCACCGGCAGGTCGAACTCGTTGACGAGCTGCGCGGTCGTGAAGCCGCCGACGGCGGCGAACGTCGCCTGGCACAGCGAGATCTGCCCGCCCATGCCGGTGATCACGGTGATCGAGAGGAAGACGATCGAGAAGATGACGGCCGACGTGACGATGCGCAGCCAGAAGTCGTCGAGCGAGAACATCACGACGCAGCAGGCCGACCACGACGATCGCGGTGCCCGAGCGCCCAGGTGGCGATCGTCAGCCCACGGCCGCGGGCCGTCGCCGCGAGGCCCGGCGGTGGCGGGTCGACGCCCGCGAGCGGGTCGGCGACCTCGCGCTTCTGGCGCAGCCCGGGCCAGAACAGCAAGAGCAGGAACAGCAGCACGAACGGCAGCGACGGGCGCAAGCCCTGCGCGACGCACGCTGTCGAGCGGGAGGTAGCCGGCGAGGATCCCCTGGAGGATGCCGAGCAGGATGCCGCCGAGCAGCGCCATCGGGATGCTCGTGAGCCGCGCGAACGCGGCGGCGGCGATCGCGGCGACCAGCAGGATCGTGAAGTACGTCGAGGCCAGCTGCGCGAAGAGTGGCGCGATCAGCACGCCGGCGAGCCCGGCGAAGAGGCTCGACAGCATCCACGAGAACGAGCTGACGCGGTCGGCGTTGATGCCGACGAGCGCCGTCATCCGCGGGCTCTCGACCACGGCGCGCATCTGCAACCCGATGCTCGAGTACCGGAACAGCAGCGTGAGCACGACGACCGACGATCACCGTGGCGATCAGCGTCGCCGCCTCGTTCCCGTCGATCGCGTAGTCGCCGAAGCGGTAGATCACGAACTCCTCGGGCCAGAGCGCGGGACGCCGAACTTCTGCTGCGACCCGAACGAGCACGTCGACGATCTCGGGGATCGCCACGAGCAGACCCAGCGAGGCGACCAGCTTGGCGATCGCCGGCGCCGTGCGGAGATGGCGGAAGATGAACCGCTCGAGGACGAAGCCGAGCAGCGGCGCGATCAGGAGCACCGCCACGCGAACGCCGGGACGATCGCCCACTCCTGCTCGACGCGCAGCTGGTAGTAGACGGCCGCGGACGCGAACGCCTGCGCGCCGAACGCGAGGTTGAAGACGCCCGACGTCTTGTACGTCAGGACGAGGCCCATCGCGAGCAGGCCGAACACGCAGCCGAACGGGATGCCGCGGATGACGTAACCGAGCAGCTCGGTCACGTCACCGGGCATCCCGTTCGGCCGCGTGCGGGGAACCGCAAGACCGCTACGTCAGACCGTCTGGGCTTGCGCGGGAATCTTCTTCAGCGTCGTCGGCGAAGCAGATGAACGGCTTGCCCTTCTCTCCGAAGACCGGCTTGAACTTCCCGTCCTTCGACCTGCAGCACCGCGTAGCAGTCGTGATCGTCCTCGTGCGCCGTCGTCCAGTCGATCGGCGGCACCAGTCCCTTGGCGTGTAGTCGGTCATGCGTGTTGATCGCGTCGACGACCTTCTCCCGGGTGAAGTCGGGACCCGCAGCCTTCAGGCCCTCGACGAACAGGTCGGCGTTGATCCACCCGATGATCGAGTTCTCGTCCGTGCGACCGTCGGTCTTCTTGATCCACTTGTCGTAGAGCTTCAGGCCCTCGGGCTTCGGGTTCGTCTCGAACGGCGCGAACGACGTGAAGAGGTAGTCGCCGTCGAGGCACGTCGGCGTTCTCCTCGACGAGCTCGTGCGTTGTACGCGTTGGGCAGGACCATGGTGGCGTCGAGCTGCTGCTTCTCCATCTCCCGCGCCAGGTTGACCGCACCGTTGCCGTCGATGCACGACGATGACGAGGTCGACGTCCTCCTTCTCCATCTCCGCGACCTGCGCGGTGTAGTCGGGGCTGCCGAACGTGATGCTCTTGTCGGCGAAGACGACCTTCGGCGGTCTTGAACTTCTTGAAGCTGTTCTCCAGCCCGGCCGCACAGCCCGACGACTGGTCCACGTTGAACGCGAGGACGCCGACCTTCTTGAGGCCGAGCTTCTTCGCGAGCCACGTGTCGACGCTCTGGCTGCGCGCAGGTGAAGCAGATGAACGAGCCGGCGCCGCCGAAGAAGTTCGGCGGGCCCGGCTTGTTGTTCTCCGATCCCCACTCCTCGTTGATGTCCCACCCGAACGTCGGGATGCCCTCCTCGGCGAGCAGGTCGGCGCCCGTGAACAGCTGCACCGCGATCGGGAGCGCGGCGAACACGTCGTCCTGCGAGATCAGCGCCCTGGACCTCGTCGACGGTTGTTCCCGAGCCGGTCGTCGCGCTCGGACGACAGCACGAGCTCGCGCCCGTAGACGCCGCCCTCGGTCTCGTTGATGTACTCGAAGTACGCCTTCGACGCCGTCGAACGCCGACGCGTAGCTCGGCCCCGGTGGGGCTCGCCCTCCTCGGTGACGATCGCCGCCGACCCGGATCTCGTCGTCGGTGACGCCCGGCTGGTCGACCGCCGGGAACTTGTCGTCCTGCTGTGCGCTCGCGATCGGCGTGCCGATCGCGCTGACGAGCACGAGCGCCGCGAGCACCGCGACCCATCGCCCGGCACGCGTCCGAGAACGTGACATCCCGATTCCCCCCTGTGACATCTGCTCGACCGGCCGACCCGGCCGGGCCGCCCGCCGCCCCCTCCGGGAGGCGGCCATATTTAACACCTGCGTCGATCGTGTGCGAGCGCGGCCCCGGAATCTCTCGTCTCTGCACCTCGAGCACCGGGTCGGCGCCGGGGTTTGTCTAACACATGCGTCAAACTGGCGGGCCCACGCCCTTCCGAGGTAGGAGAAGCGATGACCCAGCAGGGCCCGACCCGACCGCTCCCCCAGCTCACCCCGGCGAGCGAGTGGTTCTGGACGTCGGGCGCCGACGGGCAGCTGCGGATCCAGGGCTGCACCGACTGCGGGACCCTCGTCCACCCGCCGACCCCCATCTGCCCGAAGTGCCGGAGCCGCTCGTGGGAACCGACGGTGGTCTCGGGGCGTGCGACCGTCGTCGGCTCGACGGTCAACCGCCACCAGTGGCTCCCCGGCTTCGAGCCGCCCTACTCGATCGCGATCGTCGCGCTCGCCGAGGACCCCGGCGTCCGCCTGACGACCAACGTCGTCGGCTGCGACCCCGACGACGTGCACATCGGCCAGGAGGTCGCCGTCCGCTTCGAGCAGCACGACGACGTCTGGATCCCGCTCTTCGAGCCGACCGGGGAGGCCGACGCGGGCGAGCGCATCCCCGAGCCGGAGCACCCGACGATCCGTCCGCCGGTGAACGACGACCGCTACGAGCACCGCTCGGTGCTGTCGGGCGTCGGTCGTTCGGCGATCGGCCGGCGGCTGATGGTCGACCCGCTCTCGCTCACCATCGACGCGTGCCTCGACGCGGTCGCCGATGCCGGGCTCACGCTCGACGACATCGACGGGCTCTCCACCTATCCGGGCCCCGGCGTCGGCGGCATGAGCGAAGGCGGGTGCACCGCGGTCGAAGAGGCGCTCCGGCTGCGGCCCGACCTGGCACAACGGCGGCATCGAGCTCCCCGGCCAGGGCGGCGCGGTCATCGCGGCGATGCTCGCCGTGGCGAGCGGGCTGTGCCGCCACGTGCTGTGCTTCCGCACGGTCTGGGAGTCGACGGCGGCGACGCTCGGCATCGGGTACGGCGGAGGCGGCGGCGGCCGCGTCTCGGGATCGTTGCAGGAGTGGCGCGCGCCCTTCGGTGCGATGTCGGCGGCGAACTGGATCGCGATGAACGCGAACCACTACCTGCACCGCTACGGCGCGACCCGCGAGATGCTCGGATGGATCGCGATCAACGGCCGCACGAACGCCGGCCGGAACCCGAGTGCCATCTACCGCGACCCGATGACGATGGACGACTACCTGTCGGCGCGGCCGATCTCCGACCCGTTCGGCCTGTACGACTGCGACGTCCCGTGCGACGGGTCGGTCGCGATCGTGGTGTCCGACGCGTCGGCGGCGTGCCGACCTGCCGGGGACTGCGGTCCGCATCGAGGCCGTCGGCACCCAGATCACCGATCGCGTCTCGTGGGACCAGGACACGATCGCCCACGAGCCCCAGGTCGTCGGCCCGGGCGCGCACGTGTGGACGCGCACCGACCTCCGACCCGCGGACGTCGACCTCGCGCTCGTCTACGACGGCTTCACGTTCAACGCCATCTCGTGGATCGAGGCACTCGGGTTCTGTGGGTACGGCGAGGCGCAGGACTGGCTCGACGGCGGGCGGCGCATCGCGCTCGACGGCGACCTCCCCGTCAACCCGCACGGCGGGCAGCTGTCGGAAGGACGGCTGCACGGCTTCGGGTTCCTGTACGAGGCGATGCAGCAGCTCCGCGGTGACGCCGGCGAACGTCAGGTCACCGGCGCCTCGACTGCGGTCGTCACGTCGGGCGGCGGCACGCCGTCGAGCGTGCTGCTGCTCCGTCGCGGCGACTGAGCATCCGCCCCGCGAGGCGCAGGTCGGTCAGCTCCCCTGGCACTTCCCGATCTCGTCGGTGTCGAACGTGCCGTCGGCGCAGCGGAGGTTCGCGTTCTCGTGCGAGAACACGCCGCCCGGGCTCTCCCACCCGGGCACGATCCACGCGTGCACCATCCAGCCGGTGATCTGCATGAACATCCCGTCGACCGACGCGCACTGCTCCGCGGTCACGTCGGCATCCGGCGGGAACGGCACGTCGATGATCCCGTTCACGAACTTCGTGCACACGCTGCTGTGGCGGTGCCAGTGGTCGTTCGGCCCCGCGAAGCCCTCGGGAGCCTGCTCGCCCATCCCGAAGTACATGAGCCCGACGATCTCGGACGTCGGGCTGATGCCGTCGTAGAGCAGCGACTGCGCCTTCGTCGGGTCGAACGGTCCCGCGCCGGTCATCGGTCCGCCGACGTAGTGCGCGCCGGCACCGGGACCGAACCCGGCGACCAGGTGATACCCCGCGGCCTCCGCGTCGGCGACCGTCGGGTACTTCGCCGCCGCGTCACGCGCGATGACGAGCTCCTGCGCGAGCTGGGCGCGCGTCGCCGGGTCGAGCGGCACGTCCGGCTCGTGCTCGGCCGCGACGTCGGCGGCCTTCACGCCCTTGATGTGGTGGCCGTTCAGGTCGGTCGGTCCGGTGGCACTGGCCACGACGGCGTTCGTGTGCTGATGGGTGGTCGGCACGGGGGCGGCCCGGTCGCTCGAGCCGGGCGAGTCGACCGCCGCGGCCGTGAGCGTCACCCCGGCGGCGAAGCCGACGCCGGCGATGCCGGCCCCGACGAGCATCGCCCAGCGTGGTCGTCGCATGTGTGCCCCCCTTGACTCGACTGCGTCACGGTAGCCGTTTCCGGGCGGAAACGGGCTTCTCCTTTTCTGAGATCGGTGATACCGTCCGCGTCGAAACCGGCCCGGACACCAGCAACCCCGGACAGAAGGATCGACGCATGCCCCACTTCGCCAAGCCTGCCGAGGGGTCCTGGACCGAGCACTACCCCGAGCTCGGCACCGCACCCGTCTCGTACGCCGACTCGATCACGCCTGAGTTCTACGAGCGCGAGCGCGACGCGATCTTCGGGCGGACCTGGCTCAACGTCGGGCGGGTCGAGCAGCTGCCGAAGGTCGGGAGCTACTTCACCAAGGAGATCGACGCCGCCCGCACGTCGATCGTCGTCGTGCGCTCGTCGAAGGACGAGGTGCGCGCGTTCCACAACATCTGCCGCCATCGCGGCAACAAGCTCGTCTGGCAGGACTACCCGGGCGAGGAGACGAGCGGGACGTGCCGCCAGTTCACGTGCAAGTACCACGCGCTGGCGCTACGACCTCGAGGGCGCGCTCACGTTCGTGCAGCAGGAGGACGAGTTCTTCGACCTCGACAAGGCCGACTACTCCCTCGCCGACGTGCGGACCGAGGTGTGGGAGGGGTGGATCTTCGTCAACTTCGACACGGAAGACACCACACCGCTGCGCGACTACCTCGGCGAGATGGGCAAGGGGCTCGAGGGCTACCCGTTCCACGAGCTCACGCAGGTGCACCGGTACCGCGCCGAGGTCGGGAGCAACTGGAAGCTCTTCATCGACGCGTTCGCGGAGTTCTACCACGCACCCGTGCTGCACGCGAAGCAGTCGGTGGCCGACGAGTCGCGCAAGCTCATCGAGTTCGGGTACGAGGCGCTCGCCTACGAGATCGACGGACCGCACGGCATGGTCTCGTCGTGGGGCGGCATGTCGCCGCCGAAGGACCTGAACATGGTGAAGCCGATCGAGCAGAAGCTGCGCAGCGGGCTGTTCGGTCCGTGGGACGCGCCCGACATCGGGATCGACGACCTCCCGCCCGGCCTCAACCCGGCGCGGCACAAGGCGTGGGGTCTCGACTCGTACGTCTTCTTCCCCAACTTCATGCTGCTGGTCTGGAAGCCGAACTGGATCCTCACGTACCACTACTGGCCGACGTCGTACAACACGCACGTCTTCGAGGGCGCGTGCTACTTCGTGCCGCCGAAGAACGCTCGCGAGCGACTCGCGCAGGAGCTCGCGGTCGTCACGTTCAAGGAGTACGCGCTCCAGGACGGCAACACGCTCGAGGCGACGCAGACGATGCTCGAGTCGAACACGCCCGTGAAGACGTTCCCGTTGGGTGACCAGGAGGTGCTCCTGCGTCACCTCCACACGACGGCACGCCGCTACGTGAGCGAGTACGAGCAGGAGTCGCAGCTGGCTCCCGTGATCTGAGACCGACCTCGAGACAGGATCGCCTGATGCCCGAACGACATCTCCCTCCCCGCCGAGTTCGCCGAGCTCCAGCCGTTCTCCGGCTGGGCGCTCCAGGGCGAGAAGGCCCGCTACGACAAGCGGCTGGCGAGCTCGATGGAGGAGCTCCAGGCCTTCTACGACGCCGCGTTCCCCCGCCTCGACGACGCGATGGGCTACCTCGAGCAGTTCCCGATGGACGGGCTCCCCGAGGACGCGAAGCACCTGCTCTGGCTCTACTGCGGGCTGGTGACCGCGTCGTTCCCGGTCGAGGTGTGGCGGCAGGCCCGCGTGCCCGACAGCGGCGCGTCCACGTTCGACGCCGTCGTCGAGCCGGCGATCTGAGCACCGGTGCCCCGTCCGCGGACCCCGCAACCGCCGATCCACCTGCGGAGCGCGCGTCTGCTCGACGTCACCGACGGCACGCTCGTCGAGCCGGGCTCGCTGCTCGTCGACGGTGAGCGCATCGTCGACGTTGCGCCGACGTCCGTGCCCGACGACGCGGTCGAGCTCGACCTCGGCGACCTCACGCTGCTCCCGGGCCTCATGGACATGGAGGTCAACCTGCTGCTGGGTGGGCCGAACCACGCGAGCCCGCTCAACCCGGTGCAGGACGACCCGGCGCTGCGCACGCTCCGGGCGGTCGCCAACGCGCGCCGCACGCTGCGCGCCGGCTTCACGACGGTGCGGAACCTCGGCCTCTTCGTGCAGACCGGCGGCCTGCTGCTCGACGTCGCGCTCAAGCGCGCGATCGACTTCGGGTGGATCGACGGGTCCGCGCGTCGTGCCGGCCGGCCACGCGATCTGCACCGACGGGCGGCCACCTCGACCCGACGATGTTCCAGGCGCTCGCGCCGCACATCATGCCGCTGACCATCGAAGAGGGCATCGCGAACGGCATCAGCGAGGTGCGCAAGGCCGTGCGGTACCAGATCAAGTACGGCGCCGAGGTCATCAAGGTCTCGCGCGTCGGGCGGCATCATGTCGCACACCGGCCCGGCCGGCGCGCAGCAGTACTCGACGAAGAGCTCGCGGCCATCGCCGACGAGGCCCACCGCGCCGGCCTCAAGGTCGCCGCGCACGCGCACGGCGACGCCGGCATCCGGGCCGCGATCGAAGCCGGCATCGACTGCATCGAGCACGGCTCGCTCTCGAGCGACGAGACGCTCGACCTGTGCGTCGAGCGCGGGACGTTCCTCGTCGCGACCACCTACCTCGCCGACGGGATGGACGTCTCGCACGCCGCGCCGGAGCTGCAGGCCAAGGCGGCCGAGGTGTTCCCGATCGCCCGGAAGACGATCTCGAAGGCGATCGAGCGCGGCGTCCGCGTCGCGTGCGGCACCGACGCCCCGGCGATCCCCCACGGGCGGAACGCCAAGGAGCTCGTCGCGCTCGTCGAGCGGGGCATGACGCCGCTCCAGGCGATCCGTGCCGCCACGACGGTCTCCGCGGAGCTGATCGACACGGACGACCGGGGCCGGCTCGAGCCCGGGCTCTTCGCGGACGTGATCGCAGTGCCGGGCAACCCGCTCGACGACATCGGCGTGACCGAGGACGTCCGCTTCGTGATGAAGGGCGGCCAGGTGCATCGCAACGAGGTCGCAGCCGCCTGACGCGGCCCAGAGAAAGAGGATGACGCAGCACGATCACCTGCACGAGCACGCCTACCACCGGCTGACCGTCGTCGACGTCGTCGACGAGACCCCCGACACCCGGTCGTTCGTCCTCGAGATCCCGCCGGAGCTCTCCGAGACGTTCTCGTACGCGGCCGGCCAGTTCTGCACGTTCCGCGCCGACATCGGCGGCGAGTCGATCGTGCGCTGCTACTCGATGTCGAGCTCACCCGACACCGGCGACCCCTTCACGATCACGGCGAAGCGCGTCGCGGACGGGCGCATGTCGAACTGGATGAACGACCACCTCGCCGCGGGCGACGGCATCGACGTGCTCCGCCCGACCGGCCTCTTCGTGCTCCACGATCGCGACGCGCCGATCGTCGCGTTCGCCGGCGGGAGCGGCATCACCCCGGTGCTCTCGATCATCAAGAGCGCGCTCGCCACGACCGACCGGCCGATCAGGCTCGTCTACGCCAACCAGCGCGCCGACGTCGTGATCTTCGCCGACGCGCTGGAGCGACTGCGGGCGGGCTCGGACGGCCGCCTGTCGATCCACCACCACCTCGACGACGAGCGCGGCTTCCTCGACGCCGAGGAGTGCGCGGCCCTCGTCGAGCACGGCGCCGACAGCGACTTCTACATCTGCGGCCCGGGTCCCTACATGGACACGGTCGAAGCCGGGCTGTCCACGCTCGGCGTCGCGCCCGAGCGCGTGTTCATCGAGCGGTTCGTCGTCCCCGACGCGGCGCCGGCACCAGCCGAGGACGCCGCGGCGGCGACCGAGGAGCTCGTGATCAAGCTCGAGCAGCAGGAGACGCAGCTGCGCCACGAGCCCGGCGACACGATCCTCGACGCGGCGCGGCGGGCCGGGCTGAACCCGCCGTTCTCGTGCGAGCAGGGCAACTGCGCGACGTGCATGGCGCACCTCGACGAGGGGACCGTCGCGATGCGTGTGAACAACGTGCTGACACCCGAAGAGGTCGAGGACCGCTGGGTGCTCACGTGCCAGGGCCTCCCGACGAGCCGTCGGGTGGTCGTCGACTACGACGCTTGACCGGACGCCTGACCGGACGCTTGACCGGACGCCTGACCGGCGTCGGACGGACCCATCACCTCGTCGGTGTGCTCGTGCAGCCGCGGCGGGATGCGGTACTCCGCCGGTGCGCCGTCGATCCGGATGGGGTTCGCGACGAGGCGCAGCGGACCGCTCGGCGTGTCCACCGACACCACGGTGCCCCGTGCACGAGCGAGCTCGCCGTCGAGCGCGTCCGCGAGGTCGACGACCTCACCCACGGCCATGCCGAGGGGCCGGAGCCGCTCGACCCACTCCGCCGCCGTCGCGGTGCGCAGCAGCTCGCCGAGGTCGCGCAGGAGCTCGTCGCGGTGCTCGAACCGGGTGTGCATGGTGGCGAAGCGCGGGTCGTCGGCCCACTCGGCGCGGTCGATCTCGACGCAGAGGCGCCGCCAGAACTCGTCGTGGGTGACGAACAGCGCGAGGTACCCCGAAGCGGTCTCGAACAGCTGGGCGGGCACGTAGAACGCGTGCGCACCGAGCCGCTGTCGGACCGGCGGTCCGCCGCCGTTGAGGTACGCCGCGGCCTTGTAGTTGAGCTGCGCCACCATCACCTCGAAGAGCGAGATGTCGACCTGCCCGCCGCGCCCTTCGAGGACCTTCGAGACGAGCCCGAGCGCGGCCATGATCCCGGAGGAGTTGTCGACGGCCGAGTACCCGGCCAGCTCGGGTGGCCCGTCGGGCTCGCCGGTCATCGCCGCGACCCCGTGCCGGCCTGGATCACGTAGTCGAACGCCGGCCACTCGGCCGCCGGCCCTTCGAGCCCGTAGCCGGTCAGCGCGACGCACACGATCTTCGGGTTGTGGTGACGCAACGTCTCGTAGTCGAGGCCGAGCTTGCGGATCGTCGACGGGCGGAGGTTCACGAGCAGCGCGTCGGCGGTCTTCACGAGCTCGACGAGCTGTGCCTGCCCGTCGTCGGTCGTGAGGTCGACGTGCACGCTGCGCTTGTTGCGGTTGAGGCTCGCGAAGTACACGTTGTGCTCGTCGACGGTGTGCGAGCCGACCTGGCGCGAGAGGTCGCCGCCGATCGGCTCGATCTTGATCACGTCCGCACCGAGGTCGGCGAGCAGCATGCCGCCGAACGGGCCGGCGAGGATGTGCCCGACCTCGAGCACCCGGATGCCGTGCAGCGGCCCGCTCACAGCTCGGGGGTCAGCGTGGAGAGGAACGCTTCGGTCCGTCGCCATGACGCGAGACGCGCCTCACGATCGGGACCGATCGGCAGGATGCGGACCGACAGGTCGGTGGCACCGGCGTCGCGGAACCGGCGGAGCCGCGCCGACACGCTGGACTCGTCACCGGCCGCCAGCAGATCGCCGACGTCGCCGGCGTCGCCGTGCTCGAGCAGCCGCTCGTAGTTCGGCGAGTAGTCGGCGTGACCGAGCACCTTGTTCGCCCGCTCCCGTGCCGCATCGACCTCGTCGTTCGCGCAGACGACGACGGGCACGCCGGCGACCACCCGAGGACGCGGGCGTCCGGCATCCTCGGCCGCCTTCGTGATGCGCGGGACGATGTGGTCGCCGATGGCGCGCTCGTCGGCCATCCACAGGATCGTGCCGGACGCGTGCTCGCCGGCGACGCGCAGCATCACCGGCGCCAGCGCCGCGAGCAGCACCGGCGTCGGCGCGACGTCGGTGATGTCGAGCGGGTTGTGCACGCGGTAGCTGTCGTTCTCGACGTCGACCGGGCCGGGACCCTCGAGCGCGACGTTCAGCACCTCGAGGTAGTCGCGCACGAGGCGCGCCGGCTTCTCGTACGGGAGGCCGAGCATGTCCTCGACGATCCAGTGGTGCGACGGACCGAGCCCGAGCGTGAGCCGCCCCTCACACACGGCCTGGGTGGACAGCGCCTGCTGCGCCATCGCGACGGGGTGGCGGGTCTGGATCGGCAGCACCGCGGTCCCGAGCTCGATGCGTGCGGTCGAGCGCGCCATGAGCGTGATCGCGGTCAGCGCGTCGAAGTCGTTCGGGATCTGCGGCACCCAGATCGACGTGAAGCCCGCGGCCTCGGCGGCCTCGGCGTCGGCGACGAGCTTCGCCACCTTCTCGCCGTGCCGGCCCCGTTCGGGGCCGATCATGAGGCCGATCCGCATCCCGTCCCCCTCCGCCGCCAGGTCCACCAGCCGGCCACGACCACCGGTCACGATCGAGGCGGCAATCCTATTCTCGCTATTTGAGAGCCATCTTGCACCGCCGCGAGGCGCTGCTCCATACTCGCTCGCCGGCCAAATGGGTGAGGCCGACAGGGCAGGAAGGGAGCGCGGCGATGAGCCGAGTGGCGGTCGTGACGGGAGCCGGGTCCGGGATCGGGCTCGCGATCGCACAGCACCTCGCCGCCGCCGGGTCCCGGGTCGCGCTGCTCGACCTCGACGTCGCCGCCGCCGAGCGCGCCGCCGACGACCTCCGGGCGACGGGTGCGGAGACGGTGGCAGCCGAGGTCGACGTCGCCGACCGTGCAGCCATCGACGAGGCGCTCGCCATCGTGCGCGAGCGACTCGGACCCGTCGAGATCATGGTGACGAGCGCCGGCCTCGACCAGTTCACGCCGTTCCTCGAGCTCACGATCGACCAGTGGGACCGCGTGCTGGCCGTGAACCTCACCGGCACGTTCCACTGCCTCCAGGCCGCGGTCCCCGACATGATCGAGGCGGGCTGGGGCCGGATCGTCACGATCTCCTCGTCGAGCGCGCAGTCGGGTGCCCCCCGCATGGCCCACTACGTCGCCTCGAAGGGCGGCGTCATCGGCCTCACCAAGGCCCTGGCTGTCGAGCTCGCCAAGCACGGCATCACGGTGAACACGATCCCGCCCCGGGCGATCGAGACCCCGATGACCCATCGCGCCGAGGAGCAGGGCAACCTGCCGAGCCTCGACCTGATCGCGAAGGCCATCCCCGTCGGCCGGGTGGGGACGGCCGACGACATCGCCGCCGCGTGCGCGTTCCTGTGCTCGGAGGACGCCTCGTACATCACCGGTCAGCAGATCAACGTGAACGGCGGCTCGTACCTGTGACGGCGACGGGCCCGCGGATCGCTCCCCTGCCCGTCGCAGAGTGGGACGACGAGGCGGTGGCGGCACTGCGCACCGCGTTCGGCGAGCAGGCCGCAACGGGGCTGCTCGCCCCGGACGCGCCGCACGTGCCGAACGTGCTCACGACGATGATGCGCCACCCCGCGCTGTCAGGGCCCTTCCTCGTGTACAACCAGGTGCTCCTGCGGACGCCGACGTTGGACGCGCGCGTGCGCGAGCTGATGATCCTGCGCGTCGCGTGGCGTGCGCGTGCGCCGTACGAGTGGCTCCAGCACGTCCGCATCGCCCGGTCCCTCGGGTTCACCGACGACGAGCTCGAAGCGATCGCGTCGGGCGCCGACTCGGACGTGTGGAGTCGAGCTGGAGTCCGATCTCCTCGCCGCGACCGACCAGCTCCTCGACGACTACCGCGTCGACGACGGCACGTGGGCCCGGCTCGCCGAGCAGCTCGACGAGCACCAGCTGATCGAGCTCACCTTCGTCGTCGGCACGTACACGTGCCTGGCGATGGCGTTCAACACGTTCGGGCTCGAGCTCGATCCCGACCTGCACACGGTCGACGCTCCCCCGCTCCCGGACGCACCCCGATGACGGCGGGCGGCGTGCGCCTCGCGCTCGACGCCGGTGTCGCGGTCATCACCATCGACCGCCCCGAGGCACGCAACGCGATCGGGTTCGCCACCGCCGACGAGCTCGGCGCGGCGCTCGACGAGGTCTTCGGCTCCGACGCGGCCGTGCTCGTGCTGCGGGGCGGCGGCGACCGAGCGTTCGTGTCCGGTGGCGACCTCAAGGAGCTCGCCGCGATCCGCACCCACGACGAGGCCGTCGAGATGGCGAGTCGGGTGCGGCGCCTCCTCGATCGCGTCGCGACGTCGCCCATCCCGGTGATCGCGGCGCTGAACGGGCACGCGCTGGGCGGCGGCGCCGAGGTCGCGATCGCCGCCGACGTCCGCATCGCGGCCGACGACGTCACGATCGGCTTCAACCAGGTCGCGCTCGGGATCATGCCGGCGTGGGGCGGAGCGGAGCGGCTCGTCCAGGTCGTCGGCCACGGCCGGGCGCTGGTGGCGATCACCACCGGCGAGCTCTACGACGCGCCAGCCGCCCGCGACCTCGGGCTCGTCGACGTGGTCGTCCCCCGCGCCGCGTTCGACGACACGTGGCAGGCGCTCGCGCGACGCATGGCCGACACCGCGCCCGGCACGACCCGTGCGGTGAAGTCCGTGCTCGACGCCGCGCAGCCCGCCTCGCACCCACACCTCGAGCCGCACGCCACCGACGTGTTCGCGCGGCTGTGGACCGCCGACGCGCACTGGGCGGCCGCCGAGGCGCTCCAGCAGAAGCGGCGCACCGGATGACCGCGAAGGGCAAAGGCGCTGTGCCTCCGGAGGCCGCTGATACCGTCGATCCGATGGACGCCAGCGCCGAAGCCGCGAGTGACGACGCCCAGGAGCCGCAGTGGCGCGAGCGCGCCGTCTCGCGGAGCCTGCACGCGGCCCGTTCGCGCGCCGAGCAGCGCGTCCAGCGCTTCCTCGATGCCGCGTTCGAGCTGATCGACGAGAAGGGGTCGACCGACTTCACGATCCAGGAGGTCATCGACCGCTCCGGGCAGTCGCTCCGCGGCTTCTACCAGTACTTCGACGGCAAGGACGAGCTCCTGCTCGCGCTCCTCGAGGACTCCGTCCTCGAGTCGGTCGCCGACTTCCGCCTCGTCGTCGACGCGGAGACGGAGCCGCTCGCCCGCCTGCGCGCGTGCACGATCCGCCTGCACGAGTGGTGCGAGCCGGTGGACACGCACAAGCGCGGCGCCCACAACCGGCGCCCCATCTCCGACTTCTCGGTGCAGCTGGCGGCAGCACACCCCGAGCGCGTCAAGGCTGCGATGGAACCGGTGTCGCGCACGCTGTTCGAGCTCGTGGAAGCAGCTGCCGCCGCCGGCGCCATCGACGTGCCCGACACGCGTCGGGCCGCGGCCCTCGTGCAGCAGACCGTGATGTGGAGCTGGTTCGGCAACCGGCTGATCCAGGACCCGAAGATGCGGCTGACCGCCGAGGAGACCTGGGACTTCTGCCTCCACGGCCTCCGCGGCTGACGCCGCGCCGGCGACCTCAGACGCGGTCGAGGTCGAGCATGCGGATCGCGTTCCCGCGGAGCACCTTGTAGCGCTGCTCGTCGGTGAGCGCCCGCGGTCATGCGCGCGACCTCTTCGTGTGCGAACGGCCACGTCGTGTCGGTGTGCGGGTAGTCGGTCTCGAAGCAGACGTTGTCCTCACCGACCTGCTCGATCGAGTCCATCCCGTGGACGTCGTTCGTGAAGCAGCCGAAGATGCGGCCCCGGTAGTACGTCGAGGGCGGCTCGGGGATCGTCTCCTCGGCGCGCGTCCAGCTCTGGTGGTACTTCCAGGTGTTGTCGGCGCGCTCGAGCGCGTAGGGGATCCAGCCGATCTGGCCCTCGGAGTACGCGAGCTTCAGCTCCGGGTAGCGGACGAGCACGCCCGAGAACAGGAAGTCGGCCATGGACGCCATCGAGTTGTTGCACGACAGCATGATCTCGGTGGACGGCGGCGCGTCGGGCGACGCCGACGGCATCTTCGACGACGAGCCGATGTGCATGCACAACACCGTGCGCGTCTCCTCGCACACTGCGAACAGCGGGTCCCAGGCGCCGGAGTGGATGCTCGGCAGCCCGAGGTGCGTCGGGATCTCGCTGAAGCAGATCGCGCGTGCGCCGCGCGCCGCGTTGCGCGTGACCTCGGCCACCGCGAGGTCGACGTCCCACAGCGGGATGAGGCACAGCGGGATCAGCTGACCGTCGGAGGCACCGCACCACTCCTCGATCATCCAGTCGTTGTACGCGCGCACGCACTCGAGCCCCAGCTCGAGGTCGTTGCCCTCCATGAACGTCTGCCCGCAGAACCGCGGGAACGTCGGGAAGGCGAGGGATCCGTCGACGCCGGCGAGCTCGAGGTCGTCGATGCGGGCCTTCGGCTCGTAGCACCCCGGGCGCATGGCGTCGTAGGTGAGCGCGGCGATGTACATCTTGCTGCGGTCGAACCGGCGGACGTCGCCGTCGGGCGTGGCGTCGAGCGGGATCGCGACGTGCCGCTTGTGCACGTAGATGATCCGGTCCTCGTAGACCCAGTAGTCGCCCCACGTGCCGTCGTCGGTCATCTCCTGCTTGTACGACGCACCGACGTCGAGCGCGAAGTCGCCCCACCGCGCGCGCTCGACCCGCGGCCCCTGCGCGCGCATCCGCGCCGGCAGCCGGTCCTGCCAGAGGTGCGGCGGCTCGACGACGTGGTCGTCGACGCTGATGATCTTCGGGAGACCCGCGACCGTGAGGGGGGCGACGGTGAGGTCGGTCACGAGCGCGCTCCTTGTCCGTCGGCGTCGGCGAGCGGGTCGTGCTGCACGCCCGAGTCGAAGCCACCGTGCTTGCGCATGAACGTCGACGAGCGCCGATGGATACGCCAGCCGTCACCGGTGCGGTGGTACTCGTCGGTGTACCAGCCGAGTCGCATCGCGTGCGTCTGCTGGTCGATGAAGAGGAAGTGCTGCACGCCCGTGGCGCGATCGCCGTCGAGCTCGACGACGGGCATGTTGCCGATGAACTGACCGCGCGGCGCGGCCTCGAGGAGCGCCGGGAAGCGCTCGAGCGTGTACGGCGTGCCGAACGCGTTGTACTCCGCGTCGGGCGTGAACACGTCGAGCCACCGGTCCTGCACCATCCGGCTCGTGTACGACATGTAGCGCGCGCAGAGCGCGTGGAGCTCGACCAGATCCGAGGTCCGCAGATCGTCGGTGGCTGCAGTCATCTGGTCCCCCGGCTCCGGAAGTGGCGCACTCGGATTCCGAGAATCACGTTATCCCGTCACGTCGGCGCGCCCGCCTCCTCGAGCAGAGCGAGGATCGACGCGGGCGTCACGGGCAGCCGCGTGATCTCGACGCCGAACGGCGCGAGCGCGTCGGCCACCGCGTTCACGACCGCCGGGGGCGCGCCGATCGCGCCGCCCTCCCCCACGCCCTTGTACCCACCGGGTCCCGGGCTCGGCGTCTCGACGTGGCCGTACTCGATCGTCGGCACGTCCGTCGCGGTCGGCAGCAGGTAGTCGAGGAACGTGGTCGTCAGGGGGTTGCCGTCCTCGTCGTAGACGAAGTGCTCGAACAGCGCGCCACCGATGCCCTGCACCGTCCCGCCGGCGATCTGGCCCTCGACGATGTTCGGGTTGATCATCGGGCCGCAGTCCTCGCTCACGATGTAGCGGAGCAGCGTGACGAGCCCGGTCTCGACGTCGACCTCGCACGTGCAGAGGTGCGTCGCGTTGGCCCAGAGCATCGGGCTGCCCGCGGTGTAGCGCGCGCTCGCCTCGAGGCCGGCCGCCATCCCGGCGGGCAGGTGGTGCGGCTCGAAGTAGGCGACGTGTGCGAGCTCGGCGTACGAGACCCCGGCGCTCGGTGTGCCCCGCACGCTGGCGCGCCCCTGCGCGAGCTCGATGTCGGCCTCCGCCGCCTCGAGCCGGTGCGCGGCCATCGCGACGATCTTCTCGCGCAGGATCCCGGCGGTCTCTGCGACCGCGCCGGCGATCATCGACCCGCTGCGGCTCCCACCGGTGCCGGCGCCGAACGGGGTGACGGCCGTGTCGCCCTGGATCGTCGCGACGTCGTCGACGTCGACGCCGAGCGCGTCGGCCGTCAGCTGCACCGCGGTCGTCTCGAGGCTGTTCCCGGTCGACCCGCCGGCGACGTAGACGTTCACCGTGCCCGACGGCTCGATGCGGATCGTCGCGCCCTCGGTCGCGTAGTAGCCCATGGCGCTCGTCGTCGGCTCCACGTAGGTGCACGTGCCGACACCGAGGTACCGACCCTCGCCGCGCGCCACCGCTTGCTCCTGGCGGAACGCGTCGTAGTCGAGCAGCTCGAGCGCCTGCTCGAACGTCTCGGCCGGCGAGATGTGGTCGTACGGCATGCCGTTCGGGTTCGCGCAGGGGAGCTCGTCCTGTCGCAGCAGGTTGCGACGCCGGAGCTCGACGGGGTCGATCCCGATGCGACGCGCGGCGACGTCGAGCCCGACCTCACGCGCGACCGACTCGAACTGCCACGGCCCGCGGTAGGCGGTACGCCCGCAGGTGTTCGTGAAGACCAGCTTCGTCGAGTAGGTCGCGCGCGGCACCCGGTACGGCCCCGGGAACAGCAGGCCGACGGCCGCCCCCGCGGTCAACGGGCTCGGCGTCGGGTACGCACCCACGTTCTGCACGTAGTCGAGCTGCATCGCGAGGATCCGGGCGTCCTCGTCGAACGCCATGCGCACCGTGCCGTGCTCCTGGCGTGCGTGGCCGGCCGCCATGAGGTTCTCGCGCCGGTCCTCGATCCACTTCAGCGCGGCCGGCACCTTGCGGGCGGCGAGCATGAGGCACATGTCCTCGCGCAGGGGCACGACCTTCTGGCCGAACCCGCCGCCGGTGTCGCGCATGATCACGCGGATGCGCTGCTCCGGGACGCCGAGCAGTCGGGCGCAGAACGCCCGCACCTCGTGCGGCGCCTGCGTCGCCGCCCAGATCGTGAGCTCCCCGCTCCCGGCGCTCCACTCGACGACCAGCCCGCGTGTCTCGATCGGCACCGCCGCGTGCGACTGCTGGTGGATGGTCTCGGTGACGACGTGGGCCGCGCCGTCGGCGACCTCGTCGATCGTCTCGACCGGCGCACCCGCGAGCTGCCCGGCCAGGTTGCCGGGCGCGTCCGCGTACACCAGCTCGTCGCTCGACGCGGCGTCGACGTAGTCGGCGAGCGCCGGCAACGGGTCGTAGTCGACGACGACGAGGTCGACCGCGTCCTCGGCGACGTACCGGCTCTCCGCCACGACCAACGCGACGGGATCGCCGACGAAGCGGACCTCGCCTTCCGCCAACGGCGGGCGCGCGATGTCCGGCATCTTCGGGCCCGTCATCGTGTACCACTGCTCGTGCACGTCCGGGTTGAGGTCGCCGGCGAGGAAGACGGCGAGGACACCGGGGAGCGCGAGCGCCTCGGTGACGTCGACCGACTCGATGCGCGCTCGCGCGAACGGGCTGCGCACGAAGCAGGCGTGCAGCATCCCGGGGCGCGCGACGTCATCGACGAACGTGCCGGTGCCCGTGAGCAACCGACCGTCCTCGACCCGGTTGACCCGCGCGCCGGCGTAGCGAGCTGCGGAGACATCGGTCATGCTGAGCGAGTGCTTAGCATGGGCTTCGTGCGAGGATCCACCCCACCATGACCGCCCCGCGCCGGATCGGTGCCGAGGATTCGGCGACGCGCGCCGCGCTGCTCGACGCCGCGCAGCAGCTGATGCTCGAGGAGGGTTACGCCGCGGTCACGTCGCGGAAGGTCGCAGCGAAGGCGGGCCTCAAGCCGCAGCTCGTCCACTACTACTTCCGGACGATGGACGACCTGTTCCTCGCGCTCGTCCGGCGCGGCGCGGAGCAGAACCTCGAACGGCACGCCCGCGCGCTCGAGTCGGAGCAGCCGTTGCGGGCGCTGTGGGAGTTCAGCAACGACCCTGCCGGGGCGACGCTCACGATGGAGTTCTCGGCGCTCGCGAACCACCGCAAGGCGATCCGCGCGGAGCTCCAGGCGTACGCCGAGCAGTTCCGCCGGCTCGACACCGAGACCATCACCGCCGTCCTCGCCCGCGCGGATGCCGACGCGCGCGCGCTGCCGCCCGAGGCGGTCGCGGTGCTCATGACGAGCATCTCGCGCATCCTGGTGCTCGAGGAGGCGCTCGGTCTGACGGCCGGGCACACCGAGATGCGCGCGCTCGTCGAGCAGTACCTCGAGCGCTACGAGGGTCCCGCGCTGAACGGGTAGGTCAGCCGACGACGGCGGGCATGGAGTCCCAGCCCCGCACGGTGGACGTCGGCGCGAGCCGCGCGTTGGCGAGATCGAGCTCCCAGTCCGGGAAGCGGTTCAGCACCTCGTCCAGCGCGACCCGTCCCTCGAGCCGGGCCAGTGCCGCGCCCAGGCAGAAGTGCAGCCCGAAGCCGAACGTGAGGTGCTGACCCTGGTCGCGGTGGATGTCGAAGCGATCGGGATCCTCGTAGCGCCGCTCGTCGCGGTTGGCGGCGCCGACCAGCAGCAGCATGGCGCTGCCTTCGGGGACGGTCGTGCCGTAGTACTCGACGTCGCGGGCCACGTACCGGGCGACGTGGGGACCTGTGGGCTCGAAGCGCAGGGCCTCCTCGATCACGTTCGGGATGAGCGACCGGTCGGCGACGATCTCGCGGCGCTGGTCCGGGTGCTCGCCGAGCAGCTTCCCGAGCCAGCCGATCAGCCGACCCGTGGTCTCGTTGCCCGCCCCGGCGAGGACCTGCGTGTACGTGAGCACCTCGTCGCGGGTCAGGGTGCGCATCGTGCCGTGCTCGTCCTCGAACTCGGCGTTGAGCAACGCCGTCATCAGATCGTCGGACGGGTGCTGGGCGCGCCAGTCGACGTACTCCGCGAAGATCTCGCCGTTCGCGATCGCGTCCTGCTGCAGCTCCATCGGCTTGCCCGACTCGGTCCGCAGGAACGCGTCGGACTTGTCCCTGACGGTGGTCTGGTCGGAGTCGGGGATGCCGAGCAGCATCCCGATGACCCGCATCGGCATCTCGGCACCGAGGTCGGCCACGAAGTCGAACCGCTCCGCGCCCACGAGCGGATCGAGGCACCCGGCGCAGAACTCGCGCACCTTGTCCTCGAGCGCGTTCATCCGCTTCGGTGTGAACACCCGGGACATGAGACCGCGGTGCATCGTGTGCAACGGCGGGTCTTCGAAGAGCACAACCGCGGGCGGGAGCTCCATCCCCGACTGCACGATCTCGAGGATGTCGCCACGCGAGCTCGAGAACGTCTGCCAGTTCACGAGCGCGGCTTCGACGTCGGCGTGGCGTGACAGCGCCCAGAAGTCGTACTGCTCGTTGTAGAAGATCGGTGCTTCGTCGCGCAGACGCTTGAACGCGGGATACGGGTCGGCGTTGATCGCGGCGTCGAACGGGTCGTAGCCCCGCGCCGTCTCGTTGGCGGTGCTCACGCGCGCAGCGCCGCGGTCGTGCCGCCGTCGACCGGGACGACGACGCCAGTGAGGAACGACGCGCGGTCCGAGGCGAGGAACGCCGCGACCTCGGCCACCTCCTCGGGCTGACCGGCTCGCTTCAGCGCCGAGCCCTGCACCATCGCGGGGAAGCGCTCCCCCGCGCCCGGCCCACCCGACATCTCGGTCTCGATGAAGCCCGGGCAGATCGCGTTCGCGCGGATTCCCTTGGGGCCGTACTCGACCGCGGCAGCCTTGGTGAACGCGATGACGCCCGCCTTCGTGGCGGAGTACACGCTCGTCGGCATGTCGGACGCGTTCATGCCGCCGATCGACGACCAGTTCAGGATCACCCCGCCGCCCGACGGGAGCATGGTCGCGATGCCGTGCTTCGTGCCGAGCATCACCCCGCGCAGGTTGACGCCCATCGTGCGGTCGTACTCCTCGAGCGTGATGTCGGCGAGCGGTTGTGCGCTGCCGACGCCCGCGACGTTCAACACCGCGTCGACGCGGCCGAACGTGTCAGTCGCCGCCGCGAACATCGCCTGGACCTGCGCCTCATCGGTGACGTCGACGTGGAAGGGCACGACCCCGTCACCCACGTCGGCTGCGGTCTTCTCCTCACCACCGCTGATGTCGGCCGCGAGCACCTTGGCGCCCTCGCGCACGAACACCTTCGTCGTCGCGCGCGCCATGCCCGAGCCGGCGCCCGTGATGACGGCGACCTTGCCGTCGAGCTCCCCCATGACCTGCTTCTCCTCACCGGATGCTGGCGTCCGAATGCTGAGCAGTTGCTTAGCACACGCCACCACGACGCTGCAGGGCCCACGTGAAGGAGGCAGGACGAGTAGGAAATGGCGCATGGCCGCCGAGCACGAGCCCGTCCTCCTCGTCGAGACCGAGGACCGGGTCGCCACCCTGACGCTGAACCGGCCGGACGCCCGCAACGCGCTGAGCCGGGAGCTCGCGTTCGCGCTGTGGGACGCCGTCGCCGCGGCCGGAGACGACCCCGACGTCGACGCGGTCGTGATCACGGGCGCGGACCCGGCGTTCTGCGCGGGCGTCGACCTCAAGGAGGTCGCCGGCGAGGTGCCCCAGTCCGCACCCCCGCGCGAGCCCGGCGCCGGCCCCGAGCGCGACACGAACGGGCTCTACCGCTTCATCCCCCTGATCGACAAGCCGACCATCGGCGCGATCAACGGTGTCGCGGTGACGGGGGGTCTCGAGCTCGCGCTGCAGTGCACGTTCCTCGTCGCGTCCGATCGCGCCCGGTTCGCCGACACGCACGCGCGGGTCGGCATCATGCCGGGCGGCGGGATCACCGTCTTGCTCGCGCAGTCGATCGGGCTGCGACGCGCCATCGAGATGTCGCTCACTGGCAGCTTCCTGGCAGCCGACGAGGCGCAGACGCTGGGGCTCGTCAACCACGTCGTGCCCCACGACGAGCTCGTCCCGTTCGCGCGCGGCCTGGCCGGCGAGATCGTGAGCAACGACCAGGTTGGGGTGCGCAGACTCCTCGCGCACTACCGGCAGATCGCCAACGCGTCCACGCTCGACGACGCGCATCTCATCGAGGGCTACATGGCCGAGATGTGGCAGCCCGGCACGAGCCTCGTCGCCGAGCGGCGCGCCGACGTGACCGCACGCGGTCGCTCCCAGGCGGGGTCGTAGGCGCGCCATGGCGACGTACGTCCTCGTGCACGGTGGTGGGCACGGTGGCTGGTGCTACGACCGCGTGGCACCGCTCCTGCGCGCGGCGGGGCACGACGTCGTGACGCCGACGCTCACCGGGCTCGGCGAGCGCTCGCACCTCCTCAGCGCCGAGGTCGACCTCGATCTGCACATCCGCGACGTCGTTGCCGTCCTCCACTTCTTCGACTTGCGCGACGTGATCCTGGTGGGTCACAGCTACGGCGGGATGGTGATCACCGGCGTGCTCGACCGCGCTCCCGACCGCATCGGTCGTCTCGTCTACCTCGACGCGGCGACGCCGGTGAACGGCGAGTCGCTCGTCGACCACGCCGGACCGGTGATCAACGCGGTCCGACCCGATGGCAAGGTCGTCGACGGCGTCGAGCTCGTGCTGTGGCCGTCACCCGACGCCGGGATGCTGTACGGCGTCACCGACCCCGACGATCTGGCGTGGATGGCCGAGCGCCTGACGCCGCACCCGTGGCAGTGCTTCGAGCAGAAGCTCCGGCTCGTGAACGAGGACGCGACCGCCGGCATCCCCCGGTTCCACATCGTGTGCACGTCGACCCTCGCGACGCGCGACCGCACGATCATCGAGGACGCGCGCGCCGCGGGCCGCCTCTGGGACATCGACACCGGTCACGACCTGATGATCACGGAGCCGCACAGCGACCGCCGACGCGCTGCTCCAGGTCGCGAGCGCCTGAGCGGCCGTCTCGGGATCAGCCGTCGGTGGACGCGAGCTGCCGCCCGAGCCAGTCCTCGATGTCGGTCGCGCACAAGCGCACCGCCGTGGCATCCGCCACGAGCTGGTGGCCGTGCGGCAGGCCCGCGTACACGTGGAGCTCGCACGCGACGCCGGCGTGGTTCAGCCGGGTCGCGTAGTCGACGTCCTCGTCCCGGAAGCCGTCGATCGCACCGACGCACACGATCGTCGGCGGGAGCCCGGAGAGGTCGGTCGCACGGGCGGGCGCGGCGTACACGGGCACGTCGTCCGATCCGTACAGGTCGCCGAGGTACGAGCGCCAGCCGAACGTGTTCGATTCGCGGCTCCACACGTACATCGCGTCGACCTGGCTCGACGTCGTCACCTGACGGTCGTCGAGCATCGGCGAGTCGAGGATCTGGAACGCGACCGGCACCTCGCCCCGGTCGCGCGCCAGCAGCGCGAGTGCCGCGGTGAGCCCGCCACCCGCGCTGATCCCGGCGATCCCGATGCGGTCGGGGTCGATGCCGAGCTCGTCGGCGTTGTCGTACGTCCACCGCAGCGCGGCGTAGCAGTCGTCGAGCGGGCCCGGGTACGGCGTCTCGGGCGCGAGCCGGTACTCGACGGAGACGCCGACGAGACCGAACTGCGGGCACCAGCGGTCGAAGCGCGCGTCGTCCATGACGTAGCTGCCGAGGACGTAGCCGCCGCCGTGGATGCTCACGACGGCAGGCAGCCGGCCGGTCGCGTCCTTCGCACGGTGCACCCGGACCGGGACGGGTGGGTCGCCCGGCACGGTGCGCTCCGTGCGCTCGACCGCGTCGGACAGATCCGCGATAGGGAACGGCGTCGACCGCATCGTCGACAGCGCCTCACCGTCGAGCTGTGGGAGCTCGAAGGTGTCCATCACCGCCCGCAGCTCGGGATCGAGCATCGTGCGCACGTCGACCATGACGACGAGCTCCTAGGCGTCGGCGCGCGGGAAGCGGTACAGGTCGCGCGCGTTCCACTCGGCGATGCGCTGCGCCTCGTCGTCGGGGACGTCGGCGAGCGCGTCGATGAGGATCTTGCGACTGTTCGGCCAGTTCGAGTCGTTGTGGGGGAAGTCGGCCTCCCACATGATCTTGTCGACGCCGATCAGGTCGCGGTTCCGGATCGCGTACTGGTCGGAGATGATGCAGACCCAGATGTGGTTCGCGAACACCTCGGACGGCGGCGCGGTGTTCTGGAGGTTGTCGTACCGGCTGCGCTCCCACGTGTAGTCGAGGCGCTCGAGCACGTACGGCACCCAACCGGCGCCGCCCTCGGACAGCGCGACCCGACAGTCGGGCAGGCCCTCGAGCACACCGCTGAAGATCATGTCGCCGAGCGCGCTCATCGAGTTCACGCCGCAGAGCGCGATCCCGACCGAGGGCGTCGTCTCGGGTGACGGCTTGAGCAGTCCCATCGACGTCCCGATGTGCATCGAGAGCGGCAGCCCGGTGGCGTTGCACGCCTCGAACACGGGGCGCCAATGCCCGGTCGGGAACGACGGCAGGCCGAGCGGGTGCGGGTTCTCGGTGAACAGCACCGCCCGCGACCCCTTGTCGGCGCACCGTTCGATCTCGGTGACGGCCGCCGGGAGGTCCCACAGCGGGATGAGCGTCTGCGGGATGAACCGGTCCGGGTAGGCGGCGGACCACTCGTCGAGCATCCAGTCGTTCCACGCCCGCACGAGTGCGAGCGCGAGCTCGGGGTCGTCGGCCTCGAGGAACTGCGTGCCGCCGAAGCGCGGGAACGTCGGGAACACGAGCTCGGCCCACACACCGTCGTCGTCCATCGCGCGGATGCGCTCGTGCACGTCGTAGGCCGCGGGGATCATGTCCTCGTAGCGGCGTGCGTAGAGATCAGCGCCGTGCCCGGCCTCCCCCGCACGGAACTTGCGTGTCTCGGAGTTGCCCTGGAACGAGAGGGGGTAGAAGCGGTCCTCCCAGAGCCATCCTTCGATCCCGTCGCGGTCGATGATCCGCGGCGCGCGATCGCGAAAGCGCGGCTCGATGTGATCGATGAAGACGTTGGGCGGCTCGACGACGTGGTCGTCGACGGAGATGGCCTGCACGTCATCGCGGAGCATGGAGACTCCGTTCGTCTGCTGGTCGTTCGGCAGCGTCAGCCGCTCACCGTACCGGACGGGCCGGCAGGCGTGATCGGGGGCAGGTCGGCGGTCGCGAGGAACCCCGGGCGCGCCTCGCAGACGTACGGGATCGCGTTGACCGGTCGGTTCGCGGTGTACGCGGGCGTGTAGTCGGCGAGGTCGTCGACCGGGACGGGGAACGGCAGCTCGACGTCGAAGGGCGCGTCGCCTCGCACCTGCACCCGCCATCCGGTCGGGCGGACGTCCCAGTGCGGCTCGAGCTCGGTCGTGCAGTACCAGGTCGCGGTGAAGCGCACGACCTCGCTGCCGCCGCTGCTCCCCGAAAGGATGTTGCGCTGCGCGCCGACCGTGCCCTCGAGCAGCTCACCGGCGAGGATCGTGGTCGTGTGACGCGCCGCGGCGACCTCGCCCGTGCAGCTCCAGTCGTCGACGGGCCGCCCGGCCGCCTCCGCGATCCCGGCGAGCGCGGGGCCGAACTCGCCGAGGAGGTACTGCGCCCGGTTCGGGCTGTAGGAGTCGAGCGGGCGGCCGAAGCCCATCAGCTCGAACAGCAGCGTCGGCGAGTCGCGGCGCGAGAGGTTGGCGTACTCCTCGATCTCGTACGAGTCGACGCGCCGCTGCATCGAGAGCAGCGCGTACGGGAGCGCGTCGGTGATGAAGCCGGGGCTGCTGCCCGTGTGGTACACGGACGTGCCGCCGCGTTCGCACGCGGCGAGCACGCGGGCGCGGTCGTCGTCGTCGAGCCGTCGCCCGACGTCCGACAGCGCTCCCGCGGTCGTCACGATGTTGCTGCCGGCCTCGAGCAGCGCGACGACATCGTCGACGTCGATCGCCTGCGGCATGTACACGACGCAATCGGGCGCCAGCGCCACGATCTCCGCCGGATCCGTCGTCGCCGCGATGCCGGTGGCGTCCTCACCGCAGAGCGTGCCCGCGTCGACACCCGCCTTCGCCGGGTCGTGGACGAGCACGCCGACGAGCTCGAGCGTCGGGTGTCGGACCAGCTCGCGCAGCGCGCGCGTCCCGATGTTGCCGGTCGACCACTGCGCGACCCGCAGGTGCGAGCGACCGCTCGTGCCGCTCGTGCTCATCGCTCGTCCTCCTCTGCCGCCGCGACGATCGCGCGCGCCCGGCGCGCCATGGGCTCGTCGACCATCTGACCCTCGAACGCGATCGCCGCGTGCCCGGCGCGCTGCGCCTCGTCGTACGCGGCCAGGAGCCGCTGGGCTCGGTCGACGTCGTCTGCGGACGGCGAGAAGGCCTCGTTGGCCAGGGGGACCTGCGCCGGGTGGATGCACAGCTTCCCGCCGTACCCGATCGCCCGTCCCTGTCGAGCGTCGGCGCGGAAGCGCTCGTCGTCGTCGAAGGCCGCCACGATCTGATCGACGGCGTGCACGCCGGCCACGCGCGCGGCGAGCGCGACGCGGGACCGTGCGTAGAGCACCTCGGTCCCCTCCTCGGTCCGCACGCCACCCATGTCGGCGATGAAGTCCTCGGCCCCGAAGTAGACCGCCGCGACCGGCGGCGAGAGCAGCTCGTCGACACGGCCCACACCCAGCGCGGTCTCCACGCCCGCGAAGACGGTGAGGCCACCGAGATCGGCGCGATCGAGCGCCTGCGCGGCGGCCTCGACGTCGGCGGGCGTCTCGACCTTCGGGACGACCACGCCGGCGAGGCCGGGCGCGAGCCCGTCACGTACGTCGTCGGCGAACCACGGTGACGACACGGCGTTCACCCGGACGAACACGGCGAGAGCCGGGTGCTCGTCCGCGAGCTCCGCGCCCACCTCGCGGGCGTGCACGCGCGCCTCGGGCTTCCCGTCGGGCGGCACCGCGTCCTCGAGATCGAGCACCACGGCGTCCGGCCCGCTGCGGGGCAGCTTGCGCAGCACCTCGGGGCGGCTGGCCGGCGCGAAGAGCACGCTGCGCAGCCGCGTCGGCACGTCGCTCATGCCTGGAGCTCCTCGCGGTCGCGGAAGTGCTCGAGCACCTCGGGGTTCGCGAGCGCCTCGGTGTTCTTGACCGGCTCGCCGTGGACGACCGCTCGCACCGCGAGCTCGGAGAGCTTGCCGCTGCGGGTGCGCGGCAGGTCGGGCACCGCAACGATGCGGGCCGGGACGTGGCGCGGCGACGCGCCGGTGCGGATCCGTTGCCGGATCGTGGCGGTCAGCTCGTCGTCGAGCACCACGCCGTCGGGCAGCACGACGAACAGGACGATCCGCACGTCGTCGTCCCAGCGCTGCCCGATGACCAGGCTCTCCTGCACGTCGGCGATCGCGTCGACCTGCCGGTAGATCTCGGCGGTGCCGATCCGCACACCGCCGGGGTTCAGCGTCGCGTCGGAGCGTCCGTGGATGACGACGCCGCCGTGCTCGGTCCACTCGGCGAAGTCGCCCTGGTGCCACATCCCGGGGAACCGCTCGAAGTAGGTCGCCCGGTAGCGCGCGTCGTCCGGATCGTCCCAGAGCCCGACGGGCATCGACGGGAACGGCGGAGCGACACACCAGCTCGCCCGCGTGCCCCGGGCCGAGCGCGCGCCCGTCGTCGTCCACGACGTCGATCGCCATGCCGAGCCCGGGCCGTTGGATCTCGCCGGCCCAGACCGGGCCGGTCGGATCGCCGGCGACGAGGCAGCCGCACAGGTCGGTGCCACCGGAGATCGACGCGAGGTGCACGTCGGCCTTGACGTCGCGGTAGACGTACTCGAACCCGTCGGGCGAGAGCGGCGAGCCGGTCGACGTGACGGTGCGGAGCGCGGACAGGTCGTGCTCCAGGGCCGGACGCAGCCCGAGCTTCTCGCACGTCTCGAGGAACTTCGCCGACGTCCCGAACAGCGTGACCGACTCCTCCGCGGCGAGCTCCCAGAGGGGCGTGGACTTCCATCGGACCGGCGCGCCGTCGTACACGACGACGGTGGCGTCGCTCGCGAGCGCGGACGCGAGCCAGTTCCACATCATCCAGCCGGTCGTCGTGAAGTAGAAGACGCGGTCGTCGCGCCGCACGTCGGCGTGCAGCCGGTGCTCGACGAGGTGCTTCAGCAGCACTCCCCCGGCACGGTGCACGATGCACTTGGGCAAGCCGGTCGTGCCCGACGAGTAGAGGACGTAGAGCGGGTGGTCGAACGGCAGCCGCGCGAACTCGACGCGCGCCGGCTCGTGGCCTCCGATCCACTCGTCCCATCCGACGGCGCCCGCGGCCTTCGGGAGCTCGGTCGTGTCACCGACGTAGGAGAGGACGGGCACGGTGCGCACCGAGGGAAGCTGACGGGCGATCTCCTCGAGGCGCTCCCGGCAGTCGTGCTGCACGCCGTCGTAGAGGTACCCGTCGGCGGCGCACAGGACGACGGGCTCGATCTGGCCGAAGCGGTCGACGACGCCCTGGGTCCCGAAGTCGGGCGAGCACGACGAGAAGACGGCACCGATGCTCGATGTGGCCAGCAGCAGGGCGTACGCCTCGGGCACGTTGGGGAGCCACGCGGCGACCCGATCGCCGGGGCCGACGCCGGCGGCGCGCAGCGCCTGCTGGAGCCGCGACACCAGCTCGTGCAGCTCGCGCCACGAGCACGTGCGCCGGACGCCGTCCTCTCGGACGAAGCGCAGCGCGGCGCCCTCGTCGTCGCGGCGCAGCAGGTTCTCCGAGTAGCTGAGGACCGAGTCGGGGAAGAACCTGGTGCGCCAGAGGTCGGGCGCCGGGTCGACGGCGACGTCACCGCGCTCGCCGACGACCCCGCAGAGGTCCCAGGCCGTCTCCCAGAACCGGCCCGGCTCGGCGACCGACCATCGGTGCAGTGACTCGTAGTCGCCGACGTCGGACCCAGCCTGGCGGGACGCGGCCTCGAAGAACGCCCACAGGTTCGTCTCGCGCACGCGGTCCGGGGTCGGAGCCCACAGCGGTGTGCTCAACCCGACGTCGTCTCCGCGGGCCGTCGTTGCATGAGCGCGTCGCGGCGGGCGCGGCAGACGAGCTCGTCGCGCTGGTTGAACGCCCGGTGCTCGAACGTCACGATGCCGCTGTCGGGACGTGAACGCGACTCGCGCGCGGCGACCACCTCGCTCTCGGCGTGGATCGTGTCGCCGACGAAGACGGGCGCCGGGAACACGACCTCCTGGAACCCGAGGTTCGCGACGGTCGTGCCGTGGGTCGTCTCGAGCACGCTCAGACCCACGAGCAGCGCGAGCGTGAACAGGCTGTTGACGAGGGGCTGGCCGAACTCCGTCTCGTTCGCGGCGTAGTGGTGGTCGAGGTGCAGACGCGCCGGGTTCATCGTCATCGTGGAGAACGTGACGTTGTCGCTCTCGGTGATCGTGCGCGTGCAGCGCGTGCGGCACGACGAGGCCGACCTCGAGCTCTTCGAACCAGCGACCGTGGACCGGGAGCTCCGCCATCCGGTCAGTTGACCACGAGCCCGAGCCCGCGGCTGATCACGAGGCGCTGGATCTCGCTCGTGCCCTCGCCGATCTCGAGGATCTTCGCGTCCCGGTAGAAGCGGCTGACGGGCGTCTCGTCGAGGTATCCCGAGCCACCGAAGATCTGCGTGGCGTGGCGCGTCGCCTCCACCGCGGCCTCCGTCGCGTACAGCTTCGCCATGGCCGCAGCCTGCTTGATCGGGCGGCCCGTGTCCTTCATCCAGGCCGCCTTGTACGTGAGGAGTCGGGCGCTCTCGACCATGACCGCGAGGTCAGCGCAGCGGAACGCGATGCCTTGGTTCGCGCCGATGGGCCGGCCGAACGCGGTCCGCTCCCCCGCGTAGCGAACGCTGTGCTCGAGGCACGCCTGTGCGAGGCCGACCGCGAGCGCGGCGATGGCGATCCGGCCGTCGTCGAGGATCGACAGGAACTGGCGGAAGCCGTTGCCACGCTCACCGAGCAGGTGGTCGGCGGGCACGCGGCAGTCGTCGAGGGTCAGCGGGTGCGTGTCGGAAGCGTGCCACCCCATCTTGCGGTAGGCAGCCCCGACCTCGAGCCCGGGCGTCCCGATCGGGACCACGAGCGCGCTGATCTCGTCGCCCGGTCCGGTCCGCGCCGTCACCGTGATCAGGCTCGTGATGGGTGTGCCCGAGTTCGTGATGAACGCCTTGCTGCCGTTGATCACCCACTCGCCGCCGTCGAGCTCGGCTCGCGTGCGCGTCGCGGCGGCATCGCTCCCCGCGTCCGCCTCGGTCAGCCCGAACGCGGCGAGCGAACGTCCCGCGCACAGCTCGGGGAGCCACCGGGCCCGCTGCTCGTCGGTGCCGAACGCGGCGATCGGTGCCGCGCCGAGCCCGACGCCCGCCTCGAGCGTGATCGCCATCGACGAATCGACCCGGGCCAGCTCCTCGATCGCGATGCACAGCGTCGTGAAGTCGGCGCCTGACCCGCCGTGCTCCTCGTCGAACGGGAGCCCGAAGAGCCCGAGCTCGCCCATCGCGAGCACCGTCTCGGTCGGGAACGTGTGGTCGCGGTCCCACACCTCGGCGTGGGGGGCGATGTGCTGCTCGGCGAAGTCGCGCACCACCTTGGCGAAGGTGGCGTGCTCCTCCGTGCGCTCGAAGTCCACTGCCCCGTCCTCCGGCCGCTCCCGACCGCCCGGAAGCGGCACATCCATCGGAGGAGAACGAAGTTATCGCAATCCGATTACGCTCGGTCGCCGATGGACGAGGCGGCCGCCGACGACCAGCCCACGGACGATCAGGTCCGCAGCGAGGCGGGCATCCCCCTCGCGGTCAGCTACGGGCGCGACGACCTGCCCCCGCCCGAGTCGATCCCCGACCCCGGCGTCTTCCCGTTCACCCGCGGCAACTTCCCCGACGGGTACCGCGGCCGGCTCTGGACGATCCGCCAGTACTCCGGGTTCGGTACGCCCGAGGAGTCGAACGAGCGCTACCGGTACCTGCTCGCCCAGGGCGGCACGGGCCTGTCCGTCGCACTCGACCTGCCGACGCAGTGCGGGTTCGACTCCGACCACCCCGACGTCGAGGAGGAGGTCGGGCGCGTCGGCGTCGCGCTGGACACCCTCGCCGACGCCGAGATCCTCTTCGACTCCATCCCGCTCGATCAGGTCAGCACGAGCTTCACGATCAACGGCACCGCCGCGATCCTGCTCGCGTTCTACATCGCGGTCGGCGAGAAGCAGGGCGTCGACCGGGCGAAGCTGCGCGGCACGATCCAGAACGACATCCTCAAGGAGTACGTCAGCCGTGGCACGTGGATCTGGCCCCCGCGTCCGTCGCTGCGGCTGATCGCCGACACGATCGAGTTCTGCGCGCAGGAGGTCCCCCGGTTCAACGCGATCTCCGTCGCCGGCGCGCACTTCCGCGATGCCGGCGCGAACGCCGCGCAGGAGATGGCGTTCACGCTGATGGACGGCATCACGTATTGCGACGAGGTCATGGCACGCGGGCGCATGACCATCGACGAGTTCGCCCCGCAGGTGTCCTTCTTCTTCTACACACACGGCGACTTCTTCGAGGAGATCGCGAAGTACCGCGCCGGACGACGCCGCTGGGCGCGCATCGTGCGCGAGCGCTACGGCGCCAAGGACGACCGCTCGTGCATGTTCCGCGTCGGCTGCGTGGCCGGCGGCGCGTCGCTGTACGCCCCGCAGGCGCACAACAACATCGTGCGGGTCGCGTACGAGGCCCTCGCGTCCGTGCTCGGCGGTGTGCAGTCGATGTTCACCGCGGCGTGGGACGAGCCGTTCGCGCTCCCGACCGAGGACTCCGCCACCCTCGCGCTGCGCACACAGCAGGTGCTCGCCTACGAGACGGGCGTCGCGCGCGTGGCGGATCCGCTCGGTGGCTCGTACTACGTCGAGGCGCTGACCGACGAGATGGAAGAGCGCGTCATCGAGATCATGGACGACCTCGAACGACGCGGCGGCATGGTGAAGGCCGTCGAGGAGGGGTACCTCCAGCGCCTGATCTCCGACGAGGCGGTCCGGGTCCAGCAGGCGCTCACCTCCGGCGACCGGACGGTCGTCGGCCTGAACCGCTTCCAGACCGACGAGGAGCCGCCCGAGGTCGAGGGCTACGAGTTCGACGAGGCGGGCCGCGCCCGCCAGCTGGAACGCCTGGCCGAAGTGAAGCGCTCGCGGTCGGACACCGACGTGCGCGCCACCCTCGACGCGCTCCGCAAGGCCGCGGCCGGTGACGACGAGAACCTGATGCCGCTCCTCGTCGACTGCGCCAAGGCGTACTGCACCGTCGGCGAGATGGTCGACGTGCTCAAGGAAGAGTGGGGCGAGTTCCAGCAGCCCGCGGTCTTCTGATGGACGACTTCTGATGGGCGACTCCGATGGGCACGCCGGTGCGGGTCCTGGTCGCGAAGCCCGGTCTCGACGGCCACGACCGCGGAGCGAAGCTCGTCGCCCGAACCTTGCGCGACGCCGGCTTCGAGGTCATCTACACGGGCATCCGCCAGCGCCCCGAGGTGATCGCCTCTGTCGCGCTGCAGGAGGACGTGCAGATCGTCGGCCTCAGCATCCTGAGCGGCGCGCACCTCGCGCTGACGCAGAAGACGGCCGACGCGCTGCGCGCGGTCGGCGCCGACCGCGTGAAGCTCGTCGTCGGCGGCACGATCCCCAAGCGCGACGTCGAACGGCTCGAGGCCGCGGGCGCGGCAGCCGTCTACCCCACCGGCACCCCGCTCGAGGACCTCGTCGAGAGCATGCGGACGCTCTCGCACCCGGCATGACCGCCCGCAGCGAGCTCGAGTGGCCGACGATCCCGGCGATGGTGCGCGATGCCGCACGCCGCTACGCCGACGCCGAGGCGGTCGTTGACGGCGAGCGCCGGGTCACGTTCGCCGAGCTCGAGGCGCAGGTGCGACGCGCGGCGCGTGCGCTGTGCGCGTCGGGCATCGAGCGCGGCGACCGGGTGGCGGTGTGGGCCCCGAACTCCCCGGAGTGGATCTTCGCCGCCCTCGGCGTGACCACCGCCGGCGGCGTGCTCGTCACGGTCAACACGCGGTTCCGCGGCACCGAGGCCGCGTACGTCCTCGAGCGCAGCGGCGCGCGCCTGCTCTTCACGGTCCGCGGCTTCCTCGACACCGACTACCCCGCGCTGCTCGCCGACGCGGCGCGAGCCTTCCCGCGCTCGAGCACACGGTGCTCCTGTCGGGTGCGGCGGACCCGGCATCCGTCGGCTGGGACACGTTCCTCGCCCGCGGCGACGACGTGACCGACAGCGAGCTCGACGCGCGCATCGAGTCGATCGGCGCCCACGACCCGAGCGACATCATGTTCACCTCGGGGACCACCGGCAGCCCGAAGGGCGTCGTGATGCAGCACGGGCAGACGCTGCGCGCGTACCTCGACTGGTGCGACTGGGCAGGCCTGCGCGCCGGCGACCGCTACCTGATCGCGAACCCGTTCTTCCACATCTTCGGGTACAAGGCAGGCTGCCTCGCCTGCCTGATGCGCGGCGCGACGAACGTCCCCGTCGCGGTGTTCGACGCCGACCGCGTGCTCGAGCTCGTCGAGCGTGAACGCATCACCGTGCTCCCCGGCCCGCCGACGATCTACCAGTCGCTGCTCGACCATCCCGACCGCGACCGTCACGACCTCTCGACGCTGCGCCTCGCGGTCACCGGGGCCGCCGACATCCCGGTCGAGCTGATCCGCCGCGTGCGCGAGGAGCTCCCGTTCGACCGGATCTCCACGGGCTACGGCCTCACCGAGGCCGGCACCGTGACCGGCAGCCTCCCCGATGACGACTTCGAGCGAGTGGCCGCGACGGTCGGCGTGCCGTGGCCGGGCGTCGAGGTGCGAACCGTGACCGACGCCGGTGCCGTTGCCGCACCGGGCGAGGCAGGTGAGGTCGTCGTGCGCGGCGAGACCGTGATGCACGAGTACTTCGACGACCCCGACGCCACGGCCGCCGCGATCGACGCCGACGGCTGGCTCCACACGGGCGACCTCGGCGTGTTCGACCCGGACGAGCACCTGCGGATCGTCGGCCGCATCAAGGACATGTTCATCGTCGGCGGCTTCAACGTGTACCCCGCCGAGATCGAGAACCTCCTCCTCCGCCATCCGCAGATCGCCCAGGTCGCGGTGATCGGCGTGCCGGACGAGCGCCTGGGCGAGGTCGGCATGGCGTTCGTCGTGCTGCGCCCCGGCCCGGCGGTGGAGGAAGCCGACGTGATCTCGTGGGCGCGCGAGGAGATGGCGAACTTCAAGGTCCCGCGGTCCGTCGTCTTCCTCGACGAGCTCCCGGTGAACGCGACGGGCAAGGTCGTGAAGGACGACCTGCGCACACGGGTGGCAGCGACGTGAGCGCGCCGTTCGAGGAGATCCTCTACGAGGGCGCCGATCCCGACGGGATCGCGCGCATCACGCTGCACCGCCCGGATCGGCTCAACGTGTTCACGAACCGGATGCAGCGGGAGCTGTGCGACGCGTTCGACGCGGTCGACGCCGACGGCGACGTGCGGGCGGTCGTCGTGACGGGCTCGGGGCGGGCGTTCTGCGCCGGCGCCGACCTCGGCTCGGGCGAGCGCACGTTCTCGGGTGGGAAGCGGTCGACGGGACGCGATCCGGGCGGCGTCGTGGCGCTGCGGATCTTCGACTGCACGAAGCCCGTCGTCGCCGCGGTCAACGGGCCCGCGATCGGCGTCGGGGCGACGATGACCCTGCCCATGGACGCGCGCTTCGCGGCGCCCGGTGCGAAGTTCGGGTTCGTGTTCACGCGGCTCGGCATCGTGCCGGAGGCGTGCTCGTCGTGGTTCCTCCCGCGGCTGGTCGGCATCCCGACCGCGCTCGAATGGCTGCTCTCCGGACGCACGGTCGCCGCCGACGACGCGCGGTCGGGAGGGCTCGTGCGCGAGATCACCGACGACGTCGTCACGTCCGCGACGGCGTACGCACGCGACCTCGTCCGCGACACCGCGCCGGTCTCGGTCGCGCTGACGCGCCAGCTCGTGTGGCGCATGAGCACGGTCGCCACGCCGGCGGAGGCACACGCCGTCGAGTCCGAGCTGTTGCTCGCCGCCGCCGTCGCGCCGGACGCGCGCGAAGGTGTGGCCGCGTTCCGCGAGCGCCGGACACCGACGTTCCCGATGCGCGTCCCCGCCGATCTCCCACCGACGTTCCCGTGGTGGGACCAGGACGAACGGAGCAGCTGAATGGCACAGGTCCCGATCGCCGAGGGCGTCTTCACGTGGCCGAGCGAGTCGCCGCAGCTCATCGGCAGCCGCTGCACCGCGTGCGGGATCGTGACGTTCCCGACCCAGGACTCGTGCCCCCGGTGCGCGTCGACGGAGATGGAGGAGCACCTGCTGCCGCGGACCGGTCGGCTCTGGGCGTGGACGACGCAGGAGTTCCCGCCCCCGTCCCCGCCGTACACCGGGCCGACCGGCTGAGGCGTTCGTGCCGTTCGGCGTCGGCTACGTCGCCCTCGGCGACGAGGTGAAGGTCGAGACGCGCCTCACCGAGACCGATGCCGACGCCCTGACCCCGGGCACCGAGATGGAGCTCGTGATCGTGCCGTTCCGCACCGGGGGCGGAGAGGACGGCACCGACGAGGTCGTCACGTTCGCGTTCCGCCCGGTCGGCTCGGCCTGAGCGCGTCGGACGAGACGAGAGAGGACATCGCCATGGACGACGTCGCCATCGTGGGCGTGGGCCTGCACCCGTTCGGCCGGTTCGGGGACACCACCGGCATCGAGATGGGAGCCGTCGCGATCCGTCGCGCGCTCGCCGATGCCGGCGTGGAGTGGCGCGACATCCAGTTCGCGTTCGCCGGCAGCTACGAGATCGACAACCCGGACGCCGTGGTGGCGCTGCTCGGGCTCACGGGGATCCCGTTCACCGACGTGTACAACGGCTGCGCGACCGCCGCAAGCGCGCTCACGCTCGCGGCCAACACGATCCGGCTCGGTGACCACGACCTGGGCATCGCCGTCGGCATGGACAAGCACCTGCCGGGCGCGTTCAGCGCCGACCCGCGCCTCTACGCCTGCCCCTCGTGGTACGGCGAGCTCGGGCAGTTCGTCACCACGAAGTTCTTCGGGATGAAGATCAACAAGTACATGTACGACCACGGCATCACGTCGTCGACGCTCGCCAAGGTCGCCGCGAAGGGCTACCGCAACGGCGCGCTCAACGAGAACGCCTTCCGTCGCAAGCCGCTGAGCGAGGAGGAGATCCTCGCCGCGCCGATGCTCAACCATCCGCTCACGCAGTACATGTTCTGCAGCCCGGACGAGGGCGCGGCGGCCGTCGTGCTGTGCAAGGCCGAGCACGCGCACAAGTACTCCGATGCGCCGATCTACCTGCGGGCGACGACCGTGCGCACGCGCCGCCTCGGTGCATTCGAGGTCCACAGCCCGTGGCTCCCGATGGAGGAGACACCCGGGCCGACCGTCGACGCCTCGCGCGCCGCGTTCGAGATGGCGGGCATCGGGCCCGAGGACGTCGACGTCATCCAGCTCCAGGACACCGACGCCGGCGCTGAGGTCATCCACCTCGCCGAGAACGGCTTCTGCCAGGACGGCGACCAGGAGGCGCTCGTCGCTGACGGCGCGCTCGAGATCGACGGCACGCTGCCGGTCAACACCGACGGCGGCCTCATCGCGAACGGTGAGCCGATCGGCGCGTCGGGGCTGCGCCAGATCCACGAGATCGTGCTCCAGCTTCGCGGGCGTGCCGGCGACCGCCAGGTTCCCGGTGAGCCGAAGGTGGGCTACACCCAGCTGTACGGAGCGCCCGGCACCGCGGGCGTCTCGATCCTGTCGCTCTGAGGTCGCGCTGACGTCATGGACACCCGCGACACGCCCGAACAGGCCGAGCTGCGACGCGCGGCCCGACAGCTCGCACACGAGCTGGGGCCCGCGACCGTGGCCGACCTCGACGACGGCACGCGCACGAAGCGGCTCACCGCCGCGGTGCGCGACGCCGGATGGCTCGAGCTGCGCGACGACGCGGGTCACGGCGCGCCGCTCGCGACCGGGGTCGAAGCCGCCATCCTCGCCGAGGGACTCGCCGAACGCGTCGCCGACACGCCGCTGACCGGCCCGTTGCTGGCGCGCGACCTGGCCCGGCGCGCCGGGATCGACGCGGAGTCCGCGTCCGCGGTCGCGTGGTCGGCCCACCTGATCGACGCGGCACGCGTCGACGGCCCGGCAACGACGAGCCGCGCTGTTCGCGCTCGACGGCTCGATCGACGGCGCCCGCGTCGCCTTCGTGCTCGTGCCGGATGGCGACGGCGCCCGCGTCGCAACGGTGCCACTCGAGGACGCCGGCGCAGCCGGGCACGAGGGTGCCGACCTCACCCGCACCGTGCACACGATCGCCGCCGGCGCATCCGTGCGCGACGTCGACGCGGCGCGGAGCCTCGACTGCCGATGACCTGGTCGCGTGGAACGCCCTCGGGCTCGCGCTGACGAGCGCCGATCTCGTCGGCGCGATGCGGGGCGTGCTCGACCTCACGGTCGCGTACGCAGCCGAACGGCGACAGTTCGGGGTCGCGGTCGGGTCGTTCCAGGCCGTGCAGCACCTGCTCGCCGACGCCTGCTGCCTCCTCGAGGGCTCGCACAGCGTGTCGTTGCACGCGGCGTGGGCGGTCGACGACCTCCCGTCGCACGAGGCACTCGCCGCCGGCCGTGTCGCGAAGGCGTACTGCGCACGCGCTGCACGCACGGTCTGCGAGACCGCGGTGCAGGTGCACGGTGGGATCGGCAACACCTGGGAGTGCATGGTCCACGTCTACCTGCGGCGCGCGCTGCTCTCGTCGCAGTGGTTCGGCGACGACGGTGAGCAGCTGCGTCGGCTCGCGGACGATCGTCTCGGGGCCAGAGTCGGAGGGAGCTGACGATGGACTTTCGTGACTCACCCGCCGAGGCCGAGTTCCGGGCCCGCCTGCGCGAGTGGCTCGTCGACAACAACCCGGGCCTGCCGACGTCGTCGACCGACGACGAGTACTGGGCCCGGCAGGCCGAGTGGCACACGGCGCTCTACGACGCGGGCTTCTTCGGGCTGAGCTGGCCCGCGCGGTACGGCGGGCACGATCTCCCGACCGTCTTCGACGTCATCGTCGACGACGAGCTGGCGACGGCCGGCGCTCCCCCGCGCCCGAGCCTCGGGTACCTCGTGCAGGGGATCACGACGCACGGCAGCGACGCGATCAAGGACCGGTTCCTCCCCGGGCTCATCAGCGGCCGCGAGCGCTGGTGCCAGGGCTTCAGCGAGCCCGACGCCGGATCCGACCTCGCGTCGCTGCGGACGACGGCCACACGCGACGGCGACGACTTCGTGATCGACGGGCACAAGGTGTGGACCAGCTACTCCGACGTCGCGGACTGGTGCATCGTGCTCGCGCGCACCGACCACGACGCGCCGAAGCACAAGGGGCTCTCGGCGTTCGCGCTCCCGATGGACCAACCGGGCATCGAGCAGCGACCGCTCAAGATGATCAACGGGATCACCAAGGAGTTCGGGCAGGTCCTCTTCGACGGCGCGCGCGTCCCGGCCGAGAACATGATCGGCGAGCCCGGTGAGGGCTGGCGGCTCGCGATGACGATCGTGAGCCACGAGCGCGAGCCGGGCGAGCTCGGCTACGTGGCGCGCTACGCCAAGACCGTGAAGGAGCTCGAGCAGACGGTCCGTGCGGCACCCGACGCGTTCCCAGCCGACCGGCGGCTCGACGTCGAGTGGGCGCACGTGCAGGCGGAGATGCTCCGTCTCCACGTCTGCCGCCGCCTGTCGGAGCGGCTCGACGGCGTCGAGCACGGGCCCGGCGGGTCGGTCGACAAGCTCCTGATGACGTGGGTCGAGCAGACGGTCGGCAGTGCGGCGCTCGCGGTCTCGGGCCCGCAGGCCGCGCTCGACGGCGACGACGTCGCGCTGAAGATCTACCTGTACAGCCGCGCCCAGAGCGTCATGGGCGGCACGTCGCAGATCCAGAAGAACATCATCGCCACGCGCATCCTCGGCCTCCCGACGGCCTGAGCGCGCGGTCGCCGAGAGGAGCACACCCCAAATGGCCCAAGGTCTGGACTACGACCTGCCGGACGTGATCCGCGTCGAAGCCGACGGCCCGGTGCGCGTCGTGACGCTGGCGCGGCCCGGACGCGTTGAACGCCATCAACGAGGACCTGCACCTCGCGCTGACCGAGCTCTTCCCGCAGCTGAGCGCCGACACCGACGCGCGCGCCGCGGTGATCACGGGCGAGGGCCGCGCGTTCTCGGCCGGGGGCGACTTCGACCTCCTCGACCGCATGGCCAAGGACCGCGTGCTCCGGCGCGACACCATCGCCGAGGGTCGCGAGCTGGTGCTCAACATGATCCGGTGCCGAGTGCCCGTCGTGGCCGCGGTCAACGGGCCGGCCGTCGGCCTCGGGTGCAGCGTCATCGCGCTCTCCGACGTCGTCTACATGGCGGAGTCCGCGTACCTCTCCGACCCGCACGTGACCGTCGGGCTCGTCGCGGCCGATGGCGGCCCCCTCACCTGGCCGTTGCACACGAGCCTGCTGCTGGCGAAGGAGTACGCGTTCACCGGCGATCGCATCAGCGCGGCGCGGGCGGCGGAGATCGGGCTCGCCAACCACGTGTGCGCCGACGACGAGGTGCTGTCGACGGCCCTCGCGACCGCGCACAAGATCGCCGCGCTGCCCCAGCAGGCTGTCGAGGCGACGAAGCGGGTGCTCAACCTGCACCTCGAGCGGGCCGTCCTCGCGACGATCGACTTCGCGATGGCGTCCGAGACCGAGTCGTTCGACACGCCCGAGCTGCGGGCCAACATCGACCGGTTCCTGCAACCGCGAGCGACGTGACCGGCACGATCACCCCGCCTCTCGACCTCGCGGCGTTTCGCGTCGCGCTGCACGACTGGCTCGACCAGCACCACGACGACGTCGCGCCCTCCTACGAGCCGCCGGGCACGCTCGACGAGCACATCGCCCAGATGCAGCGCGTGAAGGGCGTCCTGTACGAGGCGGGCTGGATGCGGTGCGGGTGGCCCGAGCGGGTCGGTGGGCTCGGCGGGTCCCCGATGCTGCGCACCGAGCTCGGCGCCGCGCTCGCCGGGCGCGACCTCGCCGATCCCGGGCTCTTCTCCCTCATCGAGGTGCTCGCCCCGACGATCATCGACTTCGCACCCGACGCGCTCGCCACCGACGTGGTGCCGCGGCTGCTCTCGGGCGAGGAGATCTGGTGCCAGGGCTTCTCCGAGCCGGGCACCGGGAGCGACCTCGCGTCGCTCGCCTGCCGCGCGGTGCCCGACGGTGACCCCGAGACCGCGTCGACGTGGGTGATCAACGGGCAGAAGGTGTGGACGAGCCTGGCCCAGTACTCGGACCGGTGCGTCCTGCTCACGCGCACCGGCACCCCCGACTCGCGACATCGCGGCATCACCGCGTTCTTCGTCGACATGGACACGCCCGGGATCACCGTCTCGCCCATCGAGATGATCAACGGGATGCACGAGTTCGCCGAGGTGTTCTTCGACGACGTCGTCGTGCCGCGTGAGCGCGTCCTGGGCGAGGTCGACGGCGGATGGGCCGTCGCGATGAGCATCCTCCCGTACGAGCGCTCGTCCTGCTTCTGGCAGCGCATCGCATACCTCTACCGGCGTCTCCAGGGCGTCGTCGACGCGGCACCCCACGACGACCGCACCGCGGCGATCCTCGGCGAGGCCTACCTGCAGCTGCACGCGCTGCGGGCGCGCTCGCGCGCCACGCAGCACCGCCTCGCCGACGGCGAGACGCTCGGCGCCGAGACGTCGATCGACAAGGTCCTGGTCTCGACCACGGAGCACACGACGTACGACGCGGCCCGGCGCGTGCTCGCCGGCGTCGTCGAGACCGACGACACTGCCGCGGGCGAGCAGTGGCGCGCCGAGTACCTGTACTCGCGCGCCGCGACCATCTACGGCGGCACGCTCGAGGTGCAGCGCAACATCATCGCCCGGCGCCTGCTCGACCTCGGGAGCGACGAGTGATGGACGCCACCGAGCGTGCGCTGCTCCGCGAGACCGTCGACGGCGCGCTCTCCAGAGGCACTGATTCCGACGCTGCGCTCGCGCAGCTGGGCTGGCGGGAGATGCTCGCGACCGAGCCGCGCGACGCCGTCGAGATCGTGTTCGGCGCGCTCGGGCGTGCGAACGCGGCCGCGACCGCGCTCGACGACGTGTTGACCGTCGCCCTCGGCTCCGAGCCGCGCGACGACCTCGCCGGTCCTGCTCCCTGTGTTCGGCTCGTGGGCACCGCCCGGCAACACCGGGCTCGCCACCGCGCGCGCCACGACCGCGACGCGAGCTGCTGGTCGTCGGCAGCGAACCGGCGCCGACGCCTCGCGACCGTGCCCGATCGGCACGGCTCGCGTCGAGCCGGTCCGCGGGATCGACCCGCGACGCCGGGCTGCACGCCGTCACGGTCGACCGCGACGCGCTCGCGAGCGCCTCGCCACTCGACCCGGGTGCGTGGGAGTCGGCGCGTCGCAGCCGGGCAGCGCGCCGTCGCGCGGCAGATGGCGGGCGCCAGCCGGGCGATGCTCGACCTGGCGTGCGCGCACGCGGTCGAGCGGGTGCAGTTCGGGCGCCCCGTCGTCGCGGTTCCAGGCCGTCCGGCACCGCCTCGCCGACGCGCTCGTCGCCGTCGAAGCGCTCGAGGCCTGCATCGGCGCGGCGTGGGACGCCCCGGGCCCGGAGACCGCGGCGCTCGCCAAGGCCGCCGCCGGCCGCACCGCCCGCACCGTCGCCGCGCACAGCCAGCAGGTGCTCGCCGGCATCGGCTTCACGACGGACCACCCGTTCCACCGCTACCTGAAGCGGACGTTGGCGCTCGAGGGCATCTTCGGCTCCGTCGACGACATCGTCGTCGCCGTCGGCCGGCAGCTGCTCGCGACCCGACGTGCACCGGTCCTGATCGACCTGTAGCAATCAGCGAACGAGAGGAGCCTCACATGGCTGACTTCGACGGAGACTTCTTCCGGGACGAGTCGTTCGTCCCCGACCCGTTCCCCTACTTCGACCACCTCCGGTCGGGGTGCCCGGTGCAGCGCGAGCGGCACCACGACGTGATGATGGTCACGGGCTACGACGAGGCGATCGAGGTGTACGCGGACAACGCGACGTTCTCGTCGTGCAACGCCGTCACCGGCCCGTTCCCCGGGTTCCCGGTGCCGCTCGAGGGCGACGACGTGAGCGACCTCATCGAGGCGCACCGCGACGAGCTGCCGTTCAGCGACCAGCTCACGACGCATGGACCCCCCGATGCACGCCGACCACCGCGCGCTGCTCCTCCGTCTGATCACGCCGAAGCGCCTGAAGGAGAACGAGGAGTTCATGTGGCGCCTCGCCGACCGGCAGATCGACGAGTTCCACGCGCGGCGGCTCGTGCGAGTTCATCGGTGACTACGCCAAGCCGTTCGCCCTGCTCGTGATCGCCGACCTCCTCGGGGTGCCCGAGGCGGACCACCCGAAGTTCCTCGAGCGGCTCGGTGGTCGCGGCAACGTCGGGAGCACCGAGGGCGCGATGACGCACAACCCGCTCGAGTTCCTCTACGAGCAGTTCAGCGCGTACGTGGAGGACCGGCGACGCGAGCCCCGCGGCGACGTGCTGACCGGGCTCGCGAGCGCGACGTTCCCCGACGGCTCGCTGCCGGAGGTCATCGACGTCGTGCGCATCGCGGCGAACCTCTTCGCCGCGGGTCAGGAGACGACCGTGCGCCTGCTCGGCGCCGCGTTCCAGCTGATGGGCGAGCGGCCCGACCTCCAGCAGCTGCTCCGCCGCGAGCGCGACCGCGTCCCGAACTTCATCGAGGAGACGCTGCGCATCGAGAGCCCCGTGAAGGGTGACTTCCGCCTCGCCCGCACCGGCACGACCGTCGGCGGCGTCGACGTGCCCGCCGGCACCACGCTGATGGTGCTCAACGGCGCGGCCAACCGCGACCCGCGGCACTTCGAGGACCCGACCGAGTTCCAGGTCGACCGCGCCAACGCGCGCCAGCACCTCGCGTTCGGCTTCGGCATCCACGCGTGCCCGGGCTCCCCGCTGGCGCGGGCCGAGACGCGCGTGAGCATCGAGCGGCTGCTCGACCGCATGGCCGACATCCGGATCTCCGAGGCGGAGCACGGCCCCCCGGACGCCCGGCGCTACGAGTACGCGCCGACGTTCATCCTGCGGGGCCTCCAGCAGCTCCACCTCGAGTACACGCCCGTTGGCTGATCCGGGGGATAGCCGATCGGCTAGGTTCCACCGATGGACGCGACCACGACCGACCTCCGCTACGACCCGTACGACCGCGACATCGACGCGGACCCGTACCCCGTCTATCGCCGGCTGCGCGAGGAAGCACCTCTCTATTACAACGAGGAGTACGACTTCTTCGCGGTGAGCCGCTTCGAGGACGTCCAGCGCGGGCTCGTCGACCGGGAGACGTTCAGCTCGGCCCGCGGCTCGGTGCTCGAGTTCATCAAGGCGAACATCGAGATGCCGCCGGGCGTCGTCATCTTCGAGGACCCGCCGTTGCACACGGTCCACCGCGGCCTGCTGTCCCGCGTGTTCACGCCCAACAAGATGCGCGCCCTCGAGCCGAAGGTCCGCGAGTTCTGCGCCGGCGCCCTCGATCCCCTCGTCGGCGCGGGCCGGTTCGACTTCGTCGCCGACCTCGGCGCGCAGATGCCGATGCGCACGATCGGCATGCTCCTCGGCATCCCCGAGTCCGACCAGGAAGAGGTGCGCGACCGCGCCAACGAGCATCTGCGGACCGAGGCCGGCAAGCCGATGGACGTCACGTCCGACGAGATGATGGACGGCAGCTACTTCGCCGACTACCTCGACTGGCGCCTGGAGCACCCGTCCGACGACATCATGACGGAACTGCTCTTCACCGAGTTCGAGGACGAGACGGGCACGACGCGCCGGCTGACCCGTGACGAGGTGCTGATCTACGTGAGCGTCGTGGCCGGCGCCGGGAACGAGACGACGAACCGGCTCATCGGCTGGATGGGCAAGGTGCTCGGCGACCACCCCGACCAGCGGCGCGCGCTCGTCGAGGATCGTTCACTCGTCCCGAACGCGATCGAGGAGCTGCTGCGGTTCGAGCCCCCCACCCCGCACGTCGCCCGCTACGTCGCGCGCGACGTCGACCTGCACGGCACGACCGTGCCGGCGGGCAGCGCCATGATCTGCCTCAGCGGCTCCGCGAACCGAGACGAGGACGTCTACCCCGACGGGGAGGTCTTCGACATCCGACGCGACATCGGCCAGCACCTCACGTTCGGCTACGGCATCCACTTCTGCCTCGGCGCGTCGCTCGCTCGCATGGAGGGCCGGATCGCCCTCGACGAGGTGCTGCAACGGTTCCCCGAGTGGACCGTCGACCTGGAGCACGCCAGCCGTGCGACGACGTCGACCGTCCGCGGCTGGGACTCGATGCCCGTCGTGACCGCCTGATCCGCCGAGGCGATCAGCGGGGCTGCTGCAGGTACACGTCGAGGTGGCGGATCTTCCCGCCCTCGTCGAACGCGAAGACGGTCATCGAGCTGACGACGTGCACGTCGCCGCCACGGAAGTGCCGCTCCTCGACCTCGTAGTACACGAGGTCGTCGAACTCGGTGACCCGGTGCACGGTGGTCTCGAACGAGTCGGTGGCCGAGGCCCATTGCGTCAGCATCTCGGTGTACTGCTCCCAGGTCTGGACCTCGCAGAACGTGCCGATGCGCTCGAAGTCGTCGGCCGCGACGAACGCGGCGAGGGGCGCCCAGTCGGCCGGACCCGTCACCGACGGGACCAGCCCTCGCATGGTCTCGACGTAGGCGAAGACCTGCTCGGAGAGCGGCCCCGGAGTCGCGGCGCTCACGACTTCTCGCGAGGCCCGCGCGGCAGGATGAAGCCGAGGTCCTCGGTCGAGACGATCCCGGGGGCCGCGGCGCACACGTACGGGATCGCGTTCACCGGTCCGTTCGCGTTGTACGCGGGGACGTACGACGCGATGTCGCCGGGCGGGACGGGGAACGCCATGTCGAGGTCGAACGGGGCGTCGCCGTGCACGCGGACGCGCCACCCGGTGTCGCGCAGCTCCCAGGGCGGATCGACTTCGCGCGTGACGTAGGCGTACTGGATGAAGCGGATGACGTCCTTGCCGCCGCTGCGCCCGGTGATGATCACGCGCTGCGACCCGGCGGTCCCGGCCTTGATCTCGCCGGAGACGATCTTCGTGTCGTGCTTCGCTGCCGCGACACCGCCCTCGGACGTCCACTCGTCGACGTCGAAGCCGGCGGCGTCCGCGAGCACCGTCAGCGGCGGCTGGTACTCGCCGAAGAGGTGGTTCTTGCGCCGATCGGGATCGAACTCGTCGAGCGGCTTCCCGAACCGCATCTGCTCCATCACCATGTTCGCCGACGGCCGGTAGGAGAGGTCGCCGAACTCCTCGATCTCGATGAGGTCGATCCGGCGCTGCACCGAGAGCAGCGCGAACGGGAGCGTCTCGGTGATGAACCCGGGGTCGCTCCCCGAAGCCCAGACGGACGTCTTGCCCTGCTCGGCCGCCTTCAGGACACGGGCGCGGTTCTCGTCGCTGAACCGGACGCCCCCGGCGAAGAGGTCGCTCGTGGTGGTGACGATGTTCTTCCCCGACTCGAGCATCGCGACGACGTCGTCGGCGAGCTCGTCCTCGGTGAGCCCCGCGCGGGTCTGCCCGCGGCCGGTGGCGCGCGGCATGTAGATCACGCAGTCAGCGGCGAGCGCGAGGACCGCGTCGCGGTCGGTGGTCGCGGTGATGCCGGTCGGCGCCTCGCCGCAGAGCTCACCCGCGTCCACCCCGTCCTTCGCGTCGTCGTAGACGAGCACGCCGACGAGATCGAGGTTCGGGTGCCGGATCACCTCGCGCAGCGCGCGTTGACCGGTGTTGCCGGTCGCCCACTGCACGACTCGGTAGCGCGGCGAGCTCATGGACGGGACCTCCCGGGGTCAGGGTCGGCGCAGGCCGTCGCCTAGCCGATCGGCTAGAAGTTAGCCGATCGGCTACCCTGAGGCGCCGTGAGCGCCGCGGAGCCGTACACCGCCGCGCAGGCCCGCGTCATCGCCGCCGCACTCGCGTTGTTCGCCGACCACGGTGTCAGCGGGACGTCGCTCCAGATGATCGCCGACTCCATCGGTGTGACGAAGGCCGCGGTGTACCACCAGTTCCCCACCAAGGACGAGATCGTCCTCGCCGCGGCCGAAGCCGAGCTCGCCCGGCTCGAGGCCGCCCTCGACGCGGCCGAGGCCGAGCCGTCGGCGACCGAGGCGCGCGAGCTGCTCGTGACCGCGCATCGTCGACCTCGCCGTGGAGCGCCGCCGCTCGGTGAGCATCATCCTGAGCGACCCGGTCATCGTCCCGTTCTTCGCCGCGCACGAGCCGTTCCGGCGCGTGACGGAGCGACTGAACCGCCTGCTCCTGGGCGGCGACACCGGTCCCGAGGCGCGGGTGCGCACCGCGATGCTCATGGCCGCGATCAGCGGCGCCGGCACGCACCCGATGGTCGTCGACCTCGACGACGAGACGTTGCGCGCCGAGCTGCTGCACCTCGCCCGGCGGTTCCTCGACCTGCCGGACTGACGCCGGACCCTGACCGGCCGGTCGTCAGCCGATCGTCACGGCTCGATCACCACGCGGATCGCGCCCGCGGCCCGGTCGGACGCGACGCGGAACGCTTCCGTCGCGTCTTCGATCGGGAACCGGTGGGTGATGATCGTCCGTGCGATCTCCGGGTCCTCGGCGAGCATCGTCGGCGACGTCGGCCATCTCGGTGCTGTCGTCGTGCGCGCAGTAGCCGAGCGACGGGAGCAGGCTCGCCTCGCGGTGGAACATCGGCATCCAGTTGACCTCGACGGTGCCGAGGTGGACGCCCAGGACGACGACCGTGCCGCGCGGTGCGACGAGGTCGACCGCGCGGGCGAGGCTCTCGGTCGTGCCGGCCGCCTCGACCACCACGTCGTACAGCCCGTCCGTGCCGATGCGAGCGCCGAGACGCTCGCCCGCCTCGCGCTGGTGCGGATGTCGCGCCTCGAGCGCGACGTCCTCGGCGCCGAGGCGGCGCGCTCCGGCGACCGCGAACAGGCCGAGCGCGCCGGCGCCGACCACGGCGACGCGCTTCCCGGGCCCGGTGCCGGCCAGCCGCAGCGCCGTGCCACGACACCGCGCCCGGCTCGACGATCGGTGCGTCGCGCACGTCGAGCCCGTCGGGCAGCTCGATGAGCCGCGCCGACGGCGCGCGGAACTGCTCGGCCATCCCGCCGTCGACGGACACACCCAGCGCGCGCTCGGCGTGCGTGGGGCAGAGGTTGTACGCGCCGCTCCGGCACTGCTCGCACTCCATGCACCCGTAGATCGCCTCGACGACGACCGGGGTCCCGTCCTCACGGACGCCGGCGAGCTCGTGGCCGAGGATCTTGCGCAGGCCGAACCGGATGTACATGAGGTCGGAGGCGCACACGCTCGTCGCCTGCATGTCGAGGAGCTCACCGAGGCCGGGCGGCTCGTCGACGTCGTCGACGACGACACCGTCGCCCGCCGCGCGCACTGCCTTCATGAGCCTCCTATCTAACAGATGCGTCATACTGTGGCCCATGAACGAGGTCCCCAAGATCGTGAGCGTGGACGACCACGTGGTCGAGCCCGCGCACGTCTGGCAGACGTGGCTGCCCGAGAAGCACCGGGCGAAGGGCCCGCGGGTCGAGCGCAAGCGGTGGGCGCCGTTCGAGCACCACCCGGGCGCCAAGTACACGAACACCGAGGACCCCAACGGCGAGTGGGGCGACGCGTGGATCTACGAGGACCGGCTCATCTACGTGCAGAAGAAGTTCGTCGCGATCCCGCTCGAGCGCGACGCCCGACGGTGACATCTCGAAGTTCGACCGCACCGTCATGACGATGACCGCGACCACCTACGACGACATGCGGCCCGGCTGCTACGAGCGCGACGCCCGGATCAAGGACTTCGAGCTCAACTGGGTCGACGGGTCGCTGCCGTTCCCCACGTTCCCCCGCTTCTGCGGCCAGACGTTCTTCGAGGCCGAGGACAAGGAGCTCGCGCTCGCCTGCGTGCGCGCGTTCAACGACTGGATGGTCGAGGAGTGGTGCGAGCCGTCGGGTGGCATGAACCTCCCGCTCTGCCTCATGCCGCTGTGGGACGTCGGCCTCGCCGCCGAGGAGATCCAGCGCAACGCCGACCGCGGCGTGCGCGCGTTCTGCTTCTCCGAGCTCCCGACCCGGCTCAACCTGCCGAGCATCCACACCGGCCACTGGGACCCGGTCTTCGAGGTCTGCAACGACACCGGCGTCACGCTGTGCATGCACATCGGCTCGTCGTCGAGCAACCCGGCCGCGTCGCCCGACGCGCCCGAGGGCGTGGGCGGCACGCTCGCGTTCAACAACTCGATGGCGTCGCTCGCCGACTGGCTCTTCTCCGGGAAGCTCATCAAGTTCCCGAAGCTCAAGCTCGCCTACTCCGAGGGCCAGATCGGCTGGATCCCGTACGCGCTCGAGCGGGCCGACACGGTCTGGGACCAGCACGACGCGTGGCAGCACTCGAAGGAGCTGATCCCCGAGCCGCCGTCCACCTACTACTACGGGCGCATCTTCGGCTGCTTCACGGCCGACCGCGTCGGGCTCAACAACCTCGAGACCGTCGGCGTCGACAACATCTGCTTCGAGACCGACTACCCGCACACCGACACGACGTGGCCGCACTCGAAGGAGTACGTCGAGAAGATGGTCGCCGACGCGGGCCTCGACGACGACACGGCCTACAAGGTGCTGCGCGGCAACGCCATCCGCATGCTCGAGCTCGACCGCACCTGAGCGCGTTCCGCTCACGATGACGCGGCCGGTGCACGAGCAGGTGGAGCGGGCGCGTCGAGGCAACCGCGACCGCACGCGCGAGGCCGAGAAGCTGGCCGCGACGAACAAGCTGTTCGTGCGCGACCGCCTGGCACTCCTGCTCGACGAGGGCTCGTTCGTCGAGGACGGCCTGCTCGCGAACGCGCTCGCGGAGGATCTCCCCGCCGACGGCGTGGTCACGGGCGTCGGCCGGGTCGACGGCCGGCCCGTGTGCGTCATGGCGAACGACCCGACCGTGAAGGCGGGATCGTGGGGCGCGCGCACCGTCGAGAAGATCGTGCGGCTGACCGAGACGGCACTGCGGCTCGAGGTGCCCGTCGTGTACCTCGTCGACTCGGCCGGCGCCCGCATCACCGACCAGGTGGAGCTGTTCCCGGGCCGGCGCGGCGCGGGACGGATCTTCGCCAACCAGGTGCGCCTGTCGGGGCGCGTGCCGCAGGTGTGCTGCCTGTTCGGCCCGTCCGCAGCCGGCGGCGCGTACATCCCGGCGTTCTGCGACGTCGTGTTCATGGTCGAGGGCAACGCGTCCATGTACCTGGGGTCGCCGCGCATGGCCGAGTCGGTGATCGGCGAGCACGTCAGCCTCGAGGAGATGGGCGGCGCGCGCATGCACGCGACCGTGAGCGGCTGCGGCGACAACCTCGTGGCCGACGACGCCGACGCGATCGCTGCGGCCCGGCGCTGGTTGTCGTTCCTCCCGACGAGCTGGCGTGACGATCCCCCGGTCGTCGACGCCGTGGCGCCCGCGGCCGACCCGGCGTCGATCGCCGACATCGTCCCCGCCGAGGAACGTCGCGCCTACGACATGCACAAGGTCGTCGACGCGCTGGTCGACGCCGAATCGTTCACCGAGGTCAAGCCGCTGTTCGCGAAGGAGCTGATCTGTGGCTTCGCGCGCCTCGACGGTCGGCCGATCGGCGTCGTCGCCAGCAATCCGCAGCACCTCGGCGGCGTCCTGTTCGTCGACTCGGCCGACAAGGCCGCGCGCTTCGTGTGGTGCTGCGACGCGTTCAACCTGCCGCTGCTGTTCCTCGCCGACGTGCCCGGCTTCATGATCGGCACCCAGGTGGAGCGCGACGGCATCATCCGCCACGGCGCCAAGATGATCACCGCGATCGCCGAGGCCACCGTCCCCAAGATCTCGGTGATCGTGCGCAAGGCGTACGGCGCCGGCCTCTACGCGATGTGCGGGCCCGCCTTCGATCCCGACGCGTGCCTCGCGCTCCCGAGCGCGCAGATCGCGGTCATGGGCCCCGACCCGGCGGTCAACGCGGTCTTCTACAACCAGATCCACCAGATCGAGGACGCCGACGAGCGTGCCGCGTTCGTGGCCGAGCGTCGTGCGGAGTACGAGGCCGACGTCGACGTCGTCCACCTCGCCGCCGAGCTCGTCGTCGACGCCGTCGTCGAGCCCGCCGACCTGCGCGACGAGCTCGTCCGCCGGTTCGCGCTCGCCGCCACCCGACAGCGCGAACAGCTCTCCCGCCGACACGGGGTGCCGCCCGTATGAGCCCGACCGATCCCGAGATCCGCGCCGAGCTCGTCGCGACGGTGCGCCGGTTCGTCGAGCGCGACGTGGTGCCGGTCGCGTCCGACCTGGAGCACGCCGACGAGTTCCCGGAAGCGCTCGTCGCGACGATGCGCGAGATGGGGCTCTTCGGCGTGACGATCCCCGAGGAGCACGGCGGCCTCGGGCTCGACCTGCCCACGTACGTGGCCGTGATCGAAGAGCTGGCGACGGGGTGGATGTCGCTCACCGGGATCCTGAACACGCACGTGATGGCGGCGAACCTGCTCAAGCTGCACGGCACCGACGAGCAGCAGGATCGATGGCTGCCCCGCCTCGCGACCGGCGAGCTGCGGGGCTGCCTCTCGCTCTCGGAGCCCGACGCCGGCAGCGACACCAGCGCGATCACGTGCCGCGCCGAGCGCGACGGCGACGAGTACGTCGTGACGGGCACCAAGACCTGGGTCACGAACGGCGAGCGCGCGGGCCTGATCGCCTTGGCGGCCCGCACGCCCGAGGGCTTCACCTGCTTCATGGTCGAGAAGGAGCCGGGCGCGCGGTCGGGCGGCATCACGGTGAGCAAGAACATCGGCAAGCTCGGCTACAAGGGCATCGAGACCGTGGAGATGTCCTGGGATGCGCACCGCATCCCCGCCGACTGGGTGCTCGGCGGCGAAGCGGGCCTCGGTCGCGGCCAGCACTACATCCTCTCCGCGCTCGAGGTGGGTCGGATCAACATCGCGGCGCGAGCGTGCGGCGTGGCCCGCGCCGCGTTCGAGGCGGCGATCCGGTACGCCCAGCAGCGCGAGACGTTCGGCAAGCCGATCGCGCAGCATCAGGCGATCCAGGCGAAGCTGGCCGACATGGCCACGCAGCTCGAGGCCGCGCGCCTGCTCACCCGCAACGCGGCGGAGCGCAAGGAGGCCGGCGAGCGCTGCGACGTCGAGGCCGGCATGGCCAAGCTGTTCGCCAGCGAGGCCGCGTTCGAGATCGCGACCGAGTCGATGCGCATCCACGGCGGCGTCGGGTACACGACCGAGCTCCCGATCGAGCGCTACTACCGCGACGCGCCGCTGATGATCATCGGCGAGGGCACCAACGAGATCCAACGACTCGTCATCGCCCGCGGCCTGCTGAACCGCTATCCCGTCGACTGAGCCAGGCCGGGCCGAGGCGCATCCACGGCGCGAGAACATCCTTGACCTTGAAGTCGGGTTCAAGGTTTACGCTGCGCCACGTGCAGATCGCTGAGCTCGCCCGGCAGGCCGGTGTCGCGACCTCGACCGTCCGCTACTACGAGCGGATCGGGCTGCTCCCCGAACCAGCACGGACGGCGAGCGGGTACCGCAGCTACGGCGACGACGCGCCGGCGCGGCTGCTGTTCGTGATCCGGGCCAAGCACATGGGGCTGAGCCTGGAGCAGATCGCCGAGCTCCTCCCCATCTGGGACGGCGTGAACTGCGCCGCGACCCACGACGAGATCACCCGCCTCGTCGAGGAGAAGCGGTCCGAGATCGGCGAGCGCATCGAGGCGCTCCAGCACTTCGCCGACCAGCTCGACGACGTCGCTCGCGCGCTCGAGGAGTCGCCACCCCCGTCGGCGTGCCTCCCCGACCTGTCGTGCTGCGTCCCCGAGACCGGGGACGGCACCTCGACCCCGATCGTCGGCCTCCCGACCCGGCGGACCGACATGAACCCTGCACCACCGGACTGAAAGGGACTCACCATGCCGAAGACGAGCAAGCAGGACGCGACCGACAGCATGCAGCTCGACGGGTACGAAGGTCACTTCGCCGAGCTCGACGACTACACGGTCGCGTTCGAGACGTACACCGCCGACGCGGACATGTCCGAGCTCTACCGGGGACTGCCCGACGACCGCTGTCAGTGCCCGCACTGGGGCGTCGTGCTCCAGGGCAAGCTCAAGTACATGACCGACGACGGCGACACGATCATCGGCGCGGGCGAGGCCTACTACGTGCCTGCCGGTCACCTGACGTACCTGTACGCGGGCACCGAAGTCGTCGAGTTCAGCCCGACGAAGCAGCTGCAGGAGACGATGGCCGTCCTCGAGAAGAACATGGCCGACGCGGGCTAGCGCCCCGTCGGTCAGTCAGGCGGACTTCCCCCCTTCGGATCGCGAGCCGACTCGGCCCGCGATCCAGTTGAACGGCTGCTCGACTCCCGCTGGCGTCCGGTGCACGGCACGTCGCCGTTCGACGACATCGACGTCAACGAGGAGCTCGCCGAAGTCGTCCGCTCCATAGCGTCGAACCGGCAGCCCGGAGCACTCCGTCGGCCCGTCCTCGGCAAACGCTCCGATCACGAAGGCACCGCCCGGCTCGAGTGATTCGCGCATGCGATCTGCGTACGCGTGCCGATCTGCCTCAGCCGTGAGGAAGTGCAGCACGGCGCGATCGTGCCAGACGTCCCAGCGCCGGGAAGAGCGCCACGCCAAGACGTCGTCGTTGATCCACGCCACCTCAGGACGCTCACCGACGCGCGCTCGTGCTTCCGCGAGCGCGACCTCCGACAGGTCCAGCACCGCGACATCACCATGCCCTGCCTCGAGGAGGTGATCCACCAGCGTGGAAGCTCCACCTCCGACATCGATCACGGAATCGCCCCGACGAACATGCAACGCGCTCAACAGACTCAGTGAGGTCGTCGGTTCGTCCTCGAACCAGGACACCGACTCGGGGCCGACCGTCCGGTAACGATCGTCCCAATGCGCAGGGTCGGCCATCGCTTCAAGGCTAAGCCCGCGCGATGTCCGGCAACGAGCGACCGGAGCCAGTGGTCGGACGCCAGACTTCGATCGGTCCGCTCCCTAGAATTCGGGACGTGGCGACCAAGGCCGTCCTGCTCGACTTCTACGGCACGCTCGCCCGGGCGACCCGGTGGGTGAACGTCGACGAGGTGCTCGCCGAGCACGGCGTCGAGCTCGCTGACGAGGTCCGGCAGAGCTTCTGGAACGACGGGCTCGACGGCATCGAGCACGTCGAGCACTCCGAGAGCCGCGACCACTACGTCGCGTGGCAGCAGGAGCGCATCCTGGCGATGCTGTCCGAGACCGACCTCCACCCGGGCGAGTACGACGAGGTGGTGGGCAAGCTGCGGGCCGGCAACGAGGCGCGGGTGCTCGAGGCCTACGACGAGACCGTCGACGTGCTCACGGCACTGCGCGCCCGCGGTGTGACGCTCGCGATCTGCTCGAACTGGGACTGGGACCTCTCCGAAGCCGTGGAGGAGGCCGGCGTCACCGACTTCTTCGACGCGATCGTCTCGTCGGCGTGGGCCGGCGCCCGCAAGCCCCATCCCCGGATCTTCCGCCACACGCTCGACAAGGTCGGGGTCGAGCCCGACGACGTGCTCTTCGTCGGCGACACCTGGGGACCCGACGTCGTCGGCCCCCGGGCGTTCGGCATGACGCCCGTCTACCTCCGGCGCGTCGGGCACTGGCCCGACGACACTGCACCGCACGACCTCGAGTCCGTGATCGTCGCGCCCGACCTGCGCGTCCTCCTCGAGCTCGTCCCCGAAGGGAGCTCCTCGTGACCACCACGCTGCCCACCCAGGACGCACCGGCGCCCGCGACGCCGCCGGCGACGCCCGACCTCGACGCAGCCGCGCTCGTCACCCGCTTGCGGGGCGCGTTCGACTCCGGTCGCACGCGACCGCTCGACTGGCGGCGCGCGCAGCTCAAGGCGATGCGCAAGATGCTCACCGAGCGCGAGTCCGAGCTCCAGGACGCGCTGCGTGCCGATCTCGCCAAGCCCCCGCTCGAGGCGTACGGGACCGACATCGGCTTCACGATCAACGAGATCGACGTTGCGCTGAAGCACCTGCGCACCTGGACGCGCACGCGGCGCGTCTCCACTCCCCTGTCGACGAAGCCGGCGAAGGGCCGCGTGATGCCCGAGCCGCTCGGTGTGGTGCTGGTGATCGCACCGTGGAACTACCCGATACAGCTGGCGCTCGCGCCGATGATCGGCGCGATCGCGGCCGGCAACGCGGTCGTGCTCAAGCCGTCGGAGGTCTCCGCGCACACGTCGAACGCGCTCGCGCACCTGCTCCCCGAGTTCCTCGATCGGGAGGCGATCGCGGTCGTCGAGGGTGGCGTCGCCGAGACGAAGGCGTTGCTCGACGAGCGCTTCGATCACATCTTCTACACGGGCAACGGGAAGGTCGGTCGCGTGGTGATGGAGGCGGCGTCGCGCCACCTCACGCCGGTCACGCTCGAGCTGGGCGGCAAGAGCCCGGCGATCGTCGACGGCTCCGCGGATCTCGAGGTGGCTGCTCGTCGCATCGCATGGGGCAAGTTCCTCAACGCGGGCCAGACCTGCATCGCACCCGACTACGTGCTCGTGGCGCGCGGCAAGGAGGACCACTTCATCGAGCTGGTGCGGCGCTCGATCTTCGACTTCTACGGCAACGAGCCGCAGGAGAGCCCCGACTACGCCCGCATCATCGACGACAAGCACTTCAAGCGCCTGACCGGGCTCCTCGACTCCGGTGAAGCGGTCGTCGGTGGCGAGCGCGACGAGGCGACGCGCTACCTCGCCCCGACGGTGCTGCGCGGCGTTGCGCCCGACAGCCCCGTCATGGAGGACGAGATCTTCGGGCCGATCCTCCCGGTGATCCCCGTCGACGACATCGACGAGGCGATCACGTTCGTGAACGAGCGGGACAAGCCGCTCGCCCTCTACGTGTTCGCGAAGGACAACGGCGCCACCAACAAGGTGCTCGAGCGCACGAGCAGCGGCGGTGTGTGCGTCAACGCGACGCTCTTCCACGTCGCCGCGCCGACGCTGCCGTTCGGCGGGGTCGGCGAGAGCGGCATGGGCTCGTACCACGGCAAGCAGAGCTTCGAGACGTTCAGCCACTTCAAGGCCGTGATGAAGAAGGGCAACAAGCCCGACCCCGATCTCGCGTACCCGCCGTACACCGAGAGGAAGGACAAGCTCGTCCGGCGCTTCCTGTGAGCGAGCACGCCTCCTGGGCAGCCGATCCCGGCACGGCGCTCGCCGACGGCTGGGAGCCCGGCGCCGAAGACACGCTCCTGCGCACCTACGTCGACGGGTTCGCCGACATGTGTGCGGACCTCGCAGCGCTCGTCGGTGGACGGGTCGAGCGCGACGAGACGGTCGTGCTCGCCGACGCCGGGTCGCCCGCGCCGTACCTCAACGGCGCGATCGTCCTCCGGCCGCTCGCGACCGACGAGATCGACGAGGTGGTCGAGCGCGCCGCCCGGTTCTTCGCCGCCGGCGACGGCGGCCCGTGGGTCCTCTTCTCACCGCTGCCGATCCCGTCGCTCGTACGCCTCGGACTCGCACCGATCGGGCACCCGCCGTTCATGATCCGGGCGGTCGGCGGCCCGCGGCGCGAGCCGCCGGCCGACCTCGAGGTCGTGGAGGTGAGCGACGCGGCGGGGCTGCTCCAGATGGAGACCGCGCTGCGCGACTTCTACCCGATGCTCGAGCTCGTCGGTCAGCCACCGGGGAGCGTGCTGCCCCCCGCCGTGCTGTCCGACCCCGACTACCGCTGGCTCCTCGGCCTCGTCGACGGGGAGCTCGTCGGCACGGCGATGGCGCACCGCAAGGCGCACTCCGTGCACGTCGAGTGGATCACGTCCGATCCCGCGCGGCGCGGGAAGGGCTATGGCGAGGCGATGACGTGGGAGGCGACGCTCGCGTGGCCCGACCTCCCCGCGACGCTCATCGCCAGCGACGCCGGCCGCCCGACGTACGAGCGGATGGGCTACCTGTCGGTCCTGCGCGTGACCCTCTGGGCCGGCACCCGTCAGGCGTAGGCCCGCAGCTCCACGACGTTGCCGTCGGGGTCGCGCACGTAGAGGCTCGTCGCGAGTCCCTGCGCGCCGTACAGGCCGTCCGCGGGCCCCTCGCCGACGACGTCGAAGCGACCCGACGCCGCGAGCGCGGCGAGGTCGGTCGGCTCGATCACGAGGCAGACGTGATCGACGTTCGTGCCGCTGCGCTCGCTCGCCAGCAGGTCGATCAGGGTGTGGGCGTCGATCCGCACCGACGGGAACAGGATCTCGCCCCGTCGCCACTCGTCGACACGCTCCGGCGTGAGGCCGAGCTCGTCGCAGTACCAGGCGAGCGACCGCTCGACGTCGGCGACGTTGAGCACGACATGATCGAAGCCGATCACCTTCACGTGACCACCCTAAGGCGTTCAGCGCGGCAGACCCAGGATGCGCTCGGCGATGATGTTGCGCTGCACCTCGGACGTGCCGCCGGCGATCGTCGCCGCGCCGCTCCACAACCACTGGCGCTGCCACTTCCCGTCGCCCGGCGTGTCGGCGGCGCCCCGCCACAGCGGTGCCGCGTCGCCGCACACGTCGACGGCGCGCGCCGACAGCGCTTGCGACATCTCGCTCCAGTGCAGCTTGATCCAGCTCGTCTCCGGGCCGGGCTCGATCCCCTGCGCGAGGCGGGACAGCGTGCGCCAGTTGTGCAGCCGCAGCACCTGCAGCTCGACGAACGACTGCACGAGCGCGTCGGCGGTCTCGACGTCGTCGAGCGCGCCCTCACGCTCCGCCAGCGCGAACATCTCGGCGAGGAACACCTCGTGCACGACCTGCTCCTTGAAGGCGAAGATCGTGCCGCGTTCGTGCGAGAGCGTGGTGCTCGCCACCGACCAGCCCTGGTGCAGCCCGCCGACGAGCTGGTCGTCGGGCACGAACACCTCGTCGAGGAACACCTCGTTGAACTCCGCCTCCCCTGTCAGCTGCACGAGCGGACGGATCTCGATGCCATCGGCCTCCATGTCGACGACGAGGTACGAGATGCCCGCGTGCTTCGGCGCGTCGGGATCGGTGCGGGCGAGGCAGATCCCCCATCGCGACCACTGCGCGTAGCTCGTCCAGACCTTCTGCCCGCTGACCATCCAGCCGCCCTCGACCGGGACCGCGCGGGTCGACAACGCCGCGAGGTCGGAGCCCGCGCCGGGCTCGCTGAACAGCTGGCACCACACGTCGGACGCGTCGAGGATCGCGGGGAGCCAGCGGCGCTTCTGCTCGTCGGTGCCGAAGGCCAGCAGGGTCGGACCCGACGTTGTTGACGCCGACGCGGTTCACCGGCTGCGGCGCGCGTGCCCGCGCGTACTCCATGTTGTAGATCGCGACCTCGATCGGTGACGCGCCCCGGCCCCCGTACTCGGTCGGCCAGTGGATGCCGACCCAGCGGTCGGCGGCAAGGCGCGCCTGCCACTGCCGGCCCCACGCGATCTCGTCGTCGAGCGTCTCGAAGCGCGGCGGGAGCTCCAGGTTCGCCGCGAGCCAGTCGCGGATCTCAGCGGCGAACGCCTGCTCCTCGGGGGTGAACGAGAGGTCCATCCGCCGATCCGCCTAGAGGTCCCAGAACCGCTCGCGCTGGTGCGTCACGAACGAGTCGCGGAGCGCCTGCTCCTCGTCGCGGTCGAACGCGCGGTACAGATCGTCCCCCCGGCCGCGGACGTACACCGGGTCGCCGTCGACCCGGTCGCTGCGCCACTTCTGGTGCACGAGCGTGCGCTTCACGATCTTGTTCGTACCGGTCGTCGGCGGGTCGAGCATCACCCGCACGTAGCGCGGCCGCCACTTCGGACCGATCGCGTCCTGCGCGTCGAGCCAGGTCGCGAACGCGACCGGGTCGAAGGCAGCACCGTCACGCAGCACGATCCCGGCCATGACCTGGTCGCCGGCCTGGTCGTCCGGGACGCCGTACACGGCCGCGAGCACGATGTCGGGGTGCTGCGAGATCGTCGTCTCGATCGGCTGCGCGGGGAAGTTCTCGCCGTCGACACGCAGCCAGTCGGCGTTGCGACCCGCGAAGTAGAGGTAGCGGTCGTCGTCGAGGTAGCCGAGGTCACCGCTCCAGTACCAGCCGAACCGCAGGGTCTTCGCGTTCGCCTCGTCGTTGTTGTAGTAGCCCTCGAACGGGCCGGCGCCTGCCGTGTTGACGATCTCGCCCACGCACTCGTCCGCGTTCACGAGCCGCCCGTCGGCGTCGAAGCGCGCCCGGCCGAGCTCGTTGCCGTCGTCGTCGACGATCTTCACGTTCTCGGCGGCTTGACCGAGGGCACCGGCCCGCTCCTCGGCGTCGCGGTTGACGGCGATGCCACCCTCGGTCGCGCCGTACGCGTCGATCACCTCGACGCCGAAGCGCTTGGAGAAGCGATCCACCACCTCGGGCGAGCCCTCGTTGCCGAAGGCGACGCGCAGCGAGTTGTCGGCGTCGTCGGGCTGCTCCGGTGTCGAGATGATGTACGCCAGAGGCTTGCCGGTGTAGTTGAAGTACGTGGAGCCGTACTGGCGGATGTCGCTCAGCCAGCGCGACGCGCTGAACTTGCGCGCCAGACCGATCGACGCGCCGTAGACGATCGACGGCGCCCACCCGACCATCAGCGCGCTCGAGTGGAAGAGCGGCATGCACACGTAGCCGGTGTCGTCGGGACCGAGGTCCATGATGATGCCCATGCGGTTGCCGGTCACCATGAACCGGCGCTGCGTGCAGATCACCGCCTTCGGGGCGTCGGACGTGCCCGACGTGAAGATCAGCCCCCAGAGCGTGTCGGGACCCGGCTCGATGCCCGGGTCGTCGGCGCTCACGCCGGCCAGCGCGCCGTCGAGGTCGGCGCCGAGCGAGACCTCGGGATCCTCGTCGTCGGGGTAGCGATGCGAGACGAGCAGCTCCGGCAGGTCTCCGGCGATCGGTTCGAGCAGCGGGACGTGGCGGGGCTCGCTGATCACGAGGTCACAATGCGTGTGCGTGATGTCGCGCAGGAGGTGCTCGTCGCGGCGAGTGTGGTTCAGGCCGACGACGGCCGCGCCCGCCAGCGCCGCGCCGCCGAGCGCGAAGAGGTACTCCGGCGTGTTGTCGAGCAGGACGCCGACATGCGTGCCTCTCGTGGACCCGCTCGGGGTGCGCGCGAGGAAGAGGTTCGCGAACCGTTGGCACTCCGCGACGTACTCCGCGTGCGTCCACGTCCGGTCGCCGAAGTGCAGCGCCGGGCGGTCGCGGCGGTCGGGATCGGTCGCGTTCCGGCGCAGCAGTGCCGCCGCGTCGGCGGCGGGCATGGGCGCCTCGCCGGGCGCGGGCGCCGAGCGCACGCGCCGATCACGCTCCCCCGTGGTGCTGGCTGACACGAGCGTCAGGCTAGGGGTTCCACCCTCCCCTCGTAGACTCCGCGCCGGATGGAGGACCGACACACCGCGGGGCTGTACCTCGAGATGACCGACGCGCACTCGCCGGACGAGTACGCGCAGGCGCGCGTCGACGACGTGCTCGGGCTCGAGGGCGTCGAGCGCGCGACGTGGTGGCGCAACGCCAAGCGCGACCGGCGCGACCTCCCGCGCGTCCTCGACGAGTTCGACACGCTCGGTGTGTACGAGATCGACCGTTCGTTCGAGGCACCGTCCGACGTCCCCGACGGCGTCACCGGCCACCACTTCTGGCGTACGCCCCGCCCCGGTCAGGGCCGTCTCACCGGCCGGCCCACGGTCGGGCTGTCGCTCGTGCTGATCAGCCCCACCGATCCGGCGCGGGCACAGGAGCTGCGCGACTGGGGCGACTTCGTCCACATCAGCTGGATCGCTGCCGTCGGCGTCCCGGGCTACTCGATGATCACGCCCTACGAGAACGCGACGGGTGGTGACCCGCGCTTCATGCACTTCTACGAGATGGACACCGACGAGCCCGAGCACTCGTACAAGCTGATGACACCACTGGTCGAGGGGCGGTTCGGCGTGCAGGGCACCGGCGAGTTCCAGCACTGGGGCTGGCACGACGCGCTGCGCATCATGTACGTGAACACGTTCTCGCTCGTCGGCGAACGCGTGCCCCCAGGCTCAGGAAGGTGAGCGACTTCTTCGACGTCGTCCACCGGCAGCGCGCCTGTCGGCAGTTCGCCGACCGCGACCTCGACGACGCGACGGTCGCGACGATCCTCGACGCGGCGACGTTCGCGCCGAGCGCGGAGAACCGTCAGCCCTGGGTGTTCGTCGTCGTCCGTGACCGGGCGACGCAGGCGAGCATCCACGACCTGACCGAGAAGGCCTGGGTAGCCGGCGGGCGCGACTTCGCCGCCCAGCGACTCGACGAGAAGCTCCTCGCCGACGTCGACGCCGGCGTCGCGGGCGGTGGGTACCGCGGCGCCCCCGTGCTCGTCGTCGTCGCCGCCGACACGCACCGCTGCCTCGAGGCGACCATCTCGTCGTCCACGTACCCGGCGACGCAGAACCTGCTGCTCGCGGCGACCGCGCTCGGCGTGGGCTCCGCGCTCGACGACCCTCACGACGGCGTTCTCCGACGAGCTCCGCGAGCTGCTCGGGCTCCCCGACCACGTCGTGCCCCAGGTCGTCGTCCCGCTCGGCCATCCGGCGAAGGAGCTCGGCCCGCCGCGCCGGGAGCCGTTCGCCGAGCACACGCACCGCGAGCGCTACGGCACGCCCTGGTAGGTGACTAGGCGGGCAGCGTGACGGGCCAGCCCGACGCTGCCGACTCGCGCACCGCGTCGAGCACGCGGATGTTGGCCACGCCGTCGGCGAACGTCGGCAGCGGCACGGCGTCGGGCAGTGGGCGACCCTCCACACCGGCGCGCAGTGCCTCGCACAGCTTCGTGAACGGCCCGAGCTCGAGGTGCGTGAACCGCTGGCGCGGGTCGTCGCTCTCCTCGGGTGCGGGCGGCAGCGCGAGGTCGTCGGGGACGTCGAGGCGACGCGTGCCGTCGGCGTCGGCGAGCCACGCCTCCTCACCGTCGAGCCACACCGTGCCCCGGGTCCCCGCGACCTTGGTGATCCCGGCGTAGGGACCCCACGCGGCTGCCGTCTGCTGCAGGACCCCGTTGACGCCCGAGGCGAGGCGGAACCGGATCGAGAAGGTGTCCTCCGCGACGTCGGTGCGGTCCGACACGACGCTCAACGACGCGTCGACCTCGGCGAACTCCCCCAGCCACGTGCGCACCAGGTCGACGACGTGCGAGCCGGACGCCCCGAGCCAGCCGCCACCCGCGCCGGGGTCGAACCACCACGACGGCACCTTCGCGCCGGGGTCGGCGACGAGCGACACGAACTGCACGAGCGTGCAGAGCCGCGGCTCACCGATCGCGCCGTCGGCGATGGCGCGTCCGACGACTGCCCGCTCCGGCACCCATCGGAACTCGTGCCCCATCAGGTTCGTGACGCCGGCGCCCTCGGCGGCGTCGCGCATCTGCTCGGCCTCGGCGACGTCGAGTGCGAACGGCTTCTCGCACACGACGTGCTTGCCGGCCTTCGCCGCCGCGATCGAGACGGGCGCATGCAGGTGCGGTGGCGTCGCCACGGTGACGGCGTCGATGTCGTCGCGCGCGAGCACCGCGTCGAGGTCGGTCGTCGCCGTCGCGATCCCGGCGCGCTCGGCCCGCCGGGTCGTGCGGTCCTCGTCCTGTCCGACCAGCGCGAGCACGTCGAAGCCCGCGGCACGGAGCGCCGGCACGTGCACGCGGCAGCCGAAGCCGGTGCCGACGACGGCGGCACCGGGCGCCATCAGTACCCCTCGTCGGGGTCGACGATCCCGTGCAGCGGCTCGCCCGCGACGTAGCGCCGCAGGTTGTCGAGGAACGCGGCCTGGATGCGGTCGAACGTGTGCGGGCTCGCCCACGAGACATGCGCGGAGAGACGGACCTTCGGGTGCTCGTACAGCCAGTGGCCGGCGGGCAGGGGCTCGGGCTCCACGGTGTCGAGCGACGCGCACGCGACGCGTCCGTCGTCGAGTGCGACGCGCAGCGCGTCCTGGTCGACGAGCGTGCCCCGGGCGATGTTCACGAGGTGTACACCGGGCTTCACGAGCGACAGCGCCTCGGCGTCGATCATGTTGGCGGTGGCCGCGGTGGCCGGTGCCGCAATCACGAGGTGGTCAGCGGTCGCGAGCAGGTCGGGAAGATCGAGCGCGGTCTCGACGCCTTCCACGTCGTTACGGCCCGGGTTGCGCCGCAGTGCGCGCACCCGCATGTCGAACGCGAGCGCCCGGCGCGCGACCGCCGCGCCGATGCCACCGAGGCCGACGAGCCCCACGGTCTTGCCCGCGAGCTCGCCGAGGCTGGCGATGTTCCAGCTCTCGGGCGGCTCCCGCAGCCAGACGTTCGGGAAGTCCTTCTCGAACGCGAGCATCGTGCCCAGCACGAACTCCGCGATCGGGATCGCGCGACACCCCTCGCGAGCACGTGACCGTGCGCCCCTCGAAGACGTGCCGCGGGAACCCGTCGACGCCCGTGCCCGGGAGGTGCATCCACTCGATCCCCGTCGCGGACAGCTCGTCGAAGATCGGGTGCTCGAACCACATCGCGAACATCGCGTCGCCCTGCGGTGGCGACTCGTACTCGTCGGCGCGCGGCACGTCGATGATCTCGACGTCGGGCGCGGCCGCGGCGATCTTCTCCGCGACGTTGCTCCCCCACATGTTCAGGATCCGCGGTGCCGTGTCGGTCACGAGGCGCAGTATGGACGAGTCACCCGAGGGCTCGCCATGTTCGAGCCGTGGCGCGACCGGGAACGGTTCCGGCATGCCCAAGTACAGCGTCAACCGTCGCGCCGTCACGCACGCGAAGAAGCTGATCGACGCAGGCCAGTACGTCGTCCGGAGCGACTGGAGCGTCGCCCAGCCGCGGGCCGACGACGAGAACGCGTTCCTCGAGCACCACTCGTGGAAGGAGTACGGCGCGTGGCACCTCGCGCTCACCAAGGGTGCGGGCGACGAGTCGAAGCGCCGCTACGCGTTCGTCTACGGCGACCTCCGGCGCGTCCACCGCATGGGCCTGATCGCGTGCCAGTACCGGGCCGCGGAGTGGGAGCACGAGGAGATCGAGCGCGCCGCGAGCCGACTGCTGCACTACCTCGACAAGGTCCGCCGGGGCTAGCGGGCCGCTCGCCTCTGCATTCCGCCGTTGGAACGTTCATCCGGCCGAGAGCCCGACAACTGTTCCTACACCGGGGGTGCGGAGGTGATCTCGTGATATGACCAGCTCACCACGATGTTTCGAAGTCGTGACCAAATGATTGCAAGCACAGCCGTGATGATCAGGAGCGCGCCACCGATACCCGCAAGGAGCACACGTACCCTCCGCGGCGTCCACGGCACCATGCTGCTCGACCAAACGAGAATCGCCAGCGACGCGGCAGGCACGTCGAACGTGATCGCATCACCGATGCCGCGGTTCCGTGGGTCCTCGAATGCTCCGGGCATGCCGATCGTCAGAAAGATGTAGGTCCAGAGGACCGATTGCGCGACCAGGCCAGCGATCAGCGTTGTCGAGCGCCATGCGACCAGGTCGATCCGCGAGAACTCGCGCGGTGCTGGCGGCTCGGGTGGAAGTAGCGGTGGCGGCTGTCCGCCACCAGACGGCATGCCCGTGAACTCCGTTTCTGCACCTCCGCGCCGTTGGAACAGCTGTCTGGACGTCAGGCCGATGAACGTGCCAACGCGTCGAGGACGGAGCCGACGATTTCGTCGGGTGGCGTCTCGCCCGTCACGTGCAGGACGGCCCACTCAGCTCGGCGGAGGCGGAGGTCTCGACGACGATCGTCGTGGAACCGTCCGTACGGCGAGTGAGCGGTGAAGCCGTCGACCTCGAGGGCGACCTTGGCCTCAGGCCAGGCAAAGTCGAGGCGATAGCGATGACCCTCGACGACGATCTCGTGCTGGGGCACCGGCTCCGGGACGCCCGCGTCGAGGAGCACTCGGAGAACGATCCGCTCGAGACCACTTTCGGTCCTGCCACCACCAGTACTCCCACCGCTCGTCGACGAGCATCCGGACGACACTCGGCCGGCGGCCAGGCGCACCGCGGAGGCGGTTGGAGCACTCGCGAAGCTCAGGCAGCAGGGCGAGGTTGCGCCGCATGGCGTCGTCCATCGCGCGGGCGATCCAGCCGATTCCTCGCACGGCGGTGAGGTCGACGATCGTCCGCGCGGCGGACGTCACCGGTATCGACCGAGTCGCCGCATGATCGTCGGCTTCGAGACAGATCGACCGGTGGACCAGCACGCGATCGAGGCGAGGAAGCCGGTGGCGCGGCACCGTCACCTCGACACGCTCGAAAGGAGCTTCATTGAGTTGGAGCAATGCCGCGGCCGTCGAGTGTGACGCAAGCGAACCCTCTCCCGCGCCGAGCACTGCAGCAGCGATCCGCCGCTCCCACGTGTCCGGTGAACCGGCGATCACGAAGACACCGCGATGGACCCGGCGCAGACGGCCTTGCCGCACCCGCGTGTAGAGCTGATCCGTCGACACCCCCCGAGATCGGGCATCCACTGTGGTGATGACGCCGTGCCGCCGCGCGCCAAGATCAGCCAGGACCTCATCAGTCGTCACGGACCAGCGGACACACCATCCCGGTCCCTGTTCCGTAGAACGCGTCGGAACCCACATCGGGCCGCGGGGCTGATAGTCGTTCCAACTTCGGGAGGGATGCCGACGACCCCTTGCGCGTTGGCACGGCTGTCCGGCTCTCAGGCGGATGAGTGTTCCAACGCGGTGGGGGGCTAGCTCACTCCATCAACGACAGGACGTGCGCGCGGAGGTCGACGGCCCACGCGATCGGGTCGTCGAGCGGCCAGCCCTGCTCGGGCAGGTCGAAGTACTCGATCGACAACGACCCCTGGTAGTCGAGCTCGTCGAGCCGTCGGAGCACGGCGGTGAAGTCGACGACGCCGCGCGGGTCGTCGACGTGCACCTGCGTGGACCCGAGACATCCCTGGCGCAGCTGCACGTGGTCGGCGTGCTCGAGCATCTCGAGCGGGTCGCCACCCCAGTCGGCCACGTGCCCGGTGTCGACGAGCAGGCGGAGCCCGGGCACCTCGCCCTGCATCGCGTGGACCGTCTCGATGGAGTTCACGACCGCGCCGGCCCAGGGCTCCATCAGCGCTCCCGGCGATCGTTGCCACCAGCGCACCGCTCGTTCCCACATGCCGGGCTCGTCGCGTGGCGCCGGCGTCGAGCACCAGCCCGGTTGCGGCTTCGGGAACGCCGTGGGGCACCCCACCGGGAGCACGAGCGACGCGGGATCGACGTCGACCGAGCACGTCGATGTGCTCGAAGCCCAGGTCGCGCGCGTGCGTGTCGCGCTCCTCCGCCGGGTCGGACCAGAACGTGACGTCGACGACGCCGAGCCGGTAGCGGCGGGGCACCGCGGGCTACTTCTTGTCGCCCGAGTACTCCATGCCCGACGGCATCACCATGCCGACGTGCTGCAGGTGCTGGCCCAGGACCTGGTCGAAGTGCTCCGCGACCGCGTCGGGCGTCCACCCGCCGTCGCGCCACATGAACGCGACCTGCTTCGGGTGCTGGAAGATCGTGTAGGCGAAGTCGGTGCGACCCAGGATCTGGCCGTTCACGTGCGACGCGCGCTCCGACGCGAGGAACGCGACCAACGGTGCGTTCAACGACGGGTCGGCCTCCGGCGGAGGCGCCTCCCCCGACCGCTCGAACAGCGCCGCCGTCATCCGCGTCGCGCCCGCGGGCGCCACGGCGTTGACGGTGATGCCGCTCCGGCCGAGCTCGAGCGCCCAGATGAACGTCATGCCCATCAGCGCCGCCTTCGCCGACCCGTAGTTGGTCTGGCCGAAGTTGCCCCGGATGCCGGCCGACGACGTGACGTTGATGATGCGGCCGTACCCGGCCTCCTTCATCAGCGGCGCGGCGTGCCGGGCGCAGTTGAACGAGCCCTTCATGTGCACCGCGACGACGGCGTCGAAGTCGTCCTCGCTCATCTTCACGAGCGTGCGGTCGCGGACGATGCCCGCGTTGTTGACGAGGATGTCGATCTTCCCGAACGCGTCGACGGCGGTCTGCACGATCCGCTCGGCGCCGTCGAAGTCGGTGACCGAGTCGTAGTTGGGCACGGCCTTCGAGCCGAGCTTCTCGATCTCGGCGCAGACCTGCGCGGCCGGGTCCTCGTCGGTGCCCTGACCGTCGAGCGAGACGCCGACGTCGTTGATCACGACCTTCGCGCCCTCGCTCGCCATGCAGAGCGCGAACTCCTTGCCGATGCCACGACCCGAGCCGGTGACGACGGCGACCTTCCCGTCGAGCAGCCCCATCAGGCGCACACGGCGGTCGCGGTGCCCGTGAGCACCTCGACGCCGTCCTGGTTGGTGGCCTTCGTCTCCAGGTCGACGAGGTGCTCGCCGCCCTCGTCGCGCTTGCCGGTGACCGCGGCGCTGAACGTGATCGTGTCGCCGGGCCAGACCTGCTTGGAGAAGCGCACCTGGAAGCGGCGCAGCGCCTCCGGGCCGAACCAGTCCTTCACCACGCGGGCCATGAGGCCGGCGGTGAGCATGCCGTGACCGAAGACGGACGGGTTGCCGACCTTCGTGGCGATCGTGTCGTCGTGGTGCATCGGGTTGAAGTCGCCCGAGGCCCCGGCGTAGCGCACGAAGTGCGTCCGCGAGAGGTCCTCGACGACGAGCGGGGGTGCCTCGTCGCCGACGTTCAGGCTGTCGTAGCTGGGGGCGGTGGCAGTCGTCATGGCGGCGGAGCGTAGCAAGGCGCCGCGGAAAGGTGACACGACTGTCAGATGACTCCTAGCCTTCCGCCCCATGACCGGAGCGGCCACGAACGGGGGCGCGCCGACGCGTGGCCGGGAGCTGCGGGCCCGGGGCCAGCGGACGCTGGCCCGGATCCACGACGCCGGCGCCGTCGTCTTCGCCGACCGCGGGTACCACACGGCCCGGGTCGACGACATCGTGAAGGCTGCCGAGGTCTCCCACGGCACGTTCTACCTGTACTTCTCGTCGAAGCAGGACCTGTTCCGGGCGATCGCCGAGGGCATCGCGGCCGAGATGGTCGCGCTCGCCAAGCAGCTCCCGACACTCGGTCGCGACGACGAGCCCGACTTCCGCGACTGGCTCGACCGGTTCCACGCGCTGTACGAGCGGCACGGCCGCTTCCTCAAGACCTGGACCGAGGCCGAGATCACCGACAGCGACCTGGGGCGCACGGCCCGCGACCTCGTGACCGAGTTCTCCCGTCAGCTCGCGACACGGCTGCGCGTGGCCGACCCGGGGCTCGACCCCCGCCTCGACCCGGGTGCCGCGGCGTTCATCCTCGTCTCGATGATCGAGCGGACGACGTACTACGTGCAGTCCCGACAGCTGCATGTCGAGCGCGGCGGAGATGCTCGACGTGCTGGCCTCCGTCACCCAGGCGGCGGTGCACGGCGCCCGCGAGCCGGTGCGCTGACGCGCCGACGCGCTCGGGCCGCCTGCCGCCCCGAGGCGGGCGGTGCTACGTTCCTGACACCTACGTCAGGTGGGCCGAGCCGCGCGAGCGCGCAGCTCTACACGACCAAGGGGGGAACATGCGTCGACGGATGATCGTCGGGCTCATGGGGGTCCTGGCCGCGAGCTCGCTCGTGATCGGCTCCTCCATGACCGTCGCGGGGGCTCAGACCGACCCGCCGAAGGCCGCCAAGTGCGGCGGGGACACCAAGAAGAAGGCCATCAAGCAGGTCAAGCTGGCCTACACGCACTTCCTGGACGGGGCGAAGTACCCGGACGCGAAGACCGACAAGGAGCCCTACATCCAGTACCTGCAGCGGCAGCGAGGTCAGCCCGGCGTTCCAGGCGCAGTTCGAGGCCAGCTCGGCCGCGAACGCGGGTCAGGCCGCGACGACGTCGGTGGCGGTCAACAAGGTGAAGTGCACCAGCAAGAAGGGTGCCGACGTCGACTTCGACCTGGTGATCAACGGTGAGCCGCTCGCCGACCTCGCGCCTCCCGGCGACGCGGTGATCTCCGACGGGGTCTGGAAGGTCTCGGGCAAGACGCTCTGCGACACGCAGGCGCTCGGCAGCCCGGACATCCTCGAGAGCGGCCCGTGCGCCGAGATCCTCCTCGAGGGCCAGCCGGCCGACCTCACGTCCGCCTAGTCGCACCACCAGTCCGAGCAAGCACAGGACGAGCAGCGGGGCCGCCCTTCGGGGCGGCCCCGTTCGCGTCCGGGCGAGCCTCGGCTCAGCCCGCGCCGTTGCCGGGGGGCGTCTCGCCATGCACCGCGGGCAGCAGCCGCTCGGTGATGTCGCCGAGATCGGCGACCGGGCCCGAGAGCGTGACGCGGCCTTTCGAGACGACGACCACGTCGTCGGCCAGCGTCAGCGCCTGGTGCACGTGCTGCTCGATGATGAGCAGCGACGTGCCCGCGTCGCGGATCGTCGAGAGCGTCTCGTAGACCTCGTCGATGATCACCGGCGCGAGGCCGAGCGACAGCTCGTCGGTGATGAGGATCTTCGGCTCGTGCACGAGCACCCGGGCGAGCGACAGCATGCGCTGCTCACCACCCGAGAGCGTGCCCGCCACCTGCTTGCGCCGCTCACCCAGGCGTGGGAAGCGCTCGTACGCGGCCTTCATCGCGCGGCGCCACCCCGTCCGCCCGAACACCTGTCGGAACGTGAGCGACAGGTTCTCCTCGACCGTGAGCGACGAGAAGACCGAGCGGCCCTCGGGCGCGTGCACGATGCCGATCCGCGCCATCTTGTAGGCGCGCATGCCCGTGATGTCGCGGCCCTCGTAGATCAGATGGCCGCTCGTCGGCTTGAGCAGGCCGCAGCACACGCGCACGACCGTCGTCTTGCCCGAGCCGTTCGAACCGAGCAGCGCCGTGACCGACCGCTCGCGGACTGCCAGCGACACGCCGAACAGCGAGCGGAACGGTCCGTAGCTCGCCTCGACGTCGCGCATCTCGAGGAGCGGCCCGCCGCGGCTTGGACGCGGGCGTCGACGCGGATGCGGCCGTGGTGCTCACACGATGTCCCCGAGGTAGGCCTTGCGGACCTTCGGCGTCGCTCAGCACGTCGTCGGTCGGTCCGGCCGCGATGCGTCGTGCCGAAGTCGAGCACGTAGAGCCGGGTGACGAGGCTCTGCACCATCTCGACGTCGTGCTCGACGAGGAGCACCGCGAACTCGTGCTGCTCCTGCACCGTGGCGAGTCGCTCCGCGAGCGCCGCGGTCTCCTTGACGTCGAGTCCGGAGGACGGCTCGTCGAGGAGCAGCAGCTTCGGCTGCGTCATGAGCGCGCGGCCGAGCTCGACGAGGCGACCGCGACCCAGGCTGAGCATCTCGACCGGACGATCGGCCTCGCGCTGGAGCCCGAGCAGCTCGAGCATCGCGTCGACCTTGGCCATCTCGTCGCGCGTCGGGTTGGACCGGTTGAGGAGGTCCTTCCACAGATGGCCCGACTTGTTGCGCTGCCGCTCTGCGACCAGGAAGTGGTCGCGGACGGTCGTGCCCGCGAAGAGCTCGAGCCGTTGGAACGTGCGCCCGAACCCGAGACGTGCCCGCTTGTAGACGGGCAGCCCGCTGATCTCCTGACCGTCGAACACGATGGTTCCCTGCTCCGGGCGCAGCATGCCGAGCAGGCAGTTGAAGAGCGTCGTCTTCCCCGCGCCGTTCGGACCGATGAGCCCGACCATCTCGCCGTGCGCGACATCGAGGTCGACGCCGCTGAGCGCGGTGATGCCCGAGAAGCGCTTCGTGATCCCCGACGCCTCGAGGAGCTTCGCGCCGGCCCACGCTGCCGGCGGCTCGGGCCGGCTCGCGACGTCGGTCATGTGCCACCCCCGGCCGGCGCGGGCGCCGCGACGGGCACGTCCTGGCGCATCGCGAACGTCGCCTCTTCGGGTGGCTCGTAGGCCTCACCGCCGATGGCGAGCTCGTTGCACGCGCCCTGGACGCCCGCGGCCCACTGCGTCCACACGATCACGAAGGCGGACACCAGGAAGAACACCGGCCAGCCGGCGGGCGCCGTGCCCTGCTCGAAGATGTTGCCCTCCGTCGCGCCGGTGAGCGTCGTGCGCTGGAACAGCAGCGCACCGGCGAGGAGGAACCCGAACGGCGCGCGGCCCTCGCGCCACGAGATCGGCGAGGCGAGCCACCCGCGCCCGTGTGCGATGCGGCTGACATGGCTCGGCAGCAGGAAGAACGCGACGCCCGCGATGCCTCCCGGGATCCCGACGAGCACGCAGTCGAGCAGGCTGCCGTGCAGCGGCCAGCCCTGGTCGTTGAAGAGCACACCGAGGAGCGCGCCGACGACGCCGCCCCCGACCAGGAGCCAGAGCCCGTTCGGCACGCCGCCGTCGCGGCGCAGCACCGCGTCGGTGCGGAAGATCCAGTACAGCGCGAACAGCAGGCTCGGGACGATGAAGCACAGCAGCGTCGCGCTGTGCACGGCGACCCAGTGCCCCTGGATGGGGCTGCGGACGAGGATGTAGAGGAAGTAGAGCGCGGGCCCCGCGATGATCGGGAGCACGACCTGCCACACCGGCCGGTACTCGGCCGGCAGCTTGCCCTGCTGCTTCATCGCGGCGGCGCGCGCGTTGCAGGGCGCGCTCGTCGCATCTGCGCCAGGATGCTCTTGCGGGTCTGGAACTCGACGATGCCCTCCGGGTGCCGCGCGTACGTGATCGCACCGAGGCCGAAGAACACGACGGCGAACTCGGGGCGGAAGCCCAGCTCACCGAGCAGCCATGCGAACACGACGAAGCTGATCGCCGCGTTCGCCGCGCCGTCCACCGTCCGCGCGCCGATGGTGACGACGAGCACGACCCAGACGATGCCGAGGATCGAGATGGTCTCGTTGGGCGTCGCGTTCTGGAAGTGCAGCGTGAGCAGCCCGCCGCCCAGCCCGGCGACACCGGCCGCGAGCGCGAACAGCGTGATCCGCAGGGCCATCCCGTTGATGCCGACCGATGCCGCGGCCGGGTCGCTGCCGCGGAGCGCCGCGAGCAGGCGTCCGGTGGTGCCCTTACGGATCAGGATCACCATGAACCCGATGAGCGCGAACACGCCGAACACGAACATGAACCAGGCGTGGTCGCCCTGGAGCCAGTCAGGACGCGAGACCTCGATGCCCGACGCGCCACCGATGATGCCTTCGCGCCGGAAGATCGTCTTGTCGGCCATCAGCGCGAACGCGAGCGTGGCGAGCGAGAGGTAGAGGCCCGAGAGCCTCACGGGTGGTCGACCCCGCAATCGCCCGATCAGCGCGGGCAGCGCGTCGATCAGCAGCACGAAGAGCCCGCCGATCGCAGCCGCGAGCACGGCGCCGATGATGAGGCCCCAGAGCACCGGCACGCCCGCGTCGCGCGCGAGGTTCGCGAGCGTGAACGCGCCGACCGACGCGAACGTCGCCTGCGCGAGCGAGATCTGGCCACCGAGCCCGGTGAAGATCGTGATCGACAGGAAGATCGTCGCGAGCACGAACGTGTACGTGAGCCGGTCGACCCAGATCGAGCTCACGAGGGTGTTCATGACGATCAGGAAGCCGAGGACGAAGACCGGGAAGAGGATCTTCGTGGTCTTGCGAAGCGTCTCGTCCTTGTACTCGTGCGCCATCGCCGGTGGTGGTGGATCCACGCCGGCGAGCGGGTCGGTGGCCGCCTTCCCCTCTCGGAGCTTCGGCCAGAAGACGAGGAGGAGGAACAGGATGAGGAACGGGAACGTCGGCTGCAGGTCGTCGGCGATGTTGGTGCCGCCGACGATGTCGGGCAGCGCGTGGGCCCCGACGCCGATGAGGATCGCGCCGATCAGGGTCATCGGGATGTTGACGAACCGACCGCACGCGGCCGCGGCGATCGCCGCCACGATCAGGAGCTGGTAGATCGTCCCGTTGACCTCGGTGTACTCAGGTGCGAGCAGGACGCCGGCCAGCCCGGCGATCGTGCTCGACAGCATCCACGCGAACGCGCCGACGCGGTCGGCGTCGACGCCGGCGAGCTCCACCATGCGCGGGCTCTCCACGACCGCGCGCATCTGCAGCCCGATCGGCGTGAAGCGGAAGATGACGCCGAGGATCACGACCGCGACCACCGTGCAGATCACGATGGTCAGCGCGTTCGCGCCGATCGTGTAGTCGCCGATCTCGAACACCTCGAACCGGTCGATGCCGATCAGCGGCGCGACGCTCGGCGGGAACGGTGCCGGCACCGGGCTGTAGATCGCCTTGACGATCTCGGGGATCGCGATCAGCAAGCCGAGCGCGCTGACGAGCTTCACCTGCCACGACGCCGTGCGCATGTAGCGGAACAGGCAACGGTCGAGCAGCAGCCCGACCAGCGGCGACACCACGAAGACCGTGACGACGAAGCCGAGCCACAGCGGCCACTCGTGGTTCTCGACGCGGTCGTAGAAGAACCACGCCGAGAAGAACGCCTGCCCGCTGAACGCCAGGTTGAAGACGCCCGACGTCTTGTACGTGAGGACGAGGCCGACCGCGACCAGCCCGTAGATGCACCCGATGGGGATGCCCTGGATGAGCCATTCAGCGAGCTGGTTCACGAGCGCGCCTGATCCACTTTCCGTTCCTCGTGCCTACACGCGCTCGCTGCGCCGTCAAGGAGCAACCGTCGGAACGGTCTCCCCGTCCTTCAGCGGCTGGTAGTACGGCTCGTCGAGCGTCGGCGCCCGCGGGTTGACCGGGAAGCAGACGAACGGCTGTCCCTTCTTGCCGTAGATCGGCTTGAACTCCCCGTCGACCGCCTCGGCGTACGCGTCGCACGCCTCGTGGCCCGGACCGTGCCCGTTCGCCGACCAGTCGATCGGCGGCAGGATCCCGTCGGCCGTGAAGTCGGTGATGTCGGTGTTGATCGCGTCGATGACCGACTGCTGCGTGAAGTCGGGCCCGGCCGCCTTGATGCCCTCGACGAGCAGCGCGGCGTTGATCCAGCCGGCCTGCGAGTGCTCGCTCGGCTCGATGTCACGGGCCTTCATCGCGGCGAGGAACTCCTTGGTGCCCTTGGCCTGGTTCTTGCCCTGCCACGGGGAGAAGCCGAGGCGGAAGATCCAGCCGTTGAGCTGGTCGCCGTACTTGTCGAGCGTGGACTGCTTGTAGCCCTCGGGTGCGTAGAACGTGACGTCCTCGACGCCGGCCTGCTTCAGGGCCTGCGCGATCTTGAAGCCGCCGCCGAACTCCATGCACGTCACGACCATGTCGACGTTCTTGTCCTTCATCGCTTGGACGTCGGCCGCGACCTCACTGACGCTGAAGCCGAACTCGAGCGCGGAGTTCTCGTGCGCGACGTTCTGCCCGTAGTTGGCGAACCCTTCCTTCAACCCCTCGACGCACTTGCTCGAGGAGATGTGGGTGTAGCCGAACACGGCGATGTTCTCGGCGCCCCTCTGCTGCGCGACGTACGACGGCCCGATGCCCGGGCACTCGAAGCAGAGGTACGAGCCCTTCTCGCCGAACAGGTTCTTGCGCGGGCACTGCAGGGAGGGGTCGCCGCTGATCTCGGCCTGCTCGACCACGGACTGCTCGTCGGCGGTGCCGCACCAGGCGGGCTCGACGTTGATCCCGAAGGCGGGCACGTTGTTGTCGGCCAGGTACTTGGAGCCGAGGACGAACGAGTTCGTCATCACGGGGAGCACCGCGAAGACGTTCTTCTCCTCGACCAGCGAGCGGACGGTCGTGGCGCCGGTGGACGCCTGACCCTGGTCGCTCGCCTTCTCGGCGAGCTTCAGCTTGCGGCCGAAGACGCCGCCTTCCTTGTTGACCTTGTCGAAGTAGGCCTGGGCCCCTTCGAACCCGTCGGGGTACGACACGTTGAGGGTGTCGTTCGGCGGGCTGGCGTATCCCCCGACGCGGATCTCGGTCTTCGTGACGCCCGGACGGTCACCGCCCCCCTGTGCACTCGCCGGGGTCATCCCGGCGAGCACCACGGCGAGCATGGTGACGGTCACGACTCCGAAGATCTTGCGCATCGGCTCTCCCCCAGATCCCGACGGCCCACTTGCGGCGCGGACAGTAGCGCGGAATCGACTGACGCTCACGTCAGGAACCGCGCGGCGTCGCGACGGGCCCATTCCGGGCGCGCGACGATCTGGACGTGCCCCGGACCCTCGTCTCGTTCCACGCCCATCCCGACGACGAGACGATCCAGACGGGGGGCACGATCGCCCGCGTGGCGGCCGAGCGGCCACCGGGTCGTGCTCGTCTTCGCGACCAAGGGCGAGAACGGCGAGGTCGACGACGGCTTCCTCGCGCGACGGCGAGACACTTGCCGAGCGACGCGTCGCCGAGACCGAGGCCGCTGCGAACGTGCTCGGCGCGAGCCGCGTCGCGTTCCTCGGCTACACCGACTCCGGGATGGCCGGCACGCCGGAGAACGACGTCGAGGGATCGTTCTGGCAGGCCGACACCGGAGGAGGCCGCCAGCCGTCTCGCCGCGATCCTCCGGGAAGAGGACGCCGAGGTGCTGACGATCTACGACGACCACGGCGGCTACGACCACCCCGACCACGTCCAGGTGCACCGGGTCGGGATCCGCGCGGCCGAGCTCGCGGACACGGCGCGCGTCTACGAGGCGACGATGAACCGCGACGAGATCAAGCGCTTCATGGTCGAGCTCGCCGACGACCCGGAGAGCGGTGCCGTGGCGCGGGAGGAGCTCGGCGATCCCGAAGAGCTCACGATGGGGATGCCGGCCGAGGTCATCACGACGAGCGTCGACGTCTCCGAGTACGTCGACACGAAGCGCAAGGCGCTGATCGAGCACCGCTCGCAGGTCGACGAGGCGTCGTTCTTCCTGTCGATGCCGCAGGAGCACTTCCGGCTCGTGTTCAGCACGGAGTGGTTCATCCGGCGCGGCGCGCCCGCCGGCACGAACGAGGACTGGATCTTTCCCGCGTCCTGACCGTCCTTCGAGGCGAGCGCGGCAAGGCCCCGGGCCGTCTGGATGGTGATGACCCGGGGCCTTCCGCTTTCGTACCGGTGTCGCTGTGCTCCGTTGCTACAGCTCCATCGGGTCCAGCTCCGCCGGAGGCTCCTCGGGGGCCTCTTCGGGCTCCGGGAGGCTCACGTCCACGTCGACCTCGGTGTTCGTCGACTGGTCGATCGCCTGCTGGTTGTCGTCACCGCTCGAGAGGTTGGAGTCGTCGATCGTCGAGTCGTTGACCTGGATCCCGTCGCCGGTCTGGGTCTGGAGGTCACCCTCGACCGTCGAGTCGTTGACGTTGACGTTCCCGTCGCCGACCTGCTGGTTGAAGTCCAGGTTCCCGTGGTTCTCGATGTTGTTCGTGATCGAGTTGTCCACCTCGTAGTAGTGGTTGTAGACGACCGGGTCGAGGTGGGCGACCACGCCCGCCACGCCCGAGCTCGCCGCACCCGTGGACGCTGCCGCGGAGCCCCCGCCGTACGCGGCGCCACACTGCGCCACCGCCTGGGGGTTCACACTCGAGTAGCCGTGCTCGGTGAGCCAGCCCTCGGGGTCCTTGGCGTAGTCCTCGGCCTTGCTCTCGTCGCCCAACAGGTCCTCGAGCAGCTGCTCGGCACCTTCGATGTCCACCTGCGTGATCGGCATTCCTGTGCCTCCTGCTTCGGTGTCCCCGCCTTTCGAGGACCATCTGCACCATCCGCCGATCGGCGCTTCCAGGAATCGGGAACAACCCCCCACCCCGGATCCCCCACTAGGGGAACCCGCACTCGGAGGTCCGGGCGGCGGTGAGAGAGAATGGGTGCCCATGCCGGTGGTGCTGCTCGTCTTCGGGCTCCTCGTCGCCCTGCTGACCCTGCCCGGGCTGATCCCGGTCCGGAGCTGGGTGATCCTGTTCCCGGCGTTCTTCGCGTCGTTCCTCGGTGCGGGGCTCTCCGGCTGGTGGCTCACGCTCGTGCCGGTCCTGACCGCGGTGCTCGCGGCGCTCGGTGGGCTGGCGTCGTGGGCCGGGTGGGTCGGCCTCGCGCTCGTCGTCGTCGCGATGGCGGCGTTGGCCTACGAGGCGCTGCTCGCCCGCAAGGCCGCGCACGAGTTCGACCGCGTGCTCGCCGAGCGCGTGCAGACGCGCGCGCGGAGCCGTCGCCGTCCGCGATCGCTCCTGCTCCCCTTCTCGATGCGCGACGCCGACGTCGAGCGCACCAAGGACCTTCGCTACGCGGACGGCGCGGGCCGGCGTCACCTGCTCGACGTGTACCGCGCGCGCGTCCCCGGCACGCCGCCGAGCCCGGTGATCTTCCAGATCCACGGCGGCGGGTGGACGATCGGCACGAAGGACACGCAAGGCCGCCCGCTGATGAACCACTTCGCGCGCGCCGGCTGGGTGTGCGTCGCCGCCAACTACCGCCTGAGCCCGCGCGGCCGGTGGCCCGACCACCTCGTCGACTGCAAGGCCGCGCTCGCCTGGATCCGCGAGCACATCCACGAGTACGGCGGCGACCCGAACCGCGTCGTCGTCACCGGCGGCTCGGCCGGCGGCCACCTCACCGCGATGATGGCCCTCACCCAGAACGACCCGACCTACCAGCCGGGCTTCGCCGACGTCGACACGTCCGTCACGGCCGCGATCCCCATGTACGGCGCGTACGACCTCGACGAGGCGTTCACCGGCTTCCGCTCGAAGATGGGTCGGAAGATCGCGGGCTGGGTCGGCGCGCTCGTCCTCGGTGTCACGCCCGACCAGGACCCGGGGTCCTACGTCGACGCGTCGCCGATGGCGCACATCGACGGGCGCGAGCTGCGCGACACGCCGTTCCTCGTCGTGCACGGGACCGTCGACAACCTGGTGCCGGTCGAGCAGGCGCGCCGGTTCACGTCGCGCCTGCGCGAGGCCGGCGGCGACGTCACCTACGTCGAGCTCGCCGGCGCCCCACACGCGTTCGACGTCTTCCACTCGACGTGGGAGCACGCGTCGACGACGGGCATCGAGTGGTGGCTGAGCGCGGTCGTCCCGACGACCGTGCCCGGGACGCTCAGCGCGGACCGCTCCGACGAACGGAGTGCACGATCCGCGGCCGACGAGCCCGCAACGAGCGATCCGACGACCATGGCGCGTACGGCGCCATCGTGAGCGAGGCCAGCCCGAGCAGCACCGCGTCGTAGTTGACCCGCCACCCGGCGAAGTCACGCCAGCACCGCTCGCGGTCGGGCCGGATCGGGGCACCGGCGCCTCCGAGCTCCTCGTACGCCTGGAAGAACTCCTGCTTGGCGATGCTGATCGGCGCGTCGGGCGCGGGGTCGGGGTCGACCGGGATGTCGTAGTACGACGCGATGTCGCGCAGCGCAAGTGTGCCGCTGCGGATGCACAGCCCGGCCTGCGGCGACCACGGGATCGCCAAGGTCGACTGCGCGAGCGACGCCGCGTCGAGGACCGCGCCGGCCGCGGTGAGCCAGGAGCGATCCGCGCTCGGCGAGCGGAAGAACGTGAGGACCGCCAGCGACGTGTGGGTCTCGCCGAGCTCGGCGAACCACGCCTCCCACTCCTTCCACAGGTCGGGGAGGTGGTCGTTCCAGTTGATCCGGTGATACCGGATGAGCAGCTCGACCCCGCTCGGCGGGGTGCCCGCGAGCGTGGCCAGCCGCGCGACCTCCCGCTCGCGTCGTGAGAACGCCGCGTAGATCGTCGGGAGGTACGCGATCAGCAGGGCGAGGATGGCCAGCCCGGTCGCCGCCTCGGCGAAGACCGCGACGTAGCCGGGCACGCCGGCGCTCGGGAGCTCGAACCCGAGCGTGAAGAACGACGACCCCGACAGCTCGAACGCGTCGTGCCACGTGTCCCGGATGAGCGCGTAGTAGATGAGGGTGAACCCGCCGATGACGAGCGCCATCCACGAGAAGACGAGCGCGAACAGCCCGATCGGGGCGTACAGCGCCATGATCCGGTCACGGGTCTCGTAGGTCCGCGACTCGCTCGCGAGCCGGTCGAACACCCACCGCAGCACGAGGAACACGATGCGGGTCAAGGGGTTGCTGGAGCCCCGGGGCAGCACGAACGTCCGCAGCGCCGAGTCGTAGACGGCCAGGATCAGCAGCACCCCGGCCAGCACCAGCAGGACGTCGACCGCGGTGTCCACTGCCCGCATCGTGCCCCATCCGGGCGCACGCGCGGGCCGTCCGACGCCCGAGCCCCCGACCCACGCCTCGACCCCCCGCCTCGACCCACGCCTCGACCCACCTCCTCGACCCGCGATTGACAGGTCTCCCGCGCCTTCTAGAGTGTCGCCGTCGTGACGGGGGTCACACCCCCACCACGGGCACCAGCGCCGACCCGGCGGTGGTTACCGGTGGGTACGGCGAACAGCGCGGGGCGAGAGGCGCTCCGGGAGGCACGGGGGGAACCAGTGGCCGAAGGCATCAGGCACTCATCTCGTCGTCGGTGGGCGCGCATGGGCGCGACCGTCGCCGTCGTGGGGCTGCTCTCGCTCACGCTCGTCACGAGCAGCGGTGCGTCCGAATCGACGCGCGTCCGACACCAGGGCGGCGGTGGCGGTGACCTGACGTTCGCGCTCGAGGCAGAGACGACCAACTACTGCATCAGCCGCGCGCAGCTCGCCATCTCCGGCATCCAGGTCGTCGCGGCGATCTACGACACGTTGGCCGTGCCCAACACCGAGGGTGTGGCGGTGCCATACCTCGCGAAGTCGATCGAGCCCAACGCCGAATTCACCGAGTGGACGATCGGTCTGCGCGACGGCATCACGTTCCACAACGGTGAGGCGCTCGACGCGAACGCGGTGAAGCTCAACCTCGACGCCGCACGCGGTGCCGAGGGCGCGCCCAACAGCGGCCCGCTGCTCACCGTCGTGTTCAAGTTCGTCGCCGACGTACAGGTCGTCGACCCGGCAACCGTCAAGGTCGTGCTGAACACGCCGGTGTACGACTTCCCCGCGTACCTGTACCAGACGGGTCGCCTCGGGATCATGGCGCCCGAGCAGATCAACTCGGGTGAGGCGTGCGCGACGAACATGATCGGCACCGGACCGTTCAAGCTCGAGGAGTACGCGCAGAACGAGAAGACCGTCGTCGTCAAGAACGAGGACTACTGGCAGAAGGGCTTCCCGAAGGCCGACCAGATCACGTTCGTGCCCGTGGTCGACGGCGCGGTCCGCGTGAACCAGCTCCAGGGCGGTCAGTCCGACATCATCCACACGTCGAGCTCGCAGCAGATCGACACACTGCGCCAGTTCGGTGAGAGCACGGCGAAGCTCCTCGAGCAGAAGCCGGGCGTTCGCGAGATCCGCTACTACGTGCTGCTGTCCGACAACGCGCCGTTCGACAACCCCGACGCGCGCAAGGCGTTCCACCAGGCGCTCGACCGTGAGGAGATCAACCAGATCCGCAACAAGGGTCTCTTCGACGTCGCCAACGGCCTGATGGACGTCGACGCGCCGGGCTACCTGAAGAACGCGGGCTACCCGAAGTTCAACATCAAGCAGGCGACCGCGCTCGCCGACAGCGTCAAGTCGGCCGCGGGCAGCTTCAACGTGATCCTGGGGACCACGAGCGACCCGGAGAACTCGGCCGAGGCGCAGCTGCTCAAGGAGCAGCTCGAGGAGGCCGGGATCTCGGCGGAGATCGCGCAGTTCGACCAGGCGACGCTGATCAACAAGGCGCTGTCGGGTGACATCGACGTGCTGCTGTGGCGCAACCTGCACGGCGGCTACACGAACAGCTCCGACGTCGACAACTACCCGTGGTGGTCGAACGCGAACACCGGGAATCTCATCAACTTCAGCCACTTCAACAATGACGAGACGCAGAGCCTGCTCGAGCAGGGCCGTGGCGAGTCGGAGCAGTCGGCGATCGAGAAGACCTACACCGACTTCAACAAGACAATGGCCGAGAACAACTACATCGTCCCAGCCTGGTACGTGGACTGGACGATCGGTTACCTGCCCGACGTCAAGCTGACGCTGCCGAAGCTGCCCGACGGACAGGGCAAGCCGCTGTTCGTGTACGGACGCATCCCCGTCCTCGGGCTGAGCAAGTCCTAGGGGGAGCGAGAACGAAGGGGTACCGGTAGGAGACGGACCAGGGACGGAGCATGGAGCTCGCCAAGCTGATTGCGCGTCGGGCAGTACAGCTGCTCGTGGTGCTCATCGTCGTGAGCTTCTTCACGTTCCTGTTGATCCGTCTCCTCCCCGGTGACCCGACCGACGCGATCATCCCGTTCGGGACCGACGAGCAGAAGGCCCAGCTCCGCGAGGACCTCGGGCTCGAGAACGGGTTCTTCGAGCAGTACTGGGACTACGTCAGCGGGCTCGCGCAGGGCGACCTCGGGCACCAGTACTCGTCGGGCCGGCCGGTGAGCGAGCTCGTCGAGCAATCGCTCCCGATCTCGCTCCAGCTGATGATCTACGCGCAGATCATCGCGTTGCTCTTCGCGATCCCGTTCGGTGTGTTCGCCGCGTATCGCGTCGGCACCAAGAGCGACCGGGCGATCAACACCGACCGGGTTCGCGCTCCTCGCGCTCCCCAACTTCGTGCTCGCGCTCCTGCTGTCGTACTTCATCGGCGCGGAGCTCAAATGGTTACCGACGTCGGGCTATGCGCCCGGCTGGCTCGATCCGCTCTTCGACACCAGCCGCTCCCCCGACCTCGCGGAGCACGTCCGCTACATGATCCTGCCCGCGATCACGTTGGCCGTCGGGCAGATCGCCATCTACATGCGCCTCCTGCGCAGCGACATGATCGCGACGCTGCAGGAGAACTTCATCACGATGGCCAAGGCGAAGGGCATCTCGAACCGCCGCGTCCTGTGGCGTCATGCGCTCCGGCCGTCGAGCCTGACGCTCCTCACCGTCGCCGGCCTCAACGTCGGCGTGCTCATCGGCGGCGCGATCGTCGTCGAGGTCATCTTCGGCATCCCCGGCATGGGCCAGAAGATCGGACAGGCGATCTTCTCCCGTGAGTACGTCGAGCTGCAGAGCTACGTCGTGGTGATCGCCGTCCTGTTCGTGCTCATCAACTTCTTCGTCGACTTCCTGTACTCCGTGCTCGACCCGAGGATCCGCCGTGCCCGAGCGTCCGCCTGAGACCGCACTCGTCGGCGAGATCGAGACCGTCGACGAGCGACTCGTCGAGGAGTCCGTCGAAGGCGGGCTGCTCGGTCAGAGCACCGAGATCTACGCCGGTGCCGTCGCGGCCGGCGGTGAGGGTCGCCACCGGGGCCCCGACCTGGGGTTCGGCGCGTGGATGGCGATCGCCTGGATGGTCTTCATCATCCTGATCGCGGTGCTCGCCAAGACCGGCATCCTCACCTGGGGAGACGCCGAGGAGAGCTTCGGGCAGTGCGCGCGCAAGGGCCCGCTCGCCGACGAGGGTGGCTCATCCGGCTTCCTGCTCGGCTGCGACAGCAACGGGCGCGACATGATCCCCGCCTCGCGCTCGGCGCGTGGACGTCGATGCTCGTGGCGACGGGCGCGATCATCGTCGGCTTCGTGATCGGCGGCTTCCTCGGCATGCTCGCCGGCTACTTCGGCGGCAAGGAGACCAAGCTCGGCGCGGTCATCGTCGGCGCGCTGGTCGGCGCGATCTTCGGCCTCATCATCGGCGGCGTCTTCTTCGCGGTCGTCCTGAACCTCGACGACAACGCCGCCGGTCTCCTCGGCGTGATCATCGGCGGTGTGCTCGGCGGCCTCGCCGGCTTCCGCAAGGGCGACCTCGACGTGTACCTGACCGGGATCTTCAACGTGATGCTGTCGGTCCCGGCGATCGTCCTCGCGCTGTCCCTCACCGCGTTCCTGCTGGGCAGCGCCGACGACGCCGCCAGAGGCGGCGGCATGCCGCCCGAGCTCGTGCTGATCATCGCGATCGGCGTCGTGTCCATCCCGCTCGTCGGGCGCATCTCGCGAGCGAGCGCGCTCAGCTGGACCGCAACGCGACTTCGTGCTCGCCGCGCGCGCGCAGGGCGCCAAGAACGGCCGGATCATGAGGCGCGAGCTGCTCCCGAACGTGCTGCCGGCCATGTTCTCGATCTCGCTGCTCGGCATCGCGATCGCCATCGTCGCCGAGGGGACCCTCGCGATCCTCGGTGTCGGCGTCCGCCCGCCGACGCCGTCGTGGGGCAACATCATCGCCCTCGACCGCGGCAACCTCTTCAAGTCGCCGCACATCGTGTTCGAGGCCTCGATCCTCATCTTCTTCACCGTGCTCGCGCCTGAACTTCCTCGGCGACGTGGTGCGGTCCCGCTTCGACGTCCGGGAAGGCGGCCTGTGAGCGACACCTCGACCGAAGCGGCGCCACCGCCGGCGGCGCCGCCCGTCGACAACACGATGCTCCGGGTCACCGACATCAAGACCCACTTCCAGACCGACCGCGGCCTCGTTCGCGCCGTCGACGGCGTGTCGTTCACGCTCGATCGCGGCAAGACGCTCGGGGTCGTCGGCGAGTCGGGCTGCGGCAAGACGGTCCTGTCGCGCTCGGTCATGGGGCTGCTGCCCAAGCGTGGCCTCGTGCGCGACGGCTCGATCCTCTTCGAGGGCAAGGAGCTCATCGACCTCTCGCCGAAGCAGATGCGCGAGTTCTGGGGCGCACAGATGTCGATGATCTTCCAGGACCCGATGACCTCACTGAACCCGGTCATGAAGATCGGGAACCAGATCGGCGAGTCGATCCGCCAGCACCTCGACGTGTCGAAGGACTTCTCGAAGGAGCTCGCGGAGAACCTGCTGGCATCGGTGCGCATCCCCGAGCCCGCGGCGCGCCTGAAGGAGTACCCGCACCAGCTCTCGGGCGGCATGCGCCAGCGCGTGTGCATCGCGGTCGCGCTCGGCGTGTGGCCCGAAGCTGCTCTTCGCCGACGAGCCGACGACCGCGCTCGACGTGACCGTGCAGGCCCAGGTCCTCGACCTGATGGCGTCACAGCAGCGCGAGCGCTTCATGGCGATGGTGCTGATCACGCACGACCTCGGCGTCGTCGCGGGACGTGCCGACGAGATCGCGGTGATGTACGCCGGCCGCATCGTCGAGAAGGCGACGACCGCCGATCTCTTCGCCAACATGAAGATGCCCTACACCGAGGCGCTGCTGTCGTCGATCCCGAAGCTCGGGGACGCCACGCATACGCGACTCGCGACGATCCCCGGCCGGCCGCCCGACCTCGTCAACCCGCCGAAGGGCTGCAAGTTCGCCCCCCGGTGCGCGTACGTGCAGGACCGTTGCCTCGAGGAGGAGCCGCCGCTCGTCGAGACCACACCGGGGCATGAGTACCGGTGCTGGTTCCCCGTCGGGACACCCGAGGGCAAGGAAGCGTTCGAGCGCAACAAGCGCGAGCAGACCGTCGCCGCGACGGCGCTCGCACAGGGAGGCTGAGGTGGCCGGGACCGGCACCGCGCACCTGCGCGACGGAGATGCGCTCCTTCGCGTCGAGGAGCTCGTCGTCGAGTTTCCCGCGCGCGACGGCTTGAAGGTCCACGCGGTGTCGGGTATCAGCCTCGACATCCTCGAAGGCGAGACGATCGGGCTCGTCGGCGAGTCGGGTTGCGGGAAGTCGACGACGGGTCGGGCGATCGTGCAGCTCCCGCCGCCCGTGTCGGGCAGCGTGCGCCTCGACGGCACCGAGCTCACCGAGCTGAAGGGTGAGAACCTGCGCAAGCTGCGTCCCCGGATGCAGATGATCTTCCAGGACCCGATCTCGTCGCTGAACCCGCGTCGGCGTGTCCGCGACATCGTGTCCGAGGGGCTCGACATCTGGAAGATCGGCGACAAGGCGTCGCGCACGGCGAAGGTCAACGAGGTGCTCGAGACCGTCGGCATCGACCCGGTCAACGCGGGTCGGCGGCCACACGAGTTCTCCGGGGGTCAGTGCCAGCGCATCTCGATCGCCCGCGCGCTCGCGACCGAGCCGAAGCTGATCATCTGCGACGAACCCGTGTCAGCGCTCGACGTGTCAGTGCAGGCGCAGATCATCAACCTGCTCCAGGACATGCGGAAAAAGTACGGGCTGACGCTCGTGTTCATCGCGCACGACCTCGCCGTCGTGAAGAACGTGAGCGACCGGATCGTCGTCATGTACCTCGGGAAGACGTGCGAGATCGGCGACCCGGACGCGATCTACAACCACCCGTCGCACCCGTACACCGCGGCGCTCCTGGCCGCGATCCCCGAGCCCGACCCGAACGTGAAGCCCGACCCGGAGAAGGTGCTCGGCGGCGAGATCCCCTCACCGCTCAAGCCCCCATCCGGCTGCCGGTTCCGCACCCGATGCCCGAAGGCGCAGGAGCAGTGCGCGCAGGAGGAGCCCGAGGTGCGCGAGATCGGGCCCAACCACTACGTCGCCTGCCACTTCCCGTTGGACGAGGGCGAGCAGCTCGACTTCGCCACGGTCGGCCCCGGCGCCCTCATCGGGTACGAGGACTCCGACAAGGACGAGCTCGACCGCTGACCCTCAGGGAGTCGGACAGCTCGAGGTGGGGGCGGTGCCGGCCACTCGGTCGGAGATCCACGCGAGGACGTCGGGCTTCGACGGGATCAGCACGTCGGAGTGCCCCGCACCTTCGTACGTGCGGTAGTCGACGGTGTCGCCCTCCTCGCACATCTTCGGCACGAGCGTGTCGGTGAACGCCTTGCTCACGACGTTGTCCGCGGTGCCCTGCACGACCAGCACGGGGCCTCCGGCCGGGCGGTTGCCGGCAGAGCTCTCGCGCAGCCGCTTCATCAGCACCGGGTCGGCGCGCAGGTCGCGTGGCGTGACGGCGCCGGGATACGTCGCGAACCGCTGGATCACGTCCACCACGCACGCCTCGTCGGCCGCGGCGGCAGCGGCGAGGGCCTCGGGCGTGAACAGCGTCGTCACGTCGATCTCGTCGGGGTAGGCGGCCGCGAACCCCTTCGCCGCGAGCACGTAGAAGCCGGCCGCGCGAGCGAACCCCGAGGCCGCGGGGACGATCGTCTCGACGTCGGCGGCAGGCGCACCGGCGACGACGCCGAGCAGGTCGAGCTCGGGCGCGTACTTCTTCGCGAGCTCGCCGGCGAACAGCGCGGCGTGCCCACCCTGCGAGTGGCCCCACACGACCAGGTCGCGACCGGCGCCCGTACCGTCGAGCTCGCGTGTCGCCCGCACCGCGTCGAGCACGCCGTGGCCTTCGCTCGGACCGACGAGGTACGGGTGCACGCCTTCGGTGCCCAGCCCCTCGTAGTCGGTCGCGGCCACGACGTATCCGGCGGCGACCAGGTCTTCGATGTACGGCAGGACCGTCGCGGCGCCGACGCGCTGCGACGGCGTGCACGTGTCCGCGATGCCGGTGGTGCCGTGCGCCCAGGCCACGACGGGCCGTCCGCCCTTGGGCGGCTTCCCTTCCGGTGCGACGACGATGCCCGACACGGCGATGTCGTCACCACGCGCCGACTTCGACTTGTACAGGACACGCCACGCCTTCGCGCCGGCGGGCGCGGTGATCGGCTCGGAGCGGATGAGCGTGCCCGGCTTGCCCTTGGGCAGCGGATCGGGCGTCGCGTAGAAGTCGGTGCCGCTCGACGCGGCCGGCGCGACGGCGACGATCAGCGTCGCGCTCGCCACCAGCGCCGCGACGAGACGACCGGGTGCGTGGAGCACCCGGTCATCCTGTCACCGGCAGGCGCAGGGCGGCTTCGCCGCCCGGAGCCGGTGGAGGCCGAGCTCGCGAGGCCTCCCGAAGAGATGTTCTCAGGCGGCCGTCGCCGTCACCTCGGGCGCGGCGTCGGCGAGCGCCAGCGTGAGCACGTCGGCCACGTCGTCGACGAGGTGGAACTCCATCGACTCGCGGACGCTCTCGGGCAGGTCGTCGAGGTCGGGCCCGTTGCGCTCGGGCAGGATCACCGTGGTGAGCCCCGCCCGCTGCGCGGCGAGCACCTTCTGCTTCACGCCACCGATCGGCAGCACGCGACCCTGCAGCGTGACCTCGCCGGTCATGCCGACCTCCTCGCGGACCGGACGGCCCGTGAGCAGGCTCGCGAGCGCGGTGGTCATCGTGATGCCGGCCGACGGCCCGTCCTTCGGGATCGCACCCGCGGGTACGTGGAGGTGCACGCCGCGACGCGTCACCGTCGGGTCGAGACCCAGCTGCGCCGCGTGCGACCGCACGTACGACCGCGCGATCTGCGCCGACTCCTTCATCACGTCGCCGAGCTGGCCGGTCAGCGTGAGCTCACCGTCCTTCACCTCGTCGGTCGCCTCGAGCGTCGAGGCCTCGATCACGAGGACGTCGCCTCCCGTGCCCGTGACGGCCAGGCCGGACGCGACGCCCGGGGCACCGGTGCGGTGGATCGTCTCGGGCTGGACCTTGGCCCGACCCAGCGCGCTGCGCAGGGCCGGCTCGTCGATGACGATCGGCGTGTCGGCCGAGCCCCCGCTCGAGTGGGCGCTCGAGTCGGCGACCAGGCGCGCCGCGGTCTTCCGGAGCAGCTTGCCGAGCTCGCGCTCGAGGTTGCGGACGCCCGCTTCGCGTGTGTACTCGGTCACCACGAGCCGCACGACGTCGTCCGGGATCTCGACGTCGTCGGTCCGCAGCCCGTTGCGCTCGAGCTGCCGCGCGAGCAGGTGGTCACGGGCGATCGCGACCTTCTCGTCCTCGGTGTAGCCGTCGAGGCGGATGACCTCGAGCCGGTCCAGCAGCGGGCCGGGGATCGTGTCGGCCACGTTGGCGGTCGCCAGGAACAGCACGTCCGACAGGTCGAGGTCGACCTCCAGGTAGTGGTCGCGGAACGTGTGGTTCTGCGCCGGGTCGAGGACCTCGAGCAGCGCGCGTCGAGGGATCCCCACGCCAGTCGGCGCCGAGCTTGTCGACCTCGTCGAGGAGGATGACGGGGTTCATCGTGCCGGCCTCGGTCAGCGCGCGGACGATGCGCCCGGGACGGGCACCGACGTACGTGCGCCGGTGACCGCGCAGCTCGGCCTCGTCGCGCACACCACCCAGCGAGACGCGGGCGAACTCGCGTCCGAGCGCGTGCGCGACCGACTCACCGAGCGACGTCTTGCCGACGCCCGGCGGACCGACGAGCGCCAGGATCGCGCCCGAGCCCTTGCGGGCCTTCGCGTCCTCGCCGTCGGCGAACCCGCGCTCGGCACGCAGCTTGCGCACCGCCAGGAACTCCACGATGCGGTCCTTGACGTCCTCGAGACCGGTGTGGTCGGCATCGAGCACGCGCCGGGCCACGCCGGTGTCGAGCTGGTCGTCGGAGCTCGTGCCCCACGGCAGCTCGAGCACGGTGTCGAGCCACGTGCGGATCCACCCCTGCTCGGGGTTCTGCTCGCCGGTGCGCTCGAGCCGGTCGAGCTCGCGCGTCACCGCCTCGTGGACGGCCTCGGGCAGCTCGCGCTCGGCGAGCTTCGAGCGGTACTCGGCGACGATGTCGTCGTCGCCTTCGCCCAGCTCCTTGCGGATGGCATCCATCTGGCGGCGCAGCAGGAACTCGCGCTGCTGCTTGTCCATCCCGTCGGACACCTCGGTGCGGATCTTCTCGGTGAGCTCCAGCTCCGCGAGCGCGTCGCGCGCCCACGTGAGCGCGAGCGTCAGCCGCGCTTCGACGTCGACCGTCTCCAGCAGCTCGACCTTCCGCTCGATCGCGAGGTCGGGCCACCAGCCGGCGGTGTCGGCCAGCGCACCGGGATCGGTGACGCCGGCGAGCGCCTCGGTGAGACGCGAGCCACGCAGACGCTCGGAGATCGCGCCGACGACGGCGCGGTACTCGCGCGCCAGCTCGACCGCTCGCTCGCTGGGAGCGGAGTCGCGGATCTCGTCGGCCTCGACCCACACGCCCACGCGGGTGCCCGGCACACCGGTGCCGATCACCGCACGGTGCAGACCGCGCAGCACGAGCGCCTGCACGCCGTTCGGCAAGTCACCCGTGCTCTCGACGCGGGCGACCGTGCCGACACGGGCGTAGCGGCCGTCGACACGCGGCACGAGGACGAGCAGCCCGTCGCCGTCATCGGCCGTGGCGGCCTCGGCGGCGGTGCGGGCCTCGTCGGTCTCGAGGGCGAGGGTCACGACCATCCCGGGCAGCACGACCCCGGTCGACAGGGGCAGGAGGGGCAGCGCGACGGGGTCGCCCTGGGGTGCGGGCTGGCGGGTGGCCTCGGGGTCGGCCATGGGGCTCCACCTTTGCTGGAAAGGGACTGCGGGGCTGATTACAGCATTACGTACCCTGCAGAAACCCGATCCGGCCGGTCGTCATTCCCGTGACGACCAGGCATTTCGCCCTTACCCCGGCTTGGTCATCCGCTCGGGGCGCACCAGCTCGTCGAACTTCTCGGCGGTGAGGTGGCCGAGCTCGACGGCCGACTCCTTCAGCGTCCGCTTGTGGTGGTGGGCGTGCTTGGCGATGGCCGCGGAGTTGTCGTAGCCGAGGTGCTCGCTGAGGGCGGTGACCAGCATGAGCGAGTTCTGCACGTGCTCGTCGATCTGCTCCCGGTTGGCCTCGACGCCCTCGACGGCGAACTCCCGGAAGTTGCGGCAGGCGTCGGTCATGAGGTCGACCGAGTGCAGCAGGTTGAAGATCATCACCGGCTTGAAGACGTTGAGCTCGAAGTTCCCCTGTGAGCCGGCGATGCCGACTGCGGCGTCGTTCCCGAGCACCTGCACGCAGACCATCGTCAGGGCCTCGCTCTGCGTCGGGTTCACCTTCCCCGGCATGATCGACGAGCCCGGCTCGTTCTCGGGCAACGTCAGCTCCCCCAGGCCGGCGCGCGGCCCCGACGCGAGCCAGCGGATGTCGTTCGCGATCTTCATGAGCGAGACGGCGAGCGTCTTCAGCGCGCCGCTCGCGAACACGATCGCGTCGTGCGCCGCGAGCGCAGCGAACTTGTTGGGCGCCGACACGAACGGCAGGCCGGTCAGCTCGGCGATCTTGGCCGCGACCGCGTCGGCGAAGTCGGGGTGCGTGTTGAGCCCCGTGCCGACGGCGGTCCCGCCGATCGCGAGCTCGTAGAGCCCGGGCAGCGTCGCGTCGAGCCGCTCGAGGTCGGCATCGAGCTGCGCCACGTAGCCCGAGAACTCCTGGCCGAGGGTGAGCGGCACCGCGTCCTGCAGGTGCGTGCGACCGATCTTCACGATGTCGTCGAACTCGACCGCCTTCGCCTGCAGCGCGTCGCGCAGCGCGCGCACGGACGGCACGAGCCGGTGCACGATCTCCTCGGCGGCGGCGATGTGCATCGCGGTCGGGAACGTGTCGTTCGACGACTGCGACATGTTGACGTGGTCGTTGGGGTGGATCGGCTGCTTCGACCCCTTCTCCCCGCCCGCGATCTCGATCGCCCGGTTGGAGATGACCTCGTTGACGTTCATGTTCGTCTGGGTGCCGCTGCCGGTCTGCCAGACGTAGAGCGGGAAGTGGTCGTCGAGGCGGCCGTCGAGGATCTCGTCGGCCGCCTGCTCGATGAGCTTCGCGTCGGCGTCGCTCATCTTGCCGAGATCGCGGTTGACCAGCGCGGCGGCCTTCTTCAGGATCGCCATGCCCCGGATGACCGCCGACGGCATGTGGTCGCTGCCGATCGAGAAGTGGTGCAGCGACCGCTGCGTCTGGGCGCCCCAGTAGCGGTCGTCGGGCACCTCGATGGCGCCGATGCTGTCGGTCTCCGTCCGCGTCGGGCCGGTCGCTTCGCTCATGATCCCGAGGCTACCGACGCGCCTACGACTCGTCCGATTCGCCCGCCTTGCGCACGTGCTTGTCCATCATCCGCCGCACGACCGGGCTCATCAGCCCGCCGGCACCACCCGTGCGCAGGAGGAGCGCGGTCTGCCGGTCACTCGTGATGTCGAGGCGGTCGTGCTCGATGCCCTCGACCAGGTCGCGCGCGACCGTCTCCGCCGACCGCGGCGTGACGAGCGCCGAGATCGTGCGCGTCGCCTCCGGCTTCGTCGCGGCCTCGGCGGCGAGTCCGGGCGTGTCGGTGTCGGGCGGGTACGCGCAGCTCACGACGATGCCGTGCGGCTTGAGCTCGGGACGGATCGCCTCGGCGAGCCCGCGCACCGCGAACTTGGCCGCGCCGTACGCGGCGTAGCCGACGACGCCGATGAGCCCCGCGGCGGACGAGACGAGCACGAGGTGACCCTGGCCGCGCTCGCACCATCGAGGGCACGACGGCACGGATCGGCCACAGGGCGCCGAAGTAGTTGAGCGTCATCTGCTGCTCGAAGTCGTCGACGGGCGCGTCGGCGAACAGCCGGGGACGCGCACCACCTGCGTTGGCGACCAGGACGTCGACCGGACCGAACTGGGCCATGATCAGGCCGAGCGCGGTCTCGAATCCCTCACGGTCGGTGACGTCGGCCGTCTGCGCGCACACGCGCGTCGGATCGCCGACCCGCGACTCCAGCGCGTCCTCTGCGACCGCGAGCTTCTCGGCGTCGCGCGCCACGATCGAGACCCGCCCCCCGCGATCGAGGACTCGCTGCGCCGTCGCGAGGCCGATGCCCTGCGAGCCGCCGGTGATGAGGACGTGTGCGTCTTCGAGCGTCGTCACCGCGACATCGTGGCACGCAGGCGTTGGTACGTTGGCTGTCTTGCGCCGCGTCCTCCTCGTGCTGGCCGTCGTCGCGCTCGCGTCGACGGTCACGTCGGTCGCCGGCGCCCAGAGCGGGCCTCCCCCCGACGGGTCGGATGACGTCCAGGCGCCGGAGACGGCTGCCGCCCACGGCAGCGTCGAGCAGGTGTACGTGACGGGCGTCGAGCCCGGCACGGCGATCAAGCTCTCGAAGGGCGGCCGTGTGGTCGACCGGGGCACGGCCGACGAGTCGGGCGCCTTCCTCTTCCGCGGCGTCGAGCCCGGCGGCGGCTACACGGTGGAGGCCGGCGACTTCACGTCCGACACGCTGCGCGTGCTCCGACCCGACGAGCACCCGCCGGCGTCGTTCTACGCGCAGCAGACGCTGCAGCCGGGGTACCAGTACCTCACCACGCGCGACGGCACGCAGCTCGCGGTGAACGTCACGCTCCCCGGGCCGCCGGAGGAGGGCCCGTACCCGACGGTCGTCGAGTACTCGGGCTACGACCCGGCGAACCCCGACGGCACGCAGGCCGGGTCCCGGCTCGCGCAGACGCTCGGCTACGCGACCGTCGGCGTCAACATCCGCGGCACCGGGTGCTCGGGCGGTGCGTGGCAGTACTTCGAGCCGCTCCAGGGCCTCGACGGCTACGACGCGGTCGAGGTCGTCGCCGCGCAGCCGTGGGTGCTGCACGGGAAGCCGGGCATGGTCGGCATCTCCTACTCGGGGATCAGCCAGCTGTTCGTCGCCGCGACGCAGCCACCGCACCTCGCGGCCATCACGCCGATGTCGGCGATCTCCGACACGTACCGCGGCGTCCTGTACCCCGGCGGGATCCTGAACACGGGGTTCGCGGTGCCGTGGGCCGAGGACCGCCAGGAGGACGCCGAGCCCGCGCCCGACGGCGGGCAGCGCTGGGCACGCGAGCGCGTCGAGGAAGGCGACGCGACGTGCGAGGCGAACCAGGCGCTGCGCCACCAGACGCCGGACGTGCTCGAGGAGATCGAAGCCGACGCGACGTACGTGCCCGCGCTCGACGCGGTCGCGCCGGAGCAGTTCGCCGGTGACATCCAGGTCCCGACGTTCCTCGCCGGCGCGTGGCAGGACGAGGAGACGGGCGGCTACTGGCCGGCGATGATCGACGACTTCTCCCCCGACCTGCCGCTCAAGGTGACGATGACGAACGGCGGCCACTCGGAGCCGTTCGGGCCCGACGTGGTCACGCGGTGGGGCGAGTTCCTCGACTTCTACGTCGCCCAGCGGGTCCCGAAGATCCCCGACGACGCGCGCGCCACCGCCGCGCTCGGGTACATCGCGCTCTCGGGCGTCCCGCTCGAGCTGCCCCCCGACCGCTTCGCCGGCGAGACCGACTTCGCGGCCGCGCTGGCGAGGTACGAGGCGGAGCCGAAGGTGCGCGTGCTGTTCGACAACGGCGCCGGCGGCCCGGCGCCCGGCGCACCGGTCTCGTCGTTCGAGCAGTCGTTCGACTCGTGGCCGCCCTCCGACGCCGAGGCCCGCAGCCTGTACCTCGGCGACGGCGGGACCCTGACGACCCGGGAACCGGCGAAGCGGGGTGTCGACGAGTTCCGCTACGACCCCGACGCGCTCCCGGCAACCAGCCATCCCTCCGAGGACGACGACTTCTTCGACGCGCAGCCCGACTACGACTGGCGGCCGCTCCCCGACGGCGACGGTGCCGCTTACACGACCCCGCCGCTCGAGCAGGACACGGTCGTGCTCGGGCCGGCGAGCGCCGACCTGTGGGTACGTTCGTCGGCGCGTGACACCGACCTCGAGGTCGTGATCACCGAGGTCCGACCCGACGGCAAGGAGACCTACGTGCAGAGTGGATGGCTCCGGGCGAGCCACCGCGCGCTCGATGACGACGCATCGACCGCGCTGGCACCTGTCCCCACGTACACGAGCGACGACGAGTCGCCGCTGCCGCGCGACGAGTTCGTGCCGGTGCGCGTCCCCCTGTTCCCCTTCGGGCACGTCTTCCGCGCCGACTCGCGCATCCGGGTGGTCGTGCAGCCGCCGGGCGGCAACAGGCCGCGGTGGGCGTTCGACGCGCTCGACCCGTCGGGCGCGACGGAGAACGCGATCGAGCACTCACCGGCGCATCCGTCGAAGCTCGTGCTCAACGTGCCCGGCGACGTCGACGTGACCACGCCGCTGCCCGAGTGCGGGGCGCTGCGCGGCCAACCGTGCCGCGACTACGTGAAGACGGGGACGGGCGCATGAGCGAAGCGACCGGTCCGGTCGCCCAGCTCGCCGACCGCTACGTCGAGCGCGCCGCGGCGCTCGACCCGATCGAGGCGACGTTCGAGGGCATCCCGGGCCACGACGGCGAGCTCACCGACTACTCCCCCGACGGAATCGGCGAGCGGAGCGAGCACGCGCGGGCGACGCTGCGCTCGCTGGCCGCGATCACGCCCGACTCCGACGCGGAGCGGGTCGGCGCCGAGGTGCTGCGCCGCTACCTCGAGGCCGGCATCGGGCTCGAGGAGGCCGGCGAGGAGCTGCGCCCGCTACGGGTCATCGGCAGCCCGGTCTCGGCGATCCGCCTCTGCTTCGACCTCATGCCGCGCGAGACCGAGGAGCACTGGGAGACGATCGTCGCCCGCACCGCGGCCGTGCCGCAGACGCTCGACACGCTGCGCGACGGGTTGAACGAGGGCGTGGCCGAGGGTCTGACAGCGGCGCGCCGGCAGGTCGTCGCGTGCGCGCAGCAGGCCGACACCTGGGGCGACGTCGGGGACGAGCGGGCACCGTACTTCCGCAGCCTGCTCGACGAGTACGAGGCCGCCGGCATCGGCAACGACGCGCTCCGGCTCCGGCTCGAAGATGCCGCGGGTCTGGCGACCGCCGCGTACGCGTCGTTCGGTCGCTACCTCGTCGAGGAGTACCTGCCGCACGCCACCGAGCGCGACGCGGTCGGCGCCGACCGCTACGCGCTCTGGGCGCAGGCGTTCAACGGCACGCAGCTCGACCTGCTCGAGACCTACCAGTGGGGCTGGGACGAGCTGCACCGCATCGAGCACGCGATGGGCGAGGTGAACGAGCGCATCCTGCCCGGCCGATCGATGGTGGAGGTGATCGACCACCTCGAGCACGACCCGACGCGCATGGTCGAGGGCGAGGACCGCTTACGCGCCTGGCTGCAGGACCTCATCGACTCGACGATCGCCGACCTCGACGGGACGCACTTCGACATCCCGGAGCCGTTGCGCCGCTGCGAGGCGATGATCGCCCCGCCGGGTGGCGCGGCGGCGATGTACTACACCGGCCCGTCCGAGGACCTCTCCCGTCCCGGCCGCACGTGGTACCCGACGCAGGGGCGCACGGAGTTCCCGCTCTGGGGCGAGGTGTCGATCTGCTACCACGAGGCCGTCCCGGGCCATCACCTCCAGGTCGGGATGATGCGGTACCGGCGCGATCGCCTCGACCGCTTCCAGCGCACGATGGCGTGGAACGCGGGGCACGGCGAGGGATGGGCGCTCTACGCGGAGCGCCTCATGGGCGAGCTCGGGTACCTCGACGACCCGGCGTTCGAGCTCGGCATGCTGCGCGCGCAGGCCATGCGCGCGGTGCGCGTCGTCGTCGACATCGGGCTGCACCTCGAGCTGCCGATCCCCAAGGACGAGGACTTCCACCCCGGCGACACCTGGACGCCCGATCTCGCGCTCGACTTCGTGATCAACCGCTCGCGCTTCCCCGAGGACTTCATGCGCAGCGAGGTCGACCGCTACCTCGGGTGGCCGGGACAGGCGATCTGCTACAAGGTCGGCGAGCGCGTGTGGCTGCGCGGTCGTGACGACGCGCGCCGCCGACACGGTGCGTCGTTCGACCTGAAGAGCTTCCACTCCCGTGCGCTCGAGCTCGGCCCCATGGGCCTCGACCAGCTCGAGCAGGAGCTCGCGGCGCTCTAGAGCCGGCCCGCGTCCTTGGCCGCCTGCTCGGCGGCGGTGAGCTGCTCCTCGATGATGGTGAGGCCACCGTCCCAGAAGCTCGGGTCCTCCAGGTCGACGCCGACGACGCGCCCGAGCTCCTCGGGGTTCTCCGACCCGCCCCGCGACAGCATCTCGAGGTACGAGGGCACGAACTCCGCGCCGCGCTCCTCGTACTGCCGGTACACGGAGAGCGCGAGCAGCTGCCCGTACGCGTAGGCGTACACGTACCCGGGCGTGGCGATGAAGTGCGGGATGTACGACCACCACGTGCGGTAGCCCTCGGTGAGCTCGACGGTCGGGCCGAGCATGTCGGTCTGCGTCGACTCCCACAGCTCACCGAAGCGGTCGACCGAGAGCTCGCCCTGCTCGCGCCGCTCGACGTGGACGGCGTCCTCGAAGCGGTTCATCGCGATCTGGCGGAACACGGTGGCGATCTGGCCCTCGAGGCTCTCGGCGAGCAGCGCCAGACGCGCCGCGGGATCGGTGGTCTCCTGCAGCAGGCGCCCGAACGTGACCGTCTCGCCGAACACCGAGGCCGTCTCGGCGAGCGTCAGCGGCGTCGACTGGTGGAACACGCCCTGCTCGCGCGCGAGGTACGCGTGCAGCCCGTGGCCGAGCTCGTGGGCGAGCGTCAGCACGTCGCGCCGGCGTGCCGTCCAGTTGAGCAGCACGTACGGGTGGTGCGACGGCACCGTGTACGCGCAGAAGGCGCCGGGCCGCTTGCCCGGTCGCATCGGCGCGTCGATCCACGACTCGTCGAGGAACTGCTGTGCGATCTCGGCGAGCTCGGGGCGAGAACGACGAGTACGCGTCGAGCACGACGTCGCATGCGTGGCCCCACCCGAAGACGTCCTCGGACTCGGCGATCGAGGCCATGCGGTCGTAGTCGGCGAGCCGGTCGACGCCGAGCAGCTGCGCCTTCAGCGCGTACCAGCGCTGCGGGATGTCGTACCGGTTGACGACCGCGTCGACGAGCGCCTGCACCGACTCGTCGCTCGCCTCGTTCTCGAGGTTGCGGCTCGCGAGCCAGCCGTCGTAGTGGCGCAGCCGGTCGTCGACGTTCTTGTCGGCGAGCAGCGTGTTGAACACGAACGCGCGGGTGCGCAGCCCCGGCTCGAGCGCTGCGGTGACGGCCTCGGCGGTCGTGCGCCGCACCTCGCGGTCGGGCGACTGGATCCGCGACAGCCCCTCCTCGAGGCTGACGGCCTCGCCGTCGACGTCGACCTCGATCGTCGACGTGAGCTCGCTGAACAGGCGCGCCCACGCGCTCTTGCCGGTGGTCGCCTTGTCGGCGAGCACGCGCTCCTCGGGCTCGCTCAGGAGGTGCCGGCGGTAGCGCCGCATCGCCTCGAGGTGGTGCTTGCAGAAGTCGAGCGCCGGATCGGCGAGCAGCGGCGCGACCTGCTCGTCGGTCAGCTCGGCCCACTCGAGGTCGACGAACAGCAGCTCGTTGGAGATCGCGGTCGCCCGCTCCTCGGTGCGGGCGAGCAGCGCACCCCGCGAGGGGTCCTGTGTGTCGGTGGAGAAGCGCAGCCCGGCGTACGAGCCGGCCTTGCCGATCGCCTCGGCGATCGTTGCCAGCTCCTGCATCAGCGTCGCGAGCTCGCCGGCGTCGAGGGAGCCGATGCGCTCCCGGTACGAGCCGATCGCGTCGGCCCGCTGCTCCGCGTCGTCGAGCAGCGCTTCGACGCCGGCGTCACCACGTCCGTCGACGAGCGGCTCGATGTCCCACGCGACGTCGGCGGCGGTGCGGTCGGCGTCGGTCAGGTCGGTGGCAGCCATCGGAGCAGGCTACGACGCCGCGACGGGTGACCCGGCCGGTGCGCTGCGATCCACGGGCTCGAGTGCCTCGGGCAGCGGTTCGGCGTGCACGACGACGAGCCGCCGGGTGGCGCGGGTGATGACGACGTAGAGGAGCCGGATCCCCCGGATGTCGGGCGTCACGAGCCGCGCCGGCTCCACGACGACGACGTGGTCGAACTCCAGGCCCTTGGCGGCCCGGGCGTCGAGGACGGCGACGGGCGCGTCGAGCGCGTCGGCGGAGTCGGCGACCGCGCCGACGTCGGCGAGGCCCTCGACGATCGCGGGGTGGAGGTCGCTCGGCGCGATCACGGCGACGGTGCCGTCCTCTGCGACCGCGGCACGAGCGGCGGACACCGCGGCGTCGACCAGCTCGTCGGCGGGGACCTGCTCGAAGCGCGGGTGGTCGCCCGTCTCGCGGACGGCGCGCGTCGGCGGGACGTCCGGGGCGGCCGCGGCGAGGAGACGGTGGGCGACGTCCATGATCTCGGCCGGCGTGCGGTAGTTGACCGTGAGGGTCACGACCCGCGGCGGGTTGCGGTCGGGCAGCAGCGAGAGCGCCTCCTCCCAGCTGCGGGCCGCGCCGGCGCGGCTCGCCTGCCCGAAGTCGCCGACCACGGTCATCGAGCCTGTCGGGCAGCGCCGGGCCAGCATCCGCCACTGCATCGGCGAGAGGTCCTGCGCCTCGTCGACGACCACGTGCGCGAACGTCCGCGGCTCGTCGGGGTCGGCGCCGGTGGCACCGCTGTCGCCCGCGTAGCGGCGTGCGACCTCGGCGGCGGAGACCATGCCCCCCACCCCGAGCTCGGCGACGGTGCGGATCGCCGCGTCGTCGGCGACACCGCGACGCGACCGCCGCTTGCGCGGCTTCGCCAGCTCGGGCGGCCCCAGCAGCGCGTCGGCCTCGTCGACGAGGGCGAGATCGGCCTCGGTCCACGCGACGTCGCGCACGCTGGGCGACCGCTCGCGGACGAGGAGCAGCTGCTGGTCGGCGGGGAGCACGCCGTCGGCTGCCGAGCGCACGAGCGCCGGGAACGAGAAGAGGTCGTGGACGAGCTCGCCACCGGTGAGCACTGGCCACATGCGGTCGAGCGCGGCCCGCACCTCGGGCAGACGGCGGATCCGGCCGTCGAGCTCCCGGTCCCAGTCGGCGTCCTGGGGCGCTGCGACCCCGAGCGCGTGCCGGTACTGCTCGCGGAGGTGCTCGACCACCGCGCGCACGACGCTCATGCGCTTCTGGTTGTGCACGCCGCGCCGGCGGCGGGCGCGCTCGACGATGCGCTCGGACGTGTGCCGACGGAGCCGCAGCACCTCACCGTCGAGGACGACGACCATGTCCTTGGCCAACGGGTGCTCGCGGTCGCGCAGTGCGTTCTCGATCACCTGGACCATGCGCACGTCGCCCTTGACCTCCGCGACCTCGGGCACGTCGTCGGCGCGCACCGAGTACTGCGGCTTCAGGCCGGCGGCGGTCGCGAGCTGCACGTCCTCCTCGCCGAGCGACGGCAGCACCTGGTCGATGTAGCGCAGGAAGATCGTGTTCGGCCCGACGAGCAGCACCCCGCGGTTCCCGAGACGCTGTCGGTACGTGTAGAGCAGGTACGCGGCACGGTGCAGCGCGACGGCCGTCTTCCCGGTGCCGGCACCACCGGTGACGACGAGCACACCCGCGATCGACGCGCGGATCGCCTCGTCCTGCTCGGACTGGATGGTCGCGACGATGTCGCCCATCCGGCCCGTGCGCGCACGCTCGAGCGCGGCGAACAGCGCGCCCTCGCCGACGATCGACAGGTGCGCCTCGTCGGCTGCGTTGCTGTCGAAGACCTCGTCGTCGAGGCCGACGATCACGCGCCCCTCCCCGGGACGGGTGAGGAAGTGACGCCGGCGCACGACGTCCATCGGCTCGATCGCGGTCGCGCGGTAGAAGGGCTCGGCGACCGGTGCGCGCCAGTCGACGACGACCGGATCGCTCTCCTCGTCGGTGACGGAGATGCGTCCGATGTAGTGGGTGCGGGGCGCCTCGCCGTTGCTGTCCCCGTTGCGCAGGTCGAGCCGCCCGAAGCAGAGCGGCAGGTCGCCGATGTCGAGCGCGGCGAGCCGGCGGCGCGTGAGGTCCTCGGCCACGTCCCGCTCGAGCCGGGCCTGGTGGGTGCCGCCCCGACCCACCTCGGAGTAGCCCCGGGCCACCCTCCGGGCGGCCTCCCGCATGGCGTCGAGGAGCCCGTAGGCGTCGTCGACGTAGCGCTGCTCCGCCGCCAGCTCGGGATGACGATCGGTCAAGGACGCCTCGTGGATCGAAGGTTCGGCATTTGGGAACCGACCATCGTACCGGCCGTTCCGTGCCCCTGGTTCCAGGTGGCTGGTCCAGCCCGCCCGGAGCCCTCAGATCTGGTCGGGCACCGTGACGGTCTCGGCATCCACGAGCACGTCACGCTCCCCCAGCGCCAGCCCGTCCCCCGAGGCGTGGAACCACCGCCCGCCGAGGTTGGGCACACGGACCCAGGGCGCGTGCAGGTGCCGCTCGAGCGTCCCGATCAGGCCCCCGTGCGTCACGATCAGCACGGTCATGCTGTCGACCGCGTCGAGCAGCAGCGCCTCGAGCGCGGGCAGCGCGCGTGCCAGCAGCTCGTCGTCGTCCTCGTAGCCCGGCGGACGGCGGTGCGCGTGCCAGCTGTGCCTGCCTCGGGAACCGTCGAGCCAGCCCGGGTAGCGCTCCTCGATCTCGACGCGCGTCAGGCCCTCCCACTCGCCGGCGCGACGCTCGCGCCACACGGCATCGGCCTCGACCACGACTCCCGGCGGCACGAGCAGCTCCGCGGTGCGCCGTGCGCGCGACAGATCGGACGCGAGCACGCGACTGGGCGCGAGCGTGGCGACCGCGGGCGTCGCCGCGATCGCCTGGTGCTCCCCCAGCTCGGAGAGCGGTGCATCGGCCTGTCCCTGCCACCGCTGCTCGGCGTTCCACGTCGACTGACCGTGGCGGACGAGCAGTGCCCCTGCTCTTCGTGTCGGGGCTGCGCTCACCGTCCGCAGCCTATGGTGCGACCATGATCGTGGCCGAGGCGACGTTGATCGACGGCGAGGAAGAGTCAAGCGTCCTCGTCATCGACATGGACTTCGACGGTGACCTGTACGTCTCCGAGGGCTTCGAGGAGGCGACCGGCTGGCACCTCGAGGACCGCGGCTTCTGCCGCGGCGACGTGTGCGTGCCGGTCCGTGACCGCGCCGGCCTCGAGATCGAGGGCGCGGTGTCGTTGCGTGCGTTCGCCGAGATCCTGCGCCGCGCACTCGCGATCGAAGTCGAGGAACCGCGCGTGGCCGTGCTCGGCGAGTCGCGCGACGTGATCGACCAGGTCGTCGGCGAACAGCGCGCGCCCGAGTTCACGTTGCCCGACGTGCACGGCAACGACGTGTCGCTCGACGACTTCGCCGGCAAGAAGCGCGTCATCTCGACGTGGGCGTCGTGGTGCGGCTGCCGTTGGGAGATCCCGTCGTGGCAGGCGCTCCAGGACGAGCTCGGTGACGACGTCGTCGTGATCTCCGTCGCGCTCGACGAGGACCCCGACGCGGTGCGCCACTGGGCGCTCGAGGATCCCGCGGAGCCGGTCCGCCTCCCCGTGCTCGTCGATCGCAACCACGTGATCGCGGAGCGCTACGGCGTGATCAACGTGCCCTCCACGGTGTGGATCGACGAGGACGGCACGATCGTGCGCCCGCCCGCGATCGCGCCCGGCGACGACCAGTTCCGCGAGTTCACGAACATCGACTCGGAGGTCCACCACGACGAGCTCCGGCGCTGGGTGCGCGACGGTGAGCTCCCCGCCGAGCCGGCCGAGGTCGCGAAGCGCCAGATCGACCCGAGCGACGACCTCCAGCGCGCCCGCGCCGAGCGACGGCTCGCGATGCACCTGTTCCGCACCGGCAGGGAGGACGCCGCCGCCCGCCACCTGCAGGCCGCGATCGACCTGGCACCGAACGACTGGACGATCGTGCGCGGCTCGATGCCCGTCCGGGGCCTCGATCCGTTCGGCGCGGAGTTCTTCGAGTTCGTCGAGCAGTGGGAAGCCGCCGGCGCGCCGAGCTACCCGGCGTGAGGAGGCGGCCGTCATGAGCAGCGCGCCCGAAGTCGTCGCCACCGGGGTCCTGTTCGGCGAGGGACCCGTCTGGGTGCCGGCGGACGGCGACCGGCCTGCCCATCTCGTCTTCACCGCGGTTGCGGGCGGCGTCGTCCAGCGCCTCGACCTCGAGACCGGCGCGGTGACGCTCGTCGCCGACATGGGCGGCGGCGGCGCCAACGCCGCGCTGCTCGCGAGCGACGGCGGCTTCCTCGTCACCCAGAACGGCGGGATCGACTTCACACAGGTGAAGCTCTACGACGACCCTCCGCCCTACCGGCCCGTCACGCCTGGCCTCCAGCGGATCACGCCCGACGGGTCGGTCTCCTACCTGCTCGATACGTCCACCGACCCCACCACCGGAGAGCAGGGCCCGTTCCTCGCCCCGAACGACCTCGTCGTGAGCGCCGACGGCACCCTCTGGTTCACCGATCCGCCGCACCACCCGCCCTCGCCCGATCGCCGCGGCCGCGTGCACGCGATGGCGCCTGACGGCACGACTCGGGTCGTCGCTCGTGACTTCTTCTACTGCAACGGCATCGCGCTCGATCCGGACGGCACGCCCGTCGTGATCGAGGAGACCGGGCTCCTGCGCCTGCAGCCCGACGGCACGAAGGAGTGGATCACCGAGCATGTGAGCCCGACGGTCGGAGACACACCGGGCTTTCGAGGCGTCGTCGGCGACGGGCTGTGCCTCGACGCCGACGGTCGCTACTACGTCGCCGCAACCTCCGACCACGGCATCCGGGTCCTCGAGCCCGACGGCACCGAGGTCGACTTCCTGGCGATCCCCGAGTTCGGCGTGACCACGAACTGCTGCTTCGGCGGGGACGACGCCCGGACGCTCTTCGTCACCGACGGCGTGCCCGGACAGGTCGTCGCCTTCACGGGCATGCCGACGCCCGGTCTGCCGTTGCACCGCTGGCCGGTCGGCGCCTGACCGTCTCGCAGCCAGCGAGCGCGGGACGGGCCCGGTGGAGAAGGGCTAGCGTCGACGGCGCACTCGACCAGACATCACACCCGTCCACCAGCAGTCACCGGGGAGCCAACGCATGCGCGCCGCAATCTTCACCGAGATGAACGGTCCTCTGAGCGTCGAGGACGTCACGCCGACCGATCCCGGCCCCGGTGACGTCGTGGTGGAGATCACGGCGAGCGGCATCTGCCACTCCGACCTCTCGGTGATCAACGGCACCCTGCCGATGCCCCCGCCCGCGATCCTCGGGCACGAGGGTGCCGGCATCGTCCAGTCGGTCGGCGCCGAGGTGCGGGGCCTCAAGAAGGGTGACCGGGTCATCGGCTCGTTCATCCCGGCCTGCGGCACGTGCTGGTACTGCAACAACCACCAGTCGAACCTGTGCGAGAACACGTACACGGTGATGATGAACCCGCGGGCGACCCGCAGCGACGGCACGATGCTCCCGACGATGACCGGGCTCGGCACGTTCGCCGAGCAGATGATCTGCGACGAGATGTCGCTCGTGAAGGTCGAGACCGACCTCCCCGACGACCAGCTCGCGCTCATCGGGTGCGGTGTCACCACGGGCGTCGGCTCGGCGCTCAACACCGCGCAGGTGACGCCGGGATCCACGTGCGTCGTCATCGGCTGCGGCGGCGTCGGCCAGGCCACGGTCCAGGGTGCGCACATCGCCGGCGCGGCGCGCGTCATCGCCGTCGACCCCGTCCAGCTCAAGCGCGACATGGCGCTGAAGCTCGGCGCGACCCACGCGGTCGACCCCGCCGACGGCGACGTGGTCCAGCAGGTCATGGCCCTCACCGACGGCCGCGGTGCCGACTACGCGTTCGAGGTCATCGGCAACACCGACCTCATCACGCAGGCGTTCAACTGCACCCGTCAGGGCGGCATGACGATCGCGGTCGGCGTGCCCCGCAGCGACTCGATGATCACGATCCCGAGCTTCCCGCTGATCCTCGGCGAGAAGAAGCTCGTCGGCACCGTGTACGGGTCGGCGCAGGTCAAGCGCGACTTCCCCCGGCTCGTCAGCCTCGTGGAGCACGGCAAGCTCGACCTCGGCGGCATGGTGAGCCGCACGATCACGCTCGACGAGGTGAACGACGGTCTGCGCGCCATGCAGGACGGCGAGGTCATCCGCTCGGTGATCCACGCCCACTGACCGACCGTTTCGGCGTCGCTGAGTACCGCCTGGCGAAGCTCAGCGACGCCAGAACCCGTCGCTAGGCCGTCACCATCCGGAGGAACCCTTCGGCGATCCGGCCCGTCGGGAGGCCGGCGCGCTCGGCGAACATCGCGCCCCAGCCGCGCAGCAGGTCCTCGAGCGAGTCGGGGTCGGGGTGCTGGCTCACGTGCGAGCGCAGCGCCTCGAGCTTCCGGTCGAACACGTCGGTGATGTCGACGTAGACGTTCGGCTCCCCGACGTTCGGGATCCAGGCCTCCGGCACCGTCCACGGCTCGAGCCCCTCCGCTTCGAGGAGCTCGGGATGCGCGAACGGGTTGCGCGAGTCGGGGTAGACGGCCGCCAGCGTCGCCTCCCCCGCCGCGAGGTGATCGGGGTGGCTCGCGTACACCCGCTGGAAGTTGCGCTCGGGTGACATCGACACGACTCGCTGCGGCCGCACCTGCCGGATCACCCGCGAGATGTCGCGCCGCAGCTCGAGCGTCGCCTGCACGCGTCCGTCGGGGTAGCCGAGGAAGATCAGCTGGTCGACGCCGACGACCTTCGCCGCGTCGGTCTGCTCACTGCGCCGCAGCGCGGCCATCTCGGAGCGGGGCATCTCCCGGTCGTCGCCGCCGGCGTCACCGTCGGTGACCAGGCAGTACACGACGTCGATGCCCTTGTCGGTCCAGACGGCGACGCTGCCCGCGGTGCCGAAGTCGATGTCGTCGGGGTGCGCGACGACCAGCAGGATCCGCTCGACGCCTGCGTCGAAGTCGGTCGAGTCGCCGTCGGCCATCAGGCCGACGCTACCGCGGGCGCGCGCCGCTCCTCACCGGTGGGATCGAGCGCGACGCCGCGGAGACCCGCGACGATCGCGACCAGGAGCACGAGCGCGGTGCCGGCGATGACGGCGATCGACCCCGCGTACGTCGCGTCGAGCTGCACCGCGTCGAGCTGCTCTTCTCGCGCCGCGACGAGGGTGCCGCCGATGCCGAACAGCGCGCCGAAGAGCAGACCGATGCCGGCACCGGTGAGGAACGGGCTGAGCGACGGCAGTCGCTGCGCCACCACCGACTCGCGCTCTCGGGTGGCGCCCTCGATCCAGATCAGCACCGCGAGCGATGCCGCGGCCCACGCCGTGACCACGAGGTACGCACCGAGCACGTCACTCGGACGGTGCCAACCGGCCGTCACCGTCCCCGCGCCCACGAGCGTGGCGTAGGCCAGTCCGCAGAGCGCCGCGAACGGGCGCGCCTGCTCCGAGACGACCACGACGAGCGCGACGGCGAGCGACATCGCGACCGTCGAGTGCCCACTGGGAAAGGTGTTCGTCATGCCCAGGGTGTCGGGGCGCCCGACGAGGTCGGGCCGATCGAGCAGGTACTTCTTGAGCAGCTCGGTCGTGACGCAGCTGCCGCCGATGATGACGCCCGCGGTGAGCGCCAGGTGCGGACGCCGACGGACGAAGGCGACGAGCATGATCGCGATCGTGCCGAGCGCCAGCGACGCGACGCTGATCGTGTCGAGGAGCCGGCTGGTGGCGTTCAGCACCGACTGGCGGTGCGTGCGACCGTCGAGCGCCGCGTCGTCGATCCGCTGGCCCCATTCGGTGTGCACCGCGACCACGTAGAGCGCGGCGAGGAGCAGCACCGACACGACCGCCAGGACGAGCATCCTGCGCGCGCGTCTGCGCCCGAGCTGTTCGTCGAGGACCACGTCGTCAGGCGTCGCGGGCGTCGGGCATGTCGCCGATCGTGTGCCCGTACATCTCCCCGAGTGGGTCGCTGATGAGCTCGACCCGCGTGCCGTCGGGATCGTTGAAGTACAGCGACGACCCGTCGATGTGCTGGTACGGGATGCCCGCGTCGTCGAGCTTCGCCTTCAGCCGGTCCCACCGGTCGGGCGGCACCGAGATCGCGAGGTGGTGGAGCCCGCCGAGCACCTCGGCGTAGTCGCCCAGGTCGAGCCCCGGGAAGTCGAAGAACGCGAGCTGGTTGCCGTTCCCGATGTCGAAGAAGAAGTGCGTCGAGCCCTGGTAGTCGCGGTTCTCGAAGAGATCGCTCAGCGGGAACTCGAGCAGGTCCTGGTAGAAGCGGATCGTCTGCTCGACGTCGCTCGACAGCACCGCGACGTGATGGACGCCCCGCGCGCTGCTCTCGGGCCGCTCCGCGGCGGGGCGCAGGTACTTCGTCCGGAGCTGGTCACGACGCTCTGCGAGCGCGGCGAGGTCGACGTCGGCCACCGCCGCAGCCTAGGGACTCAGCCCCACCTGTAGGAGCCTCCGATCATCGCCTCGAGCATGGCCCGGTGCGGGATCAGCTCGTCGATGTCGGCCGGTGCCTCGGTCTCCCCGAAGTGGATCGAGCGCCGGCCGATGCGGCTCATGATGATGGCGTGCCGCGTGGACGCGTAGGCGCAGTAGAAGTCGAGGTCGCGTGGCGTGTACCCCGTGAGCGCCTCGTACTGCGCGACGACGTCGTCGCGGCGGAGGAAGTCGGGCAGGCCGGGCAGCTCGTACGTCTTGGCGACGTCCTCGAAGAACGCGTGCAGCGTGATCAGCCAGCCGACGTCGAGCTCGGGTGGCCCGAGCGACGCCATCTCCCAGTCGAGGATCGCGACCGGCTCGAAGTCGCGGTACAGCACGTTGCCGATGCGTGAGTCGCCCCACGAGAGGACGGTCGGCCCCTCCTGCTCGGGCCAGTGCGCGTCGAGCCACTCGAACGCGGCCTCGATGAGCGGCGAGCGCTGCCCGTCGGCGACGACCCACTCGTAGTAGTCGCGCTGCTCGTCGACGTGACGCTGCAGCGGGCTGCGATCGGGCGTCGCGCCGGGGAGGAAGTGGAACATCTCCTCGACGTCCTCGATCGAGTGGAGCTTCGCGAGCGCGGCGACCGTCGCCTCCTGCAGCCGCCGACGATCCTCTGCCGAGCCCTCGAGGACCCAGCTCATCATGTTGTACGGGAGGATGTCGGGCGGCACGACGCCCTCGATGCGCTCCATCACGAAGAACGGCGCACCGAGCACGTCGCTCGACGCCTCGGTCCAGTGCACCGTCGGCACCGGCACGTCGCACATCACGCCGACGGTGCGGATGGTGACGGCCTGCCGGTCGAGGTCGTACTCGGGGAACACCGGCACGTTGTCGGGGTCGGGCGCGATGCGCGCGACCAGCTCCCAGGTCTGCGCCTCGCCGCGGTCGGTCCACTCGACGTCGAAGAGCACGGTCTCGCTCGACATGCCGTTGCCCGTCGGAGGCTCGAGGTGGACGATGCGCGGCTCGGCACCGGCCGGCATCTGCTCGGCGAGCCAGCCCTCGAGCGCGGCGCGCGTCTCGTCGGGATCCCGCGTCGACGTCTGCGGGAACCCGATCAGCGGCTCCTCGTCCGGCGCTGCTTCGTTCGGCCCCGCATCGCTCATCCCCGCACTTTGGCCGCGGCTGCGAGGCTTCGACCAACCCGACTCGTCGACCTCCGCCTCCAGCAGCGCCTCCTGCAGGCGGCCGAGGAGCTCGGCGAGCGTGCGGCGGTCGTCGTCGGACCAGCCGGTCAACGCCGCGTCGAAGTCGTTGAGCGCGACGTCGCGGGCCCGGTCGAGGAGGCGCTGGCCCGCCGCGGTGACCCGGAGCCACGCGACCCGCCGGTCGTCCGGGTCCGGGTCGCGACGGACGAGCCCGAGCTCGTCGAGCGCCGCGAGGTGGCGGCTCGCCGTCGACTGGTCGATCTGGAGGCGCCGAGCGACCTCGGACGCGGTCAGCGGACCGTGGCGCTCGATCGCCCGCAGCGCGAGCAGCCCGGCACCGGTGATCCCCTCCCCCACGGCCCGCACCATCCGCTCGTGCTGACGCGCGCTCCGCGCGCTCGCGCCGACGAGGGCGGTGAACTCGTAGATCGCCAGGAGGTCGGGATCGCTCGCCAGCTCGCGACGGGCGTCGCGCCGGCTCACGTCGCCGAAGCGTCGTCGCTGATCTGCTTCGCCATCCGCTCCGTCGTCTCGATGTACTCCTCGACCATGTCGAAGATCACGTCGCGCGCGGGTCGGACGCTGTTCATGCTGCCGACGATCTGCCCGACGGGGAAGCCCGAGAGCTCGCGGTTCTGCGAGCGCGTGATGCGCCGGCCGGCCTTGTTGAACAGCAGCCCCTGCAGCGGCATGGGCAGCGGGTCGGGCGTGTCCTCGCGCTCCCACGCGTCGGTCCAGCCGCTGCGCAGCTGACGCGCCGGCTTGCCGGTCATCGCGCGCGACCGCACCGTGTCGCGCGACGACGGCGGCGAGGAACTTCTCGATGACGATCGGCTGCGTGTCGGCCTCTGCGACCGTCAGCCAGATCGAGCCCGTCCACACTCCCTGCGCGCCGAGCGCCATGGCGGCCGCCATCTGCCGGCCACCGCCGATGCCACCGGCCGCGAGCACGGCAGCGCGGTCGCCGACCGCGTCGACGACCTCGGGGATGAGCACCATCGTGCTGATCTCGCCGCAGTGGCCGCCGGCCTCGGTGCCCTGGGCGACGATCACGTCGACGCCCATCTCGACCTGCCGCTCCGCGTGCACCTTGCTGCCGCACAGACCACCGACGAGGATCCCGTGCTCGTGCGCGGTCTTGATGACCTCGGGCGGCGGCGGGCCGAGCGCGTTCACCAACATGCTCGCTCCGTGCGCGAGCGACACCTCGACCTGACCCGGACCCTCGAGGTCGACGTTGAGCCCCGCGGCCTTCGGCGTCGCGCCCGCGGCCTCTTCGGGGAGCTCCGGCACGCCGTGCTCCTCGAGGAGCTCGTCGACGAACTGCTTGTGCTCCTCGGGGATCATCGCGTCGAGGCTGGTGACGCTCGCCTCGTCGCCGCCACCCTTCCCGACGTACTTCGCGGGCATCACGATGTCGACGCCGTACGGCTTGCCGTCGACGTGCTCGTCGATCCACGTGAGCTCGACCTCGAGCTCCTCGGGCGCGTACGCGAGCGCGCCGAGCACGCCGTAGCCGCCGGCGCGGCTCACCGCGGCGACGACGTCGCGGCAGTGCGAGAAGGCGAAGATCGGGAACTCGATCCCGAGCTGGTCACAGATGGGCGTGCGCACGAGAGGCCTCCGCGGGAGATAGTTGTAGTCCTACAACCGTATCCGCGTCTCCCGGATCCTGAAAGCTCGGGTCACGCGTCGGCGCTGACCACCCACATCGCGAAGTACTGGGCGCCGCCGCCGTAGGCGTGGCCGAGCGCCCGCCGGGCACCGTCGACCTGGTGGTCGCCGGCCATCCCCCGCACCTGGAGCGCGGCCTCGGCGAAGCGCACCATCCCCGACGCGCCGATCGGGTTCGACGAGAGCACGCCGCCGGACGTGTTCACCGGCAGGTCGCCGCCGAGGCGCGTGACGCCCTCCTCGACGAGGCGCCACCCCTCTCCCTTGTCGGCGAAGCCGAGGCTCTCGAGCCACATCGGCTCGTACCAGCTGAACGGCACGTACATCTCGACCGCGTCGATCTCGCCGACGCGGATCGGTGATGCCCGCCTTCCGGTAGAGGTCGTCGACGCACATCGACGACGCGGCCGGGTTGACCATGTTGCGGCCGCCGAAGTTGTTCGCCTCGCTGCGCATGGCGGTGGCGTCGATCCACGCCACCGCGTTCGGTGCCGCAGCCGCGGCCGACTCGCTCGCGAGCACGATCGCGCACGCGCCGTCGGACGACGGGCACGTCTCGCTGTAGCGGATCGGGTCCCAGAGCATCGGCGAGTCGACGACCTGGTCGAACGTGAGGTCGGCCTGCTGGAGGTGCGCGTAGGGGTTGTTGAGCGCGTGCTGGCGGTCCTTGAACGCGACGAGGCACCCGACGAGCTCGGGCGCGCCGCTCATCGCCATGTAGCGGCGGATGATCGGCGCGAAGTAGCCGCCGGCACCGGCGTTGATCGACGTCTGGAAGCCCTGCGGGAGCGACAGCGCCCACATCGCGTTCGACTCGCTCTGCTTCTCGAAGCCGAGCGCGAGGACGCGCTGGTGGATGCCCGCCTCGACGAGCGTCGACGCGACGATCGCCGTCGAGCCGCCGACCGATCCCGCCGTGTGCACGCGCAGCACCGGCTTGCCGACGCCGCCGAGCGCCTCACCCAGGATGATCTCGGGCATCATCACGCCCTCGAAGAAGTCGGGCGCCTTGCCGATCACGACCGCGTCGATGTCGCCCCACTCGAGCCCCGCGTCGGCGAGCGCGCGCAGCGACGCCTCGCGCACGAGCCCCGCCATCGAGACGTCACCACGCGTGGCCAGGTACTTCGTCTGCCCGACGCCGATGACGGCGCACCGCTCCTTCGCCACCGCTACTCGCCCTCCAGCATCGCGACGAGGTTCTGCTGCAGCCACGGGCCGCTCGTCGCGTGGGCGAGCGCCCGGTCGGCCTCACCCCGGTGGATGCGCGACGCGGCCTCGCCGATGCGCGTGAGCCCCGCGCCCATCATCACGTGCCCGCAGAGCGAGCCGCCCGACGGGTTGATCGTGGTCTCGGTCGCGTCGAGCCCGAGCTCGTCGACGAGGATCATCTCCTGGTGCGTGAAGGGCGCGTCGAGCTCGGCGACGTCGACCTTGTCGGCCGACGAGCCCACCGCCTGCCCGGCGAGGTGAGCGGACAGCGCACGGCGCGGGTCACGTGCGCCGAAGTGGTGCATGTCCATCCGGTGGTCGATGCCCGTGATCCACGCAGGACGCTCGCAGACGCGCTCGGCGACCTCACGCGTCGCGAGGATCACGGCCGCGCCCCGTCGGCGCGCGCCGGCACGTCGTGGGCGCGCAGCGGGTCGTGCAGCAGCGGCTCGGCGAGCAGCTCGTCGACGGACCGCTGACCCTTGCGGATCGCGAGCGGGTTCGACTCCGCTGCGGCGAGCGACCGTGAGGCGATCGCCGCCATGTCGCGCTCGGTCACGTCGCCCGCGTCGAGCAGGTACCGGGCCTGGAGCCCGGCGATCCCGAACGCGTCGGGCTTGAGCGGGCCGGCCGCGTACGGGTCGAGCTGGGTGGCGAGGACGTCGCGCAGCGAGCCCGGCGACGACTTCCCGTAGCCGTACACGAGCGCGGTCTTCGCCTCGCCGAGCTGGAGCTTCACCCACGCCTCGTAGAGCGCCCACGCGCCGTCCATCTCGACGTGCGACTCGACGATCGGCGGCACGGGCCGCGTCGCGTCCACGGTCATGACGAACGAGAACGCCGCGCCGGCGAGGAAGTCGGACGAGCCCGAGCACGTGAAGTCGATGTCGTCGGGACCGAGGCCGGACGACGTGCGCACGGCCTCGATGACGGGTCCCATCATCTCGATCTCGTTGTCGTCGACGACCGGCTGCTGGCGCGCCGCGTAGGCGACGACGGCGATGTCGCTCACGCGCGTGCCTCAGGGGGTCCGGGTGCACCGATGAGCTCGTACGACGCGATCTCGACGTCGGGCTCGCCGGTCGGCGCCCAGTGGTGCACGTTGTCGGCGGTCTCGCGCAGCTCCTCGTCGGGACGCCACACCGCCTGCACGCGCATGCCCAGGCGCACCTCGTCGGCGGGGATGCCGGCGACGAGCCCGATGAACCCGACGCTCGCGCCGTCGAGCACGACCCACGCGCTCACGTACGGCAGCTCGAGGTCGTCGCGCCCGGGATCGGCACCCGCGTGATGCAGAACGACTCGACGTACCCGGTGTCGGGCAGCTCGACCAGCTCCGTCGTCGCCAGCCCGGACGTGGGCGTGACGCCGCGGGGCGGCACGAAGACCTGGCCCGTCGTCGGGCACCGCTCGCCGAGGATCGTCTTCTCCTTCATGGCGCGCAGGAACGCGGCCATGTGGTGCCCCGACGACGCGCGGTACTCGAGGCGGAACGGCGTGCGGACGCTCTGCACCGCCTCGACTCCCTGGAGCCGTTCGGGGAGGGAGACCGGCGGCGCGACCGGATCGAGCGGACCGGCCATCACTCGTCCTCCGGCACGAAGCACTCGATGTCGCTGATGTGCCCCTCACGCTCGGCACGCCACACGGCCTTGACGCGCATGCCGGTGCGCAGCACGTGCCGCTCGGGCGCGCGCACCGCGTGCAGCATCGACGTGTCGGCGCCGTCGAGCTGGATCATCGCCCACGCGTACGCCGCGTCGAACGGCTGGCCGGGGCGTGGCTCGCCGTTCCAGCACCAGCTCGTGACGACGCCGGCGTCGCCGACCTCGACGACCTCGGTCAGCGGCTCGGCCGTCGCCGGGTCGTACTCGCACGGCGGCACGAGCACCGTGCCGTCGGCGCGCATGATGCCGACGACGAACCCTTCGCGGAGCGCCGTGAGGAACGCGCCGACGACCGGGCCGGTCGAGCGGGTGAACGGGTACTCCAGCGTGACGTCGGCGTGGAGGACTGGTTCGTCAGCCATCGTCCTGGAGACTAGCGAGACGGGCCTCCGCCTCTTCGAGGCGCGCCCGTGCATCGCGCTCGTCGCGCCGAGCGGTCTCCGCGGCCTGCGACGCGACCGCGATCTGGCGCTGCGCCTCCGTCGCCGCCTCCTCCGCGCGCTCGATCGCGCGCTGCACCTCGCCGAGGTGCGCCGATGCCGTCTCGAAGGCGAGCTGCGAGCTCGTGACGTCGGCGTCCACCTCTTCGACGACCTTGGCGGCGTCCTCGGCGGCCTGGCGCGCCTTGTCGACCACGCGGCGGGCCTTGTCGAGCTCGCCGCGCCGACACCTTGCGCGTGCGGGGCTTCGCCGCGCTCGACACGAGTGCCGCGTCGAGCGGGCCGAACCCCGCAGGGGCGAGCAGCGGCTGCGTCAGCCGCCCGCTGCGCAGCTCCTCGCCGCGCTCGGGCTCCATCGACGCGGCGTCGAGCGTCGCGAGGATGTTGTCGCGGTACTGCTGCGGCTTGGGCGCCGCGCCGTCGAGCAGGCGCACCGCGGCGTCCGCGAGCGAGTCGAGCACCTCCTGGCGTTCGCGGGTCGCCTCCCGCAGCTCGTCCGCCGAGCCGCCCTCGAGCGCAGCCTGCTGCGCCGCCGCGACCTGCGCCGTGACCTCGAACAGCTCCGCGACGCCGTCGGCGTCCTGACGCGCCAGCTGGTTGCAGGCCCACGCCGCGAGGTGCGGCCGGCGCCGGCGCTTGACCGTGGCCGCCCCGTCGGCGTCGCCGGCGGCCTTCAGGTCGCGCTCGAGCCGCGAGCGCACGAGGATGAAGTCGTCGGGCGCGACGCCGTAGAGCTCGTCGAGGGCGGTGTCGAGCGTGGTCACCGGACCTGTCTAGGCGACGTCGTCGGCCCCGAGGCCGGGCAGGCCGTCGATGCTCTGCGCGTTGCGGTCGAGCTGGTACTCGGTGAGGCCCTCGGGCCCCTTGCGCTTCGCCCACTCGGTCAGCTGCGTGCGATCGCCGACGAGCTGCATCTCGGGCACGCCGTACCCGCACGAGTCGGAGATCCGGTCGACGTCGACCACGATCACCGAGCGGACGCCGGGGTGCTCCTCGAAGCTCGCGAGCAGCTCGGCGCACCGGGCATCGGCCGCCATCACCGCCTCACCCGTCCCCTGGAGCCGTACGATCCGCGGCGGCCCGTCGAACGCGCAGAACATGAGGGTGATCCGTCCGTTCTCGCGGAGGTGCGCGATGGTCTCGATGCCGCTCCCCGTGAGGTCGAGGTACGCGACGCGGCGCGGCCCGAGGACGGCGAACGTGCCGGCGAGCCCCTTCGGCGACACGTTGACGTGACCGTCCGCGACGGGCGCCGTCCCGGTGAAGAAGAGCGGTTGTGCGACGAGGAAGTCGCGCAGCCGGTCGTCGATCTCGTCGTACGTGCGACCCATGCGCGCATGCTACGGCGGCACCCCCGGTGTGCCGACACGATTCTGCGAGCGATAGCGTCGGCGCCGAAGGGCGTGGGCTTCGGGTCTCATCGAGGGGACGAACGCGATGCGTCGACTGCCACTGCTGCTCGGCCTGGTGCTCGTGCTGTCGTGCGCGTGGGCACTGCCCGCGCTCGCCGGCTCGAGCGACGACCAGGACATCGCCGACAGCTCGGTCCTCACCGAGAGCGACGTCGCCGACTACGGCCTCGCCGAGGACGCACCGAGCGAAGACGCGCCGCCGAGTGGGTCGGTGTGCAAGGCGATCCGTGCCGCGGAGAAGGCCGCCGACCGGGCAGCGAACGCGACCACGGCGTTCGCCGATGCCGAAGGAACGGTCCTGGTCGAGGACGAGGTGACCGTCTTCAAGTCCCCCAAGGCCGCGAAGGTCGCGGGCGCCGCATACACGGGTTCGAAGGCAGCCGCCTGCCTCGAGAAGGTCCTCGAGGAAGGGCTCCAGGAGAACCTCGAACCGGGCAGCAGCTACGAGTTCAACGGCAACCCGGACGACATCCCGATCGGTGACGGCGGCACCGTGTTCCAGGTGCTCGTGACGATCACCGATCCCGACGGGGCGGTGACGGAGCAGTACGTGGAGGTCGGCACGTTCCGCGTCGGCCGCGGCTTCGCGAGCATGACCGTCATCTCGACGGGCGAGCCGTTCGCCGGCTCCGAAGCCCTCGCGACGCTGATCGCCGACAACCTCGACTCGAACCTCTAGGGGCGATGTCACTCGGTTGCGACTTCCTCGACCGGATCCCGGCGCGCCGGTTCCAAGACGACGACGGGTACACGGTCGAGATCGACCTCACCGATGACCTGCGTGGTCCCGCCGGCTCGATGCACGGCGGGCTGGTGACGGCGCTCATCGACATCGCCGCCGCCACCGCCGTCGCCGCCGTGAGCGGACGCCTCGTCGCGACCGCCTCGACCTCGATCGAGTACCTCGCCGCGGGTCGCGTCGGGCCGATCCGCGCCACCGGCTCCGTGGAGCGCGTCTCGGACGGTCGCGCCGTCGCCGCGGTGCGCGTCGTCGACCACGGCAAGGACGACCGCGTCATGGCGCTCGCGCTCGTCGGGATGAGCTTCCTGCCCGGCGACGCCTACGAGGCGAAGAAGAGCCTGAGCGCCCGCCTAGCCGGCGAGGTCGACCGCGCCGGTCGCGAGGTCGTACTCGCCACCGACGATCTTCAGCGATCCCTCGGCGACGCGCTCGGCGAGGATCGGAATCGCGGCGAGCTCGTCCATCACCGCGCGGACGTTCGCGACGATCGCCGCGTCGAGCAGGTCTTCGGGCGCGACGTCGGGCAGCGCCTCGATGGTCGGCACGATCGGCCCGACGACCGCATCGATGTCGCCCGGCAGGTCCTGACCGGTCGACGACACGTCGATGGCACCCTTCACCGCGCCGCAGTCGGAATGACCGAGCACCATCACGAGCACGGCGCCGAGGACCTCGACCGCGAACTCGAGGCTGCCGATCACGACGCGGTCGGCGGCGGTGTTCCCGGCGACCCGCACGACGAACAGGTCGCCGAGGCCCTGGTCGAACACGACCTCGGGAGCCACGCGCGAGTCGGCGCACGCGAGGACGGCCGCGAACGGCCGCTGCTCCTCGACGATCTGCATCCGTCGCACGGTCCCCTGGCGAGGCTTGCGTGCCGCCCCGTCGCGGAAGCGCTCGTTCCCCTCGACGAGGCGCGCGAGTGCCTCATCCGGAGACTTCGGGAACTCGGCCGCGCCCGGCGTGTCCATCGCCGTTGAGTCTGCCTCGCGATGAGACGATGAGACCGCGATGGAGGGACTGCTGCACGGACCGTGGGTGTACCTCGCCCTGTTCCTCTTCGCGGTCGCGGAGAACTCGATCGGCGTCGGCCTCGTCCTGCCGATCGACACGTTGGTCATCGGCGCCGCGTCGCTCAGCGCGATCGGTGAGCTCTCCGCGCCCGAGGTGATCCTCGTCGTGTTCGCCGGAGCCGTGATCGGCGACAGCATCGGCTTCCTCATCGGGAAGCGCTTCGGCCCGACCATCACGACGAAGCTCGACGGCCACCTCGGCATCAACGACCATCGCATCGAGCAGGCCCACGGCTTCTTCGACCGCTGGGGCATGTGGGCGGTCGCCATCGGGCGCGTGCTCCCCGTCGTGCGCTTCCTGATCGTGCTGCTCGCGGGCGACCTCGGGCTCCCCTACCGGAAGTTCATCGTCGCCGACTGCATCGGCGTCGCCGCCTGGCTGACGATGCACTTCACGTTGGGCTACGTCGTCGGCACGAGCATCGACGAGCTCGGCGGCACCCGCGACCTCATCATCATCGGCGTGCTCGGTCTCGCGGGCCTGCTCGCGCTGTTCCTGGGCTACCGCTGGTGGCGCCACCGCCACCCGCCGGTCGCCCCGGCGTCGGGCTAGCGACCGGCCAGGCGCTCCTCCTCGCGCTCGACGATCCGGTACATCTCGTCGATCTCCTTGCGGTGCATGTTCCGGTCCTGCGCGCGCTCGTCGGCGACCGGCCGCAGGTACGGGACGATCGCGTCGCGGTCGAACTCGTCGACCACCCACTTGGCGACGAGCTTCTGCACGGGACTCGCCAGCCGCGTCAAGAAGCCCTCCTGCGACGTGTCGGCGGACGCGATGATCAGCCACGTGTGCGCGACGTCCGTCTGCCAGCACCCGCGTCGACGCGTTCGTCCAGTCGATCAGGATCGGGCCCGTCGGCGAGTAGATGACGTTGAGCGGGTGGATGTCGAGATGCACCAACCGGTCGCCGCCGTCCGGGAGCTGGTCGAGCCACGGAGGCCCGTCGATCGCGTGCACCCGGTCGTGCAGGTCGGCCATGACCCGCGAGTGCGAGCGCAGCTTCCAGGGCGCCTTCGCGAACGCCTGCACCATCGTCGGGCCGTGGATGCGCTCCATCACGAGCTCGGTGTCGTCGGCGCGCAGCTCGTGCACCTTCGGGACGGGGAGCCCGGCTGCGTGGACGTGCTCGAGGATGCGCGCCTCGCCCGCGAGGCTGCGCCCGTCGCGGGTACGGCGCAGCACGAGCGTGCCGTCGTCACCCAGCTCGAAGATGTCGCCGTCGCGGCCGCTGGCGACCAGCTTGCCGGGTTCGTCCACCCGAGCAGCCTGGCGCAAGAACGGCGCCCGGCGCGCCGATAGCCTGCGCGGCCATGGGACTCTTCTCCAAGAAGCTCGGCGATGTGCCCGTGCCCGGCGATGCAACGCTCACGCTCCCGGCCGACAAGGTGAAGGTCGACTACGACGAGCGGCGCGAAGGTCGCGAGGCCGACGACTGGCCCGGCTCCCCTGACGGCCTCGTGGTCACCATCACCCCGGCTGCGGGGGGCGCGCCACTCGAGATCACGCCGCCGCGTACCCATCACGACTACACGACGATGCGCCGCATCGGCTCGCGCGTCGGCAGCGTCGAGATCCCCGCCGCGGGCGACTACACGGTGAGCGTCGCGTCGGTACCGCCCTCCGATCGCGAGCTCTACGAGCCCACGATCAAGCTGAAGACCTGAGGCTCCTCAGGAGCAGCCGCTGGTGGCGCCGCACGACGGGCACGCGTGGCACGAGCCCGCCCGCTGCATGATGTCGCCGCACACGTGGCACAGCACCATCTCCACCTCGGGCACGCGCGCTTCCGCCGCACCGCCGCCGCTCGACCCGACGTTGCCGAGCGAGGGGTGCGCCGATGACGGTGCACGGTCCTCGGGCGGCAGCAGGTCGATCGCCGGCTGCTGGGGGGTCGCGGCCTCCTGGACACCCGGGAGCGTCGGCTCGCTGCGTTCGGCGACGGTCATCACGCCGAGCTCCTTGCGCTCCTCGAACGTCAGGTACTCGACCGCCATCCGCCGGAACAGGTAGTCGACGAGGCTCGTCGCGAACCGGATGTCGGGGTCGTCGGTCATGCCGGCCGGGTCGAACCGCATGTTCGTGAACATGTCGACGAACGCCTTGAGCGGCACGCCGTACTGGAGGCCGTGGCTGACCGAGATCGCGAACGCGTCCATGATCCCGGCGAGCGTCGAGCCCTGCTTGGCCACCTTCAGGAAGACCTCCGCGGGACGGCCGTCCTCGAACTCCCCGACCGTCGCGTACCCGTGGCAGTCGGCGACGCGGAACGAGAACGTCTTCGACACCCGCGTGCGCGGCGGCTTCTGCCGGACGGGCTCCTGCACGATGACCGTCTCGACGATGCGCTCGACCTGCTGCGTGAGCTCGTTGTCGTCGCCGTCACCGCTCTCCGACGCCTTCTTCTGCGTCGCGAGCGGCTGCGCCACCTTGCAGTTGTCGCGGTAGATCGCGACGGCCTTCAGGCCGAGGCGCCACGACTCCTGGTACAGCTCGCTGACGTCCTCGATCGTCACGTCCTCGGGCATGTTCACGGTCTTCGAGATCGCACCCGAGAGGAACGGCTGGGCCGCACCCATCATCTTCACGTGACCCATGTAATGGATCGTGTTGTCGCCCATCGAGCACGCGAACACCGACAGGTGCTCGGCCTTGAAGTGTGGGGCGTCGATGATCGTCTTCTGCTCGTGGATGTGCTCGACGATCGCGTCGGTCTGCTCGTCGGTGTACCCGAGCTTGCGCAGCGCACGCGGGATCGTCTGGTTGACGATCATCATCGTGCCGCCACCGACGAGCTTCTTCGCCTTGGTGAGCGCGAGGTCGGGCTCGATGCCCGTCGTGTCGCAGTCCATCATCAGGCCGATCGTGCCCGTCGGTGCGAGCACGCTCGCCTGCGAGTTGCGCACGCCGTGCACCTCACCGACGTCGACCGCCTCGTCCCACGAGCGCTGGGCCGCGCCGAGCACCTCGACGGGCACCTTCTCCTCGTCGATCTCGGCGACCGCGGCACGGTGCATGCGCAGCACGTTGATCATCGGCTCCGCGTTCTCCGCGTACCCGGCGAACGGCCCCATGCGGCCCGCGGTGCGGGCGCTGGTGGCGTACGCGTGGCCGGTCATCAGCGCGGTGATCGCGCCGGCCCACGCCCGACCCTCGTCGGAGTCGTACGCGACGCCCTGCGCCATCAGGAGTGCGCCGAGGTTGGCGTAGCCGAGACCGAGCTGGCGGAAGCGGCGGCTGTTCTCGCCGATCTTCTCGGTCGGGTAGTCGGCGTTGCCCACCAGGATCTCCTGCGCGGTGAACATCACCTCGACCGTGTGCTTGAAGCCCTCGACGTCGAACACGTCCTCGTCGTCGAGGTACTCGAGGAGGTTGATGCTGGCGAGGTTGCACGCCGAGTTGTCGATGTGCATGTACTCCGAGCACGGGTTGCTGGCGTTGATCCGCGACGTGTTGGGCGCGGTGTGCCAGCGGTTGATCGTCGTGTCGTACTGCATGCCGGGGTCGGCGCACTCCCATGCCGACTCCGCGATCTGGCCCATGAGGTCGCGCGCCTTCATCGTCCTGAGCGCCTCACCCGTGGTGACGGCCTTGAGGTCCCAGTCGGCGTCGTCGGCGACCGCCTGCATGAACTCGTCGCTCACGCGCACGGAGTTGTTCGCGTTCTGGTACTGGATCGAGTGCGAGTCGATGCCGTCGAGGTCCATGTCGAAGCCCGCGTCGCGGAGCGCACGCGCCTTGCGCTCCTCGCGCGCCTTGCACCAGATGAACTCCTCGATGTCGGGGTGGTCGACGTCGAGGATGACCATCTTGGCGGCGCGCCGCGTCTTGCCACCCGACTTGATCGTGCCGGCGGACGCGTCGGCGCCGCGCATGAAGCTCACCGGACCGCTGGCGGTGCCGCCACCGGCGAGGTGCTCCGCCGACGAGCGGATGCCGGACAGGTTGATGCCCGAGCCCGACCCGCCCTTGAAGATGATCCCCTCTTCCCGGTACCAGTTGAGGATCCCGTCCATCGTGTCCTCGACGGCGAGGATGAAGCACGCGCTCGCCTGCGCGGGCACGCCCTCGACACCGATGTTGAACCAGACCGGCGAGTTGAACGCCGCGCGCTGGTGCAGCAGCACGAACTTCAGCTCGTTGCGGAAGGCCGCGCCCTCCTGCTCGTCGACGAAGTAGCCGTCACGCATCCCCCATCGGGTGATCGTGTCGGAGACGCGGTCGATGACCTGGCGCAGCGACGACTCGCGCTCGGGTGTGCCGAGCGTGCCGCGGAAGTACTTCTGGGCGACGATGTTCGTGGCGTTCTGCGACCACGAGACCGGGAACTCGACGTCGGCCTGGAAGAACGCGTCCGTGCCGTCCTTGAAGTTCTGGATGCGGGCATCTCGCCGCTCCCACTCCACGGTGTCGTACGGGTGGGTGCCCGGCTGGGTGTAGTACCGGCGGATCCCGATCCCGATCTGCTCCGGCGCCATCGCCATTGATGAGTCCTCCCCTGCTCCTGGGCCTGTGGCCCTGGGGCCCGTGCCCCGTCGTGTTCGCTGCTTCGCCCGTCGTGCAGGGTCGAGAAACCACAATATCTTGTGGTCGGCTCCCCCCGGAACGCGAGATGCGGCGTGAATTACAACACCGAAATTCCATGCGTGTCAACTGCCAACTTTCGCGAGCACCTGCAACACCAGCCCCACCAGCCACAGCCTCGGCGCTCGGCCGGACGCCTCCCGGGTGGTCAGCGAACGATGCGGCGCTTGGGCGCGGTGGTCTTGCGCAGCTCGAGCGCCTCGCGCTCGAAGTCGGCGGCGTCGTCGAAGCCCTTGTAGACCGAGGCGAAGCGCAGGTACGAGACCTCGTCGATCGGGCGCAGCCGCTCGAGGACGGCCATGCCGAGGACGTCGCTCGTGACCTCGGGGCCCGACGCCCGGGCGTCCTCCTCGATGCCCGCGACGATCGCCTCGACCATCTCCGGCGCGATCGCGCCGCCGGCCACCGCGCGCCCGATGCCGTCGGCGAGCTTCGCCCGCTCGAACGGCTCCTTCAGCCCCGACCGCTTGACGACCATCAGCGGGAGCTCGACGACGCGCTCGTGCGTCGTGTACCGCCGCCCGCACGCCAGGCACTCGCGCCGGCGGCGCACCGCGGCACCGGTGTCGAGCGAGCGCGAGTCGACGACCTTGTCGTCGTCGGCTTCGCAGTAGGGGCAGCGCACGTACGCCACGGTACTGCCGCGACGCGCGCCTGCAGGGACAGCCGCTCCTGGGGCAGCGGCTACTGAGGCAGCTCGATGTGCTCGCCGACCTGGAGCGGCGCGCCGTCGCGCGCCTCGGACAGCTCGTCGACCAGCGGTCGCGGGTCGTCGTCGGGAGCGAGGCGCGTCACGATCGACCAGAGCGTGTCGCCGGGCCGCACGGTGACAGCCGCGCCGGCCGCATCGGCCACGTCGGCGGCGGCGGGCGTCGCGGCACCAGTTGAGCCGGCTGATCCGGCCGAGATCGACACAGAGGCGGGGCGGCGCTCGGGAGCTGCGAGGGGGGAGCCCCCGAGCGCTACGCCCGCCATTGCTGCCACGACCACACAAGCCGCCGCCGACGTGGCAACAGCCAGGCGTCGGCGCCGGAAGGTCGTGGGAGACACCCGGCGACTGACCCGCGGGATGGCACCGCTGGGTGCACGGCGGCTGGTCGCGGGCCAGGTCGCCGTGCCGTATCCGGGTGAGGTCGTGATCGCAGCCATCTGCTCGTTCTCCTGTTGGTCGCCCGCTCCGGAGAGCAGACCACCGGGGTGTGACAGTCGCCCGGGCCTTGTGGGGCAAGGGATCCTGCCGATGCGCCGCCGGAGCCGAGCCACCGTGGCCCCGCCGACGAACGCCTGTTCGGGGCATCCAACCAGAACGGGTGTTCGACGTCAAGGATTTTATCGAACAGGTGTTTGCCCCGAACACCTGATCGTGTTACCGTCCCGGCCATGACCGAGCTCACGGATCGTCAGCGGCAGGTTCTCGAGTTCATCGACGGCGAGGTGCGTCGCCGGGGCTATCCCCCGAGCGTGCGGGAGATCGGCGAGGCCGTGGGCCTGTCGTCGAGCTCCACCGTCCACGCGCACCTGGCCGCACTGCAGGACAAGGGCTACCTCAAGCGCGACCCCACCAAGCCCCGGGCCATGGAGCTCGTGTACGAGGCCGAGTCGGGCAACGCGATCGAGCGCCGGCCCGTGCGCCACATCCCCCTGGTCGGCGACGTCGCCGCCGGCACGGGCGTGCTCGCCGCCGAGAACATCGAGGAGAGCGTCCCCGTCCCGGAGGACTTCACCGGTGCCGGCCAGCTCTTCATGCTGCGGGTGCGGGGCGACTCGATGGTCGACGCGGGCATCCTCGACGGCGACTACGTCGTCGTGCGCCAGCAGCCCGAGGCCGACCCGGGTGAGGTCGTCGTCGCCGGCATCCCCGGCGAAGAGGCGACCGTCAAGACGTACCTCAAGCGCCGCGGCAAGATCGTGCTGCGTCCGGAGAACCCGACCATGGACGAGATGATCTTCGAGCCCGAGGACGTCTCGATCTACGGCAAGGTCGTCACGCTGCTGCGTCGTCTGAACTAGCCGCACCATCGTCGCCGCGGAACGTGCGGCGATACGCCTGGGGCGACGTCCCGACCTGGCGCTGGAAGTGCACCCGCAACGCCGACGCCGCGCCGAAGCCGGTCGCGTGCGCGATGCGCTCGACGGGCTCGTCGGTGCTCTCGAGCAGCGCCTGCGCGTGCAGCACGCGCTGACGCAGCAGCCACTGGTGCGGGCGTGGTGCCGGTCGTCGCACGGAACCGCCGGGCGAACGTGCGCGGGCTCATGTGCGCGTGTTCAGCCAGCTCCGCCACCGAGATCGGACTCGTCGAGGTGGTTCGCGACCCACTCGAGCGTGGCCGTGAACGCGTCCTCCGTGGGCTCGACGACGGGGGTCTCCACGAACTGCGCCTGCCCCCCGTCGCGGTGCGGCGGCACCACGGATCGACGAGCCATCGCGTTCGCGACCTCGGCGCCGAAGTCGTTGCGCACCATGTGCAGCGCGAGGTCGATGCTCGCGGCCGCACCGGCGGACGTGAGCACGTCACCGTCGTCGACGTAGAGCACCTTCGGATCGACGCGCACGGACGGGTAGTCGCGGGCGAGGCGATCGGCGGAGTCCCAGTGCGTCGTCGCGGGACGGCCGTCGAGGAGCCCGGCAGCCGCGAGGACGAACGCTCCGGTGCAGAAGGAGGCGATGCGCGCGCCGCGCTCGTGCGCGCGCACGATCGCGTCCAGGACCACCGCCGGTGGTTGGGTTCTGCCGAGCTCCCACGCGTCGAACGGCATCACGATCACGGTGTCGGCTCCCTCGAGCCCTTCCAGTCCGTAGGGCAGCTCGACGGTGAACCCGCCGAACGCCTCGGCCCGTCGTCCCTCTGCACCGCAGAGGCGGAGCTCGTAGAACGGCCCGTCGACATCTCGGGGGTCGGGACCGAACATCTCGACCGCGGCCGCGAGCTCCAGGGGGCTGAGGGCCACGACGGGCAGCACCGCCGCCACGACGTGAGGTGCACGCGTCTTCGCCATTGGCAGGATCTTAGCGCACCACGTCGTTTCTGCCACTCGCCGGATGACGGCGATCCCCGGATCCTGGAGGCATGAACCTCTGGATGACCGCACGCATCGTCGAGCAGCAGCACCGCAACCGAGTGGGCCGGAAGGGCCGCTGGCGGGGTTGGTTCGACCGGGTGGTGCCGGCCGAGGCCGGTGCTACGTGGCCACCCCGTGATCGCGCAGGATGTCGTTGAGCTTCGCCTTGTCGGCCCGCTCGCCCTCGGTGAGCCGGCGGATGATCAGCGCGCACGGCAGGTGGAACTCCCCACCGGGGAAGGTGCGGGGCCGCATCGCCTGCACGACGATGCACCACGGCGGCACGACACCCCGGGCGACCTCCTCACCGGTCTCGGCGTCGATCACCGGGATGCCCGGGTTGAGGATGACGCCCTCGCCGAGCACGCTGCCGTCGCCGACGCGCGCACCCTGCGTCACCATGCTGCGGCTCCCGATCGTGCACTCGTCGCCGATGATCACGGGGGCGGCCTGCGGCGGCTCCAGCACGCCGCCGATCCCGACGCCGCCCGAGAGGTGCACACGTGCGCCGATCTGCGCGCACGACCCGACGGTCGCCCACGTGTCGACCATCGTGCCCTCACCGACGCGCGCCCCGATGTTGACGTAGCTCGGCATCAGGATGACGCCGGGCGCGAGGTACGACCCCCAGCGCGCCGACGACCCCGGCACCGCGCGCACCTTGGCGGCCTCGTAGCCGTGCTTCAGGGGCAGCTTGTCGGCGTACTCGAACGGGCCGAGCTCGATCGTCTCCATCTGCTCGAGCCGGAACAGCAGGAGGATCGCCTGCTTGCACCACTCGTGGACGACGACCTCGTCGTCGACGACCTCCGCGACGCGCGCCGAGCCCTGGTCGAGCATGTCGACGACCTGGTGCACGGTCTCACGCGCGTCGGCTTCCGATGTGAACGCAGCGAGGTCGTCGCGGTGCTCCCACAGCTCGTTGACCTTCGCGGCGAGCTCGCTCATGTGCCGTCCCCCAGACCTGCGACGTTGTCGGCGACGCGCTCGACCTGGTCGTCGGTGAGCGTCAGCGCGAGGCGTACGTGGTGTGCGCCGTCGGGACCGTACAGGTCACCCGGCGCGACGATCACACCGGCGCGGGCGAGGCGGCTCGCCAGCGACCAGCCGTCGGTGTCGCGGCCACGCTCCCCCAGCCAGAGGTAGAACGCCGACGGTCCACCGTCGTGGATGATCCCGATCCCGTCGAACGCTGACACCAGCCGGGCGCGCCGGTCGGCGTAGCGCCGGCGCTGCTCCTCGACGTGCCGGTCGTCGCCGAGCGCGGCGACGCCCGCGGCCTGCATCGGGCTCGGGATCATCATGCCGGCGTGCTTGCGCACCTCCCCGAGGTAGCGCACGAGGTCGATGTCGCCGGCGAAGAAGCCGACGCGGAAGCCCGCCATGTTCGACCGCTTCGAGAGCGAGTGGACGGCGAGCACGCCGTCGTGGTCGCCGGCGAGCGCGGTGACCGGCTCGGCGGACGCTCCCGTGTCGTCGTAGGTGAACTCGGCGTAGCACTCGTCGCTCGCGACGACGATGCCGGCGTCACGCGCCCAGCCGACGGTCTCTGCGAGCCCGCTCGGCGTGGCACCCACGCCCGTGGGGTTCGCGGGGTCGTTGCACCAGAGCAGCAGCGCCCGTCCCACGTCGTCGGGATCGACGGCGCGCACGTCGGGACGCCAGTGCTCGTCGAGCGGCACCGGCACGGCGCGCAGGCCCGCCAGCTCGGCCCCCATGGCGTACGTCGGGTACGACAGCGCCGGGTACAGGACCGTGTCGCGTCCCGGGTCGCGCAGCGACAGGAGCCGCGGGAGCGCGGCCACCGCCTCCTTGGTGCCGATGCAGGCCGTCACCGCGTCGGGCCCGAGCTCGACCCCGAAGCGGCGCCGGAGCCAGCCCGCAGCCGCCTCACGCAGCGCCGGGTAGCCGATGCTCGCCGGGTAGCCCGTCGCCTGATCGAGGGCGTTCCTCGCCGCGTCGAGCACGAAGTCGGGGGTCGGGTCGACGGGCGTGCCGACGGACGCGTCCACGAGCCCGCCCGGGGCGGCGGCCGCGATCTCGTGGAGGTCGCCGAGCCGGTCGTGGGGGTACGGCGGCGGGACGAACCCACCAACCGCGGCGCGCGCCATGACCGAGGCTAGGTCGCGCCGGCGACGAACTCGCCGAAGCGCGCGACGTCGGCCCGGTCGAGCCGCGCTCGCACCCGCGTCCCGGTATCGGCATGCACCTCGACCAGCACCTCGCCGTCGCGGTGGAGCGCCGCGAGCACGTCGCCCCGCTCGTAGGGCACGACGAGCTCGATGACGGCGGCCAGCGCCCGAAGCCGGTCGCCGATGACCTCGACGAGCTTCTCGACGCCTTCACCGGTGCGAGCGGAGACCGGGATCCCGCCACTGCTGCTCAGGATGTCGCTCACGTCCTCCGGATCGGCCGCATCGCACTTGTTGACGGCGACGAGCTCTGGGAGGTCGCCGGCACCGATCTCGCCGAGCACGGTGCGCACCGCGGTGATCTGCGTGAGCGCGTCGGTGGCCGTCGCGTCGACCACGTGCACGAGCAGGTCGGCCTCGGCGACCTCCTCCAACGTCGACCGGAACGCCTCGACGAGCTGGTGCGGGAGGCGGCGGACGAAGCCGACCGTGTCGGAGCACAGGACGGTCTCCCCGCCCGGCAGATGGAGCCGTCGCGTCGTTGGGTCGAGGGTCGAGAAGAGCCGGTCCTCGACGACCACGTCCGACCGGGTCATGCGGTTCAGCAGCGTCGACTTGCCGGCGTTCGTGTAGCCGACGAGCGCGATCGTCATGAGCGCGCGCCGCCGGCGCGCCTTGCGCTGCGTCTCACGGGTCTTGGCCAGGCGCTTGAGGTCGCGCTCGAGCTTGGTGATGCGCTGCTGGATGCGCCGCCGGTCGACCTCGAGCTTCGTCTCACCCGGGCCACGGAGCGCGCCGACGCCGCCCGCGGTACCTGCCTGCTGGCTCAGCTCGAGGCCGCGGCCCCGCAGGCGCGGCATGAGGTAGCGGTACTGCGCCAGCTCGACCTGCACCATGCCCTCTTGGCTCCGCGCGTGCTGGGCGAAGATGTCGAGGATCAGCGCGACGCGGTCGACGACGTCGACGGCCAGTGCCTTCTCCAGGTTGCGCTGCTGCGCGGGCGTCAGCTCGTCGTCGAACACGACGACGTCGATGTCGAGCCCGTCGACCAGCTCACGCAGCTCGTCGACCTTGCCCGCGCCGACGTACGTCGCGGGGTCGGGGCGGTCACGTCGTTGCAGCACCGACTCGACCGGCTCGGCGCCTGCCGTGTCGGTGAGCCGCGCCAGCTCCGCGAGCGACTCCTCGGCGTCCTCGGCCGTGCGCGCGTCGAAGCCGGTGCCCACGAGGAGCGCCCGCTGCTCGACGACCTCGAGATCGGTCTCGGTCGCGGTGAGCCGACGTCGCCCGCGTGCCTGGCCGCGCCCGCCGCTCATGCCAGCCTCCGGACGAGCTCGCGCTCGTCGACCTCGGTGTCGAACACGTGCTGCACCTGGCCACCCAGGTGGACCGTCTCGCCGAGGCTCACGACGTGCTCACCCCCGGGGACCTGGACGATCATGTTCTCCCCGACGAGACCGCGGCGGTGGGCGACCGCGGCGGTCGCGCACACCCCGGTGCCGCAGGAGAGGGTCTCCCCCACCCCGCGCTCCCAGACGCGCATCCGCAGCCGCTCCGGGTCGACGACCTGGACGAACTCGACGTTCGTGCGGTTGGGGAACCGCTCGTCGACCTCGAGGCGCGGACCGTGCTGGGTGACTCGGGCCGCGGCGACGTCGTCGACGAAGAGGACGAAATGCGGGTTGCCGATCCCCGCGGCATCACCCTCGTAGGTGACGCCGTGGAACGTGGCCTCGAGCCCGAACGCGCTCGGCGCGTCGAGCGGGATCTCGGACGGCTCGAACGTCACCGACCCCATGTCGACCGTCGCGTACTCGAGGTCGCCCTCACCGACGCCGGTCGTGACCTCGCGGCGTCCGCCTCCCGTGTCGACGACGAGCCGCTCACCCGAACCCAGCCCTTCACGGTGCGCGACCCAGGCGAGGCAGCGGACCCCGTTGCCGCTCATCTCCGCGAGGTGACCGTCGGCGTTGCGCAGCTCCATCGTGCAGTCGGCGCCGTCGGTGCCGGGCAGCAGCGTGATGAGGCCGTCGGCGCCCAAGCCCCGGTGCCGGTCGCACAGGGCGCGCGCGACCTCGGCGCCGGGCGCGCCGGCGCCGTCCAGGGCGACGGTCACGAGGAAGTCGTTCCCCGTGCCGTGGAGCTTGCTGACCCGCATCACGCGCTCCACCTTGCCAGGAGCACGGGGGCGAGCAGGCACGGATTCTCGGCCGTGCCGAGCCAGTCGACCCGGGGATCCCGGCGGAACCACATGCGCTGACGGCGCGCGAACGACCGCGTGCGGCGCGCGATGAGGTCGTAGGCCTCGTCCTCGTCGGTCTCCCCGGCGAGGTGCGCGAGCAGCTCCTTGTACCCGATGGCCTGTGCAGCGGTGCGGGAGAGGCAGCCGCGCAGGCCCGCGACCTCGGCGGTCAGGCCCTGCTCGCGCATCGCGGCGATGCGCGCGGCGATCCGGCGACCGAGTGCCTCGCGCGTGAGCCACAGCCCGACCATCGAGACCGGGAACGCGGTCGGGCCGAAGACGGCGACGCCCGGGCCGAACGACGAGAACGGCTCACCGGTGGACCGGATGACCTCGAGCGCGCGCACGATGCGCCGCGCGTTGTGCGGGTCGATGCGCGCGGCGGCGACGGGATCGCGCTGCTCGAGCTCGACGTAGGCCGCCGCGACCCCGCCGGGCTCGGCCGTCCACGCCTCCAGCTCCGCTCGCAGCGCGAGGTCTTCGCCGGGGAAGCGCAGGTCGTCGACGACCGCCTGGACGTAGAGACCGGTGCCGCCGACGAGGAGCGCGCGGTGGCCGCGCGTCTCGATGGCACGGACCGCGTCGCGGGCGGCTGCCTGCGACCGCACGACCGACCAGTCGTCGTCGGGCTCGACGCAGTCGACGAGGTGGTGCGGCACCCGGTCGCGCTCGGCGGGCGTCGGCTTGGCCGTGCCGACGTCGAGGCGCCGGTACACCTGCATGGAGTCGAGCGACACGATCTCGACGTCACCGAGGCGCTCGGCGACGTGGAGCGCGAGCGCCGACTTCCCCGACGCGGTGGGCCCGACGAGGGCGAGGTGCCTGATGGTCAAGCGGCGGCGACCGGGATCCGCACCCGGCCCCGGTCGTCACGGACGAGGTCGCCCGACAGCCAGTGGGGCGCGCCGTGGGCGATCTGCACGTCGACGTACGCGCCGTCCGGCGCGTCCACGGCGTCGGCCTCGAAGTGCACGAGCTTGCCCTGGCGGGTCCGCCCCGAGCGGCGGGAGGGGTCCTTCTTGGACGGTCCCTCGACGAGCACCTCTTCGACCCGGCCGACGCGCGCTGCGTGGTGCTCGAGCGCGTGGCGCTCGACGACCTCGGTGAGGCGCGTCATGCGCTCCTGTGCAACCTCCGCCGGCACGACGTCGTGCATCTCGGCGGCCGGGGTGCCAGGGCGGGGTGAGAAGATGAACGTGTACGCCGCGTCGAACGCCGCCTCGTCGACGACGTCGAGCGTGCGCGCGAAGTCGTCGTCGGTCTCACCGGGGAAGCCGACGATGAGGTCGGTCGTGACCGCGAGATCCGGGATCGCCGACCGCGCGTCGGCGAGGCGGGCGAGGTAGCGCTCGGCGGTGTACCCGCGGTGCATCCTCGAGAGGGTGCGGTCGCTCCCCGACTGCAGCGGCAGGTGGAGCTGCTCGCAGACGGCGTCGCACTCCGCCATGGCGGCGATCGTGTCGGGGCGCAGGTCCTTCGGGTGCGGTGACGTGTACCGCACACGGCGGATCCCGTCGACCGCGTCGACGGCACGCAGCAGGTCGGCGAAGCGCGGGCTCCACTGGCCCGCGCCCAGGTCGCGACCGTAGGAGTTGACGTTCTGACCGAGCAGCGTGATCTCGCTCACGCCGTCGACGGCGAGCTCCTCCACCTCGCGCACGATGTCGCCCATGCGCCGACTGATCTCGGTGCCGCGCACGATCGGCACGATGCAGAACGTGCACGAGTTGTCGCAGCCGATCTGGATGGTGACCCACGCGGTGTGCGGCGCGTCGCGCCGGACGGGGAGCTCGCCGAGCACGGTCGCGGCGTCGGCGTCGTGCTCCTCGACGATCTCCACGATCGGCACGTCGCTGCTCCGGGCGTCGGTGAGCAGCTCGGCGGCCCGGTGGAGGTTGTGTGTGCCGAAGACGACGTCGACGTGCCCGGCGCGCTCGACGATCCGCTCGCGGTCCTTCTGGGCGAGGCAGCCGCCGACCGCGATCTGGAGATCGGGTCGCTGCGCCTTGAGCGACTGCAGGTGGCCGAGGTGGCCGTAGAGCTTGTTGTCGGCGTTCTCGCGGATGCAGCACGTGTTGAGGACGACGACGTCGGCCGACTCCGCGTCGTCGGTGGACTCCATCCCCTCGCGCGGCGAGCAGCCCGGCGATGCGCTCCGAGTCGTTCTCGTTCATCTGGCACCCGAAGGTGCGCACGTGGAAGCGGCGCGTCACGGCTGACAAGTCTACGAGTGAACGGGGCCGGTCAATCGGGCCGATCTGGCGGGCTCGATCTGGGAGGATCGCCCGCATGAACATCGGCGTCGCGGAGGCACTCGTCGTCGGCGCCGCAGTCCTCATCGGTTCCGTCGTGCAGGGCTCGATCGGTGTCGGGCTCAACATCGTCGCCGCGCCGTTCGTCGCGCTGACGGTCCCCGAGGCGCTGCCCGCGACGCTCGTGCTCGTCGCGATCCCGCTGGCGATCACGACGCTGCTGCGCGAGCACGCCGAGCGGGATCGGGTCGCCCTCCCCTGGATGCTCGCCGGCGCGGTGCCCGGCACCGCGATCGGGTTGGTCATCCTCGAGGTCGCCGACGTGACGACCCTCACGGTGATCGTCGCGTGCACCGTGCTCGCCGGCGTGCTGCTCAGCGTCCTCGCGCCACCCGTCCCGATCACGCGGGCGACCGCGCTCGCCGCCGGCGTCATCTCCAACGTCTTCGGCACCGCGACGGCCGTCGGCGGGCCTCCGGTGGCGCTGCTGTACCAGCACCGCCCGGGGCCGATGGCCCGGGCGACGCTCGGCGCGATGTTCGCGTGGAGCGCCTCGCTGTCGATCCTCGGCTACATCGTGTTCGGGCAGATCACCTGGGACCAGGTGCTGTTCGCGCTGGCGCTCGTGCCGGTCATGGTGCTCGGTCTGTGGGCCAGCAAGCACTTCCACGTCCACGTGGACGGTGGCTGGCTGCGCCCCGCGGTGCTCACGCTCTCGGCCGTCGCCGGCCTCGCCGCCCTCGTGCGCGCCCTCACCTGACGTCGCGTCGCCTCCGCATCCCAGCATGTGACAACCAGCCACAACAGTTGTGGCTGAGCGTCACATGCTCGTTGGGAAGGTCGGGGTAGGGCGGGTGGCCGCACAGAAGCGCCGGCGGGAGCTGGGACTCCCGCCGGCACTCTGGGGCGTTACTGGGTTGTGTCGTTGGTAAGGGGTCTCGCTGTGGGTGATCCGTCTCTCGATCTCGTCTACTTCTTCGCCGACGCCTTCGCGCCGTTGCTCTTCTCGACCGCTTCCGCTTCGGCGATGACCGCGGCCGCGGCCTCGGCCACGTCACCGAACTCTTCGCCGTCTTCCGTGAGGTCGACGTCGGTGATGCCGGCGGCGACCCGGATCTTCTCCATGATCTCGAGCATCATGTCGACGTTGTCGTGGAGGAACTGCTTGGCGTTCTCCCGACCCTGGCCGAGCTGCTCACCTTCGTAGGTGAACCACGCGCCGGACTTCTTCACGATGTCGAGGTCGACGCCGACGTCGAGCAGCGAGCCTTCGCGGCTGATGCCCTTGCCGTACATGATGTCGAACTCGGCGAGCTTGAACGGTGGCGCGACCTTGTTCTTCGCCACCTTCACCCGGGTGCGGTTGCCGATCATCTCGGCGCCGTCCTTGATCGTCTCGACGCGACGGATGTCGAGCCGGACCGACGAGTAGAACTTCAGCGCGCGACCGCCCGGCGTCGTCTCGGGCGAGCCGAACATCACGCCGATCTTCTCCCGCAGCTGGTTGATGAAGATGCAGATCGTGCGCGACCGGTTGAGCGTCGCGGTGAGCTTGCGCAGCGCCTGGCTCATGAGCCGGGCCTGGAGGCCGACGTGCGAGGCGCCCATCTCGCCCTCGATCTCGGCCCGGGGCACGAGCGCGGCCACCGAGTCGATGACGATCACGTCGAGCGCACCCGACCGGATCAGCATGTCGGCGATCTCGAGCGCCTGCTCCCCCGTGTCGGGCTGGGAGATGTAGAGCTCGTCGACGTTGACGCCGATGGCCCCGGCGTACACCGGGTCCATCGCGTGCTCGGCGTCGATGTACGCGCAGACGCCGCCGTTGCGCTGGGCCTCGGCGACGACGTGCATGGCGAGGGTCGACTTGCCCGACGACTCCGGCCCGTAGATCTCGCAGACGCGGCCACGGGGCAGCCCGCCGATGCCGAGCGCGAGGTCGAGCGCGAGGGCGCCGGTCGAGATCGCGGCGACCCCGACGTTGCCCTGCTCGCCGAGCTTCATGATGGCGCCCTTGCCGTAGTTCTTCTCGATCTGCCCGAGCGCCATGTCGAGCGCCTCTTGACGTTCCACCTGTGATCCTCCTGCTGGTGCGGTCTGTTCGATCAGGTCGCTTGGGGGAAGCGCCGTTGGAGCGGACGGTACGGCCGGGGTGTGACAGTCACTCGACTCGCTGGTGGAGCTCAGGTGGTTCGGGACCGACTGTAGAGCCCGAATCACACGCGTGTGACCCTATACGAACACCCGTTCGGGTTCAAGGATTTCGGCTCCCGATAAGGTCCGACGCCGTGGAAGAGGCTGGGAACCGGGGACGGATCGCCACGCTGCTCGTGCTGGCGACCCTCAACTACATGCTGGCGACGGCCCTCGCGGCCGTGGCGGTGGCGCTCGCCATCGTCCTGTGGATCCTGTTCGAGGGTGGCGTGTTCCCCGAGGACGCCGACACCGCCAAGATCATCGGCATCCTGCTCGGCGGCGTCATCGTGATCTCGTTCGTCGTCGGCCTCGTGCTCGCGCTGTTCAAGGTCCCGCTCGCGCGGCGTCGACTCGAACGCCGGGTCATGTCGGAGACCGGCGCGCACATCGCCAACCCCGATGAGCACGTGCGCGTGCGCAACCTCCTCGAGGGGCTCGCGATCGCCGGCGGCCTCCCGGTCCCCCGCTTCGCGGTCATCGAGGACGCCGCGCCCAACTCGTTCGGCGTCGGCACCCGTCCGTCACGCACGATCATCGCGGTGACGACCGGCCTCATCGAGAAGCTGTCGCGCGACGAGCTCGAGGCGATCCTCGCCTACGAGGTCAGCCGCATGGGCAGCTGGGACGTCGCGCTGTCGAGCTGGACCGTCGCGCTCACCGGCGGCGCGATCTCCGCACGCGACGGCGACAACCTCATCTCGCTCGTGCTCGGCTGGGCGCCGCAGCGCCTCGCCGAGTGGCTGCAGACCTGGGCGCTCGCCGGGCAGGCCCGCGACCGCGACAAGACCGCCATCCACTTCACGCGCAACCCGGGTTCGCTCGTGCGCGCGCTCGAGAAGCTCGACGAGGACGAATCACAGGTCGGACGGGTGACCCGTGCGACCGCGCCGCTCTGGGTCGAGTTCCCCGCCCGCGCCCTCGGCAGCTCCGGGTCGCGCGCGACGCGCAAGCTCGCCAAGGAGCTGCTGCTCGACGAGCGGATCGACGAGCTGCGCGAGCTCGCGAAGCTCCCCCGCCCGGAAGGTGCCGGCGTGACGCCCGTCGAGCCCGGCGCCGCGCCCGCGACCTGACCTACCCCGCGAGCGGCCAGCCGCGCCCTCGTGGTGTAGCGCGCGCCCTCGGGCAGCGTCTCGCTCTCGACCAGCTCGACCTCCGACACCGACCACTCCGGGCCGACCACGTCGTCACCGAGCGCGTCGACGAGCGAGCGCAGGTCGCGTGGTCGCCGCGCACGCGCCAGCGTGACGTGCGGACGGAAGTCGCGATCCTCGGCCGGGTAGCCGAGCGGTGCCGTGGCGCTGCCGATGGCGGTCGCGACCGCGGCGAGCGCGTCGCCGCCGACCGCGAAGCCGATCCAGAGCCCCGACCCCCGGTGCACCTTCGGGAACGCGCCACCACCGCCGAGCCGGGCCACCGGCGGTTCCACAGACGCCACCGCGACCCGCACCGCCTCGGCGAGCGCGTCGAGGTCGTCGACGCGGCCGAGGAACTGCAGGGTCGCGTGCCACTGGTCGCGAGTCGTCCAGCGGAGCCCGTCGTCGGGCGACGCGATCCCGTCGACCACCTGCTGGATCGCGTCGAGCACCGCCGGCGGCGGCACGACGCCGAGGAACGCGCGCCGCACCTTCATCCGCCGACTCGTCGACCTGCGTCCCTCACCCCGCTCTGCGCGGGTGAGGGACGCAACCAGGGGTCGGGTTCATGGCAGGGCGGTGAGGCGCATCCGCACGAGGTTGAGGCCGGAGATCGTCGAGAACTGGCGGATGCGCTCCCGGTCACCGGGCAGGCGCATCGTCACCGCGAACGTGTCGTGGTCCGGGATCGCGATCCCGAACCAGACGGTGCCGACGGGCTGCCCGTCCTGCTCGTCGGGCCCGGCCACACCGGTGATCGACAGCGCGACCTCGCAGCCGAGCGCTTCGCGCGCGCCTTCGGCCATCTGGATCGCCGCCTCCTCGCTCACCACGTGCTCGGTCTCGACGCCGAGCAGCGAGCGCTTCACCTGCGTCGCGTACGACGCGATCGAGCCCGCGGAACGCATGGCTCGCGCCGGGCACGCTCGCGAGCCGTGCGCCGACGAGGCCGCCGGTGAGCGACTCGGCGACGCCGAACGACCAGCCCCGCTCCGTGCACAGGTCGAGCACCGCCGACTCCATCGTCTGGTCGTCGATCGCGAAGATCAGCTCGCCGATGATCGGCCGCAGCTCGGCCTCCTCGGCGTCGAGCAGGGCACGCGCCTCGTCGTCGGTCGCCGCCTTCGCGGTGAGTCGCACGTAGAGCCCCTCGATCCCCCGCGCGAGGAACGCGATCGTCGGGTTCGTCTGCGTGTCGACGCGCCCGGCGATCATCTCGGCGAGGCCCGACTCCGACGTCCCCCACGTCTTCAGCGACCGCGACACGATCACCGCGCGCTCGCCCGACCGGGCCAGCAGGTCGGGCAGGACGTGCTCGGTGATCATCAGCTGCATCTCGTACGGCACGCCGGGGACGGCGTAGACGACCTTCTTCTGCCCCGAGCCGCCCGGGTCGGCCACCTCGCACTGCAGGCCCGGCGCGGTGCCGATCGGGTTGGGGATCGACGTCGCCGCCGACCGGGACGTCGGCCTGCCGCAGGTTGTTGGCGGACATCTCGCGGCCCCGTCCGCCGAAGAGCGACGCGATGTGGTCGACGAGGTCGTCGTGCCGCTCGAGCGGGACGCCCATGAGCTCGGCGATCGCGTCGCGGGTGACGTCGTCCTGCGTCGGGCCGAGCCCGCCGCACACGATCACCGCGTCGGCGCCGCGCAGCAGATCACGCAGTGAACCGACCATGCGCGCCTGGTTGTCGCCGACCTTGCGGTGGTCGTACGTGTCGAGCCCCGCCGCGGCGAGCTGCTCGCCGATCCAGGCGCTGTTCGTGTCGACGATCTGGCCGAGCAGCAGCTCGGTCCCGATCGCCAGGACGTCGACCCTCACGCTCTCACGCTCTCCTGCCCTTGGGGAGCGGCTCGGGCTCCCAGCGGTACGCATGGACGATCATGTCGACGGCCGAGATGACGGTCATCGCGACGGCGAGCCACAGCACGGTGTCGCTGAACCACTCGACGTCCGCCGTCGGCGGGAACAGCACGGCGGCGACGGCGAGGAACTGCACGTTCACCTTCCACTTCCCGAGCGGCCGGGCCGGCAAGGCGATGCCGCGCCGGCTCGCCACCGACCGCCAGATCGAGACGCCGACCTCACGCACACCGACGATCGCGACGGCGATCCACGGGAAGTCGCCACGTGCGCCGAGGGCGATGAACCCGCCGAGGACGAGGACCTTGTCGGCGAGCGGGTCGAGGAACGCGCCCGAGCGCGTCGTACCGTCGCGCCGCGCGAGCCAGCCGTCGAGCCAGTCGGTGACCCACAGCACGAGCCAGCCGGTGAACGTGCCCCACGTCGCGTGGCCCTCGTCGAGGATCCAGACGAGCACCGGGATCGCGAACAAGAGGCGGATGAGCGTGACCGCGTTCGCCGGCGTCTTGATCGCGGTGTCACCGAACCGGCGCACGCTCTCCGCGGCCTCGGCCGCGGTCTCCCGTGCGCTCAGCGCCGCGTCGGCGGCGACCTCACGGGCCGTGCGCGGCTCGGCGCGACGGTTCACGCGAGCACCTCGATCGGCGCCGCGTCGAGGTCGAGCCCGTCGGCCGCGGTGACCTTGGCCCGCACGATGCTGCCGGGCCGTGCGTGCGCGCCCGGGAGCCGCACGACCGCGTCGATCTCGGGCGCCTCGCGGGGTGAGCGGCCCACCGGCACGCCGTCGTCGTCGATCGCGTCGACGAGCACCTCGAGCTCCGTGCCGTCGCGGACGAGCCGGTCGCGTGCCGCGAGCGTGATCGAAGACTGCACCTCGTCGCACTCGCGCAGCCGCTCGGCCATGAGCTCGGCCGGCACCGCGCCGTCGAGCGTCGCGGCCGGCGTGCCCACCTCCTCCGAGAACGGGAAGAAGCCGGCCCAGTCGAGCGCGGCGGCGTCGAGGAACGACAGCAGCGCGTCGTGCGCGGGCTCCGTCTCGCCGGGGAACCCGACGATGAACGACGAGCGGAACGTGGCGGCGGGCTCGCGGTCGCGGATGTCGCCGATGATGTCGAGGAAGCGGTCGCCGCTCCCCCACCGCTTCATGCGCGCGAGGAGCGCGCGGTCGGCGTGCTGGAGCGAGAGGTCGAAGTACGGGACCGTCGTCGGCGTGTCGAGCATCGTCTGCACGAGCGGGTCGTGCACCTCGCTCGGGTAGAGGTACAGCAGTCGCACGCGGGCGAGGCCCTCCGGCGCGAGCTCGGCGTCGAGCCGGCGCAGCAGCGGCGCGAGCGAGCCCGGCTCGCCGGCGTCGCGCCCGTACCAGGCGAGGTCCTGGGCGACGAGCACGAGCTCGGCGACGCCACCCGCCACGAGGTCGCGGGCCTCGGCGACGAGCGCATCGGGCTCACGCGAGCGCTGCTTGCCACGGAACGACGGGATCGCGCAGAACGCGCACGCCCGGTCGCAGCCCTCGGCGACCTTCAGGTACGCCCACGGCACCGCCGGAGCCGCGCGGGGCAGCTCGAGGAGGTCGCGCACACCGGTCGGCTTGCGGCGGGGCGCTCCGAGCCGCCACCTCGGCACCCATGAGCCGGCCGATCGAGCCCTCCCCGGCGAAGCCGACGACGGCGTCGACCTCGGGGAGCTCGGCGGCGAGCTCGTCGCCGTAGCGCTCCGCCATGCAGCCGGTGACGACGAGGCGCGCGCCGGCCCGGCGTTGCTCGGCGAGCGCGAGCGTGACGGCGATCGACTCCTCCCGCGCCGCCTCGACGAACGCGCAGGTGTTCACGACCACGAGCTCGGCCGACTCGGCGCTCGCCGCGGGCTCGAGCCCGTCGGCCAGCAGCGACGCCGTCACCTTGTCGGAGTCGACGGCGTTCTTCGGGCACCCGAGCGTCTCGACCCAGAAGGTCGCAGGCGCAGCGGAAGGCATCCGACGATTCTACGGGCGGCCTCTGAAGGCCTCCCGCGTGGGAACTTCAGCGAACAGTCGGCCGTTGTTCACGTCGGGCACCAAAGAAGCTGCCCGCAAGGGAGACGACGTGGGGCGCCCCGTGGCCACGAGGCGCCCCGTCGCTACCGAATCGGCCCTACCGACTGCCTGCCGGGACGAATCCCTGCGCCCGGCGCAGCGCCGATTCGACGAGGAGCACCAACGTCTCCTGCACGTGCGTCGTCCGACGCGCGTCGCACAGCACGACCGGCACGTTGGCCGGCACCGACAGCGCCTCGCGCACGTCACGCGGGTGGTGCGTCGAGACGCCGTCGAACAGGTTGACGGCGACCACGAACGGCAGCCCGGTCGCCTCGAAGTAGTCGACGGCCGGGAAGCACTCCTGGATCCGCCGGGTGTCGACGAGCACGACGCCGCCGACCGCGCCCTTCACGAGCTCGTCCCAGAGGAACCAGAACCGGTCCTGGCCGGGCGTGCCGAACAGGTAGAGCACCATGTCGGGCCCGATCGTGATGCGGCCGAAGTCCATCGCGACGGTGGTGCCGGTCTTGTTGGCGACCGCGCCCGCGTCGTCGATGCCGATGCTCTCGACCGTCATCTCGGCCTCGGTGCTTCAGCGGCTCGATCTCGGAGATCGCACCGACGAACGTCGTCTTGCCGACCGCGAAGCCACCGGCGACGACGATCTTCATCGAGACCGGCACGCTCACGCCGTGCGAAGGGGCGGTCGGGCCGTCAAAGAGCGCGGATGCCATCGAGCAACCTCTCGAGGAGTCGGACGTTGGTGGCGGGCTCGCGCTCGATCGGCTCGACGACCGCGACCGCGCCGACCGCAGTGAGGTCGCCGACGAGCACGCGGACCGCGCCCACCGGCAGCGGCAACCGCGCCGCGAGCTCGGCGAGCGAGATCGGCGCACGGCACAGTGTGAGGATGCGACGTGCCTCGGGCGTCGCCATGCGGTCGAGGTCGTCGGGTACCTGGCGAGCCTCGACGGCGGCCTCGAGGGCGAGCCGCTCGCCGGGGGCCGAAGTGCGGCCGCCCGTGACGACGTACGGCCGGACGAGCCGGGGCGGACGACGTGGAGGCTGCGAGCCGTCCATCACACGACCGTCTCTCAGCCCGTCACCGTGGCAGCGACGTCTGCAGCTCGGCGACGAGCGCCGGCGTCAGCGCACGCGGCCGCGCGCTCGACCAGCACCGCCATCTCGTACCCGATCGAGCCCCACGTCGCACGGTCGGTCGGCGACGACCGCGAGCACCGACGTCTCGCTGATGCTCATCACGAACAGGATCGCGTGCTCGATCTCGACGATGACCTCGTGCACGTTGCCGCCACCGAGCGGTGTCGGCCGCGCCCTGCGCGATGCTCTGCAGGCCCGCGGCGACGGCCGACAGCCGGTCGGCCGCGACGCGGTCGAGGCCGTCCGACATCGCGACGAGCAGGCCGTCCGACGAGACCACGGCGGCCTGCTCGACGTCGGGCACGCCGCCGACGAAGTTGGAGACCAGCCAGTTCAGGTTGCGCGCCTCGGAGGACAGCTTGATCACCGCAGCCACTCCAGGCCGTCGTTGCCGAACCCGTCATCGTCATCGCCACGCTCCGGACCGGCCTCGGGGCCACGGCTGCGACCCTGGGTCTTCCCACGGTCGTGACGGCTGAGCAGCTCGGCCACACGCTCGGGTCGGGGGCGCACCTCCGACGTGGTGACGCGCGGGTGGTCACCGCCGGGCGTGTGCGTGAGGTGTGCACCGGGCGTGCGGCTCGTGAGGCCCGACGGCGTGACCGTCTCCGGCCGCTCGGCGACCGGGACGGTGGCGTCGTTGCCATTCCCGTTCCCGGCCACCGGGTGGCCGTTGCCGCCACGGGGGTGGCGGTGGTCGGTCGGTGTGCGCTTGATGAGCGTGTCGTCGCTCGGTGCGTGGCGCCACGTGGCACCGGTCGCGTCCGCGGATGCGGGGGCCGGCTCACGGGTCGGCGCGGGCTCCGCGTACGGCGTCGGCGTCGGCGCGGGCCCCGCGAACGGGTCGTCCGCGTCGCGCGGGTCGGGGGCGAACCGGACCTCCGGCTCGCGTGCCTGCACCGGCTCGGGCCACGGCCGGTGCTCGGGTTGGGGTTCCGGGTCGGGCTGCAGCTCCCACTGCCATGCCGGTTCGGGCTCGGGCTCCGGCTGGGGCTCAGGCTCGGGCGGCGCCGCGCCACGACCGGCATCGGCGTGGTGCCGGCCGGCGACGCGGGGACCGGTGCCGGCGCCGGCGGCGGCGCGTGGCCGTCGGTGGGGGCGGCGACGCGGGCGAGGACGGCGGTCGGCAGCGCCACGACCGCGGTGACGCCGGTGCTCGGCGCACGGCGCAGCTGCACGCCGATGCCGTAGCGGGCCGCGAGGTGCGCCACCACGAAGAGCCCGAGCGTCCGGGAGAGCGCGAGGCCGGTGACCGGCGGGCGGGCGAGCAGGTTGTTGATCGCGGCGAGGCGCTCGTCCTCGACGCCGATCCCCTCGTCGGTGATCGTGATCACGTAGCGGTGCTCGACGCGCCGGCCCGTCACGACGACGGGTGTGGTCGGCGGCGAGAACACGGTCGCGTTCTCGAGCAGCTCAGCGAGGAGGTGCGAGACGTCGGCGACCGCGTTCCCCGAGATGGCCACGTCGCCCTCGAACCCGAAGTACGTGACGCGGGTGAACTCGGCGATCTCGGCCGCGGCACCGCGTGCCACGTCGAGGACGGGCACCGCGGTGCCCCACTGGCGCGGCTGCTCGGCGCCCGACAGCACCAGCAGGCTCTCGGCGTTGCGCCGCATGCGGGTCGCCAGGTGGTCGAGCTCGAAGAGCGACCCCAGCTCGTCGGCGTCCTCGACGCGCGCCTCCATGTCGTCGAGCAGCGAGATCTGGCGGTCGAGCAGGCTCTGGTTGCGGCGGGCGAGGTTGACGTACAGGTCGCCGATGCCCTTCTTCAGGAGCTCGGCCTGCTGCTCGGCGACGGCGACGGTCACCTGCTGGACCGTGTTGAACGCCTTGGCGAGGTCACCCAGCTCGTCTCGCGACGACACGTTGATGGGCGCGAAGCCCTCGAGCTGGTCGGGCGTCAGCTCACCGCCACGACGCAGCGTGTCGACGAGGCGCGGCAGACGACGCTCGGCCACGTCACGGGCGCCACGCGTCAGCGCGCGCAGCGATCGGGTCACGGACCGCGCCACGGCGTAGGCGAGGCCGACCGCGAGGATCACAGCGAACGCGGTGATGACGGCGAGCAGGATGGCGTCGTTGCGCGTGTCCTGGCGGCGCTGGTCGAACTCCGAGTCGACCTTGCGGAGCACGGCGCTCGACCCGTCGCCGAGCGCGGCCTGGCGCCCGACGTACCAGCTGGCGTACTCGATCGGCGCGACTTCACCCGCTGCCGGGAGCTCGAGCGGCACGACCGACTCCGACCCGGCGCGGATGGGGTCGGTGCTCGGCGCGATGGCCTCGGTCGCCTCGTACGCCGCGGTCAGTGCCGGTGTCGCGCTCTCGAAGAAGCGGCGCACCTGCGCGTCCTGCTCGGTGATGGCCTGTGCCCACTCGCCGAGGTCACCCGCTTGCGAGCCGGCGAGCCGCGAGATCACGAGGCTCGCCTCACGGGCCAGCGCGACCTGCTGGCGGTCGAGGCTCAGCTCGGTGCCGAGGCCTCGCGGCGAGCTCGCCGTCGTTGACGTCGCGCGTGATCTCACCCGCGGCCGCGAGCATCGAGTCGGCGATCCCCTGGAAGACCGTGCCGGGGTCACCACCCGTGTTGACCTGACCGCGCGCGGCATCGTTCGCGTTGAGGCGCAGGACGATCGAGCGGACGGCGTCGAGCGTCTCCGGACGGACCTTGCCCTCCAGCTCGGGCAGCGCGGCACGCAGCTGCTTCACGGCCTCGTCGGTCGCGTTGCGCGCATCGAAGACGAGCGCCTTCGACGCGGGTGGGTCGGCCGAACCCGTCTGCGCGAACCAGGACGACGCGACGCCCTCGTCGGCGATGGCGCGCGCGGCGAGCGTCAGCGCCCGGTACGGGACGAGCAGCGAGGAGTCGTCGTTCTGCTCCTCGATAGCGGTGTACGAGTCGCGGATCGCGAAGCCGGCGAACCCGATCAGCACCACCAACGGCACGATCGCGACGAGCAGCAGCTTCGTCCGAAAAGGCAGCTTCGCCAGCATGTTGTCCGACTCCCCGATCTGGCCCAGTCGCCAGCCCCGGCGACTCCGCCCGGTTCGGACGGAGGTGGTCTCCCGCCTGAGGTGTCGGCAGCCCTCGGGGAGCCCTTGAGAGGCGGTGCACGGCCCCGATCGGGGCCGGATCGGGTGTCGCTAGGCGGAGGCCTCGAGCTCCTCGACCGTCATGAGGACGTCGCGGGCCTTCGAGCCCTGGCCCGGCCCCACCACGCCCTTGCGCTCCATGAGGTCCATCAGGCGCCCGGCCCGGGCGAAGCCCACCCGGAGCTTGCGCTGCAGCATCGACGTGGAGCCGAGGCCGGAGCGCACCACGAGCTCGATCGCCTGGCCGAGGAGCTCGTCATCGTCGTCCGCACCGCCGGCGCCCGGGCCGCCGCCCGGACCCGCGGCGTCGTCGGCGACGCCGTCGACGTACAACGGCTGCTTCACCTGGCGCTTCCAGTGCGCGACGACCTTCGCGACGCACTCCTCGTCGACCCAGGCGCCCTGGATGCGCTGCGCGCGGCTCGAGCTCGCGGTCATGAGCAGCATGTCGCCCTGACCGATCAGCTTCTCCGCACCTTGCTGGTCGAGGATGACGCGGGAGTCGGCGAGGCTCGACACGCTGAACGCCATCCGACTCGGCACGTTCGCCTTGATCACGCCGGTGATCACGTCGACGGACGGCCGCTGTGTCGCGATCACGAGGTGGATGCCCACCGCGCGCGCCATCTGCGCGATGCGACACACGCTCGACTCGACGTCGCGCGCCGCGACCATCATCAGGTCGTTGAGCTCGTCGACGACCACCACGATGTGTGGGAGCCGGTCGTAACCCTTGCCACTGACCTTGTCGGGCTCGGCCTTCGTCGGCAGCTCCCCGCGGTCGACGAGTGCGTTGTAGCCGGCGATGTCGCGCACGCCGACCTCGGCGAGGGTCTCATAGCGAAGGTCCATCTCGCGAACGGCCCAGTCGAGCGCGTTCGCCGCCTTCTTCGGGTTGGTGACGACCGGCGTGAGCAGATGGGGTAGCCCGTTGTACGCGCCGAGCTCGACGCGCTTGGGGTCGACGAGGATGAGCCGCACCTGGTCGGGCGTGTTGCGCATCAGCAGCGACGTGACGAGCGAGTTGATGCAGCTCGACTTGCCGGCGCCCGTCGCGCCCGCGATGAGGACGTGCGGCAGCGCCGCGAGGTCGATCATCACCGAGCGCCCCGCGATGTCGCGGCCGAGGCCGGCGTCGAGCGGGTTCGTCGCGGCCTTCGCCTCCGGCGACGTGAGGATGTCGCCGAGCGTCACGAGCTGGCGCTGACTTGTTCGGGCACCTCCACCCCGATCGCCGAGCGACCGGGGATGGGCGCGAGGATGCGCACGTCGGGCGACGCCATCGCGTACGCGATGTCGTGGCTGAGGTTGGTGACGCGGTTGACCTTCACGCCCGGCGCGAGCTCGAGCTCGTACCGCGTGACCGTCGGGCCGACCGTGGCGCCGATGAGCTTCGCGTCGACGCCGTGCTGCTGGAGTGCAGCCGCGAGCACCGCGCCGCCCTGCTCGACGAGGCGACGGTCGGTGGTCTTGGCGTCACCCTGCTTCAACAGGGTCTTCGGCGGCAGCTTCCACGCGCCGCGCCGACCGGAGCGCTGACCGATGTCGAGCGCGACCTGGCCGTCCTCCTCCTCGACGGTCGGCGGCACCATCGCGCCGGTGCCGTCGCCGAGCGTCGGGTCGTCGGTGGCGAGGCCGTGCGGATCGGTCGCGTCGCGGTCGACGTCGCCGCCGACGTCGTAGAGCGACACCATTCGCCGGAGGCTCCTCGTCGACGACGAGCCGCGTCGTCCGGCTCAGATCCGATCTCGTCGGTCGATCTCGTCGCCGTCGGGGTCGGCGAGCGTGCCGAGGCGCTGTGCGCCGACGCGCGCCTGGCCGCCGGCCCAGCGCGCACCCCGGCCGACTCCGCTCATCACGTCGCGCATCGGGACACCCGGTGCGAGCAGCACGCCGAGCAGGGCGACGCCGCTGAGCACGATCGCCGCGCCGACCACACCCGCGGCCGCGTCGAGCGACCCGCCGAACACCGCGCCGAGGACACCGCCCGCGTCGCGCAGCGCGCCCATCGGGCCGTCGACCGACGGTGTGTCGAACGCGAGGTGGAGGAAGCCGACCGACGCGACGAAGATCAGCGCGAAGCCGACCGCGACCCGCACCGGCATCGGCTCGGGCGGCGGCTCCTCGCCCTCCTCCTCGGCCTCGAGCGCGCGCTTCTGGGTGGGCCGGATCGAGAACAGGAGGACGGCGAACACGACGAGCACGACCGGGAGCGCGGCGGCCGCACGCCCGATGAGCGTCTCGACGCCGTCGGCGAGCCCGCCGCCGATCGGGCCGGCGAGGTCGCCGAGCAGCCCGAGCGTCAGGAGGGCGGCGAGGACCAGGAGGCCGACGGCCGCGGCGTCGGGGCCGTGCCCGCCGAGCTCCCGGCGGGCGGCCTCGCTGGCCCGGGTGCGCAGGCGCGGCTCAGCGGGGGCGCGACGGGAGGGCGACTTCTTGGTGGCGGGCCGACGCTTCGAGGGCGCGGAGCGCTTGCGCGACTTGGTCCGGGTGGCCATCGAGCCACGGTAACACCGGCCCCATCAGCAACAGGCGTATGCCTGGGCCACGCTGGGTGGTCGCTTCCACAGGGCGGCTTACAGGGCCGGGGCGTAGCCCCCGTCCACCGGGTACACCTGGCCGGTGATCCACTCCCCCGCGTCGCTGCAGAGCATCACCGCGATGGGGGCTGGATCGTCGACCCGCCCCAGCCGCCCGACCGGGTAGTTCGACGCGAGCTTCCGCTCCTGCTCGTCGGTCATCTCGGCGGCCGGGCCGTGGCGCATCGTGCCGAGCGAGAGGCAGTTGACGGTGACGCCCTGGCGCCCGACCTCGGCGGCGAGCCCGCGGGTGAAGCCCATCGCGGCCGCCTTCGCCGCGCCGTAGACGACCTGGCGCCGCTCGCCCTTGCGCCCGGCGTCGGAGACGATCGTGAGGATGCGGCCCCACTCCTTCTCGAGCATGTCGGGCAGGTACCGGTGGGTCACGTGGAGGACGCCGGTGAGGTTGACGCGCATCACCGGCTCCCACTCGTGGGGCTGGGACTCGGCGAACGTCGTGTAGGTCGCGGTGTTGTCGGCGAACGCCCGCACGCCGCTGCCGGCGTTGTTGACCAGGATGTCGACGGGGCCGGTGGTGTTCGCCATCTCGTGGACCGACGCGGGGTCGCACACGTCACCGAGGACCGGCCGGGCCTTCCCGCCCTCGGCCTCGATCTCGGCGCACACGCTCTCGGCGCGGCTCAGGTCGAGGTCGTTGATCCAGAGCTCGGCGCCGGCCCGGGCCATGTGCATCGCGATCGCCCGCCCGACGCCGGCACCCGAGCCGGTGACGACGGCGATGCGCCCCCCGATGAAGTTCGACCAGTCGCGGATCGGCATGGCCGACAGTCTGGCGCGTCAGACCTCCGCGCCTCAGACCTCCGCGCCTCAGACCTCCGCGCCTAGACCTCGATGACGACGGGGATGATCGAGGGGCGGCGCTTGGTGCGCTCGTTGATGAAGCGCCCGAGCGCCCGGCGGGCGTGGCGCCGGACCGTCTCGAAGTCGGTCGCGCCCTCCTCCGCCGGCTCCTTGAGGGCCGCCTCGACCGCGGCCCGGGCCTCGCCCAGCAGCGCCTCGGCCTCGACCGCGTGCACCCAGCCGCGGGTGACGATCTCCGCGCCGCGGACGAGCTCGCCGCTGACCGCGTCGACCGTCACGATCACGACGACGAACCCCTCTTCCGCGAGCGAGCGCCGGTCGCGGAGGACGCCCTGGTCGACGTCGCCGACCATCCCGTCGACGTACTGGTAGCCGGCGGGGACGGCACGCCGGTCGACCTCGGCCCCCTGCTCGTCGATCGTCACGACGTCGCCGTCCTCGCACACGAGCACGCGGTCGCTGGGAACGCCGACCTCCTCGGCGAGCCGCTGGTGGTGCACGAGATGGCGGTACTCGCCGTGGACGGGCACGAACCAGTCGGGCCGGACGAGGTCGAGCATGAACTTCAGCTCTTCGCGGGACGCGTGCCCCGAGACGTGCACGTGCGACGCGCCGCCATGCACGACCTCGGCGCCGGCGCGGTGCAGCGAGTCGATGACCCGGGCGACGTTCGACTCGTTGCCCGGGATCGCGTGCGCGGAGATCACGACGACATCGTCGTCGCTGATCTTCACGTGCTTGTGCTCGTGCGCCGCCATGAGCGCGAGCGCGCTCATGGGCTCGCCCTGCGAGCCGGTGCAGACGACGCACACCTCGCCCGGCGGGTAGCGCGGTGCCTCCTCGATGTCGATCACGCGGTCGGCGGGCACGTCGAGCAGGCCGAGCTCGCGCGCGAACGCGATGTTGTGGACCATCGAGCGACCGACGAACGCCACGCGACGGCCGGCGGCGATCGCCTCGCTGGTGATCTGCTCGACGCGGTGCAGGTGCGACGCGAACGAGGCGACGATGAACCGCTTCGTCGGATGGTCGCGGAACATGTCGCGGATGACGGGGCCGACCGAAGCCTCCGACTCGGTGAAGCCGGGGCGCTCGGCGTTCGTGGAGTCGGACAGGAGCACGCGCACGCCTTCGCGTCCGATCTCGCCGAGGCGGGCGAGGTCGGTGCGGCGGCCGTCGACCGGCGTGAGGTCGAGCTTGAAGTCGCCGGTGTGCAAGATCGTGCCGATCGGCGTGCGGTACGCGACGGCGAACGCGTGCGGCACCGAGTGCGTCACCGGCACGAACTCGGCCTCGACCGGTCCGATCGTTCGCACGTCACCGTCGACCACCGGGATCAGCTCGGTCTGGCCCATGACACGCGCTTCCTCGAGGCGCTTGCGTGCGAAGCCGAGCGACAGCGCGCTCCCGTAGATCGGAGCCGGCACGTCGCGCAGCAGGTACGCGAGCCCGCCGACGTGGTCCTCGTGCCCGTGCGTGAGCACGATGCCCTCGACGCGCTCCGCGTTGGCGCGCAGGTACGTGAAGTCGGGGAGCACGAGGTCGACGCCCGGCATGTCGGCGTCGGGGAACATGAGACCGCAGTCGACGACGACGATGCGGCCGTCGACCTCGAGACAGAAGCAGTTGCGACCGATCTCACCCAGCCCGCCCAGGAAGACGATGCGGACGGATGTCATCGCTGCAACGGTACAGCGCCCCGGGCCGAGGCCCGGGGCGGTTCCTGCACTTCTTCTCGGTTCCTGTCGTGGAGGTGTCGCGCGCGTGCGCTACTGCGCGTCGGCCGCCATGACGTCCATGCCGAGCCGGCGTGCGAACTGCTGGTTCTGCATGCAGCGCTGCGTGTAGCCCTCGGAGACGGCCTTCCACTTGGCCTCGTCGTACCCGTTCGCCTTCGCGATCTCGAGCTGCTTCGCGGTGTCGGTGCCCGCGGGCTGCATCTTCACGCAGAGGGCGACGTAGTCGTCGTAGGCGACGCCCTCGATCGGGGCGAACATCGGGTCGTTCTTCGTGTCGAGCGCTGCGGCCTCGTTCTTGACCGCCGCGGCCTCGGCCTGCCCTTGCGCGATGCCGGCAGCGGCGTACTGGCCGCCCTGGGCCTGACCCTGGGTCATGGCCTGCTGCATCATCTCTTCGGCTTGCTTCCTGGCGTCGTCGAGCTTGCCCATCGAACGCTCTCCTCCGAGTCGTGGACGCGAATCGTCGCGCGTCTGCAGTGTCTCGGGAAGAGGACGTCCTGACCTGAGTACCGCTTACTCAGATGACGCTCAGGCGTCGACGCTCTCTCGGTCCTCTCCACGGGACCGCTTGCGCACCTCAGGCGGGTGCGACTTCGCGGTCCTTGGCCACCTCGTCGAGGGCGGCGTACTCCTCGCCGGTGTCGGCCCAGTCCTCGAACTGGATCACGCCGAGCTCGGTGAACCGGTCTCGCAGCCAGCCGTCGGCGGCGTCGAGCAGGCCGAGCTTCTTGCAGTTCGGCACGATCTTGGAGAACAGCATCCCCTGGAAGACCGGGCGGTCGGGTGCCTGCATCACGACCTTGATCGCTTCCTTCACGTCGACGCCCATGCGCTCCCACACCTCCTGCTGGAGGAACCGGTCACGCATCCGCACGGCGGCCTCGAACGCGAACTCCTGGCGCTCGCGGATCTCCTTGGCCGACAGCTGGTCGTAGTACTCCTGCAGCGACAGCACGCCGAACGCGACGTGGCGAGCCTCGTCGCTCATGACGTAGCGGAGCAGCTGCTTGATGAGTGGCTCGGTCGTGAACTGGTGCATGAACCCGAACGCGGCGAGCGCGAGGCCTTCGACCATGACCTGCATCCCGAGGTACGTCATGTCCCACCGGGAGTCGTGGATGATGTCGTCGAGCAGCATCTTGAGGTGCGCGTTGATCGGGTAGTGCCCCGACAGCTTCGTGTCGAGGTAGCGCGAGAACACCTCGACGTGGCGCGCCTCGTCCATCACCTGCGTCGACGCGTAGTACTTGGCGTCGATCCACGGCACGGTCTCGACGATCTGTGCGGTGCAGATCAGCGCACCCTGCTCACCGTGCATGAACTGCGAGAGGGTCCAGTTCTGCGACTGGATGCCGAACTCGACCCACTCCTTGTCGCCCCACTTCTCGAACACCGTGCCGGTCGTGTCCATCGTGTCGTAGTTGTTGAGCGCCTGGTTGGCGATGACCACCTTCTCCTGGTCGACGTCGGTGTCCCAGGGCAGGTCGTTCGAGTTCCACTGTGACGTCTTGGCCTTCTCGTAGAGCTTGAGCAGGGGCTTCCGGCTCTGCTCGTAGTCCCACGTGAAGATCGCGTCGCTCTCCGCGCGCACCGCGTGCACGACCTCGTCGACGTCGGTGTTGGTGATCGCGAGGATCTGGTCGACGTCGTTCACGTCTGAGCGACCGATGAGCTCTTCGTTGGTGACGGCCATCGTGCTACCCCCTACGGGACGGTGGGTTCGGGGACGCTGGGTCTTGGGACGGTTGTGTCGAGGACGGGTTCGAGATCGAGCGGACGGATCGCGGGCACGACGAGCTCGTGCACGTAGTCGCGCAAGCCGGGCTCGTCGGTGAAGGAGACGGGCGCGGTCGGTGACATCCAGAGGCCGAGCCCCATGCGCGCGACCCACTCGGCCGCGCGCGGGGCGCGCCCACCGAGGAACCGCTCGAGCGAGGGAGCCAACGCGTCGGACGCGTCGCGCAGGAAGACGTCGCCACCCGCGAACGTGAGGTGCGGCAGCAGCAGCTCCGGCTCGAACGCGGCGACGAACCGCAGCGCCTCGTGCTGAGCGAGCTCGCGCCCTGCGGTCACGAACATCGCGTGCACCGCGTCCTCGAGCGTCGCCTCGGCGTCGGCCGCGGCGCGCAGGTCGGCGGTGATGCGGTCGGACTCGAACTTGATCGTCCGCTCGACGAGGTCGCGCTTGCCGCCGAAGTGGCGGTACAGCGTCGCCCGCGAGAACTCGGCCTGGCGTGCGACGTCGTCGATCGTGGTCTTCGAGAGCCCGTGCCGGGCGATGCAGGCGAGGGTGGCCTCGATCGCGCGGTGCTCGACACTCAGCGGCGCCGGCTGAGCGGCCTCCTCGGTGGCCTCCACCCTCTCGGGCTCGGAGACGAGCGTCATCACCTGAGACGTTACGACCGAGATCGTCTCACCGTCAACGTGTCGCACGTCACGCGAGAAGGCGGCCCCGGTGCCCCGGGACCGCCCTTCGCATCTGTGCCGTGTTGCCGGATCTCTCCCCGCCGCTTCAGACCTGGCCGTGGCGCGCCCAGTCGATGACGATGTTCTGCGGGTTCGTCTGGTCGATCCGGATGGCGAGCTTGTTGCCCGGCGTGAGCTGGGACAGCATCGTCTGCGGGACGGCGGCGCTCGTCTGCACCGTGTACGGCGCCTGACCCTCGGCCTCGACCTCGAGCTCGATGATGACCTGCGGGTTGAAGTTCACCAGCGCCCCGGTGTCCTGGAAGCTCTTGATCGTGCCCGCGGCCTGCGTGCCGGTCGTGAGGAGCACCTGCTGCTGGGCCATGTCGTCCTGGAGCGCCATGGCGTCGTCGACCGCCGCCGTGGCCTGGCTGATCACGTTGGGGGTGTCCTTGAGCATCCCCATCATGCTGGTGGGGCGGCCCTGCTTCTTCCCCATCTCCTTGCCCTGGTCGGACAGCTTCTTGAGGTCCTTGAACATGCCCATGTCGGCGTCCTCTCTGAGGTGGTCCCGTCGGTTCCGGTCGGGGCGCGGGGCGCCCCCGCTGTCAGCAGTGTGACGGGGAGAAGACGTGCGGGCGTGAGTAGCGCGTACTCAAATCGCCGCGGCCCGGCTCAGCCCAGTCCTCAGCCCAGGCGCTCGGCGATGTTCGTGGCCAGGGTGGTGAGGCTCGCCTCGACCTCGTCGGTGATCGGTGCGCCCTCGGGAGGCGCGTTCAGCGGGGACCACTGGAGCGACACGGCCAGATCGGGCCGGACGAACAGCTCGGCGAGCGAGCGGCTGCTCTCGATGAACCCAGCGGTGTCGAGGGGGAGCTCGAAGACGCCCGGGCCGGCGATCTGGGCGTTGGCCCGATCGCTCTCCACGACGCTGAGCGCGTCGGCCTCCTCACCCACGCCGAAGGCCGGGAAGACGGTGTTCACGACCAGGCGACCGGTCGGCACGGTCGGGTCCCCCACGATGTACGCGCAGTCGGTCGTGATCGGGCTGAAGTTGTTGGTCGGGTCGACCGAGACGCGGTCGTCGCCAAAGGCCTTCCCGACCTGGGCGGCGCTCACGATCGAGCACGGGTCGCCCTCCTTGTACTTCGGACCGCCGGGCAGGTTCGAGGTCGACGGCGTCGTCTGGCCGCTGTCGTCGCCGCCCCCGCAGGCCGCCGCGCTCAACGCGAGCGCGACCAGCAGTCCCCCGCCGAGCGCGCGGCGGACGCGCTGCCGTGCCCGTCGCCCCGTGTTCCCCGTCCCCATGCGGCCGGGACATTAGCGGTCAGCGAAACACCGGCCCCAGCAGCTCCTCGCGCACCAGGTGCTGCACCTCGACCGGATCCGTGAGGTCCCAGCGCCCCGGACTGCCGATGAGCGACAGCACCATGCGCGCGAGGTAGTCAGCCGCGAGGTCGACGTCGACGTCGGGCCGCAGCCGGCCGGCGTCGCGCTCGACCACGAGCAGCGGCCGGAGGTACTCGACGATGTAGTTGAGGACCCGGTGCTGCTCGACCGTCATGAGCGGGAGCAGCGCCTCGGGCTCGGTCGTCAGGATCTTCTGCAGCACCGCGTGCTCGACGACCGCGCGGTGCGCGAACACGAGCGCGCGCTCGAGTCGCGTCTCGAGGTCGGACGCGTCGGCGACGGCATCGGCGAGGCTCGCGAAGAAGCGGTTCATCTCCCAGCCGACCGTCTCGCGCAGCACCTGGTCGCGACCGCCGGGGAACATCCGGTAGATCGTCGCCCGGGAGACCCCCGACGCGCGGGCGACGTCGTCGACGGTCGTCTTCGCGAGGCCGAAGCGGGCGATGCACTCGTACGCACCCGCGCAGACGCGGTCGCGCGAGTCGACCGTCGCGGGTGCGGGCTCCGGCGCGCTCACGCGCCGAGGTACGCGTCCAGCCCCACGGTGAGGCCCGCGTGCTCGCGCACCTTGCGGATGCCGAGCAGCACGCCCGGCATGAACGACGTGCGGTCGTAGGAGTCGTGGCGGATCGACAGCGACTGGCCCGTGGTGCCGAGCAGCACCTCCTGGTGCGCGACGAGGCCGCGCAGGCGCAACGAGTGGATCCGGATCCCGCCGGGCGTCTCTCCCCCGCGCGCGCCCTCGGCGACGACGGTCTCCGTCGGGTCATCGGCCCAGTCGGACGACGCGGCGGCCATGCGGCTCGCGGTGAGCATCGCGGTGCCCGACGGCGCGTCGACCTTCTGGTCGTGGTGCAGCTCGATGACCTCCGCGGTCTCGAAGTACGGCGCCGCGAGCTCGGCGAACCGCATCATCAGGACGGCACCGATCGCGAAGTTCGGCGCGATCAGGGCGTTCGCCGGGCTCACCTCGAACCGGCTCGCGAGGTCGAGCAGGTCGCGGTCGCCGAACCCGGTCGTGCCGACGACGGCGTGCACGCCGTGGTCGGCGCACCAGAACAGGTTGTCGCGGGCCGCCTCCATGACGGTGAAGTCGACGACCACCTCCGCGCCGGCATCGATGATGGCGGTCGCCGAGCGGGCGACCTGGAGGCCCGTGTCGGGCACGCCGAGCTGGTGCAGGTCGATGCCGGCATGGAACGGATCGACGGCCGCCACGAGGTCGAGCTCGGGATCGTCGGCGACGGCGGCGCAGACCGTGGAGCCCATGCGACCGCCCGCACCGAACACGCCGACGCGGATCATGGCCGCAGGGTAATGCTCAGGAGGCGAACGCGGCCTCGTCGATCGGGCCGACCACCGCCAGCGTGCGCTCCTCGGTCGCCATGACCCGGTCGATCACGCGGGCGATGTCTTCGGGCCCGACCCGGTTGACCTCGGCGACGAGGTCGTCGAGCGACGGCACCTCGCCCAGCGTCATCTCGCTGCGGCCGAGGCGGTGCATGCGTGAGCTGGAGCTCTCGAGCGAGAGAGCGAGCGAACCCGTGAGGTGGCCCTTGGCCGCGTCGAGCTCGCGGTCGGTGAGCCCGCGGTCGGCGACGAGCCGGCGCAGCTCGTGGTCGACCACGTCGAGCAGGGCGTCGAGCCGTTCGGGTCCGGTGCCGGCGGCGACGGCGAGGGCACCCGTCTCCTCGTACGCGGCCCGGTACGAGAACACCGAGTACGCGAGCCCGCGCTTCTCGCGGATCTCCTGGAACAGCCGCGACGACATCCCGCCGCCGAGCGCCTGGTTGAGGATGCCGAGTGCGTATCGATCGGGGTCGTCGGTGCGCAGCGCCCGCATCCCGAGCACCACATGGGCCTGCTCGGTGTCGCGCTGGAGGACGGCCAGCGGCTTGGGGCCGGGGCCGCCGGGCCACTCGCCGCGCGGCGGCCGGTCGCCGAACGTCGTCGGCTGGCACTTCTCGACGAGCTCGACGACGCGCTGGTGCTCCAGGTTCCCGGCGGCCGCGACCACCACGTTGCTCGGGTGGTAGTGGTCGCCGTGGAACGCGGCGATCGTTGCGGGCGACATCGCGCCGATCGTCTCCGGCGAGCCGATCACCTCGCGACCGATCGGGTGCGCGGGGAACATCGCCTCGGCAAAGACGTCGTGCACGAGGTCCTCGGGTGCGTCGTCGCGCATCCGGATCTCCTCGAGGATCACCTGACGCTCCGAGTCGACGTCCTCCTCGCGCAGCGCGGGAGACCAGACGATGTCGGAGAGGATCTCGAGCGCGAGCTCGAGACGCTCGTCGGGCACGCGCACGTAGTACGTCGTGAGCTCGTGGGCGGTGAACGCGTTCATGTCACCGCCGCACGACTCCACGGCGTGGGCGATCTCGGCGGCCGAGCGGCCGTCGGTGCCCTTGAACAGCAGGTGCTCGAGGAAGTGGCTGGCGCCGGCCAGGTCGTCGGCCTCGTCGCGTGAGCCGGTGCCCACCCAGAAGCCGATGGCCGCAGACCGCAACGCCGGGAGCGATTCGGTCACGACCCGCAGGCCGGAGTCGAGGCGGGTCCGTTCGATCATCGTCTGACCATCGACACGCCCCGACCCCCTATTGAGGTGCGAACCGTTGAGGTGTCAACGCCGCCGGCGTCCGCCCCCGCCGCCGCCGCGACGTCCGCCGCCGCCTCCCCCGCCGCCGCCACCGCTGCGGGTGGCCTCGGCCGGACCGAGGTCGCCGAACTCCTCGCGCACCTGCTCGTCCCAGGAGTCCTCGAAGCTCGCAGCCTTCGCGCCGCTCGCCCCGTCGGCGTCGCTCGCTGCGGAGCGTGAGACCCGCTCCGCGGGCGCTCGCTCCGCATCGGAGTCACGGCTGCGGCGCGGCCGGTCGGAACGCTCGCGTGAAGATCCGCCGCCGCCGGAGCCGTTGTCATCGTTGTCAGCGCCGACGAGGCTCAGCGAGAGCTTGCCGGACTGGTCGATGTCGTCGACACGGACCTCCACCTCGTCACCGAGGTTGAGCACGTCCTCCACGCGGTCGATGCGCTTGCCGCCACCGATCTTGGAGATGTGCAGCAGGCCGTCACGACCCGGGAGGATGTTGACGAACGCGCCGAACTTCGTGATGTTCACGACCTTGCCGGTGTAGGGCACGCCCAGCTCGGCGGTCGGCGGGTCGAGGATGAGCTCGACCCGGCGCTGCGCTTCTTCCACGGCCGACGACTCCTTCGAGCCGATCGTCACCGTGCCAACCACGCCGTCGTCGCTCACCGCGACGTCGGCACCGGTCTCCTGGGTGATCGTGTTGATGATCTTGCCCTTGGGCCCGATCACCTCGCCGATCTTGTCCATCGGGATCTCGAAGCTGATGATCTTCGGCGCCGTCGGCCGCACGTCGTCGCGCGGCTCGGCGATCGCCGAGCTCATCACCTCGAGGATCTGCAGCCGCGCCTCGCGCGCCTGCAGCAGCGCCTTGCCCAGCACGTCGACGGGGATCCCGTCGATCTTCGTGTCGAGCTGGAGCGCAGTGACCGCGTCGGCCGTGCCGGCGACCTTGAAGTCCATGTCGCCGAACGCGTCCTCCTGACCGAGGATGTCGGTCAGCGTCACGTACTTGCCCTCGTGGAGCACCAGGCCCATCGCGATGCCCGCGACCGGCGCCTTGAGCGGCGTGCCCGAGTCCATCAGCGCCATGCTCGAACCGCAGACCGACGCCATCGACGACGAACCGTTCGACGACAGCACGTCGGCGACCACGCGGATCGCGTACGGCCACTCCTCGGCGCTCGGCAGCACGGGCGTGATCGCCCGCTCGGCCAGCGCGCCGTGACCGATGTCGCGACGCTTCGGCGAGCCGACGCGGCCCGTCTCACCCGTCGAGAACGGCGGGAAGTTGTAGTGGAGCATGAAGCGCTTGCGGTCGTCGACACCGATGGAGTCGACCATCTGCTCCATGCGCGGCATGCCGAGCGTGGTGACGCTCAGCACCTGCGTCTCGCCCCGCTGGAACAGGCCGGTGCCGTGTGCGGTCGGCAGGACGCCGATCTCGGCCGAGAGCGGCCGGAGGTCGGTGACGCCGCGACCGTCGATGCGGACGCCCTCGGTGACGATGCGGTCGCGCACGATCTGCTTCTGGAGCGAGCGGAACGCCGCCTTCAGCTCCTTCTCGCGGCCGGCGAACGCTCCGGGTGCCGTGTCGCTGCCGACGAGCGTGGCGATGCCCGCGTCACGGATCTCGTCGAGCTTGCGGTTGCGCTCGTTCTTGTCGGCGACCTTCAGCGTCTCCGACGTGTCCGCGCGCGTCTCGTCGGCGATCGCGTCGAACGCGTCGGGCTGGTAGTCGACCGCGGGCTCGTACGAGATCGTCTCGATCGGGCCCCGAGCCTCCTGCACCTTCTGCACGAGCTCGAGCTGCAGGTCGACGGACGCGAGGATCCACTGCTTCGACCACTCGAGCCCGTCGGCGATGGTCTCCTCGGTGACCTTGTTGGCGCCAGCCGCGTACTTCTCGAACGAACCCGCGGTGCCGCCGGCCTCCACCATCATGATCGCGACGTCGCCGTCGTGGAGCTTGCGCCCGGCGACGACCATCTCGAAGACCGACTCCTCACCCTCCTGGTACGTCGGGTGGGCGACCCACTCGTCGTCGATGCGCGCGATGCGCACCGCGCCGATCGGGCCCTCGAACGGGATACCGGAGACCATCAGTGCCGCGGACGCGCCGTTGATCGACACGATGTCGTGCGGGTTCACCATGTCGGCGCCCATCACGGTGGCGATGACCTGGACCTCGTTGCGGAAGTCGCTCGGGAACGACGGGCGCAGCGGACGGTCGGTGAGCCGGCAGGTCAGGATCGCCTGCTCGCCCGGCCGACCTTCGCGGCGGAAGAACGAGCCGGGGATCTTGCCCGCGGCGTACATCCGCTCCTCGACGTCGACCGTCAGCGGGAAGAAGTCGATCCCCTCGCGGGGCTTGGACGTCGCGACCGTGGACAGCAACGTGGTGTCACCGACGCGGACGAAGACTGCTCCGTCCGCCAGGGTTGCGAGCTTGCCTGTCTCGAACGACAGGGTGGTACCGGCCGCGTTGATCGGCCCTTCGACGCGAATGGCATCCGCCATGACGCGCTCCTCTCTCATTGTTCAGGAGAGAGCTGACGTCGGCGGTTCCCAGTGGTCGGTGTCCGGGATCGCTCCCGGGCACTCACCACTGACAACCGACGGCGCGCTCTCCCAATTGTTTGCGCGCAACGGGGAGCGCACACTGCGCTCCCCGAAGAACTTGGGTTACCGGCGCAGCCCCAGCTTGGCGATGAGGGCCCGGTACCGCTCGACGTCGTTGCGTCGGAGGTAGTCGAGCATCCGACGCCGCTGGCCGACGAGCATCAGCAGACCTCGCCGAGAGTGATGGTCCTTCTTGTGGACCTTCAGGTGCTCGGTGAGGTGGTTGATGCGATCGGTGAGCAACGCGATCTGGACCTCCGGCGAGCCGGTGTCGGTCTCGTGACGGCGGTGCTCGGTGATCGTGGCAGTGGTGTCAGGCATGCATCATCAGACGAGTTGGAAGCTGTGTGCGGTAGAGGCCGCCACCGTCGTCGAGATCGAAACCGAGCTCGAGGTCCGGGGCGAACCCGTCCAGGGTAGCAAAGCAGCCCATCCCCCGGCCGAGCGGGGTGAGGGTCGCTCCGGGCCCGGATCAGGGGCTGACGATCTCGCGCACCCGTTCGACGTCACGGCCGATCTGCTCGACGAGCTCGTCGACCGAGTCGAAGCGCAGCTCCGGACGGATGTGATCGACGAAGCGGACCTTCACCTGCTGCCCGTAGAGGTCGCCGTCGAAGTCGAGCAGGTACGCCTCGAGCAGGGACGCGTCGGCGTGCTCGTAGAACGTGGGGCGGCGACCCAGCGAGATCGCGCACGCTCGCTCCACCTCGGACCCGTCCACGAACGTGCCCGCGTAGATGCCGTCGGCCGGGAGGCAGGTGCGTGACGGCACCGCGACGTTCGCCGTCGGGAACCCGAGCTCGCGGCCGCGCCGGTCGCCCTCTTCGACGGTGCCACGCACCTCGTGCGGACGCGGCGGGCGTCCGAGCAGTCGTGCCGCGCCGGCGACGTCACCGGCGGCGAGCAGCTCACGGATGACCGTCGACGAGTACGGCTGACCGGTCGCGTCACCGTCGACGGGCACGAGCCCGAGGCCGAGCACCTCGAAGCCGAGCTCCGCGCCCATCTGCTCCAGCAGCTTGACGTTGCCGTGCCGTCGGTAGCCGAAGTGGAAGTCGGCACCGATGACGACGAGGCTCGCGCCGAGCCCGTCGACCAGCACGTCGCTCACGAACTCCTCGGCCGGCTCGTGGCTGCGCGTCTCGTCGAACGTGAGCACGAACGTCGTGTCGACGAACCCCGTCTCCGCGATCAGCTCCAGCTTCTGCTCGAGCGTCGTGAGCTGCTTCGGCGCGGTCTCGGGTCGCACGACCTCGGCGGGGTGTCGATCGAACGTGCAGCACACCGCCGCGTGGCCGCGCGCCTCCGCGAGGTCGCGCACGAGGCGGAGCACGGCCTGGTGCCCGAGGTGCACGCCGTCGTACGCACCGATCGTGACGACCGACCCGGTCGGCGGCGGCGTGTACGCGGCGAGGTCGGTGACGACGTTCACGCCTGATCCGTCTCGGTCGGGTGTTCCGTCTCGTTGGGGGCCACGACGACGGAGGGCTTCACGCCGGCGCCGTGTCGTTCGTACACCGCGAGCAGCATGCCATCGGGGTCGACCACCGCGTAGGGGCCGTCACCCGTGGTCGAGAGCGCACCGGCGGTGAACGTCGCGCCGTGGCGCACCGCGCGCGCGGTCTCGTCGTCGACGGCCACCGGCTCCAGGTCACGCATCGCCGCCGCCGGTGCGAGCACGGCAGCCGCCGGATCGGCCTCGATCGCGGGGAGCAGATGCGCCTCGTCGAGCGAGAACGAACCGACCCGGGTGCGGCGCAGCGACTCGAGGTGTGCGCAGCCGCCCAGCGCGACGCCGAGGTCGGCCGCGAGCGTGCGGATGTAGGTGCCGGACGAGCACGCGACGACGATGCGTGCGAGCGGGTACGCGCCCGGCTCGAACTCCTCGACCTCGATCGAGTCGATGTGGACCCGGCGGACGGGACGCTCGACCTCCTCGCCGGCACGCGCGAGCTCGTGCAGCCGGCGTCCCCCGACCTTGACGGCCGACACCATCGGCGGGATCTGCTCGACGTCGCCGACGAAGCGCGGCACGGCCTCCTCGACCTGGTCACGCGTGATCGACATCGGCGCGCGGTCGAGCACGTCCCCCGCGGCGTCGAGCGTGCTCGTCGCGATGCCGAAGCGCACCGTGCCGTCGTAGGCCTTGCCGGTCTCCTGCAGGTACCGGAGCAGCCGCGTCACCCGGCCGAGCCCGACGAGCAGCACCCCCGTCGCGTCGGGATCGAGCGTGCCCGCGTGCCCGACGCGCCGCTGCCCGTACGCCTTCCGGAGCTTCGCGACGACGTCGTGCGACGTGAACCCGGCCGGCTTGTCGACGACGACGAGCCCGTCCTTCATGATCGGGTCGCTCGCTGCGCCGCAGGGTACCTGCGGCGCGGGCGCTCGCTCCCCTGCTGACGCCCACGACGACTGCGGCGCGGCCGCTCACTCCGCTGCTGGCGCCCGCCGTCAGGCGAGGCGATCACAATGCCGCGCGGATGCGAGCGACGACCGTCTCGAGGTCGAGCTCCGACGAGAAGCCGGCAGCGAAGCGGTGCCCGCCGCCGCCGTGCGCCTCCGCGATGCGCCGCACGTCGACGACTCCGAGCGAGCGCAGGCTCACCCGGATCGTGCCGTCGACCTCTTCCTTGAGCACCGACGCCACCTCCGCCTCCGCCGCGCGCCGCACGATGTCGATGAGGCCCTCGATCTCCTCCATGTCGACGCCGTGACGCTGGAGCATCTCCTGGGTGACTGCGGTCCACACGAAGCGCTGCTCGCGCACGAGCTCGGCGCGGCTCAGTGCCTCGCCGAGCAGCTGCAGGTAGGCGAAGCGGTGCTCCTCGAAGAGCGTGCGCGACAGCCGCTCGACCGGGACGTCGAAGTCGACGAGCCGGCGCGCCATCTCGAACACCGCCGGGGTCGTGGTGTCGTACTGGAACCGGCCGGTGTCGCAGATCAGCGCGGCGTACAGGGCGATCGCGGCGTCCTGGTTGAGCTCGAGGCCGAGCTCGTCGATGAGCTCGAGCGTCACCCAGCCGCTCGCCGCGGCATCGGGGTCGACGACGTTGATCGTGCCGTACCGGTCGTTCGAGATGTGGTGATCGATGACCACGAGCTCGCGCGCGCCCTTCGCGGCCGGCTCGAGATCACCGAGGCGCCCGAGCGAGCCGCAGTCGAACGTCAGCATGACGTCGGGCTCGCGCGGGAACTCCTGCGGCGGCACGAGCTCATGGAGGCCCGGGATCTCTCGGTAGTGCTGCGCGGTGATGAACGGCGTCGGGAACGACGCGATGACGTCGTAGCCCGCGGCCCGCAGCACGTGGAAGAGCCCGAGCATCGAGCCGAGCGCGTCGCCGTCGGGGTTGACGTGGCAGGCCAGCGCGATCTGTGTCGCGCCGCGGACCGCGTCGGCCGCGCTGCGCAGCGCGTCGTCGGTGCTCGTCGCGTCGTCGTCTTGAGTCATCGCGTCTTCTTCGGGCGTCGATGCTTCTGGGTGTCGAGGTCGCGGAGGATCGCTTCGATGCGTTGCCCCGCCTCGATCGCGGGGTCCTCGCGGAAGTGGAGCTTCGGAACGTACTTCAGGCGCACCTCACGACCCAAGGCGGCCTGCAGGCGACGGGACGCGCCGCGCAGCCGCTCCTCGATCTCCGGGTCGTGGTCGCCGAGCGCCGAGTAGAAGACGTTGGCGTGCCGGAGGTCGGGGCTCACGTCGACGCCCGTGATCGTCACGAGCTCGAGGCGCGGGTCCTCCATCCGCTCCAGCTGGTCGGCGATCGTCTCGCGCACGACCTCGTTGACGCGCAGCGTGCGCGGGTACTTGCGGGGTGAGCGGTCAGGCGACACTGTCGACCTCGAGCCACGCCGTCTCGACATCGAGGAGCTCGATGTCGGGCGCGTTGGCGACATGACGCTCGACGGTGGCGAGGATCTCGCGCAGGTGGCCGTCGCTCTCGGCGACGACCGCGACCGCGATGGCCGCGCGCTGCCACGTGTCCTGGTGGTCGACCTCGGCGACCGAGATCTTCATGCGGTGGCGGAGGCCGTCGATGATCGGACGGAGCACGGCGCGCTTCGCCTTCAGGGAACGGCTCTCCGGCACGAAGAGCTCGAAGCGGACCGCAGCTGCGTGCACACGACGATTGTCGCACTCCTGGTGACGCGCACCGGAGCAGCCGAGCGGCCCGCAGGGCGGCCGCACGTATCGTGCGGCCGAGCGAGCGCGACCAGGATCTAGGTGCGAGCGACTTCCTTGAGGTCGTAGGTCTCGATGATGTCGCCCGCCTTGAGGTCCTGGAAGTCGGTGAGGCCGATGCCGCACTCGAAGCCCGACTGGACCTCGCGGACGTCGTCCTTGAACCGCTTCAGCGTGGCGATCGCGCCGTTCCAGATGACCGTGCCCTCACGCAGGAAGCGGACCTTCGACCCGCGGGTGATGACGCCGTCGCGGACGAAGCAGCCGGCGATCTTGCCGACACGCGGCACGCCGAAGACCTCGCGCACCTCGGCCTCACCGGTGACGACCTCCTCGAACTCGGGCTGCAGCATGCCGATGAGCGCCGCGTTGACGTCCTCGAGCACCTGGTAGATGACCTCGTAGAGCCGCAGCTCCACCTTCTCGAGGTCGGCGCGCTCGCGTGCCTTGCGGTCGGGGCGCACGTTGAACCCGATGACCGTGGCGTTGGCGACCGCGGCGAGGTCGACGTCGGACTCGGTGATCCCGCCGACGCCGCGGTGCACGAACGACAGCCGCACCTCTTCGTGCTCGTGGTCGAGCTTGCGCAGCGCGTCGGTGAGCGCCTCGAGCGAGCCCTGCACGTCGGCCTTCAGCACGAGGTTGAGCGTGGCGACCTCGCCGCGCTGGACCATCGCGAAGATGTCCTCGAGGCGGGCACCGCCGGCGAGGGCCATCGGGTGCGACAGGTTCGCCGCGCGGCGTCGCCGGGCCCGGGCCTCGGCCACGGTGCGGGCGGTCTTGTCGTCGGGCGCGACCCGCAGCTCGTCGCCCGCGAGCGGCACGTCGTCGAGGCCGAGCACCTCCACCGGGGTGGACGGGCCGGCCTCCTGCACCTGCTGGTTGTGGTCGTCGAACATCGCACGGACCCGCCCCCAGCCGCCGCCGGCGACCACGGGCTCGCCGAGCCGCAGCGTGCCGCGCTCGACGATCGCGGTCACGACCGGGCCACGACCGGAGTCGAGGTTCGACTCGAGCACGAACGCGCGAGCGGGAGCGTCGGGGTTCGTCGCCAGCTCCTCGACCTCGGCGACGAGCAGGATCGCCTCGAGCAGCTCGTCGACGCCCTGGCCCGTGGGCGCCGCGACGTCGAGCACCATCGTGTCGCCGCCCCACTCCTCGGGGACGAGCTCGTTCTCGACGAGCTGCTGGCGCACGCGCTCGGGGTTGGCGTCTTCTCGGTCGACCTTCGTCACCGCGACGATGATCGGGACGTCGGCCGCGCGCGCGTGGCTGATCGCCTCGACGGTCTGCGGCATGACGCCGTCGTCGGCCGCGACCACGAGGACCGCGATGTCGGTCGCCTGCGCGCCGCGTGCGCGCATCGCGGTGAACGCCTCGTGACCGGGCGTGTCGATGAACGTGATCGGCTTGCCGTCGCGCTCGACCTGGTACGCACCGATGTGCTGCGTGATGCCGCCGGCTTCGCCCGCGACCACGTTCGCCGACCGGATGCGGTCGAGCAGCGTGGTCTTGCCGTGGTCGACGTGACCCATGACCGTGACGACCGGCGCGCGCGGGACGAGGAGGCTCTCGTCCTCCTCCTCCTCGTCGTCACCGAGCAGCGCCTGGAGCTCGAGCTCCTGCTCCTGCCCGGGCTCGACGAGCAGCACCTCGGCGCCGAGCGTCTCGCCGATGAGCTCGATCATCTCGTCGGCCAGCGACTGCGTGCCGGTGACCATCTCGCCCGCGTCGAACAGCAGGCGCACGAGGTCGGCCGTGTTGCGGTTCAGCTTGGGCGCGAGCTCCTGGATCGTGATGCCGCGCGGCACCACGATCTCGCCCTCGGGTACGGGTGCGTCGAGCGGCGTGAGCGTCGGTGCGGCCTGCGGACCGAGCTCCTCGAGGTTGCGACGACGACGCTTCTTGCGTCGCGGGCGCGGACCACCGGGACGGCCGCGACCGCCCGGACCGCCGCCGGGACCACCACGTCCGGGACCACCGCCGGGACCACCACGGCCGGGCGGGCCGCCACCGGGGCGCGGCGCGTAGCCGCCACCGGGACCGCCGCCGCCGGGGCTCCGACGCTGGAACCCACCACCTGCTCCACCACCCGCGGGTCCGCTGCTGCCGGGCCGCGGACCACCGCCGCCGGGCGCGAACGAGCGACCACTGCCGCCGGGGGGCGGCGGGAGGCGACGCTGGCCGGGCGGAGGCGGGATGGGCTTGCCGGTCGGCGAGCGCAGCGTCTCGGACTCGGACGCGGGCGGCTCGGCCGGCGGCGTCGGTGCGGCGCCGGCGCGGCCGGCCGGCGCGGGCGGCGCGACCGGTGCTGCCGGCGCCGCGGGCGCGGGCGCCGCCGCGGCGGGCGCCTCGGGGATGCCGCCCGTGGAGCGCACGACGCGTGCCGCGGGACGTTCCGGCTCGACGACGGGTTCGGGGATGCCGCCGGTCGAGCGCACGACACGGTGCGGCGCCTCGGGCGCAGGTGCGGACTCGGGCGGGGCGTCGGCCGGCGCAGGTGCCGCCGCGGCAGCGCGTGCGGGCTCCTTCGGCTTCGCGGCGGCCTTCACCGGCTCCTTCTTGGGCTCCGGTTCCGGCTCGGGCTCGGGCTCCTCGACGGGCTCGCGGCGCATGCCCTTCGAGTCGGCGAGACGGCGCACGCGATCGGCCATCGGGTCCTCGATGCTCGAGGAATGGCTCTTCACGCCGATCTTCAGCTCGTTCGCGAGCTCCAGCACGTCCTCGTTGGCGATGCCGAGCTCACGAGCCAGCTCATAGATCCTGATCTTCTTGGTCGCCACTAGTGGCTCGTCCCGTCCTGTGTCTCGTCGTCTACCGGGCCGTCACGACGCGCCGGGGCGTCGTGGTGGCCAACCAGTCTCGCGCGACGAGCGCGAGCGCTTCGGCGGAAACGCCGGTCCGCAGCGCCTGTGCGAGCGCGCCCCGCTTCGCGGCGGTGTCGAAGCACTCGAGCCCGCCGGGCGGCCGGCACAGCCATGCACCGCGGCCGTCGCCCGCACCGACCTCGAGCTGCCGGTCGGCACCGCTGCGCACCCGCACGAGCTCGTGCGAGGGCGCGCGCCGCCGGCAGCCGACGCACGTGCGGACGGGCGCGGGCCGCTCGTCATGCATCCGTCTCCACTGCGTCGCTCGCTGCGGCCGGGGATACCCCGTCCGCGGGCGCTCGCTCCGCATCGGACTCACCTTCGGCGTTCGAACCATCCGTCGCCGGCTTCTCGGCGGTCTCCGCGGGCTGCTCGCCGTCCGACTTCTCGCCGTCGGCCGCGGGGGCCTCGCCGTCCGCGGGCTTCGCCTCGCCGTCGGCCGGCGTGACGTCGCCCTCGGTGCCGGCCGGGGACGCGTAGCCCGCCTCGGCCGCCGAGATGCTGTCGCCGCCGCCGGCGGGCTGGAAGACGAGCTCGCCCGAGTCGTTCTGGACCCACTCGCCCTCGGCGTAGTCGACCTCGCCGCTCTCCTCTTCCTGGAGCTGGGTCTCGCTCTTGATGTCGACGCGCCAGCCCGACAGGCGGGCGGCGAGGCGGGCGTTCTGGCCCTCCTTGCCGATCGCCAGCGACAGCTGGAAGTCGGGGACGATGACCTCGGCCGTGCCGGTGTCCTCGTGGATCCGGACCTCTCGCACGCGCGCGGGCGCGAGCGCCTTCTGCACGAACTCGGCCGCGTCGTCGGTGTAGGGGACGATGTCGACCTTCTCGCCGCGCAGCTCGTTGACGACCATGCGGACGCGCGAGCCGCGCGCGCCGACGCACGCGCCGACCGGGTCGACGTTGCTGTCGTTGGACGACACCGCGATCTTCGTGCGGTGGCCCGGCTCGCGGGCGATCGCCTTGAGCTCGACGACGCCGTCGACGATCTCCGGCACCTCGAGCTCGAACAGCCGCTTCACGAGACCGGGGTGCGTGCGCGACACGACGATCTGCGGACCCTTCGCGGTCTTGCGGACCTCGACGATGTACGCCTTCAGCCGGCTGCCGTGCTCGTAGCGCTCGTTCTGCACCTGCTCGGCCTGCGGCAGCAGCGCCTCGACACGACCCAGGTCGAGCAGCGTGTACCGCTGGTCGGTCTGCTGGATGATGCCGGTGACGATCTCGCCTTCCTTGCCGGCGTACTCCTCGTACTTGCTCTCGCGCTCGACGTCGCGGATGCGCTGCAGGATGACCTGCTTCGCGGTCTGCGCGGCGATGCGGCCGAAGTCGTTCGGGCGTGTCGTCCCACTCGCGGACGACGGCACCCTCCTCGTCGAGCTCCTGCGCGATGACGTGGATGTCACCCGTCTCGACGTCGATCTCGACGAGTGCCTCCTCGGCCGCGTTCGGCATCCGCTTGTACGCGGTGACGAGCGCGTTCGCGAGCGCCTCGAGCATGATCTCGATGGAGATGCCCTTCTCGCGCTCGATGTTCTCGAGCGCCTCCATCATCTCTGAGTTCATCGGGAAACCTTCTGTTCGTTGCGCGCGCCGCGCTGCTCGTTGCGTTGCTTGCGGCGCCCACCCGGCTTCGGTGCCGGGCCCCACTCGAAGACCGTGCGTGCCTGGGTGACGTCGTCGAACTCGACCCGGCGCTCGGCGCCGTCGACGTCGAGGACGGCACCGTGCTCGTCGACGCCCGAGACCGTGCCCCGGAAGCGCTCGACGGCGCCGTCGCCGTCACCGTCACCTCGCGATCGGGCCTTCACGGAGACGAGGTCGCCGACCACGCTGCGCCAGTGGTCGGGGCGCCGGAGCGGCCGCTCGAGGCCGGGGCTGCTCACCTCGAGGGTGTATGCCCCCCGGAGGATGCGGTCGGCGCCGGGGTCGGTGTCGAGCACCGGCGAGAGCGCCTCGGTCGCGGACGTGATGACGTCGAGGTCGACGGGCGCACCGTCGGCCCGCTCGACCAGCACGCGGAGCGTGCGGGCGCGACCGGAAGCGCCGGCCAGCTCCACGTCGTAGAGGTGCAGACCGAGCGGGGCGAGGACCGGTGCGATCACGGACGACAGGGCGTCGCTCGTCGTGGCCTCCGTCATCAGCACCTCCTCCTCGCTCTCCCCTCAGTTCACCTGGGGGCCATCCGTTCTTCAGGGCAAAAAAAGACGTGGGCCTCAGGCCCACGTCGCCGGCGGCCGGAGCCGCGCACCAACGATCGAACAGCAGGAATGGTACCAGAGGTGGTCCTGTGAGTCTTCGGTGTCCTCTCTCTAGGGGACTCCAGGCATGTCGAAGAGCGGCGAGCGCGCGCCCGTCAGCCGCTGTCCTCGACCGCCCGGACCGTCGGGAGGCCGGCGAGCCTCCACGCGCGGTAGCCGCCGATCAGGTCGGTCGCCTCGCCGAGGCCGAGCGAGTGCAACGAGACGGCCGCGAGGCTCGACGCGAAGCCCTCGTTGCAGAACAGGATGATCCGCTGGTCGTGGCCCGTGATCTCCGGGATCCGATACGGGCTTGCCGGATCGAGGCGCCATTCGAGCACGTTGCGCTCCACCACCACCGCACCGGGGATGACGCCCTCCGCGCGACGGAACGACGCAGGCCGGGTGTCGACCAGCAGGGCGCCGTCGTGCAGCGCCGCGAGCGCCTCGTGCGGATCGACGCGGTCGAGCTGCCGGCGGGCGCCGTGGAGCAGCGCGTCGACGTTCGCGGGATGCGACGACTCGCGCCACACGCCGACCGGCTCCACACGCACGGGCGAGTCGTCGACGGCGACGTCGGGGCCCTCCTCGAAGCTCCCCCGCTCGAAGCCCCCTTGCACGAAGCCCCCCTGGACGAACCCCCCCTGCACGAAGCCCATGGACCGCAGCGGCGGCGAGTACACGTGCACGCTCGTCGCCGGCGCATCGTCGATGTTCCCGAGCGCGTGCACGACCTCGGACCCGATCGCGGTGACGTCGCCCTCGGCGACCAGCTTCGACAGGGGCTGGCCTCGCGAGTCGAAGCGGGTCTCGAGCAGGCGACCCTCGGCGACACGCACGACGCCCGCGGACCCGCCGTGCTCGTGTGCGGCGACGCCCTGACCGGGTGCCCAGCCGACGACCCAGGCGTCGTACGCCTCGGTCGCGGCGATGCGCTCGAAGTAGCGACGCTGCGGGTCGTGACGGACGCGGGCGGACCAGGTCTCGGCCTGCTCGACGAGGTCGCGAGCGATGCCGACGAGGTCACCGAGCGGCAGCGCCGGCGACGGATCGGGCACGGCTGAGGGCCGGGAGGTGGACGGGGTGGAAGTGCTGCGACATGACGACGTCTCCTGGGTGAGCGAGCGGCGCGCACGCGGCGGCCGCCGCGCGCGTCAGGACGGCGTCGTCGGACAGACCTCGTCGTAGGCGTCGCGGGTCAGCTCACCCCACGCATCGTTGAAGCGGGCGCGACCGCGGCTCATGCCGGCTGCGCCTCCTCGATCAGGCCGAAGCGGCGGCGGATGTAGCGGTCGAGGTTCCCGAAGAACAGCGCGTCGACGATCACGCCGACGAGGAAGATCACCATCATCGTGGCGATCAACACCGGTCGCGTCCGCGAACTGGCGGTTGAACTCGAGCTGCTCGCCGAGCGTGTGCTTGCCCGAGATCAGCACCAGGAGCTCACCGGCGAGCAGGCTGCGCCACGCGAACGCCCAACCCTGCTTCAGCCCACCGACGAACGACGGCAACGCCGCGGGGAGCACGACGTAGACGAGGGAGCGCCAGCCGCGCGCACCGAGCACGCGCCCGGCGCGGAGCAGGAGCGGCGGGATGTTGTCGATGCCGTTGATCAGGCCGTTGGCGATCGACGGCGCGGCGCCGATCACGACGACGAAGATGATCGCGCCCTCGGTGAGCTTGAACAGCAGGATCGCGAGCGGGAACCAGGCGATCGACGGCATCGTCTGGAGGCCGGTGATCATGGATCCGATCGCGGCCCGGAGGATCCGGTTGCGGGCGACGAGCGCACCGACGACGACGCCGATGACCATCGCGATCGCGAAGCCCTGGATCGCGCGCACCATCGAGTTCCCGGCCGCCTCGAGGAGGAGGTCGAAGTTGTCGAAGAGGTACTCGAAGACGTCGGCGGGCGGCGGCAGCAGGAACTCCGGCTTCCACCCGCTCCAGACGACGATCTGCCAGGCGCCGAAGAAGATCCCGGTCGCGAGGAGCTTCGGCCACAGCGAAGCCCAGATGCGCGCGCCGCGCGACTTCTTCCGGTCGAGCGGGATCTCGAGCGCGTCGAGCCCGGCGAGCTCCGCGTCGAGGCGGGCGAGCGTGTCGGTGTCAGCCATCGCGATCCCCCGTCTGCTCGCCATGGCGGCTCACCTCGGCGCGCAGCTCGTCGGTGATGCTCGCGGCGAGCGTCGCGACGTCGGGCGAGTCGATGCGGCGCGGCCGCGGGATCTCGACCGGGTACTCCCTGATGACGCGACCGGGCCGGCTCGACAGCAGCACGACGCGGTCGCCGAGCCGGACGGCCTCACGGACGTTGTGCGTCACGAACAGGACCGCGAGGTCCTGCTCGCGCCAGATGCGCTCGACCTCGTCGTGCAGGAGGTCGCGCGTCATGGCGTCGAGTGCACCGAACGGTTCGTCCATGAGCAGCACGTCGGCACGCTGCGACAGCGCCCGGGCGAGCGCGACCCGCTGCCGCATGCCGCCCGAGAGCTGGTGGGGGCGCTTGGTGGCGAACTCGTCGAGGTTGACCATCGCGAGCAGCTCGTCGGCGCGCGTCCGGCGCTCTGCCTTGCCGATGCCGTCGAGCCGCAGGGCGAGCTCGACGTTGCCCCGCGCCGAGAGCCACGGGAACAACGCCGCGTCCTGGAACATCAGGCGTGTCCGGCCCTCGACCTCGATGGTCCCCGCGCTCGGCCGGTCGAGCCCGGCCACCAGGTTCAGCAGCGTGCTCTTGCCGCATCCGGACGCGCCGAGGATGCAGACGAACTCGCCTGCGCGAAGGTCCAGCGACACCTTGTCGAGCGCGTGCGTCGCGTTCGACGTGTCGCCGAAGACCTTCGAGACCTCGTGCACCCGGACTGCCGCGGGACCGCCGGCCTCGCTCCGGGGGGACGGAGCGGAGGCCGGCAGGCCACGGTCGGTCGGGGGCGCCGTGGCGCCCGCCGTCACGGCTGCTGGATGGTCGGTTGACCGTTCTTCTTGAGCACCTTGTTCAATGCCTTCAGATTGTAAAGAGATTCGATGTCGGCCTTCGAGAGGGCGACCGCGCCCGGGAGGCCGAGCGACGCGGCGTCCTTCGCCGACTTCTCGAGTGACGTCGGGATCGGGTCCTCGGTGAAGGTGATGTTGTCGAACGACGCCGTCACGAGCTCCGCGGCGATCGGCTTGCCGGTGTCGGTACCGATCCTGTTCACCACGTCCTCCTCGGCCTTGGCGCGCGTCGCGGAGTCGGTGATGAAGTCGACGGCCTCGACGTGACCGGTGAGGAGCCTCTGCACGATGTCGGGGTTGTCGTCGAGGAACGCCTTGTTCACGAGCAGGTTCGTCGTGACGTACTTGCCGTCCGGCCACAGGTCGGCCTCGTCGACGAGGATCTTGCCGCCGCCTTCGTCCACGAGGCGCGTCGCCCACGGCTCGGGCACCCACGCACCGTCGATCGCGTCGTCCTGGAACGACGTGAGCGTGACGGAGTTCTCCTGCGGCTGGATCTTCACGTCACCGCCACCCGCGGTGTCGGTCTCGAGACCCTTCTTCTTCAGCCAGGAGCGCAGCGCGACGTCCTGCGTGTTGCCGAGCTGCGGGCTCGCGAGCGTCTTGCCCTCGAGGTCCTTGGCGTTCTTGATGTCCGGCTTCACGACCAGGTACGCGCCACCGGACGCGGCACCGGAGACGACCTGCACCGCGCCGTCGGACTGCGTGAACGCGGCCACCGTCGGGTTCGGGCCGATGTAGCTGGCGTCGAGGGAGTCGGACAGCAGCGCCGTGATCACGTCGGGTCCGGCGTTGAAGAACTGCGTCTCGAGCGTCGTGTCGCCGAGCGCGTCCTCGAAGAAGCCCTCCTCCAGGCCGACGAGCGCCGGCGCGTGCGTGACGTTCGGGAAGTACCCCAGCCGCACCGTGTCGGCGTCGTTCTGGGCGCCAGTCGTTGCGCCCGCGGACGACGTCGCGGTGACGCCGAGGCCCACCACGAGACCGAGGGTGACGCCGAGCGCGATGGAGCGCACCCGTCGAGCAGATCGAGCAGACACTTGAGCCCCGCCTTCCTTGGGATCCGGCTTCCTGCGTTTTCCTAGTGATTGAGTAGGGAAGGTCGACAATATAAGGAATGGCAGGTAACCTCGTCAAGTCGCCCCGGAACTTTTTGGGGACATCCAGGTCTTCGACACCCAGGACACCCCTCCGGCACCGAGCAGAGGCCCCAGAGACAGAGATGTGGATCACCCGCCGCACCGACTACGCGACGAGAGCGGTCCTCGCCCTCACGCTGGTCACCGACGGCCGGCCCCGCAAGATCCACGAGCTCGCCGACGCCACCCGCACACCGGTGACCGTCCTCGAGCAGGTCCTCCCCCAGCTGCGCAGCGCCGGGATCGTCCGGTCCGAGCGCGGCCCCTCGGGCGGCTACCGGCTCAACCACCCGCCGGAGGAGATCACGCTCGACAAGGTGGTGCGGCTCTTCGAGGGCCCGCTCGCGCCGATCCCCTGCGCGACCCGCCACGAGCCCGAGCCCTGCCCGATGGACGCCGGCTGCTCGCTGCGCGACGTCTGGGCCGACGTGCGTGACGCCACGATCCGGATCCTCGAGCAGACGACGTTCGCCGACCTCGCCACGCGCTCGAGCGGCGCCTGGACCGAGATCGCCGCGCCGACGCTCGCGCGGAGCAACGCCTAGACCCCATCTCGGTCGCACTCACTCGGCGGCGGGATACCCGCCGCCGCCCTACGGGACGTTCGTCACTCCGAACACCGCTTGCAGCTCGACCGGGACGGGCGACTCGAGCTGCTCGTAGGTGCACGACGGCGGGTCACGGTCGGGGCGCCAGCGCTGGAACCGCGCGTTGTGGCGGAAGCGGTCGCCCTGCAGGTGCTCGAACGCGACCTCGGCGACGCGCTCGATGCGCAGCGGCGTCCACGACATGTCCTTCTTCGCGTTCCAGCGGTTGCCGGCACCGGGCATGCGCTGGCTCGGGTTCTCGTCGGCCTGCGCGGCGGCCCACTCCGCCCACGGGTGGCCTTCGATCGCGTTGGCTTCGAGTGGTGCGATCTCCTCCGCGAGCTGCGTGCGCATCGGCGCGGCGAAGCTGGCGGCGACACCGACGTGGTGCAGGTCGCCCTCGCCGTCGTAGAGGCCGAGGAGCAGCGAGCCGACGCCCTTGCCGTCCTTGTGCAGCCGGTAGCCCGCGACGACGCAGTCGCACGTGCGCAGGTGCTTCACCTTCTGCATCACGCGCTTGCCCTCCTGGTACGGCTCGGCGCCCGGCTTCGCGACCACGCCGTCGAGCCCCGCGCCCTCGAACCGGTCGAACCAGTCGCGCGCGACGTCAGGATCGGTCGTCAGCGGCGTGAGGTGGATCGACGAGACGTCACCGATGCTCTGTTCGAGGCGCGCACGTCGCGCGGAGAACGGCTCGGGCCGGAGGTCGTCGGCACCTTCGGCGATCAGGTCGAACGCGACGAACGAGACCGGCGTCTGCTCGGCGAGCATGTTGATGCGGCTCTCCGCGGGGTGGATGCGGTTCGAGAGCCGATCGAAGTCGAGGCCGTGCTCGGTGGCGATGACGAGCTCGCCGTCGACGACCGCCCGGTCGGGCAGCGCGTCGCGCAGCGGGCCGACGATCTCCGGGAAGTAGCGCGTCAGGGGCTTCTCGTTGCGGCTGCCGAGCTCGACGTCGTCACCGTCGCGGAAGACGATGCAGCGGAACCCGTCCCACTTCGGTTCGTAGAGCCAGCCGTCGCCGGTCGGCAGCTCGCGAGCGAGCTTGGCGAGCATCGGCGAGACGGGCGGCGGCACGGGAAGAGCCACCTGCACAACCTACGACGTGCCAGGCTCCCACGGTGCTGGAGGCGGGACTCTGGGCCGGGCTGGGGCAGGCCGCGCTGCTCGTCGGCGCGCTCCTGGTCGCACGGTTCCCGCGCCTCACCGAGCCGCGCTACCTCGGCCTCGTCATGGCGTTCGGCGCGGGCACGCTCATCAGCGCGGTCACGACCGACCTCGTCTTCCCCGCGTACGAGGAAGCCGGGCGCGGCGCGGTCGGCGTCGGGCTGCTCGTGGGGGCCGGCGGCTACTACGCGCTGACGGAGTGGCTGAACCGCCGCGCCGAGCGGGAGGACCCCGAAGAGCCGGTCGACGACGCGGAGGACGCCGCGCCGATCGACACCGAGCTCGACGCGATGCCGGCCGGGGCCGACGAGCAGACCGCGCGCAACCTCACCGTCGGCATGGTGCTCGACGGCATCCCCGAGTCGATCGCGATCGGGCTGACGCTGCTCGGCGGCGGGAACATCTCCGTCGCGCTCGTCGGCGCGGTGTTCCTCTCGAACCTGCCCGAGGCGATCGGTGTCGCCGCCGCGCTGCTCGCGGGCGGGCGCTCGCTCGCCAACGTGCTCGGCCGCTTCGGCCTGATCGTGCTCGTCGGCGCGGTGGCCGGCGCGGTCGGCTACGGGCTGCTCCAGCCGTCGGAAGCCGACCTGATCGCGACGATCCAGTCGATCGCGGCCGGCGCCATGATCGTCGTCACGGTCAACGAGATGATCCCGCTCGCGGTGAAGGGCGCCGGCCGGCACGCGGGGCTGGCGGCCGCCGGTGGGTTCGCGCTCGCCGCGTTCCTGTCGACGCTCAGCTCGGGCTGAGGGCGGCGACCGCACCGTCGAGCGGCAGCTCGTCCTGCTCGCCCGTCGCACGCTGACGGCGCTCGACGATCCCCTTCGCCATCCCCTTGGCACCGAGCGTGAGCCGCACGGGCATGCCGAGGAGGTCGGCGTCGGCGAACTTCACGCCTGGCGACGCGTCGCGGTCGTCGAAGAGCACCGCAACGCCCGCGGCGGTGAGCCCGTCGTACAGCTGCTCGGCGGCGGCGGTCACGTCCCGCGCGGCATCGCCCTTGCCGGGGAGCACGACGAGGTGCACGTCGTACGGCGCGAGTGCGGCGGGCCAGGTGATCCCGTCCGCGTCGTGGTGCTCCTCGACGACCGCGGTCACGATCCGTGAGATGCCGATGCCGTAGCACCCCATGACCATCGGGTGCGTCTCGCCGGCCTCGTCGAGGTAGCGCGCGTCGAGCGCCTCGGCGTACTTGGTGCCGAGCTCGAACACCTGGCCGACCTCGATGCCCCGGTCGACCGACAGCGGCTTGCCGCAGCGGGGACACGGGTCGCCCGACACGACCGCGACGAGGTCGGCCCACTGCCCAACCTCGAAGTCGCGACCGAGCACCGCGTTGCGCACGTGGTGGTCGGTCTCGTTCGCGCCCGTCACCCACCCGTGCGGTGCCGACACGAGCGGGTCGGCGATCACGAGCGCGAACCCCGGCGCGTCGGGGCCGAGGTAGCCGCGCACGATCCCGGGGTGCTTCGCGAAGTCGTCGTCGTCGAACAGCCGGACGGTGCGCGGGGCGAGCGCGTGCGCGAGCGCGACCGCGTTCACCTCACGGTCACCGGGCACGAGCGCGACGGCGGGTTCGCCGTCGAGCAGGAACGCGATGCTCTTGAGGAGGTGACCGGGTGGCTCACCCAGGTGTTCGGCGACCGCGGCGATGCCCGGCATGTCGGGCGTGTGCACCTTCTCCTTTGCCGGCGCGTCGACCGGCGCCTCGCTGCGCTCGCTGGCGCGGCGCGCGACCTCGAGGTTCGCCGCGTAGTCGCAGCTCTTGCACCACACGAAGTCGTCCTCACCCACCGCCGCGACGGCCATGAACTCGTGGTTGATGTCGCCGCCGATCTCGCCCGCCTCGCCCTCGACCGGTCGGAACGTCAGCGCGCACCGCTCGAAGACGCGCGTGTACGCGTCGTACATGTCGCGGTACGTGCGCTTCAGATCCTCGCCGTCGACGTGGAACGAGTACGCGTCCTTCATCAGGAACTCGCGCGAGCGCAGCAGGCCGAAGCGCGGGCGCAGCTCGTCGCGGTACTTCCAGTTGATCTGGTACACGATCAGCGGCAGGTCGCGGTAGCTCGAGTACTCCCCCGCGACGATCGACGTGATCGCCTCCTCGGCCGTCGGCGAGAGGCAGAACCCGGCGCCCTTCCGGTCCTCGAGACGGAACATGAGCGGGCCGTACGCCGTGTCGCGTCCCGACTGCTTCCACAGCTCGAGCGGCTGGGCGATCGGCAGCGTCATCTCCTGCGCGCCGATGCCGTCCATCTCCTCGCGGACGACCTGCTCCACCTTCGAGAGCACCCGCTGGCCGAGCGGCAGCCAGGCGTAGATCCCGCTCGCGACCCGCCGGATGCACCCCGCCCGCAGCAGCAGGCGGTGACTGTCGATCTCGGCGTCGGCGGGGTCGTCGCGCAGCGTGCGCAGGAACAGCTGCGACATCCGCATCTGCGCAACCTACCGGCGGGCACCCGTGATCCGGCGCCCAGAAGCCGCCCCGGTGCTTCCCTACCGGGCGACCAGGAAAACCTGACTTTCGCGCTGGTATTTTCGGCGCGAATCCCGTACGCTTTTGGTCGTGATTCGGGATCGGGGTGCCCCCAGCATCGCCATGGGCCGCACGCCCCACGAGGGACTCGACGAGCACTGTCGTCCCGCGCCCGGTCGCGCCGCCGCCTGATCAGCTTCCGCTGACCGGCCCCGGCGCCTCCACCTCGTCCTGCCCGCCATCCCCTCCGCGGAAGGCCGCCCGATGACACTTGAGCTCGCTGCACTCGCGACCGAACCGCTCGATCCCGTGCTCGAGACCGAGATCGAACGCTTCGAGGACGGCGTGACGCGCTACCTCGCGGGCGAGATCGACGACGACGCGTTCCGCGTCTTCCGTCTCAACCAGGGCATCTACGGCCAGCGCCAGGGTGGGCACAACCAGATGGTCCGCATCAAGGTGCCGCACGGGCGCCTCGAGCCGGAGCAGATGGAGATGATGGCCCACGTCGCCGACGAGTACTCGCGCGGCTGGGCGCACTTCACGACCCGCCAGAACGTGCAGATGCACTTCGTGCAGCTCGAGCAGACGCCCGAGATGCTCCGCCTGCTCGCGCAGGTCGGCCTCACGAGCCGCGAGGCGTGCGGTGACACGGTGCGCAACGTCGCCGGCTGCCACCTCGCCGGCGCGTGCCCGTACGAGGTGCTCGACATCAGCGCGTGGGCGCAGGCGACGACCGACTGGTTCCTGCGCAACCCGCTCGCGCAGCGCCTGCCGCGCAAGTTCAAGATCAACTTCTCCGGCTGCGCGACCGACTGCGGCCAGGCGATGTTCAACGACGTCGGCGTGATCGCGGTCAGCCGCCCGCTCCCCGACGGCACCGTCGAGCCCGGCTTCCGCGTGTTCGTCGCCGGCGGCCTCGGCGCCAACCCGCACCCGGCGCAGGCGATCGAGGAGTTCACGCCGCGCGAGCAGCTGCTCGCCGACCATCGAGTCGATCCTGCGCGTGTTCAACAACCACGGGAACCGCGACAACAAGCTGCGGGCTCGCATGAAGTGGCTCGTCGACACGATGGGCATGGACGAGCTGCGCGAGCGCATCTTCAAGGAGCGCCGATTCCTGATCGCGTCCGCGACGTACCCGGCGGGCGTCCCGGCCCTCGTCGAGGAGCGCGGCGACGCGCCCGCGGGGATGGGTGGCTCGACCGACGCCGCTGACGGCGCCACCGTGCCCGTCAACTTCCTCTCGTTCGACCCGTTCAACTCGTGGGAGCACGCCAACGTCGTGCGGGGCCGCGCCAACGGCACGGTCAGCGCGTACGCGCACTCCCGCCTCGGCGACATCACGTCCGACCAGCTGCGCGTCGATGGCGCAGATCCAGCGCGACTTCGCCCTCGAGGTGCGGGTCACGAACCGCCAGAACCTCGTGCTCCGGGGTCTCCGCGAAGACCAGCTCCGCGACCTCCACGCCCGCCTGGCCGAGATCGAGATGGCCACCGCCGGGCGCCGAGCTCGCCCGCGACGTCGTCGCCTGCCCAGGCGCCGACACCTGCAACCTCGCGGTCACGCAGTCGCGCGGCCTCGCCGACGACATCGGCAAGGCGCTCGAGGAGGCCGGCCTCGCCGAGGTGCCGGGCGTGCGCATCAACATCTCCGGCTGCACGAACAGCTGCGGCCAGCACCACATCTCCGACATCGGGTTCTTCGGGCTCGAGCGCCGCGCGCACGGACAGTCGGCCCCCGGCTACCAGATGCTCCTCGGTGGCCGGGTCGGCGACATGGAGATCGAGTTCGGCGAGAAGGCCACGAAGGTGCCGGCCAAGCGCGCGTCCGAGGCCGTCGTGCGGGTCGTCCGCCGCTTCGCCTCCGAGCGCGACGCCGGCGAGACGTTCGCCACCTGGCTCGACCGCTCCGGAGGCGCGGCGAAGGTCGGCGCCGACCTCAAGGTGCTCGACGAGTTCCCCACGCCCGACGACGGCCCCGACTTCTACGTCGACTTCGACGAGACCGGCCCGTACGAGGCGATCGTCGGCGAGAGCGAGTGCGCCACATGAGCCCGGAGGAGGCAGCCTCCGCCGCGGGACTCGACCTGCGGCACCTCGCCGCAGTGTCGACCTCGCTCGAGAGCAAGCCCGCGACCGCGGCGATCGAGTGGGCCGTCGACGAGTTCGGTGACGGGCTGACGCTCGCGTCGTCGTTCCAGGACTGCGTGCTCGTCGACCTCGCGATGCAGGTCGACCCCGACATCGAGGTCGTGTTCCTCGACACGCAGTACCACTTCGCCGAGACGCTCTGGTACGTCGAGCACATCCGCAAGCGCTACGACCTGAACCTCCGCATCATGGAGCCCGAGGTCGAGCGCGACGACCGCTGGCAGGACGACCCCGACGGCTGCTGCGGCGCCCGCAAGGTCGTGCCGCTCGCCCGCGCGCTGGCCGGCAAGACGGCGTGGATGACCGGCCTCCGTCGTGACGAGGCCAGCACCCGCAGCCGCACCGCGATCGTCGCGTTCGACGTCGGTCGCGGTCTCGTGAAGGTCAACCCGCTGGCGACGTGGACCGACGCCGACGTCGCGGGCTACGCGCAGGAGCAAGGGCTCCCCGAGCACCCGCTGCGCGACCTCGGCTACGCCTCGATCGGCTGCTGGCCCTGCACCCGTCCCGTCGAGGACGGCGACGACCCTCGTGCGGGCCGCTGGGCCGGGCTCGACAAGCTCGAGTGCGGGCTCCACGACACCGTCGACATCTGATCTGCGTCGCTCGCCGCGGCCGGGAGGCCCGGCCCGCGGCCGCTCGCTCCGCTGCTCACGCCTGCCCGACCTGCGAACATCTCTCAATGCCCGTCCATGACGTCGCGCAGCGCGGCTTCGGTGCCGGCGCGGGTGCCTACGACCGTGCCCGCCCGTCATACCCGCCCGATGCCGTCGCGTGGCTCACCGAGCACCTCGCGCTCCGACCCCGGCACGCGCTCGCTGCGACCTGGCGGCCGGGACGGGCAAGCTGACCGCGGCTCCTCGCGCCCACCGGAGCCGACCTCCTCGCGATCGAGCCGGTCGAGGAGATGGGCGCGCGCCTGCGCGAGGTCGTGCCGGGGGTCCCGCTCGTCGCGGGCACGGCCGAGGCGGTGCCGCTCGCACCGGCCTCGCTCGACGCCGTCACCGTGGCCCAGGCGTTCCACTGGTTCGACGCCGACCGCGCGTTCGGCGAGCTCGCCCGGGTCATCCGCCCCGGTGGTCGCGTCGGCCTGATCTGGAACGCCCGCGACCGCTCCGTCGACTGGGTCGACGCGCTCTGGTCGATCATGGACCGCGTCGAGAAGCGAGCGCCGTGGCGCGACCACGAGCGCTGGGCCGACAGCGCACTCGGCGATCGCCATGGCTTCGGGCCGCTCCACGATGCGACGTTCCAGCACGCGCAGCCGTTGAGCGTGGACGGTGTCATCGAGCGCTTCGAGTCGGTCAGCCACGTCGCCGTGCTGCCCGAGGACCAGCGGCAGGCGCGTCCTCGACGAGGTGCGTGACGTGCTCGCGACACACCCGGCCACCGCGGGCAAGGCCGAGGTCGCGATCCCCTACCGGGTCGACGCGTACTGGTGCGAGCGGCTCCCGTGAGCCGCTCGCTGCGCACGTCCGTGGCGATCGGTGCCGGTCGCGCGACCGGGTGGCTTTCGCGCGTGACGGGGCGCGGCCAGGGCGCCACGATCAGCGGACGCGTCATGAACGCGATCGCGCCCGACCTCCTGCGTGAGCTCGCCGACGGCCAGCACGTCGCGATCGTCTCGGCCACGAACGGCAAGACGACGACGACGCGGCTCCTCACCGCGGCCGTGGCGGCCGACGGGCGACCCGTCGTGTCGAACTCGACCGGCGCCAACCTCACGTCGGGCATCGCGCCGACGCTCGCTCGCGCCGACGGCCCGGGCACGGCGATCCTCGAGGTCGACGAGCGCGTGGTGGAGCGCGTCCTCGACCCGCTCGGCGCGCGCCTGTGCGTCTTCGGCAACCTGAGCCGCGACCAGCTCGACCGCTACGGCGAGGTGCACGCCGTCGGCGACGCATGGCGGCGCGTGGCCGAGGCCCATCCCGACCTCGCGGTCGTCGCCAACGCGTCCGACCCGCACGTCGTGTGGGCGGCATCGCCGGCGAAGGTCACGTGGGTCGACCTCGGCCTGCGTTGGCGCCAGGACGCGGCGACGTGCCCGTCGTGCGGCGAGCTCCTGACCTGGTCGGAGGACCGGTTCGACTGTGCGAGCTGTGGCTTCGCCCAGCCCGACGCGCCGCACCGGCTCGACGGCGACACGCTCGTCCTCGACGGCCGGCGCATCCCGCTCGAGCTGCAGCTCCCCGGTGCGTGGAACGTCGCCAACGCCGCGCTCGCGCTCGTCGCCGCGACCACGCACTTCGGGATCGACCCGACGGCCGCCGCTCAGGCGATGCGTGACGTCGAGAGCGTCGCCGGGCGCTTCATGCGCGTCCCGCTCGGCGACGGACGCGACGTGACCGTGATCCTGTCGAAGAACCCGGCGGGCTGGAGCGAGGCGCTGCGCCTCGTCGCCGACCGGCCGGGCGCGGGCGTCGTCATCGCCGTCAACGCGCGCGTCGCCGACGGCAAGGACCCGTCGTGGCTGTGGGACGTGCCCTACGAATGGCTCGCCGGCCACCCCGTCGCTGCCGCAGGCGAGCGTCGCCTCGACGTCGCGGTGCGGCTGCGGTACGCGGACCTCGTGCCGACCGTCGACGAGGACCCGCTCGACGCCGCCCGCGCCCTCGACGCGGACGAGCTGTACGTGATCGCCTCGTACACGCAGTTCTCCGCGCTCTACCGCAAGCACGGCACCCCGGAACGAGCGGCCGCATGATGAGCCGGGAGTCCGCCGTCCGCGTCGGCCTCGTGTACCCCGAGCTGCTCGGCACGTACGGCGACCGGGGCAACGCCATCGTCCTCGTGCAGCGCTGCAGGTGGCGCGGGATCCCGGCCGAGCTCGTCGAGGTGCGCGCCGGCGCGCCGATCCCCGACTCGCTCGACGTCTACCTCTTCGGCGGCGGCGAGGACGACCCGCAGCTCATGGCCGCCGAGGGCATGCGCGCGTCACGCGCCAACATCGAGCGCGCGCACGCCGGCGGCGCGGTGATCCTCGCGGTGTGCGCGGGCTTCCAGCTGCTCGGCCATCGCTACGACGCGGCCGACGGCGACGTGATCGAGGGCGCGGGCATCGTCGACCTCGTCACACGCGCGGGCACGGGCCGCCTCATCGGCGAGGTCGTCGTGGAGCCGACGATGTCGTGGGCCTGGGGCCCCGCGGGCGCACCCGCGACGCTCACCGGCTTCGAGAACCACGGCGGCCGCACGACGCTCGGCGAGGGCCTCGACCCGCTGGGGACGGTGCTCGCCGGCGGCGGCAACGGCGCCCCCACTGCAGACGGTCGGTCCGGTGCCGACGGCCTGCTGTCGGAGCGCCTCGTCGGCACGTACATGCACGGTCCGGTGCTCCCGCGGAACCCCCAGCTCGCCGACCGCCTGCTCGGCTGGATCACGACGCCGTCGGGTGACGGGCTGCCCGCGCTCGACTCCGACCTCGAGCAGCAGCTGCGCGAGGAGCGCGTGCACGCCGGTCGCGCGAAGGGCCTGCGCAAGTGGGTGCAGGACCGCGGCTCGCGCGCGGGTAGCTACTCCCGCGATCTCGCGGATCTTGGCGATCTTGTCGTCGGTCTTGTTCGCGTCGAGGCCCTGGATCTGCAGGAGCTCCTCGCGCGTCTCCTCGGCGATGCGGGCCGCGTCGCTGTCGGCAGCGGCGAGTGCGGCGTCGATCCCCTCGGCCATGATGAGCTCGGCCTCGGCGACGAGCGCGGCGACCATCTCCGACTCGGGCACGACGCGCACGACCTGCCCTCGCACGAACAGGTGGCCCTTGCCGCGTCCGGCTGCGATGCCGAGATCGGCGCCCTTCGCCTCCCCCGGTCCGTTCACGACGCAGCCCATCACCGCGACCTGCAGCGGGATCTCGCGCGACTCGAGCGCGGCCTGCGCCTCGTTGGCGACGGCGATCACGTCGACCTCGGCCCGTCCGCAGCTCGGGCACGCGATCAGGTCGACGCCCTTGCGCTCGCGCAGCCCGAGCGCCTCGAGCAGCGTGCGCCCGGCCTTCGCCTCCTCGACCGGGTCGGCGGTGAGCGAGTAGCGGATCGTGTCGCCGATGCCCTCGGCGAGGAGTGTGCCGATGCCGGCCGTCGACTTCACGATGCCCGCGGGCGGCGGCCCGGCCTCGGTGACGCCGAGGTGCAGCGGGTAGTCGACCGCGTCGGACAGCATCCGGTACGCCTCGATCATGAGTGGCACGCTGGACGCCTTCACCGAGATCTTCACGTCGTCGAAGTCGACTTCGCGGAAGTAGGCGAGCTCCTTCTGCGCCGACTCGACGAGCGCCTCGGGCGTCGCACCGCCGTGGCGTTCGTAGAGGTCGGGGTCGAGGCTCCCCGCGTTCACCCCGATGCGGATCGGGATCTCACGGTCGCGCGCCTCCGCGGCGACCGCCTTGATGTGCTCGGGCTTGCGGATGTTGCCCGGGTTGAGCCGCAGCCCCTGCACCCCGGCCTCCATCGCCGCGAGCGCCAGGCGGTACTGGAAGTGGATGTCGGCGATGATCGGGACGGGCGAGCGCGGCACGATCTGGGCGAGCCCCTCGGCCGCCTGCTCCTCGTTGCACGTGCAGCGCACGATGTCGCAGCCGGCGCCGGCGAGCGCGTAGATCTGCTCGAGCGTGCCCTCGACGTCGGCGGTCTTCGTCGTCGTCATCGACTGCACCGAGATCGGCGCGTCGCCACCGACCGCGACGCTGCCCACCTTCACCTGCCGCGTCGTGCGTCGCTCGATCTCGACCGGATTGTCCATCTGGTCGCCCAGCCTACGAGTCGGTGCGCTCGAGATAGGCACGTCCACGGGGCGACAGGCGGTACCCCACCAGCAGGCTCTCGGTGAGGCCCAGCTCTTTGAGCTTGCGGACGTCCGTCTTGAACGGCTGCGTCTCCCGCCCGACAGATGCCGCGAGGTCGGGCGCTCGCACTTCCGGGCGCTCGGCGATCATCCGCAGCGTCGCGCGCGTCCACGCGCCGTGCGTGCTGGCGCGGTCGAAGCGGTCCAGGCGCGCGTCGATCGCGGCGATGTCCTCGCCGGAGAGCGCGGCGGCCTCGCGCAGCGCGATCCGCTGATCGGGACCGGCAAGGTGCACGCGCACGCGGTAGACGTCACCCTCGGGCCGGCTCTCGAGCATCGCGAGCAGCTCCGCTCGAGAAGCGTGCCCGGCGCGCTTCGCCTCGGCCGCGGTGATCTTCGACGGCGCAACGCGATCGACGGCGTCGATGCTCAGCTCGCCGATCGCGCTGCGCAGCCGGCCACCGGCCTTCACGGTCGGACGGCGCCAGCGCCGGAAGACCAGGTCGATGTCGCCCGCGGCGATGCCGGCGAGCGTGTCCTGCCGGAGCAGCAAGAGCTAGTTGGCGGGCGGCTTCGCCGACCCGCCGACGGCGGAGACCGAGCTTGCGAGGTCTCCCATGTACTAGTTGCCGACCGCCTGGCGGATGTCGAGGAACATCGCACTCAGGCCGAGCGTCAGGAACACCGCGAGCACGACCGCGGTCACGGGCATGAGCTTGCGGAAGTCGACCCGCACCTCACGGCCCTTCACCTTCGACGCGGCCCACTCGTAGATCACGACCGCGGCGTGGCCACCGTCGAACGGCAGCAGCGGCAGCACGTTGAACAGCGCGAGCACGAGGCTGATGCCACCGAGCAGCCACAGCAGCGCCCAGACGTTGCCGTCGATGATCTGGCTGCCCTCGTCGACGATGCCGATCAGCGAGCGCGGTCGCGCGTCGGCCTCCGGCGTGCCGGCCTTCGGCGCGTTCGACGTGAAGTTCTTCGAGTACTCCTCGACACCATCGGGGGAGAAGATGCGGCCGATGCCTTCGGCCGTGCCGACGGTGATGTCGCCGATGCTGCGGAACGACTCGGGAATCGCCTCGAAGACGCCCACGTCGCGGAACTCGGTGCGCGGCGCGACGCCCAGGAAGCCCTGGCCGCCCTGCTCGCGCGGCGTCGCAACGATCGGGATGCGCAGGCCGTCGCGGACGACCAGGAACGTCGTCTCCTCGCCGCCGCGCGACTCGATGGCCGACTTCAGCTGGTTCCAGCCGTCGATCTGCTGACCGTCGACGGCGACGACCTTGTCGCCCTCGCGCAACCCCGCCGCGGCGGCAGCCGACTTCGGCGTGACCGACGAGACGGTGGTGCTCGGTCCGTCGGCGACGCGTCCTTGCCCCGCGATCACGATGAAGAACAGGAGGAACGCGATGATCAGGTTCACCGTGACGCCGGCGAGCACCACGACCAGCCGGTTCTTGGTGCTGCCGCGCCGGAACGTGCGCGGCTCGTCGGCCGGGTCGACCTCTTCGAGGTTGCTCATCCCGAGGATGCGCACGTAGCCACCGGCCGGGATCGCCTTCACCCCGTACTCGGTCTCGCCGCGCCTGAACGACCACAGGCGCGGCCCGAAGCCGACGAAGAACTCCGACGCCTTCATGCCCGCGCGCCGGGCAGCGATGTAGTGCCCGGCCTCGTGGAGCATGACCATCAGGACGATGCCGAAGACGATCAGCAGTGCGTCACGCGCTCCGGGCCTTGCGATGCCGAGCAGGACGAGCCCGGCAAGGACAGCGACAAGGATGTAGCTCGCGCCGCGCCGGTTGACGTCGACGGAGGCTTCCTCCAGCGGATCCTTCACGTGCGGGCTCCCAGGCGATCGGTGGCAGTCCGGGCCCGTGCGCGTGCAACCCGGTCGGCTTCGAGAACGTCCTCGACGTCTCGGACGTTCCCAGCCGCTCCACCACCAGTCTCGTCCCTCAGGACCTCCGCATTCACCTCTGCGATCCCGAGCCACGGGATCCGCCGCTCCCGGAAGGCCTCGTTGGCGATCTCGTTGGCCGCCGACAGCACCGCCGGCGCTCCTCCACCGGCCCGGCCGGCCTCGTAGGCGAGGCCCAGGCAGGGGAACGCCTCCAGGTCGGGCGGCTCGAACGTGAGCGTGCCGAGGGTCGTCCAGTCGATCGGCCCGAACGGCTCGTCGAGCCGCTCCGGCGCCCCGAGCGCGAGCCCGATCGGCAGCCGCATGTCGGGCATCGACAGCTGGGCGATGACGGCACCGTCGCAGAACTCGACCATCCCGTGGACGACCGACTGCGGGTGCACGACCACGCCGACCTGGTCGTAGTCGACGTCGAACAGCTCGTGGGCCTCGATCACCTCGAGGCCCTTGTTCATGAGCGTCGAGGAGTCGATCGTGATCTTGGCGCCCATGTCCCAGGTCGGGTGCTTCAACGCGTCCTCGACGGTGACCATCGCCAGCTCGTCACGCGTGCGACCACGGAACGGCCCGCCGCTGGCGGTGAGCACCAGGCGAGCGACCTCCTCGCGTCGGCCGCCCCGCAGCGCCTGGTAGAGCGCCGAGTGCTCCGAGTCCACGGGGACGATCTCGCCGCCGCCGCGCTTGCGCGCCGCCTGCACGACCGGCCCGCCGGCGATCAGGCTCTCCTTGTTGGCGAGCGCGAGGCGCTTGCCGGCCTCGAGCGCGGCGATCGTCGCCGGGAGGCCCGCGAAGCCGACGACGGCGTTGACGACCACGTCGACCTCGTCGAACGAGGCGAGCTCTGCGAGCACCGCGCCGTCGGCCTCACCGAGACCGGCACGCGCCCGCGCCTCGGGCACGCCGAACTCCGCGCGCTGCGCGTCGAGCAGCTCGGTGTTGCGGCCCGCGGCGAGCGCGACGACCTCGTACGCGTCGCGGTGTCGCCGGATGACGTCGAGTGTCTGGGTGCCGATCGATCCCGTCGATCCCAGGACCGAGACCCGGATCACGTGAAGATTTCGATGGCCAGGTAGTAGGCGGCGGGAAGCGTGAAGAGGATCGCGTCGAACCGGTCGAGGAACCCACCGTGGCCGGGCAGGAACGAGCCCAGGTCCTTCAGGCCGAGGTCGCGCTTGACGATCGACTCGGCGAGGTCGCCGATCGGCGCGGTGATCGCCACGACGAGGCCGAGCGCCAGCCCGGCGCCGATGCCCTTGTCGGCCCACGGGTGCAGCACCGCGCCGACGATGCCGCCGAGCACGATCGCGGCGATCGCGCCGGCGACGAGCCCCTCGACCGTCTTGTTCGGCGACACGTTGGGCAGCAGCGGCGTCTTCCCGAACGTCGTCCCACCGAAGTAGGCGGCGACGTCGGCACCGATCGCGCAGATCGCGACGCCGAGCAGCAGGCCCGTGCCGCCGGGATCGTTCGACAGGAACAGCCCGGCGAACGCGGCGAAGATGCCGATCCACGCGAACACGAGCAACGTGAGCGCGATGTTGATCGTCGGCCTCGCACGAACGACCTCGAGCAGGTACCAGAGGAACGTGAAGACGACCGCGAGCACCGCGACCATCACCATGCCGCGCTCGCCCGCGTCGTAGGCGACGGGGACGATCGCGACGCACGCGAGGAGCCCCATCAGCGTCGCGGTGTGGTAGCCCGCGCGGCGGAACGCCTCGTACAGCTCGAATGCGCAGAGCCCGACGATCACCATGACGAGCAGCGTCGCGGTGACCCGACCGAGCGCGAACGCCAAGAGCGCGACACCCGCGACGACCGCAGCCGTGGCGACGCGGCTGACGAGGTTCTCCGGACCTTGCTGCTGCACGTCGAGCTCGTCGCCGCCGTAGTCGTCGTAGTGCTCTTCGTAGTGCTCGTCGTGCACGGGCGCTTCGTGACCGGGCTCGCCGTACTCGTCGACGGCCTGCTGACCACGGCCGCGAACGCCGCGACGCGTCCGCCGCTCGCGCCGGCTCGGCGGTGGCGCGACGTCGTCGAGGTCGTCGTCGCCGAGCGCGCCGAGCGGGGCGTCGTCCTTGCGGAAGTCGCCGAAGTCCTCTTCGGCCCAGTCGGAGTCGCCGCCGGTGCGGAACCGGGGCCCGCCGAGCGACGACCACGAGTCGAAGTCGTCCTCGCCGGCGCCGCCACCGCTGCCACCGAGCGCCGCGGGCACCTCGCCCGTCGGCGGCTCGGACCAGTGCGGGAGCTGCGCGTCCTGACCGCCCTGGCTCGGTGCGGCCGGGGCGACGTCGTCGGGCAGCGGGAACCGACCCGCGGGGTTCGTCGGGGCGGCGTACGGGTCGTGCGGGGGCGGTGGGGCCTGCTGGCTCCCGTAGGCGCCGTAGGCCGGGTCGCCCGGCGGCGGGGGGTCGCCGACCACGCGCACGCCCTCACGCCCGGGCGCGCGCGACCACTGGTCGGGTTGCTCGTCTTCCCGCTGATCGTTGCGGATCTCGTCGTCGCGCCAGTCGGACACGCCACTCCCCTCACACCCACCACAGGGAACACACCCGTCCCAGCCGGTGGATCCGTGGCCCACAAGGGTAGACGCCGAGCACCGCCCTGCACACCCCCTGTGGAAACCCGGCGGAGGCCCCGAAAACGGCGTGGTTGCTGGCTCTCGTGGCCGTCAGGCGGCCGCCGCCAGCGGCGGACCCCGGCGATGGCCGTGCGCCGCGACGTGGTGCCGTCGGCACTTCAGCTCCAGGTTCCAGAGATCGGTGGGACCACCCTCGGTCCAGTGCCGCTTGTGGTGGGCGTCGCACCACTCGGGCGGGGCGCTGCAGCCGGGCTCGGTGCAGCCGCCGTCCCGGATCGCCAGCGCCCGGTGCTGCGCCTCGCTCACGACCGGCGTCGCCCGCCCGAGGTCGAGCACCGTGCTCTTGCCGCGCATCAGGACCCGGCTGATCGAGGCGTCGCACGTCATGCGCATCATCGTCGCCACGTCGACCGGCCCGCCGCCGACGAGCTCGCAGCGTGCGTCGGTGAGGTCGGCCGGCATGCCGCCCGGAGAGGGTCTCGACGTCGACGACGGCGTTCACCGTGACACGGGGCGCGCGCTCGCCGCTGACGAGCTTCGCGACGCGCGTCGGCCCGGCGGACCGCCAGCGGCCGGGGCGAGCGTCTCGCCGTCGACCGCGTCGGGCGGCTCGAGGGCGTCGAGCACCTCGGCGAAGCGGCGCAGCTGTCTCGGCGTCGAGGTAGCCGTCGATCGCGTCGCCATGCCGTCGAGCACCTCGGAGAGGTGGAAGTGACGACGATCGAAGTTGCGGGCCGAGGGCGCTCGACCGATCGCGTCGTCGGCGCACGACCGCCAGTGCGCGGCCACGGTGCGGAAGTCGTCGGGCGACAGCGCACGAGCGGCGTCGACGAGCACGTCCTCGTGGTCGGCATAGAGGTCTTCGACGTGGCGCGCCGCACGTGCCGCCGTCTTCACGTGCGCCGAGGAGATGTCGCCGGCGGCCAGCGACTTCCTCGTGGACGTGTTGCTCTGCACGAGGCGGGCCGTCCGCACGAGGTCACGGGCGTCGGCCAGCGTCATCGAGGCGTGCCGGACGAGCCAGGAGGAAGGGCTGCGGGAGCCGTCGGCCGTCCACGCCAGGTCGGCCTCCCACTCACCGAGGCAGCGGAGCACCTCGGCCTCGACCTGCTCCCGGAGCTCGAGCAGCTCGAGCAGGCGCTCGGACCTCGCCGCGGCCGACCAGCCGCTGCGGTCCTCTCCGGCGATCCCGTCGAGATCGAACATGTGTTCGATTGTAGACCACCCCTGCGACACTCCTGTCCAGGGCGGCCCGACGACGTCAGACGGAGAGGAGCTCCTTCTCCTTGTGGGCGAGCAGCTCGTCGACCTCGGCGACGACCTCGTGGGTGTGCTTCTCGAGGTCCTTCTCGATGCGGGTGAGGTCGTCCTCGGAGATGTCGCCGTCCTTCTTCAGGCTCTCGAGCTCGTGGCGGGCGTCGCGGCGGACGTTGCGGACGGCGACCCGCCCCTCCTCGGCCCGCTTCTTCACGACCTTCACGAGCTCCTTGCGGCGCTCCTCGGTGAGCTGGGGGAAGTTGAGGCGGATGACCGCGCCGTCGTTGCTCGGCGTGATGCCGAGGTCGGACCCCTGGAGCGCCTTCTCGATCGCCTTGATGGCCTCGGGGTTCTTGTCGTACGGCGAGATGACGAGCGTGCGCGGCTCCGGGACGCTGAACCCGGCGATCTGCTGCAGCGGGACCTCGGAGCCGTAGTAGTCGACCCGGAGCTTCTCGACGAGGCCCGAGCTCGCGCGGCCCGTCCGCACGGCACCGAACTCACCCTTGAGGTGGTCGATCGCCTTGCCCATCTTCTCGTGGCAGTCGTCGACGACGAGTTCGCTCAGCTCGCTCATGTCCGTTGCAGTCTGCCCGATCCCCGACCCCGGCGAGGAGGCCGGTCAGGCCGTGCTGACGACCGTGCCGATCCGCTCACCGACCAGGGCCCGGCGGATGTTCCCGGGCTCCATGACGTCGAACACGATGATCGGCAGGCGGTTGTCCATGCAGAACGTGATGGCCGTGGAGTCCATCACCTGGAGCCGGCGGTTCAGCACCTCGAAGTGGCTGATGTCGGTCAGCTTCACCGCCTCGGGATCGAGCTTGGGGTCGGCCGAGTACACGCCGTCGACGCCGGAGTGCGTGCCCTTCAGGATCGCCTCGGCGCCGATCTCCGCGGCCCGCAGCGCGGCGGTCGTGTCGGTCGTGAAGTAGGGGTTGCCGGTGCCGGCCGCGAACACGACGATCCGGCCCTTCTCGAGGTGACGGATCGCGCGCCGCGGGATGAACGGCTCCGCGACCTGCGACATGTTGATCGCGGTCTGCACGCGCGTCGGCTGGTCGACGGCCTCCAGCGAGTCCTGCAGCGCGAGCGCGTTGATGACCGTCGCGAGCATGCCCATGTAGTCGGCGCGGGCGCGGTCCATGCCGCGCGTCGCGCCGCTCATCCCCCGCCAGATGTTGCCGCCACCGACGACGATCGCGATCTCGACGCCCAGGTCGGCACGAGCGCTCGCGACCTCGTCGGCGATGCGTTGCACGACGACCGCGTCGATGCCGTACCCGATGGTCGTGTCGGCGAACGCCTCACCCGAGAGCTTCAGCACCACTCGGCTGTACTGGCTCCCGGGCATCGGCGTCACGCTCCCTTGGCTGGCCGGCGACTAGTCCTCGCCCACCTTGACACGGACGAAGCGCCGGATCTCGGCCTTGGGGCCGAGGCCCTCGACGATCTTCGCCACGGGCGTCTTCGGCTCCTTCACGAACCCCTGCTCGAGCAGGCAGTTGTCCTTGAAGAAGCCGTTGAGGCGGCCGGTGACGATCTTCTCGAGCGCGTTCTCGGGCTTGCCCTCGTTGCGGGTGAGCTCCTCGAGCACGCCGCGCTCCTTCTCGACGACGTCCGCGGGGACGTCGTCGCGTGAGAGCCAACGGGGTGCGGCGGACGCGGTGTGCAGCGCGACGTCGTGCGCGACCTCGCGTGCCTTCGCCTCGTCCTCGGCGCCGGCGATCTCGATGAGGACGCCGATGGTGCCGCGGCCGTTCTGGACGTGCTTGTAGCCGTCGAGGACGCCGTCGGTCGTCTCGAACACGACGACGCGGCCGAGCGCGACGTTCTCGCCGAGCGTCGCGGCCATCTGCGCGACGTGCTCGCCGACCGTGGCGCCCTCGAACTGGAGCTTCTCGAGGTCCTGCTGACCCTGCTCGAGCGCGAGCTCGGCGAGGCGCGTGACGGTGGTCGTGAACTGCTCGCCCTTGGCGACGAAGTCGGTCTCGGCGGTGAGCTCGACGAGCGCGCCGACACCGTCCTTCACGAGCACCTCGACGGCACCCTGCTCGGCGGCGCGACCGGCTCGCTTGCTCGCGCCGGCGAGACCCTTCTTCCGCAGCCACTCCTTGGCGGCCTCGACGTCACCGTTCGTCTCGGTGAGCGCCGTCTTGCAGTCCATCATCCCGGCGCCGGTCGCCTTGCGCAGCGCGGCGACGTCGGCAGCGCTGAAGTCAGCCATTGGTGTCGCTCTCCTGTACTTCGGTCGCCCCGGGGTCGGCGGCGGGCGCCTCCGGGGTTGCTTCGGGGGTCGCTTCGGGGGTTGCTTCCCCACCATCGTCGCTCGCGGCGGCCTCCGGCTTCTCGTCTTTTGCCGCGGCGAGGCGCGCCTCGCGCTCGCGCGCCGCCTTGGCCGCCTCGTTGCGCGCCGCCTGCTGCGCCTCGGCGCGACGCTTCGCCTCTTCGGGGTCGACCGGCTTCGCCGGCTTCTCCTCCGCGGGCTCGGGCAGCACCTTCCCCTTCTTCTTCGCGAGGAAGCGGCCCTCTTCGACGGCGTCGGCGACGATGCGGCTCATCAGGTTCGCCGAGCGGATCGCGTCGTCGTTGCCGGGGATCACGTAGTCGATGACGTCCGGGTCGCAGTTGGTGTCGACGACCGCGATCACGGGGATGCCGAGCCGGTTCGCCTCGGTGACCGCGATGTGCTCCTTCTTCGTGTCGATCACGAAGATCGCGCTCGGGAGCTTCTCCATGCGCCGGATGCCGCCGAGGTTGCGCTCGAGCTTGTCGCGCTCGCGCTTGACCTTCAGGCCTTCCTTCTTGATCATCTGCTCGGTCTCACCGGTGTCGACCATGCGCTGCAGGTCGGCGAGCTTCGCGACGCGTGCGTGCACGGTCTGGAAGTTGGTGAGCATCCCGCCGAGCCAGCGGTAGTTCACGTACGGCATGCCCGACCGCTGCGCCTCGTTCTGGATCGGCTCCTGCGCCTGCTTCTTCGTGCCGACGAACAGCACGTTGCCGCCGTCCTCCACCGTGCGGCGGATGAAGCGGTAGGCGGTGTCGATCCGCTCCAGCGTCTGCTGGAGGTCGATGATGTAGATCCCGTTGCGCTCGCCGAAGATGAAACGGCGCATCTTCGGGTTCCAACGGCGCGTCTGGTGGCCGAAATGGACGCCGGCCTCCAGCAGCTGCTTCATGGTGACGACAGCCACGACTGGTCTCCTCGGTTGTACGTCGGTCCGCTCTGCCAGCGATCGACCGGCCGAGCCGGACGTCGCCACCGGGTCACCCCCACGTCGGCGCAGGGGATGCGGACCTGTGAGATCCCGAGGAAGCCCTCGGGTCGAGGAGTCAGTGTAGTGGGGGCCTCCGGCGGGTCCCTCAGTCGGTCCGCAGGCCCTCGGGATCGACGTTCCAGACCTGACCCTCGAACCCGTTCGTCACGAGGAGCTGGAGGTGGCCACCGACGACGTTCGAGTCGGTGACGACGATCGTCTGCTCGATCGGGCCCCCACCGAGCACAGACCCGGTCTCCCGATCGAAGGCGACGAGATCAGTCGAGTGCGGAGTGAGGAAGACCTGGCCGGACGTGATCATCGTGTGGGCACTGTCGGCCCCGATGACTGCCTCGCTCTGCCAGCGGATCGCGCCGTCGTCGACGTCGGCGGCGATCACAGCACCGGCCTTCGTGGGGACGGCCACGAGATCGTCGGTCGCGTCGCCCGCGATCCCGGGTACGAACTCGCCGCGAACCGCCGTGCGCCACTGCCGGGTCCCAGTGCGCGCGTCGAGCGCGATCACGTGCCCGTGGGTGCGTCGACGACCGTTCATCGCGACGATGACAACGCCGTCGTGCAGGAGCGGAACAGTGGACGAGTTCGTGATGGACCGCCGCCAGAGCATCCGACCGTCCGCCGTGTCGAATCCCGCGATCGTGCAGCAGTCGTGGTCGCCGTTCCAAGCGGCGACCGTCACCCCGTCAGCGCCTTGGACCAGTGCCGCACCGTCGGGTCGGGGCGACGACAACGTCTGCGACGTCAGCTCGTCACCGGTCTTGGCATCGATCGTCCGAAGCGCACCATCTGCTGTCGCCGCGAGCAGGACGGGCTGTCCGTCGGCGATACCGGGCGCGACGCGCGCACTTGCCAGATCGAGCTTCCAGACCTGCGCACCCGTCGCTCGATCCAGAGCGGCGGTTCCGCTTCGACCGGGCACCACGACGACATCGCCGACGAGCGCAGGACGGTTCTCGAGCTCATCGAGGTCGACCTGAACCGACCACAGACGAACGCCGCCTGCATCGAGCGCGACGATCTCGCCGTGGTAACCGGCGACGATCGTGCCTCGATCGTCGCTCGCCATGACGGACCCGTAGAAGGGGACGTCGGCGGCCCAGGCAACTTCCCAATGTGACGGCTTGACGGGTCCCGCGTCGACGGTCCTCGCGGGTAGCACGCACGTCGCAACGACACTCGCGACCACCAGGCGGATGAGCGATGGCATTGGGACTCCTCGTCGGTTCACGGAAGGGTGGCCGGCAGTCGCTCAGCCGACGAGAGCAAGAACGAACCAGCCGACGCTGCGAGGGTCTCCTCGAAGCTGGTGCATGGCATCGAGCGCTTCTCGAGCGCGGCACGAGCCGCCATCAACGCCCGCGGATCGTGCGTGATGGCGGCGTGGGAGCCGACGCCGGCGTCGATGTCATGGCTCTGCGCGCCCGAGAACCGGGTCGCGAGCGACGGGACCTGCCAGTCGTAGACGCCGCTGATCGACGTGAAGTCGACCCCTTCGGGGACCTCGGACGCACGAAGGTGCTGCATCAGGGCGGAGTCCTCGGCGAGCTGCTCCACCGCCGTGGACGTCGGATCGGGGATCCCCAGGTCAGTGGACTCGTCCGCGGCGCTGAGGGCGTGCAGCAATGCCGCGCCGGCCGGGTTCGCGCGGAGCGCGCTCTCGCTCGTGCCGAACGGGGTCCCGCTGAGCGGCGAGGCGAACGTCACGACGTTGTCGATCGGCGGGTACTCGTCCTCGTGTCCCGCGTAGAAGTCGACCAGGAAGAGCGCGATCACCACGCCTCCCTGTGAGTGGCCGACGAGGTCGAACTTCCGCCCCGGCTCGCGCTTCGCCGCCTCACGCAGCTGGTTCGCCAGCAGGCGCGCCGACTTGCGCAGGTCCTGATACGTGTCCTGCTTGCGGTAGGTCTTCGACCCGGCGCGATAGGAGAACCAGTAGCGCTCGGACGTGTCGAAGCCGAGCAGCCCGGCCGGAAGGTTGAAGCTGCGCCCCTCGGGCGAGTCCTTGTGCGAGTCGATCCCGCCAACGCCGTACATCACGTTGCCGGACCCGCCGTGCCCGTTGGCGGGCGGCGCGTCGTCGTCGCACTCGCGGCCGAACCAGCCGAGCAGGACGCCGCCCGCCGTGACGAGGTCTTGCGCCATGAGTCCGAACGGTGACGTGAGGATCTGGTCCCTGACGGCACCAGCAGTCTCGATGGCGAGCTCCATCGCATGGCGCGCGGCGTCGACTGCGCGCTCTCCCCACCTGCTGAGCGGTCCCGCCGCGGCCTCGAACGCGTCGCTGCCCTCGTCGAAGGCTTCCTCCGCGCGATCGCCCACCCAATCGGTCGGACCGCAGATGACGCAGCTCGAGCCGAACTCTTCGATGACCTGGCGCGCGAGCTCCCGCTGTTCCTGCTCGGGCGTCGATCGCGACGCGGCCTGCAGCTCCTCGGGCGGGACCAAGCGCACGATCTGCGTGAGGTCGCGAGGGCGGAACAGGAGCATCGGGTCGACGTAGCGGTCGCCGATGCGGACCCCGAAGTGGAGGACGCCGGCGCCGTGGCCGTCTCCGGTCCCACCGGCTCGTCCGATGACCTGGCCGCGGCTGACGTGCTGGCCGGCTCGCACGTCCGCCGCGGCGAGGAACGAGTACGACGTGCGGATGCCGCCCTCGTGGGCGACGACGACGTGCAGCGCGCCGGCGACGTCGCCGGCGAACGAGACGGTGCCGTCGTTCGACGCACGGACCGCGGTGCCGGCTGCAGCGGCGAAGTCGACGCCGCGGTGCCCGGCTGCGTACTCGGCGATCGGGGCGACGAACGCTCGCACGACCGCGCCGCCGACCGGCGGGATCCACTCGGCCTCCTGCGCGGCGACGGATCGGTCGATGACGGAGCTCGCGACGAACGCGACGGTCGCTGCGAGGACGACGCGCGTGGTGCGCGGCGCACTGAGCGGGCGCATCGCCCCTCCCCGGACACACAGATGGACCGGGGAAGGCGCGAGGAAGCGGGCGCCGCGATGGCGTGGAGGTGGGTGGGATCAGTCAGAGCGGTCGTGAGGACCGCGAGGTGTCAGGCGCGTGACGAGCGCACGCGCCGGTTCGTCAGCTGGGCTCGGAGAGTCGTACGGCGGGCGGCTGCTTCGGCGTCGAGGTCGTCGTCAGGCACGGGGATGCGTCGCGTCGTAGACCGCCTTGAGGCGGTCGCGGGTGAGGTGCGTGTAGATCTGCGTCGTCGCGAGGTCGGCGTGGCCGAGGAGCTCCTGGACGGCGCGGAGGTCGGCGCCGCCCTCGAGGAGGTGCGTCGCGTAGGCGTGGCGAAGCGCGTGCGGGTGGAGGGTGCGGCCGTCCGACATCGGGTGCGCGGCGACGATGCGGTGCGCATCCCGGGACGAGAGCGCACCACCCCGGCGGCGAGGAAGACGGCGTCGGGCGGCGACTGCTTCGTCTCGAGGACGGGGCGTCCGCGATCGAGCCAGTCGGCCAGTGCAGCGCGGGCGGGCTCACCGATGGGCACGCGTCGAACCTTCGACCCCTTGCCGAGCACCGTCAACAGGCTCTGCGCCAGGTCGGTGTCACCGAGCTTCAGGCCGCAGCACTCGCTGACCCGGAGCCCCGCCCCGTACAGGACCTCGAGGACGGCGAGGTCGCGGCGGGCGAGCGCCCCGGCGACCGGGTCGTCGCCCTCGCCGGGCAGATCGTGGACCTGCTGCGCGGCGCGATCGAGCAGGGCGGTGGCCTCCGTGGACCGGGCACGCGGGGCAGGCGCGACTCCCCCTTCGGCGTGCGCAGGGCGCGGCCGGGATCGGCGGCGAGGTCACCGTTGCGATGGAGGTGCCGCAGGTAGCCGCGCACCGCCGCGACCTTGCGGGCGATGGACCGGCGAGCGAAGCCGCGCGCGTCGTGAGGTAGGCGAGGTAGCGGCGCAGGACGCGGCGGTCGGCGGCCTCGGGGTCGCGGCAGCCGCCGCGCTCCGCCCAGGTGACGAACTCGCGGACGTCGTGCTCGTACGCGCGCTGCGTGCCCGGGCTGTAGGACCCGAGCGACGTGACGAAGCTGTCGACGCGCCACGGCATGGCCCAGAGGGTACCCGCCACCCTCCGTGGTTCTGGTGATGCGCGGCGCGCGCTCTCGACGATCGCGCCCCGTATCGCCCTTGGGGGTGATCAGCCGGTGAGCTGGCTGTCACACCCGTCCGCGAGGCTCCGGACACCGTCGAAGCCGCGGATCTCGGCTCTCCAACCGGCTCGTCACTGGCCACGCCAGGAGTCAGAGCCAAGCGTGAGAGTGAGAGGAGATCCGCCGTGCTCGCCTCGGTCAGCAGCGCGACGTTGCTGGGAGTCGACGGTCAGGTGGTGACGGTCGAGGTCCACGTCTCGAGCGGCCTGCCGTCCTACAACATGGTCGGGCTCCCCGACACTGCGGTGCGCGAGTCGCGCGAGCGGGTGCGCGCGGCGATCCTGTCGTCCGACCTCGACTGGCCGCCGAACCGCGTCACGGTCAACCTCGCGCCGAGCGGCATCCGCAAGACGGGTTCAGGGCTCGACGTCGCCGTCGCGCTCGGTGTGCTGGTCGCGAAGGACGAGCTCCCCGCCGCCGCGCTCGACGACGTCGCGGTGCTCGGCGAGCTCGGGCTCGACGGGACGATCCGCGGCGTGCCCGGCACGCTGGCGCTCGTCGCCGCGCTCGTCCGATCCGGCAGGCCGACGGTCGTCGTGCCGATGGCGAACGTCGCCGAGGCCGCGCTGGTGCCCCACGCGCACGTGCGCGGTGCGCGGTGCCTCGGGGAGCTGCGTGCCTGCCTCAAGGGTGAGCTGCCGTGGCCCGATCCGCCGCCGCCGCCGACGCGCCGCGACGACGAGGACGAGGACGAGCCGCTCGACCTCGGCGAGGTGCGCGGCCTCGCGTGGGCGCGCCGCGCGCTGGAGGCAGCGGCGGCTGGCGGCCATCACCTGCTGCTCGCAGGACCGCCCGGCGTCGGCAAGACGATGCTCGCCCGCAGGCTCGCGACGGTGCTGCCCGCGCTCACGCCCGACGAGGCGCTCGAGGTCACGCAGGTCCACTCCGCCGCCGGGAGGGGCGGGCGCGGCCTGATCCGCATCCCACCGTTCCGCTCGCCGCACCACACCGCGTCGGTCGCGGCGCTGGTCGGGGGTGGGAGCGCGAAGCCGACGCCGGGTGAGGTCACGCTCGCGCACCGCGGCTGCCTGTTCCTCGACGAGCTCGGCGAGTTCGCGCCCCGGGCGCTCGACGCCCTGCGCCAGCCGCTCGAGGAGCGCGTCGTGTGGATCGCGCGCCAGGCCCTGACGTTGCGGTTCCCGGCCGACTTCCTCCTCGTCGCGTGCACCAACCCGTGCCCGTGCGGGCTCGGCCCGCCGTCGTGCGCGTGCGGCGAGCTCGAGCGCGCGCGGTACCGGCGTCGCCTCTCCGCGCCACTGCTCGATCGCTTCGACCTCCGCATCGCCGTCCAGGCGCCCGAGCCGGCCGACGAGCGCGGCGAGCGGTCGGCCGACGTGCGTGGGCGGGTCGACGCCGCCGTCGAACGGCAGCGGTCGCGACTGCGCGGCACGCCCTGGCGCCGCAACGCCCACGTGCCAGCCGGTGCGCTCGCCGACCTCCTGCCGCTCTGCGGCGCCGCCTACGACGCATGGCGCACCGAGGCCGAAGCCCGTCAGCTGACGGGGCGGGGCGCGGCGCGGATCCGGCGGGTGGCACGGACGCTGGCCGACATCGACGACTCGCCGGGGATCGAGCCGACGCATGTCGCGCTGGCGGCCCTGCTCCGGGAGGACGTCCCGTGACGGTCGAGCCGCGCGTCGCGGCCGCGTCGCTCGTGTGCCTCCCGGAGATGACGCCGGCGCGGCTGCGCGCGCTGATCGACCACCACGGCGGCGTGTGTGCGGCGTTCGCTGCCGTCGAGCGCGGCGCGGGCCACGACGCACTCACCGCCCGAGGCGTGCGGGGTGCACGTGACGAGCACCGCGCCCTCGCCCAGGGATGGCAGCGTGCGCTCGACGCAGACGGAGTGCGCGCTCGGCTGTCGGAGCGCGGCACGAGCGTGTGGGTCGACGGCGCCGCCGACTACCCGATCCTCGATGAGATCCCCGATGCGCCCGCGGTGCTGCTCGCAGAGGGCGATGCGCCCCAGGTGCTGCGACAGCCGCGCGTCGCTGTCGTCGGCACGAGGGCTGCGACGCCGCACGGCCTCGCCGACGCCCGCGAGCTCGGTGCCGCGCTCGGGAGCGCCGGCGTCACCGTCGTGAGCGGGCTGGCGATCGGCGTCGACGGCGCGGCTCACGAAGGCGCGCTCTCGGTCGGCGGTGGTGTCGTCGGCGTGATCGCCACCGGTCTCGATGTCGTGTACCCGCGGCGTCACGCGGTCCTCACCGAGCGCGTGCGAGCTGCCGGGGTCGTGACGGGAGAGCAGGGCTTCGGCGTCGGGCCGCGCCGGGGCCTCTTCCCGGTGCGGAACCGCATCATCGCCGCGCTGGCCGATGTCGTCGTGGTGGTCGAGGCGACGGTCGGCGGTGGCGCCCGCATCACGGCGCAGTTCGCGCTCGACTACGGCAAGACCGTGATGGCGGTGCCCGGCTCGCGACGCAACGCGGCCGCCGCGGGCACGAACGCACTCATCGCCGACGGCGCGCACCCACTCGTCGACTGGGGTGACGTGCTCGTCGCGCTCGGGCTGTCGAACGCGGCGACGCGGAGCACCGTCGCGGCACCACCACGCCCCGCACCGACGCCCGACGCGGCCGCGGTGCTGCGCGCGCTGGGAGGCGAGTGCGCGACGCCGGATCAGCTCGCGAGCAGGGCCGCGCTCGACGCGGGGCGGACTGCCGTCGCGATCGCCGAGCTCCACCGCCACGGCTGGGTCGACCGCGCGCAGGGCGCGATCTGGCCACGGTGACAGTTCGGCCGCTACTCGCCCGTGAACTTCGGCTCGCGCTTCTCGATGAAGGCAAGCATCGCCTCGGCGGTGTCGCGCGAGGAGAAGGCGAGCGACTGCGCGACGTCCTCGAACTCGAGGGCCTCGGCCATCGACACCGAGAACGACTGGTCGAGGAGCTTCTTGGTGATCGAGATCTGCACCGGGGGCTGCGCGGCGATGCGGTGCGCGAGCTCGCCGACCACCTTCATGAGGTCGTCGGCGGGCACGACGCGGTTGACGATGCCGTAGCGCTCGGCCTCGTCGGCGGAGATGACGTCGGCGAGGAACGCGAGCTCCTTCGCCTTGTGCATGCCGACGAGGCGCGGGAGCAGCCACGAGCCGCCGAAGTCGAGGTTGAGGCCGCGGCGGGCGAAGATCTCGGAGAAGCGCGCGGTGTCGGCGGCGACGATGAGGTCGCAGCCGAGGGCGAGGTTGCAGCCCGCGCCGACGGCGGCGCCGTTGACGGCGGCGATCGTGGGCTTCGGGATCTCGTGCAGGCGGAGCGCGGCCCGTCCGACGACGCGCATCGACTCGAGCGCGTACCCGGCGCCCTTGGTGACGTCGCCGGCATCCGGAGCGGTCAGGTCGGCGCCGGACGTGAACGCGTCGCCGGCGCCGGTGATGACGAGCACCCGGTCGTCGCGGGAGGCGGTGACCTCGTCGAAGACGGCGATCAGCTCGCGGAACATGTCGCGGCTGATCGCGTTCTTCTTCTCCGGGCGGTTCAACGTGAGGGTGACGACACCTTCGCCGTCGCGCTCCACGATCAGGTTCGGCATCTGGGTACGGTACCGCCGTGGGCTTCAACCCGTTCCGGGCGCAGACGCGCAAGAGCAGCGACTACGTGTTCGTCGGCGCCGCGCTCGTCGTGGTGGTCGCGCTGCTCGCCTGGGCGTTCTTCGCCTGACAGGGACGTCGGAGCTGATCGTGGCCGACCACGACTGGCCGGACGACGATCTCCACTGGTCGGAGGACGACGACGCGGTCGACGTGCGCCACGTGCAGCCGTACGAGGCGGTGAAGCCGTACCGGTGCCCCGGCTGCGACCACGACATCCGCGCCGGTGAGGGGCACGAGGTCGTCGTGCCGCGGCGGGACCCGGGCGAGCGGCGCCACTGGCACACGGGGTGCTGGCACCGCGAGTCCAGGCGCGGTGCTGGGGGGCGGGGCTAGAAGGCGTTCTCGATCACGTCGACGACGGGCGCGTGGCCGCGCTCGTGCACGACGGACGCCACGTCGAAGCGGATCGTGCGGGCGCGCACGTCGTGGTCGGCGAGCCAGCGGACGGCGAGGCGACGGATGCGCCGCTGCTTCGCGGCGGTGACGGCCTCGAACGGCGCGCCGAACGCGCCGCCGCGGCGCGTCTTCACCTCGCAGAAGACGACGACGCCGGCTGCGGCGAGCACGAGGTCGAGCTCGCCGTCGCGACAGCGCCAGTTGCGATCGACGACCTCGTAGCCGTCGGCCTCGTACCACCTCGCGACGATCGCCTCGCCGCTCGCGCCGAGCGCGCGGCGGGGATCGGTGCGTTGCGGGTGGACCTGCCGACGACCGGGGCGTGCCCCGGTCACGTCAGAGGTCCTTGCCTGCCAGCTCCTCGATGTTCACGTCACGGAATGTCAGAACCTTGACGTTCGTGACGAAGCGGGCGGGGCGGTACATGTCCCAGACCCAGGCGTCGGTGAGCTCGAGACGGAAGAACGTCTGCCCGTCGCTCTGCTCGGCCTGCAGGTCGACCTCGTTCGCGAGGTAGAAGCGACGCTCGGTCTCGATCACGTACTTGAACATCGGGAGCACGTCGCGGTACTCCCGGAAGAGCTGGAGCTCGATCTCGGTCTCGTAGCGCTCGAGGTCTTCCGCGCTCACGCCAGGCTCCGAGTGGTGCGCATCTCGATCTAGTCGCGCTTCTCTTTGATCTTCGCGGACTTCCCGACGCGATCGCGCAGGTAGTACAGCTTCGCCCGCCGGACGTCGCCACGACTGACGACCTCGATCTTGGCGAGGATCGGCGAGTGGACGGGGAACGTCCGCTCCACGCCGACGCCGAAGCTGACCTTGCGGACCGTGAAGGTCTCACGCACGCCGCTCCCCTTGCGGCGGATCACGACGCCCTGGAACATCTGGGTGCGCTCGCGGCTGCCCTCCACCACCCGGACGTGCACCTTCAGCGTGTCGCCCGGTGCGAAGTCGGGGAGGTCGTCGCGCAGTGCTGCGCGGTCGACCAGATCGGTGGCGTTCATCGTCTCTCCGCCTCGAGGGAACGGGCGCCGGATGGGGCGCGGGACACCCATGGTAGTTGCGCCGCTCCCGCGCCAGTCAGCCGGAGTTGGGGGCGGGATCGTCCGGATCTGCGGAGTCTTGGCCGAGCAGGTCGGGGCGGCGCTCCCGAGTGCGGCGGAGGGCCTCGGCCCGGCGCCACTCGGCGATGCGGCCGTGGTCGCCGGAGCGGAGCACCTCGGGTGCGTCGAGGCCACGGAACGATGCCGGGCGCGTGTACTGCGGGTGCTCGAGGACGCGTCCTGCCGCTCCTCCATCGGCCTCGTCGGCGAACGACTCCTCCGCGGTCGACGCCTCGTTGCCGAGCACGCCGGGGAGGAGCCTGGCGACGGCCTCGACGACGACGAGGGCCGCGGCCTCGCCGCCGGCCAGCACGTAGTCGCCGATCGAGAGCTCGTCGTCGCAGAGGTGGTCGGCGACGCGCTGGTCGACGCCCTCGTAGCGGCCACAGATCATCGAGAAGCCGCCACCGCTCGCCAGCTCCTGGGCGAGGTCCTGGTCGAAGCGGCGACCGGCGGGCGCGAGCAGGTACAGCGGACGGGGCGGCTCGACGGCCTCGACGGCGGCGAAGAGCGGCTCCGGCATCATCACCATGCCCGCACCGCCACCGAGCGGCGCGTCGTCGACGCTGCGGTGCTTGTCGGTGGTGTGGTCGCGCGGGTCGTGGAGGCGCACGTCGAGGAGCCCCGCGTCGCGGGCGCGGCCGAGGATCGACAGACCGAGCGGGGTCTCGAGGTACTCGGGGAAGATCGTGAAGACGTCGATGCGCACGCCGTCAGTCCCGATCGCTCACAGGTCGAGCAGGCCGTCGGGGACGTCGACCACGACGCGCCGGCCCCCGTCCTCGTCGGCACCGTGCTCGGTGACGAACGTGACCGGGACGAGGACGCCGCTGTCGAGGACGAGCAGGTCGTGCGCGGGGTTCGCCTCGACGGAGGCGACCGCACCGAGCGTGTGTCCGCCGGCGTCGACCACCGACGCGCCGACGAGATCGTGCACCCAGAGCTCGTCACCGTCGGCGGACGGGAGCTCGGGCGCGAAGAGCACGAGACCCGTGAGCGCGGATGCTGCGTCACGGTCGTCGACGCCCTCGAAGCGGAGCAGCCAGCGCTGCTGGTGCCGGCGCGCTTCGGTGACGACGAGTCCCCTCGACGGTGGCCCGTGCGGCGCGTCGTGCGCGGGACGGGCGGTGAACGACGACCCGGCCGTGGTGCGCTCCGGGCGATCGGTGAGGAAGGAGACGGCGACCTCGCCGCGCAGACCGTGGGCCCGCCCGATGCGGCCGACCTCGAGGACGCGCGGTTCGGTGCCCCCGCTCATCGAGGGCGCCGCGCAGTCACTCCGCGACGTCGACGCCGGCCTTCACGCCTTCGAGCGCGCCGGCGGCGCGCGTCACCTGTCGGATCGCCTGGATGACCCGGCCGCGACGGCCGATGAGACGGCCCATGTCGGACGGGCTCGCGTGCACGAGGAGGAAGACCTCGTCGCGGCCGCGCTCCTCGAGGTCGACGTCGATCATGTCGGGCTCCTCGGACAGTGCGCGGGCGCAGTGCTCGACGACGGCCTTGGCGCGGGTGCCGACGATGCGGTTGCCCTCGCCGCCGATCTCGTCCTCGAAGTCGTCTTCCTCGTCGATGTCGATGCCCTCGTCGAAGTCGGGCGCTTCCTCGCTCACTCTGACGCCTCTTCCTGCTCTTCGGAGCTCCGCGGCCTCAGGCGCTTCGGCTCCTCGGCCTCGGTCTCCTCAGCCGGCGTCCTCGGCGGCCGGTCCTCGTCGCGGCTTCCTCGGCCTTCGGTGCCTCGGCCTCGGCCTCGGCGGCGGGAGCTTCGGCGTCGTCCTTGGCCGGCGCTGCGGCTCGGCGTCGGCAGCCGGCGCTGCGGCCTCGGGCTGCTCCTTCTTCTTGCTCTTCTTCTCGGTGTGCTTGCCCGTCGCGTAGCCGCGCCGGTTCAGCTTCGTGACGATCGGCTTCGTCTTCTCGCCCTCGAACGTCGCCCACACGCCCGTGGTGGTGAGGAGCTTCTGCACGGCCTCCGACGGCTGGGCACCCTTGCGGAGCCAGTCGAGGGCGCGCTCGCCGTCGATGTCGACGACCGACGGGTCGGCGCGGGGGCCGTAGTGACCGATGGTCTCGATGATGCGACCGTCGCGGGGGCTGCGCTCGTCGGCGACGACGACGCGGTACGTCGGCTGCTTCTTCTTGCCGACGCGCATGAGGCGGATCTTCACGGACACGCTGCGAACTTCCTGACTGTCGTGGAGCTCGGGCTCGGGCGGCGGAGATGGGCCGCCGAACAAGATGCCGAGAGAGTGAGACGTTCCAGGTTAGCGAAGCCCGGGCATCCCGGGCATGCCGCCGCCCAGGTTGCCGGGCATGCCGGGGAGCCCCTCGATCCCGGCGAGGTCCTCGGGCGACATGCCGGGCGGGAGCATGCCCCGGCGCCGCTTGCCCTTCTTCCCCGGCTTCGAGAACGACCGCATCATCTGCTGGATCATCTTGAACTGCTTCAGCAGGGCGTTCACCTGCGCCGTCGACGTGCCGCTGCCGTGGGCGATCCGTGCGCGGCGCGAGCCGTTGATCATCGACGGGTCGGCCCGCTCGGCGGGCGTCATCGAGCAGATGATCGCCTCGACCCGGCCGAGCTCGTCGTCGTCGATCTCGGCCTGGCGGACCTCCTTCGGCATGCCGGGCAGCATCCCGACGATGCTCGAGAGCGGGCCCATCTTGCGCATCTGGCGCATCTGCTCGAGGAAGTCCTCGAGCGTGAAGCGACCTTCGAGGAGGCGCTCCTGCGCCTTCGCCGCCTCCTCCGCGTCGAACGTCGCCTCCGCCTTCTCGATGAGCGTGAGCACGTCGCCCATGCCGAGGATGCGGCTCGCCATCCGGTCGGGGTGGAACGCCTCGAAGTCGCCGATCTTCTCGCCGACGCCGGCGTAGAGGATCGGGAGGCCGGTCACCTCCTTGACCGAGAGCGCGGCGCCGCCGCGCGCGTCGCCGTCGAGCTTCGTGAGCACGATGCCGGTGAGCGGCACGGTGCCGGCGAACGCCTCGGCGACGTTGACGGCCTCCTGGCCGGTCATCGCGTCGACGACGAGCAGCACGTCGTGCGGTGACACCGCGTCGGTGACGCGGGCGAGCTCGTCCATCAGGTCGTCGTCGACCTGGAGACGGCCGGCCGTGTCGATGAGAACGGTCGAGCGACCGAGACGCTCGGCTTCCTTCACGCCGGCGCGCGCGACCGCGACCGGGTCGGTCGGCTCGCTGAACACGGGCACGCCGATCTGGTCGCCGAGGACGCGCAGCTGCTCGACGGCCGCGGGGCGCTGCAGGTCGGCACCGACGAGCAGGACCTGCTTGCCCTGGTCGTGCTCGAGCAGGCGGGCGAGCTTCGCGGCGGCGGTCGTCTTGCCCGAGCCCTGGAGGCCGGCCATCACGATGATCGTCGGCGGCTTCGACGCGGTGATGAGCTTGCCCGTCGCGCCACCCAGCGTCGCGACGAGCTCCTCGTGCACGATCTTGATGACCTGCTGGCCCGGGTTGAGGCTCTTCGCGATCTCGGCGCCGGTGGCGCGCTCCTTCACGCGCGCGACGAACTGCTTGACGACCTTGACGTTGACGTCGGCCTCGAGCAGCGCGAGCCGGATCTCGCGCGCGACCTCGTCGACGTCGGTGGGCGTGAGCTTCCCGCGCGTGCGGAGGCGCTTGAAGATGCCGTCGAAGCGGTCGGAGAGCGTGTCGAACACGGCTATTCGTCCAGATCCTGGTCGTCGCCGCCGCCGACGAGCGCGGCGGCGAACGACGCGGGCTCGAACGGCACCAGGTCGTCGGCCTGCTCGCCGACCCCGATCGAGCTTCACCGGCACGCCGAGCTCGGACTCGATGGCGAGCACGATGCCACCCTTCGGGGTGCCGTCGAGCTTCGTGAGCACGACGCCCGTCACGCCGATCGACTGGCCGAACTGGCGGGCCTGCGCGAGACCGTTCTGGCCCGTGGTCGCGTCGATCACGAGCAGCACCTCGGTGAGCGCGTCGGGCGTGCGCTCGATGACGCGGCGCACCTTCTCGAGCTCGGCCATCAGGTTGACCTTGGTGTGCAGCCGCCCGGCCGTGTCGACGAGCACGAGGTCGATGTCGCGTGCGCCCGCGGCCTGCACCGCGTCGAACGCGATCGCGCCCGGGTCGCCGCCCTCCTGACCGCGGATCACGTCGACGCCCAGACGGTCGCCCCACAGCGCGAGCTGGTCGGCCGCCGCGGCGCGGAACGTGTCGGCAGCCGCGAAGAGCACGGTGTGGCCGTCGTCGATGGCCTTCGTCGCGAGCTTCGCGGCGGTCGTCGTCTTGCCCGCGCCGTTCACCCCGACGAGCAGCCACACGTTGGGCTGCCCGGGGCGCAGCGCGAGCGAGCGGTCGGCCGCGGTCGCCTGCAGGCTCTCGTCGATCTCGCGCTCGAGGAGGGCGGGCAGCGCGTCGGCGTCGCCGATGCCTTCGGCGGCGGCGCGGGTGCGCACCGCGTCGACGAGCCGGGCCGTGGTGTCGAGGCCGGCGTCGGCGAGGAGCAGCGTCTCCTCGAGGTCGTCCCAGACGTCGTCGTCGATGCGGCGGGCGCGCATGCGGCCGCGCATCTTCTTGAACGGGCCCCGCGAACGGCCGAGCCGACGGCGCAGGCGCTTCGGCTGGTCGGTCTCGATCTCGTCCGGCTCGATCTCGTCCGGCTCGATCTCGTCCGGCTCGTCCAGGTCGTCGAGCTCATCCGGATCGGCGTCATGAGCCTCGATCTCGTCGGGCTCGACCTCGTCGGGCTCGGGCTCGACGACCGCGGGCTCGGCGACGGGCGTGGCTGCGACGTCGATCGCCACCGCCGCGTCGAACGCGTCGGGGATGTCGGGCAGCGCATCGGTGGTCTCCGCGGCACGACGGCGCTTCGCGCGGCCGCGGATCACTCTTCCCGTCCTCGTGTGCGGCGCGCCAGTGCCCGGGGGACGAGGATCAGCAGCGCGGCCAGAGCGAAGATCGAGATGAGGATGACCGTCTCGGTGGCATCCAGCATGGCTGGACCCAGATTACTGATCGCCTGCCACGCCTTCGTCGCCGGGCGCCTCGTCGAGCGGGGGCGGTGGCGCACCGCCCATCTCGTACGTGATGCGCTGCTGCTGCACCGGGAGCCGGATGCCCGCCTCGTCGAACGCGTGCTTGAGGCGCGCCCGCAGCTCGCGTGCGACGTCCCACTGCGCGAGCGGCACGGTCTTCACGACGAGCCGGATGAGCATGCCGGCGACGCCGACGTCCTCCACGCCCCACACCTCGGGCTCGGCGAGGAGCCGGCTGCTCCAGAGGGGGTCGCGCCACATGTCGTCGGCGGTCTGCTTGATCACCTCGGTCGCCTGCACGGAGTCGGTGTCGGGGGCGACGGCGATGTCGAGGAGCGCGCGGGACCACTGCTGCGACTTGTTGCCGACGCGGGTCACCTGCCCGTTCGGCACCCACCACACGACGCCCTCGACGTCACGGAGACGGGTGACGCGCAGCGAGACCGACTCGACGGTGCCGGTCGCCTCCCCCATGTCGATGACGTCACCGACGCCGAACTGGTCCTCGAGGAGCATGAACAGCCCGGCGAGGTAGTCGCGCACGACCTGCTGCGCACCGAAACCGATGACCACGGTCGCGACGCCGGCGCTCGCGAGCAGCGGCGCGAGGTTGACGCCGAGGTCGGAGAGGATGATGAGCGCCGGCGATGATCCAGACGACGATGCTGACGACGTTGCGGAGCACGGTCGCGAGCGTGTCGACGCGCTGGACGTGGCGCCGGGTCGCCAGATCCTCGAGGACCATCGGGTCCGTCGTCTCTTCGCGGAACGCGCTCGTGCGCGGCTGGTCTCGGACCTTGCGCGCGGTGCGCGTGACGACCCGCCGCAGGATGTGGACGGTGATGAACGCCAGGACGACGACGAGCACGATGCGCAGCGGCTGCGCGAGCGCGTCGGCGACCTCGGCTGCGCTCTTGCTGTCGGTGATGCGGAAGACGGTCGTGCAGAGCCAGTTGCGCTCGCCTTCCGCGCCGCACGCCGCGGTCTGCGGATCCATCGCTCCTCGACCGGCCTGGCGCTAGCCGGCGACGTCGGCGGCGCGCTGGCTGACGACGCGCGTGGAGCCGCCCGGCGGCATCGTGACGCCGTACAGGATGTCACCCGCCTCCATCGTGCGCTTCTGGTGCGTGACGATGACGAGCTGCGCCTCGTCGCGGAACTCGTGCACGAGGTCGAGGAACCGGTGGAGGTTCACGTCGTCGAGCGCGGCCTCGACCTCGTCGAGCAGGTAGAAGGGCGACGGACGCGCGCGGAACACGGCGAAGAGGTACGCGAGCGCCGTGAGCGAACGCTCACCGCCCGAGAGCAGTGACAGGCGCTTGACGTTCTTGCCGGACGGGCGCGCCTGGATCTCGATGCCCGTCTCGAGCATGTCGTCGGGATCGAGCAGCGAGAGCTTGCCGGACCCACCCGGGAACAACGTGGTGAAGAGGTTCGCGAAGTGACCCGCCACGTCCTCGAACGCCTGCGTGAAGACCGCGACGATCTCCTTGTCGACGGCACGGATCACCCGGTTCAGCTCGCGGCGGCTGTTGCGCACGTCGTCGAGCTGGGTCTGCAGGAACTCGGAGCGCTCGAGCAGCGCGCGGTGCTCCTCGAGCGCGAGCGGGTTGATCGGGCCCATGAGCCGCAGGTCGCGCTCGAGCTCGCGGGCGCGCCCGGCGAGCGTCGTGCCCTCGGGCACCTCGGGTGCCACCGCGTCGAGTGCCGCCGCGGGCTCGACGTCGAACTCGGTGCGCAGCCCCTCGATGGACGTGTCGAGCTTGACGCGCGACTCCGCCTCGCTGACCTCGGCACGCGACGCGAGCTCGCGGAGCTCGAGCAGCTCCTTCTCGAGCCCGGACCGCTCGCCGCGCAGGACTTCGAGCTGGTCGGCGCTCGCCCGTGCCGCGTCGGCCTCGACGCGTCGGCGCTCGCGCAGCCGGTCGTGGAGCTGGTCGACGGCGGTGCGGTGCTCGGCGAGGCGACGGGCGAGCGTGGCGTAGACGACGTTCGTGTCGAGCAGCAGGGCGCGCTGGCGCTCGGCGCTCGCGGCCTCGCCAGGATCGCGGCCGCCGAGACGCGTCTCGACCTCGGCCAGGCGTGCGGCGAGCACCGCTCGGCGCTCCTCGGTGGCGGCCCGCCGGACCTCCGCGGCGCGGGCCGCTGACGAGCGCGGCACGTGCGCTCTCGACCGTGCGCTCGGCTTCGGCGCGCCCGACCTCGGCGCCCGTCGCGCGCTCCTGCGCCTCTTGGAGCGCCGCCTGGGTGACGCCACTGCCGTGCCCGCCACCGATGCTCCACGGGCTGTCACCGCCGAGGCGGTCACCCTGCGGCGTGACGACGACGAGGTCGGGTTGGGCGAGCGCGAGGTCGAGCGCGGTGCGCCAGTCCTCGACGAGCACGGCGCGGCCGAGCAGCCGCGCCAGCACCGGCTCGAGCCCGGGAAGGCGCGTACGGGCCAGGTCGACGAGACGGCGCGCGCCCGCAGGTGCGGACGGCACCGGTGGCGCACTCGACGACGTCGCGTCGAGGACGAGCACCAGACCCTTCGCGTCACCGGCGCGCAGCCGTTCGACCGCACGTCGCGCGGTGTCGCCGCCACGCACGACGACCGCGCGCATCGCGTCGCCGAGCGCGGACGCCACGGCCGCCTCGGCGCCGGGTTCGATCTCGAGGTGGTCGACGAGCGGACCGACGACGCCGTCGATGCCGTCGAGCTCGGCGGCCGCGACGTCGGCGCGCGCGGCCTCGAGCTGCTGCTCGAGCGCGTCGGCGCGAGCACGGGCGCGGGCCGCGTCACCTTCCGCGGCGCGCCACTGCTCCTCGGACGCCTGCAGCGCGAGCTCGGCCGCTTCGACCGCGAGCAGCGCGTCGGTGCCCGGCAACGTGAGGCCCTCGGCCTCCGCGTCGAGCGCGGCGACCTGCTCGCGCAGGTTCGCGGCGTCGGCGACGAGCGTCTCGACGACGCCGCCGTCGGCCGCGGTGTTGAGCTCGCGCTCCATGCCGCGCCGCTTCTCGTCGAGCAGCGCGGCGAGGCCGCGGCCGCGCTCGCGCAGCGCCTCGACGCGCACCATCCAGTCGGCGAGCCCTTCGACGCCGAGCGCGGTGAGCGACTGCTCCGCGCCGATGACCGAGTCGTCGAGCGATCGCAGCCGCGACCGCACCTCGGTCTCGCGGCGCTCCAGCTCGGCGCGCTCGTCGTGCAGTCGCGTGAGGCGGTTCTGCAGGCCGCCGATCTGGTGACCCGCGAGGTACAGGCGGATCGCGCGCAGCTCCTCCACGACCGAGCCGTGGCGCTGCGCGGCCTCGGCCTGCCGCTGGAGCGGCGCGAGCTGGCGCCGGACCTCGCGCAGCAGGTCGCTGAGGCGCAGCAGGTTGCCCTCGGTGGCGACCAGTCGCCGCTCGGCGCGCTCCTTGCGCTTGCGGTACTTGAGGATGCCAGCGGCCTCCTCGACGATCGCGCGTCGCTGCTCGGGCGACGCGTTGAGGATCGTGTCGAGCTGTCCCTGGCCGACGATGACGTGCTGCTCGCGGCCGATGCCCGAGTCGGACAGCAGCTCCTGGATGTCGAGGAGGCGACAGGTCACGCCGTTGATCTGGTACTCCGACTCACCGCCGCTGCGGAACAGCGTGCGCGTGATCGTGACCTCGGAGAAGTCGATCGGCAGCACGTGCGAGGAGTTGTCGATCGTGAGCGACACCTCGGCGCGCCCGAGCGCGGGGCGGTCGGGCGTGCCGGCGAAGATGACGTCCTCCATCTTCCCGCCGCGCAGGGTGCGCGGGCCCTGCGCGCCGAGGACCCAGGCGACCGCGTCGACGAGGTTCGACTTGCCGGAGCCGTTGGGCCCGACGACGACCGTGACGCCCGGCTCGAAGTCGAGCGCGGTCTTCTCCGCGAACGACTTGAAGCCCTTGAGCGTCAGCGTCTTCAGGAACAAGCGGGCTCCCGGATCCGGAGGGTCGTGGACGTGGACGGACTGGCCGTGCCTTCGGATCGTAGCGACGGGTCCGCGGGGCTCCGTGGACGGCTCCCCGGCGGTGCGTCACCCCAGGTCAGGCGTTGCCTGACGAGCGGCAGGTCAGGCGCTGCCTGACAAGCGAGCGGTCAGGCGATGCGGAAGCCGGTCTCGCCGACGGCCGGCTCGTCGCGGACCTCGACGCCGTCGACCCGCGCTCGCGGGGGCCCGGCACGGCACCACTCGACGAGCGCGTCCACGGCGGCTCCGGTGCCCTCGAAGACCGCCTCGACGCGTCCGTCGGCGAGGTTGCGCACCCAGCCCTGCACGTCGTGCGCGGCGGCTTCCCGTGCGCACGCGTCGCGGAACCAGACGCCCTGCACGCGCCCGGCGACCCAGACGTGTCGTCCGACTCAGACCTTGCCGCGTTCAGACCTGGCAAGCCGGGCAGTAGAAGGTCGAGCGCCCGCCGACGCGCTCGCGCACGATCTCCTGGCGGCAGCGCCGGCACGTCTCGCCCTCGCGTGCGTACACCTTGTGGTGGTGCTGGTAGTCGCCGGGCTTGCCGAAGAGGTCGACGTACTGCTCGTCGGCGAGCGACGAGCCGCGGTACTTCACGGCCTCCTGCAGCGTCTCGACGAGCGAGCGGTACAAGCGCCGCACCTCCTGCGAGGTGAGCGTGTCGCTCATGCGGTCCCACCGCAGGCCGGCACCCCAGAGGATCTCGTCGCTGTAGATGTTGCCGATGCCCGCCAGGAACTTCTGGTCCATGAGCAGGGGCTTGAGCTTGGCGTGCTTCGACGAGACGAGCGCGCCGAACTGCTCCCACGACATCGGCGCGTCGAGCGCGTCGATGCCGAGGTGCGACAGCTCGCTCACCTTCGAGAGCTCGTCGAGCTCGGTGACGAACATCTCACCGAACGTGCGCGGGTCGATGAACCGGAGCTGTCCGCCCTGCTGGAACGTGATGATGACGTGCGTGTGCTTGGCCCGCGTCTCGCGCGACGTCTTGGCGCGCAGCAGCTGTCCCGACATGCCGAGATGGATGATGAGCACGTCGTCGGCGTCGAGCTTGGCGAGGATGTACTTGCCGCGCCGGTCGATCGCGGTGATCTTCTTGCCTTCGAGCCGGTTGATGAACTGCTTGCGGTTGTGGTGACGCCGCACGGATCGCATGCCGTCGACCTCGACGGCCTTGATGCGGCGTCCGATCACGTCGCGCTCGAGGTCGCGTCGCACGACTTCGACCTCGGGTAGCTCAGGCATCCGTTGCTCCTGTCGACGCGTACGCGGCGTCGTCGGCGGTGGCGAGTCCATCGGCATCGAGTCGATCCCAAGCGGCACGTGCCGCCGCCTGCTCGGCCTGCTTCTTCGAGCGCCCCTCACCCTCGCCGCGCACCTCGCCACCGATCGAGACCGTGGCGAAGAACTCCTTCGAGTGGTCAGGGCCTTCCGCGCGCACGTGGTAGCGCGGCAGCTGGTCGAAGCGCCGCGCCGCGAGCTCCTGCAGGCGCGTCTTGAAGTCGTGGCCACCGGGGCCGGCCGCGCCTTCGCGGATCCGATCACCGAGCAGGCGCAGCACCAGCGCGTCGGCGGCGGGCCAGCCACCGTCGAGGTACACCGCGGCGATGACGGCCTCCATCGCATCCGCGAGGATCGATGCCTTCGTGCGTCCGCCCGACGCGTCCTCGCCCTTGCCGAGCAGCAGCGCGGGACCGACCTCGATCTCCGCGGCGAGGCTCGCGAGCACCTCGGCGTTCACGACCGACGCGCGCAGCTTCGCGAGCTCGCCCTCGGGCAGGTCCGGGTACGCCGCGAACACGTGGTTCGTGACCGAGAGGCCGAGCACGGCGTCGCCGAGGAACTCCATGCGCTCGTTCGACTCCGCGTCGGGATGCTCCGCGCAGAACGAGCGGTGCACGAGCGATCGGTCGAGGTGCGTGCGGTCGGTGAACGTGTGACCGAGCTCGCCCTGGAGGAGCTCGATCGCGTCTTCGTTCATGCCGCGCTCGCCCCCAATCGGGCGACCACGTAGTCGACGGCCTCGCCGACGGTGGTGAGCTCGGCGAGATCCTCGTCGTCGACGCTGAACCCCACCGTCCGCTCCCCCAGCTCGGCCTCGAGGGTCTCCACGAGCTCGATCAGGGCGAGCGAGTCGGCGTCGAGGTCGTCGGCGAAGCGGGCGTCGCGCGTGACGCGCGACTCGTCGATCTCGAGGATCTCGGCGAGGCGCTCCCGGATGAGCCCGAGCACCTCGTCGGGACCCATCGGCGTCTGCTCGACGTGCGTCTCAGCCGGCACCGGTCACCGCCTCGCTCGTGACGGCATCCCGCATCCGGTCGACCACGTTGCGACGCGCGCAGTCGGCCGCGACCGAGACGGCGTTGAAGATCGCGCGCGCCGAGGACGCACCGTGCGAGATGACGGTCATGCCCTTCACCCCGAGCAGCGCCGCACCACCGGTGACGTCGGGGTCGTACGACTCGGCGAGCCGCAGGAGGTCGGGCATGATCACCGCGGACGCCTGCCGTGCCTCGTCGGTCGCATCGAGCACCCCGAACACCAGGCCCGACAGCGCGCGCAGCGCACCCTCGAGCGTCTTCAGCGCGATGTTGCCGGTGAAGCCGTCGGTGACGATGACGTCGACGGTGTCGGCGTGCATGAAGTCGCGGCCCTCGACGTTGCCGACGAAGCCAGGGATCCGCTCGAGCAGGGGGTACGCGGCCTTGCGGAGCTCGTCGCCCTTGCCGGCCTCCTCGCCGTTGGACAGGAGCCCGATGCGCGGCGTCGCGAGGTCCCAGCGCACCTGCGCGTACTCGGAGGCCATCACCGCGTACTGCGCCAGCCGCTCCGGCGCCGGGTTCACGACCGCGCCCGCGTCGACGAGCAACTGCGGGTGCTGACCGGCGACGGGGATCGGCACGGCGATCGCGGGGCTCGGCACGCCCTTGAAGCGGCCCAGGCGGAGCACCGCGGCGGTCGTGACCGCACCGGTGTTGCCGGCGCTGACGACGGCGTCGGCGCGCCCGTCCTTCACGGCCTCGACCGCGCGCACGATCGAGGAGTCCTTCTGCTTGCGCACCGCGCTCAACGGCTCGTCGTCCATCGCGATGACGTCGGCCGCGTCGAGCACCTCGAGGCCCTCGGGCACGTCGGGTCCGTCACTCTGGCGCAGCAGCGGCTCGATCTCCGCTGCGCGGCCGACGAGCAGCACCCCGACGTCGAGCTCGGCGACGGCACGCGCCGCGCCGGCGACGATCTCGCCGGGCGCGCGGTCACCACCCATCGCATCGACCGCGACGACGACGCGCTGGCCGTCCGTCACGTCACGCTCACCCCGCGGCATCCGACGTGTCGCGAACCGTCGAACCGGATCAGTCGACCTCGACGGCTTGACGGCCCTTGTACCAACCGCACGTCGAGCACACGATGTGCGGGAGCTTCGTGGTGCCACAGTTCGGGCACAGCGACCGTGCGGGTGCCGCGAGACGCCGGTTCGCCGAACGACGCGAGTGCGTCTTCGAGCGGGACGTCTTGCGCTTCGGGACTGCCATCGATGGTTCCTCTTCTCGATCTTCGTGCGGACGTCTTCAGAGCTCGAGCTCGGCCAGGGCGGCCCAGCGCGGATCGCGCTCGTCACGACCGTCGCCCACGGGTGCAGCCGGCTCGCACGGCGTGTCGCAGTGCGGCGCGAGCGGCAGCTCGAGGAGGAGCGAGTCGCGGACGAGCTGCTCGAGGTCGATCTCGTGACCCTCGAGCCGATAGGTCTCGCCTTCGACGGGATCGGGCTCGAACAGCTCGTCGAAGTGGACGGACTGGTCGCGCTCGATCTCGCGGAGGCACGTGCTGCAGTCGGCCTTCCACCGGCCGTGCACGTCGCCGCGCACGACGATCCCCTCCGAGATGCGACTGAGCGTCGCCTCGACGGTCACGGGCCCGATGACGGTCGCGGACGTGCCGGCGAGCCCTTCGAGCTCGTCGGAGGCAGTGATGTCACGACGCGCACCCGGATGGGCGAGGAGGTCGGCGACATCGATGCGGAGTCCGTTCATGGCGGCGGGACCAGACCCCGGGGCTGCGGGCGGGGTGCGGCGGTGGGCAGGCGTGGCCCCCAGGAGCGGAGGACGCGGCAGCGGACCAGGATACCGCGACCCCGCGAAAACCTAGATTCCGTACCGGATCAGGGCAGGATTCCGTACCGGATCAGGGCAGCTTGCGGCCGTCCTGGTCGAAGAACGCCTGGTCCTCCAGGTCGCCGGCCTGGGCGTCGGCCTTCTCGGCCTGGTCGAGCGCCTCGAGGTCGACCTGGAGGCGGTCACGCCCCCGGCGCACCGTCGCCAGCGTGCGCCCGAGCGCCTCCTCGAAGCGGGCGAGGCGCGCGTCCACGTAGTCCTCGGCCTCGTGGCGCAGCCGGCGGGCGTCGGCCTCGGCGTCGAGCACCACCTGCTCGGCCGTGCGACGGGCTTCGCGGGTGATCTCGGTGCGCTCGACCATCCGCTCGGCCTGCACGCGCGCCGCCTCGACGATCGCGTCGGCATCGCGCCGTGCGTTCTCGAGGAACTCGTCACGCTCCTTGAGGAGCCAGCGTGCGCGGCGCAGCTCCTCGGGCATCGTCTGCAACGTGTCCTCGACGAGCGAGAGCGCCTCGTCGCGGTTGACGAGCACCGACGCCGACATCGGCATCATGCGCGCGGTCTCGATGAGGTCGCGCATGTCGAAGAGGAGGTCTTCGAGCGCGCGTGCGTCGCGCTCGCTCATGCCGTGGCGGAGCCGTCCCCGTATCGCTCGGCGAGGCGCTTCGCGACGAGCGGCGGCACCATGCTCGACACGTCTCCTCCGAACCGGGCGACTTCACGGACGAGGCTCGACGACAGGAACGAGTACTGCGGGCTGGTGGACAGGAAGAACGTGTCGATCCCCGAGAGGCGCTGGTTCATCTGCGCCATCTGGAGCTCGTAGTCGAAGTCGGAGATCGCGCGCAGACCCTTCACGATCGACTCGGCGCCGTGGTCCTTCGCGAACTCGACGAGCAGGCCCTTGAAGAACTCGATGCGGATGTTGGGCAGGTGCGCGAGCACCTCCGCCAGCATCTCCTGGCGCTCCTCCAACGTGAAGAGGGACTGCGCCTTCTGGGGGTTGCGGATCACCGCGACGATGACCTCGTCGAAGTGACGCGCCGATCGCTCGACGATGTCGACGTGACCCAGGGTCACGGGGTCGAACGAGCCCGGGCACAGGGCGGTCGCCACGCGTCGCACTCCTGTCTCAGCCTGAGAGGTGCAGGACGACGATGAGCGTATCGCCGTACCTGCGTTCCCACCCGGTGTTCCACGGCGCAGGCACCGGAGGGAACGGCTCGCGGGCGGCGCGCTCGATCGCCACGCGGGCGCCGTCGGCGAGCCAGCCCGGCTCGGCGAGAGCACCGATCATCTCCGTGACTGCCTCGTCACCAGCGCCATAGGGAGGATCCGCGAGCACGAGGTCGAACGGCGCCTCGCTCGGCAGCCGCCCGCGGACGAACGTGGCGGCCGCGGCCTGCTGCACCCGGGCGTGATCGCCGAGGCGCGTCGTGGCGAGGTTCGCCGCGATCGCGTCGACCGCGGCGCGATCGGCGTCGACGAGCACGGCGTTCGCCGCACCCCGCGAGAGCGCCTCGATCCCCAGCGCACCGCTGCCCGCGAACAGGTCGAGCACGGACGCGTCGGTCAGGTCGCCGAGCGACGAGAACAGTGCCTCCCGGACCCGGCCGGTCGTCGGCCGGATGTCCGACGGCGCGACCAGCGGCACTCCCCTCGCGACTCCCGCGACGACGTGCAGCCCGCGTGGCACGCGCTCACTGTCGCACCCCGAGGGCAGGCAACGCGGCACGGGGGGTCGGCGTCGGTGCACCATGCGGTCATGCGGGTCATGCGGAGGGTGCTGATCGGTGTCGTGGCCATCGGTCTCCTGGTCGCAGGATGGGCGGGTCCCGGGGAGGCCGCCGCCGAACCGACGACCGTCAGGGTTCGCGACGTCGTGTTCGAAGCAGGCGACGTGCTGACGGTCGCGCTGCACCCGTCGACGACGCCGATCGAGCTGTCGGCTCGTCGACTCGACCTCGAGGCGTGCCCCGGGACCTGGGACGGCAAGGTCGCGACGACGTCGGGCTCGTCGTGGCCGAAGCGCGATGGCTTCACCGAGTGCATCCCGTTCACGGACGGCGCCGTGGCGCTGCCGAGCGCCGGGTCGGGCGGCGGCACCATGCACCTCGTGTTCGCGGTGCGCGCCCGCGCCGCCACCACGCGACCGGGCACGCTCACCATCCGGTACGAGCCGGTCGACGGGTTCTTCATGGTCGGGCCGCCGGCACTCTCGCCGGGCGCGCGCACACCGACGATCGTCGTGACTCCCGACAGCGCGACCGTCGCGGCCGGGACCGCGAGCTTCGCTGACGAAGACCCGTCCCCCGACCTCGACGGACGTCCGGCTCACGGTCCGCCAGGGCGGGCAGCGCGTGCGGCGCGCGCCGCTCTCCGAGGCGGAGTCGGTGTGGCCGCCGTACCGCCCGGTGACGCCCGGTCAGCCGGTCACCGTGCGCGCGTCCAACGACGGCTCCGAACGGATCCGGTTCCAGATCGGCGTCGACGTCGGGTGAGCTAGCCGTCGATCGGACCGATGACGACGGTCCCGTCGGGCTCGACACGCCAGCCCGGGTTGTGCGCGACCTCCCAACGCGCACCGCTCGGGTCCGCGAAGTAGCCGTGGACGCCGCCGAACTCCGCGCGCTGCGCGGGCTTGAGCACGGTCGCACCCGCTGCCTCGGCTCGCGCCATGACGCCGAAGACCTCCTCGTCGGAGCCGACGTTGTGCGCGAGCGAGAACCCGGCGGGCGTCGTCGGCTCGCCCGGGCCGCCGGCATCCGCGTCGAGTGACGACGCGTGCCACAAGGTCAGCAGCAGCCCGGGACCGACCTGGAGGAACACGACCTCGTCGGGGACCTCCCAGGTCGGCGTCCACCCCAGCCCGTCGACGTAGAACCGGCGCGCCGCCGCGAGGTCGTCGACACCGAGGGTGATGAAGTTGACGCGCGGCTCCATGGCGATGCCTTACCCGGGGCATCAGGACTTGAACAGGAACTCCACCGCGTCGCCGAGCAGGTCCTCGACCTCCTGGCGCAGCTGCTCGTGGTGCTCGAGGTCGGGGTCGGCGTCGAGGATCTCGACCGCGACCTCGCGCGCCTCGATGACGACGTCCTCGTCGCGTGGCAGGCGACCGAGCTTGAGGTCGCTGAAGCCCGACTGACGCTCCCCGAACACCTCACCCGCGCCGCGGATGTCGAGGTCGCGCTCCGCGAGCTCGAACCCGTCGGTGGAGTCGCGCATCGCCTCGAGGCGGGCGACGCCCTCGGGTGTCGACGGCTCGGCGAGGAGGAAGCAATGCGAGGCGTGCGCGCCACGCCCGATGCGACCGCGCAGCTGGTGCAGCTGGAGCAGCCCGAAGCGGTCGGCGTCCTCGACGACCATCACGGTCGCGTTCGGGACGTCGATGCCGACCTCGATGACGGTCGTCGCGACGAGCACGTCGAGGTCGCCGGCGCGGAACGCGCGCATGACGGCTTCCTTGTCGCTCGACGGCATCTGGCCGTGCAGGAGACCGAGGCGGAGGCCGGCGAGGTCCTCGTTCGCGAGCCGCTCGTACTCCTCGGTGGCGGCCTTCGCCTGCGTGCGCTCGGAGCCCTCGACGAGCGGGCACACGACGTACGCCTGGCGGCCGGCCGCGACCTCGGTGCGCAGCTTCTCGTACACGGGCACGCGCTCGAGCGGCATCGGCCCGACGAGCTCGGTCGTGATCGGTGCGCGGCCCGCCGGGAGCACGCGGAGCTCGGAGCGGTCGAGGTCGCCGTAGATGAGCATCGCCGCGGTGCGCGGGATCGGCGTCGCGGTCATGACGAGCACGTCGGGCTCGTCGCCCTTGCCCCGCAGGAGGTCGCGCTGCTCGACGCCGAACCGGTGCTGCTCGTCGACGACGACGAGCCCGAGGCGCGCGAACTGCACGCCCTCGTAGATCAGCGCGTGCGTCCCGACGAGGATGTCGACCGTCCCTGCGCGCAGGCCCTCGTCGATGCGCCGGCGCTCGGCGGCGTTCGTGCGGTTCGTGAGCAGCGCGATGCCGACCGGTCGCTCGCCGAGGAGCGAGCCCTCCTCGGTCACCGTGAGCCCGTCGAGGAGCTGCGCGCATCGTGAGCTCGTGCTGCTCAGCCAGCACCTCGGTCGGCGCCATGAACGCGCCCTGGAACCCGCCCTGCACCGCCATGAGCAGCGCGTGGAGGGCGACGACCGTCTTGCCCGAGCCCACCTCGCCCTGGAGCAGGCGGTGCATCGGCGCCGGCGACGCCAGGTCGCGCGCGATGTCGGCGATCACCTGCTGCTGGTCGCCGGTCAGCGGGAACGGGAGGCTCGCGGCGAACCGCTCGACGAGCGGGCCGTCCACGACGTGCGCGATGCCGCCCTGCTCGCGCTCGAGCGCACGCTTGCGCGCGACGAGCCCGACCTGCATGCGGAGGAACTCGTCGAACGTGAGCCGCCGGCGCGCGAGCTGTGCCGCGTCCATCGAGTCGGGTCGGTGGATGCCCCAGTACGCCGTGGTGCGGTCGACGAGCCCGTGCGCGCGGCACACCGACGTCATCGACGGGATCGGCGAACCCGCGCGTCGCGCGTCCGGTCGAGCGCGTTCTTGACGAACCGCCGCAGCTGCCACGTGTGCACGTCGGCCTTGCCCGACGCCGGGTACACCGGCACGAGCGCGCCGGTCTCGTCACCCTCGCGGCCGCAGGATGTCGACGACCGGGTTGATCATCTGGCGTCGCCCCCGGTAGTTCTCGACACGGCCGAAGAACGCGGCCTCGGTGCCCTCGCTGAGCTGCTTGCCGCGCCACGGCTGGTTGAAGAACGTGAGGCGCAGGTACGACGTGCCGTCGAACACCTCGATCTCGACGAGCGCGCGGCGCTGGCGCGTGTGCCGCGTCGTCACCTTCTTCACCTCGCCGTAGACGGTCGCCTCCTCGCCGACGACGAGGTCCGCGATCTCCTGCACGTGGCGCCGGTCGTGGTAGCGGCGCGGGTAGTGCTCGAGCAGGTCGAGCACGCTCGCGATCCCCATGCTCGTGAGGCGCTCGGCGAGCGCGTCGCCGACGGTCTTCAGCTCGGTGACGCGGCGGCTCGTCGAGCTCGCGCAGCGTCAGGCCGGCGCGCTCGGCCACTTCGCTCCCCTATTCCACACCGATGAGGAACGGGTACAGCGGCTGGCCGCCCTCGTGCACCTCGACCTCGACGTGCGGGTGCTCGAGCCCGAGGTGCTCGCGGAGCTTGCCGGCGTCGTTCGGTCGGGCCTCGGCACCGAGCAGCACGGTGACGAGCTCGCTGTCGTCGTCGATGAGCTCGTCGCACAGCGCAGCCGCGGCCGCGAGCACCGACGCCGTCGCGGCGCAGATGCCGTCGCGCGTGATCGCGATCCAGTCGCCCTTCTTGATGTCGCCGCAGTCGGCCGTGCTGTCGCGCACGGCCTGCGTGACCTCGCCGGCGCGCACGCGTCCGGCCGCCTCACCCATGGCGGCGACGTTCGCGGCGAGGTCGGCGTCGGGGTCGTAGACGACGAGCGCGGCGAGCGCCTCGACGATCGCCTGCGTCGGCACGACGCCGACCGTCGCGCTCGGTGAGCGCGTCGACCTGCTCGGCCACCGGGACGATGTTCTTGTTGTTCGGCAGCACGACGACCGAGTCGGCAGGCGCGCGGTCGACGGCTTCGAGGATCTGCGCGGTCGACGGGTTCATCGACTGCCCACCCGCGACGATCTCCTGCACGCCCACGGCGTGGAGCAGCCGGCGCACACCGTCGCCCACGCCGATCGCGATGACACCGGTGGCGACGCGCTCGCCCGACGGCGTCGGACGGCGTCGGCGTCGTCGACCGCGGCGCGCACCCACTGCTCCTCCTCGACCTGCTCGAGCAGGTCGGTGACGCGGATCTCGCGAGGTCGCCCGGCCTGGATGCCCGACTCGATCGCGGCGCCGATGTCGTTGGTGTGGACGTGGCAGTTCCACAGCCCTTCACCGCCGACGACGACGATCGAGTCGCCGATCGCGTCCCAGGAGTTCTTGAACGCGGTGATGGTGGTGTCGGGCGCGTCGAGCAGGTACATGACCTCGTAGCGCAGCGACGACACGTCCGCGCCGCGCTGGTGCGCCTCGACCGCGGCGCGGCGTCGTCGACGATCTCCGGTTCGGGCAGCGGGCGGCCGTCGACGACGTGCAGGAACGCGTCGAGCAGCAGCGTGAAGCCGCGGCCACCGGCGTCGACGACGCCCGCGTCCTTCGAGCACCGGGAGCAGCTCCGGCGTCCGCGCGACCGCCGTCGTTCGCGGCCTCGACCGTCCGCTCGAGCAGGGCCTCGAGATCGACTCGCGCCGTCGGCGTGTGCGGCCTCGGCCGACTCGGCCGCCTCGCGCACGACGGTGAGGATCGTCCCCTCCACGGGGCGCATCACGGCCTGGTACGCGGCGTCCGACGCCTTCCGGAGCGCGAGCACGCACGTCGCCGGGCCCGATCTCGTCGAGGGTCGTGAACGTGTCGGCGAGGCCGCGCAGCACCTGCGAGAGGATCACGCCCGAGTTGCCGCGGGCGCCCATGAGCGAGCCGTGCGCGACCGCCTTGCAGACGTCGTCCATCCGGGTGGCGAGCCGAGCTCGTTGCACACCGACTCGAGCGTCAGCGCCATGTTCGTGCCGGTGTCGCCGTCGGGCACGGGGTAGACGTTGAGCCGGTTCAGCTCCTCCTGATGGGCGCGGAGCGCGTCGCGGAAGGTCGAGACGACCTGGACGAGGGCGGCGCCGTCGAGGGCGGTGCGGGCCGACATGTGTCGCGGGATCGTAGTTGCGCACGCCGTCCTCTCACGGCCTCGCCTGGGACGCACGCCTCTTCGGGAGCTCTCGCGGCTCGAGCTCCACCGTCTCGGGCGCCGAAGGCGCCCTGCGACTAGGCACCGGCTAGTCTCTCCCGATGGCTTCGGTGTGTCAGGTCTGCGGCAAGAAGCCGCGCTTCGGCAAGCGCCTGAGCCACTCGCACCGGCGCAGCAACCGCCGGTGGAACCCCAACGTGCAGAAGGTGCGGGCCGTCGTCGACGGGACCCCCAAGCGTCTGCACGTCTGCACGTCGTGCCTCAAGGCCGGCAAGGTCACGAAGCGCTGAGCGGTCTGATGCAGGGCGTCGTCCGGACCTACGACCCCCAGACCCGCGAGGGCATCCTCGTGTGCGACACCGACCGCAGCGAGTACGTGCTCGCGGCCGACGCGCTGGAGGGCTCGCTGTTCCGGATGCTCCGCCAGGGCCAGCGCATCAACTTCGACGTCGACGGCGAGGGCCGCGCCACCCACGTGCGCATCGGCTCCGAGCCCGACATGGGGCTCCCCACCGCCCAGGTCTGAGCGCCGAGGTCTGAGCGCCGAGGTCTGAGCAGGTCCGGCGGGCGTCGGCCCATGCGTCGTGGTCAGGTGTCCTTGCGGATCACGCTCCAGCCGAACAGCAGGATCGACGCGCCGACGAACGCGACGAGGATCGAGTAGAGGCTGAAGTCGTCGATCCCCTCGCCGCCGGCGGCGGTGAAGATCAGCCCGCCGAGCAGGCCACCGAGGATCCCGACCAGCATCGTGCCGAGGCAGCCGGGGCGGTCGGAGCCGGTGACCACCTTCGCGAGCAGCCCGGCGATCAGCCCCGTCACGACCCACCCGATGACGCCCACGCCGTCACCCTAGATGTGGGCGTAGGTACGGCGATCGGGGCTCGGTTGGGCCGGATTTCGGCACCACCGGTAGGATCTTCGGCGCTGTGTCGATCGTGACTGCCGCGCCGACGACGCACCCCCGCCTGCTGGCCTGGGTGCAGGACATGGTCGAGCTGTGCCAGCCCGACGCGGTGCACTGGGTCGACGGCTCCGACGAGGAGTACGAGCTGCTCTGCAAGCAGCTCGTCGAGGCCGGAACGTTCACCGAGCTCTCGGACGCCAAGCGGCCGGGCTCGTACTGGGCGACGACCGACCCGAGCGACGTCGCCCGGGTCGAGGACCGCACCTTCATCTGCTCCGAGCGCGAGGTCGACGCCGGGCCCACCAACAACTGGATGGACCCCGCGGCGATGCGCACGAAGCTGCAGGGGCTCTTCTCCGGCTGCATGCGCGGCCGGACGATGTACGTCATCCCCTTCTCGCATGGGTCCGCTCGGCTCGCCGCTGTCGTACATCGGCGTCGAGCTGACCGACTCGCCCGTACGTCGCGGTGAGCATGCGCGTCATGACCCGCGGCGGGCACCGCCGCGCTCGACGTGCTCGGCGAGGACGGCGAGTTCGTGCCCTGCGTCCACTCGCTCGGCGCGCCGCTCGAGCCGGGCGAGGCCGACAGCGAGTGGCCGTGCAACCCCGACGAGAAGTGGATCGTCCACTTCCCCGAGAGCCGGGAGATCTGGTCGTACGGCTCCGGGTACGGCGGCAACGCGCTGCTCGGCAAGAAGTGCTTCGCGCTGCGCATCGCGTCCGTGATCGCCCGCGACGAGGGCTGGCTCGCCGAGCACATGCTCATCCTCAAGCTCACGTCGCCGAAGGGCCACACGCACTACGTCGCGGCTGCGTTCCCGTCGGCCTGCGGCAAGACGAACCTGGCGATGCTCATCCCGACCATCCCCGGCTGGACGGCCGAGTGCGTCGGCGACGACATCTGCTGGATGAAGATCCGCGAGGACGGGCGCCTGTACGCGATCAACCCCGAGAACGGGTTCTTCGGCGTCGCGCCCGGCACGAACCTCGACACGAACCCGAACGCGATGCACACGGTCGACTCCAACACCGTGTTCACGAACACCGCGCTCACCGACGACGGCGACGTCTGGTGGGAGGGCATGGGTGACCCGCCCGCCCATCTCACCGACTGGAAGCGCAACGACTGGACGCCCGACGCCGACGCGCCGGCCGCGCACCCGAACGCCCGGTTCTGCGTGGGGCTCACGCAGTGCCCCGTGCTCGCCGACGAGTACGACGACCCGCAGGGCGTGCCGATCTCGGCCTTCCTGTTCGGCGGACGGCGCGCGACGACCGTGCCGCTCGTGTCGGAGTCGCGCGACTGGCAGCACGGCGTGTTCACCGCGTCGGTGATGGGGTCGGAGAAGACCGCCGCCGCGTTCGGCGGCCTCGGCGAGCTGCGGCGCGACCCGTTCGCGATGCTGCCGTTCTGCGGCTACCACATGGGCGACTACTTCACGCACTGGCTGTCGATGACCGACAAGACCGACGAGTCGAAGCTGCCGCGCATCTTCAGCGTGAACTGGTTCCGCAAGGACGCCGACGGCAAGTTCCTGTGGCCGGGCTTCGGCGACAACTCACGCGTCCTCGACTGGATCTGCCGCCGCCTCGAGGGTGAGGCCGACGGGCAGGAGACGCCGGTCGGCACGGTGCCGCGCCCGAGCGACCTGAACCTCGACGGCCTCGACGACGACGACCAGGCGAAGACCGAAGCCGCGCTCGTCGTCGACCCCGAGGAGTGGAAGCGCGAGCTGCCGACGATGCACGAGCACTTCGACAGCTTCGGCGACAAGCTGCCCCAGGCGTTGCGCGACGAGCTCGCCGCGCTCGAGGGGCGGCTCGGCTAGGTCGCCCGGCCGAGGATCTCCCGCACCTCGGCGTCGCTCGTCTGCCCGAAGCGGCGGTACCACTGCCCCACCGCGACGAAGTCGCGCGGCTGGATGAGCGCGATCACCTCGTCGTACTCGCCGCCCAGCCGGACTTCGGCGTCGGGCGGCGCCGTCGGGAGCGCGAGCACCCGCCGCCCCGCACCGGCGTGCCCGAGCCACCGGCCGACCGCGGCTGCCGTCGAGCCCGTCGCGACGCCGTCGTCGACGACCAGCACGGTGCGACCGCGCACCGCGTCGGCGTCCACCGCCCCGGGCAGGGTCGCCACGCGCTCGGCGACCTCGGCCCGTGCCCGGGCGAGCGCCGTCTCGAGCCACCGCTCGTCGGCGCCGACGAGGCGGACGAGCTCGTCGTCGAGGACCGCCGTGCCGTCGGGGCCCACCGCACCGATCGCCAGCTCCTGCTGGCCGGGTGCGCCGACCTTCCGCGCGACCACCGCGCGCAAGGGCAGCCCGAGGGCCCGCGCCACCTCCGCCGCCACGACCACACCCCCGCGCGGGATGCCGCAGACGAGCGCGTCGGGGCCGAGCTCGAGCGTCGCCAGGTGCGAGGCAAGGCGCCGACCGGCGTCGGCGCGATCGGCGAAGACGATCGGCGGATCCACCGCTACCCTCCTACCCGCGGATCCGGAGCGTCACCAGGAGGGAACGTCCATGGCCATCAGCGCCTACGTGCTCATCCAGACGGAAGTCGGCAAGGCGGCCCAGGTCGCCCAGGAGACCCGCGCCATCGCCGGCGTGGTCGCCGCCGACGACGTGACCGGGCCCTACGACGTGATCGTGCGCACCGAGGCGCCCAGCCTCGACGACCTCGGCAAGCTCGTCGTCTCGAAGATCCAGGCGGTCGAGGGCATCACCCGCACGTTCACCTGCCCGGTCGTCAACCTGTAGCTCTCCGCGCGTCAATCGTCGCGCTGACGCCCGGCGCGGCGGGCGCGCCGCTCGTGGCGGGCTCGCGCCAGCGTGATGAGGCGGTCGAGCAGCTCGCCGAACGAGACGCCCGACGCCTGCCACAGGCGCGGGTACATCGAGATCTCGGTGAAGCCCGGGATCGTGTTCACCTCGTTCACGAGGAACCCGCGCGCCGGCGCGCCGTCGCTGCGCTCCTCCTCGAACAGGAAGTCGACGCGCGCCATCGCCTCGCCCCGGCACGCCTCGAACGCGCGGACCGCGAGCGCGCGCACCTCGCGCGGTCTGGTCGTCGGTCAGCGGCGCGGGCACGAGGAGGTCGGCGTCGTCCGCCTCGTACTTGTCGGCGTAGGAGTAGAAGTCGGCGCCGGGCACGATCTCCCCCGGGACCGACGCGAGCGGCGGGTCGTCGCCGAGGATGCCGACCTCGACCTCGCGGCCGACGATCGCCTCCTCGACGAGGATCCACTCGTCGAACGACGAGCGCGACGTCGATCGCGGCGACGAGCTCGTCGCGGTCGCGGGCCTTCGACACGCCCACCGACGACCCCAGGTTCGACGGCTTCACGAAGCACGGGTAGCCCAGCTCGTCCTCGACGCGCAGCACGAGCGCGTCGACGTCCTGACCCTCGCGGAACGAGAGCCAGCGCGCCACGGGCAGGTCCGACGCGGCGAACGCGCGCTTCATCATCACCTTGTCCATCGCGACGGCCGACCCGACGACGCCCGCGCCGACGTACGGCACGCCCGCGAGCTCGAACAGCCCCTGCACGGTGCCGTCCTCGCCGTACGGGCCGTGCAGCAGCGGGACGACCACGTCGAACCCGGTCGGGGCGATCCCGCCCTCACCGAGCGACACCAGCTCGTTCGCACCCGGCTCGGGCAGCTCCGCGACGTGCGCGCCCTCCACCGTGAACGCCTTCGGGAGCGCGTCGCGGCTGGTCGCGAGCAGCTCGCGGGCCTCTTCGGTGAGGAGCCAGCGACCTTCCTTGGTGATCGCGACGGGCACGACGTCGTAGCGCTCGGGGTCGAGCGCGTTGCCCACCGCGACCGCGCTGACGCGCGAGACGTCGTGCTCCGCGGACCGACCGCCGAACAGCAGCAGGACGCGGATCTTCTCCGTCATGTCAGACCTGCAGCACGGCGCGGATGCCGAGCCCCATGAGGAACAGGCCGGCGAGGCCGTACAGCATCTCGCGGCGCCCGCGCATCTGGTTGCGGAACTGGTACGCGAGCCCGACGGTGAGGAACGCGAGGAACCCGTAGAACATGTGGAAGCGCGGCACGGTGTAGTCCTTGCTCGCGATCAGGATCACCCCGACGACGACCTGCAGCATCATCATCGCCTCGGCGGTGAACGTGACGATCCACAGCCAACGGCCGCGCAGCCGCTCGACCAGCCATGCGAGGAGCGCGGCGAGCCCGACGATCCCGTTGGCGACGATCGCGACGTAGCCCCACCACGAGTGAAAGCTCCGCAGGGTCTCCACGGCCGGATCTCAGGAAGGGGAGGACGTCAGCCCTCTTCGCGCTGCACGACGTCGAACGACCACAGCTCGCTGTGGCTGCTCACCGGGCCCTGCGTGCTGTGGGCCTTGTGCCCGTGCTCGAACGCGGGACTGCTGACCCAGGCGTCGAAGTCGGCCTGCGAGCTCCAGCGCGTGTACACGAGGAACGTGTCCTTGTCGTCGGACGGGCGCAGCAGCTCGAACGCCTCGAAGCCCGGCGACTTCGACACCTCGCCGGCCCGCGCCGCGAACCGGGCCACGAGCTCGTCGGCCCGCTCGGCGGGGACGGTGATGGCGTTGATTCGCACGACGCTCATGTGGTCACTCCTGGTCGGCTGGATCCAGATGCGGCGGCAGCGGAGGTCGCCCACGCCCGGCCCCGTTCTACCCGGCTCCCCGGCGGCGGCGCCGCTCGGGGCCGCCGGTTGAGCGGGGGTACGTGAGGCGTATCCTCGCGAAGGAGGCGACCTCGTGTCGCCCTCCGAGCTCGGTCGTGACGCCCCGCACGCGTTGCGGCCGGGTCGCCGGGCGCGGCGGCGGGCCGACCCTGCCCCGGCCTGCCGCCCCCCGGCACTCCTGTACTCGCCTCGCGCGGGACTGCACCGCGTGGACTGCCGGACCTACTGGTCGCGCAGGAACCGCTCGATCTCGGCGGCGATCGCGTCGCCGGAGACCTCTTCGGCGGTCTGGTCCTCGATCGCCTGCACGAGATCGGCGACGTCGGGGCGCTCGGCGACACCTTCGTCGACCTTCTCGCGGTACAGGTCGACCTGCTCGTCGAGGCCGCTGAGGTCGAGCTGGAGCGTCGCCAGCTCGCGCAGGCGCTCGAGCAGCGCGAGCACCGCGGGCGGCGACGGGTTGCCGGACACGTAGTGCGGCACCTGCGCCCACAGGCCGACCGACGGGATGCCGGCCTTGCCGAGCTCGAACTGCACGACGGTCTGCGCTCCGGTCGGACCCTCGTAGTCGGTGCGCATCGCGCCGACCTCCTGGGCGACCGAGTGCGCGCTCGCGGTCGCCAGCACGTTGACCGGCAGGCGGTGCGAGACCGCGGCGGGCATCCCGCCGAGCGTGAACGCCTGCTTGACGTCGAGACGGTCGGCGAGCTCGACGAGGTCGCGGGCGAACGTCGGCCAGCGCAGCGACGGCTCGGGGCCGGCGGCGATCACGACGTCGCGTCCGGCATGGCCCGCGGTCAGCGTGATCTTCGGCCAGGTGATGTGGCGGGTCGTGCCTTCGAGCAGCTCGACCGTGGGTCGCGTCTGCTGGAGGTCGACGAGGTCGTCGAGCGAGTACGAGCCGAACTCACGGGCGCCTTCGAGCTGCGACGCGAGGGTGGCACCGGCGAGCTCGCCGGCCTCGCCCGCGTCGATCCAACCGGTGAGCGACACGACCATCACGGGATCGCGCAACCTCGGCCACGTCTCGACGTCGAGCACGTTCCCACCGTACCGGGCGCCGATCGCGGCGCTCCGTCTCTGGACCGCCTCTAGTCTGCGCCGGTGCGATTCGGCGTCCACACCGGCCTGCAGCGCTGCACGACCGACGAGCTGCGCTCGCTGTGGCGCCACATCGAGGAGCTCGGCTTCGAGTGGATCTCGATCTGGGACCACTTCTACGCGGCGGACGCGACGATCCGCGACGGACACATCGAGACGGGCTCGGTGTGCCTCGAGGCAGTGGCTGCGCACGCCGCGCTGGCGTGCGAGACCGAGCGCGTGCGGTGCGGCAGCCTCGTGTACTCGGTCGGCTACCGGCATCCCGCGGTGCTCGCCAACACGATCGCGACGATCGACCACCTCTCGCACGGTCGGGCCGACCTCGGGCTCGGCGCGGGCTGGCACCAGCCCGAGTACGACGCGTACGGGATCCCGTTCCCGTCCGCCGGCGTGCGCCTGCGCCAGCTCGACGAGGGGATCCAGTGCGTGCGGCTCCTGCTCACCCAGGACAGCGCCGACTTCGAGGGCGAGTTCTTCACGCTGCGGGACGCCCGCTGCGACCCCAAGCCGGTGCAGGCGCGCCTGCCGCTCTGGATCGGTGGCACGGGCGAGCGGGTGACGCTGAAGCTCGCGGCCCGCCATGCCGACGGCTGGAACGCGCCGTTCCTCGACCCCGACGCGTACCGCCACAAGGTCGAGGTGCTCGAGCAGCACTGTGCCGACGTCGGCCGCGACCCGTCGACGATCACGCGGTCGGTGAACCTGACGATGGCGCGCGACCTCGCCGAGCTCGAGGAGCGCTTCGGCGGCACCGCGCGGTACATCGAGAAGAGCGCGCTGATGGGCAGCCCCCAGGAGGTCGCCGATCGGATCGCCGAGTACCGCGAAGCCGGCGCCGACGGCATCAACGTCGCGCTGCGGGCCCCGTTCGACGTCGCCGCGCTCGACCGCTTCGCGGCCGACGTGCTCCCGCTCGTCACGTGATCGCTGTCCGAAGGATGGAGAAGCAGATGACCCCCGACCTGAGGACCAGAGGGTGGTGGCGCGTCGGTCTGGTGACGCTGCTCGTGACGGCGGCGCTGCCGCTCGCGGCCGCGACGACCGCGGGCGCGGGTCAGGACGATCCGTGGCTCGCGCTCCTCGCCAAGGTGCCCGACACCGACGCGACGCGGGCCTTCGTCATCCTCAACGACTACGCCGCGGCGCGCGAGGTCGTCGACGTCGAAGGGGGCGGCATCGGAGCGCGTGCGGCTCGCGCGCCTCACGCTGGACGGGGGGATGACACCGACCGAGCTGGTGCAGACCGTCGGGAGCGACGGGGACGCGCTCCGCAAGGAGCTCGGCATCCCCGTCACGTCGATCGAGCGCGACCTGCTCGCCGGTGAGCAGCCCGACGCGATCCTCGTCCTCGAGGGCGACGTCGACCGGGACACCGTCGACGACGCGACCGCGGCGACGACACCTGGAGCGACCTGCGCGTCGAGCGGGAGTCGCACGGCGAGCCGTACTACGCCTGGGACGGCGAGAAGTCGTACGTGAAGCGCATCACGCCCGTGCGTCGCCTCGGCCGCGGCGGGCGTCTCGCGGTCGACCCCCCGTTCGCGACGTGGGCGAACACCGACCGGGCGATGAAGGCGTCGCTCGCGGCGAGCAGCGGCGACGAGAAGTCGCTCGCCGACGATCCGGACGTGGACGAAGTGGTCGGCGCGCTGCAGGACGCGGACGCGTACACGATGGTGCTCACCGACGACCCGCCCGCACCCGGCGCCGACACCGGTGGGCCACAGCCGCTCGTCGAGCCCGAGCTGATCGCCCTCGGCGCGACGGCGAGCGAGGGCGAGCCGGGGCTCGTCATCGTGCTGCAGCAGGCGAACGCCGCCGATGCTCAGGAGAACGCCGAGCGTCTCCGGGCGATCGTCGAGGAAGGGACGAGCCTGGTCACCCGCGACCCGTGGAGCGAGCGGCTCCAGGTCGACGACATCTCGACCGACGGCGACCTCGTCGTCGCGACGCTCGCGGCCGAGACGCCGAACATCTGGTACACGGCCGTGCTGACCCGAGACTCGCTGCTCGCCACCGAGTAGCGGCGGCGACGGAGGAGCGGCGGCGACGATCAGCTAGTTGCTGCTGGGGTCGCCGTTGCGGTTGCGCCTGCGCGGCCCGAACGCGTGGGCCATGTCGATGCCGGCGAACGCACCCGGCGCCTGCCCGTCGACCGCGAAGCGGTACAGCGCGGTGCGGTAGATGCCGCTCAGCGCCGAGACGACCACCGCGACGATCGCGATCCAGATCGCGCCGACGATGCCGATGGCGACCGCCGCCACGATGCTGCCCGTCGCGACGCCGATCGCGATGACCAGCGCGCCGGGGAGCGCCGCGAAGAGCGCCAGGATCCCGAAGCCGGCCTGGGCGACGATGTTCTCGCCCCAGGTCTGCTTGAGCAGCGTGCCCGAACGCTTCAGCGCGTTCCACGGCCCGACGTCCTCCAGCATGATGATCGGGATCGTCAGGAACGTGAGGACGGCCCACGCCGCGCCGAGCAGGGCCCCGATGATCTGCCCGAGGATGCCGAGGCGCTCCTCGAGCGCCTGGATGATCATCGACACCGTCGCCTGCACGAGCGCCCAGGGCAGCAGCCGGTGCAGCTTCGCGTTGGCGGCCGCGAACGCGGTGCCGAGCGAGGTGGGCTGGCCGCTCGAGGACGTTGTTGGCGCCGGCGACGAGCGCGGCCGTGAAGTACGTGGTCACGAACGCGAGCACGATGTACCCGACGACGACGAACACGTAGCCGATCGCCTTCAGGCCTTCCTGCCCGTTGTCGCCGTCGACGCCGGTGACGCCGATGAGGCCGGCGAAGACCCCGATCACGATCAGCGTCGCGATCGCGGAGATCACGGGGAACGCGGCGAGCGTCTTGTCGGAGCGGAGCACGCCCCACGACACCTTGGCGAGCTCCCACGAGTTCTTGATGCGACCCATGAGGGGCAGTATCGCACCGCCCGACGTGGGACTTGAGGACGCGACCGTAGGATCCCGCGCGTGCGTGACGGTGCGTCGGCCTGGGTCCGTGCCCCGGGCCGCGTCAACCTGATCGGCGACCACACCGACTACGCCGAGGGCTTCGTCCTCCCCATGGCCATCGATCGGGCGTGCACCGTCACCTGCTCCGCCGGCAGCGACGATCGCGTTCGCGCCCGATCCACGGAGCTCGACGGCGTCGCCGACGTGCCCGCCGACGGCCGTGTGGACGCGCGCACGATCGAGCCCCGTTGGGCCGGCTTCGTCGCCGGAGCGCTCCAGGCCGTCGCGGATCGGGGCGGCGTCGTGCCCGCGCTCGAGCTCGACGTGTCATCGACCGTGCCCGCGGGCTCGGGGCTCTCGTCGAGCTCGGCGTTGTCGGTCGCGCTCACCATCGCGTTCGCGGAGGCGGCCGGGCTCGCGCTCGGGCCCGAGGACGTCGCGCGCACGGCGCTCGACGCCGAGGTGCGGGCGACCGGCGTGCCCGGCGGGCTCATGGACCAGCTGGCCGCGGTGCACGGCGTCGCCGACCACGCGCTCCTGATCGACTGCCGGACACTCGCCGTCGATCCGATCCCGCTGCCGGAGGACGTCACGGTGCTCGTCGCGCACTGCGGCGTCGCACGGACGCTCGCCGGCACCGCGTACGCCGAGCGCCGCCGGGCGGTCGAGGACGCGGCCGCACGCCTCGGGCTGCCATCCCTGCGCGACGCGTCGCCGGCGCAGGTCGGCGACGACCCGCGCGCACGCCACGTCGTCAGCGAGAACGCACGCGTGCTGGAGCTCGCCGCGGCGCTCCGGGCGGGTGACACGGACGCGATCGGTCCGTTGCTGCTCGCGAGCCACGAGAGCCTGCGCGACGACTTCGAGGTGTCGACTCCCGAGCTCGACGCGCTCGTCGAGTCGTTCGTCGCCGCCGGCGCCCTCGGCGCGCGGCTCACCGGCGCCGGGTTCGGGGGCTGCGTCGTCGCGATCGCGCGGCGGCGCGAGCGCCGACGCCGTGCTCGCGGGCGTGGTCGAGGAGTACCGCGATCGCACCGGCCGCACGGCGTCACCGTTCGCGGTGCGCGGCGGCCGGCGGCGCTACATCTTCTCGAGGAGCTGGGCCTTCTTCTGCTCGTACTCCGCCGGGGTGATGTGGCCCTTGTCGCGCAGGTCGGCGAGCGCGGCGATCTGCTCGGGCACCGTCTGGCCGGCGGCGGCGGGAGCGGCGGCCGGTGCGCTGCTGCTGGGACATGGCCTTGGCGACCGCCTCGCCCATCGCGTCCGCGCCACGCCCGGCGTCGCGCTCCGCGTCGTTCTCCATCTGGCGGTAGACCTCTTGCTGCACGCCGTCGGGGTGCCGCACGTTCTCGAAGAGGGTCGTGCCCTCGTCGCCCGCCGACTGGATGTCGAGGTCGCCGGCGCCGATCATCCGCTCCCACACGCCCTGGTGGAAGTTGATGTTGTTGATGCGGTCGAGCGGGATCTCGACGCCGTGCCGCGCGATGACACCGGTGCGGTAGACGACGCGCTGGTCGGTGACGACGAAGTACGTCCGCAGCCACGAGAGCAGCTTCAGGCCCAGCCAGATCGCCCACACGATCGTCGCGACGCCGAGCACGGCGCGCGCGCGTCACGTCCGTCGCCGTCGTCGAGGCGGAAGCTCAGGATCCACAGGATGAAGCAGGGGGATCCCGGTGAGGATGTGCTTCGAGAAGAACCACCAGTGAGGTCGGAGGTCGAGCGCGAGGTTCTCGCGTGGGTTCAGCAGGTTCTTGGGGTACGGCATGGCGGGGAGCCTATTTCGACCCGAGGACCCGATCGAGGTAGGCGTTCTCGAAGCGTCGCTCGGGATCGAGGCGGTCGCGCACGCGCGCGAACCGATCCCACTCCGGGTAGCGCGGCGCGAGGGTCGCGGCCGACTGACCGTGCAGCTTCCCCCAGTGCGGGCGCCCACCGAAGCGGTCCATGATGCGCTCGACGCCGTCGAAGTAGCGCTCGTGCGACATGCCGCGCGCCATGTGCACGGCCACGTAGCACGAGTCGCGCCCGTGCGCGGTGCTGAGCGGCACGTCGTCGGACGCAGCGAAGCGCACCTCGACGGGGAAGCTCACGCGGAGGTCCTCGGCCTCGATCAGGTCGCGCACGGCGAGGACGGCCTCGGCGGCGTGCTCCCGAGGGATCGCGTACTCCATCTCGACGAAGCGCAGCAGCCGCGTGCTGATGAGGATGCGGTCGCTGCGGTCGACGAGCCGGGCCGAGCCGACGGTGCCCGCGACGACCGACGCGAGGCGCGGGATCGAGTCGGGACGCACCCGACCCGCGGTCACCAGCGCCCCGAAGAAGTAGTTCGGGTAGAAGACCTCCGCCCGCCAGCGCTTGTACGCGCTCTTCGGACGCGGCGCGTCCTCGGTGCGGTCGTTGCAGAGCAGCGAGACCGTGTCGGTGTGCGGCAGCCAGTAGAGCTCGAAGTGGTCGTGCCCGTCGGCGAGGTCGTCCAGCTCCCCCACCACCTCGCTCGAGCTTCGGCGGCGCGCTCCACGTGACGCAGCGTGAACGTGGGCACGCAGTCGAGCGTGAGCTTGGTGACGACGCCGAGCGCGCCGAGACCGACCCGCGCGCAGTGGAAGACCTCGGGCTCCTCGTCGGGCGAGCAGCGCAGCACCTCACCGCCGGCGGTGACGAGCTCCATGCCGCGGATGAACGTCGCGAGCCCGCCGAGGCGCGCACCGGTGCCGTGCGTGCCCGTGGACAGGGCGCCGGCGAGCGTCTGCCGGTCGATGTCGCCGAGGTTCCGCGAGCGCGAGCCCGCGCTGACGCGAGCTCCTGGTTCAGCGCGCGGATCGTGATGCCCGCCTCGACCGTGACCGTGCCGGCGTCGCGGTCGACGTCGAGCACACGGTCGAGCGCGTCGATCGACAGGAGCCGGCCGTCGGTGCACGCGGCATCGGTGAACGAGTGACCGCTCCCGACGACCTTCACCGTCTGACCCGCCGACCGGGCGCGCTGCACCGCCTCGACGACCTCGAGCAATCGAGCGCGGATCCTCCATCGCGGCCGGCGCGCACACCTGGTTGCGCGCCCAGTTGTGCCAGACGTGGCGGTCGGGCATCACGCCACCTCGTCCATCAGGATCTGGCGCATCAGGCCCAGCCCAGCTCGTCGAGCCGGTCGTCGTCGAGCCCGAAGTAGTGACCGATCTCGTGCAGCACCGTCACGCGCACCTGCGCGGCGAGCTCGCGCTCGTCGCGTGCACGCTGGCACAACGGGCCGCGGAAGATCGTGATCTTGTCGGGCATCACGCCGGCGTACGTCATCGGGTCGCGCGGACGTCAGCGGGACGCCCTCGTAGAGGCCGAACAGGGTGCCCCGCCGGCCGGCGACCTGCTCCGGGCTCGGCCAGTCCTCGACGATCACCGCGACGTTCTCCATCTCGACGGCCAGCTCCTCGGGCACCTCGTCGAGCGCATCCGCGACCAGATCCTCGAACCGGGCGAGTGACACCTCCACGTCGGGACGGTAACGCGTTCCCAAAAACTTCCTTGACCGCAGGTGCGCGCATCTCTACTGTCACCCGTGCCGACGAGGAGTCGACACGGGACTGCTGCGAGCCGACGGGCGACCGGAGGAGCGCAGCGGAAGACGGGTCGGAGACTCGACGGTCGGTGAACGGGAACCCCTCGGGGGACCCGGGAGCCGGAATCGGATCGACGAGTCACGGGTTTCCCGACCTGTGACGAGGATCCGGCGACGGTCGCACCCTCACGGGTGTGGACGGCGCCGAGAGAGGCCGGTTCGAAGGGAACGGGCCCCGAGAAGTCCGGATCGCTTCGGCGTGATGGCTACTCGGGGCCCGACCTTTTCTCTGGGCCCTTCGCCGCCTGACTCGGGTGACCATCCGCGGCTGTGTCACACCCTGTCCGTACCTTCTCGGGATGGGCCCGGACCTCGCCGACGAGTCGCTCGCCGTCCGCCTCCTCCAGGATCTGGATCCGGCGCAGCGCGACGCCGTCACGTGCGAGCAGGCGCCGCTGGCGATCATGGCGGGGCCGGGATCGGGCAAGACCCGGGTCCTGACCCGGCGGATCGCCTGGCGGATCGCCACCGGGCGCGCCGAGGCGCCGCGGGTCCTGGCGGTCACGTTCACCCGCAAGGCGGCCGGCGAGCTCTCGAGCCGCCTGGCGGCGCTGGGCGTGTGCGGTGAGGGGCGAGGGCGTCACCGCCGGCACGCTCCACTCGATCGCGCTGGCCCAGCTGCGGCGACGCGCCGAGCAGCGCGACCGGGCGATGCCCGGGCTGCTCGAGCGCAAGGCCCGGCTCCTCGTGCCGATCGTCGGCGAGGGGCGTCGCCGGGGGCCCGAGACCGTGTCGATCGCGGCCGACGTCGCGAGCGAGATCGAGTGGGCCAAGGCGCGGCTGATCGCGGCCGACGTGTACGCCGCGGCGGCCCGGCGGCTCGGGCGCGACCCGTCGCCCGGCATCGACGAGGTCGCCGGCTACTACGCCCGCTACGAGCAGTCGAAGCGGCGGGCCCGGCTCCTCGACTTCGACGACCTCCTCTGGTGGTGCGGCGACGCCCTCGACACCGACGACGACTTCGCCGCCGAGCAGCGGTGGCGCTTCCGGCACCTGTTCGTCGACGAGTTCCAGGACGTGAGCCCGGCACAGCTGCGGCTCGTGCGCGGCTGGCTCGGCGACCGTCTCGACCTCACGGTCGTCGGCGATCCCGACCAGGCGATCTTCTCGTTCACCGGCGCCGACCCCACCGGCCTCACCGACTTCCAACGGCTGTTCCCCGGCGCGCGCCTCGTGCGGCTCGACCGCAACTACCGGTCGACGCCCCAGATCGTCGCCGCGGCCGAGGCGCTCCTCGCCGACGGCGGGCTGCGCCGCGCCCGCCGCGACGCCGTGCAGGGCGAGGGCCCCGTGCCCGTGATCACCGACTACGACACCGAGGGCGACGAGGCCGAGGGCGTGGCGCGCAAGATCCGGGCCGCGCGCACCCCGGGCATGCCCTGGTCGGCGTTCGCGGTGCTGTACCGCATCAACGCCCAGTCGGCCGCGTTCGAGGCGGCGCTCGCCGCCGAGGGCATCCCCTCCCGCGTCCGCGGCGAGGGCCGGTTCCTCGCACGGCCCGCGGTGCGCGCCGTGCTGGACGCGCCTGCGCGCGGCCGACACCGCCGCTCCCGGAGTGCCGCTCACCGCGCACCTCACCGACCTCGAGCTGCACGACCCAGGCGGCGAAAAGCCGACGGAGACAAGGCGGGAGACGACGGCACGAGCGACGGCGGTGAGCGCGCGCAGCACACCGCGGCCGTCGTGCGCCTCGGTCGCGAGTTCGACGCCATCGATCCCGGCGGCTCCGTCGACCGCTTCATCACCTGGCTCGGCACGGCGCTGCGCAACGAGGAGCCGTCGCTCGACAGCGACGCAGTCGAGCTCCTCACGTTCCACCGCGCGAAGGGCCTCGAGTTCCACACCGTGCACGTGACCGGGCTCGAGCGTGGGCTGGTGCCGATCGCCCGCGCCGAGGACCCGGCCGCACGCGCCGAGGAGCGGCGCCTCCTCTACGTCGCGCTCACGCGCGCCGAGCACACGCTCGAGCTGTCGTGGGCGCGCCGGCGCACGCTCGGGTCGCGGGAGATGAACCGGGTCGCGAGCCCGTGGCTCGCGCCGATCGAGGACGCGTGCACGCCACCCGGCGAGGCCACGCCGACCGAGCAGCGCGCGGCTCGCGCTGCACGCGCCGAGCTCGAGCGCGCCCGCGATCGGCTCGCCGGAGGCGCCGACGACGAGGACGAGCCGGATCCCGAGCTGCTCGCCGCGCTCGTCGAGTGGCGGCGGTCCCTGGCCCGAACCGCGGCGGTGCCCGCCTACGTGATCTTCCACGACAGCACGCTCAAGACGATCGCCGCCTCGCGTCCCGAGACGCGCGACGGCACTGCTGGCGGTGGCCGGCGTCGGGCCCGTCAAGATGACGCGCTACGGCGACGCGGTGCTGGCCATCGTGCGCGAGCACGCCGACGGCCCCGCGCTCGCTTCCGCCTGACCGCCGCTACCGTCGGCGGCATGCACCGCTTCGACGAGACGGCCGCACGCGCTGCCCGCGCGTGCCTCGACTACGCCCTCGAACGGCTCCAGCTCGACCCCGCACCGCTCGACGGGCCCGTGCCCGCGGCGGAGCTCGCCGCGCGCGCCGGGCAGACGATCACCGCGGAGGGCCGCCCACCGGAGGAGGTGCTGGCGCTCTTCACCGAGGTCCTCGCGCCGGCGTGCATGTCGACCGACAGCCCTCGCCACCTCGCGTTCATCCCGGCCGCGCCGACGAAGACGGCCCTCCTGTTCGACACGGTCGTCGCGGCGTCGTCCATCTGCGCGACGTCGTGGCTCGAGGCGGCGGGCGCCGTGTACGCCGAGAACCAGGCGCTCGACGTGCTGGCCCGGCTCGCGGGGCTCCCCGCCGACGCCGGCGGGTGCTTCGTGTCGGGTGGATCGGCGGGGAACCTGTCCGCGCTCTTCGCGGCGCGCGAGCAGGCCGCACGCCAACGCGGGGGGCGTCCGCAGCGGTGGCGCGTCGCGGTCGGCGCCGAGGCGCACTCGTCGGTCGTCAGCACGCTCCGCATCCTCGATTGCGACGCGCTCGTGGTGCCCTCCGACGACGACGGTCACCTGACGGGTGGCGCGCTGAGCGGCGTGCTGGCCGACGACGGTGATCCCGGCTCGGTGTTCGCGGTCGTGGCGACCGCGGGCACGACCAACGCGGGCCTCGTCGACGACCTCGCGAGCATCGCCCCGGTCGCGCGCGAGCACGACCTCTGGTTCCACGTCGACGCGGCCTACGGCGGCGCCGCGCTGTTCGCGCCGAGCGTGCGCCCCCGCTTCGACGGGATCGAGGCGGCCGACTCGATGGTCGTCGACCCGCACAAGTGGCTCTTCGCACCGTTCGACAGCTGCGCGCTCCTGTACCGCGACCCCGGCCGCGGCGCGGGCCGCGCACGCGCAGCACGCGTCGTACCTCGACCCGATGCGCTCCGACGACGCAGGCGACGGCACCCACACCGGCCCCAGAGGCGAGTGGAACCCGGCCGACTACGCCTACCACCTCAGCCGGCGGGCGCGGGGCCTGCCGTTCTGGTTCTCGCTCGCGGTGCACGGCACCGACGCGTACCGCGACGCGGTGGAGCAGGTGCTGGCGATCGCCACTGCTGCGGCCGCGCGGGTCGAGGCGACGCCCGAGGTCGAGCTCGTGCGGCAGCCGGAGCTCTCCGTGGTGCTCTTCCGCCGCACCGGATGGACCGACGACGACTACGGGCGCTGGGCGCGAACGTTGCTGGAGGAGCAGACGGCGTTCGTGCTGCCGACGAAGCACCGCGGCGAGACCGTCGGCCGCGCCGCGTTCCTGCATCCGCTCACGACCATCGACGTGTTCGACGAGGTCCTGGCGGCGATGCGCTGACGCGCCGCCTCAGCGTCACAGCTCGCACCGGCCCCACAAGCCGCGACCTGCGTCGCGCGCCGACAGCTCGGCGGCGAGCAGCTCGTGGGCGTGGCTGCGGTTCGGTGCGATGACGAGCAGTCGCGCGAAGCCACGCCGCAGCAGCACGTCGTTGAACCGCTCACCGTGGAGCAGGACGTACGCGAGCCGCCGGCCGTAGAGGTCGCGCGACTCCACGTCGCCCTCGAGGGTGACGACCCGACCGGCCAGGCGTCGCTGCGTGAAGGCGGCGGCCTCGGGCCCGAAGCAGCCGACCGGCTCGGTCGGGTGGTGCGTCTCGGGCGTGTCGACGCCCAGGAGCCGCACCGTGTCGCGACCGCCACCCGGGAGCGCGACGACGATCGTGTCGCCGTCGAGCACGTCGACGACGCGCACCGTGGGGTCGCCGCTCGCCGTGCCGTGCCGAACCACCACCCGGTCACCGAGGCGATCGCCAGCATCGTGAGCGCTGTCACTCCCCGCCTGCGCACGACGGAAAGGACACGCGGGCCGGCGCGAGTGACGCGGTCGAGCGGGTCAGGCGCTGGTGACGGTGAACAGCTGCCAGTCGCCGGGGACGCCCTTGAGCTGATGCATCCCGCGATCGGCGAACTCGATGTCCGAGCCGGCGACCAGGTCGGTGACGATGCGCGACACGAGGACCTCGCCCGCATCGGCGACCGCCGCGACGCGGGCACCGATGTGGACCGCGATGCCCGCCGATGTCCTCGCCGCGGACCTCGATCTCTCCGGTGTGCACGACCGACGCGGACGTCGATGTCGAGCGGCCGCAACGCTGTCGCGGAGGGCACACCCGCACGACACCGCTCGCCGGGCCCGTCGAACGTCGCGAGCACACCGTCACCGGTCGACTTCACGAGCTGCCCGCGGTGCGTTCGCGATCTCACGGCTCACGACGGCGTCGTGCCGGTCGAGGACATCGCTCCAACGCCGGTCACCGACGGCGGCCGCCCGCTCCGTCGAGCCGACGATGTCCGAGAACATGCACCGTGGAGAGGACGCGGTCGGTCGCGACCGGCGCTGACGCCGGCCGGTGAGGAACGTCTCGACCTCGTCGGCGAACCGGTCGACGTCGAAGTTCACGTGGTTCCCGTCCATCTCGACCAGCTGTGCGCCCGCAATGTGCTCCGCGAGCCAACGCCCGTTTCCGACCGGGACGCAGGTGTCGCCGGTGGCGTGCACGACGAGCGTCGGCGCGGTGATGGCCGGCAGGACACCCCGGACATCGATGTCGTCAAAGGTCTCGATCATCGTGCGGATCGTCCCGGGACTGCCCGATGCCCGCTCGATACGACCGACGCCTTCACGGAGCTGGTCGTCGTGCAGCAGCTCCGGCGCGAACACTCGGAGCGACTGGCCGGAGCCCCACTCCTCCGTCGGCGATGCGGCGCAGCTCCGTCAACGACGCCTCGGCGCCGTGGGGATAGTCGACGTCGGGGAGCGTCCGCGCCAACGTGCCGAACAGGACGAGCGCGACCGTTCGATCCGGGTAGGTCGCGGCGAACAGCACGCTCATCGGACCACCTTCGGACGAGCCGATCATCGTGGCGCGGTCGGAGCCCACGGCGTCCATGACCGCACGGACGTCGTCCATCCGCTCCTCGAGCGTCACGGCGCCGACGTCGCGGTCGGACAGCCCCATCCCCCGCTTGTCGAAAACGATCAGCCGTGAGAACGACGCGAGGCGCTGGAAGAAGCCGAGGCGGACCGGGTCTTCCCACTCCATCTCGAGGTTGCTGAGCAGGCCCGTGACGAAGACGAGGTCGAGCGGCCCGTCACCCATGACGCGGTACGCGATGTTCACGTCGCCGGCCTTCGCGTACCGGATGGGTGGGATGCCGTCCGTCATCGTCATGGCGCGCCTAGGCCGTGCTGATCCGCCCGAAGAGCTCCATGGACTTCACGAACACCCACCACGCCGCGGCGAGGATGGCGATGCCCACGAGGATCATGAGGACGCCCGAGACGACGCCGGGCAAGCCCAGCGGCGACTGGCCCTCCTGCGCGAAGCACTCCTGGCCGGCGTCGGTGCCGGGGCCGAAGTACTTGAGCGTGACGCGCTCGCACGTGCTGCTCATGTCGCCGACCACGGTCGACATGCCGCCCCAGACCCACATCGCGCCCGCCAGCGCGACCCAGAAGCCCAGGATCGCCACGAGCAGTCCGAGCCAGAACTCCCGCGTCGTCAACGCCCCCATCCGAATCCCCCCGATCCCGCGGTGCCTGCCGCCGGGCGCCGCACGGCGACATCATCGCCGTCGCTCGCGCCATCCGCAACGAGGGCGTCCGCAATCACCCGGCGCCTGGACGGGGTCAGCCAATTCGCGGCGTGCCACCGCTAGCGTCGATCGCGCCGATGCGACGCTTCCGCTGGATCCTGCTGCTGGTCGTCGCGCTGCTCGTCGCGGCGGTGGCCGCTGCGTTCTTCCTCGTGCGCCCGGGGCTCGACGACAGCCGCGACCTCGTCGACGCTGCGCTGGACGCCGCTGCGTCCGTCGTTGATCACGCGCTATCAGGCGCTGGGCGGCGTCGAGACCGCGCTCCAAGCCGTCGCCGCCGACCGAGCGATCACCAAGGACCTACAGGCCGGGCTGCAGCGATGGGACGAGCTGGCGCTGAACGGGCCGCGTCACACCGATCCCGGTGCCGAGGCGATCGCCGCGAACGACCTCGAGGCGCTGGCCCGGCGCGTGCGGGCGAACCTCGTCGGGTCGGCGCGCCTCGCGAACGACCAGGCCTTGAAGGACGCGCTCGCGGTGTACGACCAGGCAGTGGTGCCGCCACCGACCGTCACCGCCTACAACCGCGCCGCGCGCGCGTACGAGGACGAGCGTTCGGGGTTCTTCGAGGGGATCGTCGCGGGCGTGCTCGGCTACGACAGCCGGCCGGTGCTCATCCTGGGTACCTGACTCAGCGGGCGGTGCCCAGCACGCCCTCGTTCACACGCTCGATGCGAGCCACCTCACTCACCGGCGCGACCCGCCAGAACGCCGGCAGGTGCGTCTCCCAGGCGTCGAGCATCGCCGCGGCGACCGTCGAGCCGGTCAGCTCGCGATGGCACTCGACGAGGAACGCGAGCTCGTCGGCCTGCTCGTCGTCGAGCAGCGTCGCGTCGACGAGCTGACGGTTGAGGCGCGTCACGAGGAGGTGACGCGGGTCGTAGACGTACGCCTGCCCACCGGTCATGCCCGCGCCGAGGTTGTAGCCGAACTCACCGAGGATCACGACGGTGCCGCCGGTCATGTACTCGCACGCGTGGTCGCCGGCACCCTCGACGACGGCCGTCGCGCCGCTGTTGCGCACGCAGAAGCGCTCGCCGACGCGACCGGCGACGAACAGCTGACCGTTGGTCGCGCCGTACAGCACCGTGTTGCCCGCGAGGACGGGATCGCCGGTGTCGTCGTCGGGCGCGCGCACGACGATGCGCCCGCCGCCCATCCCCTTGCCGACGTAGTCCTGCGCCTCACCGTGCAGCTCGAGCGAGATCCCCTCGGAGAGGAACGCGCCGAAGCTCTGGCCCGCGGCACCCGTTGAAGCGCGCGACGACGGAGCCGGGCGGGAACAGCTGCCCGAACTCGAGGCCGATCGCGCCACCGAGCGACGCGCCGATCGTGCGGTCGGCGTTGCCGATCTCGTAGTCGAGCGTGATCTCCCCGCCCTCCCAGACGGTCGAGAACGCGTCCTCGAGCAGCCGCGCGTCGAGCTCCGAGCGCGGCCGCTGCACGGGGACGTGGGCCACGAACCGTCGTGGTGCCTCGCCGTCGGTCGGCTCGCGCAGCAGGGGCGCCATGTCGAGGGCGTCGGCGCGGGCTTCTCCCGTGCTCCGCTGGCGCAGGAGGTCGACGCGACCGATCGCCTCGTCGAGCGAGCGCAGCCCGAGCGACGCGAGGAGCTCGCGAACCTCCTGAGCCACGTAGCACATGTACGTCGCGACGCCCTCGGGCGTGCCGGCGAACTTGGCGCGCAGGCCCGGGCGCTGCGTCGCGATCCCGGTCGGGCACGTGTCACGGTGACAGGCGCGCACCATGATGCAGCCCTCGGCGAGCATCGCCGCGGTGCCGAACGAGTACTCGTCGGCGCCGAGCAGCGCGGCGATCATGACGTCGCGACCCGTCTTGAAGCCGCCGTCGACGCGCACGCGGACGCGGTCGCGCAGCCCGTTCTCGATGAGCGTGTACTGCGTGTCGGCGAGGCCGAGCTCCCAGGGCAGCCCGGCGTTCTTGATCGACGAGAGCGGTGACGCACCGGTGCCGCCGTTCGCGCCCGAGATCTGCACGACCTCCGCCAGCGCCTTCGCGACGCCCGCGGCGATGGTCCCGACGTTGTCCTCGGCGACGAGCTTCACCGAGACCTCCGTGTTCGGGTTCACCTGCTTGAGGTCGTAGATGAGCTGCGCGAGGTCTTCGATGGAGTAGATGTCGTGGTGCGGCGGCGGTGAGATCAGACCGACGCCGGGCTGCGTGAACCGCAGCCGCGCGATCTCGCCGCTGACCTTGTGGCCGGGGAGCTGGCCCCCCTCCCCCGGCTTCGAGCCCTGCGCCATCTTGATGTTGAGCTCGTCGGCGTAGGCGCAGTACTCCGGCGTGACACCGAAGCGACCCGACGCGATCTGCTTGATCCGCGAGTTGCGGTCGTCGCGCGGTGCCGCGCGGTGCGGAAGCGCGCCGGATCCTCACCGCCCTCGCCACAGTTGCTCCGACCACCGACCATGTTCATCGCGATCGGCGAGGGTCTCGTGCGCCTCGGCGGAGAGCGCGCCGTGCGACATCGCCCCGGTCGAGAAGCGACGCGTGATCTCGTCGATCGTCTCGACCTCGTCGAGCGGGATCGGGGCGCCCTGGCGGCGCGAGCTCGAGCAGGTCGTGGAGCTCGGTCACCGGCCGGCTCTCGACGAGGTCGCGGAACCGCTCGTACAGCTCGACGCGCTGTTCGGTGATCGCGGTCTGCAGCAGGTGTGCGGCGCGGAGGTCGGCGGGGTCGGCGGGTGGCACCGGCTCCGCCCGGTCGCCCTCGAAGAAGATGACCTGACCCTGGTCCTCGACGGGCGCGACCTCGAGCCGCGAACCTGCCGTCGTCGCTCTTGCGGCCGGCACGCTTGGGCTTCTCACCGTCGCCGTTCTCGTCGTCGGCGTCGATCGACAGCCCGACCGAGCTCTGCAGCAGGCTGATCATGTCGGGGTTGTTGCCGTGGTACTCGCCGCCGCGCTTGCGGAAGCGGATGAAGCCGGGCTCGTCGAGCGAAGCGCTCTCGCCGAACGCTGCCTCGTGGCGCGCGAGGACGTCGGCGCCGAGCGCGGCGAAGCCGATGCCGCCGACCATCGACGGCGTGCCGCGCAGGCACAGCTCGACGACCTCGGGCCCGAGGCCGAGCACCTCGAAGATCTGCGCGCCGCGGTACCCGTCGACGGTGGAGATCCCCATCTTCGACAGGATCTTGAGCACGCCGTCCTCGACGCGCCGCCTGCAGCTTGGCCTGCGACTCCGCGGAGGTGACCTCACCGAGCTGGTCGTCGTCGGCCATCGCCGCCACCGTGCGCAACGCGACCCGCGGGCAGATCGCGTCGGCGCCGTAGCCGAGGAGGCAGGCGATCGAGTGCGTGTCGCGTGCATCACCGGTGTCGACGACGAGCGACACGTCCATTCGCACGCCCGGCGACGACGAGCGCGTCGCTGCACCGCGCCGAGCGCGAACAGTGACGGGATCGGCGCGCGGTCGGGTCCGATGCCCGCGTCGGAGACGACGAGGATGGACGTGCCGCGCTCGACCGCGGCGAGCGCTGCGGTCGTGAGCGCCTCGACGCCGGTCGCGAGCCCGCCCGGCCCGTCGGCGACGGCGAACGTCGCGTCGAGCGCCTCCGCTCGGAACACGCAGCGATCCGTGTCGAGGAGGAAGTCGATCGCGCCGGGGTACAGGAAGAACGTCGACAGCTCGAGCAGCTGCGCGGCCGCGGGGTCCTCGGTGAGGAGCGGACGGCGGCGGCCGAGGCACGTGCGGAGCGACATGACGAGGCGCTCGCGCAGGTGGTCGATCGGCGGGTTGCTCACCTGCGCGAACCGCTGCTTCAGGAAGTTGAACGCGGGCCGGGGTCTCGTCGCGACGGCCGCGAACGGCGTGTCGTCGCCCATCGAGAACGTCGGCTCCTTGGCGTCCGTCGCCATGGGCTTGAGCACCATCGCGACCTCTTCGCGGTTGCACCCGAACGCGACCTGCTCGGTGATGAGCTCCTCGGTGGTGGGTGGCATGTCGATCGCGCTGCCCGTCTCGATCTGCAGGAGGCCGTCACGGGCCCAGTCGCCGTAGGGGGCGCGGTCGGCCAGCCAGCGCTTGACGACCGTGTCGTCCTGCAGCCCCTGGAGCACGGCGTCGGTCGCATCGGGATCGACGCACAGCATCTCGCCCGGGCCGAGGCGCCCGCGCGTCACGCCGCCGCGGCCGCGCGAGCGGCACGACACCCGCCTCCGACGCGCACACGACGATGCCGTCGGCGGAGCGCTGCCAGCGCATGGGCCGGAGGCCGTTGCGGTCGAGCGACGCGCCGACACGACGGCCGTCGGTGAAGATCAGGCCGGCCGGGCCGTCCCACGGCTCCGAGATCGACGGCGTGGTACCGGTAGAAGTCGCGCACGTCCGGGTCGAGGTCGCGGGCACCCTCCCACGCCTCGGGCACGAGCATCGCCACGACGTGACGCACGTCGCGTCCCGCGCGGAGCAGCAGCTCGAGCGCGGCGTCGAGCTTGCCGGAGTCGGAGTCGTCGGGGTCGAGCAGCGGTCGGAACAGCTCCTCGGGACCGAGGCCCGCGGCCTCGGTGCCGAGCACCCCGCGCGCGTCCATGCGCCGCTCGTTGCCCTGGATGGTGTTGATCTCGCCGTTGTGGCAGAGGTAGCGGAACGGCTGCGCGCGCTCCCACGCCGGTGCGGTGTTCGTCGAGAACCGGCTGTGGAAGATCGTGAACGGCGCCTCGAAGTCGGCGGCCTCGAGATCCGGGAAGAACGCGGTGAGGCGGTCGCTGATGACGAGCGCCTTGTACGTGATGGTCGAGAACGACCAGCTCGCGAAGTAGTGGCGCACGCGGGCGTCGGCGCAGGCCGCGTCGGCGCGGCGGCGGGCGCGCAGGGCGGCTCGCTCCGCTTCGTCAGTGGACATGTCGGCCGGTCGCGCGACCAGGCCCTGCACCATCGCCGGGAGCTCCTCGCGGGCCGCGGGCCCGATCTGGCCCTCGTCGATCGGTACCGTGCGCCAGCCGAGGAGCTCGAGGCCTTCGGCGGCGCACGCGGCGGCCACCGCGTCCTGCGCGGTCGCACGCGCCCGCTCGTCGCGCAGGTCGAGGAACGCGAAGACGATGCCGAGCCGGTCGACGGGCACGTCGGCGCCGAGGTCGGCGGCGACGCGGGCGAGGAACCCGGGCGGCGTCGGGAGGAGCACGCCGGCACCGTCGCCGGACAGGCCGTCGGCCGCGACCGCACCGCGGTGGCGCACGCACGACAGGCCGGCGAGCGCCAGCTCGACGATCTCGCGGCTGGCCCGGCCCTGCTCGTCGGCGACGAAGCCGATCCCGCAGGCGTCGAGCTCGAGGCGTCGTCTCGAGGCGGGCCGCTCGAGGCGCTCGCGGCAGCGACGGAGAGGATGAGGACAGCGACAACACGGTCTCCCGGGTCTCGAGGGATCGCTCGGAGCCGCACCGGTCGGGCGGTCGAGTCCGATCAGCTGGGGCGACGACGCTGTCGCAAGCGTCAGGATACCTGGTGCACGCCCGTTCCCGGCCCATGAAAGGCTTCCGAGTGCACGAGACGACCTCCCCGTCATGAGCGACCGGCCGCTCGTCGCGGTGCTCGGCGGTGGGCAGCTCGGCCGGATGCTCGGCATGGCGGGCGCCGACCTCGGCGTCGACCTGCGCTTCCTCGACCCGTCACCCGACGCGACCGCGCAGGCGTTCGGTCCGCTCGTCGTCGGGGAGCTGGGCGACGAGGCCGCGCTCGCGCGCGTGGCCGCGGGTGCCGACGTCGTCACGTACGAATGGGAAGGCGTACCCGCGGCCGGCGCGCGCTTCGTCGCGTCGTCGGTCACCGTGCGCCCCCACCCGGCGGCGCTCGACGTGGCGCAGGACCGCGTCACCGAGAAGGAGACGTTCGAGCGCCTCGGCATCGGCGTGGCACGCTTCGAGCCGGTCGACGGACCCGGTGACGTCAGCGCGGCGATCGAGCGGGTCGGGCTGCCGGCGGTCGTGAAGACGCGACGGGGCGGCTACGACGGCAAGGGCCAGCAGGTCGTGCGCAGCGACGACGACGCACGCCGGGTGTGGGACGACCTCGGTGGCGTGCCGCTCGTCGCGGAGGCACTCGTGCCGTTCGCGCGCGAGCTGTCGGTGCTGGGTGCTCGCGGCGTCGACGGGACGGTCCTCTGCTATCCCCTCGTCGAGAACGAGCACGAGCACGGGATCCTGCGCATGAGCTACGCGCCGGCGCGCCGGCTCACGCCCGACGTGCAGGCTGCGGGCGAGGCGATCATGGCGCGCGTGCTGCGAGGAGCTCGAGTACGTCGGCGTGCTCGCGATCGAGCTGTTCGACAGCGAGGGCACGCTGCTCGCGAACGAGATGGCGCCGCGGGTGCACAACTCCGGGCACTGGACGATCGAGGGTGCGCAGACGAGCCAGTTCGAGCAGCACCTCCGCGCGGTGCTCGGCTGGCCGTTGGGCGGCGCAGGTGCTCGCGGCGTGTCCGCGATGGTCAACTGCATCGGCCGCCTGCCCGATCCGGCCGCGGTGCTCACGGTGCCCGGCGCGCACCTGCACGACTACGAGAAGTCACCGCGGAAGGGACGCAAGGTCGGCCACGTGACCGTGGTCGCCGACGACGAGGAGACGCTCCACGAGCGGGCCGCGCTCGGTCCGCGCGATCCAGCGCGACGACGGCTAGGGGCGGGTGATCAAGCGATCGCGCCGGCGTCGCGGAGCTTCGCGACCTCGTCGACGCTGAAGCCCCACTCCCCGAGCACCTCGTCGGTGTGCTCACCCGGCTTGGCGGGCCCGCGTCGCACCTCGGGCTTCGTGCGCGAGAACCGCGGGGCCGGCGCGGGCTGCTGCACGCCCTCGAACTCGATGACGGTGCCCCGTGCCTTGATGTGGGGGTGGTCGACGGCCTCGCCCATCGTCAGCACCGGCGCGAAGCACACGTCGGTCATCTCCATCAGCTCGCACCACTCGGCCCGCGTCTTCGACGCGAAGATCTCGGTGAAGCGCTGCGCGGAGGACCGGCCAGCCGTCGCGGTCCATCTGCGCGGGCAGGTCCTCGCCTTCGAGCCCGAGGAGCCGCAGCAGCTCCGCGTAGAACTGCGGCTCGAGGGAGCCGAGCGCGATCTCCTTGCCGTCGGAGCAGACGTACGAGTCGTAGAACGGCGCGCCCGTGTCGAGCACGTTCGTGCCGCGGGCGTCCTCGTCGAACGCACCGAGCGCGCGCAGGCCCCAGATCATCGACATCAGGATCGACGAGCCGTCGATCATCGCCGCGTCGATCACCTGTCCCTCGCCCGAGGAACGAGCCTCGAGGACGCCGCACACGATCCCGAACGCGAGGAGCATCCCGCCGCCGCCGAAGTCGCCGATGAGGTTGATCGGCGGCGTGGCCTTCTGCCCTTCACGGCCGAAGTGCGCGAGCGCGCCGGCGAGCGCGATGTAGTTGATGTCGTGGCCGGCCGCGTTCGCCATCGGCCCGTCCTGTCCCCACCCGGTCATGCGGCCGTAGACGAGCTTCGGGTTGCGGGCGAGGCAGTCGTCGGGCCCGAGGCCGAGGCGCTCGGTGACGCCGGGCCGGAAGCCCTCGAGCAGCGCGTCGGCCGACTCGACGAGGCGCAGGACCGTCTCGACTCCGTCGGCGTGCTTGAGGTCGACGCCGATCGAGCGCCGGTTGCGGTCGAGGACGGGCACACCGCCGGGGTCGAAGCCCTGGGCGACCGACTGCGTGCGGTGCACCCGCACGACCTCGGCACCCATGTCGGCGAGGAGCATCGCGGCGAACGGGCCCGGCCCGATCCCCACCAGCTCGACGATCTTCACCCCGGTCAACGGTCCCGGCACCTGCACTCCTCACTCGTTCGCTGCGGCGCAGGGTACCTGCCTCGATGGTCGACTCCGCAGGCTCCGTCTCCACCGGTGTCGAGCGGCACAGCCGCCCGACACCTGCGCCGCGGGCGCTCACTCGCTGGGCGAGCACCCTCGCTCCGCTCGGGTGCCGCGTTTCAACTCGGCTGATCGACTCGAGACCTCACCTCCGCGAGCTGGTCGGCGAAGCGGGCGAGCACGGGGCCCGTGATCGCCAGGATGAGCACGTACGCGCCGGCGAGCGCGCCGAGATCGCCCTCGACCGTGGTGCCGAGCGCGAGGCCGGCGATGACGATCGAGAACTCGCCACGCGCGACGAGGGCGGTGCCGGCCCGCATGCGACCGCGACGGCTGACGCCGTAGCGGCCCGCGGCGTACCACCCGGTGACGATCTTCGTGAGCGCGGTCACGACAGCGAGCAGGAACGCCGGGAGCAGCACCGACGGGAGGTCGCCAGGGTCGATGCTGAACCCGAAGAGCACGAAGAAGACGGCCGCGAACAGGTCGCGCAACGGTGCGACGAGCGCAGAGGCGCGCTCTTGCAGCGGGCCCGAGAGCGCGATGCCGACGAGGAACGCGCCGACGGCTGCCGAGATGTCGAGCTGCTGCGCGACGCCGGCGACGAGGAGCGTGATCCCGAGCAGCCCGAGCAGGACGGCTTCGTCGGAGCGCGCGTGCAGCACGCGGGTGAGCGACGAGCCGAACTTCAGCGCCGCGAACAGCACGAGCGCGACGACTGCCATCGCGAGTGCCACAGCAGAGACGCCTTCGATGATCGCCGCGCCGGCGAGCATCACGCCGACGATCGGTAGGTACACCGCCATCGCGAGGTCCTCGAGGACGAGGATCGTGAGGATGGCAGGCGTCTCGCGGTTGCCGAGACGCCCGAGGTCGCTGAGCAGCTTTCGCGATCACGCCCGACGACGAGATGTAGGTGATGCCGCCGAGCAGGACGACCGCCTCCGGGCCCCAACCGAGCAGGAGTCCGGCGAGCACCCCGGGCGTCGCGTTGAGCAGGACGTCGAGGACGCCCGCGCGCCACCCCGTGCGCAGCGCCGTCGACGAGCTCCTCCGGCGTGTACTCGAGCCCGAGCGTCAGCAGCAGCAGCACCACACCGATCTCGCCCGCGAGCTCGAGGAAGTCGGCGGACAGCACTGGTGCCGCGATGCCACCGTCACCGAAGACGAGCCCGGCGAGCAGGTACGCGGGGATGGGGCTGATGCCCATCCGGTCGCTGAGCCGCGCCAGCACGGCGAGCCCGATGAGGATCGCGCCGATCTCGACGAACGCGATCGCGACGTCCTGCGACGCCGCGCCGACGATCACACTGCCTTCCTCACGCGGCGACCGTCAGCCCGGCGACCGGCGCAGGCGGCGTGCCAGCTCCGTGAGTCCCTCGGCCGTGCCCACCGCGACGGCGGTCGACCCGGGCGCGAGCACCGCGTCGGCGCCGGGCGCGGCGATGGCGGCACCCTCGTCGTCGATGAGTGCCACGATCGACACCGAGGTCGTCGTGTGCACCGCCGCGTCGGCGAGCGTCCGGCCGGCCCACTCGCTCTCGGGCTCGATCTGGATCCAGTCGATCGACAGGCCGGCGATGTCCTGCTGCACCGCGGCGAGCTCCTCGGCGATGCGCGTCGCGCCGAGCAGCTCGGCGAGCGTGGTCGCGTCCGCCTGGTCCAGCTCGATCGTCGACTGGCAGGACGACGGGTCGGCGCGCGAGTAGACGAGCACGTCGCGCCGCCCCGATCGGTGCACGAGCACGCCGATGGGCGTGCCGGTGCCGGTGACGAAGTCGAACCGGACGCCGACGCCCGGCAGCTTGGTCTCGCGGACTTCCGCCATGTGGTGCCTCTCCTGTCGCGTCCGCTCCGTGTCCTCGGCGCAGCCGCCCCCGCCTGACCGTAGACGGACAGGCCCTCGCCGCCTGACCCGGATATTGCGTACCCTGCGCGGCATGCGCCTGCGCCTGGACCCCGCCGACGAGCACATGCACCCGCTCGAGGACGCGAGCAACTTCAACGAGAGCATGTACTTCAACGTCTACGACCCGCAGGAGCGGGTCGGTGGCTTCCTGCGCCTCGGCAACCGCGCCAACGAGGGCTACGCCGAGATGACGACGTGCCTCTACCTCCCCGACGGTCGGGTCGCGTTCACGTACCACCGCCCCGAGATCGCCGACAACGACGCGTTCGACGCGGGCGGCATGCGCTTCGAGGTCGTCGAGCCCTTCGCCGCGCTGAAGGCGAGCTACACGGGGAAGATCTGCCTGCTCGAGCGGCCGCTCGAGATGGCCGACCCGCGCACGGCGTTCACCGAGAACCCGTGGACCGACTGCTCGGTCGAGCTCGACTACCGCGGGATCTCACCGATGCTCGGCGGCGAGCCCGTCAACGACGACGGCTCGAAGATCGACGAGAACCCGGGCGAGGGGTTCGCGCGCGGGCACTACGAGCAGCACGTGGGCGCGCGGGGTGTGGTCCGCGTCGGCGACGAGGAGTGGATGGTCGACGGCTACGGGCTGCGCGACCACTCGTGGGGTCCGCGCTTCTGGCAGTCGCCGTGGTGGTACCGCTGGCTCACGGGCAACTTCGGCGACGACGGCGGGTTCGTGATCTCGATCATCACCGCGCGCGACGGCGCGCAGCGCATCGGTGGGGTGTGGCTCGAGGACGGTGAGTACACGTACCTGAGCGGCGCGACGATCGACACCGACTGGCGCACCGATGACCAGTACCACCAGGAGATCCGCGCCGTCGCGAAGGTCGGCGACACGGAGCACGTGATCGAGGGCACGGTGCTGTCGCTGATCCCGCTGCGGAACCGCCGCAAGACACCCGATGGCGAGCAGCTGATCACGCGCATCTCCGAGGGCATGACGGAGTGGCGGTGCGACGGACGCGTGGGGTACGGGCTCTCCGAGTACCTCGATCAGATCGTCGACGGGAAGCCGGTCGGCATCGCCGCCTGAGCGCGTGCCTACGCGGTGACCGGCTGAGTCGATGCCGGCGTTCGTCGCGACGCCATGCGTTCGTCGATCGACAGCCGTCCCGGGCCCGTCCAGCACAGGAACAGCATCAGCAGGAGCAGCGCGGGGCCGTACACGAGGTGGAACGAACCACCCTCGACGCGACCCGCGGTCGCGAGCGCACCGACCATGTTGAGCGCGAGCAGCAACGCGACCGGCCGCACGAAGAACCCGACGACGAGCAGCACGCCACCGACGACCTCCAGGACGCCCACCAGCGGCACCGCGACCTCCGCCCACGGGACCTCGTAGCTGCGGAAGTCGTCGACCTCCTTGGAGTAGTCGAGGAACTTCCCGAGCCCGACCGACACGAAGAACAGGCCGCTCACGACGCGCACGACGGTCGGGATCCACGCCGCGCCGCCCGAGAAGCGGGTCGTCTGGAGGCGGTCCACGAGAGACTGTCCGGAGCCGCCCGGCGGGCCGGATGACCTACCAGGAACCGCCGCCACCACCACCGCCGCCCCCACCGGAGAAGCCGCCGCCGCTGCTGAACCCGCTCGAGCCCGAGGAGGACGACGGCGGCGTCGACGTGAGCGTGCCGGCCGACGTCGTGCTGAACCCGCCGATCGAGTCGGCGAGGAGCAGGTACGTGAACGGCGACGACGACCGGTACCAGTACATGTCGGGCGGCTCACCGGCGAGGCCCTCGAACGCGCGGGCCCACTTCTCGGTCGCACCGAAGACGATCGCGTACGGCAGGTACTCGGAGAACAGGTTCTTCTGCTCGGCGAAGCGAGCGCGCTCCTTCTCCGACTCGTCGATGAAGCGGCGGAACCCGTTCACGCGCTTGAACACCGCCGAGCCCTTGGCCGTGCGGGCCGGCGCGAAGTGCGCGCTGACCATCATCACGACGCCGAGGATGATCACCGGGATGCCGAGCAGCCCGGCGTGCGTGAACGCGGCGAGGGCGATCGTCACACCGATGCCGAGCAGGAGCACGACGAGGCCGAGGCACCCGACGCCGAGCGCGGCGCCGTCCGGCCGCTTCGTGAACCAGCCCTGCTCCATCGCGTCGTCCATCAGCGACTTGCGCACCTCGGACATGCGGCTGGAGAACTCGTACTTGAGGTCGGAGAGCTTCACCTCGTCGCCGTCGCGGAAGAGGCCGTCCATGAGCTCGCGCTCGTACGGCTTCAGCTCGTCGCCGCCATCTTTGAGCTTCGTGAGCTTCCAGTCGTTGCCGAGCCAGCGCGACTCCGATCCGACCTCCTCGATGACGAGGTACTTGCGGACCGCGAGGTCGACGATGGTCGCAGTCACGTCGAGCGGGTTCGCCTGGAAGTCGGCGAGCGTCCCGACCTGGCCGGGGCGGAGGCCGTCGGGCGGCACGAACTCGACGGGTGTCTCGCTGTGCTCGAACAGCGGCGTGCGCTCGTCGGGCGCGTCGCTCCCCTGCACGAACGCCTGGTCGACGGCCGATCCCTTGTAGCGGCGATCGCGGCGCGCGGGATGAACAGCACGAGGAAGCCGCCGACGAAGAGGATCGCCAGGCCGCCGGCCGCGCCGCCGGTCGCCGGGTTGAGCGCGAACGCGCGCCCGGGCGTCCAGCGCTCCTCGAGGATCGGCTTCGGCTCCGGGACGACGCCCTTCGGGATCGCGACGACGACGGTCAGACCGTTGAACGGGAAGAGGTCGCTCTCCGAGAAGCGTGCGGTCGCGCCGTCGCTGCTCGACTCCGCGCACGGCAGCGTCGAACCCGTCGGGCCCGCGAAGCACGCGATCTGCGTGATGTCGGCGGGCGCCTTCACGGTCACGTCGGCCTGGTCGATGGTGACGGACCACTGCTGCCCGATCGCGTTCCAGTAGAGCTCGTCGTGGTCCTCGAACCCGTTGAGCGCGCCCTTCACCGTGTACGTGATGTCGTACGTGTGCTGACCCGTGATCGTGCGGTCCGGGTCGCCGATCTTGATGCGCTCGAACCCGACCCCGCCGTCGTCGAACTCCTCGGTCTCGTAGTCGGCCGGCGTCCCCTCGGACGCCTTCACCGACTCGACGTCGATCTCGTAGACGCGGTCGGTGTCGGCCTTCTTCGGGTAGTCGAAGCGCACCGGGATGTCGCGGAAGATGCCGTGTCGCGGGACGGAGCCGAAGTCGTAGTCGATCACCTCGTTCACCAACAGCGTGCCGTCCTCGTTGATGGTGAGGGTGACGTCGTAGCTCGGGATCGACTCGAACCCGGCCGACGCGGGCGTCGCGCCGAGGGCCAGCGAGCCCGCGACCACGGTCGCGAGCGCGACGACGGCGAACGCACGGCCCAGTCGCATCGCGGGCACGCTACTAGTCTCGCCCGCCGTGCCGATTCGCGTGGTCCTCGCGGAGGACAGCTATCTCGTGCGCGAAGGCGTCGCCCGTCTGCTCGAGACGATCGACGAGATCGAGCTCGTCGGGGCGTCGAGGACTACGACGGCCTGCTCGCCGCGGTCGACGAGCACTCGCCCGATGTCGTCCTCACCGACATCCGGATGCCGCCGACCGGCACCGACGAAGGCATCCGTGCCGCGAACGAGCTCGCGAGCGAGCACCCCGACATCGGCGTCGTGGTGCTGAGCCAGTACGCCGAGCCCGGTACGCGCTCGCGCTCCTCGAGCACGGGTCGAACGGGCCGTGCGTACCTCCTCAAGGAGCGCGTGTCCGACATCGACCAGCTGCTGCGCGCGATCACGCGAGGTCGCCGCGCGGCGGGTCGGTGATCGACCCGCGTGTCGTCGAGGCACTCGTCGAGGCGCGCTCGCGCCGCGCGCGACTCGCCGCTCGAGCACCTCACGCCGCGCGAGCGGGAGGTGCTCGCCGAGATGGCCCAGGGCCGGAACAACGCGGGGGTCGCCGCCGCGCTCGGCCTGTCCGAGCGGGCGGTCGAGAAGCACATCAACTCCGTCTTCTCGAAGCTCGCGCTCGTCGGAGGAGCCCGACGTGCACCGCCGGGTGAAGGCGGTGCTGCTCTACCTCACCGACACGGCGCCCTGACCGTCCCTGCGGCGCAGCCACACGGCAGCACCCGCGGCCACGGGGGGCCTCCACCCTCGCCCGGTCGGGGACCGATGGGAGAATGGTCGTGTGGCCGAGGACGGACATGACGACGTCCGGGTCCTGATCGTCGACGACCAGGCGCCCGTTCCGCCGCGCCGCGCGCGCGGTCGTCACCCTCACGCCCGGCTTCGAGGTGCTCGGCGAGGCCGAGACGGGCGAGGACGCCGTCGAGCTGGTCGAGGCGCAGCACCCCGACCTGGTGCTCATGGACATCAACATGCCGGGCATCGACGGGTCGAGGCGACGCGCCGGATCACCGCGGCGCAGCCCGGCACCGTCGTGCTGCTCGTGTCGACGTACAACGCCGACGACCTGCCCGCCGACGCGGCGTCGTGCGGCGCGTCCGAGTACGTCCACAAGGAGGACCTCGGGCCCGACGTGCTCGAGTCGGCGCGTCGGTCGCGGTACGCGCGCGGCCTGATCCAGCGCCGCGCGACGGCGCTAGAGCGGGATCCGGCCGCCGATCTTCGTGCCCTCGCCGGGCGCGGAGTCGACCGAGAGCGTGCCGCCGATCGCGCCGACACGGTCGGCCATGTTGACGAACCCGGCGCCGCGCCGCGCGCCGCCGCCGAGCTCGAAGCCGGCGCCGGTGTCGGCGACCTCGAAGAGCAGCGCGCCCTCGTCCTCGCGCACGGTGATGGTCGCGTGCGCGCCCTCGCCCGCGTGCTTGCCCGCGTTCTGCAGCGCTTCGAGGCAGCAGAAGTACACCGCGGCCTCGATCGGCCTGCGTCGTAGCGACCGACGCCCTCCGCGACGACGTCGGTGGGCAGCGCGGCCCGGCCCGCGGCGGCGCTGCAGCGCGTCGGGCAGACCGCGGTCGGCGAGCAGCGGCGGGTAGATGCCGTGCGCCAGGTTGCGCAGCTCCTGCACCGCCTCCTGCAGGTCGCCGCCGATCTGGTCGAGCATCGCCTGCGCCTGCGCGGGATCCTTCTCCGCGAGCTGGCGGGCGAGCCGGACGTTGACGGCCAGCGCGACGAGGTGCTGCTGCGCGCCGTCGTGCAGGTCGCGCTCGATCGACCGCCGCTCGCGCGTCGCCGGCTTCGACGATGCGGGCACGTGAGGCGCGCAGCTCGTCGGCCTGTCGCTGCACCTCCTCGAGCGACTCCTGCAGCGCCGAGTCGAGCTTCACGTTGTGGAGCGCGAGCCCGACCTGACGGGCGAGGTCGGTCAGTGCCTCGTCGTCGCGCTCCTCGAACGGAGTCGCGCCCTCGAGTCGGCGGACGACGAGCAGACCGAGCAGCTCGCCCGAGTTCGTGACCGGCGCGACGCGCAGGATCTCGTCGCCGCCGCCGCTCAGGATCGACGGCATCCAGACTCGTACCCACGCGGGACCCGACACCCCGGCGCGCGCGACCACGGGCTCCTCCTCGCTCCCGAGGTCGAGCGTCGCCGGCCCGTGATCGGGCACCGACACCGTGCGCTCGAGCCGGCCGGCCGGGTTGCGGGTCCACACCTCGGCGGTGTCGAGCGACATCGTCTTCTTGAGCGACTCCGCCAGCTGGAGCAGCAGCTCGTCGAGCGGGAGCGCGCGCGTCAGCCGCGAGCCGAACGTGCGCAGCACCTCGTCGGGCGCGTGCCGCTCGCCGTAGACGCGCCGCGTCGCGAACTCGGTGAGCCGTTCGCGTGCGGGCACCCAGAGCAGCGCGGCCAGCGCGGCGGCGAGCATCGAGAGCCCGATCACCGACCGCTCGCCGCCGGTCGGCGTGCGGCCGAGCCCGAGCACCACGAGCAGGTACGACGCGCCGACGAGCCCGATGAGCCCGGCGAGCACGATCGTGTGCACGAGCAGGCGGTCGATGCGCACCGCGCTCTCGGACGCGCCGATCGCGAGCGACAGCGGCACGAGCACCGTCGCCCCTACCGAGATCGCGAGGATCGGCTCGGGCCAGTCGACGATGGCGTTGAGGATCGCCGAGACCGCGGCGATCGCGAGCGCGACGGTCACGCCCCAGGCCAGCCACTGGAAGCGCGGCCGGACGGTGAGCGGCGCGCGGTGCGCGCGGGCGATGAACGCGGACACTCCGAGCAGCCCGTCGACGACGACCACACCGACGAGCACGCCCGCGGGGAGCGCCGGTCGCTCGCCGTAGAGGTAGATCGCGAGTCCGATCGACAGCGCGAACGACAGGGCGGCGAGCACGCGGGCCGGCCGAGTCCGGACGCGACCGTCGGGCAGCGACAGCGCGAGGTACGCACCGGCGGCGGGGAGGAAGGCCACGCCGATGGCGCGCAACGCCGCGGCGAGGTCGGTCGAGCCGTCGCGACCGAGGAGCACCGCGCCGGCGACGGCGACGAGCCCCAGCACCGCGATGCCGAGCATCACGAGCCCGAGCAGCTCGTCGGGCCGGCGACGCGCCACGAACGCCGCGCACGCCGCCCAGACGACGACGATCGCCGCGCTCAGGACCTGGCCGGGGCCGACCGTGCTCGTCGTGTCGAGGGTCGCCAGGACGATCGCCGCAGCCGCGACGGCGGCGGCCGCCAGGATCGTCAGCCAGGCGCGCGCGCTCATGGGCTCGCGCACCTCGATCTCGTCGCGGATGCCCGCGATCTCCAGGGGCTCGACGGCTGACGAGGGGGATGGCGCAGTGGTCATCGACACGTTCCTACTCCGATCTCAGAGCAGCGGCAGGACGGGTGCGCGCGGCGAGACGCCCGGGGACGAACGCGATCACGTTCGCCGCGAGCACCGCGACGGGGACGAGCAGCACGAGCGCGAGCACGGGCACGACGATCTCGGGGATCGCGCCAATTCCGGTCTCGAACACGTCGGACAGGAGCCGCCCGAGCAGGATGCCGAGCGGCAGCGCGATCAGGAGCGCGAAGACCGTGACGATCGTCGCCTGCCATGCGATGGTCGTCGACACCTGGGCGCGCAGCTGGCGGCGGGTGAACCCGAGCGCGACGAGGATCGCGAGGTCGCGCCGCCGTCGCCGCACGGACGTCACGAGCGCGTGCGCGAGCGTGGCCAGCGCGAGGACGCCGAGGACCGCGGCCAGCACGACGGGCGTCGCGGTCACCCGGGTGAGTGCCTCGATGTCCTCCGGCGCCTCCACAGGCTCGATGTTGAACGCGAACGTCTCGGGGATCCGTGCCCGCAGCAGCGTCGTGCCCTCCTCGGGCGTCACGCCCGGCCGCAACCGGATCAGGTACGAGCGCGAATGGAAGTCGGGGCTGCGCGACAGGACGCCGTCCAGCGTGAGGACCGCGCCGCGGTTGAGCGCGGCTTCGTCCGCGCCACCCAGGGTCTGGAATCGCGGCAGCACGGACTCGCCCACGACATCGAGGTCCTTCCCTGCGGCGCGCACGCTGTCGCCGATGCCGACGTCGAGCACGTCCATGGTGTCGCGACCGATCGCCACCTCGTTGCGCGTGCGCGGGAGACGCCCCTCGACGACGCGCAGGTCGACGCCGCCGCGCCGATCGACGCCCAGCGACGGGATCGCCTTCCCGTCCATGGTGACCACGTTGCTGGCGCCGACGGACCACGTGTCGACGGCGCGAGACGCGCGGAGCTGATCCTCCACGAAGTCCTGCTTCGCCGCCAGCAGTCCGTCGATGTCGGTGTCGACGTCGACGAGCAGCGCGAGCTCGCGCTCGTCGGCCGCGACGCGGGCGGTCACGTCCCACGTCGCGCCCCACTGCTCGGGCGTGTCCACGACGTGCTGGAGGTTCGCGGCGACGACGACGGCGGTGACCAGCGCCGTGCCCGCGGCCGCGACGCCGAGCAGCACCGACCGCGCCGGCACTGCGCCTGAGCCGTGGCCGGGCTCGAGCGCGAAGCGCGTGCCGGCGACCGCGGTCGGTGACGCGCCCAGGTGGGCGAGACGCTCCGCGAGGCGGGGGCGCACCTGGGTGTCCTCGGCCACCTCCTCGATGAACGGTCGCCGCGCCAGGCGCCACGCCGGGAACGCCGCGATCGCGAGGAGCACGAGCGCGACGCCGAGCACCCCGATGGCGAGCACGAGGACGTCGGCCGAGATCCCTCGGTCCGGCTCGGCGTTGCGGGCGGGTCCGATCGGCAGCAAGGGCGACGCGAGCACCGCACCGACGATCGAGAGCACTGCAGCGACGACGGCCGTCGGCGAGGCACGCAAGAGGCCGAGCTCGAAGCGCTGCCTGCGGCTCACCCCGAGGGCCGAGAGGGTCCCGTCGTCGGACGCGGCAAGGAACAGCTGGCGCGCGATCGCCTGCCCGATGATCAGGGTGCCCGCGAGCGCGAGCACGGCCGCGAAGGCGAAGAGCGCGATCACCTGTGGTCGGGTGGCCCGGTCGACACGCGCCCGGTCGGCGCTGGTGGACGCGACGTCGACGGCTTGTCCCTCACCTCCGAGCCCGCGCGCCGCGCGGACGAACGCGTCGGGATCGGCACCGTCGCGCAGCCGCACCTGCACGCTGGAGTCGACGGGGAAGTCCGGGTGCTCGCGCGCGAACGCCGGGGTGAGCAGCATCTGCAGGCCGCCCTGGCGGCTCTCGTCGACACCGATCTGGTCGGGCGTCACCCCCACGCCGACGACGCGCATGTCGACGCGCTCGCTCCGCAGCCCGTCGGGCGAGCTCTCGTCCGGCACGACCAGCACGAGCGGCGCCGGGTCGCCGACGTCGAAGCTCCCCTCGTCGGCGAGGATCCGGCTGACGAGCACCTCGTTCGGCCGGTCGGGGCGCGGCATCCGGCCCTCGAGCACGACCGGCCGACCGAGCGTGCGAAAGGAGCGTCCGTCGGAGCTGCTCGCGAGCACCGGCGTGCGGCTCCCGAGCGTGTCGCGCGGACCCGGCGTCGTCAGGTAGTAGCGATCGACCACGCCGACGTCGGCGACGCCCGGGCAGCGCCGCCACGTCGTTCGGATCGAGCGTCTCGCCGCTGGCGCCACCGAGGCGCACGGTGAAGTCGACCGCATCCGTCGCCTCCAGCATCCGGTCGTACGCGGTGTCGGTGCGACGCGCGCCGGCGAGCGCGGCCAACACCGCGGCAGCCACGAGGCCGGCGACGAGCCCGAGCACGACCGGACCCCGCCACCCGGAGCGCAGCTCGCTGCGGAAGCGCATGAGGAGTGCGTGCATCGCGTCACTCGCTCCGCGAGATGGTCAGGGTTGCGCCGTTCCCGTCGCGAGCGCGGCGACCTCGTTGGCCGAGACGACGCGACCGTCGCGCATGTGGACGATCCGGTCACCGGCGGCGGCGACCTCGTCGTCGTGCGTGACCATCAGCACCGTCTGCCCACCGGCGTGCAGCCGCCGGAACAGCTCGAGCACCTCGTGCCCGCCCTCGGAGTCGAGCGCGCCGGTCGGCTCGTCCGCGAGCACGAGCGTCGGCTCGTTCGCGAGCGCACGTGCGATCGCGAGGCGCTGGCGCTGGCCACCCGACAGCACGCCCGGCGCGTCCTTCGCCTTGTCGGCGAGACCGAGCAGGTCGAGCAGGTCGCGTGCGCGCGAGCTCGGCACGCTTGCGCGGCGCGCCGGCGATGACCGCGGGCAGCGTCACGTTCTCCAGCACGCTCATGCCCTCGAGCAGGTTGAAGAACTGGAACACGATGCCGATGTGCCGGCGGCGCATGACCGCGAGCTCGTCCTCCGTCTTGCCCACGAGCGACTCGCCGGCCAGCGGCGATCTCGCCGTCGGTCGCGCGTGTCGAGCCCCGCGACGAGGTTGAGCAGCGTCGACTTCCCGCACCCCGACGGGCCCATCACCGCGACGAACTCGCCCGGCCGCATCTCGAAGTCGACGCCGCGCAGCGCACGCACCGGCGCGCCCTCCGATTCGAACGTCTTGCGCAGCCCACGTGTGACGAGGACCGGCCCGCCCGCCTCGGTCGTCGCTCCTCGGTCATCCCGTGCCTCCCTGTCCCTCACGGGTTGGTCCCGGCCACCTCGATCCAGAACGCCCGCACCGTCGCCCTCGCGGCCCTTGACGCGCTGGTCGCTCGAGCGCGACTCGCGTCGCTCGGCGGCTCGCGCGAGCGCGTCGTACGTGGCGCTCGCTCAACACGATGCGCCCCGCGGGACGCGCGAGGTCCTGCAGGCGCTGCGAGAGGTTCACGGTGTCGCCGACGAGCGTGTACTCGAGGCGCTCCTCGGAGCCGAGCAGCGCCGCCGCGACCCGCCCGGTCGAGAGGCCGATGCCGAGCCCGAACGGCGACAGCCCCGCGTCCCGCCCAGCGTCGTTCGAGCGCCGCCTGACGTTGGAGCATCGCGACCGCGGCCACGAACGACCGCTCGGCGTGGTCCTCGCTCGGCGACCGGCGCGCCGAACGACGCCATCACCGCGTCGCCGATGAACTGCATCACGGTGCCGTCCGCGTCGAGGATCGCCCGGTTCATCTCGGCGCGGTGCTCGTTGAGCTGGCGCGCGAGCGCGCTCGGGTCGGCGTGCTCGGCGATCGCCGAGTAGCCCCGGATGTCGGACATCAGCACCGTGACGTCGAGCTCCTCGGTCTCGCCGATCTTGCGACCCTCGTCGCGGATCTTCGTCGGCGACGCCCGCCGGGCAGCAGCCGGCTCAGCGTCTCGCCCTGCTCCTCGCGGTCGACGATCGCCTGGTGCAGCATGCGCAGCCGTCGCAGCGAGCCGCTCGTGCCCGCGCTCGCCTCCTGCGACAGCTTGAGGAACAGCTGCTCGACGTCGTCGTTCACCGCGGCCGGCGTCGTCTCGCGCGCGACCGCGATCGCCTTGATCGGCTTGCCCTCGGCGACCTGCTGGAGCAGCTCCTCCTCGTCGGCGGTCAGCCCGCCGTCGGCCGTCACCGGCTGCGACGAGCGCCTCGACGATCTTCGGGTCGAGCACGGAGCCGCCGGTCGCGACCTCGCGCACCGCACGCGCGAGCTGGTCGCCCTCGGCGACGCGGTCCTTCAGGAGGTACGCGTAGCCCGCCGCGCCGTCGGCGAGGAGCGCCACCGCGTACTCGGGGTCGTCGAACTGCGACAGCACGACCACACCGGTGCCCGGGGTGGCGCTTGCGCAGCTCCTTCGCCGCGTCGATGCCCTCCGACTGGAAGCTCGGCGGCATGCGGATGTCGGTGACCAGCACCTGGGGCGCGGCCTCGCTCGGCGCCCGCGACGAGCTCGTCGTAGTCGCCGGCGACGCCGACGATCTCGAAGTCGTCCTCGAGTGCCAGGAGCGCCCGGACGCCTTCGCGCACGATCACGTTGTCGTCGGCGAGGAACACCGTGATGCTGCGCTCACCGGTCTGGGCATCGTCCGTGTGGGCATCAGGTGCCCGGTCCCCCATCGCTGCTCCCTCGTGTCCTCAGTCAGCCTCAGTCGCGCCCGGTCGGCAAGGTTGCGGCCCCGCCGTCCGGTGGTGGTGCCAGCCTCCCCCAAGACCGCCTGGCCGTCCCACTCGCCCATCCTTGCTGAGCGTCGTACCTTCCGAGGATGCGCATCGAGTCGTCGGTCCTGTCCGTCTCCTGGATCCCGTCCGAGGCGGTGACGGGGCTGCCCGAAGCAGGTCTTCGAGGCCGGCGTCACCCACTACGACGAGCCGCCGCCCGACCACATCACGCCGGCCGACCTCGACGAGCTGCGGGCCGCCGCCCGCTTCCGGTTCGCCAACGACCTCCAGGCCTGGATCGAGGTGCAGGACGGGAAGATCGTCGACTGCGGCTACGCCGGCAGCGGCCACATGGGCCTCACGACGGTCAGCGTCGTCGGCCGGAGCGCGACGTTCGAGCCGGTCGCGCTGCCCGACCTCCAGCACGACCCCGAGGTGCACGGCTCGGCGGCGAAGTTCGTGCAGACCGCGGGCGGGCGGGCGCCGCTCCCCGCGCCGCGCACGGTGAAGCACCCGCCGTTCTTCCAGCTGAAGCCGCCCGACGTGTGGACGACCCTTGAGCTCACGATCCACGCCGACGGCACGTCGACGTTCGAGGTCGCGGGCGCGAGCAAGTTCCCGCGCCACTGGGTCTACGACTCGACCGGCGCGCTCGGCGGCGAAGGCCGGGCTGGCCGACTTCGAGCGACTGGTACCGCACGCAGTTCGGGAAGCACACCCCGTGGGGTCGCGAGAACTCACGCGCGTACGTCACCGCCGTCGAGACGGCGCTCGAGCGCCAGCTGTCGACGCACGATCATGCGGGGCGGCACCGAGCCCGAGATCCGCACGGTGAAGAAGAACCGACGCGCTCGTGCGAGCAGGGCGACCCGGGCGACGAGCTGTACCTGCTGCTCGACGGCGTGCTCGACGTCATCGTCGACGGCGAGCCGCTCGCCGAGGTCGGCCCCGGCGCGATCCTCGGCGAGCGCGCGGTGCTCGAAGGCGGTCGTCGCACCGCGACGCTGCAGGCGCGGACGAAGTGCCGGGTCGCGGTCGCGCCGGCGCCGCGATCGACCGCGACGCGCTCACCGCGCTGAGCGAGGGTCACCGCCGCGAGGATCGCCTTGACGCGTGCTCAGCCCCCGACGGGCTGAGATGCGCCTGGACGACCGACGGTGATCCGCGTCGACGAGGCCGCGCTCGCGGCCGCCACCGGTCGTTGGCTCGGCGCGCCCGTCGACGTCGTCGACCTGCACCGCCTCTCGGGCGGCGCGTCGCGCGAGACCTGGTCGTTCGACGCGGTCGAGGCCGTCGGGCACGCGTCATGCGCTCGTGCTGCGGCGCGACCCGAGCGCGGCGGTCGGCGGCTCCGCGCGAGCGACCGAGTTCGAGGTGCTGCGCGCTGCGCGGCGCGGGCGGCGTCGCGGTGCCCGAAGTCGCGTACCTGCTCGACGCGGACGACGGGCTCGGCGACGGGTTCGTGATGCTGCGGGTCGAGGGCGAGACGATCCCGCGCCGGATCCTGCGCGACGACGAGTACGCGCAGGCACGCGGCGCGCTGACCGCGCAGCTGCGCCGCAGCAGGCGGCGCTGATCCACGCGGTGCCGACCGCGTCGCTCCCCGAGATGCCCGTCCTCGGCGCACGCGAGCAGCTCGACCAGTACCGCGGGATCATCGACGGGATCGGCGAGCCGCATCCCGCGTTCGAGCTCGGGCTCCGCCTGCTCTCGGACACCGCGCCCGACGCGACGCGAGCCCCGGCTCGTCCACGGCGACTTCCGCAACGGGAACCTCGTCGTCGGGCCCGAGGGGCTGCGCGTGCTGCTCGACTGGGAGCTGTCGCACCTCGGCGACCCGGTCGAGGACCTCGCGTGGTGCTGCGTGCGCTCGTGGCGCTTCGGCAACGACGACCTCCCCGTCGGCGGGTTCGGCACGGTCGACGCGCTGCTCGGCCGCGTACGCCGACGGCCGGGGGCGCAACCGTCGACCCCGCCCACCTCGCGTGGTGGGAGGCGTTCGGCACGCTGAAGTGGGGGCTGATCTGCGCGATCCAGGCCCACACGCACCTCGGCGGGTTCGTGCGGTCGGTGGAGCTCGCGACGCTCGGCCGCCGGATCGCCGAGACCGAGTGGGACCTGCTCGTGCTGCTCGTGCCCGAGCGCCGTCGCGACGGCCGCACCGTTCCCCGACCCGGTCGCCGACGCCACGCCCCGCTCCTTGCAGGACCGGCCGAGCGCGGCCGAGCTGCTCGAGGCGGTGCGGGAGTTCGTCGAGCAGGACGTGCAGCCGGCGCTCGAAGGCCGCGGCGGCTTCCATGCCCGCGTCGCCGCGAACGCGCTCGGGCATCGTCGAGCGCGAGCTGGTGCTCGGGCCGTCGGTCGACGCGCCGGTCGTCGCGCGGCTCACGAAGCTGCTCGGACGGGACGGCTCGCCGCGGGAGCTGGTGACCGCGCTCGCCGCGGGGATCCGCGACGGCTCGCTCGACGACGGTGACGACGACGTCGTCGCCGCGGTGCTCGACGTGGTCCGGGCGAAGCTCGTGATCGCGAACCCGCACTACTCCGAGACCTGATCCCGAAGATCAGAGCGCCACGGGGCGGGCGGTAGGTTCGCGCCGTGTGCTCTGGTTGGGTCCGCCGTCTCTCTGGTTGCGTAGCTCAACCGCGTCAGGAGTGCCGAGCGACGCATGTCCGTCGGTTGGGCGCTGCGGCACTGCTCGCGATGACAGTGCTGCTCACAGTCCCGACGGTCGCGCTCGCCGGGACGGATCCCACCACGCCGCCGAAGTGCGGACGTGAAGCGGGCGACGAGCCGAAGCGCTGCGTCGGGCCGGTCACCGACGAGTCCGGCGGCGGCGGCAACACCTTGACGATCGTCGTGTCGGTCGTCGTCGGCCTCGCGGTCGCGGGCGTCGCGTTCGTGCTCGTGCGCAAGCAGCTCGCGTCAGGAGGACGTCGACGATGAGGCTCGCGACCTGGAACGTCAACTCGCTCAACAAGCGGCTGCCCCGCGTCGAGGAGTGGCTCGAGATCGCCGCACCCGACGTGCTGTGCCTCCAGGAGACGAAGCTCGCCGACGACGCGTTCCCGCAGCTCACGTTCGAGGCGCTCGGCTACGAGGTCGCGCACCACGGGCAGGGCCAGTGGAACGGCGTCGCGATCCTCTCGAAGGTCGGGCTCACGAACGTCACGAGCGGCTTCGAGGACCTCGTCGACCCGTACGAAGGCGACGCCCGTCTGCTCACCGCGGAGTGCGGCGGCATCCGGATGATCAGCGTGTACGTGCCGAACGGACGCGAGGTCGGCAGCGACTTCTACGAGCGCAAGCTCGCGTGGTTCGGGCGCCTGCGCGAGTGGCTCGCCGCGACCTACTCGCCCGACGTTCCGCTCGCGATCGTCGGCGACTTCAACGTCGCGCCCGAGGACCGCGACGTGTGGTCACCGAAGGCGTTCGTCGGCGTCCACGCACGTGACCGACGCCCGAGCGCGCCGCCGTCGCCGCGCTCGAGGAGTGGGGCCTCGTCGACGCGTTCCGCTCGGTCTACGACCAGGACGGGCTGTTCACGTACTGGGACTACCGGCGCGGCGACTTCCACCAGCACCGCGGCATGCGCATCGACCTCGCGCTCGTCACCCAGCCCGTCGCCGATCGGGTGACGTGGGCGCTCGTCGACCGCAACGCCCGCAAGGGCAAGCTGCCGTCGGACCACGCGCCGCTGGTGATCGATCTCACTGACTGACGACCGCTCGAGGCGCGCCGCGAGGTGGAAGCCCATCGGGTGGCCGACCGCCGCCATGTCGACCAGCACGGCGAGCGTGCCGTCGTCGTCCAGCTCGAACACGCGGTGCACGCCGAGGATCTCCTTCGCCGTCGGCGTGCGGACGATCGCCGTGCTCGTCAGCTCCAGCGTGTGGCCGTCGAGCGTGCCGGCGTACGTCTCCGCGATGCCGATCGGCTCACCGATCACGCCTTCGACGCCACCGTCACGCGGTCGCAGGTAGCCCGTCTCGCTGTGGCTCGGTGTCCCGTCCACGAGGTGCGTCCGTTGCGAGTAGCGCACGAACGGCTTGCCCCAGCAGTCGAACGTCGTCTCGTCGACGTAGGCGAAGTCGTCGATGCTCGGGTAGCCGCCCTGGCCCTCACCTCGCCAGGTGCCGAGCAGCCAGGCCAGGCACTCGACGTCGGCCGGGAGATCGGCCGGGAGATCGGCCGGGAGATCGGGCGGTAGCGTCGCCACGCGAAGATCTTCGCGCCACGCTCGCGGCGCCGAAGAAGCGGCGCCGTGGAACCGGCGTGCAGGAAGCGGTGCCAAGGAAGCGGTGAAGGAGCACGGGATGTCGACGGTCGTGACGAACCCGTATCTGACCGGCAACTTCGCGCCGGTCCGCGACGAGCGAGACGACGCCGACCTCGAGATCACCGGCGCGCTGCCGCCGGAGCTCGACGGGCTGCTCGTGCGCAACGGTCCCAACCCGGTGTCCGACCCCGACCCGGGGGCGTACCACTGGTTCACCGGTGACGGGATGCTGCACGGCATCGAGCTGTCGGGCGGGAAGGCCCGCTTCCGGAACCGCTGGGTGCGCACCGACGGCGCGTGCGAGGAGCTCGACGAGGCGCCGCCGGCCGGACAGCCCGACGACGTGTTCGTCGGCGGGACGAGCCGCGCGAACACGCACGTCGTGCCGTTCCGCGACCGCCTGTACGCGCTCGTCGAGGTGTGCCTCCCGACCGAGGTGCGCCATGACCTGAGCACCGTCGGCCGCACCGACTTCGGCGGCGCGCTCCGCTCGCCGATGACCGCGCACCCGAAGCTCGACCCGCGCACCGGCGAGCTCGTGTTCTTCGGCTACGACATCATGGGTCCGCCGTGGTTGCGGTACCACGTGATCAGCCCGAGCGGCGAGCTCGTGACCACCGAGCCGATCGCGCTCGGTGGCGCGTCGATGGTGCACGACTTCGCGATCACCGCGACGCGCGTCGTGTGGTTCGACCTCCCCGTCGTCTACGACCTCTCGCTGCTCGGCACCCAGCCGTTCCCCGCGCAGTGGAACGCCGAGTACCAGGCCCGGGTCGGCGTCATGCCTCGTACCGGCACCGACGCCGACGTCACGTGGATCGACATCGACCCGTGCTACGTGTTCCACTCGATGAACGCGTACGACGACGCCGACGGCAACGTCGTGGTCGACGTCGTGCGCTACGACCAGATGTTCGCGACCGACGTGCACGGACCCGGTTCGAGCGCCGGCACGACGCTCGACCGCTGGACGATCGATACGGCCGCAGCACGCGTCTCGACCGAGCGTCTCGACGACGTGAGCCAGGAGTTCCCGAGGATCGACGATCGCCTCAACGGCGGCGGCGTCCACCGCTACGGCTACACCACCGAGGTCGACATCGCGGGCGAGTTCGGTCCGCCGGTCGGGCTGCGCAAGCACGACCTCGTGTCGGGGTCGATCACCCGCCACGACGTGGGCCCGGGGCGCCACGCCGCAGAGCCCGTGTTCGCCCCCGCCGCGCCCGACAGCGGCGAGGACCACGGCTGGGTGCTGTCGGTGGTCTACGACGAGGCACGTGACGCGAGCGACCTCGTCGTGGTCGACGCGACCGACTTCGCGGCACCGCCGGTGGCGACCGTGCACCTGCGCTCGCGGGTGCCGTACGGCTTCCACGGATCCTGGGTCGCCGGCGCCGGCCTCGGCTGACGGCGCTCAGCCCACGCGCTTCTCGTACCGGCTCACCGTCCACGTGCGCTCGGACACGTCGTCGACGTGGCGGTACCCGGCAGCCTCGTAGTACGCACGCAACCGCGCGTTCCCACCCCAGCAGTCGAGACGGACGAGCGTGCGGCCGGCAGCGACCACCTGGTGCTCGCCCCATGCGAGCAGATCGGCGCCACGGCCGGCTGCGCCGCGTCGCACCGCGAGGCGGTGCACGTAGCCGGCAACCGGTGGCTCGCCGGGCCAGACCAGGTCGTCACGCGACTGGAGCGTGATCGTGCCGAACACCTCGCCGCCGTCGGCCGCGAGCCATGTCTCTCCCTCGGCGAGCGCGGGCACGATCCACTCGTCGCCCCACCGCGCCGGCCACTGCTCGATGCCACGGGCCAGGAGCCAGGCCGACGCCTCCTCCAGCACCGAACGGACGACCTCGAGGTCGCCGGCGTCCGCACGTCGCAGCTCGAGCACCACGAGTCGAACGTATCCGGCGACCGCGCCGGCCTCGGCTGCCTGTCACACCCCGCGCCGAGACTCGCGGCGCGCTTCCCCCGCTGCACACGAGCGCGTGCGCACGAGCACGTGCGAAGGGATGGGGAGGCCGCGCATGTCCGGCTGCAACGGATCACACGAAGACGCCCTGAAGATCCTCGGGCCCGAGGATGCCGCCGCGCTGCTGCGCAGCGCCGTGCCGGACGATCAGCACGACGGCGAGATCGTGCTCGGCCTCGACTGGCGGTCGCGGGTGTGCGGCATCGCGTCGCGCTTCCCCGAGCGCGACGGCTCCATGCCCGAGCTGTGCGCCGACCAGCTGCGCCTGATCGCCGAGGAGGTCGCGGCAGACGAGCTCGTGCTGGTCACGTTCGTGGTGCCGGCCCGCGTCCCACCGACCGCGGCCGACGTCGCGCGCTTCGAGGGCCTGCGCGTCGAGCTCCGGGCGTCACACGTCGAGCTGGTCGACCACCTGCTGATGGCCGGTCACCGCTGGCGGTCGATCGCTGAGCTCACGCCGCTGTTCAGCGGCCGCCGCCGGCCCCGTGATCGGGCGGACGGGGATCACGCCGCATGAACCACGTCGTGAAGCCGTAGCGGTCCACCTCGGCGACGACGTCGAAGCCGTGACGCCGGTAGAAGACGACGTTGTCGGGCTTGTCGGTCTCGAGCCACGCCAGCTCGCCGGCCGCGTCCATCCGCTCGCCGAAGACGCGCAGCATCGCGCTGCCGACGCCTGCGCCCTGCAGCCCGGGCTCCACCGAGACCGGGCCGAGGTGCCAGTGCCGCTCGTCGACGTCGTGCTCGTAGAACAGCGACCAGATGCTCTGCGCGCGCGACTCATGACCGGGCGGCCCGATCTCGGCCGGCGGCTGCTGCCACTCCGGCGGCGCCGTCGCACCCACGCACGTCCCGGGTGCAGCGGCCGCGCACACGCCGACGATGTGCCGGCCCGACGAACGCGCCGAGCTGCGGCGGCGACATCGTCTCGACGTACCCGACGAACACGTCGAGCGATTGGCCGACACGGGCCACGGGCTCGTCGCCCGCGGCCCAGCGGAACGTCGGGCTGTCGGCCAGCGCGCGCCCCGCGACCGCACCGGCCGCCGCGTGCTCCTGAGGCTGAAGATCTCGTACGTCGATCCCGCTCATTGCGGTCGCGATCAGCCGTGGGCCTTGAGCGCCTCGATCAGCTTGGGCACGACCTTGTGCACGTCCCCGACGACGCCGAGGTCGGCGACCGAGAAGATCGGCGCCTCGCCGTCCTTGTTGATGGCGATGATGTTGTCGGAGCCCTTCATGCCGACGAGGTGCTGCGTCGCGCCCGAGATGCCGAGCGCGAGGTACACCTTCGGCTTGACCGTCTTGCCGGTCTGGCCGACCTGCTTCGCGTACGGCACCCAGCCGGCGTCGACGATCGCGCGCGACGCACCCGAGGCGCCCTTCAGGAGCTTCGCGAGCTCCTCGACGAGCGGCTCGTAGGCCTCCGCGCTCCCGAGGCCGCGGCCGCCCGACACGACGACCGGTGCCTCCTCGAGCTTCGGACCCTCGCGCTCCTCGACGTGGCGCTCGAGCACCTTCGTCTCGGCCGCACGCCCGGTGTCGACGGCGTCGACCTTCGAGAGCTCCGCTGCCCCGCCACCGCTCGCCTCCGCCGCGAACGACTTCGGCCGGATCGCCGCGAGGTACGGCTTCTCGCCGGTGAACTTCGTGTCGACGAGCGTGTTCCCGCCGAAGATCGCGGTGCCGACGGTGACGGCGTCGCCGTCGACCTGCAGGTCGGTGCCGTTCGTCACCGCGGGCCGGTCGAGCTTCACCGACAGGCGGCCGAGCGCGTCACGGCCGTCGTAGGTCTGCGCGAACAGCACGAGGTCGGGCTGCTCCGACTCGACGAGCTTGGCCAGCACTCCGGCGCCGATGACGCCCTTGAGCACGTCGCCGTGCTCGATCGTGTGGACCTTCGTCGCGCCGTGCTCACCGAGCGCGCCGGCGAGCGCCTCGGGGCTCGTCCCGACGTAGACGCACTCGACGGTGTCGGCGAGCTCGCGCGCCTTCGTCAGCAGCTCGAGCGTGCTCGTCGCGGGCTTCTCACCCGTGTCGTCGTTCTCGGCGTAGACCCAGATCTTCGAGAGTGCCATGCTCAGATCACCTTCAGGTTCTCGAGGAACGCCACGATCTTCTCGTGCGCGTCACCTTCGTCCTCGATCTTCTCGCCGGCTTCGCGTGCCGGCGCCGCGCGCACGTCGGAGATCTCCTGGCGCGCACCCGTCCAGCCGACCTGGTCGGCGGACAGGCCGAGGTCGGCGACCTTCACCTCGTCGACGGGCTTGTTCTTCGCCGCCATGATCCCCTTGAACGAGGGGTAGCGGGGCTCGACGACGCCGGCGGTCACGCTCGCGACCGCGGGCAGCGACGCCTCGACCTCGTCGAAGCCGGCCTCGGTCTGGCGCTCGATCTTCACCTTGCCGTCGGCGATCTCGATGTGCTTCGCGAACGTGAGCGCCGGCCAGTCGAGGAGCTCGGCGATCTGCTCGGGCACGGTGCCCGTGTAGCCGTCCGTCGACTCGGTCGCGGTGAGCACGAGGTCGATGTCGCCGACGCGCTCGACGGCCTTGGCGAGCACCTTCGCCGTGCCGAGCGAGTCGCTGCCCTTGAGCGCGTCGTCGGAGATGAGGACGGCCTTCGCCGCGCCCATCGCCAGCGCCGTGCGCAGGCCCGACACCTCGCTGTTGGGCGCCATGGAGATGAGGGTCACCTCGCCGCCACCCGCCTTGTCGGCGAGCTGCAGCGCCATCTCGACGCCGTAGCTGTCGGACTCGTCGAGGATGAGCTTGCCCTCGCGCTTGAGGGTCTTCGTCTCGGGGTCGAGCTCGCCCGGCGTCGCCGGGTCGGGGATCTGCTTCACGCAGACGGCGATGTTCATGCTGCTCCCGCAGTCGTCGAGGGGCGCGGTCGACGCATCGGAGTGCTGCACCGAGCGCCCGGAGATGGCGAAAGATTCTGGCCCGTGGCCTCCAGCGGCGTCGAAACGGCTCGATCGTCTGGTCATCGCCCTGCGACGTCTCGGCCCGTTGCTCGAGCCACGGCTCTCCCGCCTACCGTCGGAACGTGCCCGAACGAGCGGATCGGCAACCTGCGAACCGGCACCTGCCGGATCTGGACGTGCTGGATCCGGACCTGCGGACTGGACGTGCTCGTCGTCGGCGCCGGCCCCGCCGGCGTCGCGGCGGCCATCACCGCGCACGAGCGGGGCCTGCGCACGCTGCCTCGTCGACAAGGCGGCCTTCCCTCGCGACAAGACCTGCGGCGACGGGCTGACGGCGCAGGCGCTCCGGCTGCTCGAGCGGTTCGGGGTCGACGTCCCCGCCCTCGCCGACTTCGCGACGGTCCGGGAGACCGTGCTCGTGTCGCCCGGGGGTCGCCAGGTCACCCTGCCGCTCCCCGAGGACGGCATCTCGTCCGCGGTCGTGCCCCGCCTCGAGCTCGACGCCGCGCTCGTCGACCGAGCCCGCGCCCTCGGGGTCGACGTCCGGGTGGACGCGCCGGTCACCGCGCTGTCGGAGGACGACCGGACGGGGATGCTCCGGGCGCGTGCCGGAGACGACGAGGTCGTCGCCCGCCACCTGATCGCCGCCGACGGGCACTGGTCGGCGGTGCGCCGCCTGCGCGAGCCCGACGCGGCCGCCGATCTCGGGACCTGGCATGCGGTGCGCCAGTACTTCCGCGGCGTCGAAGACCCGGACGGTCGGGACGCGCGGCAGTGGGTGCTGTTCGAGGCCGACCTCCTCCCCGGCTACGCGTGGGTCTTCCCGCTCCCGGGCGGCCGGGCGAACGTCGGCTTCGGCGTGCTCCGCGAGCCGGGCGTCACGGGGAAGCGGCTGAAGGCGCTGTGGTCGGAGCTGCTCACGCGACCGTCACTGCGCGACGTGCTCGGCCCTCGCGCGGAGCCCGAGGACGCGCACCGCGCGTGGCCGATCCCCACGTCGCTGCACCACCGCCGCCTCACCGACGGCCGCGTCCTCTACGTCGGCGACGCCGCCGGCGTCGTCGACCCGATGACCGGGGAGGGCATCGCGCAGGCCCTGGAGACGGGCATGCTCGCCGCGGACGCGATCGCCCGGGGCGGCGACGACGCGGACGTCGCGGCGCGCTACCGCCACGACGTCGAGCGGCACCTCGGGCGCGACCTGCGCTTCGCGACCCTTTTGCAGCAGGTGCTGAGGTCCCCGCTCGGCGCGCGCGGCGCGATCCGAGCCGCCGACCTCACGCCGTGGACGCGCCGCAACTTCGCGCGGTGGATGTTCGAGGACTATCCGCGCGCGCTCGTGCTCACCCCCGACCGGTGGCAGCGCGACATGTTCGCCGCGCGCGGCGCGTACGCGCGTTCGTAGGATCGCCGTCGTGAGCGAACCGGTCGTGATCTTCACTCGGCTCATGGCGAAGCCAGGTCGGGGCGGCGAGCTGCTGGCGATCCTCGAGGAGCTCGCCACTGCAACCCGCACCGAGCCCGGCAACGACGTGTTCGTGATCCACGCCGCTCGTGACGAGCCCGACACCGTGCTCGGCTACGAGGTGTTCCGCGACGATGACGCGCTGGCGGCGCATCGCGCCACCGACGCGGTGCGCCTCGCGCAGGGACGGCTCGGTGACGTGCTCGCCGAGCCGCCGGAGATCCGCTACGCGACCTGAGCGAGCACGCGGTCGAGGTGCTCGATCGAGCGCCGGATCGCCCCCACGTAGCCCTCGTCCTCGATCCGCGGCCCCACCAGCTCGAGCTCGAACGCGCCGGTAAAGCCGGCGTCGGCGACCGCCGCGACGATCCGTTCGAGCGGGATGTCACCGTCGCCCGGCACCGCACGGTCGGGCGTGCAGAGGCTGCCCACGACGAAGTCGCTGAGCTGCACGTGAGCGAGCACGTCGGCCGCGGCGGCGATCCGGGCCGCGAGGTCGCGCTCCGCGAAGCACGAGCTGACCTCCAGGCACAGCCCGATGCCGAGGGCACGCGCGAGATCCGTCCCGTCGGCGAACGTGGTGCAGAAGCTCAGGTCGACACGGAGAGGCCCCGTGTGCTCGACCGTCACCGGCACGCCGCGCGCCGCGGCCTGCTCGACGACCGGCACGAGCGCGTCGCTGAGGCGGGCAGCGGCGTCGTCCCAGTCGAGCCCGATCGCGGGACCGGTGGTGAGCACGAGGCAGCCGCCCAGCGCGCCGGCCACGTCCACCGCGCGGCCCAGGCGGTCGCGCTGCGCATCCCAGGTCGACGGCTGCGCGAGGTCCCACCAGCCGAGCTCGACGATGTTGCTGACGCGCAGACCTGCGTCACGGACGCGTCCGACGGCCTCGTCGACGCCCGCCTCCTCGAGCTTCCGGTACGAGAGTCCGACGTGGTCGACCCCGAGCTCGGCCCAGAGCGCCAGGTCCTCGTCGAACGTGAACCGCCAGCTCGACACGGCGCTCACCGACAGCCGCGGGTGCACGGCCGCAGCGTACGTGCGTAACGTGCAGCCCGTGCTCTTCCTGGTGACGGGCCGGATCGACGGCACCGCTGAACCCACCACAGAGTTCCTCCAGGCGTCACACGAGACGCTCGAGCTCCTCGGCACGATGGAGCGCGACGGCAAGGTGCGAGCGGGCGGCGTGTTCATCGGGCCACTCGGCGTGTGCTTCGTCGTCGACTGCGAGTCGAACGACGACCTGCACCTCACGCTCACGACGCTCCCCTCGTTCCGGTTCGCGACGTGGGACGTCATGCCGCTCATCCCGTTCCACCGCGACATCGAGATGAGCCTCGACGACGCACTGGCGCGGGCGCGCGAGCGCTCCCCCGACTGAGGCGTCAGGCAGGGACGTCGTCGTCGAGCGCCGTGTCCGGCGGCGCGGTGTCGTCCACCATGGACACGAACTCGGTGCTCGCGCTGTCGCCCTCGACCGACGCGAGCTCCGCGCTCGCGCCGTCGTCCGCGAACGTGGTGAACGGGTCCGTCGAGGTCGTGTACCCGTCCGCGACCGAGTCGTCGGTCGCGGTGAGGTCGGGCCCCATGGTGACCGCATCGGAGATCGGCTGCCCGAGGATCGGCCCGCTCGCGCCCGTCCCGAAGCCACCATCGGGTTCCGGATCCGGAGGGTCGGGCGGCGTGTCCGCGGGATCGACGACCAGGCCGTTGGGGTCGAGCCCGGGTTCCGTCCACTCGCCCTGGAGCGGTTCGGTGTCGAGCCCCTCGCCGCCGTCGCCGCCACGCTCAGCGAGGTCGCCGCCGCGGTCCGTCGCTTCCGTGTCGACGACCGCTTCCGTGTCGACGCCCGCTTCCGTGTCGTCCGCACCCCCGAACAGATCCCGCACTCGCGAGATGAACCCAGCGTCGCTGGCCATCGGTGCCCCCATCCCTCGCCCGCCGGTCGTCGCGAGCGTACCGAGGCGCGTCGGAGCGCGCCTCAGCCCGGAGTCAGCCGTCCAGGTCGAGGTCGGCCGCCGAGATGTCGGGGACCGGCATGCGCGCGGTGACGCCACCGTCGACGGGGATCACCGCACCGGTCACGAACGCCGACTCGTCGGACGCGAGGAACAGCGCGGCGTTGGCGATGTCGATCGGGAGCCCGAGGCGCGTGAGGTGCATCGCCTTCGTTGCCCCGCCGATCACGGGGTCCTCCATCATCTTGAACGCGCCTTCGCTCGTCAGCACCATCCCCGACACGATGCAGTTCGAGCGGATGCCGTCGGCCGCGTACTCGACGGCCATCGAGCGCGTCAGCGTGTTCAGCGCGCCCTTCGCCGCCGTGTACGTGTCGAGCCCCGGCGTGCCGAGCAGCGACGCGGCGGACGAGATGTTGACGATCGCGCCGCCGCCCGCCTCGGCCATCCGCGGGATCGTGTACTTGCACGCCCACACGACGGCCTTGAGCGCGACCAGCATGATCGAGTCCCACGCGTCGTTCTCGAGCTCGGTGACGCGCCGGTCGAGGCGGCCCGGGCCCATGAGCTCGGTGGGTGCCGCGTTGTTCACCAGCGTCGTGACCTTGCCGTAGCGCGAGACCGCGGCGTCCACCATCGCGATCACGTCGTCCTCGTTCGCGAGGTCGGTGCGGACGAAGGTCGCTTCGCCCCCCGCGGCGCGGATCTCCTGCTCCGCCGCGCGGCCGGCCTCGTCGGTGCGGCCCGTGACGATCACCCGGGCGCCCTCCTCGGCGAAGCGCAGCGCGGTCGCCCGCCCGATGCCGCGCGTCGAGCCGGTGACGATCGCGACCTTGTCCTCCATGCGCCCCGTCATGGATTCGGACCCTAGGGCCCTGTCGTGCTGAGCGCCCGGTGCTTCGTACACTTGGCGTGATGACGACCAACGTCGCCGAGTACCTGAAGCTGCCGCACTGGTCCACCGACATCCCGCTCGACACACCCCACACGCGCCTCGACGCGCTCGCCGAGCACGGCTACGTCATCCTGCGCGACCTCGATCCCCCCGTCCCCGAGCAGGAGTACCTCTCGCTCGAGTACATGGACTGGAAGAGCGGCGGCGACACGAACTTCGCTCCGATCGCCACCGCCGACGGCGAGCTCGACTGCCGCGGCTTCTGGAAGCCCGGTGACGAGCGCCCCGACAAGGGCGGGCAGTGGACCTCCAACGCGCCGCAGTGCCCCACGCTGGTGCGCGAGGTCGAGAGCGTCGGTGCCGACTTCGGGCGCGTGCGCACGATCCGGCTCGAGCCTCAGGGCTACGAGGACGCGCTGCGCAGCATCCACCGTGACGACAACAACCGGTTCAACCCCGACAGCGAGGGCTGGGTCGTGCGGCAGTGGATCGAGCTCACCGACTTCCCCGACTCGTTCATGATCCTGATGGAGCAGGGCCCCGACGGGCTCCCCGACCCGAGCACCGAGGTGCACATCCCGCTGCACCGGGGCTCGCGGTTCGTGGTCGACACGCAACGGCTGTGGCACGTCGTGTGCCACCCCGGCGACTCGACGCGCTACGCGCTCATCAGCAGCTTCGAGAGCGGTCCCGCGCTCGAGGCGTTCATCGCCGCCAGCACGGCCTGAGGCGTCAGACCTCCCGACTCAGATCTGGAAGTCTGCGGGCGCCGACACCGGCGACCCGTGGTGCACGACGAGGCGCCATCCCGACCCGCCGCCGTCACCGTCCCGGGCGAACACGTTGAGCGCCGCGATGCGCGCGCCCGACAGCTCGTCGGTCTCGGCACCTGCGGCCGGGACACCGACCGACTGCAGCAGGTTCTCGTCGAGCGTCACCCATGCCGCGTCGCCGACGACGGTGACGACCTCGTCGGTGAGCACGAACTGGATGTACGCCGTGTTGGCGAAGATCGCCTCCCACGAGCCCACGATGCGCGCCCAGCCCCGCAACGGCGGCCAGCCCGGGTGCGTCACCGTGGCGCGGTCGGAGTGCTCCCACACGGCCGACATCGCATCGAGGTCACGCGACTCGAACGCCGCGTAGAAGGCCGCGTTCGCCGCTCGGACGTCGTCCGCGTCGCCGGCCTCGTCGGGCGCCGTGTCGGCCATCGCGCCATGATGTCGAGCCGTGGACGAAGACGCCAAGCAGGGCACCGACCGGCCGCTCGCCGGACGCGTCGCGATCGTCACCGGCGCGAGCCGGGGCATCGGCAAGGGCATCGCGCTCGAGCTGGGTGCTGCGGGCGCAACGGTCTACGTGACCGCGCGCACGGTCGAGCCCGGCCCGATCCCCGGCACGCTGGGTGAGACCGTCGCCGAGGTCGAGGCGCTGGGCGGCCGCGCGACAGGGGTCGTGTGCGACCACCACGACGACGATGCGGTCGCGGCGCTGTTCGAGCGTGTGCGCACCGAGCAGGGTCGCCTCGACGTGCTCGTGAACAACGTCTACTCGGCGATCGACCTCGCGCCATGGCTCGGGAAGCGGTACTGGGAGATCCCACCCGCAGAGTGGGACCAGGTGATCGGCATCGGCGCCCGGTCGCACTACGTGGCCGCGGTCCTCGCGACGCCGCTGCTGCTCGAATCGGACGCAGCGCTCATCGCGAACGTGTCGTCCTCGGGCTCGACGCAGTACGCGCACAACGTGCTCTACGGCATCGGCAAGGCCGCGGTCGACAAGATGACGGCGGACATGGCGCACGAGCTCGACGACACGAACGTCACGGTCGTGTCGCTGTGGCCCGGGCTCGTCCGCACGGAGATCGTCGAGCTCGGTGCCCGCCGCACCGACGACGGGCGAGCCGTCCTCGACCTCGCGGGGGAAGGCACGTTCGACCTCGCCGACGCCGAGACCCCGCGCTTCGTCGGACGAGGCGTCGTCGCGCTCGCGGCCGACGCCCACGCCCACGCACGGTCGGGCACCGCCGTGACCACGCTGTCGCTGTCGGAGGACTACGGGTTCACCGACGTCGACGGCCGGCTCCCCCGGTCGACGATCCGCGGCGACTGATCGGGCGCCCGATCGGGGCGGGATGTTCAGGCGAGCCAGTCGTCGAGCACGGCGTCGCGGTCGCCGTCGAGCGCCGGTGCCGGGCGCGGAGCACGGCGCGACCCGGACACGCGCGGGAGCGGCGCGGGCACCGTGACCGGGTCGGCATCACCGATCGCGACCAGGCTCTCGCGGGCGAGCACCTGTGCGTCCGTCACGACATCACGGACGTCGTTCACCGGACTGACCGGGATGCGCGCGTCGAGCAGCGCGGTGACGACCGTCGTCGCGGTCCCGTGCCGCGATCCAGTCGGCGACGAGGCCGTCGAGCTCGTCGGCGGCGCTCGCACGATCGGCGGCGCGACCGAACCGGCGCCGTGCGTCCTCGGTGTCCTGCCCGAGCAGCGGCAGCAGGCGGGCGACCTGCGCGTCGGTGGTGCCGGAGACCGCGACGTAGCGGTCGTCGCGCGTCCGGTACACGTTGCGGGGCGCGCCCCGTGCACGCGGCTGCCCGAGCGTGCCGGCGGCGCGCTCTCGGTGTCCCATCCCGCGATCGTGCTGCCCATGATCGCGAGCACGGGCTCGTACATGCTCACGTCGACATGGCGGCCCGGACCCGAGCGGGCGTCTCGCGACCAGCACGCGGCGATCGCACCGATGACCCCGGCGAACGCGGTCAGCGTGTCGCCGATCGCGACGGACGCGAGCGTCGGTGGTCCGTCGGCCTCGCCGGTCATGTGCGTGAGCCCGGCGTGGGCCTCGGCGAGCGTGCCGGCACCGGGACGGTCGGCGTACGGACCGCTGCGGCCGTAGGCGCTCACGCTCACGACGACGAGCCGATCGTTCAGCGCCTCGAGCTGCGGGACGTCGCATCCCCAGCGCGTCCGCACGGGCTCGGGCAGGTTCTCGACGAGCACGTCGGCCGCGCGCGACGAGCGCCGCGAACGTGTCCCGGTCGTCACCGTCGTCACCGTCGGCATCGAGGTCGAGGGCGATGGAGCGCTTGTTGCGACCGATCGCCTCCCACGCGACGGAGCGCCCACCCCGGCGCTGCCCCATCGCGCGCATCGGATCGCCGGCGGGCGGCTCGACCTTGACGACGTCGGCGCCGAGGTCGGCCAGCATCGTCGCGACCTGCGGTGCCGCGAACATCGTCGCGACCTCGAGGACGCGCAGCCCCGTGAGCGGCCCCAGGTCGGGCCCGGTGCTCAATCCGCCCTCATGAGTCGTTCGCTGCGTGCCGGGGTACCCGGCCCGCGGACGCTCACTCCTTCAGCTCGACGAGGATCTCGCGGTACCGCTGGGTGCCGGTGTTCTTGGCGGTCTCGATGCCGCCCTTCTCGATGTAGATGACGCTGCCGGGCGCGACGTCGCCTTCGACCGTGCCGGGCGGGTAGCCGCCCTTGGTGTCCTCTTCGAAGATGCCGGCGATCTTGTCGCCCTCGAGCTGGATCAGGACGTAGTCGAGCGTGTGCTCGTGCACGTCGGTCGACTCGCCGGGCGCGAGGTCGAGCTCCCAGACCCGCACCTTGTCGTTCTCGAACAGGACCTTCGTCGCGACGTCACCGAGCGTTCGATCCGCCATCCGCGTCTCCCCCCGTCGTATCGGCGGGAGCGATCGTACGTGACTCAGGTGCCGGGCAGCTCCGGCGGTGCGGGCGTGTCGGAGTCGTCACCCGAGTCGCTGCCGTCGTCGCTGCCGCGCTCGTCGCCGGAGTCGTCGTCACCGGGGTACGTCCGGTCGGGTCCGCCGGGGAACACGCAGGGGCCACGGCCGCCGCCGTCTTCCTCACCACCGCGACCCTGACCGCCCTGCTCGCCCGGGAAGCCGGGCAGGCCGCCGGGGCCGCCGGGGATCGGGAACGTGCGGGACTCGCCGCCCCGTCCGCCCTCGGTCGCGACGATGCGCCGGAAGCCGCCGTCGTCCTCGGGGGCCGTCGCCCGCCCGATGGCGAAGCCGACACACGCGAGCACGAAGCCGAGCAGGACCACGAGGCCGGCGGCGAGCCAGCTCGGGATGCTCACCCCCGCACCGTCCGGCCGGGCCGACGCGCCGCCGTTGGGGGGCTGGGCGGAGTCGGGCGCGTCGTCCTCGGCCGGACGGGCAGGGTCGATCGGTTCGGTCTCGTCGTTGCTCGGCGATGCGTCGCCGGCGCTCTCGTCGGTCATGCGTCGCAGTGTGCCGATCCCAACCTGAAGCGGGCCTGAGACCCGCCGGCGATCCCGCGCCCACGTGGGGGCGGCACCTGCGCTAGGAGAATCGGGCTCGGGACTCCGCGACGATCCGCACGGCGGCGGCCGCGTCCTCCCAGTGGCCGGGCTCGGTGTCCTTGCCCGGCTCGACCTCCTTGTAGACCGCGAAGAAGTGCTCGATCTCGTCGAGGAGGAACGGCAGGAACGTGCGCACGTCGCCGAGGTCGCGCAGCCCCGCGTAGCGCGGGTCCTTCGCGGGGACCGCGAGGACCTTGTCGTCGCCCCCGGCCTCGTCCCGCATGCGGAAGACGCCGATCGGGCGGACCATCACGTGGCAGCCGGGGAACGTCGGCTCGTCGAGGAGCACGAGCACGTCGAGCGGGTCGCCGTCCTCGGCGAGCGTGTCGGGGACGAAGCCGTAGTCGGCCGGGTACTGCGTGGCGGTGAAGAGGGTGCGGTCGAGCCAGAGGTCACCTGTCGCTGTGGTCGACCTCGTACTTGTTGCGGGACCCCTTCGGGATCTCCACGACCATCTCCAGCTCCGTGGGCTCCAGCTGCGTGGGCTCCGGCTGGGTGGGCTCCGGCTGGGTCACGCGCGGAAGCCCGCGAGCACCTGCTTCCAGCGCTCCGGGTCGCTCCGGTACGGCGCGTAGAACTGGAGCCGGTCGACGATGCCGTCGTAGCGGGCGAGCATCGCGGCAGGCAGGTCCTCCGGCGCGGCGACGACCGCGAACGCGTCGAGGACGTCCTCGGTGATCAGGTCGCCCATCGCCTGCCACTCGCCGCGCTTCGACAGTCGGTTGAGGTCGTCCTGGAGGTCACCCCAGCCGTGCAGCTCGAGGACGCCGCGGTATGCGGGCGTGGACCCGTAGAACGCGATCTGCTCGCGGGTGCCGCGCATCGCGCGCTCGAGCTCCTCGTCGTCGGTGCCCGACACCACGAACATCGGCCCCGAGATCTCGAAGTCGGCCCGGGTCTTGCCGGCCTTCGCGAAGCCGCGCTCGAGCGCCGGGAGCGTCACCTCCCGCACGTACCGCTCGGTGGTGAACGCGTGGAGGATGACGCCGTCGGCGACCTCGCCCGCGACCTCGGTCATCAGCTCGCCGACGGCCGCGAGCTGGATCGTCGGGTCACCGAACGGGTTCGGCCCCGGATCGAAGAAGGGCGTCATGAGCGTGTGCCGGTAGAACTCGCCGCGGAAGTCGAGCAACGTGGCGTGGTTCCAGCAGTCCCAGATCGCCCGCACCGCCAGGATCAGCTCCCGCATCGCGCGGCGGGATGGGACCACGGCATCGAGAACCGCTTCTCGATGTGCGGCTTGATCTGGCTGCCGAGCCCGAGGCGGAACCGCCCCTTCGAGAACGCCTGCAGGTCGTAGCCGATGTTGGCGAGCGTCATCGGGCTGCGGGCGAACGCCACCGCGATGCCCGTGCCGAGGTCGAGCGACTCGGTGTGCTCCGCGGCCACGAGCAGCGGGAAGAAGGGGTCGTGGTTCGTCTCGGCGGAGAGGCCGCCGTCGTAGCCCACCTCCTCGAGCTCCTTCGCCACCCGGACGACCTCGTCGATCCCCGCCGCCGGGATGCCTCCGTCCACCTTCATGGGCCGGAGAGTACGTCCCCGGCCAGATCCGCACGCGAAGCGAGCGCCCGTGGGGCGGGTACCCCGCCCCACAGCGAGCGACGCCATCCGCTGGGTTGTCACACCCCGGCGGTACCGTGCGAGTGATGGGTCGCGCACTCCCGTATTCGCTGTCGCCGAGCTCGGTCTCGTCGTTCAAGGAGTGCCCCCTCGCGTTCCGCTTCTCGTACCTCGACCGCCTGCCGGAGCCACCCTCGCCGTGGGCATCCAAGGGCACGCTCGTGCACCGGGCGCTCGAGCTGCTCATGTGCCGGCCGGCCGACGACCGCACGGTCGACGCGGCGCTCGCCGACCTCGACCGGGCGCGCGCCGAGCTGGCCGAGCACCCCGAGTTCGCCGGCCTCGAGCTGAGCGACGACGACTGGGCGCTCTTCCACCTCGACGCGGAGGCGCTCGTGCGCCGCTACTTCGAGCTGGAAGACCCCACCACCGTGCACCCGATCGGCCTCGAGCTGAAGCTGCAGGCCGAGATCGGTCCGGTCCGGCTGCGCGGCATCATCGACCGCCTCGAGCTCGACGCCGACGGCGAGCTCGTCGTCACCGACTACAAGACGGGCCGCGTGCCGTCGGAGCTGTTCGAGAGCAAGAGCCTCGGCGGCGTCCACACGTACGCGCTGCTGTGCGAGCAGATGCTCGGGCGGCGCCCCGCACGCGTGCAGCTGCTGTACCTGTCGAAGCCCGAGGCGATCATCGCCACGCCCACCGAGCAGTCGGTGCGCGGCGTCGCCCGCAAGACGACCGCGCTGTGGACGGCGATCGAGCGGGCGTGCGCCCGTGACGACTTCCGCCCCCACCCGAGTCGCCTGTGCGAGTTCTGCTCGTTCAAGGCGTACTGCCCGTCGTTCGGCGGCGACCCGGAGCAGGCCGCGGAGCTGCGCGGCCCGGGCACGGTCATCGAGCCCGCGCTGCCCCTCGCCAACGCCTGACGGGCCCGCACATCGGCCACACTGGCGGGATGAGCGGGTTCGGGGAGCGCGTCACCGCGTTCGACGAGGCGGTCGACAAGTCGCTCGAGCGGTACCGCAACCCGGCGCTCGACCGGGTCTTCTACTCGCTCTCGAGCGCGGCCGACCACGGGATGCTGTGGCACGGCGCCGGCGTCGTCGCGGCTCTGCTGCGGCGCGACCCGAAGCTCGCACTGCGCTTCAGCGCCGCGCTCGGCGTCGAGTCGCTGATCACCAACGTCGGCGTGAAGTCGCTGTTCCGCCGCGTCCGCCCGTCGGAGCACTTCGAGCACGACGCGCCGCTCCCCTACGGCATGCGCCGCCCGATCACCACGTCGTTCCCGTCGGGACACGCCGCGACCGCGTTCATGTGCGCCGCGGTGCTCGGCAAGGGGCGCGCGACTGCACCGGCCTGGTTCGCGCTCGCCGCGCTCGTGGCAGGCAGCCGCGTCTACGTGCGCATGCACCACGCGTCCGACGTGCTCGCGGGCGCCGCGCTCGGCCTCGCGCTCGCCCCGGCCGCCCGTCGCTTCGTCGAGGGAGCATCGAAGCGGCGGTAGCGTTGGGGGCATCCGAGGGAGGCACGCATGACCCGATCGCTCGCCGTCACGTTCGACTACCTCTGCCCGTTCGCGTACAACGGCAACGCGGCGGCCATCAACGCGATCCGCGAAGGGGCCGACTACGAGTTCCGCTACGTGCCGTTCTCGCTCGCGCAGGCCCACGTGGAAGAGGGCGACGTGCCGGCCTGGGACCGCGACCCGCTCGCGAGCGGCGTCCTCGCACTCCTGTACGGGCTCGCGGTGCGCGACGCCTTCCCGCGAGCAGTTCGACGAGGCCCACCTGGCGCTGTTCGCGGCGCGCCACGACAAGGGGCTCAAGCTCGACGAGGAGAGCGTCGTGCGCGATGCCGTGACGACCGTGGGGCTCGATGCCGACGCCGTGGCGACCGAGGTCGCGAGCGGCCGACCGCTCGCCGTGCTCCAGCGCGAGCACGCCGAGGCGGTCGAACGGTGGGGCGTGTGGGGTGTCCCGACGTTCATCGACGGTGAGGACGCGGCGTTCGTGCGGTTCATGGAGCGCGGCCGCGTCGACGACCTCGAGCGGACCGTGGAGCTCCTCGGCTGGACCCGGCTCAACGAGTTCAAGCGACCGCGCATCGACCGGTAGCAGGTCGGTGCGAGGAGCTCTGAGCTAGCGCGGCCCGCGATCGTCGTCGAGCACGTCGGCGATCGCCTCCCGCCACTCGGCGTACCCGGGGTCGCGCCAGGCCCCGTGGCGGCACGTCGCGAGCAGGTCGACCACGTAGAGGTGCAGCGTCGGCGCGTCATCCGCCAGCTCGAGGAGGTCGCGCGCACGAGGATGCGGCGGTGCGTCGTCGAGGAGATCGACGACGGCCACACAGGCGAGCACACGGGCCGCGCACTCGGGACACGCCGACACGGTCGCGTCCTCGAGCCCGCCGGTGAGGGCCACGAACGAGCGGGCGTCGTCCTCGTCGAGCAGCACCTGGTTGCCGTCGTCGTCGAGGAAGGCGACGGGGCCTGCCACTTCCGGACGCGAGGACACGCGCGTACCGTATCCAGCGAGGACGCCGACGCCGGCCGGAGAACCCTTCTCGACGAGGGAGGGACGCGATGGCACATCCGGCGATCGACCGGATCCGGGGCACCGCAGGAGTGCTCACCGTCGTGGGTGTCGCGCTGCTGCTCGTCGCCGCACCCTCGGGGCTCCGCGGCGGCGAGCGACCCGACACGCGGCCGCTGCCCCTCGACCGCGCCGCGGTGGAGCGGGCCGTCGCCGCGTTCGGCATCACGGGCGAGGTGGAGCGGACGCCCGAAGGGTGGGAGGCGGAAGACGAGCTGCAGACCCTGTACCTCACGCGTGCCCCGAGCGTGTGGTACGTGCAGTACCTGAACAGCGCGCCGCTGCTCGGTCCCGCCGGCGATCGCGCCACGATCTGCGCCGCGCCCGACGCGCCCGAAGGGTGCGCGGTGCCTGACGTGCAGTTCGTCGCCGACGTCGGTGGCGCGCCGCCCGCCGAGGGCGATGCGGCCGCCGCCGCTCGGCAGGTGCTGCGCGACAGCGGGCTGCTGCCCGGCGAGTGGGACGAGCTGGTGCTCGAACCGAGCCACGACGCGGTCCCGTGCCGGACGGGTCTCGCGACGCCGTTCCCGTGCACGCGCCAGTTCGTGCCGAGCCGCGCCGTGATGCTGACGCGTGAGCTGGGTGACGCCCCGGCGGCGCGGTGGGGCGTGATCGTGGGACCGAGAGGGGTCGTGCTCTCCGCCGTGGGTCGTGTGGCGGTCGAGCGCTGATCGCGCCGTACGCTGCCCGCCGTGGACGCAGTCACGGTCGTCGACGGCGACCTCTCGTGGGCCGAGCGCCCCGATCCCGAGCCCGGCAAGGGCGAGCTGCTCGTCGGGGTGCGCGCGGCCGGCCTGAACGGCGCCGACATGCTGCAGCGTCGCGGGCTCTACGCCGCGCCGACGGACGCGCCGGCGGACATCCCCGGCCTCGAGCTCGCGGGCGAGGTCCTTGCGATCGGGCCTGCAGTCACGCGCTTCGCCGTCGGTGACCACGTCATGGCGGTCGTGGGTGGCGGCGCGCAGGCCGAGCTCGCACTCGTCCACGAGCGTGTCGCGATGCCCGTGCCCGAGGGGCTGAGCTGGCCCGAGGCCGGAGGCTTCCCGGAGGTGTTCACCACGGCGCACGACGCACTGTTCAGCCAGTGCGCGCTCGCGGTCGGTGAGCGCGTCCTCGTCCACGGCGCGGCCGGTGGCGTCGGGATCGCAGGAGTGCAGCTCGCGGCGCGAACGGGCGCTCGGGTCGTGGCCACCGTGCGCAACGAGGCGTTGCGGCCCGACGTGGCGGAGATCGGCGGTGCCGCGGGCGTGGTCGAGGTGTGCGCGCCCGACGCGTTCGCCGACCGCGGTCCCTACGACGTGGTGCTGGAGCTCATCGGTGCGCCGAACCTGCCCGCCGACCTCGACGCGCTCGCCACCGGCGGCCGGGTCGTGGTGATCGGCGTCGGGGGTGGCGCGAAGGCGGAGGTCAACCTGCTGCAGCTGATGGCGACGCGTGGCCGGATCCTCGCCTCGACGCTGCGATCCCGCCCGCTCGAGGGCAAGGCGCTCGCGGCGCGTGGCGTCGAGCAGTCGGTGCTGCCCCTGCTGGCCTCGGGCGCGGTGCGCGTCCCGGTGGCCGCTCGGTACCCGATGGCCGACGCCGTCGCCGCGTACGACCACTTCGTGGCCGGCGGCAAGCTCGGCAAGATCGTGCTCGTCACCTGACGCGCAGCCCGCGCGTCGTGCTAGTGCATCACCAGCACGTTGACGTGCGGAGCGCCCTGTGAGGAGCCGTCGACCGTGAACGGTCGCTTCTCGTCCATACCGATGATCCAGATGATCTTGTCGTCGAGCGGGTCTTCAGGAGTCGCGTCCTCGTAGTCCTTCACCCACTCCACGATGTTCGCGTGACGGATCTTCTTGTCGAGTGCGAGGCGCTGGTTCCCCCTGTACATCAGGCGACCCGAACCCGAGAAGCGCCGGTCGACCGTCGACGTCGGCTGCAGCTCGATGTAGAGGTACGCCTTCGCGGGGTCGAAGCCCTCCGCGCTCGTGGTGATGCCCTCCACGAACGGTGGCTTGCGGTACTCGACGACGTAGCCGGGCGGCAGCCCGTCGCCGTCGCCGGGGTCGAACGTGAACGTGATCTTGTCGTAGCACGGGTTCGCCTCGGCGACCGCGTCGGTGAGGTAGATGAGGTGCTCCGTCGGGCGGCGGAACCGACGGGCTTCGCTCGCGACGATGTTGTCGCACCCCGGCCCCTGCTGGCCGAGCTGGACCGGCTCGTCCGCGGAGCGCTCCGGCGCCGACTCGTCGTCACCGCCGCCGCTGCAGGCCGCGCTGATCGCGAGCAGGCACGCGAGCGCGCCGACGAGCGCGAAGCGGGGCCGCATGCAGTCAGCGTAGAGGGCAGTACCATCCGAATCGTGCGCGCGCTCACCGACAACGACGTCGTCATCGTCTCCGCGGTCCGGTCGCCACTGGGTCGCCGCAACGGTGGCCTGGCGACGATGCATCCGGCCGACCTCCTGGGCACGATCCAACGCGAGGCCGTCGAGCGATCGGGCATCGCGCCCGACGCGATCGGTCAGGTCGTCGGCGGCTGTGTGTCGCCAGACCGGTGAGCAGACGTTCGACATCGCGCGCACGGCGTGGCTCGCGGCCGGCCTGCCCATCTCGGTGGCGGCCACGACCGTCGACGCGCAGTGCGGGTCGTCCCAGCAGGCCACGAACCTCGCCGCCGCGCTCGTCGCCGCGGGAGTCGTCGACAGCGCGCTCGGCTGCGGCGTCGAGTCGATGAGCCGGGTGCCGTTGGGCGCCGCGGTGCAGGCCGGGCCCGGGCGACCGATCCCGAAGAGCTACTTCGAGCAGTACGAGTACGCGACCCAGTTCGAAGCGGCCGAGCGCATCGCCGACAAGTGGGGCATCACCCGCGACGACTGCGACCGGTTCGGGCTGCAGTCGCAGGAGCGGGCTGCGACCGCGTGGCAGGAGGGGCGGTTCGACCCCGAGGTGCTCCCGCTCGACGCCCCCGACCTCGACGACGACGGCAAGCCCGTGGGCACCACGCACCACGTCGCCCGCGACGAGGGCCTGCGCGAGACCTCGCTCGAGGCGCTCGCGAAGCTCAAGCCCGTCGCGCGTGAGGATGGCGTGCACACCGCCGGCACCTCGTCCCAGATCACCGACGGTGCGGCGGCGGTCGTGCTCACGACGGCGGGACGCGCCCGCGAGCTCGGCGTCACGCCCCGCGCCCGCATCGTCGACCAGTGCCTGGTCGGCGTCGACCCGGTGATGATGCTGACCGGTCCCATCGACGCGACGCACCGGATGCTCGAGCGCAACGACCTGGCGATCGGCGACTTCGACACCGATCGAGATCAACGAGGCCTTCGCGTCGGTCGTGCTGGCGTGGGAGCGCGAGCTCCACCCCGACATGGCGCACGTGAACCCGAACGGCGGCGCGATCGCGATCGGTCACCCCGTCGGCGCGACGGGTGCCCGGCTGGTCACGACCGCGCTGCACGAGCTGGAGCGCACCGACGGCGAGCTCGCGCTCGTCACGATGTGCTGCGGCGGAGGCCTCGGCACGGGCACCGTGCTCGAGCGGCTGTCCTAGCCCAGCCCGTGGCCGCGACCCCCACGCTCGCGGAACGACTCGGGCATGCGCCCGACGCCAAGCTGCTGATCGTCAACTGCGACGATCTCGGGTCGTCGCGAGCCGCCAACGTCGCGGTCTACGACGCACTCCGCAACGGCGTCGGCACGAGCGCGTCGCTCATGGTCCCGTGCCCCTGGGCGCGCGACGCCGCGTCGAGCTGGCGCGGAGAGGACGTGGGCGTGCACCTGACGTTGAACGCGGAGTGGGAGACGTACCGCTGGGGGCCGATCACCCAGGCCCCGAGCCTGCTCGACGGCGACGGCGGGTTCCCGCGCACGATCGAGGACACGTGGGACCACGCCGACATGGAGGAGGTGCGGCGGGAGTGCCGCGCCCAGGTCGAGCGGGCGATCCTCTGGGGCTTCGACGTGAGCCACCTCGACAGCCACATGGGCACGTTGCAGCTGCGCGCCGACTTCTTCGACGTGTACCTCGAGCTCGCGGTCGACTTCGGACTCCCGCTGCGCATGGGCCCCGCGGGGGCCGAGTCGATGATCGGCTTCCCGTACCGCGACCTCGCCGCGGCCGAAGGCGTCGTCTTCCCCGACCACTTCGTGTACTACACGGGCGTCGGCGGACGTCGCGTGATGGAGCGCACGTTGCACGAGCTCCGGCCGGGCGTCACCGAGGTGTACCTGCACCCGGCGGTCGACACCGACGAGCTCCGCGCCTCGCACCCCGATTGGGCCGGGCGCGTCGAAGACCACGCGTGGCTGTGCAACGACCGCTCGCTCGTCAGCCTCGTCCAGCGCGCCGGCGCGACGCTCATCGGCTTCCGCGAGCTGCGCGAGCTCCAGCGCGCGCACTGAGCCCGGCCGGCTCCGGTGGCGCGCGACCTCGAACCCGACGGGCTCGCCGCGCTCTGCGCGCGTGCGATGCCCGACGAGCAGCTCACGCCCGACGATCTCGAGGCGTGCTGCTACGGGCCCGAGGGTGAGGTCGTGGGCACCGACGACGCCGCGATCGTGTTCCTCATCCGCGACTTCGGTGGCGTGAAGGTGGGCTGGATCTCGCTGCTGGCGGTCGCGCCCGAGCACCAGCGGACGGGGCTCGGCCGGGCGCTCGTCGAGGACCTGGTCGCCCGCGGTCGGGCCGACGGCGTGTCCGAGCTGCACACCGGCAACCTCGCGCCGCGCTACGTCTGGCCCGGTGTCGACCTCTCGAACACCGCCGCGCTCGCGTTCTTCCAGTCGCTGGGCTTCGAGGCCTACGACCACGGACTCAACATGTGGCTGTCGACGGCGTACCGCGCCGCGCCACCGGCGGGTGTCGTCGTCGAGCGTGAGACGGGCGCGGGGGCGATCGAGCTCGCGCGCCGCGAGTTCCCGGACTGGGAGGACGAGGTGGCACGAGGCATCGAGCGGGGCACGACGTTCGCGGCCCGTGACGCCGCGGGCGAGACGATCGTGTTCGGCGCGCACTCGGTCAACCGTCACACCTGGATCGGGCCGATGGCCACCGACCCCGCGTGTCGCCACGGCGGCACCGGCCACGCGGTCCTCGCCGCGCTCGCGGCCGACGTCGGCGACCGGTTCGGCGTCGACGACGCCGAGATCTCGTGGGTCGCGCCCGTGCCGTTCTACGCCAAGGCCGGCGCGGTCGCGCACCGCGCGTTCCGGGTGCACCGCCTCCGGCTCGGAGGCGATCCTAGCGCTCCGATCGAGCTCCGCTCCAGAACTCCGCTCAGAACTCCGCTCTAGAACTCGGTGATGGCGCGGATCTTCTCCCCGAGCGCCTGGTACTCCGGCGACATCGTGAGCGGCATGAGCTGCATCAGCTTGCCCATGTTCCCGGTGACCTTCATCTTCCCCTGCATGAACGCGGCGTTCGCGTCGAGCTCGCCCTTGGCGATCGCGACGGAGTCGTCGAAGGTCGAGGTCAGCGTGAAGTCGGCGTCGGCGATCTCGCCGAGCTGGCTCTCGAGCAGCTTCCCGTTCTCGAGCACCCAGTAGTACTTGATGTCGCCGTCGGGAGCACCGGTCACGACGTACTGCATCTTCGCCGACGCGCCCGCACGCTCCGGTTGATCCTTCGCGAGCTCACGGCTCTCGTCGAGCCACTCCTGCGTCAGGTACTTGGCCACCGGTCGCTCCCCCTCTGTTGGACTCGTGCTGGTCGTGTGCGTCAGCTGGAACGCGGGATCGTAGCGACGGGCTCGGCGGCGCGCAGGCCCGCGAACAGGTCGTCCTCGGTCTCGGGGGGCGGCACGGGCCCGATCCTCGACTCGGCGAGCATGAACTCGTCCCACGGGAAGATCTCGCGGATCACGTCGTCCGGGAGCCGCATCCAGTGACCTTCGGGGTCGACCTGCGTGCGGTGCGCGAGCAACGACTCGCGGCGGGCGTGCAGCCAGTCGCCGACGTCGACGAACGTCGTGAACCGGCTGTCGTGGTCGGGGAAGTCAGCTTCGAACCAGCGCGTGTACGGGCTCTCCTCGCCGCGCCGCAGGAGCTCGTCGTGCATCGCCTGGACCCGACGGCGCGAGAAGCCCGTGTAGTACATCTTCGACGGCCTCCACGGCTGCCCCGCGTCGGGAAACCGGTCGGGGTCACCCGCGGCCTCGAACGCCGGCCCCGAGATCTCGTGCACGCGGATGTGGTCGGGGTGCGGGTAGAAGCTGCGGTCGTCGGCATACGTGACGATGACCTGCGGCCGCTCGGCGCGGATGATCCGCACCAGACGGCCGACCGCCTCGTCGAGGGGCGCGTTCGGCGAAGTTGTCGACCCGTTCGTTGGTCTCCGTGTCGGGCATGCCGGAGTCGTGGTAGCCGAGCAGGTGGACCGCTTCGTAGCCGATCGCCGCCGCGCTCGCGTCGAGCTCCTCCATGCGCACCTCGCTCAGGCGCTCGCGCACCTCGGGCGTGTCCATCGCCGGGTTGAGGATGTCGCCTGCCTCACCGCCGGTGCAGCACACGAGCACGCCGCGCACGCCCTCGTCGTGGTAGCGCGCGATCGTCGCGCTGCCCTTCGACGCTTCGTCGTCAGGGTGCGCGTGCACGGTGAGCACGCAGAGCGGGTTGCCCGCGCGGTCGACCGGTCCGAAATCCGCCGGTTCGTGGCGTGACTCGTTCACCCCCGCGACGTTATCGGCCCGGACGACCGGTAGAGTCACGCTTCGTGAGCCGTCGCGCGCACACGCTCGGCGTGCTCCTCGCCGTCGCACTCTCGTGCACGATCCTCGTCCCGCTCGTCCCGGCCGGGGCCACCGGCGCGGACGCGCCGGATGTGACGCCTGACACGCTCCAGTGGACGCGCTGTGGCGGTGGGTTCCAGTGCGCGACGTTGCCCGTGCCGGTCGACTACGCGGACCCGGCGGCGGGCACGATCGACCTCGCGCTCACACGTCGGCGCTGCCGACGACCGGGCGAACCGCATCGGTTCGCTCGTCGTCAACTACGGCGGGCCTGGCGACGCCGGCACCGAGACGCTCCGCCAGACGGCCGACTTCCTGCCCGCGTCGGTGCGCCGGTACTTCGACGTCGTCTCCTTCGACCCCCGCGGCGTCGGCGACTCTCGGCCAGTGCGCTGCGTCGACGACGCCACGTTCGAGCGGGCCTGGTCGGAGGACCCGACACCCAACGGACCCGCCGACCTGCCGGGCTTCTACGACGGCACCGCGTCCTCGGTCGACCTCGTCGCCGAGTGCCTCAACACGAACGGCGACTACCTCGCCCGGCTCGGGAGCCGCAACGTCGCCCGCGACCTCGACCGGATCCGCGCCGCGGTCGGTGACGAGCGGCTCACCTACGTCGGCTACTCCTACGGGACGCTGATCGGCGCGCTCTACGCGCAGGAGTTCCCGCAGAACGTCCGGGCGCTGGTGCTCGACTCGGCGGTCGATCTGTCGTCGACGATGACCGAGGAGCAGCGCGACAACACCGCCGGCTTCGAGCAGGCGCTCGACGAGTTCCTCGACGACTGCGCGAAGGATCGCAGCTGCGTCTTCCACTCGGGCGGCGACCCGCGCACCGCGCTCGAGCAGCTGCGGGCCCGCTTCGAGCAGGGGGTGCGGATCGACGGCGGTGACGGCGCGCGCACGGTCGGCGTCGTCGGAGTTCTACACCGCGCTCGTCGCGGCCCTGTACTCGCGCCAGGACTGGCCGTTCCTCGCGGAGGGGCTGCAGTCGGCCGCGAAGCACGACGACGGCTCGACGCTCCTCCTCCTCAACGACCTCTACGCGGGTCGCCAGGACGACGGGACGTACTCCAACTTCCAGCAGGTCCTCGGCGTCATCGTGTGCGACGACGACGCCGAACCGCTCGTGTCGTTCGACGACTTCCGTGCGACGTACGACCAGCTCGTCCGCGGAGTTCCCGTTCTTCGGGCCGCTCTTCGGCTAGCGGGCCCGCCGGGTGTGACCCGCGGCTCCCCCAACCGCACGCCGACGAGCAGGTCGGCGACGTGCGCGTCGCGGACGCGCCGCCCGTGCTCGTCATCGGCAACACGCGCGACCCTGCGACGCCCTACGTCGGTGCGAAGGACCTGCACGACCGGATCGACGGATCACGGTTGCTGACCGTCGACAACACGGGCCACGGCAGCTACGCGACGGGGAACCGGTGCGTCGACCGGATCGTGAACCGGTACCTGGTGTCGGGCAAGGCGCCCGCCCGCGACCCGCTGCGTGAGCGCGCTGCGGCGCCGTCGGCGATGCCGCGCTTGAGCACACACACCTCGACGCGGCCGATGTCGCGGATCCGCTTCGTCGAGATCCGCCGCACCGCGAACCTCGGATCCCGCCCGAGGACCTCGCCGACCTCGGCGGGTGCGAGCACGGTCCCGGGACGAGCGATCTCGGTGAGCCGCGACGGCGAGGTTGACCACCGGGCCGAAGTAGTCACCCTCCCGGAGCACGAGTGCGCCTGCCGCGACGCCGGCTCGGGTCAACGGCAGCAGATCGTCACTCGAGGTGCGCTCGCGTGAGCGTGCACCGCGATGCCGGCCGCCGTCGCCGCAGTGTCGGTGACGAACATCACCTCGTCACCGATCGTCTTCACGATGCGCCCGCCGCTCGCTACGACCGTGTCGTGTGCGAGCGTCGCCGAAGCGTTGCAGCAGCGCGACGAGCTCCTCGTCCTCGAGCTCTTCGGCGAGCGCGGTGTAGCCGACCAGGTCGACGAACCCGACCCCGCCCTCGACGACACCGGGTCCGCCCGGAGACGTGCCCGGCGAGCCGGCGCCAGAACGCGGAGCGCAGCTGCAAGCGGAACAGGTGGTCGATCAGCTCTTCGATCGCGTCGAAGTCGACCTGTGGCGCGATCCGCTCCGCGAGCTCCTCGTCGGACATGCCTGCCTCGCGTGCGGCACGGAACGACCGGGCCACGTCGTCGGTGACGGCGTCGGCGGCGCGGGCCATCGACGAGCTGACGACCCGGACCTGCGCGAGGGCGACGTCGAGGGACCAGCCGAGCACCCACGGGTCCCGGAACGTCTCGAGGAAGGCGCGCAGCGCCTTCGACGTCGGCGTCGGTGAACGCGGGGAGGTCGTCGGGGATGTCCGGGAACCCGATGGCGCGCCAGATCGCGCGTGCGGTCGCGACGTCGGTCTTCCCCCGCTCGGCGAGCTCGGCGAGCGTGTACCGACGCTCTCCCGGCAGCACCTCGCGGTCGAGGACGAGGAGTGCGAGGTAGTCGCCGCGTGCCGCGTTGTCGATGTCGACCTGCGACGCGCCGCGGCGGCGGAGGAACCGGCGGAGACCGGAGCGCACGGCGGGCGAGCCCCTACGCCGAGCGGGGGACGTCCTTCCAGGGCAGGTCGCGCGAGTTGTCGGGCTCCTTCGGGAGACCGAGCACGCGCTCGCCGAGGATGTTGCGCATCACGTTGGACGTCCCGCCCTCGATCGTGTTCGCCTGCGCCCGCAGGAACCCGCGCACGATGTCGCGCGACGAGTCGGCGACGTCGCTCAGGAAGCCGAGCGCGCCCTCGCTGCCGAGCGGCTTGCCCTCCCAGGCCGCGCCGGCCGCGCCTTCGAGGTCGACCGCGACCTTCTGGAGCCGCTGGTTGAACTCGGCCTGCATGAGCTTCGTGATCGAGCCCTCGGGCCCGACCTCGCCGCCGCTCTTGCGCTTGTCACCGGCGCGCTGGTTGTTGATCTTGATGAGCCGCCCGTCGATGTAGAGCTGGGCGAGGCGCTGCCGCAGCAGCGGATCGGTCACCGGGTGGTGCCGGGCGATCAGCTTGTCGACGGGGCTCCCGCCGACGGAGTCGCCCGAGATCGAGCCCGCGCCGGAGAGCGCGACCCGCTCGTTCATGAGCGTGGTGATCGCGACGTGCCAGCCCTGGCCCTCGTCGCCGACGCGCATCGAGTCGGGGATGCGCACGTCCTCCATGAACACCTCGTTGAACTCGGCATCGCCGGTGATCTGCACCAGCGGGCGCACCTCGACGCCCGGCGCCTGCATGTCGAGCACGAAGTACGAGAGGCCCTTGTGCTTCGGCACCTCGGGGTTCGTGCGGGCGAGGAGCATCCCCCACCGCGACATGTGCGCGAGGGTCGTCCACACCTTCTGCCCGTTGACGACCCACTCGTCGCCGTCGCGCTCCGCACGCGACGAGAGCCCGGCGACGTCGGAGCCGGCGCTCGGCTCGGAGAAGAGCTGGCACCAGATCTCCTCGTTCGTCGCGAGCGGACGGAGGAAGCGCTGCTTCTGCTCCTCGGTGCCGCAGGCGATGATCGTCGGCCCACCCATCCCGATGCCGATGATGTTGAACGGTCGCGCCACCTTGTAGTGGTTCAGCACCTCGTTGACGTGCTTCGCCTGCGTCGGGCGTGAGCGACAGCCCCGCGCCGTACTCCGCGGGCCACGTCGGCGTCGCGTAGCCGGCCTCACCGAAGCGCTTGCACCACGCGTCGTAGTCGAGCTCGCCGCGCAGCTGCGTCCACGCGTCGCGATCGCCGTCGTCGATGGCGTCCATCCACCCTGCGGGCAGGTTCTCACGCAGCCAGGCAGTGGTCTGCTCGCGGAGCTGCTCGGCGGTGATGTCGGCGGTGTCGACGGCCATGTCGGGTCTCCCCCTCTGTGCGCGACCGCCATCGTAGGCTCACGCCCGTGATGACGGGCGCGGTGCTACGGCCACGACATCGACTCGCCCGACGAGATCGACGTCCACACCGTCGCGGAACGACTCGATCCGAAGAGCGGCATCATCTGGATCGACACCGATGACGCGCAGGATCCCGCGCTCGGCGCCCTCCTCGACGGACTCGCGGTGAGTGAGTTCGCGCAGGAGGACATCGCGAAGGCCGGGCAACGAACGAAGCTCGAGCACTACGGCGACCACTTCCACGTCGCGGTCTACGACTGCGTGCTCGTCGACCTCCAGATCCAGACGAGAGAGATCGACATCGTCTTCGGGAAGGGGTGGGTCATCACCGTGCACCAGCCGCCCGAGGACGGCGACCCGGGACCGCTGCCGGTCGGCGAGGTCGAGCGCCGCTTCGACGTGCAGCGCACGCACGTCAAGCGGGCCGAGGTGGGCATGCTCCTCTGGGCGATGCTCGACGTGATCGTCGACCGCTACTTCGTGGTGACGGACCAGATCGACGACGAGCTCGACGCCGCGGAGGACGCCGTCATGGCCTCCGCGCAGGAGACCCCGACTCCGCGGTGACGAGAGCTCCGTGCGGGTGTTCAGGCTCGCGAAGGCGCTGATCCGGTTCCGGCGCGCCGCCGTGCCCCTGCGCGACGTCACGGCCGAGGTCGTGCGCAAGGAGGTGCCGTGCATCGACGACCTCTCGCTCGTCCACTTCCAGGACCTCGCCGACCACACCATCCGCGTCTCGGAGTACATCGAGAGCCAGCGCGATGTGATCACCGGGCTCCGTGACGCGGAGCTGTCCGCCTCGTCGAACCGGTTGAGCAGATCGCAGCAGAAGATCGCCGCCTGGGGCGCGATCTTCATCGTCGCGACCCTCATCACCGGCATCCTCGGGATGAACTTCAGCAACGCGCCCGAGGTCGACTGGGAGTTCGGGTTCCTCGTGGTCTTCGGGGTGATGGCGCTGATCGGCATCCCGATGTTCTGGTACTTCAAGAAGCGCGACTGGATCTGATGCGGCACCATCGGGAGCGGCACCGCTACTCCCGGACCGGATGGATCCGAGCCGCAGTGCTCGGCGCCGACGACGGGATCGTCTCCACTGCGAGCCTCATGATCGGCGTCGCGTCGGCCGACGCGTCGAACAGTGCGATCGCGGTCGCGGGTCTCGCCGGGCTCGCTGCCGGCGCGCTCTCGATGGCAGCCGGTGAGTACGTCTCGGTGAGCAGCCAACGCGACACGGAGCAGGCCGAGATCCGTCGAGAGCGTCGAGAGCTGGCGTCGGCTCCCGATTCCGAGCTCGAGGAGCTCAGCGAGATCTACGCGCACCCGCGGACTCGACCAACCGCTCGCGCGCCAGGTCGCAGAGTCGCTCATGCGTGCAGACGCGCTCGACGCGCACCTTCGCGATGAGCTCGGCATGACAGGCGCAGTGCCGGCCCGACCGTGGCAAGCCGCGGCGGTGTCGGCGATCAGCTTCGCCCTCGGCGCCGCCGTTCCCTTGCTGGTCCTCGTGTTCGCATCCGGGCGATGCGCTCATCGCCGCGATCGCCGTCGTCGCGCTCGTCGTGCTCGGGATCACCGGTGCCGTCGCGGGACGCCTGGGCGGCGCACCGATGGGCCGCGCCGCTGCTCCGTGTCATCGTCGGTGGTGGCCTCGCGATGGCGCTGACGGCGCTGGTCGGTTCGCTCGTCGGGACCGTGGTCTGAGCGGTCCGCGAGGACGCGCCTAGGCCACGTCGCGTCTTCGGGCGATCACGCGGCGACGCACGCCACACGATCTCGAGCAGGACGATCGCTGCCCCGGCGATGAGCGCGCACTGGCCGAGCGACCGAGTGTCGGGGATCTCGAAGCGCGTAGAAGTCGCGCAAGGCTCGATATCAGGAGAGCAGCAACAGCATGCCTCCGGCCATCGTCGCCGACGAGGACCGTCTTCCACCAGTTGAACGGTCGGGCGAGCAGCACGAGCACCCACAGGCCGACTGCAACGAGGACGAGCGTCGCCGACGTGCGCGCCTCCTTGAGCGGCAGGTCGTCCTCGAAGCGGGCGAGCCCGTAGGTGACGAACGCCGCGGCGAAGCCGATGAGACCCGCCGGGATGCAGAACCGAAGCACGCGTGTCAGGAAGCCGGGGATGTACCGCCGCGTGTTCGGCGCGAGCGCGAGGAAGAAGCCGGGGATCGCCGATGGTGAAGGTGCTCACGATCGTGAGGTGGCGCGGGCAGGAACGGATACCTCCAGCCGGTCAGCACGACCGCGACGGCGAGCAGCGCCGCGTAGACGGTCTTGGTCACGAACAGGTTCGCCGACCGCTCGATGTTCGCGATGACCCGGCGGCCTTCGGCGACGACACCGGGCATCGTGGCGAACTTGCCGTCGAGCAGCACGAGCTGCGCGACCGCACGCGTCGCCGCGGCACCCGACCCCATCGCCACGCCGATGTCGGCGTCCTTCAGCGCGAGGGCGTCGTTCACGCCGTCGCCGGTCATCGCGACGACGTGCCCTCGCGACTGGAGCGCCGCGACGATCGACCGCTTCTGGTGCGGGGTGACCCGCCCGAAGACCGAGTGCTCCTCGAGCACGTCGGCGAGCGCCTCGATGTCCTCCGGCAGCTCGCGAGCGTCGTACGCGGTGTCGGCGTCGGCGAGCCCGACGCGGCGCGCGACCGCGGCGACCGTGCGCGGGTTGTCGCCCGAGATGACCTTGAGCGCCACGCCCTGCTCCTCGAAGTAGCGCAGCGTGTCGGCGGCGTCGGGCCGGATCTTCTCCTCGAGCAGCACGAGCGCCGCGGGCTGCAGGTCGTCCGGCAGCGACTCCCCCGACAGCGCGGCATCGGCGTGGGCGAGCAGCAGCACGCGCCGGCCCTCGGCCGCGAGCTCGTCGGCCCGCGCGCGCACCGGGTCGTCGGTCGCCACGTCCGCGAGCACCATCTCGGGCGCGCCGATGACCCACGAGCCGTGACCCTCGAAGGTCGCCGCGCTCCACTTGCGCGCCGAGGAGAACGGGGTCGCCCCGGTCCGCTGCCATCCCGGCGCCGGGAACGCTGCGGCGATCGCACCGAGCGTCGCGTTGCGGTTCTCGTCGTCGGCGAGCGCGCCGAGCGCGTTGCCGACCTCCTCGCGCTTCGCCGTGTCGTCGCCGCCGACCGGCTCGAGCTCGTCGAACACGACCTCGCCCTCGGTGAGCGTGCCGGTCTTGTCGAGGCACACCACGTCGACGCGCGCGAGGCCTTCGACCGCGGGCAGCTCCTGCACGAGCACGTTGCGGCGCGCCAGCGTGACCGCGGCGATGCCGAACGCGAGGCTCGTGAGCAGCACGAGCCCCTCGGGGACCATGCCGACGACGCCGGCGACCACGCCGACGAGCGCCTCGGTCGACGTCGTTGTTGCCGAGCTGGCGCCAGAGCAGCAGCGCCGAGATGGGGATCAGCGCGTACTGGATGTACCGCAGCAGCGTGTTGATGCCCTCGACGAGCTCCGAGCGCACGAGCGTGAACCGGCGCGCCTCGGCGGCGAGCTTGCGCGGCGTAGGCATCGGCGCCGACCCGCGTCGCCTGCACGCGGCCCGAGCCGGCCACGACGAAGCTGCCCGACAGCACCTCCGTCGCCCGGCGCCTTGTCGACGGGGTCGGCCTCACCGGTCAGCAGCGACTCGTCGATCTCGAGACCGGCCGCGGTGCGGACCTCACCGTCGGCGGGCACCTGGTCGCCGGTCCGCAGCTCCAGCAGGTCGTCGAGCACGACCTCCTCGACGGCGATCTCGCGAGACGTCGCCGGTCGCGCACGACGCGCGCCTTCGGCGCGCTCGAGCACCGCGAGCCGGTCGAGGGTGCGCTTGGCGCGGATCTCCTGCACGATCCCGATCAGCGGCGTTCGCCACGAGGATGATGCCGAACGTCGCGTCCTGGATCTGCCCGACCACCAGGATGACGGCGAGCATCGTGCCGAGGATCGCGTTGAAGCGCGTGAAGACGTTGGCGCGGATGATCTCGCGCGTAGGTGCGGCTCGTCCGGTCGCCGGCGTCGTTCGTCAGGCCTTGCTCGACGCGCTCGCGGACCTCGTCGCGGTGAGACGCCCGGGGTCTGGACGTGACGGCGGCTGCGGTCATGCTCGGCCGGGTCGCGGCGTCAGTGCGGTCGGACGCGAGGGACGAGCTCGATCTCGCCGGTGTCGTCGTCCTCGAGCATCCGGTACCCGCAGAGCTCGGCCAGCTTCGCCTGCCCCTCGTCGGGGCCGCTGCCGATCAGCTCGTCGCCGGCGCTCGAGCCGCACGTTCCCGCGCGGGCGGTAGAAGTAGCGCCCGGCACGCCGGATGGCGAGCAGGTAGAAGCCGGTCTCGAGCTCGAGCTGCGCCTCGGCGAGCGTCATGCCGTCGAGCGCGGAGCCGGCGGCGACCGGCACCCGCGCGATCACCTCGTCGGCTGTCGCCGAGCGCGACGCGCAGGATCGGGTGCATCTCCTCCTGCTCCTCGACGAGCCACACCATCTGCTGCGCGGCGTCGCCGATCTCCTCCGCCGCACCGCCGAGGTGCAGCAGGCCGCGCAGCGGCGACGGATCGAGCTCCTCGGCGGCCGACGCGGAGCACCCACACCTCGAGCCGCTCGCGCATCTCGTCGAGCCGGTCCTCGAGGTGGTTCACCTCGGCCGCGAGGCTCTGGTCGTTGAAGAGCAACGCCGAGTAGGCGAGGCCGACCGCGACCTCCGAGATGTTCTTCATCTCGACGAGCACGTCGACCGCACGGTCGAGATCCGTCGGTGATCGTCGGGTCGTCGTCGAGATCGGCGGGCGGCGCCACTCGGGCGCGCCGGCGAGCTCGCGCAGCTCGGCGATGCCCGTCGGGCGGGCCTCGCAGGATCAGCACGTCGTCGGGCAGGAGCGTGTCGTCGCCGTCGGGGTCGATGATCCACTCCTTGCCGCGGCGGATCGCGACGACGCGCATGCCCACCTCGACCGGCAGCTCGACGTCGGCGAGCGACCGGTGCGCGAGCGCCGAGTCCTCGCGGACGCGCACCCGGTGCGAGACCTCCTCGGCCGCCGCGAGGTCGGCGACGAGGGCGGCAGGGATGCCGAGCCGGTGGCGACACGACGCGCGACACGTCGACGGCGGCGTTCGCCATCCGCTCGATCGCCGACGATGACGTGGAGCACGCTCGACATCTCCTCGGCTTCGCGGGCGAGCGCGCCGGCGAGCACGCAGATCTCGCGCATCTCGTGCACGAGGTCGCTCAGGCGCTCCTCGAGCTCGTCGACCTCGTCGGCCATGCGCTCGTCGGAGAAGAAGAGCGCGGCGTACGCCAGGTCGACCATGAGCTCGGAGGTGTCCTTGGCCTCCGAGAGCATGGCCTTGAGGTTCCGTGGTGGCTTGTCGTGGTTCTGCCATGGCTCACGAGAGACCCAGGATAACCAGGGACACCATGAACGACGCTGCCCCGAGGAAGTCGGAGGCCGACGACACCAGCGGCACGCCGTTGTTGTCGGGATCCCACCCGAGCCGGTAGGTCACGAGCGCGGCGCCGTACGCGACGACGCAGGTGAGCGTCGGTCGCGAGCACCCCGGCGAGCAGGAGGAGCCCGACCATCTCGGCCGCGCCCGGGCGTCCCGAGGTCGAAGATCGACCGCGAGCACGTCGGCAGCGAGCCCGAGCACGAGGAACGATCGGGCATCGCGATCAGGAAGACCAGCGTCAGGTCCTCGGCGACCGGTCGCAACGAGATACGCGACGGGTCGACGACGCCGAGGTGCAGCTTCGTGGCACGCGGGCCGAGAGGATCCCGGCGAGCGAGCCCGAGAGCGACAGCAGCGGCGGCACGACGATCAGCAGCGCCGGCTCGCCGGCGAGCGTCCCGAGGCGCGACTGGATCGTGATGCCCGGCGAGCGTGCTCACCAGCGCCGGCGATAGGAGGAACGGCAGCGACTCGGCGACGATCCGACGCAGCGACGGCAGGTGCGACCGCACGCCGACACCAGGACGCCCCGACGCCGACGACGGCGCAGATGATCGTCAGCACGCCGATCGCCTCGCCGGGCACGTCGAGCACGAGGTAGGTCGCGAGGAAGAGGCTCGGCAGCGTCACCATGTCGCCCGCGGCGGTGACGACGGGCACGCTCACGTTGTCGACGTCCCACTCGCGACGGACGCCCAACGCCGCGATGGCGACCGTGATCGCCATGACGACCGCGGTCGGGATGAGCGCCCCGACGACGGAGATGACGATGAAGTCGCCGGTGCTGATCGCGTTGCGGACGCCGAACGCCTCGGCGATGCCCTTGGCGACGAGCGCGAGCAGCGAGCGACATGCCGAACGACGAGCGCGATCGACGCGACGAGGTTCTGCCCGACCTCGGTGTCGCGTGCGACGCGACAGCCGGAACGACCCCGTGGCGACGAGCGTGCCGAGACGGCTGCCGAGCGCGCCGAAGACGTTGCCGCGCAGCCCGACGGCCGCCGGGACGAGGACGAGCAGACCGGGCAGCTCCTCGAGCGTGCCCGTGATGGAACCGAGGATCAGTCCGGCGGCGAGCCCGGTGGTCGTGGCGAGAAGGTGCGCGACGAAGCCAGCGCGGACACCGGCTGGATCGGCGCGTGACGAGCGCGCGGAACCGCCGCAGGAGGCGGAGGCATGCCGCGGCATTGCTCTGGACTCGGAGGTTCGCTGCGCATCATCGACACCAAGGGATGGACTCCATCGGAAGCCGAACCAGCCTAAGCGATGGGCTCAGCGGAAGTCGCGGGAGCGCAGCAGCGACGCGGGCGAGAGGTCGAGCGGCTCGAATCGGCGAGCGAGGAGGTTGATCACGCCCTGGTGGCGCTCGAGCAGCCCACGCACGACCACCGCGGGTGACGTGCGCGCGACCTTGCGGTAGCTTGCGCCACACGTCGGGTGTGCAGATCACGTTCACGAGACCGGTCTCGTCCTCGAGGTTGAGGAACGTGACGCCGCTCGCGGTCTCGGGCCGCTGGCGGTGCGTGACGACGCCACCGACCTCGACGATGGCGTGGTGCGGCAGCTCGCGCAGGTCGGCCGACGGTGACGGCGCCGCGCGCGGTGAGCCGCTCGCGTGCGAACTCCGTGGGGTGCCGGTTCGCCGAGAGGCCGGTGGCCCAGAGGTCGGCCGCGGTCTCCTCGATCGGGTCCATGCCCGGGAGCGCGGGCGACTCGGTGCCCGAGACGATGCCCGGCAACGTGCCGCACTTCGCCGTCGCGGGGACGCGCGCCACGCCGGCGCCCACAGCGCCTCCCGGCGCTCGACGCCCAGGCACGTGAACGCCCCGGCGGTCGCGAGCGACTCGAGCGCGTCGACCGGCGCGCCCGTGCGGCGGGTGAAGTCCTCGAGGTCGCGGAACTCACCCCCTCTCCGGCGTCGGCCGGGCCTCGTCGATGCGGTCGAGCAGCCCGTCCGCCAGCCCGCGCACGTAGCGCAGGCCGACGCGCATCGCGTGCGTCGACGGGTCGGCGTGCCAGCCCGACTGCGGGTGCCCGACGGGCCCCGCACCGGCGCTCCGCGGCTCCAGCGTGCACTCGACGTCGCGACGCGTTGACGCACGGACCGAGCACCTCCACGCCGTGCCGGACGGCGTCGCGCACGAGCGTGTGGGGCGAGTAGAAGCCCATCGGCTGCGCGTTCAGCAGCGCGCACGCGAACTCGGTCGGGAACCGGCGCTTCACCCACGAGCTCGAGTACACGAGGTAGGCGAAGCTCACCGAGTGGCTCTCGGGGAAGCCGAAGTGCGCGAACGCCTCGAGCTTCGTGGCGATCTCGTCGGCCGTGTCGCCGGTGATGCCGCGCTCGGCCATCCCCTCGAGCAGGCGCACGCGCATCGCGGCCATGCGCGCCTTCGAGCGCTTCGAGCCCATCGCCTGACGCAGCTGGTCGGCCTCGCCGGGCGAGAAGCCCGGCCGCGTCGATCGCGATCTGCATGAGCTGCTCCTGGAACAGCGGCACGCCGAGCGTCTTCTCGAGGCAGCCCTCGAGGATCGGGTGCGGGTACGTGACGGGCTCCTCGCCGTTGCGCCGGCGCAGGTAGGGGTGCACCGACCCGCCCTGGATCGGGCCGGGACGGATGAGCGCGACCTCGATCACCAGGTCGTAGAAGCAGCGCGGCCGCAGACGCGGCAACGTCGCCATCTGCGCGCGGCTCTCCACCTGGAACACGCCGACCGTGTCGGCCGCGCAGAGCAGGTCGTAGACGTCTTCTTCCTGCGGGATCGTCGCGAGGTCGACGTCGACGCCCTCGTGCTCACGGATGAGGTCGACCGCGAGGTGGAGCATGTGCAGCATGCCGAGCCCGAGCAGGTCGAACTTCACGAGCCCCGCCGCCGCGCAGTCGTCCTTGTCCCACTGGAGCACCGACCGGTCCTCCATGCGCGCCCACTCCACCGGGCAGAACTCCACGAGCGGCCGGTCGGCCATCACCATCCCGCCCGAGTGGATGCCGAGGTGGCGCGGGTAGTCGAGCACCTGCCCGGCGAGGTCGAGCGCGAGCTCCGGCACCGACACGCCCTCCTCACCCGTCGATCCCTGCGGCTGCGTACCGGCCGCAGTCCTTCGGTCCGTCGTGCTCCGTATCGGTCGACCCACTTGCTCGAGCACGTCCGCCTGCCCAGGTGAGAGCCCGCAGACCTTCGCCATCTCCCGCAGCGCCGAGCGGGGCCGGTAGGTGATGACGTTGGCGACCTGCGCCGCCCGGTCGCGTCCGTACTTGTCGTAGACGTACTGGATGACCTCCTCGCGGCGGTCGTGCTCGATGTCGAGGTCGATGTCGGGTGGCCCGTCGCGCTCCACCGACAGGAACCGCTCGAACAAGAGGCCGAGCGTCGACCGCGTCGGCCTTCGTGATGCTGAGCGCGTAGCAGACCGCGCTGTTCGCGGCGCTCCCGCGCCCCTGGCAGTAGATGTCGAGGCGCCGGCAGCACTCGACGATGTCGACGAGCAGCAGGAAGTAGCCGGGGAAGCCGAGCTGCTCGATGACGCCGAGCTCGTACTCGATCTGGCGCCTCGCCTCCTCGTGCTTCGGGTGCGTCGACGGGTACCGCAGCGCGGCCCCGCGACGGGTGAGCTCGCGCAGCCACGACATGTCGGTGTGCCCGGCGGGCACGTCGAGGTCGGGGAGCTCGGGCGCGGCCAGGCTCAGCTCGAACGCGCAGACCTCCGCGATCTCCGACCGCTGCGCTCGACTGCTCCCGGCCAGCGCGCGAAGCGCCGGACCTGCTCCGCCGGCGATCCGCAGGTGCGCACCGCCCGCCGCGGGCAGCCAGCCGTCGATCTCGTCGAGCGACCGCCGCGACCGGATCGCGGCGAGCGCGGTCGCGAGCGGGCGCTGACGTGGCGCGGCGTAGTGCACGTTGTTGGTCGCGACCACCTCGACGCCGGCCTGCATCGCGACCTGCACGAGCGCGTCGTTGCGGTGCCGGTCGAGCGGGTCGCCGTGGTCCCACAGCTCGACCAGCACGCGGTCGCGCCCGAACGCCTCGATCAGCCGGTCGAGCGCGCGCCGAGCCGCCGCGGGACCGTCGGCCAGCAGTGCGCGCGGCACGGTGCCCTTCCGGCAGCCCGTGAGCGCGAACCACGAGTCGTTGCCCGCGGCGTCGCGGTAGCCGTTGAGGTGCACGCCCGCTCGCGCCGCCGTGTGCGAGGCCCTCGAGCGAGAAGCAGGGCGCACCCTTCTCCCCTGCCATCTGCCCGGCGCTGATCGCGCGGGCGAGCCGTGCGTAGCCGACCGGCCCGTCGGCGAGGACGATGACGTGCTCGCCTTCGGGATCGGGCTCGCCTGCACCACTGGCTCGCTCCGCTCGCGGCTCCAGCTTCTCGATGCCGAGGGTGAGCTCGGTGCCGAACACGGTGGGCAGCCCCACGGCCTTGGCCGCCACCGCGAAGCGGACGATGCCGTAGAAGCCGTCGTGGTCGGTGACCGCCAGCGCCTCCAGCCCCAGGCGGGCCGCCTCGTCGACCAGCTCCTCCGGGTGGCTCGCACCGTCGAGGAAGGAGAAGTTCGTGTGGCAGTGCAGCTCGGCGTACCGGACGCCCGCAGCGGTCCTCATGGGACTCCCGACCGTATCGAACACATGTTCGATACGGCAAGACGCCGTCCGGGCCCGGGCGTGCGGGATGATCGGCCGGTGTCCGAGCCCGACGACCCCCGCGACGAACCGCCCCTGCTCGGCGACGAGCGGGCGACCCTCGTCGGCTTCCTCCGCTTCCAGCGCCAGACGCTCGAGTGGAAGTGCGCCGGCCTCGGTGCCGCGGACCTCGCCCGCCGGGCGGTCGAGCCGTCGGTCATGTCCCTCATCGGCATCGTGCGCCACATGGCCGAGGTCGAGCGGAACTGGTTCCGTCGGGCGATGACCGGCGCCGACGCACCGCCGTACTTCTACGACGACGCCGACGAGGACGGCGACTTCACCCGCGTCGTCGCCGACGACGAGCTCGTCGCCGAGGCGTGGCGGGCCTGGCGCGACGAAGTCGCGTTCGCGGAGCGGTTCGTGGACGAGGCGCCCGACCTCGACATGATCGGGCACGAGCGCTGGCGCACCAGGGTCTCGCTGCGCTGGGTGCTCGTGCACATGATCGAGGAGTACGCGCGCCACAACGGCCACGCCGACCTCTTGCGGGAGCGGATCGACGGCCGGGTGGGCGAGTAGGTCGTCCGCGCCGTCCTCACAGAACCCTCACATTCGGTCGACGGACGCCTCACCTGCGGCGGGTACACCGGGACCATGACCAAGGACCGCCAGGACCCTCGTGCTCAGGATCGGCGTCTCGGCCTCACGTTCGGGCTCCTCAGCGCGGCGGCGCTGATCGCCGGCATCGCACTGCGGGGGCCCGCCGTCATCGGCATCGGCCTCCTCTTCCTGGTCTTCGTGCCCATCGAGAAGCTGTTCGCGCTGCGCAAGCAGAAGACGTTCCGGCGCGGGTGGCTCACCGACGTCACCCACATCCTCGTGAACAACACGGTCTCGACGATCCTCGCCGTGGTCATCGCGATCGTCGTCAGCATCCCGCTCCTGTGGCTTCGCCCGCTCGACCTGCAGGGGCAGCTGCCCGGGTACGTGTCGCTCGCGCTGGCGATCGTGATCGTGGTCCTCGGCAGCTACTGGGGCCACCGCCTCCACCACACCATCCCGTTCCTCTGGCGCTTCCATGCCGTGCACCACAGCATCGAGGAGATGGACTGGCTCGCGGCCGGTCGCCTGCACCCGCTCGACTCGGCGCTCACGCAGGCGTTCTTCCTCGTGCCGCTGATCGTGCTCGGGTACGGCGCCGGCGTGTTCGCGGGTGCCGCGGTGTTCATCACCGCGCTCGCGATCTTCCAGCACGCGAACGTGCGGCTGCGCTTCCCGGGGATCCGCTGGGTCATCAACACGCCGCAGTGGCACCACTGGCACCACTCCGCGCACCGCGAAGCCCTCAACAAGAACTTCGGCGTGCCGGTCGTCGACAAGCTGTTCGGCACGGCGTACATGCCGAAGGGCACGTACGCCACGGAGTTCGGCATCACCGACCCGGTGCCCGAGGCCAGCTTCTCGCGCCAGATGGCGTATCCGTTCACGAAGGCGGCCCGCGCGGACGCGAGCGCCGACGCGGCAGGAGCGACCTGCGACGATTGCCGGGTGACGCCGCTCGACGACCTGGCCGACGCTGCCGACGACGACTTCTGCTACCTCACGACCCGCGGCCGGGTCAGCGGAGCGCCCCACGAGATCGAGATCTGGTTCGCACTCGACGGCGACACGATGTTCCTGCTCGCCGGGGCCGGCGCGCGCTCCGACTGGGTGCGCAACCTGCAGGTCGAACCCGCGGTGACCGTGCGCGTGCGTGACGTCACGTACGACGCGACGGCACGGGTCGTCGTGGCCGGCACCGACGAGGACGCCCGGGCGCGCACGCTCGTGTTCGAGAAGTACCAGCCGGGCAACGACGGGCTCGCTGGTGTCGTGGCGCGAGTCGTCCCTGCCGGTCGCGCTCGACGTGCGTCAGTCGTAGACCGCTTCGACCGCGGCCCGTCCGCCCTCGACGGCGACCAGGCAGGCGACGGTCGTCAGCGTCGCCGCACGACCACCTGCCAGAGCGCACGGCGGCGTCGCGTCGCCGATTCGCCTCTACGGTCGCGCTCGCTGCGAGCCGGGATACCCGGCTCGCGGCCGCTCGCCGCTTGCCACCAGCGCAGGTCGTGCAGCCACGGCCCGGCCCACGCGGCCACCGGTCCGCCACCGTCGGGCAGCGCGGCGCAGCGCAGCACCGCGGGAGCCGCGGACGCCTCGCCGCGGCCCGAGACGCGCACGGGCTCGCCGCGCTCGTCGAGCAGCTCGGCGGGCACCGGCTCGGCGTGGACGCGCGCGGGCGCGGGCCGGGGATCGCGCCGGGCCACGGTGCCGGCGCGGGCTGGGCGTCGTCGCGCGGCTCGCCCCACGGCACCCACCGGATGCGCTCGCTCGGAGCCCGGCCACCGCCGACGACCGCGGTCGCGACCGTGTCGTGGCCGAGCATCCCCTGGAGCCGGGCGAGCACGCGGGCGGCGAGGTCGTGCGCCGCCGCGTCACCGCCCCAGAAGCCGAGCTGGCGCGTCGTCGCGGGGACGACCCGGTCGGGCGCGAGCCGCAGCAGCGTCAAGCCGCCCAACGCTGGTCGCACTCGCTGCGAGCCGGGATACCCGGCTCGCGGTCGCTCGTCGCTCCAGCCACGCACGTCGAGCTGCCAGCGGACGCGGGCGACGAGCGCGGTGGCGGTCAGGCCGCCCTCGTGCCGCCAGCACCGCGTGAGGCGCTCCCCGTGCTCGGTCTCGGCCTCCACCACCACCCGGTCGCACGCGAGGCCGAGCTCGTCGAGGCGCTCGATGAGACGGTCGGCGAGCGACTTCGCCGCGAACGCGGCCTCGTCGACACGGGTCGCAGGCGGATCGAGCTCGCACGTCTCGACGAGGTCGGGGGGCGGCGGCGCGGGCGGCGCGGCGTGCTCGCCACCACCGCTCGCGAGGCGGTGCGCGTGCGCGCCGTCGAGCCCGAAGCGGCCGAGCACCGACGGCGCGGGCAGCGCGGCGAGGTCACCCAGGGTGCGCAGCCCGAGTCGCCGCAGGAGATCGGCGAAGGCGGCGCCCTCGTCGGGCCGGTCGCCGAACGTCTGGCCGAGGACGGCCACCGGCCACGGCGCGAGGAACGTCGCGGTCGCGCCCGGCACGACGACCGTGACCCGACCGGCGCCGTCGTCCCGTGCAGTGGTGCGGGTCGCGAGCCGTGCCGCGAACGCGCCGTCGGCGATGCCGATCCGCGCGTCGGGCGCGACCTGCTCGTCCACGATCTGCCCGTCCACGATCTCGAGGACGCGGGCCGCGAGCTGCTCGTCGCCGCCGAAGTAGCGGGACGGGCCGCGGGTGGGGAACGACAGGACACCGGGCCGCTCGAGCACCACTGCGGGGGTGATCGGCTCCATGGCGCGGGCGACGGCCTCGAACGCCCGCGCCTCGGCCGCAGGGTCGCGCTCGACGACGACCAGGCCCGCGCAGCGCGCCTCGGCCTCGCGCCGGCGGATCCCGATGACGACGTCTTCGGCGCGCGCCTCGCGCGACACCGCGCACACCACCAGACCACGTGCGCCGCGCTCCACCACCACGACGGGTGCCGTCGCGAGCGACGGGTCGGTGCGACGCGCGGTGCTGACCGCCCAGGCGGGGCACCAGCACATGAGCGTCCGCTCCGGGATGACGACCGGGTTCACGTCATCCCGTGTCCGCGAGCGCTCCCACCCGGTGGCGGGCCGCCTCACCGCGACCACCGACGCGGACGCGCACCGCGCGTCCGCTGAGCGGGACCGGCGCCGCACGCGATCCCGTGCCACGCGCCGCCCTCGCTCACGAACCGCAGCGCGGCCTCACCCGCCCACGTCGCGCCCGGCGTGGGCAGCGCCACCAGCACCGCGTCCCGCTCGCGCGCGCGGGCCACGAGCCGGCGCACGTCGCCCGCGCGGGCGTGGCGCGGCACCTCGGCGAGCACGAGCGTGATCCCGTCGAGCAGCGCGGCGACGACGGTCGCCCAGCGATCGGGCGTGACCCCGCGCACGACCGGGAAGCGCTCGAGCGCGACACCGCTCGCCGCGGCGGACTCCATCCCGAGGGTGCCGTGGAGGTCGACGGCGGCGGCCCACTCGCCAGCGTCGGTCGCCGCGGCCGCGAGCGTCCACGCGAGCGACGTGGCACCCGTGGCGCCGCGGCCCTCGACCGAGACGACCGTGCCCCGCCGCAGCCCGCCGCCCGGCAGCAGCTCGGCGAGCGGTTCGGCGACGGGGAGCAGGCGCTCGCGGGACAGGGTGAGGGGCTGGGCCCGCCCCGCCACCTCCCGCAGCCGGGCCCGGGCCTCGGCGTCGCGGCGGGGCAGTGCAGCGTTCACACGTCCGTTCTAATCGAACGTGTGTTCGATCAGCAAGCGCTCCGTCCCCTCCTCCCGAGCATGTGACGCTCAGCCACAACAGTCGTGGCTGGGTGTCACATGCTGGGGTGGTGGCCAGGCAGACGGGGCAGCGCTTCGTGGTGGTCGGGACGACCGGTAGCGGCAAGAGCACGGTCGCGGCGGCGCTCGCGACGGCACGCGGGCTCCCACACGTCGAGCTCGACGCGCTCCACTGGGAGGCCGACTGGGTCGAGGCGCCCGACGACGTGTTCCGCCGGCGCGTCCGGGACGCCCTCGCGCACGCCGACACCGGCTGGGTCGTCGACGGGAACTACCTCGAGAAGGTCGAGGACGTGGTGTGGCCGGAGGCCGACACCGTCGTGTGGCTCGACCTCCCGTTCCGCGTCGTGATGGACCGCCTCTCACGTCGCACGGTCCGGCGGATGCGGACGCGCGAGGAGCTCTGGCAGGGGAACCGGGAACGGCCGTCGAGCCTGCTCACCCGCGACTCGATCATCCTCTGGGCGATCCGGACGCATCGCTCGAACCGGGAGCGCTTCGACAGTCGCGCTCGCGACCCGCGCTGCGCGCACCTCGACTTCGTGCGACTGCGATCGTCCGCCGACGTCGAGCGGTTCCTCGCCGCCGAGCGCGAACGATGAGTCAGGCGGTCGGCTCGGGGCGCGGGAGCGGGTCGACGCCGAGCTCGCGCAGGGCGTCGTCCGACCAGCCGGCCTCGTCGCCGTAGAAGCCGAAGAGGTGCTCGATCGCCTCGACGACCTTGGGCTCGAGCTCGCCCCACCGCTCGGCGGGCGCTTCGACGACGACGTCGTTCGAGTACACGGTCACCTTCATGGCCCCGAGGTCGAAGAGCCGCCGCGCCAGCACGTCGGGCGCCTTGCCCTCCTTGATCTGGTCCCGCGACTCGTAGCTCACGATCTCCATGCCGGTGATCGAGCGGTTGCAATCGAACATCCGGACGTTCGGTGACGCCCCCGGATGAGCCGTGACGGTGATCTCCTGTCCCACGGCCCGAACCCTAGAGCGTGACGGTGCGCATCAGCCGAGCCAAGGTCAGCGAACCGCCTTCACCCGAACAGGCGGCCGGGGGGAGGTGGGAGGCCGCGCCAGCACAGACCCTCCATGAAGATCCACGTGCGGCGGTGGATCGCGCTCGGGCCGTAGCCGCGCAGCGCCGCCTTGTGGACGGGCGCCGGGTAGCCGACGTTCGACTCGAAGTCGTACGGCGGGAAGTGGTCGGCCTCCTCGCGCATGAGCGCGTCGCGCGTCACCTTCGCCACGCACGACGCGGCGGCGACGCCCAGCACCGATGCGTCCCCCTTGATCACCGTCGTGACGCGCTGCTTCCCGAACCCGAAGTAGTCGTGGTTGCCGTCGAGGATGATGCGGTCGGGCTCGTAGCCCTGCGCGGCCAGCTGCGCGAGCGCGCGGTTCCCGGCCGTCCGCAGCGCCGCGGTCATGCCCAGCTCGTCGCACTCGAGGTGCGACGCGTGCCCGACGCCGATCGCCACCGCCCACGCCCGCACGTCGCCTGCCGCCCGCTCCCGCTCGGGTCGCGTGAGCTGCTTCGAGTCGCGGACCCCACGGAGGTGCTCGGGAGGCGGCACGACCGCGGCGACGGTCACGGGGCCGGCCCAGGCACCCCGCCCGACCTCGTCGATGCCGACGACGACCTGCTCCCCCGCCTCCAGCACCGCCGTTCGAGGCGGAGCGTCGGCGTCACGGTCACGCGCGGCAACCTAATCGTTCACACAGCCGCAACCGTGCCTTGACCAACGCACTCGACACGACCCGCTACCATCGAGAGTGTGGAGCGGCAGATGATCTTCAGCAGTGCGGTCGATCAGGGGACCCGCGTCGAGGTGCGCACCCGCTTCGACCGCCGCTGGTCGACGGGCTTCTCGGTCGACGCCGTGCTCACGGCCGACGAAGGCCCCCGCTACCGGATCCGCCGCCGCAGCGACGACTCGGTCCTCCCCTCCGACTTCGGGCCCGACGAGGTCCGGTCGGAGAGGAAGGGCCGCTCCATGTGGTGGATCTGAGACTGCTGGATCTGATCGCCGTGGATCCGAGCTAGTCGCCTGCCTGCAGCGACGCGATCAGGTCGTCCACGGCGATCGCCTGGAGCGTCGTCGTGCGCATCGTGCCCCGGGCGGCCAGCGCCACCGCGGCCCGGGTGATCGTCGCCTCGTCGGGGGCCTCGATGACGTTGAGGAAGTCCCACTGCCCGAGCAGCGCGTACTGAGCCACGACCTTCAGGCCCATCGCCTCGACCTCGGCGGTCACCTCCCGGATCCGCTCGGGCTGCTCCTGGATCCGGGCCCAGCCGTCGGGCCCGACGGTCGTCAGCATCACGTAGGTCCCCATCACGTCCTCTCTACTGCTCTACTGCGCGTCGGCCGGAGTGGCGACCGGCTCCTCGAGCCGGGCGATGTTGGCGGCCTCGCCGGGATCCGTCTTCGTCGAGAACCAGGCGTCGAGCATCTCCCGGGCGAGCTCGCGGGCTCGTGAGCCGCAGCCCCATCACCAGCACGTTGGCGTCGTTCCACTGTCGGGCCCCGGCCGCAGTGGCGGCGTCGGTGCACAGCGCCGCCCGCACGCCCTCGACCTTGTTGGCGGCGATCGACGCACCGGTGCCCGTCCAGCAGAAGAGCACCCCGGTCTGGCAGTGACCCTCCGCGACCAGCCAGCCGACGAGCCGGCCGACCTCGGCCCACTGCTTGTCGTCCTGCCACCCGGGGGCCCGACGAGCACGAGCTCGTGGCCGCGCTCAGCCAGGTCCTCGGCGACCGCGTCGGTCAGCGGTGTGCGTTCGTCGGACCCGAGCGCGATTCGCACGCGACCGACGTTACGTCGCGATCGAGGACGTCAAGACGACGTGGACGTCCGCCAGCCGCTCGAAGCGGTGGAACGGCGACGCCGCTGCGCTCGCACCAGGCAGCGAGCGCACCCTTGGCGAACACCACGTCGGCGAGCAGCGCGGCCTTGTAGTCGCTCGTGCCGTCGCCGATCAGCACGGTCGTCAGCCCGCGGTGGTGCGCGTCCTTGATCGGCGCCTGCTTGCACGTGCCACAGGACGAGCACGCGCAGCACCGGTCCTCGTGCGGGAACTCCAGTCGCCCCGTCGCCCAGTCGGCGCGCGTTGCTGAGCAGCGGCACGCCGAGCTCCGCCGCGACCTCGTCGGCCGGCACGCCGAAGCCGTCGGAGACCATCGTCACCTCGGCACCGGCGGCGCGCAGCGCGTCGAGCGAGCGGGACGGCGCCGGGGTCGAGGGGCACCTCGCGGGCGACGTCGCGCAGCACCGGCTCGTCCTTCGGCAGGAGCTCCCACTCGTCGAGGAGGCACTCGCGGCTGCCGATCTCGCCGCGGACGTACGCCGCGGCTGATGTCGCGCCACTCGTCGGGCGCGAGCCGTTCGAGGAGGTGCACGCCGGTGTCGGCCTCGCTCACGGTGCCGTCGAAGTCGAGGAACACCGACGGTGCGCGCCAGGTCGAGCTCGCGCGGGTCGGCCACGAGACGATCGTACGTGAGCCGCCCCGTAGGCTGATCCACATATGCCGCCGCTCCGCGTCGGGGTCGTTCCCCACACGCACTGGGACCGCGAGTGGTACGCGCCGTTCCAGACGTTCCGGGTCCGGCTCGTCGGACTGCTCGACGAGCTGCTCGACCTGCTGGAGCGCGACGAGTCGTACGAGCGCTTCCTGCTCGACGGGCAGACCGTCGTCATCGACGACTACCTCGAGGTGCGCCCCGAAGCAGCGCCGCGCCTCGCCGCGCTGGCGAGCGCGGGCCGGCTCCAGGTCGGCCCGTGGATGGTGCTCATGGACGAGTACATGGTCTCGGGCGAGACCATGGTCCGCGACCTGCAGCACGGCATCGCGCGCGCGACCGAGCTCGGCGCGGTGATGGACGTCGGCTACCTGCCCGACATGTTCGGGCACGTCGCGCAGATGCCCCAGCTGCTCCGCCTCGTCGGGTTCGAGCACGCGGTCGTGTGGCGCGGCGTGCCGGCGGCGATCGACCGCACCGCGTTCTGGTGGGACGCGCCCGACGGCTCGCGTGTGCGTGCCGAGTACCTCTACGGCTCGTACTCGAACGGCCGCGACCTCCCGAAGGAGGCGACCGCGCTCGTCGCCCGCGCCCGCGGCTACGAGGCCGAGCTCGGTCCCGCGCGCCTGCCCGGTGGCGGCATGCTGCTGATGAACGGCACCGACCACCAGCTGCCCCAGCCCTGGCTGGGCCAGGTCGTCGCCGACGCCAACGCCGCCCAGGACGAGTACCGCTTCTCCGTCACGTCGCTCCCGGAGTACCTCGCCGGGCAGCCGTCCCCCGACGACCTCGCCGTCTGGTCCACCGAGCTGCGCTCGGGCGCGCGCGCCAACGTGCTCATGGGCGTCGCGTCCAACCGGGTCGACGTGCACCAGGTGTGCGCGGCCGCCGAGCGTGCGCTCGAGCGTCGCGCCGAGCCGCTCGAGCGCGCTGCTGCTCACCCCCGACCGGTACCCGACGCGCCTGCTCGACCTCGGGTGGCGCAACCTCGTGCTCAACAGCGCGCACGACTCGTCGTGCGCGTGCAGCGCCGACGAGGTCGTCGACGCCGTCGTCGTCCGCTACCAGGAGGCGCGCCAGATCGGCGACGCGCTCGCGCGCGATGCCCTCACCGACCTCGCGACGCGCAGTCGACGCCGAGCCCGGCTCGACGCTCGTGTGGAACCCGACTCGCGCCGATCGCGACGGGACTGGTGACGGCTCACCGTCCCCGGGGAGGGGCCGGTGCACCTCGTCGCCGACGACGGCACCGCGTGCCCGACCCAGGTGCTCGGCATCGTCGGTGGTGACGGGTTCAGCGCGACGGTCGTCGGCACGAAGGTGCGGTGGGTGCTCGAGATGATCCGCGGCCCCGAGTTCGCCGGCGCGCGCATCGGTCGCGTCACCCGCAACGAGCTCGCGCCGAACGACTGGGAGTACACGCTGCACGCGATCCGCGGCGGCGACGCGCCGATCGACCTCGAGGACCTGCGCGACGAGCTGCTCGAGCTCGGCGAGCAGGACGCGACGCTCCGCTTCCGACAGACGCTCCCGCCGGCCCGCGACGTGATCGCGTTCGGCGCGCGACGTCGCCGGGTTCGGCTGGCGCACGTTCACCGCGGTCGAGGGCGAGGGACCGGGCTCGGCCCTGCGCGCCGGCGACGCCACGTTGGAGAACGAGCACCTCCGCGTCGCGGTCGACGCGGACGACGGCACGCTGCACGATCACCACGAGCGACGGTGTCGTCGTGACGGGTGCCAACCGGCTGGTCGACGGCGGCGACGGCGGCGACACGTACAACTACTCCCCTCCCGACGACGACACGGTCGTCGACCGCCCGACGGCGGTCCGCGTCGAGACGACGGAGCGCGGTCCGGTCCGGGCCCGGGTGCTCGTCGTCGCGACCTACGAGCTGCCCCGCCACGCCGTGGGCGACGAGCGCTCGTGCAGCCGCAGGAGCGACGAGACCGAGCTCGTCGAGGTCCGCACGACGCTCGAGCTGCGCGCCGGCGAGCGCTTCCTGCGGATCCACGCCGAGCTCGACAACCGCTGCCGCGACCACCGTCTCCGCGCCCACTTCCCGCTGCCCGCGCCGGTCGACGGCTCCGATGCCGAGTGCGCGTTCGCCGTCGTGCACCGCGGGCTCACCGCGGAGGGCGGCCCGAACGAGGTCGGCCTGCCGACGTTCGTGTCGCGTCGCTTCGTCGACTGCTCCGACGGCGAGCAGGGCCTCGCACTGCTGCACGACGGGCTCCTCGAGTACGAGGTCGTCGACACCTCGGACGGTCCGGGCCGCGAGCTCGCGCTGACGCTCCTGCGGGCGACGGGATACCTGTCGCGCTCGGAGCTCTCGCTGCGACCCAACCCGGCCGGCCCGCTCGACCCGCTCGAAGGGCCGCAGCTGCAGGGCCGGCACGCGGTCGACTACGCCGTGCTCCCGCACCGGGGGACGTGGCGCGATGCCGACCTGCACGCGGCCGCCGACGCGCTGCTCGTGCCGCTCGAACGGGTCCGCGCCGGCGGCATGCAGCGGTCCGTGCCCGCGCACGGGTCGTGCACTGCGCGTCGAGGGCGCCGAGGTCTCGGCCGTGCTGCGCGACGACGGCCGGCTCGTGGTGCGCGTGTTCAACGCGTCCGCTGGTCCCTCGACCGTGCGGATCACCGTCGGCGACGACGCCGCGACCGGCGAGGTCGTCGACCTCCGCGGCCGCACCGTCGAGCCGTTCCCGGGCTCGCTCGAGCTGCGACCGTGGCAGATCGCCACGGTGCGGCTCGCCTAGCCGCTCACCCCGGCGCGAAGACCTCGACCGGCTCGTCGAAGCCCCGGAGCGATACGGGACCGAGCCCGACGGCTGCGCCGCCCTCCACGTCGAGCCGGTGAGCGGTCTCCGCGTCGCACACGATCTGGTCGGGCTCGGCCACGCCGACCAGCCGGGACGCGAGGTTGACGACCGGGCCGAACACGTCGCCGTCGCGGGTCACGATCTTGCCGGCCGCGAGCCCGATGCGCAGCGACGGGAGCTCGGCATCGTCGACGAGCCGCGTTCGCGATGTCGACTGCGTCCCGCGCGCTGCCCGGCCACGAACATCGCCTCGTCACCGATCGTCTTCACGAGCCGGGCACCGGGTCGCGCGGTCGCGGCGAGTGCTCGCTCTTCGAACCCCCCGACGAGCTGCTCCAGCTCCTCCGGCGAGATGTGCTGCGTCAGCGACGTGTACCCGACGAGGTCGGCGAAGCCGACGACCGCGTCGGACGTCTGCTGCGGGTTCGGTGCGAGGCCCCAGGCCGAGTAGCGCCGGCCGGCATTGACGAGATGGTGGCGGTGCACGGTCTCCAGCATCGGATAGATCGTCGGGACCACCGTGCGCGCCGACCTCGACGAACGTCTTGGCGATGTCGGCGCTCGTTCCGCCCTCGGAGCGGATCGGCGCTTCGACGACGGAGCGCGCGCTGGAGATGTCGTTGTCGGCGAGCCGGGCCATCGAGCTCCCCACGGTCCGGACGAGCGCGAGTGCGGCATCGAGACCGAACGTCGCCTCGGCCAGCTGGAAGAAGCGGAACAGCTCGACGTCGCGTTCGGAGCACAGCAACGCGTCGGGCGTCCCTTCGACGAACCCGTACGCGCGCCAGACGCGACGCCCGAGCTCCGGATCGATGCCCGACCGCGTGATCGCCTCGTCGAGCGTCAGTCGCTCCGACCCGCCCTGCAGCACCCGCTCGGCGGGGATGGCGTGGAGGCGGTTCTCCGCGATGGCCACGCGCATCTCGTCGATGGTCGCACCCAGCTCGATCGCGAGGCGCAGCATCTCCAGCCGGTCCGTCGGCGTCGGGAGCTGCCGGGTCGTACAGCCCGAGCGCCTCGAGCTCGGCCGGCTCGGCGTTCGGCGCGATGACGTCGTCCGTCACGCGGTCGATCCCGCGAGGAGCGCCTCGCCGCTCGTCTCGTCGCTGCTCCACCCCGGATCGAGCCCGGGCGCGCGCAGGCGGACGCCCGGCGGCGCGGTCCACAGCAGCGCGGGACGCTCACCGTGCCACCGCACCGCGAACGAGACCTTGCCCGCGCGCGTCGGCGCGTCGTGCACCTCGATCGGCTGCCCCCGCCACGACGCGGGCAGCTCGTGCAGGAGCGTGATCCCACCTTCACCGGTCTCGGCGACGAGGAGCGCGCGGACGGCGAGCAGGAGCTCCGGGCCGACCGCGTCGATGCGCCCGGGAACGTTCGCCGCGTCGACGAGCTCGTCGACGGTGCGCGCCGAAGGCGGCCCGCGCCGATGGCCCGCGCGGCGGCGTTCGCGACCCGGCAGGCCGCGCCACGCCGACGCCGCCTCGTCGTCGAAGCCCCAGTCCTCGAGCGCCGCCACGACGTCGCCTGACGGTCGGCCGTCCGAGGCCGCCAGCAGCAGCTGCGAACGGGCGGCGCGCACCGCACCCGTGAGGCGATCGTCGGGGAGCTCCACCGTCGTGCCCCGGTCGAGCTGGGCGTGCCAGCCGCGCACGACGTCGTCGGGCGAGGGCAGCGACCGGGGGTCGACGGGCTGCCGCGACTTCGGGTCGATCGCGGCCCGCACGGACACCCGGTGTGGCACGGGGAGCAGGAACGCCGCCTCGATGCGGGCGGCGCGGTCCCGGGTCGGCGGGAACGGCCCCTCCCGGGCGGTCCCTCCGCACACCTCGACGTCGGTCGAGCGCGCCACGGCGACGGCCCAGCGCGACGGCGGGCGAGCCAGCATGATCCCCGGGCGTTCGTCCACCCTCACCAGCTCGTCGACGAGTGCGACCCGGCGGGCGTGCTGCACCACGAGCGCCACGACGAACGGCGCCGCCGACTCGTTGGCGATGTCGAGCGCGATCGTCCCGTCGGCGTCGGGCACTGCGTACGCGCGCACCACGGCGTCACCGCCGGGCACCCGCAGCGCGGTTCGCACGACGGGCACGTCCTCGACGAGCGACTGGCGGACGGTCGTCTCGCGGAACGGGATGCGCCAGCGGTCGTCGGCGCCGATCCACCACGTCAGCTTCCAGCCCGTGCGCTCCGGCTCGAGCGTGCCGTCGGGCAGGACGCGTGCGTTGGCTCCCCCGCCGAGTATCCCGATGCGCGTCACTTCATGCCGTCGAGCTCGGCCTTGGCCTCGCGCAGCATCAGTGACGGCACGAGATCGGCCGGCTTCGCGTCGTCGTACAGCACCGCGCCGACCATCGCCGCGATCGGCATGTCGACGCCGTTGGCTCGCGCGATCTCGAGCACCGCGGCGGTGCTCTTCACGCCCTCCGCGACCATGTTGGTCTCGGCGACGATGTCGTCGAGCGTGCGCCCACGACCGAGCTCGACGCCCACGCGACGGTTGCGGCTCTTGTCGCTCGTGCACGTCGCGACGAGGTCACCCATGCCCGCGAGCCCGGAGAACGTCAGTGGCTCGCCGCCGAGCGCGACACCGAGGCGTGCCAGCTCGGCGAGCCCGCGGGTGATCAGCCCCGCCTTGGTGTTGTCGCCGTACCCGAGCCCGGCGGCGATCCCGGCCGCGATCGCGATGACGTTCTTCAGCGCGCCCGCGATCTCACAGCCGACGACGTCGGGGTTCGTGTACACCCGGAACGTCCGGGTCATGAACAGCTGCTGGAGCTCGGCGGCGCAGTCGGCGTCCTGCAGCGCGACGACCGATGCCGCCGGCTGCCCCTCGGCCACCTCCCGCGCGAGGTTCGGGCCCGTGAGCACACCGATCCGCTCACGGGGGTGGCCGGGCAGCACGTCGGCCACGACCTCGGTCATGCGCAGGTGCGTGCTCTGCTCGACGCCCTTCGACAGGCTGACGACGGGCACCGTCGCGCCGATGGCCGGCGCGGCTGCGGACAGCACCTCGCGGAAGCCGTGCGACGGAACGCCCACCACGATGACGTCGGCACCGGTGCAGGCCGCCTCGAGGTCGGCCGTCGCACGCAGTGCGCTCGGCAGGCCGATGCCCGGCAGGTACCGGCCGTTCTCGTGCTCGCGGTCGATCTGCGCGGCGAGCGCAGGGTCACGGGCCCAGAGGGTCGCGTCCGCATGGTCGGCGACGATGGCGGCGACGGCGGTGCCCCACGACCCGGCGCCGACGACGGCGGCGCGCGTCACGACTCGGTCGCGGCGCGGCGCATCGTGGGCCGGGCGACGGCGGTCTCGGGTGACCGCACCCACCAGTCGCCTTCGTCGTCGTCAGGCTGCTGGGGGTAGATCGCTCGGGCCCGTGCGACGCACGCCGCGATCGCCTGCATGATCCGATCGGTCGCGTCGTACGGGTCGTCGTCGGCGGCGACGGGCACGGGGTCACCGACGACGACGGTCTCGGCGACGCCCCGGCGCCACTTCGGCTTGCGGCCCTTGAAGAGGATCCGGTGCGCGCCCCAGAGCCCCACGGGCGTGACGGGCACGCCGCTGCTGGCGGCGAGCCGCGCGGTGCCCGTGCGGGCAGCCATGGGCTCGAGGTCGGGCGAGATCGTCCCCTCGGGGAACACCACCACGCACTCGCCGGCGCGCAGCGCCTCGACGCCGGCGTCGAGCGACGTCGCGGCGTGCTCGCTGTTGCGCTCCACCGGGATCTGCTTCATCTGGCGCAGTCCCCAGCCCAGCCCCGTCTTCTCGAACAGCTCGGCCTTCGCCAGGAAGCGCACCTTCCGGTGCCGCCGGTCGGCGAGGTACGCGAGGACGAGCGGGTCGAGGTACGAGATGTGGTTGCTCGCGAGGATCACCGGTCCGAAGGTGGGCACCCGGTGCGCACCCTCGAACGTCCAGCGCAGACCGTGGCCCAACGGAGTGAGCAACGCAGCGCGAGCCACGGAGTACACGGGCTCCACGCCGGTAGCATAGGCAGCCCCATGTCGCGCGCCGGCGCCGTCGTTCCGATCCGTTCGTTCGCTGACGCGAAGCTGCGCCTCGCCGCGCACCTCACCGAGGACCGACGCCGAGAGCTCGCGCGGACGTTTGCGACCCGTGTCGTCGAGGCCGCGTCGTCGCATGCCGATCGTCGTGGTCACGTCCGCACCCGAGGTCGTCGAGTGGGCAGGCGAGCTGGGGCTCGAGGTGACCCCGGATCCCGGATCGGGGCTCGACGGCGCCGCCGATGCAGGGCGCAGCCGGGTCGCCGAGCTCGGCCTCACCCGGGTGGTCGTCGTGCACGCCGACCTGCCCGACGCGCAGTCGCTCGAGCCCCTCACCCGTGACGGCGCGCTCCCGGTCGTCACGCTCGTGCCCTGCCATCGCGAGGACGGCACCAACGTGTGCTCGCTGCCCGTCGACCTGCCGTTCCGCTTCTCGTACGGCCCGGGATCGTTCCGTCGCCACGTCGAGGAGACCGAGCGCGTCGGTGCAGCACTGCGGATCGTCCGACGGCCCGACCTCGCGTTCGACGTCGACCTTCCCAGCGATCTCGAACGGCTCGGCATCACCGACCTCGCGGCCCAGCCTCCCGCGTGACGCAGCCGACGCCCGACACGTCGATCACGGTCGACCTGCCCGCGCCCGACGCGCGCTCGCGATCGGTGCGCACCCCGACGACATCGAGTTCGGCTGCGCGGCGACGTTGGCGAAGTGGTCCGAGGCGGGCACCGAGGTGCACCTGCTCGTGCTCACCGACGGCTCCAAGGGCTCGTGGGATCCCGACGAGGACCAACGTGCGCTCGTCGGCACCCGCAAGACGGAGCAGGAAGCCGCGGCGAGCGCCCTCGGCGCGTCGACCGTCCACTTCCTCGGCCTCGTCGACGGTGAGCTCACCGGCAACCGTGCCGAGATCGGCGCGGTGTGCGAGGTCCTGCGTGCGGTGCAGCCCGACGTGGTGCTCGGCCACGACCCGTGGAAGCGGTACCGCCTCCATCCCGACCACGCGTTCGCCGGCCGCCTCACGATCGACGGCATCGTCGCGGCGCGCGACCCGCACTTCTTCCCGCGCCTCGGCGCACCGCACCGACCCGAGCGCCTGCTCCTCTTCGAGGCGGACGTGGTCGACCACGTGGAGCGCGTCGACACGACGTTCGAGGCGAAGGTCGCGGCGCTGCTCGCGCACCGGAGCCAGTGGCGCTCGACGATGGGGATCGAGGTCGGCGCTCCCGAAGAAGAGGAGCAGTCGAAGGCGTTCGTCGCGCGGCTGCGCACGGAGTGCGAGGACGCCGGCCGTGCTCGTCGGCGACGGCCTGTGCGAGGCGTTCAAGCGGATGGAGCCGCTGTAGACGCGACGAAGGGGCCCCGAAGGGCCCCTTCGCTGTCGAGCTGGTACGGCTAGCGGCGACGACGACGCTTCGCCGGAGCCTTCTTGGCCGTCGACGCCTTGCGACGACGCCGCTTCTTGGCCGGAGCCGGAGCTGCAGCCTTGCGACGACGACGCTTGCGCCGGCAGCCTTCTTGGCCGTCGACGCCTTGCGACGACGCCGCTTCTTGGCCGGCAGCCGGCTTCAGCCGCTGCCTTGCGACGACGACGCTTCGCCGGAGCCTTCTTCGCCGCAGCCTTGCGACGACGACGCTTGGCCGTGCGCCTTCTTGGCCGGTGGACGCCTTACGGCGACGACGCTTGGCCGGCGCGCTTCTTCGGCCGGTGCGCCGCCTTACGGCGACGCCGCTTGGCAGGCGCCTTCTTGGCGGTGGACGCCTTCCGGCGACGCCGCTTGGCAGGCGCCTTCTTCGCGGCGGACGCCTTACGGCGACGCCGCTTCGCAGGTGCCTTCGCCGCCGTCGACTTCTTCCGACGCCGGGTGGTCTTCTTGGCGGCCGCCTTCTTCGTCGTGCGGCGCCGGGTGGTCTTCCGTGCCGTCGACTTGCGGGCCGTGGTCTTCCTCGTCCGCCGCTTCGCAGGCTTCCGAGCTGTTGTCTTCCTGGCCGCGCTCTTGCGTGTACGTCGCTTTGCCGGAGGCACGGTCACCACCTTTCCTTGGGTTTCGGGTCCGAGTCGTTCGCCATGAACGCTCGGTCTCAGTGCTCGCCGATTTAGCTGTTGACTTGCTTCTTGAAGTCAGCGGCTACCGAGAACTTGACGGCCTTCGAGGCCGGGATGTGCACCGGCTCGCCGGTGCGCGGGTTGCGGCCCTCACGCGCCTTGCGATCGGTGCGCGAGAACTTCCCGAAGCCGGGAAGCGCGACCTGGTCGTCGCGCGCGACCGCTGACACGACCGTCTCGATGAAGGCGTTCAGCGCCTTGTCGGCGTCCGCCTTCGAGAGACCGGCCCCGTCGGCGATCTTGTCGATGAGCTCTGCCTTGTTCACGCTGTTGCCTCCAGAGTTCGCGTGTTGAAGAAAGTCGAACGCATCTGCCGTTGGGTGTCAAGCACTTCGGCGCTCTGTGCTCGCCGCGCTGTCGTCTCCCGTGCACCGGATGCACGACAGACGAGCGCGACGCGCGCCGTTGACAACGGTAAATGATGTATACCCAGAAGTGGTGGATTTCCGAACGTTTTCTTTCACAGTCGAAGAATGTCGGCGCAGTGACACACGTGCTTGAGCACTGTTCGCGCGCACGCGACGCGTGCGCGCGACACGCGTAAACGCTTGCAAACTCAACGTTTCGCGCACATGCACGCGTCACGCGCACACGACGTGCACGTGCGCGCTTCGCGCCACGTGTGCACGTGTCACGGCACCGAAAAAAACTTCGTGAAGTACTTGACGAAACGCGAGAGGGGCAAAAACGCGCCGATTTCGCAACTTCAGAACATGACGATGACGACGGACACGATGCTGCGGAATCCGCGTCCGCGTCAGCACGCGGTAGCGAGCGAAGCGAGCGAGGCTCGCCAGCGAGCGAGCGCCCGCGGGCCGGGTATCCCGGCCCGCAGCGAACGAGCGAGAAGAGCTGGCAGCCCCGAGCAGATTCGAACTGCCGTTTCCGCCTTGAGAGGGCGGCGTCCTAGGCCACTAGACGACGGGGCCGAAACGCCGATGGCGATGCATGGCGGTGGGCTCGGGGGGGAGGACTCGAACCCCCAACGACAGGACCAGAACCTGTTGTGTTGCCGATTACACCACCCCCGAAGGTCCGTCCAGGATTAGCCAATTCGGCCTCATCTGGCGCTGTCGGAGCGCACGCGCGAGCCGCCCGAAGCCGAAGACCTCGCCGAACGCGACCCGGACGGCTTCGCTGCCGTAGCGGAAGACCTCCTCGGCGCCGTCGATGGGGCTGCTGCGCGTGGGCGACGTGCTCGCGTCGAAGCCGAGCTCCTCGGCGATGAGCCGGATCCGCAGCGAGTGGAACGGGTCGGACACGAGCGTGACGCGCTGGATGCCGCGCTGCTGCAGGAAGCGGGCCGACGCGGCGAGCGACTCCCACGAGCTGTTGCCGGTCGTCTCGCGCAGGATCGATTCGTCGGGCACGCCGAGCTCGTGCAGGTAGTCGGCGCCTGCGCCGGCTTCGGTGAACTCGTCACCGGGCTGCTTGCCGCCGGTGACGACGATCGTCGGCGCGACGCCCGCGTGCCACAGCTCCGCCGCGTGGTCGAGGCGCGCCTTGAACACGTCCGTGGGCGTCCCGTTGTACTGCGCGGCACCGAGCACGATGATCGCCTCGGTCTTCTCGCGCTCGTCACCGTCGGCGGCCTGCCACACCTGCACGAACGTGACCAGGTAGAACGCGAGGAGGATCAGCAGGACGACGATGGTGACGCGACGCGCGAGCTTCCACGTCAGCCACGTCATCGCCGGTGCCATGTCGGCTACTCGTCGAGCCGAGCGCGGGCCGCTGCGATGCGCGCCCGGCGCACGGTCGCGCCCGAGGAGGAGCAGCGAGTCGAAGAGCGGCAGTCCCGTCGCTCGTCCCTCGATCGCGACGTACAGCCGCGGGCATCGCCTTGCGCACCTTCAGCTCGTTCGACTTCAGCAGCTCGTTGAAGTTCGACGCCCTCGACCGTCCACTCGCACGTCGCGAGGTGCTCGTCGACGAGGTCGAGGACCCGTGCCGCGTCCTCGACGGCGGTCAGCCGGGCCCATGCCTCGTCGCCGATCTCGAACTGCTCGTCGTCGACGAAGAGGAACGTCGGCCTGGTCGAGCAGGTCACCGAGCGTGACGGCGCGCTCCTGGCCGATGCGGAGCGCTTGCTGCAGCAGCGCGACGATCGAGTGCTTCCCCGAAGCGGGCCTCGGCAAGCGGGAGCGCCCGGGCCTCGAGCTCAGGCGAGCGTGAGCCGGCGGATCCACTCGCCGTTCATCCAGTCGAGCTTGGGGTGGTCGAAGGCCGCCGCCGCGTGCGTGACGCCCTCGAGGCTGAACGCGGCGATCACCTCGTCCGTGTCCATCACCTCGCGCCCGTCGTCGGGCGACCAGCCGAGCAGGGAGAGGTAGTTGCAGAGCGCCTCCGGGAGATAGCCCTTGTCGCGGAACTCCTCGAGCGCGACGGCGCCGTGGCGCTTCGAGAGCTTCGCCCGGTCGGTGCCGAGGATGAGCGGCAGGTGGGCGTACACCGGCGGTGGGCCGCCGCCGAGCGCCTCGCGCAGCGCGAGGACCCGGTGCGTGGAGTCGATCAGGTCCTCGCCGCGGATCACGTGGGTGATCCCCATCGCCAGGTCGTCGACGGCGTTGGCCAGGAAGAAGATCGGGCTGCCGTCGTCTCGCACCACCACGAAGTCGGTGATCGTCGGACCACTCCACCCGCACCTCGCCGCGGATCTCGTCGACGAACGGCTCGCGCCCTCGCCGGGCGTCCGGAAGCGGAGCGTCCGCGGGCGGCCCTCGGCGGCCAGCGCGGCCCGTTGCTCGGCGCTCAGGTCGCGGCAGTGCCCGTCGTACCCGGGCTGGCGGCCCGCCTTCTGCGCCGCGGCGTTCCGGGCCTCGAGCTCCTCGGGCGTGCAGAAGCACTCGTACACCGCGGCCGGTCTCGAGCAGCTGGTCGGCCGCGGCCCGGTACTCCGCGAACCGCTCGCTCTGCAGGACCGGGCCCTCGTCCCAGTCGAGACCGAGCCACCGCAGCGAGTCCTGGATCCCCACGACCCACTCGTCACGGGAACGGGCTCGATCCGTGTCCTCGATCCGCAGCACCAGCACGCCGCCGTGATGGCGCGCGAAGAGGTAGTTGAAGAGCGCCGTGCGGGCCGACCCGACGTGCAGCGAGCCCGTCGGGGCGGGCGAGAACCGGACGCGCACGGGTTCGGTCGTCATTCCGGTCGCGCTCACTCGGCCGCACGATACGTGCGGCCGCCCTGCGGGACGCTCGGCTGCTCCATGTTTGCGAGGCTACTGAGCGTGCAGCTCAGGACTCGCCCGCGACCTCTTCGAGGACCTTGCGGGCGATGACGATCCGCTGGATCTGGTTCGTGCCCTCGTAGATCTGCGTGGCCTTCGCGTCGCGCATCATCCGCTCGACCGGGAAGTCGCGGGTGTAGCCCGCGCCGCCGAGCAGCTGGACGGCGTCGGTCGTCACCGCCATGGCGGTGTCGCTGGCGAAGAGCTTCGCCATCGACGCGGCCTTCGAGACGCCGGGCGCACCGACCTCGTGCATCGCGCACGCCTGGTACACGAGCAGTCGGGCGGCCTCCACGCTGGTTGCCATGTCGGCGAGCAGGAACTGGACGCCCTGGAAGTCGGCGACGGCGGCATCGAACTGGCGGCGCTCCGTGACGTAGCGGGTCGCGACGTCGAGCGCACCCTGGGCGATGCCGAGCGCCTGCGCGCCGACGATCGGGCGCGAACCGTCGAGCGCCTCGAACGCGTAGCCGAGCCCCGCACCCTCCTCACCGATGAGGTTCGCGGCCGGCACGACGACGTCGTCGAGCACCAGCTCCCCCGTCGGCGAGCCGCGCATGCCCATCTTCGACTCGAGCTTGCCCACGTCGAAGCCCGGCGTGTCGCGCTCGACGACGAACGCGCTGATCCGCGCGCGCGGTGCCGCGTCGGGATCGGTCACCGCGAAGACGGTGTAGAAGTCGGAGATCCCGGCGTTGGAGATCCACGCCTTGCGGCCGTTGAGGACGTACGTGTCGCCGTCGCGCACTGCCCGCGTCGTCATCGACGAGACGTCGCTGCCGGCCTGCGGCTCGGAGAGGCAGTACGAGCCCTGCCAGTCGCCGCTGACGACCCGCGGGACGACGCGTGCGGCGAGCTCCGCCGAGGCGTGACCGATGATCGGGGCGCACGCCAGGCGTGAGATGAACACGAACAGCGCGGACGAGGCGCAGACCCGCGCGACCTCTTCGACGAGCATCGCGTAGGCGACCCCGTCGGCGCCGTCGCCGCCGTGCTCGGCGGGATACGGCAGCGCCAGGAACCCCGACGCGCGGTAGCCCTCGAAGGACTTCCAGGGGTACTCGGAGCGGTCGTCGGCCTCGGCGGCGTACGGCGCCACCTGCTTCTCGGCGAAGCGCCGCAGCGCGCGGCGCAGCTCCTGGTGCTCTGGAGAGAGGACGAAGCTCGTCATGCCCACCCGCACGCCGTCACGGTCATGGCAGCAGAGGAGCCTACCGGTAACACTGACGTCGTTGTCAGGTTCGGGGCTTGTCAGGTTCCGATCGCCAGGAACGTCGCACGGACCTCGCGTCGCACGTCCTCGACCCGGGTCCCGAGCGCCGACGGCGCGAGCCGCAGCGCGTCGAGCGGCACGGCGTCGCACAGCTCCCGCCGGCGGACGTACTCGTGGGCGGCTCCCTCGACGACCGTGGCGCGCCACTCCGCGAAGTCGGGCGCGCACCCGCCCTGGTAGCCGAACACGAGCATGCCGCACTCGATGTCGGGCATCACCGGCGCACGGCCGTACGACGCGGCCCGGCGCATCCCGAGGTCGCTCACGACCGCGGCTGCGTCGTCAGCGTGCTCGTGCGGCGCCAGCGCGAACCGGTCGCTGCGCGCGTTGCACGAGTGCCAGCGCGTACCCGACGTTGGGACCCGGCGAGCCGAGGAGCAGCCCGTGCGGCTGACCGACCGCGACCTCGTCGCCCGGTCGACCGGTGTGCCAGGCGACCGCAGCGGGGATCGTGACACCGGGCGCGATGTTCTGCTCCTGGCGGGGCGCTTCGTCGAGGTCGGGTGTGACGAACGGATCGGTCGACACGCGCGGGAACCTACTCGCTCAGCCGGCTCGCTCAGACCGGCTCGCTCAGACCGGCTCGCTCAGGCCGGCGAGCCGTGCAGCAGCCCGAAGACGAGCGAGTCGTACAGGGCCTGCCACGACGCCTCGATGATGTTCTCGCTGACGCCGATGGTCGTCCAGCTCCGCTCGCCGTTCGCGCTGTCGATGAGGACGCGCGTCACCGCGCCCGTCCCCTTCTGCGTGTCGAGCACGCGCACCTTGTAGTCGGTGAGGTGCACACGGTCGAGCGCGGGGAACCGGCCGCCGAGGGCCAGGCGCACGGCCTGGTCGAGCGCGTTGACCGGGCCGTTGCCCTCCGCGGTCGCGACGAGACGTTCGCCGCCGACGTGCACCTTGACGGTCGCCTCGGTGCTGACCCCCGCGTGCTCGTGCGGCGTGTACACCTCGGACGAAGGGACGAGGTCGTCGGTGATGACGCGGAACGACTCGACGACGAACCAGTCGGGCTCCCAGCCGGTGGCCCGCCGCATCAGCAGCTCGAGCGACGCGTCGGCGACCTCGAAGTGGTAGCCCTCGTGCTCCATCCGCTTCAGCGTGTCGACGATCTCGTTGACCTGCGGACCGTCGAGGTCGAGGCCGAGCTCGTTCGCCTTGAGGACGATCGTCGAGCGGCCGGCAAGCTCGGAGACGACGAAGCGCGTGCCGTTGCCGACCGCGTCGGGCGAGACGTGCTCGTACGCGTCGGGCCGCTTCGCGATCGCGCTCATGTGCAGCCCGGCCTTGTGCGCGAACGCCGAGTCGCCGACGTAGGCCGCCTGCGGGTTGAGCGCCATGTTCACCAGCTCGGCGACGTGGTGCGCCACCGAGGTGAGCCGCTCGAGCCGGTCGGCGGGGATCGTGTCGATCCCCATCTTGAGCGTGAGGTTCGGGATGATCGTCGTCAGGTTGCAGTTGCCGGTGCGCTCGCCGTACCCGTTGATCGTTCCCTGCACCTGGATCGCGCCGCCGCGGACGCCCGCGAGCGCGTTCGCGACGCCGGTGCCGGCGTCGTCGTGCAGGTGGACGGCGACGCCGACGTCGCTCGACCCCCTGCCCCCCGAGGGTGCGAAGTAGTCGACGACGGCACGCACCGTCTCCTCGACCTCGTGCGGCAGCGTCCCGCCGTTCGTGTCGCACAGCACGAGCCGCGTCGCGCCGGCCTCGGCCGCCGCCTCGAGGACGCGCAGCGCGAACTCGGGGTTGCGCCGGTACCCGTCGAAGAAGTGCTCGGCGTCGAACAGCACCTCGAGCCCCTGGCCGTGCAGGAACTCGACGGAGTCGGCGACCATCGCGACGCCCTCGTCGAGCGTGGTGCCGAGTGCCTCGGTGACGTGGTAGTCCCATGACTTCCCGACGATGCACACCGCCGGCGAGCCGGCGTCCACGAGGTGGCGCAGGGTGTCGTCGGAGTCGACCTTGCCCTTGGGGCGGCGCGTCGAGCCGAACGCGACGAGCGTGCTGTGCTCGAACGGGACCTCCGCCGCCATGCGACGGAACACCTCGTCGTCCTTCGGGTTCGCGCCGGGCCACCCGGCTTCGATGTAGTCGACGCCGAGCCAGTCGAGCTGCTCTGCGATGCGCAGCTTGTCGTCGACGGTGAGCGAGATCCCCTCGAGCTGCGATCCGTCGCGCAGGGTCGTGTCGTAGATCTCGACGCGCGTCGGGGCGTCACTCATCGTTCGCGTACTCCAGCCAGTCGGCGTACTTCTCGACCTGCCCGTGCACGGCCGCGAAGTACGTCTCCTGGATCTTGCGCGTGATCTCCCCCGGGTCACCGATGTGGCGGTCGTCGACCTCGCGGATCGGCACGATCTCGGCCGCGGTGCCGCAGAGGAACGCCTCGTCGGCGAGGTACAGGTCGGTGCGCAGCAGCGGCTGCTCGCGGACCTCGTAGCCGAAGTCGCGCGCGATCGTCATCACCGAGTCGCGCGTGATGCCCTCGAGCGCGCCCGACGACAGCGGCGGCGTGGAGAGGATGCCGTGCTTCACCGTGAAGACGTTCTCGCCGGTCGCCTCGGCGACGGAGCCCGTCGTGTTGAGCAGGATCGCCTCGTCGTAGCCGCCGTGCAGCGCCTCGACCTTGGCCAGGCTCGAGTTGATGTAGATGCCGGTGCCCTTGGCCGCGACCGGGTTGATGTTCGGGTCCATGCGTCGCCAGGTCGAGATCTTCATGCGGACGCCCTTGGTGATGCCCTCGTCACCGAGGTACGTGCCCCAGGGCCAGACCGCGATGGACACGTTCACCTGGCACGGCAGCGGGTTGAGGCCCATCTCGCCGTAGCCGAGGTACGCGAGCGGTCGGATGTAGCAGGACTCGACCTTGTTGGCCCGGATCGTCGCCTTGGTGGCGGCGACGAGCTCCTCGACCGAGTACGGGATGTCCATGTGCAGGAGCGAGGCCGAGTCGTGCAGCCGGCTCATGTGCTCGGTGAGGCGGAACACGGCCGGGCCGCGCGACGTCGGGTAGGCGCGGATGCCCTCGAACACACCGGAGCCGTAGTGGAGCGTGTGCGTCAGGACGTGGACCTTCGCCTCGCCCCACGGGACGAGCTCTCCGTCCATCCAGATCTTCTCGGTCTCTTCGATCGGCATGTCTGCTCCAGTATGACGGTCCCGATGTGGGCCGGCGGCTGTTCAGTCCTCCACGAGGCGGGCGATCCCGTCGCCGACCTCGCTCGTCGATCCGGTGACGTCGTCCGACTTCGCGACCGCGTCGCGCACCCGGACTGCGGCCGCGTCCTCGCCGAGGAACTCGAGCATCATCGCGGCGGAGACGATCGCGGCGCGCGGATCGGCCTTCCCGGTGCCCGCGATGTCGGGCGCCGAGCCGTGCACCGGCTCGAACATCGACGGTCCGGTGCGGTCGGGGTTCAGGTTCGCCGACGCCGCCCGCCCGATGCCGCCGGCGATCGCGCCGCCGAGGTCGGTGAGGATGTCGCCGAACAGGTTGTCGGTGACGACGACGTCGTAGCGGCCCGGGTCCTGCACGAAGTAGATGCACGCGGCGTCGACGTGGTGGTAGCCGGTGTCGACGTCGGGGTGCTCCGCGGCGACGATCTTGAACGTGCGGTCCCAGAGGTCGCCGGAGAACTGCAGCACGTTCGTCTTGTGCACGAGGGTGACGTGCTTGCGCTCGCGCGACTTCGCCAGGTCGAACGCGTAGCGGATGCAGCGCTCGACGCCGAAGCGCGTGTTCACCGACCCCTGCGTCGCGATCTCGTGGGGCGTCCCGTGCCGGAGGAACCCGCCCTCGCCCGCGTAGACGCCCTCGGTGTTCTCGCGGATCACGACCATGTCGACACCGTCGTTGAGCGTGCTCGGCCCGGCCGTGAACGGCCGCACGTTCGCGTAGAGGTCGAGCTCGAACCGCAGGCGCAGCAGGAGTCCGCGCTCGATGACGCCGGGCGCCACGTCGGGCGTCCCGACCGCACCGAGCATCACCGCGTCACAGGTACGGATCGCCGCGAGGTCGTCGTCGGGCAGGATCTCGCCGTCGCGCAGGTAGCGCTCGCCGCCGAGGTCGAACGAGACCGGCGTGTAGGCGACGCCGGCCGCGTCGATCGCCTTCATCGCCTCGGCGACGACCTCGGGGCCGATGCCGTCCCCTCCGATGATCCCGATCCGGTGCCCCACTGCTCTCCTGCGCTCCTTGCTCGATCCTTGACGTGACGGTTGGCGGACAAACGAAAGACCGCCCACCGGAGTGGACGGTCTGTGCGCGAGCGCCGGAGGACGGCGCTCGCTAGTCGATGACGACGATGGTGTCGGTGCGCAAGTCGCTCGTCGCTCTCATGGGCGAACCAGTCTCGCAGGCGTCCCGAGACCGGTCAACAACGTTCCCCGCGGGGATCCGGCTCGAGCGGTCACGTGCCGGCGATCAGCACCACGGCGACGGCGGCCAGGCCGAGCCCGACGAGCTGGTGCCGGGCCAGGCGCTCCCCGAGGAAGATCTGGGCCAGCGCGATCGTGCTGGCCGGGTACAGCGATGTGATCACGGCGACCAGCGCCAGCAGGCCCTCGCGGTTGGCGACGAGGAAGAGGACGTTGGCGATCATGTCGAGGACCCCGGTGGCGAGCGACAGGCCGACCGCGCCGCGCTTCGGCACGATCGCGTGCCGCAGGAGCAGCGCCACGCCGACCGCGAGCACGAACGTGGTCGAGCGGGAGGCGACGAGCGGCCACATGCCCGCGTCGTCGCCCGTGCGGTCGAGCAGGACGAAGAAGCCGCCGAACCCGGCGCCGGCCCCGAGGGCGAGCAGGAACGCCTGGCGCCGGTTCGCCGTCGGGTGCTCGTCGGCGCCGGGCGCCTCGCGGGCGAGCAGGGCGACCGCGGCCACGGCGATCCCGATGCCGACGAGCGCGAGCGTGCTCGGGCGCTCGCCGAGCAGCAGCCCCGCGATCACAGGGACGACGGCGCCGGTCACCGCGGTGACCGGCGCGACGACGCTCATCACCCCGCCCGCGAGCGCGCGGTAGAAGAGGACGACCCCCGTCCCCCCGGCCACGCCCGCGGCGGCGCCCCACGCGAAGTCCGCGGCGGTCGGATCGGAGGGGTCGAACCAGACGACCGTCAGCAGGATCGCCACGCCGGCCAGCGATGAGACGGCGACCACGCCGAGCGAGTCGCCGGAGCGCTTGGTCGCGATGCCGCCGAGGAAGTCGCCGGCGCCGTACGTGAGGGCGGCACCGATGGCCAGGACGAAGACCAGAGACCGTCCTTCCTAGTCGAGCCGTGTTCGCGAGGCCGCTGACTAACCTCGGGGGATGGAGCAGGTCCACCTCTCGCCGACCGCGCGCGACCGCCTGGCCGAGGAGCTCGCGTACCGGTCGGGGCCGCGCCGTTCCGAGATCTCGCAGTGGATCGAGCGCGCCCGCGAGCACGGCGACCTGCGGGAGAACGCCGACTACGACGCGGCCAAGAACGAGCAGGGGCACAACGAGGCCCGGGTCCGGCACCTCGAGGCGATCCTGAAGAACGCGGTGATCGTCGAGGACGCCGAAGGCGACGTCGTGCAGCCGGGCACCGTCGTCGAGATCCGGATGGACGACGACAAGGACACGACCACCTACCTCGTGGGCTCCATCGAGGAGCGCCACGAGAAGTACGACGTCCTCTCCTCTTCCTCGCCACTCGGCACGCTGCTCATGGGCAAGGGTCCCGGCGAGCAGGTCGACTACAAGGGCCCCAAGCGCACCTTCAAGGTCGAGATCGTGAGCGTGTCACCCCTCGACGGCTGAGCACCGTGCGCGTCCTCGGCGTCGACGGGTGCAAAGGCGGATGGGTCGCGGTGGCGCTCGAGGACGGGCGCTTCGCCGGGCTCCGCGTCATCACCTCGATCGGGGAGCTCGCCGACGACGACGCGGTGATCGTCGGCGTCGACATGCCCATGGGCGAGACGACGCCGGGAGCGCGCGAGAGCGAAGCCGCGGCGCGGCGCTTCCTCGGGCACCGGCGCAGCACGATCTTCACGCCGCCCCCGCTCGCAGCCTCGGTCGACGACTACGACGCGGCCAAGGCGATCGCGATCGCCGCGACGGGCAAGAGCATCTCGAAGCAGGCGTGGCACCTCCTGCCCAAGATGCGCGACGCCGCGCCGCACTGGGCAGCGCGACCCCGAGCGCTACCGAGAGGTGCACCCCGAGTGCGCGTTCGCCGCGATGGCCGGTGCGCCGCTCACGTCGAGCAAGAAGACCCGGGAAGGACTCGGTGAGCGCCGGACGTTGCTCACCGCGCGCGGCGTCGAGATCGCCGACGTACGGGTCAAGGGCACCCGGCCGGACGACGTGCTCGACGCGGCGGCGGTGGCGTGGAGCGCGCACCGCGTCGCGACCGGTGTCGCCGTCAGCCTGCCCGATCCGCCCGAGCGCGACGCCGAGGGGCGCCCGGTCGCGGTCTGGTACTAGCGCTCACGACCGCTCCCCCAGCCGCCGCCACCGGGCGTGAGGATCCGGAGCACGTCGCCGGCGCGCAGCTCGACCGTGCACTTGTCGGGGAGCCGAGTCGCGCGCGTCTCGTCCCCCGCGGGGAGCAGCCAGTTCTCGCCCACCGCGCCGGGCGCACCTCCCGCCAGCCCCCACGGCGCGCTCGTGCGGCGCTCGGTGACGAGCGAGAGCACCGTGTCGTCGAGCACCTCGATCTCGCGCTCGATGCCGTCCCCACCGCGGTGCATGCCCGTGCCGCCGCTGCCGGCACGCAGTCCGTAGCGCCGGACGCGCACGGGGAGGCTCCGCTCGAGCGCCTCGACGGGCGTGTCGGCGGTGTTCGTCATCGCAGTGTGGACGCCGCTCATCCCGGCGGCCCAGGGGCGCGCGCCCTGCCCGCCACCGATCGTCTCGTAGTACACCCAGCTGTCGCCGACGGGCTCGCGACCGTCGCCGTCGGCCCGCCCGAGGAGGACGTTGTTCATCGTCCCCTGGCCTGCCGCACCGAGCCGGTCAGGCGCGGCCTGCGCGAGCGCGCCGAGGCAGACGTCGGCCGTGCGCTGGCTCACCTCCACGTTGCCGGCGCCCACCGCGACGGGCGGCACCGCCGCGACGACCGTGCCGGGCTCGGTGACGACCTGCACCGGACGCAGTGCGCCGCCGTTGGCGGGCACCGTGGGATCGGTCGCGGCCCGGATCGCGAACGCGACCGCGCTGACCGTGACGGCCTCGACGGCGTTGACGTTGCCGGGCCGCTGACGGCCGGTGCCGGTGAAGTCGAACACCACCTCGTCGCCGCCGACGCGCAGCGTCACCACGACGGGCGTCGACGTCTGCTGCTCGGCGCGCGGGCCCGCGGAGTCGAGCACGTCCTCGAACCGGTACTCGCCGTCGCGGAGGTCGCGGATCGCGGCGCGCATGCGTCGTTCGCCGTAGTCGAGGATCTCGCCGAGCTCGTCGAGCGCACCGAGCGCACTCACGACCTCACCGAGCCGTGCGGCGCCGACGACGTTCGCGCCGCGCTGTGCGTCGAGATCGCCACGCCGCTCCTCCGGCGTCCGCGACGACGACACGATCATGTCCTCGACGTCCGGCGTCATCACGAGCGGCGGCACACGCAGCCCCTCCTCGTCGATCTCGAGCGCCTCGGGCGGCATCGACCCGGGAGCGGTGCCGCCGAGGTCGGCATGGTGCGCGCGGTTGGCGACCCAGGCGACGAGCGCGCCGTCGACGTGCACCGGTGCGACGACCGTCACGTCGTTCAGGTGCGTGCCGCCGCGGAACGGGTCGTTGCAGACGATCTGGTCGCCGGGCCCGACGCCCGCGCCGACGGCGTCGATGGCGGCGAGCACCGCGAACGGCATCGAGCCGAGATGCACCGGGATGTGCTCGGCCTGCGCGAGGAGCTCGCCCGCAGCCGTGAAGCACGCGGCGGAGCAATCGGCGCGCTCCTTGATGTTGGGGCTCGACGCGCCGCGCCGCAGGACCGCACCCATCTCGTCGGCCACGCCGCTGAGCCGGGCGGCGAGCACCTGCAGGCCGGCCGGGTCGAGCGTCACGACCGCGCCTCTCCGTCCGGGCGGCCGTGCCGTCGCAGCACCCACGCACCGAGCGCGCCGGGCGTCGCAGTCCACCCAGCGGGCACCCACACGGTGCAGTCGGGCTCCGCGACGGCCCACGGCCCGCGGACCTCCGGGCGCGACGGCGCCGGGAGGTCGTCCAGGCGGATCGGCGACGGGCTCGACGCGCGGACGCGGAGCGCCACGACCTCGATCGGTGCATCCCGTCGGGCGAAGCCGTTGCGGCGCTCGTGCTCCGCGTGGAAGTCGCCGATCGCACCGACCGTCAGCGCGTGGCTCTGCCCCGCGTACCGGCAGTCGACGAACGTCGCGGCCTGTGCATCGACGCCGACGAGTGCGCGCGCCTCGGCCGCGAGCGCGTCGAGCCTGTCCGCCACGTCGTGGTCGTCGGGCGTCGCCCACGACCGCACGAGCTCACGCTGGCGCGGCGACACGAGCAGGCCGACCGCCGACAGGACACCCGCGCGCGGCGGCACGATGACGGCGGCGATGTCGAGCGCGTCGGCGACCGCGCACGCGTGCAGCGGTCCCGCGCCCCCGAAGGCGACGAGGGCCAGCCCGCGCGGGTCGACGCCACGCGAGACGGTGACCACCCGCACGGCCGCCTCCATCGCAGCGTCGACGACAGCGACGACGCCGGCGGGATCGATCGCCGCGCGCGCCATCGCCTCGGTCGCGGCCGCCACGTCGAGACGGCCCAGATCGGGGAACGTGGTGTCGGGATCGATGCGCCCGAGCAGGAGGTCGGCGTCGGTCACCGTCGGCTCGGTCCCGCCCCGCCCGTAGCAGGCCGGGCCCGGCTCTGCGCCGGCGCTGCGCGGCCCGACGACGAGCGACCCACCCGCGTCGAGGCGCGCGATCGAACCGCCGCCCGCGCCGATCGTGTGCACGTCGAGCGACGGCAGCCGGATCGGGAAGCCGGCGACGACGCGCTCCGGTGCGGGGTCCGGCATGCCGCCACGCACGAGGCACACGTCGGTGCTGGTGCCACCCATGTCGAAGCCGACGGCGTCGGCGAACCCGCACGCGGCGGCCAGCGCGGCAGCGGCGCGCGCCCCGCCCGCCGGACCCGAGAGCAGCAGCGCGGCCGGGAGCTCGGCCGCCGCGTCCGCCGGCAGGAGCCCGCCGGCCGACGTCATCACGAGCACGTCGTCGGCCTCCGCGGTGAGCGCCCGGAGGTACTCCCGGCACCGGGGCCGCAGCGTGGCGTTGGCGACCGTCGTGACCGTGCGCTCGTACTCGCGCATCTCGGGCGAGACCTCGTGGGAGCAGGTGACGTCGATCCCCCGCCCGCGCAGCACCGCCGCCACGGCCTGCTCGTGCGCCGGGTTCAGATCCGCGTGCAGCAGGCACACAGCGACCGCGTCGACGCCGTCCGGGATGGCAGGCACGGTCGCCGGGTCGACCGGCTCGAGCTCGCGGCCGTTCGCGTCGAGCCGACCCGACACCTCCAACCGCAGGTCGCGCGGCACCAGGGGCACGGGTCGGTCGGCGTGCTGGTCGTACAGCGACGGGCGGGTCTGGCGGGCGATCTCGATGACGTCGGCGAACCCGTGCGTGGTGACCAGCGCGACGCGCCCTCCTCGCCGCTCGAGCAGCGCGTTCGTCGCGACCGTCGTGCCGTGTGCGAGCAGCTCGGGCCGGGCAGCGCCGTCGGCCTCGAGCGCGGCGCGCACCGCCCGCCCCGGGTCGGACGGCGTCGACGAGACCTTGACGACACGTCCCGCGTCGTCGACGAGGTCGGTGAACGTGCCACCGGTGTCGACGCCGACCAGCATGACCGCCGAACCTCGCACAGGCATCCGGGGCTGTCGACCGCGTTTCGGATCGGCGCGTTTCGGACCGGCGGGTTCGGACCGGCGGTTCTCGGTGCGGGCTGCCGACGTGCATGAGAGAGAATGGGCTGGTGAGCGGACAGACCAGCAGCTCGAAGACCAGCACCTCGAAGACCAGCACCTCGAGGACCCTGTCGGAGAAGGTGTGGGAGCGGCACGTCGTGCGGCGCGCCGAGGGCGAGCCCGACCTGCTCTACGTCGACCTCCACCTCGTCCACGAGGTCACGTCGCCCCAGGCGTTCGACAGCCTCCGGCTGGCCGGCCGCACGGTGCGCCGCCCCGACCTCACCGTCTCCACGATCGACCACAACAACCCGACGACCGGCCCCGACGGCCCGCCGCCCGACCCGATCTCGGCCAAGCAGATGGCCGTGCTCGCGCAGAACTGCGAGGAGTTCGGCATCCAGTTCTTCGGGATGGGCGACCCGAGCCGCGGGATCGTCCACGTCGTGGGCCCCGAGCAGGGGCTCACCCAGCCCGGCATGACGATCGTGTGCGGCGACTCGCACACGTCCACGCACGGCGCGCTCGGCGCGCTGGCGTTCGGCATCGGCACGAGCGAGGTCGAGCACGTGCTGGCCACGCAGACGCTGCCGCAGGCGAAGCCCGGCACGTTCGCGGTCACGGTCGACGGCGAGCTGCCGCCCGGCGTGACCGCGAAGGACATCGTCCTCACGATCATCGCCCGCATCGGCACGGCCGGCGGCGTCGGCTCGATCATCGAGTACCGCGGCTCGGCGATCCGCGCGCTCTCGATGGAGGGCCGCATGACGGTGTGCAACATGTCGATCGAGGGCGGCGCCCGCGCCGGCATGGTCGCGCCCGACGACACGACGTTCACCTACCTCGAGGGCCGACCCTTCGCCCCGAAGGGCAAGGACTGGGAGGCGGCGCTCGACGTGTGGCGCTCGCTCGCCACCGACGACGGCGCGCCGTTCGACAAGGAGGTCGTGATCGACGCGGCCGACCTCCGACCGTCGGTCTCGTGGGGCACCAACCCAGCCCAGACCACGACGATCGACGACGCGGTCCCCGACCCCGACTCCTTCACCGATCAGTCCGCCGCGAGTCCGCCGTCCACGCCCTGCGGTACATGGGCCTGAAGGCGGGCACACCCATGCGCGACATCGAGGTCGACACCGTCTTCATCGGCTCGTGCACGAACGCCCGCATCGAGGACCTGCGTGCCGCCGCCGACGTCGTGCGCGGTCGACACGTGCGCGACGGGCTGCGCGGGCTCGTCGTGCCCGGTTCGATGCTCGTCAAGGCCGAGGCCGAGCGCGAGGGCCTCGACCGCGTCTTCACCGACGCCGGCTTCGAGTGGCGCCACGCCGGCTGCTCGATGTGCCTGGCGATGAACCCCGACAAGCTCGCCGATGGCGAGCGGTGCGCGTCGACGTCGAACCGCAACTTCGAGGGTCGCCAGGGCAAGGGCGGCCGCACGCACCTCGTGTCCCCCGCGGTCGCCGCCGCGACCGCGATCGCCGGCCGCTTCACCACGCCGGCCGACCTCGACTGACAGGGAGACCGAGATGGAACCGGTCAAGGAGATCGTGGGACGGGCCGTCCCGCTGAACCGCGTCGACGTCGACACCGACCAGATCATCCCGAGCGACTGGCTCAAGCGCGTCGAGCGCACCGGGTTCGGTGAAGGACTCTTCTCGGAGTGGCGCGAGAGCAGCGACTTCGTGCTCAACCGCCCCGAGTACCAGGGTGACGACGTGCGTGTCCTCGTCGCCGGCCCCAACTTCGGGTGCGGCTCGTCACGCGAGCACGCGGTGTGGGCGCTCGAGGACTACGGCTTCGACGCGGTGATCTCGTCGAGCTTCGCCGACATCTTCTTCAACAACAGCCTGAAGATCGGGCTCGTGCCCGTCGAGCTGCCGCAACCGGTCGTGACGCGCATCCTCGAGGCGCTCGAGGACGATCCGAGCATCGAGATCGTGGTCGACGTGGTCGACCGGCGTGTCGCGGTGCCCGCGCTCGACATCGACGAGCCGTACAACCTCGACGACTTCCACCACTACCGGTTGGTGCACGGTCTCGACGACATCGGCCTCACGCAGCAGTACGAGGACGACATCACGAGCTACGAGGCGACGCGTGCCTCGTGGTTGCCGACGACCGCGCCGGCCTGAAGCGACCGACCGGGCTCCCACCGCGAGCCGGCGCGACCGCTCTCCGTGGTCACTTGACGCCGAGAAGCCCCCGCAGCTCCATGAGCCAGCTGTCCCGGGGCTGCCCGTCGATCGTCTCGTGGCCGGGCAGGCGCTGCACGATCCGGAAGCCGGCCTTCTCGTAGCAGCGGACGGCGCGGGCGTTCTCGACGACGGGATCCGTGATCACGCGTCGCGCACCGGGGCCGGCATCCGAGCGCAGCCACTCCGAGACGGCCCGCACCTGCCGCGTCCCGATGCCCCGGCCGTGCAGGCGCGACTCGCCGATGAGCTGGTCGATGCCGAACGCGTGGTCGTCGGGCGTGAGCCCGTACTTCGCCATGGTCGCGGGCTCGCCGCTCAGCGCGTACCACTGCTGGAACCCGATCGGCTCGCCGTCGAGCTCCACGATCGCCTGGGTCACGTGGTGCTCGTCCTCACGGTGGAGCATCTCCGCGCGCACGTACGCGTCGTCGTAGGTGACGGTCGTGCCCTCCCACCACTCACCGACGGCCGGGTCGCGCAGCCACGCGGCGAGTCGCGGCACGTCGTCGTCGGTGATCGGCCGGAAGGCCAGGTCACCTGCGACGAAGAAGGGTTGGCTCAGGGCTTCACCCCGGCGAGCAGTGCGATCTCCCGCCACTTGTAGAAGCACTCGACCTGCTCGAAGCCGATGGCACGCAACCACTCGAGCTGCGGCTCGACCGCGACGAGCTTGTTCGACGGGTCCTCCTCGGCGCCGATCACGCGCAGGAACTCCTCGTGCAGCTCGGGCGTCGCCGAGGCCACGTGCTCCAGGTTGCAGAACATGCCGCCCGGCTCCAGCACGTCGAACACCTCGCGGTACAGCGCGCGCTTGCGCTCGTCGACCACGTGGTGGATCGCGAACGCCGACACGACGAGGTCGAACGAGCCCCAGTCGGCCGGGAGCGGGTCGTCGAGGTCGTGCTCGACGACCGTGACGGCGGTGCTGTCGGCGAACCGCTGCCGGACGCGGACGAGCATCTCCGGCGAGAAGTCACACGCGACCCCGGCGATGGGGGGGCGAGCAGCGGACACTCGGCCGATCACCTCGCCGTCTCCGCAGCCCAGGTCGAGCACCCGACGCGGCGCCGGCGGCACGATGTCGAGCAGGTGCTCGTATGCGGCCGCGCGCCACGAGTCGGTCGCGCGCCTGTCGAGGTACTCGCGGGCGTGCTCGGCGTTCGACCACAGGTTGACGGCCGGCGCGCTCACGGCCCGACCTCGCGGTCACGCTGCTCGCCACGCTCACGCAGGCGCACGATCTTGTTGACTGCGTTCAGGTACGCGCGGGCCGACGCCTCGACGACGTCCGTGGCCACACCTCGACCCGACGCCTTGTAGTCGCCGGTGTCGAGCTGCACGACGACATCGCCCAGCGCGTCACCACCCTTGGTGACGGACGAGACCTTGAAGTCGAGCAGCGTGCCACGCACGCCGGTGGCCTCCGCGACCGCGTCGATGGCGGCGTCGATCATGCCGTTGCCCTCGCCACGCGCCTCGACCTTCCCGTCGCCTTCGGCCAGCACGATCTCCGCGGTCGGCGTGCTGCGCGTGCCGCCATGCAGGTCGAGGCTGACGATCGCGTACTTGTGGACCGCGCCGAGCCCGATCTCCTCGACGACGATCGCCTCGAGGTCGGCCTCGGTGATCTCGACCTTGCGGTCTGCCAGCTCCTTGAACCGCACGAACGCCTGGTTCAGCGCGTCGCCCTGCACGTGCAGACCCATCTTGTCGAGCGTGTCGGCGAACGCGTGCCGGCCCGAGTGCTTCCCGAGCACGATCTGCGCGGCCTCCTGGCCGACGGTCGACGCGTCGATGATCTCGTACGTCTCGCGGTCCTCGAGCACGCCGTGCTGGTGGATGCCGGCCTCGTGCGCGAACGCGTTGCGCCCGACGACGGCCTTGTTGTGCTGCACGGGATAGCCGGTCAGCCGGGCCACCATCCGCGACGTGCGCGCCAGCTCCTCGGTGCGCACTCCCGTCTCCAGCATCCCGAAGTAGTCGCTGCGCGTCTTGATCGCCATCACGATCTCCTCGAGCGCGGCGTTGCCGGCACGCTCACCCAGACCGTTGATCGCGCACTCGACCTGCCGGGCGCCCGCCGCGACGCCGGCCAGCGAGTTGGCGACCGCCAGCCCGAGGTCGTTGTGGCAGTGCGTCGACACGACGTAGTCGCCCTGCACGACGGTCAGGATGTGCTTGATCAGCTCGCCGAACTCCTCGGGGACGCCGAAGCCCACGGTGTCGGGGATGTTCAGCGTCGTCGCCCCGTTGTCGACGGCCAGCTGGAGCACGTCACACATGAAGTCGACGTCGGAGCGGCTCCCGTCCTCCGGGGAGAACTCGACGTCGGCCGTGTACCCGGCCGCCCGCCCGACGCCCGCCACGACCTCGGCCCGCACCTGGTCCTCGGTCATGCGCAGCTTCTTCTTCATGTGGATCGGCGAGGTGGCGATGAAGACGTGGATCCGGGGCTGCTCGGCGTGGCGCACCGCCTCCCAGGCCCGGTCGATGTCCTTGAAGCCCGTGCGGGCGAGGCCGGTGATGACCGGGCCGCGGACGGACTTCGCGATCGCCTCGACGGCCTCGAAGTCGCCGTCACTGGCGATCGGGAACCCGGCCTCGATGATGTCGACACCGAGGCGCGCGAGCTGCTCCGCGATCTCCAGCTTCTCGCCGACGTCGAGGGAGATCCCCGGCGACTGCTCACCGTCTCGCAGCGTGGTGTCGAAGATGCGGACCTGGTTGCTCATGTCTCGCTCGCTCTCGTGTGATCTTCAGGTTCGAGTTCGGGATTTCCGGCAACGAAAAACCTCCCCGGCCCGAAGGCACGAGGAGGCAACCGCGAGCACCGGTGAGGTGCTCGCGCTACGTAAGAAGGAGGCTCGTGGTCGCGGCGCGCAGTTCCTTCGTCATGGTCCGAACATCATGACGGCTCGTACACCGCCTGGCAAGTCACTTCGACCTCTGCGTGCGAGAATCGAAGCGATGGCACGGCACAAGCAGCGGAACGAGCACCGGCACCGCTGGTTGCGGCGCACGCTGGGCATCGGTCTCCTCGCCGGTGCCGCGTACGCGGTGTGGCGTGCGATGGAGGCCAACCGCGTTCCCGGAGAGTCGGAGTGGGAGCCACAGCCGTTCCCCTTCCCGCCCCAGCCCCGCACAGATCACCATCACGCGGCGGAGCGAGGGAACCGAGCGGAGCTCGCCAGCGAGCGAACGACCGCGGAGCGGGTATCCCGCTCCGCAGAGAGCGAGCGAGACAGCTGGTGCGCACCCGTCGACGGCGCGTGCCCGAGCACGCATCCCGTCAAGGCCAAGGAGGGCAGCGGCATCTTCCACGTGCCCGGCGGCCAGAGCTACGACCGCACCGTCCCCGACCGCTGCTACGTCGACGCCGCGGCCGCCGAGGCCGATGGCTTCCGGGCCGCCAAGCGCTGAGTCAGTCGAGGGGCGGCTTCGCCGACCCCGAGACGGCGGAGACCGAGCTTGCGAGGTCTCCAGAAGAGGCGAACCGAACCGGCAGCGCGTCGGGCGAGCGGAACGCGGTGCCGACGATGCGAGGCGCCGGAGCCCCGGGGTCCAGGTGCAGACCCGGAAGGCGCTCGAGGACGGCATCGAGCGCGACCTTCATCTCCAGTACGCCGCGAGGTGCATGCCGAGGCAGGCGTGCGGCCCGGACCCGAACGACGCGATGGGCGCGAGCGGCCGGTGGAGGTCGTAGCGCTCGGGATCGTCGTACCGCTGATCAGGTCGTCGCGTGGCTGGCAGCGTCGCTGTGCCGTGCATTCGGCGAAGTACGTGCGGAGCGCCTCGTGCGCGGCCATCCCACGGTCCCAGCGCACGAAGATGCTGATGAGCTCGATCGACCAGCGTTGGAAGCGCGCCGCGTCGCGCGCGGGCAGACCGAGGATGCGCGCGATGACGCGCACGGGGAACACGAACGTGAGGCGGCGCACGAGATCTGCGTGCCCGACGGTCACGATCTCGTCGAGCAGCTCGTCGACGACGCGCCGCACGAGGTCGTCGCGCCAGCGTGCGAGCAGCTTCGGGCGGAACGCGGGCGCGATCAGGGCACGGTGCGCACGATGCTCGGGGTCGTCCATGGCGATCATGGCGCCGTCGAGCACCGGCGCCATCAGCTCCGCAAGCACCTCCGACGAGTACGTCGCGTCGTCACGCAAGACCTCGATGACCTCGTCGTAGCCGAGCACGTTGAACCACGGCTCGTCGGCCTCGTGGTCGCTCCGAGATGTCAGTCGAGGTCGATGGCCTTGGCGTCGTAGATCCCGTCGACGGCGAGCAGCTGCTGGATCACGTCGTCGGAGACGTGCGTGCTCGTCGAGAGCACCATGAGCGCGGCTTCGCCGTCGGCGTTCGTGCCGACGTCCATGTCGTCGATGTTGACCTTCGCGTCGCCCATGATCGAGCCGACCCGGCCGATCATGCCGGGCGTGTCGGAGTTGCGGATCACGACCATGTGGCTCGCGGGCGGCACGTCGACGCTGTGCCCGTCGATCGCGACGATGCGCGGCTTGGCGTGCTTGCCCAGCAGCGTGCCGGCGACGTCGATCGAGCGGTCGCCGGCGCGGCCGGTGACGCTCACCAGGTTCACGAAGTCGGCCGACACTGCCGTCGTCGCCTCGCTCACGGTGAGCCCCCGCGCCTCGGCGAGCTGCGGCGCGTTCACGAACGACACCGGCTCGTCGGTCACGGCACCGAGGGCGCCCTTGAGGATCGAGAGCGTGAGGACACGGCAGTCGTAGTCGGCGATCTCCCCCGCGTAGCTCACGTCGAGCGCCGTGACGCCGTCGGCGAGCTCGAGCAGCAGACGGCCGAGCCGCTCGACCAGCGGCAGGAACGGCGCCACGGTCGCGTTCGCCTCGCTCGCGGCGACGTTGACCGCGTACGGGACGAACTCGCCGCGCAGCGCGAGCACGATCTGCTCCGCGATCGTCTGGCCCGCCTTGTCCTGCGCCTCTGCGGTCGAGGCGCCGAGGTGCGGCGTGACGACGACCGAGTCGAGCTCGAACAACGGTGACTCGGTCGTCGGCTCCTGCTCGAACACGTCGAGCGCGGCACCCGCGATGCGGCCCTCGCGCACGGCATCGGCGAGGGCGGTCTCGTCGACGATGCCGCCGCGCGCGGTGTTGACGACGCGCAGCGTCGGCTTGGCCTGCGCCAGCAGGTCGGCGCCGACGAGCCCGAGGGTCTCGGGGGTCTTCGGCAGGTGGATCGTGAGGAAGTCGGACTGGCGGACGAGCTCCTCGAGGTCGCTGACCACACGCACGCCGAGCTGCCGTGCACGCTCGGGGCTCACGAAGGGGTCGTAGGCGAGCAGCTGCATCCCGAACGCCAGCAGGCGTTGCGCGACGAGCACACCGACACGGCCCAGGCCGATGATGCCGACGGTCTTGCCGTGCAGCTCGACACCTTCCCAGCGCGAGCGGTTCCACTCACCGGCCTTCAGGTCGGCGTTCGCCTGCGGCACGTTGCGCGCCTGCGCGAGCAGGAGCGCGATCGTGTGCTCCGCGGCCGACAGCACGTTGGACTGCGGCGCGTTCACGACCATCACGCCCCGCCGCGTGGCCTCCTCGACGTCGACGTTGTCGAGCCCGATCCCCGCTCGGCCGACGACCACCAGATCGCGGCCCGCGGCAAGGACGTCGGCGGTCACCTGCGTGGCGGAGCGGATGATGAGCGCGTGGGCGCCGTCGACGGCGCCGATCAGCTGCTCCGGCGAGAGCCCGAGCTGCTCGACGACCGTGAAGCCCGCGGCGCGGATCGCGTCGAGGCCACGGGGGGCGATCTGCTCGGTGACGAGGACGCGCTGGCTCACCGAATCGAGGGTAGTGGTCGCATGGTCAGACGCCCCGGCTCAATGCGTCCGAGTGCCACGATTCACAGTCGCTCGAGCGCGAGCCCGGTGAGCTCGACCGCCTGGTCACGCAGCGCGGCAGCGTCGGTGGCACCGGTCGCGTCGAGGCGCTGCACGTAGAGCAGCGTCGAACCATCGAGCACGTACACCGTGCCGGCGCGCGGGGAGTAGAACGCCTGCCCGGCGATGTCGTCGACCTGCTCGGCGTCGTCCGCGAAGAGCCGCAGGGCCTGCTTGTACCCCTGCTTCGCCGGCTTGCCGCGCTGCACCCACACCGAGACGAGCGCACCGCTCGCCGGAGCACCGACGTCCCAGTTGCACACGGACGCGCTCTTCGGCGTCGGCTGGTCCTTGGCGAACTTGTCGTCGGCGCACCGACGACCGGTTGGATGTCGCCGCGCTTCAGCACCGCGCACGCCTTCGGTGGGTCGGCCGCGCCGGCAGTCGTCGCGAGCGGAACCGCCACGGCGACGGCGACGAGCGCGGCAGCGACACGCCGGCGCACCATCAGCCGAGCAGCGCCGCGATCCGGCCCACACCCTCCACGATGTCGTCGTCGCTGGTCGCGAACGTGAGGCGCGCGTAGCCGGGCGCGCCGAACGCCTCACCGGGAACGATCGCCACCTTCGCCTCCTCGAGGATCAGCTCACAGAGCTCGAGGGACGTCGCCGGCGTCCTGCCGTGGATCTCGCGCCCGAGCGCGCCCTCCATCGACGGGAAGCAGTAGAACGCGCCTTCGGGCTCCACGCACTCGAACTCCGGGATCGCCGACAGCAGCGAGTGCATCAGCTTCCCGCGGCGCTCGAACGTCGCACGCATCTCCGCGACCGCGTCGAGGTCACCGGCGACCGCGACGAGCGCGGCGCGCTGCGACACGTTCGCGACGTTCGACGTCGCGTGCGACTGGAGGTTCGCGGCGGCGGCGATGACGTCGGGTGGACCGACCATCCACCCCACGCGCCAGCCGGTCATCGCGTACGTCTTGGCGACGCCGTTGACGACGACGCTCGAGTCGAGCAGCTCGGGCACGACCGCCGGCATCGAGACGAACCGGTGGTCGCCGAACGTCAGGTGCTCGTAGATCTCGTCGGTGACGACCCAGATCCCGTGCTCGGCCGCCCAGCGACCGATCTCCGCGACGAGCTCCGGCGGGTACACGGCCCCGGTCGGGTTGCTCGGCGACACGAACATGAGCGCCTTCGTGCGCTCGGTGCGCGCGGCTTCGAGCTGCTCGACGGAGACGCGGAAGTGAGACTCCTCGCTCGTCGGCAGCACGACGGACGCGCCGTCGGCGAGCGCGATCGACTCGGGGTACGTCGTCCAGTACGGGGCGGGCAGCAGCACCTCGTCGCCCGGGTCGAGCAGGACCTGGAACGCGTTGTAGACGGCCTGCTTGCCGCCGTTCGTGACGAGCACCTGGCTCGCGTCGCACTCGAAGCCCGAGTCGCGCTCGGTCTTCGCGGCGATGGCCGCTCGGAGCGCGGGGAGGCCGGCCGCCGGCGTGTAGTGGTGCATCGCGGGATCGCTGCACGCGACGATCGCCGCCTCGACGATGTGGTCGGGCGTCGGGAAGTCGGGCTCCCCCGCGCCGAAGCCGATGACGTCCTCGCCCGCGGCCTTCAGCGCCTTCGCCTTGGCGTCCACCGCCAGCGTCGCCGACTCGGTGATGGCGGCGATCCGGCGCGAGACGCGCAGGCGCTCGGAGATGCGGGCCATGGCGCCCATCCTCGCATGCCGCACGGTCCCCCTCGGCACGGATTGGCCGAGGGTGAGCGCGCGGACCGGGTCAGGCGGAGACGGCCTCGCCAGTCGGTTCCGCCTCCGGCTCCCAAGCCGCGAGGTCGGCGAGCCGCTCGTCGTTCGAGAACACCTCGACGATCGGGATCGAGAGGCCGAGGCGGCGTTGGACCGTGCGGATCGCGTTCTCCTCGTTCCAACGCATCAGCGTGACCGCGACGCCGGTCTCGCCGGCGCGGGCCGTGCGCCCGGAACGGTGGAGGTAGGCCTTGTGGTCGTCGGTCGGGTCGTAGTGGAGCACCACGTCGACCGCGTCGATGTGGAGGCCGCGCGCCGCGACGTCGGTGGCGACCAACACCGGCACCTTGCCCGACGTGAAGTCGGCCAGCGAGCGCTCGCGCGCCGCCTGCCCGAGGTCGCCGTGGATCGGCGCGGCCTTGACGCCTTCCTTGCGGAGCTCGCGCACGAGCTTGTCGGCCATGCGCTTCGTGTTGCAGAACATCAGCGTGCGGTTCGCGCCCTTCGCGATGGCGGCGGCGACGCGCACCTTGTCCATGTCGTGCACGTAGAGGAAGCGGTGCTCCATCTCCTCGACGGTCGGCTCGTCCGACTGCACCTCGTGGAAGACCGGGTCGTGCATGTAGCGGTTGACGAGCTGCTTCACCGCGCCGTCGAGCGTCGCGGAGAAGAGCATCGTCTGGTGCTCGGTCTCCATGCGGTACAGGATCTTCTGGACCTGCGGCATGAAGCCCATGTCGGCCATGCGGTCGGCCTCGTCGAGCACGAGCACCTCGACCTTGTCGAACGAGACGTCGCCGCGCTCCATGAGGTCGATGATCCGGCCCGGCGTGCCGACGACGATGTCGGCGCCGTTCTTCAGCGCGTCGATCTGGGGATCGAAGCCGACGCCGCCGTAGACGGCGACGACGTCGCGGCCGCGCTCCTTGGCGAGCGGGCGGATGACGCCGAAGACCTGGTTGGCGAGCTCACGCGTGGGCGTGAGCACGAGCCCCGTCGGGTGCTTCGACGAGGCCTTCGACACGCGCTCGACGAGCGGGAGGCCGAAGGCGAGCGTCTTGCCCGAGCCCGTCTTCGCCTTGCCGCAGAGGTCGCGGCCGGCGAGCGCGTCGGGGATCGTCAGCTCCTGGACCGGAAAGGGTTCCTCGATCCCGTCGCGGCGCAGCGCGGCGACGAGATCGCGCGAGACACCGAGCGTCTCGAACGTGGTGGTCATGTGCTCTCTTCCTCTTGTTCCCGGGGTCCGGGAGGGTGGTGGTCGCCCTCGTCGAACGTGGCCCGGATCCACACGGAGAGGGTGCGGAGCGAGAGGAGAAAGTCGAGGAAGACCCGCCGGCACCGTCGGTGCCTGCTGGACTCCCATCATACCGCATGTTCAAGCGGTTCCGCGGGACACGCGAGGGGATCACGCACCCGTACCATCGCCGCATGCTCCGGCGTGCGCTCGTCGCCGTCCTGCTCTGCACGCTCCCGACGTTGCTCGCGGCCCAAGCCGGCGCTCACCCCGAGAGCGACGAGGCGGGTGAGGACCGGGAAGACACCGCGCACGAGCACACCCACGATCACGGTGACGATGAGGGCCACGAGCACGGATCCGGTGCCGGCCACGACCACAGCACCACGACGCCCACTGTGCCCGGTGCGCGGGTCGTGGACGTGGAGGCGTCGTCGTTCGCGTTCGCGCCGAGGCGGATCACGATCGGTGTGGCCGAGGACGTGACCATCTCGCTCCGCTCGATTGACGTGCTCCACGATTTCGTCGTGCAGGACGTCGGGCACGTCGCCGCGGCGAAGAAGAAGAAGCCCAAGCGGGGCGGCGTGCACCTTGACGAACCCGGGACCTACAAGTTCTGGTGCAGCGTGCCGGGACACCGAGCCGAGGGGATGCGCGGCACCATCCTGGTCGAAGAGCCGGTGGTCGAAGCGCCGGTCGTGCAGTAGCTAGTCGGCCTTGCCCTTGTTCTTGGCCTTCTGCGCGCGCTTCCACTCGCGCACCTTGGCGAGCGCTTCGGGCGAGTCGATGTCGGCGACGGAGCGCTTCGTCTTGTCCGAGAACGGCTTGGACGCCTTCTCCCACCCTTCGGGCGCGACGCCGAGTCGCTTGCCGAGGAGCGCGAGGAAGATCTTCGACTTCTCCTCGCCGAAGCCAGGCAGCGCGCGCAGCCGGGCGAGGAGCTCGTCACCCGACGTGGCGTCCTTCCAGATGCGCTCGGGGTCGCCGCCGTACTCCTCGACGATCGTCGTGCACAGCGCGTGCGTTCGTGCGCCCATCGAGCCCGGGAAGCGGTGCAGCGCGGGCTTGGCGGAGAAGACCGCCTTCACGTCGTCGGGAGACATGGCCGCGATCTCCGCGCAGTCGAGCCGCCCGCCGAGCCGTTGCTGCAACGTGTGCGGGCCCTTGAACGCCCACTCCATCGGCACCTGCTGATCGAGCAGCATCCCGATGAGGAGCGCGAGCGGCTCCTCGGTGAGGAGCTCGTCGGCCGCCGGGTCGCCGGTGACGGGGATCAGCGCGGTGGTCATGCCAGCGAGGCTAGATCGTGCGATCACGACGGGATCGTGGAAGGCTTGCCGCATGCCGGCGCTCGACCACATCAACCTCTGCGTCCCCGAGAAGGTGGGCGACCTCGCGGGCACCGACGCCGAGGAGCAGTGGCTGAAGGTCCTCGGGTACTCGCGCGCGCAGCCCGGTCCCGAGGCGTCGCAGCTCGGGGCGCTCTGGTGGTTCTCCGCCGACGACGGCACGCAGGTCCACCTCACCGTCGATCCCGACCACAGCCCGTCGAGCCGCGCGCACACCGCCATCCGGCTCGGCGACGCGCTCGACGAGACGATCGAGGCGCTCGAGCAGGCGGGCCACCCGTGCCGAGGGATCGAGTTCGACGGCGACCGCCACGTGTTCGCCACCGATCCCGCCGGCAACCTCTGGGAGCTGATCGGTCCCTGATCGACGCGCGACCTGAGAGCCCTCTCAGATTCGACCACTTCGAGCGCGCGCGGGTCGGGCACAATCGACGGCGATGCGCGTGCTCGTCGTGGAGGACGAGGTGCACCTCGCCGACGCGATCACCGACGGCCTCCAGGCCGAGGGCTTCGACGTCGATGCCGTCCACGATGGCATCGACGGACTGTGGCGTGCGCGCGAAGGCTCGTACGACGCGATCGTGCTCGACATCCTGCTGCCGGGGATGAACGGCTACCGCGTCTGCAAGACGCTGCGCGACGAGGGCGTCTGGACGCCGGTCCTCATCCTCACCGCGAAGGACGGTGAGTACGACGAGGCCGAGGCGCTCGACACGGGCGCCGACGACTTCCTGTCGAAGCCGTTCTCGTTCGTCGTGCTGCTCGCGAGGCTGCGGGCCCTGTTCCGGCGCGGCGCACCTCCCCGGCCGGCGGTCCTCGAGTTCGGCCCCCTCCGCCTCGACCCCGCGACGCGCAAGGTCGCGAACGGCGAGACCGAGGTCACGCTCACCGCACGTGAGTTCGCGCTGCTCGAGTACCTGATGCGACGCGACGGCAGCGTCGCGTCGAAGAGCGAGATCCTCGACCACGTGTGGGGCATGGACTTCGCCGGCGACCCCAACGTCGTCGAGGTCTACATCGGGTACCTGCGCCGGAAGCTCGACCAGCCCGACAGCGAGCAGCTGATCAAGACGGTCCGCGGCGCCGGGTACCTGCTGAGCGTCGAAGCGTGAGCAGCGACTGACATGGCCGCGTTCGGCTCGGTGCGCCTCCGCGTGACCATCGCGGCCGCCGGGCTCTTCGCGGTCGCGCTCACGCTCGCGTCGTTCTGGCTCGTGCGCAGCGTCCACGACAACCTCGAGAACGAGATCGAGGAGACGAACACCGAGCAGCTCGAGGCGATCGCGCAGCAGATCGCGCAGGGGGTCAACCCCAACGACGTCGACCTTCCCGCCCCCGGTCCCGGCGGCCAGCCGGCGTACCGCGTGCTCGGGCCCGACGGTCGCGTCGTGGAGGTCTTCCCCGGGTCGGGACGCGGGTTCCCCGGCGACGACCCGAGCGTGCGCGCACAGCGCGAGATCGAGACCGCGACCGGTCGCGTGACCGTCGTCGCGGAGCGGTCGCTCGAGGAGGTCGACCGCACCGTCGACAGCGTCACGCGCGTGCTGGTCATCGGCGTGCCGCTGCTCGTCGCGCTCGTGGCGATCCTCACGTGGTGGCTGGCCGGCCACGCGCTGCGTCCCGTGGAGGCGATCCGCGCCGAAGCCGCCGCGATCACCGCGTCGACGATCCACCGCCGCGTCCCCGAGCCCGACACGGACGACGAGGTCGGTCGTCTGGCGCGCACGATGAACTCGATGCTCGACCGGCTCGAGGAGTCGTCGCTGCAGCAACGCCGGTTCGTGTCCGACGCGTCACACGAGCTGCGCAGCCCGGTCGCGTCGATCCGCACGCAGCTCGAGGTCGCGCTGCGGCGCGAGGACGCCGACTGGCCCGCGGTCGCGGCGAAGGTCCTCGAAGAGGACCGTCGGCTCGACGAGGCGGTCACCGAGCTGCTCGAGCTCGCACGCGCCGAAGAGGGCGAGGCGAAGGAGCCCACCGACATCGACCTCGACGAGGTGGTGCTCGAGGAGACGGGACGCACGTACCGCGTGCCGATCGACACCCACCGCGTGTCTGCGGGACGCGTGCGGGGCAGCGGTGCGCAGCTCTCGCGCCTCGTGCGCAACCTGCTCGACAACGCGGCCCGGCACGCGCGCGGCCACGTCGCGGTCTCCCTCGAGGCCCGTGACGGTCAAGTCGTGCTCACGGTCGACGACGACGGTCCCGGCGTGCCGGTCGACGAGCGCGCTCGGGTGTTCGACCGCTTCACGCGACTCGACGAGGGACGGGCCCGCGACGCCGGAGGGGTCGGCCTCGGCCTGCCCGTCGTGCGCGCGGTCGTCGAGCGTCACGCGGGTACGGTCACGGTCGAGGACGCACCGATCGGCGGTGCGCGCTTCGTCGTGACGCTCCCCGCTGCCTGATCGCACACACGCCCACCCACGCCGTGCCGCCCCGAGACCAGCAACCCGGCCGCGTGAGGATCGCGACGTTCAACACGCACTACGGCGTGAAGCCGACGCGCCGTCCGCCCGCCGACCAGTACGACCTGGAGGGTGCGCTCGCGTCGTTCGACGCCGACGTCGTCGTCGTCCAGGAGCTCTGGCGACCCGACCGCCGGCGGGGCCGCATCGACGTCGCCGCGGAGCATCTCGGGTACGAGCTCCTCTACGAGACGACGGGTCCCGCGTCCGACGACCACCGCTGGCCGCGCATCACGCGCAACGGCACGGGTGAGTCCGGGATCGCGGTGCTCTCACGCCTCCCCGCGCGCCGGATCGGGGCGCCCGTGGTCGGCCCGACCGCCGGGGACCCCGCGCCCCGCCGCACCGCGCTCGACGTGGAGATCGACGTCGGTTGCGGCGACTCCGAGGGCAACCAGCGCGTGCTGCGCGTCATCGGTGTGCACCTGACGTCGCGGCTCCCCTACGGCCCCCCGTCCCAGCTGCGGCGTCTCGCGCGCCAGCTGCCCCTGCCGGGACGCCCGCCGCGGTCGTCGGCGACTGCAACTTCTGGGGACCGGGCGTCGTGTCGCTGCTCCCGGGATGGCAGCGCGCGGTCCGGGGTCGCACGTGGCCCGCGCATGCGCCGCACAGCCAGATCGACCACGTCCTGGTGCGACCGGCCGACGTCGCGGTGCACAGCGCACAGGTGCTCGCAGACGTCGGCAGCGATCACCTGCCCGTCGTCGTCGAGCTCGAGGTCCGATGACGCCTCAGTGCCAGGCGAGGGCTTCGCTGTAGAGCTTGAGGATCGTGCCGGCGTACGTCGTCGACGTCGCCCAGTTGCCGTTCCCCATCTGGTTCCAGGTCGGCGCCTTGCCCTTCGGCGACACGAGGTTGAAGCGCGGGTCGACGCACGGGTTGTGCAGCGGTGGCACCGTGCACGCGGTCGCCCCCGCGTCGCCGTACGCACGAAGGTGCTGGATCTGCGCGCGCACGCCGGTGCGCGCGTCGGGGAACGCAGCCGGCGCGGGGTTGGTGTCGGTGGCACCGATCCCGGCGAAGTTGTTCATCCATGCCGGGACCGATCCGCCGAACCGGAACCAGCCGGTCTCGACGATCGCCTGGATGAACGCGACGTCGCCGCGCACGCCCTCGGCCGCGCCCTCCTGGAGGTAGTAGGTCGCGAGCGTCTCGACGGACACGGTCGCCGCGTAGGCGCCCCCGGGCTGCGGCGAACGGCCGTGGAACCACGACGCGAGCCGGCCCGCGTCGATCTGGGCCGGGCCCATGATCGGCACCGTGCCGCTCGGCGGCGGCGGCGGGCGGGGGCGGCAGGCAGGCGGACAGCGCGACGGCGCCGACGAGCGTCGCGACGACGACCGCGACCGCGCGCTTCGGCGAGACCTTCTTCGCTGAGGTCGGGCGAATGCGGGGCACGAGTCCCCTGATCGGCCGTGTGGCCGGTGTGCTTGAGGACGGGTTGTGCGGCACTCAGTTCAGGGGCAGCAGGTCGCCCAGCGGCGGCAACGTCGGCAGCGTCAACGGCGGCAGCGGCACGCCCGGCACGACGATCGGTGGGAGGAGGGTCGGCGGCGGTGGCGGGGCCGAGGTCGGGGTCTCACCGCCCGTGCTGTCGCCGGCTCGAGCCCGATCCGCCCGTCGTCCCACCCGACCCGCCGGTCGATCCGCCGGTGCCGCCGTCGGTCGGCGCCGGGGGCGGGGGCACGACCTCGGTCCCGGTGCCGCCGCCCGCGGGCCGCTCGCTGGAGGCGTCGCCGAGGACGCGGACCCGCCCGTTGCGGATGACCGCCTCGGTGTCGGGACCGAGGTGGACGCCGGCGATCGTGGCGCGACCGTGCGGCCCCGTGCGGATGATGGTGCCGTCGGGCAGCTCGACGCCGCGCGCGCCTTCGACGCGCGTGCCGTCGGGCAGCACGACGACGGTGTCGACCGCGGTCACGAGGGCGAGCTCGCTGCCGGCGCTGCCACCGCCGCCACCACCGCCGTACAGACCGGTCAGGGCGCCGACGATGACGAGCACGACGACCGCGGCCGCGGCCGCGGTGAGCAGCGCGGGGCGACGGACCTTCCGCTCGCGTCGCACGGAGAGCTCGTCCAGCGGATCGTCGGGCGAGTCGTCCACGAGCGGCACCGCCGCGCCGCGGCGATCGTCGCGGTCCTGGCTCCGGTCCAGGCCCAGGATGCGCGCTTCCGTCGCGGCGAGGAAGGCAGGGTCTGGTTCCGGCACCGGGCGCGAGCCCGCGAGCGTCAGCAGGCTGCGGAGGTCGTCGCCGGTGACCGGCGCCTGCGCCGCGCCGTTGCCGTTCCCGTTCCCGGCGCCGTTGCGCTCGGCGACCGGCGGCGGTCGGCGCGAACTGGATCGCGTCGTCGGCGCGCTCGGGCACGGGGCGACGGCCGGCGATCTCCAGCAGCGCACGCATCTCGCGCCGGCTCGTGCGGCTCACGCGCTGACCTCGTCGTCGTCGTAGGCGCGGCGCAGCGCGCCCAGCGCCCGGTGCAGCGTGACCGCGAGCACCGGCTTGGTGCATCCCATCGCCTTGGCCGCGTCGTCGGCATCGAGCTCGGCGAGGTAGCGGAGGCTGAGCGCCTCCTGGTAGCGGGGACGCAGCGTCGACATCGCCTCGAGCATCCGCTGCACGTCCTCGGCGCGCTCGATGCTCTCGACGTCGTCGATCGTGCTGTCGTCGGTGAGGGCGCGGCAGCGCGCGCTGGCCGCGGCCGGTCCGGACGCGGCCCTCGCGGCGGTAGTGGTCGACGAGCTCGTTGGCGGCGATCCGGAAGAGCCACGGGCCGAAGCCCGCGCCGGAGGTGTCGAAGCGGTCGAGGTGGCGGTACGCCCGCTCGAACGTCGCGGCGGTCACGTCCTCGGCTGCCTCTCGTGTCCAGGTGCGGCGGTGCGCGAACGTGTAGATGCGTCCCGAGTAGCGGCGGTACAGGGCTCCGAACGCGCTGGGATCACGACGCGCCCGCGCGACCAGCTCGCTGTCGTCGGGCGAGACCTCCTCGAGCGCCTCTGCCTGTTGCAACCGTTCCGCCGGACCCACGGTCCTCTGTCGCCCTCCCAGCCGGCTGACCTCACCCAGTGCGGCCACCAACCGTTCATCGGCCGGCGTTGCGCCATTCTTTCGGCTCACGGCGCTCCGGGCGAGACCCGCCCCCTCCCGCCAACCCCAGACGCTCGGGGCACCCTTGATCTCGGTCAGCGCGTCGGGCCGAACGGCCCACGGTTCCGTGGGCTGGGGCGGGGCGGAAGCGAAGACCGCCCGGCCCGAGCGCGCGACCGAGAACATCGGGTAGTGACCGGAAGAATCCGGCCGGGTCTCTCGTACCCGGCAACGGGGAGCACAAACCAGGATTTCGCGGGAAATCTCGGGCACCGGGGTACCCTGACGCCGTCGTCAGGCCGGATCCCCCCTCTGCAGCCGCGGGTGCGCCATGACCGAAGTCGCGTCGAACATCGAACCTGGTGAGCGGGAGCTCGGCGACGGCCTGCTCGACCGCACCATGAACTCGTGCCCGCAGCCGGTCTACGCGGCGATGCGAGAGCAGGGCGCCGCGATCCAGACCGACCCGGGGAGCGTGCTCATCACCCGCCACGGTGAGGTGATGGAGACGCTGCGCGATCCCGAGCGCTTCTCGTCCGACATGGACGCGGTGCCGATGGGCAACGTGCGGCCGCTGATCCCGCTGCAGATCGACCCGCCCGACCACCTCAAGTACCGCAAGCTGCTCGATCCGCTCTTCGCGCCCCGCGAGGTCGCGCGGCTCGAAGACGAGGTCCGCCGGCTCACGAACGAGCTGATCGACGCGTTCGTCGACGACGGCCAGGTCGAGCTCAACGCTGCGTTCGCGGTGCCGCTCCCCTGCACGATCTTCCTCGCGCTCCTCGGCCTCCCCGAGCGCGACCTCCCGCGCTTCCTGCGCATCAAGGACGACATCATCCGCCCGCCGGGCATGGCGAACCGCGAGGCGACCGAGATCCGCGCCCGCACCGCGGAGGAGATCTACGAGTACTTCGAACCGGTGATCGACGCGCGCCGCGCCGAGCCGCGCGACGACCTGATCACGCGCTTGGTGGAGGCAGAGTTCGACGGCCACCGCCTGAGCAACGAGGACATCCTCGACATCTGCTTCCTGTTCCTGATCGCGGGGCTCGACACCGTCACCGCGACGCTCACGTGCAGCGTGGCCTACCTGGCCGAGCACCCGGAGCACCGGCGCGCGCTCGTCGACGACCCGTCGTTGATCCCCGCCGCGATCGAGGAGCTGCTGCGCTGGGAGACGCCGGTGCCGGGCGTGGCGCGCGTCTGCCGGCGCGACACCGAGATCGACGGTGTCGAGGTGACGGCCGGGACGCGGGTGACCGTGCTCATCGGCTCGGCCAACACCGACGGCGCCGAGTTCGACGACGCCGAGACCGTCGACTTCCACCGCGAGGGCAACCGGCACCTGGCGTTCGGCGGCGGCATCCACCGATGCCTCGGGTCGCACCTCGCGCGCCTCGAGCTGCGGGTCGCGCTCGAGGAGCTGCACCGACGCATCCCCGAGTACTCGCTCGAGCCGGGCACGGAGCTGGAGTACTCCGAGGCCCTCCGCACCGTCGAGCATCTCCCGATCGTGTGGGGTGCGCAGCGATGAAGGTCACGGTCGACACCGAGGCGTGCACCGGGCACGGCCGCTGCTACGCGCTCGCGCCCGACGTCTACGGGCCCGACGACCGCGGCCACTGCGAGATCCTCGTCGACGACGTGCCGCCCGACCTCGAGGAGCAGGCCCGGGCCGGCGAGGCGAACTGCCCCGAGCGCGCGATCACCAGGACTCATGATCGGCCACTCGTGATCGGGCCCGACGCCACGGTCGTCGTCACCGGCGGCAACGCGGGGATCGGCAAGGAGACGGCGGTCGCATTGGCCCAGCAGGGCGCGAACGTCGTGATCACCGCACGCGACGCGCGGCGAGGGCGTGAGGCCGTCGAGGACGTCCGGGCGCGGTCCGGGAGCGACCGCGTCGAGGTGATGGACCTCGACCTCGCCGATCTCGCGTCCGTGCGCGACTTCGCTCGCGACTTCACCGCCCAGCACGACCGGCTCGACGTGCTCGTCAACAACGCCGGGCTCGTCCAGATCAGCCGCAGCGAGACCGTCGACGGCTTCGAGACGACCTTCGGCGTCAACCACCTCGGACCCTTCCTGCTGACGCAGCTGCTGCTCGACCAGATCCGTGCCTCGGCGCCGTCGCGGATCGTCGTCGTCTCCTCGGACGCGCACAAGCAGGCGCGCAAGGGGCTCGACTTCGACGACTTGATGTCGGAGCGCTCGTACTCGGGCTTCGGCGCCTACGGCAAGACGAAGCTGGCGAACATCTACTTCGCGCGCGAGCTCGCGCGTCGCCTCGACGGCACGGACACGACCGCGAACGCGCTCCACCCCGGCTTCGTCGCGAGCCGCTTCGCCGCGTGACGGCGACACCGGCAAGCTCGGTGCGATCGCGATGGTGCTCGGACGCCCGTTGGCGATCTCGCCCGAGAAGGGCGCGCGCACGTCGGTGTACCTCGCGTCGTCGCCCGACGTCGCCGGCACCTCCGGCGCGTACTTCTACAAGTGCCGCGAGAAGCAGCCGAGCGCCGCCGCGCGCGACGACGAGGCGGCCCGCCGGCTGTGGGCCGTCAGCGAGGAGCTCGTCAGCTCCTCGTGATCCCCAGGAGCGGGATCACACCGCCGATAGAGCGCGAACGGCTTGCCGCCACCGTCGGGCAGCGGTGGCCCCTTCACCCCGCCGATGTCGTTCTGGTAGCCGATCGCCCAGAGCGCGTACCAGGCCCAGAGGTTGTACAGCTCGTCCTGGAACCGGCGGTTGAGGTCCTGGTAGATCTCGGTGCGCTTCGTCGGGGTCGGTCTCGACGCGACCCTCCTCGAGCAGCCGGTCGATCTCGGGGTCGTTGATCCGACCGAAGTTCACCGGCGACCCGCTGTGCCACCACCCGTACTGCGTGTCGGGGTCGCCGCCGGGGTGGTTGAGGAAACCGACGCTCTGGAAGTTGCCCGCGAGCGCGTCGTTGATCAGCGCGCTCTGGTCGAGTGTTCGGATCGTGACCTCGATGCCCGCCTTCTTCTCCTGCTCCTTCACCAGCTCCGCGATCTGCACGGTGTTGGGGGTCGCGAGCGCGAGGTACTCGAACGCGAGCGGCTCACCGTGCTTCTGCTCGTACTCCTGCGCGAGCTGCTTCGCCTTCTTGATGTTGTGGGTGTCCGGGATCTCGTCGAGGTGCGCCGGGTTGTCCGGCGGGAACGGTCCGCTCGCGATCGTGTTGAGGCCGCCGTTGCGGATCTCGTTCACCTCCTCGGCATCACCCGCGAACGCGACCGCCTGACGCGCGATCGGGTCGCTGAACGGGAGCTTGGAGACGTTGAGCAGCTGGTACGCCGTCTCGGAGCCCTTGTCCGACACGAACACCTTGATCTCGCCGTTGTCCGCCATCTGCTGCAGGTCCAGGATCTGCAGCGAGCTCGCCTCCTCGACCATGTCGAACGTGCCGCCCTTCAGGCCGTTCACCCGCGTCTGCGCCTCCGGCTGCGGGATGAACTCGATCTCGTCGACCTTCGGGTAGCCCTCCTGCCAGTAGTCCGGGTTCTTCTCGACGGTCAGCGACTCGTTCTGGCGCCACTCGACGAACTTGAACGGGCCGCTGCCGATCAGGTTGGTCGCGCACGTGCCCGGGTCGTTGAGCTGCGCGGGCGCGGAGATCCCGGCGCGACCGCTCGCGAGGTACGCGGCGAACGCCGGCCACGGCGTCTTGGTCGTGACGACCACGGTGAGCGGGTCGCTGACCGTGACGTCCGCGATGTTCTCGTACGTGAACACGCCGAGCCGCGCGGGAAGGCTCGGGTTCGCCCCGCGGTACGAGTCGAGGTTGAGCTTGACCGCGTCCGCATCGACCGGGGTGCCGTCGTGGAACTCGATCCCCTCGCGGAGCCCGATGGTCCACTCGTCGAACGTCGCGTTCGGGGTGATCGACTTCGCCAGGTACGGGACGATCTCACCCTTGCTGTTCTGTGCGGTGAGCGTGTCGTAGATGGCGACCGCGACCTGGATGCCGTTGCTCGCCAGCTGCGCCTGCGGCATGCACCACCCACCCGCCGTCTCGCCGACCAGCGCGTAGGTGACGGACGTGTCGCCACCCCCCGCGGCGACGCCGCTGGTGGCGACGGTGCTCACGGTGCCGACCGTGAGTGCCGTGGCGACGAGCAGCGCGACCGTGCGTCCTCCGGTCCTTCCCGCGGCGGACGCCTCCGACGGGCCTGGTCGGTCATGTCGCTCCCCCCTGGACTGACGACGTGAACTTGACGACCTGACTGACGACGCCGCGCACTCTAAACCCGGCGGAGCGCGGCGTGGGCGCGACACTCTCCGCCATGACCGCCACGACTGCCTCCTCGATCCAGCCCCGACGCCACCTGAGCCCGACGTTCGCCGTCCGGGCCTACGATCTCGGCGCCCGTTGCGACACGTTCCTCGTCGTCGCCGTCGCGAGCGTCCTGGGCAATCGCGTGTTTCTCATCGTGACCGGGTACCCCCAGCTGGGCGACGGCACGCTGCACATCTCACACGCGATCTGGGGCGCCCTGATGCTTGCGGCATCGGTCGTCATGTCGATCTCGTTCCTCGGGCCCTTCACGCGCAAGATCGTCGCTGTCGTGGGCGGCGCGGGGTTCGGTTGGTTCATCGACGAGCTCGGGAAGTTCATCACCCGCAAGGTCAACTACTTCTTCGAACCGACGATCGCGATCATCTACATGACGTTCATCGCGTTGTATCTGGCGTTCCGCGCGCTCGAGCGCCGTCGCTACACGCCCGAGGAAGGGACGCTGAACGCGCTCGAGGCGGTGAAGGCCGCCGCGTTGGGGCAGCTCCGAGAGCCAGAGCGGCGCGAGACGCTCCGGCTGCTGGACGTGACGAACCCCGACACGTCCGCGTTCGTGGACGAGGTCCGCGCGCTCCTGGCGCACGCGCCCTCGCTCCCGCCGCGCCGGCCGAGCGTCGTCACCCGCTGGGCGGATCGAGCCCGGGAGTGGTACCTACGGCTCACGGAGTGGCCGGGCTTCGTGGTCGTCATCGACGTGCTGTTCTCGTTCCTCGCGCTGACGGCGGTCGTCACGGTGATCGCGTTCGTCCTCGACGGGCCGGGTGTGAGGGGTGTCGACGAGTGGGCCGCGTTGACGTCGTCGTTGGTCGCCAACGGGTGCCTCCTCGTCGGCGTGTTCCTGCTCCGGTCGCACGACCGGATGCGCGCCTACCGCTGGCTCGATCGCGGGTTGCTCATCTCGATCTTCGTGACGCAGGTGTTCGTGTTCGCCGACGAGCAGCTCGGCGGCACCGTCGGACTGCTGATCGTCCTCATCATCTGGGTGCTGCTGCGCGGCGCGATGCGCGCCGAGGCCGAGCGCGTCGCCGTCGAGGAGGCCGAGCGCGGGGAGACCTGACCCGCGCTACCCGACCCAGCCGGCGTCGGAGAGCTTGCGGTCGATCGCGTAGGCCGCGCTGATCAGCCCGAGGTGCGTGAACGCCTGCGGGAAGTTGCCGAGGTGCTCCCCGCGGGGCCCGAGCTCTTCCGCGTACAGCCCGACGTGGTTGGCGTACCCGAGCATCTTCTCGAAGAAGAACCGCGCCCGCTGCGCGTCGCCCGACCGGGCCACCGCCTCCGCGAACCAGAACGAGCACATGTTGAACGTGCCCTCGTCGCCCATGAGCCCGTCGCTCGCGGCGTCACCGATCTTGTAGCGGAAGACGAGCGAGTCGTCGACGAGGTCCTCCGTCATGACCCGCAGCGTGCTCAGGAACCGAGGGTCGGTCGGCGAGACGAACTTGACCATCGGCATCAGCAGGTTCGCGGCGTCGACCGTCGTCGAGCCCTTCGACTGCACGAACGTCTCGCGCGGGATCCCAGAAGTTGTTCCAGATGTCGTAGTAGATGGCGTCCCGCGTCTCGCGCCACCGCTCGAACGGGTACGGGAACGACCGGCGATCACCGAGCCGGATCCCGCGGTCGACCGCCACCCAGCACATCAGCCGCGAGTAGAGGAACTCCTGCTGGCCGCCGCGCACCTCCCAGATCCCTTCGTCGGGGAGCTGCCAGTTGTCGCACACGTAGTCGACGAGACGCCACACGCTCCCCCACAGGTCGTGCGAGATCGGCTCGCCGTACTTGTTGTAGAGGAAGATCGCGTCGAGGAGCTCGCCGTAGATGTCGAGCTGGAGCTGGTCGTACGCACCGTTGCCGATCCGCACCGGGCGCGAGCCGCGGTAGCCCTCGAGGTGGTCGAGCGTCTCCTCGGTGAGCACCTGGCGGCCGTCGTGGCCGTACATGATCTGCAACGGTCGCTCGTCGCCCATGTTCATGCACAGATCGTGGATCCAGCGCATGAACCCGCCGGCCTCCTCCGTGTAGCCGAGCCGGATCAGCGCGTAGAGCGTGAACGACGCGTCCCGGATCCACGTGTACCGGTAGTCCCAGTTGCGCTCGCCGCCGATCCCCTCGGGGAGCCCGAACGTCGCGGCCGCCACGAGCGAGCCGTGGTCCTGAGAGACGAGCAGCTTGAGGACGAGCGCCGAGCGGTCGACCATCTCGCGCCAGCGGCCCTCGTAGAGCGAACGCCCGATCCAGGTGCGCCAGAAGTTCGAAGTCTCCTTGAACGCACGCGACACGTACTCGGGAGCGGCGGACGGGCTGGTCGCGTCCGACCCGGCCTCCTCCACGACGAACGCGCGCTTCTCCCCGGCCCGGAGGGTGAACGACGCGACCGCCGCGCCGTCGTCCGTGATCGTCACCGGCACCTCGTGCCGGAGTCGGAGGACGGTCCCGTCCTCACCCTTCGACGCGAAGATCGTCTCGCCGTCGCGCTGCTCGATGGTGTGGTCGGCCCGCCCGTAGTCGAAGCGCGGCTTGAAGCAGAGCTCGTAGTCGATGCTCCCCCGAACGGTCTTCACCCGGCGGACGACCTGACAGCGGTGGTCGTGCCCGGGGATGGCGACGGGCATGAAGTCGGACACCTCGCCGACGCCCTCGGTCGCGAGGAAGCGCGTGATGAGGATGTTCGTGTCAGGGAGGTACATCTGCTTGTTGGTGCCGCCGGTCTCGAGCCGGGGGCAGATGCTGAAGCGGCCGCCCTTCTCGTCGTCGAGGAGCGCGGCGAAGATCGTCGGCGAGTCGTAGGTCGGGAACGACAGGAAGTCGATCGAGCCGTTCTTGCCGACCAGGGCGACCGTGTGCAGGTCGCCGATGATCCCGTAGTCCTCGATCGGCTGATAGGTGCCCACGACTGCATTCGTTACCACGCACCGCGCCGGTTTGGCGGCTGGCCGGGGCCGCCTGGCACGACCGTGGCGCTCCCCTGGTACAAAGGATGCGCAGACACCTCAGGAAGAGGAGCGCCACCGTGCCCGAAGCCGTGATCGTCGCGACCGCCCGTACCCCGATCGGCCGAGCCAACAAGGGCTCGCTCGTCGAGTGCCGGCCCGACGACTTGTCCGCGCTCGTCGTGCGCGCCGTGCTCGAGAAGGTCCCCTCCCTCGACCCGGCCCTCGTCGAGGACGTGATCTGGGGCAACGGGCAGCCCGCCGGTGAGGCCGGGTACAACATCGGTCGGGTCGTGCCGATCCTCGCCGGCATCCCCCAGGCGCCGGGTGTGACGGTCAACCGCTACTGCTCCTCGTCGCTGCAGACGATCCGCATGGCGGCGCACGCGATCAAGGCCGGCGAGGGCGACGTGTTCGTCTCCGGCGGCGTCGAGACGGTCAGCCGCTTCATGAAGGGGATGTCCGACGGCCTCCCCGACACGCACAACCCGCTGTTCGCGGAGGCCGAGGAGCGCTCGACCAAGCGCCACGAAGGCGGCCAGGGCGACTGGGCGCCGATCTCGGGCGTGCCCGACGTGTACATCGCGATGGGCGAGACCGCCGAGAACGTCGCCGAGTACACCGGCACGAAGCGCGAAGAGATGGACGAGTTCGCCGCGCTGTCGCAGCAGCGGGCCGTCGAAGCGCAGTCGAACGGCTTCTTCGAGCGCGAGATCACCCCGGTGACGCTCGCCGACGGCACCGAGGTCACCAAGGACGACGGGCCGCGCGATGGCACGACGGCCGAGAAGCTCGCGGAGCTGAAGCCGGTGTTCCGGCCCGACGGCACGATCACGGCCGGCAACGCGTGCCCGCTCAACGACGGCGCCGCCGCCGTGATCGTGATGAGCGACACGAAGGCGAACGAGCTCGGCATCACGCCACTGGCGCGGATCATCTCGTCCGGCGTGTCGGCGCTCGACCCCGAGATCATGGGCCTCGGCCCGATCGAGGCGAGCAAGCAGGCGCTCGCCCGTGCCGGCATGACGAGCGACCAGATCGACCTCGTGGAGATCAACGAGGCCTTCGCCGCGCAGGTGATCCCGTCGGCAAGGGAGCTCGGCGTGCCGTGGGACAAGCTCAACGTGCACGGCGGGTCGATCGCGCTCGGTCACCCGTTCGGCATGACGGGCGCCCGGATCATGACGACGCTGCTGAACGGGCTCGAGGACTCAGACGCCCGCTTCGGTCTCGAGACGATGTGCGTCGGTGGCGGCCAGGGCATGGCGATGGTCGTCGAGCGCCTGAAGTAAGGCGCCGGAGGGCGCGTCGATCCGACGGGGCGGGGTTCGATGGCGACACGCGTACCACCGGCATGGGTGATCCGACCCATGCTCGCGACGCGCAACGGCATCGCGAAGCTGCATCGGGGAATGGTCCCCGCGCAGGTGACCGTGTTCGAGCGGAGCCTCGGCATCGTCGACACCAAAGCGCTCTCGGTCGCGGCCGACCTCGGGGTCGCCGACGCGTTGGCCGACGGCCCGCGGACCGTCGACGAGCTGGCCACGACGTTCGGCGTCGACGCGGACGCGCTCGATCGCCTGCTGCGGTACCTCGTGGGTCGCGGCGTCTTCCGACGCAAGCGTGCGGGCACCTACGCGAACAACGCGGCGTCCGAGCTGCTGCAGGCCGACCACACGGAGTCGATGCGACCCTGGGTCCGCTTCTACGGCTCCCACTGGCACGTCCGGATCTGGAACGAGCTCGAGAGCGCGGTGCGCACCGGTGACAGCGCGGCGCAGACCGCGTTCGGCCGCGACTTCTGGGAGCAGCTGACCGAGGTCGACCGTTCAGCGGGTGAACTGTTCGACGACGCGATGGAGGCGGTCTCGCGCGTGCAGTCAGGAGCTCGTGGCGACGAAGTACGACTGGCCGTCCGAGGGGCGCGTCTGCGACATCGGCGGCGGCACCGGCACGTTGCTCGCGAGCATCCTCACGGAGCATCCGAAGCTGCACGGCGTGCTCTTCGACCTCCCCGCGGTCGTCGATCGGGCGCCGCCGGTCCTGGAGCGTGCCGGCGTCAGCGACCGGGTCGAGGTCGTCGGCGGGAGCTTCTTCGACGGTGTCCCGACCGGGTGTGACCGCTACGTGCTCCAGGCGATCGTCCACGATTGGGACGACGAGTCGTGCGTCCGGTTCCTGACGCGGTGCCGCGAGGCACTCGCACCCGGGGGGCGCGTGCTCGTCGCGGAGCAGACGCTCCCCGAGCACGACGGCGACCACTTCATCAAGGCGCTCGACCTCGAGATGCTCGTCGACACCGGCAAGGGACGCGAGCGCACTCGCGACCAGTTCGAGGCGCTGTTCGGACGGGCGGGCCTCCGCGTCGAGCGCGTGGTGCCGATCGCGCTCGTCAGCGTCTACGAGCTCGTGCCCGTCGCTCAGGCCCCGTAGACCGGGTCGGGGTCGCGCAGCTCGTCGAGGAGCTCGGCGACGACCGACCCGAGCTCGGCCGGCTCCCAGCGGTCGCCCTTGTCGCGGGACGGACCGTGGTGCCAGCCGTCGGCGACGCTCACCGTGCCGCCTTCGAGCTCGAAGACCCGCCCCGTGACCGCACGCGACTGGTCGCTCCCCAGCCACACGACGAGCGGCGACACGTTCGCCGGATCCATGGCGTCGAAGCCCGACTCCGGCTTGGCCATCATCTCGGTGAACACGCCCTCGGTCATGCGCGTGCGTGCGGACGGTGCGATCGCGTTCGCGGTCACGCCGTAGCGACCGAGCTCGGCCGCTTGTACGAGCGTGAGCGTCGCGATGCCGGCCTTCGCGGCCGAGTACGCGGCCTGCCCGACGCTGCCGAGCAGGCCGGCGCCGCTGCTCGTGTTGACGATGCGCGCGTCGACCGTCTCCCCCGCCTTCGACCGGTCGCGCCAGTAGGCCGCCGCGTGGCGGCTCGTCACGAAGTGTCCCTTGAGGTGGACGCGCACGACTGCGTCCCACTCGTCCTCGGCCGCGTTGGCGAACATGCGATCACGCACGAAGCCCGCGTTGTTGACGACGACATGGAGGTCGCCGAACGACGTCGAGCGCGGTCTGCACCAAGCGCGCGCCACCGTCCCAATCGGCGATGTCGTCGCCGTTCGCGACGGCCTCACCGCCACCCGCGACGATCTCGGCGACGACCTCCTCGGCCGGTTCGCTGCGCGCCGCGGTGCCGTCGAGCTCGACTCCGAGGTCGTTGACGACCACCTTGGCGCCCTCAGCGGCGAACGCGAGCGCGTGCGCGCGCCCGAGACCACGCGCCGCGCCCGTCACGATGACCACTCGACCGTCGCAGACTCCCATGTCTCCGGTCACGCTCGCTCGGCCGCACGATACGTGCGGCCGCCCTTCGGGACGCTCGGCTGTTCCATCGGCCGGGTACCGTACCCGCGTGCGATTCGGGATCACGATGTTCGCGACCGACGTCTCCATCTCGGTGCACGAGCTGGCGCGCGAGGCGGAAGCACGCGGCCTGCAGTCGCTGTTCATCCCCGAGCACACCCACATCCCCACCAGTCGACGGACGCCGCCACCGACGGGTGACGCGGAGCTCGCCGAGGAGTACCGGCGCACCGTCGACCCGTTCGTCGCGCTCGCCGCGGCCGCGACCGTCACCGAGACGATCCGGCTGGGCACCGGCATCGCGCTCGTCGCGCAACGCGAGCCGCTCGTGACGGCCAAGGCCGTCGCCACGCTCGACCAGGTCTCCGACGGCCGCTTCGACTTCGGCATCGGGTTCGGGTGGAACCACGACGAGATGGAGCAGCACGGGGTCGACCCGACGACGCGCCGGGCGCTCACCCGGGAGCACGTCCTCGCGATGAAGGCGCTGTGGACGGAGGACATCGCGTCGTACGACGGCGAGATCGTGCACCTCGCGCCGTCGTGGTCGTGGCCCAAGCCCGTCCAGGTCGGCGGACCGCCCATCCTCATCGGGGGCTCGGCCGGGCCGAAGCTGTTCGCGCACATCGCCGAGTACGCGGACGGTTGGATCCCCATCGGTGGTGCGGGGGTGCGGGCGGCCCTCGAGGACCTCGCCCTCGCGTGCGAGCGCGTCGGCCGTGATGTCGCCGACCTGCGCATCGTGCCCTTCGGCACGGTCCCCGATCCGGGAAAGATCGAGTACTACGAGTCGATCGGCGTGACCGAGATCGTGTTGCGGGTGCCCACGGGGGACGCGGATACCGTGCTCCCCGTGCTCGACTCGTTCGCCGACCTCGTGCAGTCCGGCCGATGAAGCGCGTCCTCCTGGTCGTGACGATGGTCGTCACGGCGGCCGCGACGAGCGCGCTGACGCTCGGTGGTCTGCTCGCGGCACCGGCGTTCGCCAAGACGTGCGGGACCCTCACGAAGCAGGAGGCGTCCGAGATCCTCGGCTTCAAGGTCGTCACGACGAAGGAGCTCTCGGAGGCCGACACGGAGGGCTGCGACTACGTCACGAAGAAGTTCTGGTCGAAGCGCTTCAAGACACTCGACGCGCCGCTGAAGCTCCGGATCACGGTGCAGCCGTTGACGCCGGAGACCGAGGGTGTCCTGACGCAGCTCGAGTCCGACGAGGACGCCGAACCGGTCGACGGGCTCGGCGACCGCGCGTTCTACACCGACTCGAACGATCTCGTGGCCGTCGTCGGCGACCAGGTGTTCCAGGCCGAGGTCACGAACATCGAGTGGAAGGGCAACGAGCTCACCAAGAACATCAAGCAACCGGAGCGCGAGGCGATGCAGGAGCTCGTCGACAGCGCCGGCTGACCCCACAGATCACTCACAGGCGATCACTCACAGGAAGCAGAGGTCCACCGCACATGGGTTCATCGGGGATGAAGAAGTCCCGCAAGGGCGGGTCGCGTCAGCACCTCGACAAGGTCGGGGAGCACCACAGCAACAGCCTCGCGGACGCAAAGCACGAGCAGGAGCTCGAGCGCTCGGCGATCGCGGACACGATGGGGCTCGGCAACGCGCCCGGCTGGCTCAAGTTCGGGTGCCTGCTGATCGGCGCCATCATCATGATCGGCGGCGTGGTCGCGCTCATCTCGCTCGACTGAATCTTCTGGAGACCAGCTATCCCAGGCGCTCGATGATCGTGACGTTCGCCTGCCCGCCGCCCTCGCACATCACCTGCAGGCCGTAGCGGCCACCGCTGCGCTCGAGCTCGTTCACGAGCGTCGTCATCAGGCGGGTGCCCGGTCGCGCCGAGCGGGTGGCCCAGGGCGATCGCGCCGCCGTTGACGTTGACCTTCGCGAGGTCGGCACCGCTCTCCTGCTGCCAGGCGAGCACGACGGACGCGAACGCCTCGTTGATCTCGACGAGGTCGATGTCGTCGAGCGTCATGCCCGCCTTCTCGAGCGCGTACGCGGTGGCCGGGATCGGCGCCGACAGCATGAAGACAGGGCTGTCGCCGCGCACCGAGAGGTGGTGGACGCGCGCGCGTGGCGTGACGCCGTGGTCCTTCACCGCCTGCTCCGACATCACGAGCATCCCCGACGCGCCGTCGGAGATCTGCGACGAGACCGCCGCCGTCAGCCGACCACCCTCTTCGAGCGGCGGCAGCTGCGCCATCTTCTCGAGCGACGTGCCGCGCCGCGGGCCCTCGTCGGCGGTGACGCCCTCGAGCGGCGCGATCTCGTTGTCGAAGCGGCCTTCGTCCTGCGCGCGGATCGCCCGCTCGTGGCTCTCGAGTGCGAACGCCTCCATGTCCTCGCGCGAGATGTTCCACTTCTCGGCGATCATCTCGGCGCCGCGGAACTGCGAGATCTCCTGGTCGCCGTACCGCTTCGCCCAGCCCTTCGACCCCGAGAACGGGTCGGAGAAGCCGAACGGCTCGGCGGCCGTCAGCGCGGCGGCGATCGGGATCATCGTCATGTTCTGCACGCCACCGGCGAGGATCACGTCGTTCGTGCCGCTCATGACGGCCTGCGCGGCGAAGTGCAGCGCCTGCTGCGACGAGCCGCACTGCCGGTCGATCGTGGTCCCCGGCACCTCTTCGGGATAGCCGGCCGCGAGCCAGCACGTGCGCGCGATGTCGCCCGCCTGCGGGCCGAGCTGGTCGACGCAACCGAAGATGACGTCTTCCACGACGATCGGGTCGATCCCGGTGCGCTCGACGAGCTGCGTGATCACGTGAGCACCGAGGTCGGCCGGGTGCACCTGCGCGAGCCCACCTCCGCGCTTGCCGACCGGCGTGCGGACGGCGTCGACGATGTATGCCTCGGGCATGGTCACCTCACGACTCTCTGGACGCGCTCGATGAGCTCGTTGAGCGGATAGGTCGGGTCCGCGTACGCGCGAGTCTGCGCCACGCCGAGGACCGGGAGCGACTCGGCCTCGCCCCGTATCGGGTCGAACAGGCCCAGCTGGACGAGCAGCGACGCCTGGTCCCAGTAGATGTGCTCCGACGCGATGAGGCCGTCGCGGAACGCGACGACGGCCGCGTGCGCGACCTCGAAGCGACGCTCTGTGGGGGCGACGCCAGGGAGCCAAAAGGGCATCGGCCGGTCATGCGTGCCGCGCACGATCAGCTCCTCGACGACCCGCGTGTCGTCGACGGTCCGCGACACGGTCTCGACGGAGAGGTCGTCGGGCCACGACGGGATGAACACGTCGGCGTAGAACCGGCGGAGCTCCTCCTTGCCGCGCGCGCCTGTGGCGACCGGCACGTGCAGCAGCGTGGCGTCGTCGCACATGGTCGCGACGGCCGCGTCGGCATCCTTGTCCTGGAACTCCGCGGCGACGTGCGCGTCCCAGACCTGCACCAGCTCGGTCGCCGAATCGGTCACGACTTACAGGATCGCACGCCCGACACGGTCCCGGTGCCAGTCGGCGTCCCCCCACGCCGCGGCGAGCACCCACGCGCGCTTGAGGAACAGGTGCAGGTCGTACTCGAACGAGTAGCCCATCGCGCCGTGGCACTGGAGCGCATGACGGCCGGCCAGGGTCGCGGCGTCGGAGGCCATCGCCTTCGCCATCGACACGTGCGTCGGGGCGTCGGGATCTCCCTCGTCGATCGACCACGCGGCCCGGTACACGAGCGGCCGCGCGAACTCCAGCGCGAGCCGCGCGTCTGCGAGGTGGTGCTTCACCGCTTGGAACGAACCGATCGGCACGCCGAACTGCCGGCGCTCGCGGGTGTACTCGACGGTCATCTCGATCATCCGGCGAGCGAGCCCGATGAGCTGCGCCGCGGTGCCGAGCACGCCGCGGTCGAACGCACGTCCGGTGTCGTCACCCTCTGCGGCCACGGGTGCGTCGCCCGATGCGGTGACACGAGCGAGGTGGCGCGCTCCGTCGACCGACGCGCACGGCTCGAGCGTGACCTGCTCGCGAGGGAAGCGCCGAACGCGGCCGTCGTCGAAGACCAGGAACGCGTCGGCGCGATCGGTGTACGGCATGACGGTGTCGTGATGGAACGGTGCGGTGAGCGTCGCGCTGCCGTCGAGCTCGGGTCCGGGATCGTCGAGCATCGGCACGCCGACCGCGACGTGCTCGACGATCGGCTCCGGCAGCGCGGCGAAGCCGGTCTCCTCCAGGAGCAGCACGACGTCGACCATGCCGAACCCCAGGCCGCCGCGCTCCTCGGTCGCGGTCGCGCCGAGCACGCCCATCTCGCCGAGCGCCGACCACGTCGCGCCCGCGCGTCCGTCGGCCTCCCACGCGGCCCGGACCGCGGACGGCGGGCACTCCTTCGCGAGGAGGTCGCGAACGGCGTCGCGGAAGGCGAGCTGGTCGTCGGAGAACGCGAAGCGCACGGCGACTACTTGCGCGGCAGGCCGAGCACGCGCTCGGCGATGACGTTGCGCTGGATCTCGTTGGTGCCGGCGTAGATCGGCCCGGACAGCGCGAACTCGTAGCCCTTCATCCAGCCCGTGTCGTCGCGCTCGGCATCCGGGCCGAGCAGCGCAAGCGCGGCCTCGTGGATGCGCACGTCCAGCTCCGACCAGAACACCTTCGTGAGGCTCGACTCGGCGCCGAGCTCCTCGCCATCGGTCATCCGCGTGACGGTCAAGAACGTCTGCCAGCGGTACGCCTCGGCGTCGATGTGCGCACGGATCACGTCGTCGCGCCGCTGCGGATCGGCGTCGGCACCGCGTGCGCGCCAGAGGTCGACCAGACGCGACGACGCCGCGAGGAACCGGCCCGGACTGCGGAGCGTGAGGCCGCGCTCGGCGCTGGTGGTCGCCATCGCGACGCCCCACCCCTGGTGCACCTCGCCGAGCACCTCGGAGTCGGGCACGAAGACGTCGTCGAGGAAGACCTCGGCGAAGCCTTCGTCGCCGTCGAGCCGGCCGAACCCGCGCACGGTGACGCCCGGCGCGTCGAGCGGCACCAGGAAGTACGTCAGCCCGCGGTGGCGCTCGGCGTCGGGATCGGAGCGGAACAGGCCGAAGAGGTGCGTGCAGAACGCGCCGCGCGTCGTCCAGGTCTTCTGGCCCGAGAGGCGCCAGCCGCCGGCCGCGTCGTCGCGCACCGCGCGTGACTGGATGCCGGCGAGGTCGCTGCCCGCGTTGGGCTCCGACCAGCCCTGGCACCACAGGTCCTCCGCGGCCGCCATGCGCGGGAGGATGCGGTCCTGCTGCTCCTTCGTGCCGAACGCGAACACCGTCGGCGCGAGCAGGAAGATCCCGTTCTGCGTGACGCGCTGCGGACCGCCCGCTCGGTAGTACTCCTCCTCGAAGATGAGCCACTCCATCGGGGACGCACCGCGCCCGCCGTACTCCTCGGGCCACGACACGACGGCCCACCGCGCCTCGAAGAGCGCGCGCTCCCACTCGAGGTGGCGCGCGAACCCCTCACGCGTGTCACCCGACGGCAGGCCGCGCGGCACGTTGGCCTCGAGCCAGCCGCGACACTCGTCACGGAAGCGCTGCTCCGACTCCGTGAACGTCAGGTCCACCGGCTCATCCCCGTGCCGCCTTGCCCAGACCGACCGGATCTTCGTAGTACTCGCGCCACCAGGCGATGCGGTCGTCGACGATCCCGCACACGCTCATCCCCCGCCAGGTCACCTGCTCGCCGTCCGAACGGCGCTCGACCGTGATCGTCCAGTCGGCCATCACGACGTCGCCTTCACCGTCACCCTCCCCAACGGCCAGATGATGGAACTCGAACGACACCGGCTTCGCCCACTCGAACGAGCGACGCGTCATCGGCACGTACTCCCCGTGCCCCTGCACCGTCCGGCCGGGCACGTCGAGGACGACATCGTCGGCGAAGCACGCGACGTACGCGTCGAGGTCCTCCGCGAGCCACGCGGCGCGGCGGCGGTCGAACAGCCGTCGGGCGTCGTCGAGCGTCACGGCCACGAGTCGCTCCCTTCAGGCCCGGTCGAGGACGGCGTAGGTCGCGGCGACGAGCCCCTGGGCGCGGGGGTCGGGCTCGGTCACCGAGAAGCGCATCTGGTTCATCACGTACGAGAACGCCAGCTCCCGATCGGGGTCGGCGTAGGCGAGGGAACCACCCGCACCCGGATGGCCGAACGAGCGCGGCCCGGGATCGAGGCCGAGCGTCGGCGGGAGCGCGAAGCCGAGCCCGAAGTGAAGGGGCTGGCCGATGACGCAGTCGGTGCCAGTGGACCGCGGGATCGTCGCCCGCTCGACGGTCTCCGGCGCCAGCAGCCGCACACCGTCGATCTCGCCGATGCACGCGCCGTACATGCGCGACAGCGACCTCGCGTCGCCGTGGCCGTTCGACGACGGCATCTGCGCGGCGCGCAGCGGCCGTCCGTTCCACCGGTCGTCGTAGGCGAACAGCTTCGACGGGCCGCTCATGGCGCGTCCGAACAACGTCGCCTCGTCGCTGAGCACCGCCGCGGCGATCCGCTCCGCCTCCGGGTCGTCGTACACCGCCGGGTAGACCTGGGCGACGCGCGCGTCCTCGTGTTCGGGGACGCCGATCATGAGGTCGAGCCCGAGCGGGCCGGCGATCTCCGCCGCGACGTACTCCCCGGGCATCTTCCCGGTGATCCGGCGGATCAGCTCGCCGACCATCCAGCCGTACGTCCGGACGTGATAGCCGTGCGAGGTCCCCGGCTCCCAGTTGGGTGCCTGCGCGGCGATCGCATCGATCACCGGATCCCACGCCACGATGTCGTCGAGCGTGAGATCGGGGACGTCGAGTGCGGCGAGCCCGGCGCGGTGCGACAGCACCCACTCGACGGGGATCCGCTCCTTCCCGTTCGCGGCGAACTCGGGCCAGTACTGCGCGACCGGTGCGTCGGGGTCGAGGGCACCCCGCTCGATCAGCTGGTTCGCGGCGACGGCGGTGATGCCCTTGGTGCACGAGTAGACGATCACGATCGTGTCGCGTGCCCAGGGGCGGCCTGCATCGCGGTCGGCGTCGCCGGCCCACACGTCGACGACCGGCTCACCACCGACGTGGACGCAGCACGCCGCGCCGACGTCCGCGTGCTCGGTGAAGTTGCGGAGGAACGCGTCGGCCACGGGCTCGAAGCCCGGCGCGATGGTTCCCTGGAGATCCGGAGCACGACCGTCCGGTGCGTGGGTCATGTACCGAGCCGCTTCAGCACGAGCTCCGCCTCGTCCATGATGCGGTCGAGCAGCTCGGCGACCGTCGGCAGGTCGTCGATCACGCCGACGACCTGCCCGCTCGCCATCACGCCGAGGTCGGGACGGCCGTCGACCATCGCGGCCTTCAGGAGCATCGGCGTGTTCGCCGCCATCACGACCTGGCTCCACGAGAGGTCCTGGGACTTCCGCATGGCGCGACCCTCTCGCAGCATGTCGCGCCACGAGATGCCGGAGACCTTCTTGAAGCGGACCGCGTTGCGCAGCGCGCGCGGCAGGCTCGTCACCGACCCGGTCTTGTCGAGCTTCTCGGTGAACTCCGTCCGCAGGACCCGGTGCGGGACGCCGTCGACCTGCGTCGTCACGAGCGTGTCCGTGACCGCCTTGTCGAGGTACAGCTGCTTCACCGCGTCACCGACCGCGCTGTCGGCCGTGAGCAGGAAGCGCGTCCCCATGGCGATCCCGGCGGCGCCGTAGGCGAGCGCGGCGACGAGCCCGCGCCCGTCGAAGAACCCGCCGGCCGCGATCACCGGGACGTCGACGGCGTCGACCACCTGCGGGAGGAGCAGGCTCGTCGGGACGGCGCCGGTGTGACCCCCGCCCTCGCCCCCCTGCACGAGCACCGCGTCGACTCCCCATGCCGCGACCTTCTCGGCGTGGCGTCGCGCACCGATCGACGGGATCACGACGACGCCGGCGTCCTTCAGGCGCTTGATGAGCACCTCGCTCGGCGCCATCGCGAACGACGCGACGCGCACGTCCTCCTGGATGAGCAGGTCGATGCGCGCCTCGGCGTCGGGTGCGTCGGACCGCAGGTTCACGCCGAACGGCTTCTCGGTTCGCGTGCGGACGTCGCGGATCGCGGCGACGAGCTCGTCGTAGTCCATCGTGCTCGCGGCCATGATCCCGAGGCCGCCGGCGTTCGACGTCGCCGCGGTGAGCGCCGGCCCGCTGACCCAGCCCATCCCCGTCTGCACGATCGGTCGTTCGATGCCGCAGAGGTCGCACAGCGCCGTGTGCAACGCGGCGTGCGTCACGCGCTGACCTCCGCGTCTCGCAGACCCTGCGGGTCGAGCACCTCCCGGAGGATGCGGAGGTCGTCGTCGCTCGGCGAGCGGGTCTCGGGCACGTCGTCGGGCACCACGAGCTCGAAGCCCGTTGCCTCGCGCACCGAGTCGACCGAGACGCCCGGGTGCACCGAACGCAGGCGCATGGCGTGGTCGGGCGTCTCGAAGTCGAACACACCGAGGTTGGAGACGACGCGCCGGATCTCGTGGTACTGCGACGCCGACGGGCCGGCCGCGGCCGCGCGGTCGTAGCCGACGCCCGAGACGCAGTCGACGGCCTCGACGAACACGCGCGTCGAGTGCTGCGGCACCCAGTAGCTGGTCGGGTTGTTCACGGTGTTGCCCGGCGCGCCGCGCACGCCCAGGAGCTGCGCCTTCGGCTTCTCCCACGGACCGATGCACGCGATGTTCTGGTTGCCGAAGCGGTCGACCTGCGTCGCGCCCATCATCACGTGGCGCCGGCCGGACCAGACGATGTCGAACATCTTCCCGAACGGCAGCCACGCCTCGGCGACCTTCGGCGCATCCGCCGGCGCGCCGAGCGGGAGCGGCGCGCCGAGCTGCACGGCGTCGCCGTCGGAGTACACGAGGTCGGGCTCGAACGTCAGCGCGGCCAGCCGGGCCCCGAGCGTCGGGATCACCCCGATCGGGCTCGCGAGGATCTCACCGTCACCGCGCCACGCCTCCGCGCACGCGACCACACAGACGTCGGCGAGGGACGCGCTCATGCCGTACCGCTCTGCCTGGTCGACTCCGGCTGCGCTGCCGACGGTGACGCTCCGCCTGCGTCTCCCGAGAGCGAAGCCGTCGCGAGCGCTCGATAGTCGGGCTCGGGGATGTCGATGTACTTGGCGCGGAACGCGGCCCAGGCGTCGGGTTCCTTGGCCGACGCCGCGTACTCGCGTTGCAGCGCCTCGTCGCGGTCGTAGTCGGGCACGCAGTGCGTGAAGTGCGCACCCAGCGGCGCCTCCACGACACCTTCGGTGAAGATGCGGCTCACCCGGATCGACTCGAGTGGGCCCTCGTCGACGAGCGCTCCCGGTTCCACCACGCGCTCGCACGAGACGAACGTGCGATCGGCCGCCATCGCGAACAGGTCGTCGAAGTACCAGTCGGGGCCGAGGTACTGCGCGTCACCACGCGAGTCGGCACGGTTCGCGTGGAGCAGCGCGACGTCGAGCTGCAACGCCGGCATCGCGACCAGCTCCTCACCGCCGTACGGGGACGTCACGGTCTTCATGTCGGGGTTCACGTCGAGGATGGCCGACCCGAGGCCGGCCCGGCACGGCAGGAAGGAGACGCGCCACGCGGCGGCCCGCAGGCCGAGCTGCAGCATCCCCTCATCGAGCTCCATCGCCTCCACGGTGCCCTGCTGACGGGCCGCGCGGAAGTGCGGCTCGAGGGGGATCGAGTCGAGCGACACGAACCCGTACACGACCTTGCGCGCCTGGCCGGTCGCGCAGAGCATGCCGACGTCGGGCCCGCCGTACGCCACGATCGTGAGGTCACGCAGGTCGCTGCGCAGGATCGCCCGGACGATCGACATCGGCTTGCGGCGCGAGCCCCAGCCGCCGATCCCGATGGTCATCCCGTCCCGCAGCTCGGCGACGACGTCGTCTTCCGTACACCGCTTGTCAGTCATGCGGGCGTGCAGGCTAATGGGCGCCGGCGTGACGCCGTTCCTTGTAGCGGAACGCCAGGTACGCCGCGAGCCCGGCCGGGAGCGGCAGCCAGAACGAGACGAGGCGGTAGGCCAGCGTCGCGAGCACGGCATCGGCGGCGCTCACGCCCGACAGCACGAGGGTCGCGGTCGAGGCCGGCCTCGACGAAGCCGAGACCGCCGGGCGTGATCGGGATGAGCGCGAGCACCGCGGCCGCGGAGTAGGCCAGCAGCACGAGCCCCGGATCGGGGGCGGTGCCCACCGCGGCGAGGCACGCGAGCAGCGCGAAGTAGTCGAGCGCGCGGTTGCCCACCGTGGCGAGCAGCGCCTCCCACCAGCGCGAGCCCAGCGCCTCGCGCACCTGGTCGCGTTCCTCGAGGAGCTTCGCCGGGAACCCTGTGAGCGGTTCGCGCTTGCGGAGCACGGCGTTGCGCAGCCACTGGACGGCGGTGCCGACGATGCGGACCGCGCGGTCGTTCACGGCGAGCAGGACGCACCCACCGACGAGCACGATGAACGCGGCCAGCCCGATCCATGCGGTCGCCTGCAGGCTGTCGGCCACGGGTCGGCTCCCGAGCGTGAACAGCAACCCGACCGCGGGCAGCGCCGCGAGCGTGGCGAGCTGGAGCAGCGTCGTCGCGGTGAGTGCCGAACCGGCCGCGGCGGCGTTGATGCCGCTCGCCGCGAGCATCCGGTACTGGAGCGTCGCGCCCGCGGCTGCGCCCGCGGGCACGACGCGGCTCAGCGCGTTCCCCGCGAGCTGCGACGTCGACATCGCGAACCAGTTGCTGCTCTCCAACGCGATCGCGAACAGCCACCAGGTGCAGGCGAAGCTCCCAGCCTCGAGGAGGATCGCGCCGGTGATCCAGAGCGGCTCGAGATCGCGCAGGCGCGGCCACTGGTCGAAGAACTCGCCGAGCGTGGGCAGGAAGACGTAGAGGACGCCGAGGCTGACCGCAAGCGCGATGACGCGGAACGCGATCTGTCGGCGACGGTGTGCCGGTGACTCCGCTGCCATCGCCTCGCGGCCGGCCGGCTAGCGCGTCGCGATGACGCAGCTGCCGTGCCCGAAGAGGCCCTGGTTGACGGACAACGCGACGTTCGCGCCCTCGACCTGGCGCGCACCCGCCTGCCCCCGGAGCTGCCAGGTGAGCTCGCAGACCTCCGCGATCGCCTGTGCGGGGATCGCCTCGCCGAAGCACGCGAGGCCACCGCTCGGGTTCACCGGGATGCGGCCGCCGATGGTGGTCGCGCCCGAGTGCAGCAGCCCCTCGGCGTCACCCGGCGCGCAGAGCCCGATGTTCTCGTACCAGTCGAGCTCGAGCGCGGTCGACAGGTCGTAGACCTCCGCGAGCGAGAGGTCGTCGGGGCCGACCCCGGCCTCCTCGTAGGCGGCGTGCGCGATGGAGTCGCGGAAGCCGCGCTCGACCGGCGGCGCACCGACGGCCGAGTCGGTCGCGATGTCGGGGAGGTCGAGGTCGGTGTTCGGGTACGTCGGGGTGACGGTCGAGATCCCGGCGATGCGCACCGGGTCGCTCGCACCGTGCGCCGCGGCGTACTCGGCGCTGGCCAGCACGACCGCCGCCGCGCCGTCGCTCGTGGCACAGATGTCGACGAGCCGCAGCGGGTCGGCGACGACCGGCGACTCGGCGATCTCGTCCTCGGTGAACTCCTTGCGATAGCGCGCGTTCTCGTTCGTGAGCCCGTGGCGGCTGTTCTTGACCTTCACCGCGGCGAAGTCCTTCGCGGTCGAGCCGTACAGCTCCATGCGGCGGCGCGCGTAGAGCCCGAAGTACGTGGGGTTCGTGGCGCCGAGCACGTGGAATCGGAGCCAGTCGGGGTCCTCGGGACGGTCGCCCGGCAGGGGGCCGAAGAAGCCCTTCGGTGCCGTGTCGGCACCGATCGCGATCGCGACGTCGGCTCGTCCGGACTGGATGCGCGCACGCGCCGCCTCGATCGCGACCACGCCGCTCGCGCACGCCGCGTAGCTCGACGAGATCGGGATGCCGCTCCAGCCCAGCGCCTGCGCCAACGTCGACCCCGCGACGTAGCCCGGATAGCCGTTGCGCATCGTGTTGCCCGCCGCGAGGTAGTCGACGTCGGTCCACGCGACGCCGGCATCTGCCATCGCGGCGCGCGCGGCGACGACGCCGTACTCGGCGAACGGCTTCCCCCACTTGCCCCAGGGGTGCATGCCGACTCCCAGCACGACCACTTGATCTCGCGCGGCGGCGCTCACACCACGCTCCACTTCCACACGGTGCGGACCTCGTCGTCCGTCTCGTACAGCGGCTCCACGACCAGCGTCATCTCCGTGCCCGCGGCGAGCGAGCCGATGTCGGTGCCGTGCGCGACCTGGCCGAGCACGATCATCTGCTCGTCGACGAGCTCGACCGCGGCGACGCCGTACGGCTCGAACGGCTCGCGCGCGGGGTACGGCGCGGGCGGGGCGTACCGGTTGTCGGTGAACGACCAGAGGGTCCCGGTCGTCGACAGCTCGACGTCGTCGAGCTCGGACCCGGAGCAGCTGGGGTTCCGGCAGAACGACCACTGCTTCGGGAAGAACGACGCACCGCACTTCGGGCAGCGGCCGCCGAGCAGCCGCGCCGTGCCGTCGGGCTCTTCGCGGAAGAGCCCTTCGACGACGGGGACGCGTGCCTTGGCCATCAGCCGACGTCCGCGTCGCGCTTGTCGACGAACGCCTGGCGCAGCTCGTCGGAGTCGCCCCACAGGTTCAGCTCGAACGTGAAGCCCTGCTCGAAGCGGTACGAGCGCTTGACGTCGACCGGATCGATCGCGTTGAGCGACTCCTTGGCGCGCCGGATCACGAGCGGGCTCTTCTCGGCGATGCCGTTCGCGATCTCACGCGCCGCGTCGAGGAGCTGCGCGCGTGGCACGACGCGCTCCACCGTCCCGAACGCGAGGAGCTCCTCGGCACCGATCGTCGATCCGGTCAGGAACATGGCACGCATCTTCTTGAGCGGCACGAGGCGTGACAGGTGGGTCGCGGCCCCGAGTGCGCCGCGATCGACCTCGGGCAGGCCGAGCTCGAGATCGTCGGCCGCGACGACGACGTCGGCGTTGCCGGCGATGCCGACACCACCACCGAGGCAGTATCCGTGGATCGCCGCGACGACAGGCACCTCGCAGTCGTACACGGCGGCGAACGTCTCGTAGCAGCCGCGGTTGACCTGGATGAGCGACTCGTTCGTCGGGTCGGCGGCGAGCTCCTTGATGTCGACACCGACCTGGAAGGCGCGCAGCTCGGGGTTGCCCACGACGATCACCGCGCGCACCTCGGAGCTGCGGCCGGCGGTGCGGATGCTCTCCGCCAGCTCGAACCACCCGGCCACCGGCAGCGCGTTCACGGGCGGGTTGTCGATGATGATCTCCGCGACGTGGTCGCGGACCTCTCGACGGATCACGTCGGCAGCGTACCTGAGGGGTCGTCAGGTCACGCCTGGCGGACCCGACGCGGCGAGCACGGAGCGACACCCGTGCCTTACGAGCGGAGGAACTCGGTGATCGCGTTCGCTACGAGGTCGGGTGCCTCCCAGGTGAGGAGATGACCGAGGTCATCAATCTCGCGGAAGGTGACGGCCGTGGCTCGCGCGAACACGTGTCGCGCCTTGTCGCCCTGCTGATCGGGTCGTAGGAAGTTGTCTCTGGTTCCCCACAAGTACAGAGTCGGGACCTTCAGATCGGCCACTTCGTCGTCAATCATCACCGAGCGACGTGTACCGCTCAGCGGACGCACGAGCGAATGCACAACTTCCTTCGCGTTCTCGACTGCGCCCGGCAATGCGATCACCGCGAGGTCGTGCTCGAGGATGTCGACCGGAATGCGATCCGGGTGGCGCACGATGTGCGGCATGACCTGCTTTCGGTTTGCCTCGGCATCCTTTGGCTGTCGGCTCATGATGAAGGTGCCGAGACCGGGGGTCGCCAAGATACGGAAGAACATCGGAGCGCCCGATACCACGCCGAATTCCGATCCGATCTGCACAAGGCGGCGGACGCGCTCGGGTCGTGCGAGCGCGTAGACACATCCGAGGTAGCCACCCATCGACGACCCGACGATGTCAACCCGCTCCGCGCCAAGCGCGTCGACGAGACCAGTCAGCCAATCCACACCGAACCGACGAAAACCGACCGGTGCGATGGGCACGGCGTCGCTGAGGCCGCAGCCAGGCCAGTCCGGAATCACCAGCCGCCCGCTCAGGTTGCCAGCGACCAACGCCCATTCCCCCGCCTCGTTGAACATGCCGTGAAGGAGCAGCACCGGCCGCTCGCCTTCACCGCCGACAACGGCCGCGGTTCGGTGACCGTCAGAGTCGGCGAAGGCTGCCGACGACGCTTCGAAGCCGTGAGCCTTGAACAGCTCGAGCCGATGGTGCTCGAACGCAACACGGCGAGAGTCAACGTTCACGTTTCGTTGTCCCTGTGCGAGTCAGCGACACGTCGGCCGCGGACGCCAGACCGTGGGGTGACACACACATCTTGCCTACACGGAAGCGCTTCTGCCATCCCCGACTTGTCGGTCCAAGGGAGGCGGGCCGCTGCCCGAACTCGTGGCAGGGGTCGTCAGGTACCTTCGGGCCGTGGCCGACCTCCCGCTCGATCGTTCTGGGCCGCTCGACTTCTCCGGCAAGGTCGTCCTCGTCACCGGTGGCGCCCGCGGCATCGGGCGCGGCATCACCGAGACGTTCCTCGAGGCCGGTGCCGACGTCGTGATCTGCGGTCGCACCACCCCCGACGAGCTGCCGCGCGCCGGCGGGCGCGAAGCGGTCTTCGTCACGGCCGACGTCCGCGAGGCCGAGCAGGTCGACGCGCTCGTCGCGGCGATCGTCGAACGCACGGGCCGGCTCGACGTGCTCGTCAACAACGCGGGCGGGTCGCCACCGGCCGACACCGCCACCGCGTCGCCGCGGTTCACGTCGGCGATCATCGCCCTGAACCTCGTGGCGCCGATCACGTGCGCGCAGCGCGCGTACGCCGTCATGAAGGACCAGCCCGAAGGCGGCGTGATCCTCAACATCGCGAGCGTCAGCGGCACGCGTGCGAACCCCGGGAGCATCGCGTACGGCGCGGCGAAGGCCGGCCTCATCAACGCGCACGAAGACGCTCGGGGTCGAGTTCGCGCCGGAGGTGCGGGTCGTGTGCGTGACGGTCGGCCTCGTCGTCACCGAGCAGGCCCACGTGTTCTACGGCGACGACGAGGGCATCGCCGCGGTCGGCGCCACGGTGCCGCTCGGCCGCATGGCCGACCCTTCCGACATCGCCGACGTGTGCCTGATGCTCGCGTCACCGCTCGCCCGCTACATCACGGGTGAGCAGGTCATCGTGCACGGCGGCGGCGAGATCCCCGCCTACCGCGACGCGGCGAAGAACACGTCCACTCCCTGACGGACGGCCCGAGCCGGCGCCCTACCTGACACCCCTACCTGACACCCCTACCTGACACCCAGGTACTGGTACCAGCGCTGCTTCGAACGGTCGGTGAGCTCCACGATCCCTGGCCGCATGCACCAGCTCACGAGCACGCTCGAGTCCTCGAGGAACGCGGTGAGCTCCTCCTGCGGGCGCGACGAGAACGCGAGCCAGAGGGTGGCGTTGAGGCGCGCGTCGCTCGTGTCGCGCTCGATGCGCCAGCGGGCCTGGAGGAGCGGACCGATCGCGGCGAGCGCTTCGCTGCGCCCCCGGCCCGACGGCACGCGGCACACGTCGACGACGACGACGTCGCGGACCCGTCGGGCGATCAGCCGCGGCTCGTCCTTCACCGGCGTCTCGAAGCCGATCGCGAAGTCCTGCGAGCGCAGGAGGCGTGCGATCGGTCCGATGATGTCGTGCTGGACGACCCGTGCTCCCTTCGCGCCGCGTCCGATCGTGCGCATGCTCGCCGCGGACAGCGGCGTGAGCAGATCGCTGTCGCGGTCGGCTCGGTCACGCTGCCAACCATCGAGCACCGTGAGCGCGCGTGGACGCAGGTCGAGGCCGACGGAGCCGTGGCGGAGCTCGGGGACCCACCGGCGGATCGTCGGCGCGGGCAGCGGGTCGATCGCGAAGAGTCGCGTGCGGGCGCGGTCGATGGTGATCGTCGTCGACGGTCGCTTGCCCTTCGTCGGCGCCCCGGCGCGACCGACCGCGAAGACGCCGATGTCGAGCTCGGTCGTGTAGAACCACACGGTGTCACCGCTCGTGAGGTTGACGAGCGGCCCGCGCACGTCGCACACGATCTTCTCGAGCCGTCCTTCGAGCACCGCCGCCTGCAACGCGTCGAAGTCCTGGTCGATCGCGCGACCCGACTTCGGCAGGAAGCGCACGTACCGCGAGACCGGGACGATCCAGTCGCTCACGCGTGCTGGCTGCTCACGGAGACGACCTCGCCGGTCATGTACGACGAGTAGTCGCTCGCGAGGAACACGATCACGTTCGCGACCTCCCACGGCTCGGCGGCGCGGCCGAAGGCCTCCCGCGTCGTGAGGTCGTCGAGCAGCTCGTCGCTCGTGACCTTCGCGAGGAACGGGTGCATCGCGAGGCTCGGCGCGACGGCGTTGACCCGCACGCCGTGCGGTCGCGGCCTCGATCGCCGCGCACCGCGTCAGCGCCATGACGCCCGCCTTGGCCGCCGCGTAGTGCGCCTGCCCGGCCTGGGCGCGCCAGCCGAGCACCGACGCGTTGTTCACGACCACGCCCGCGCCGCTGCAGGTACATGTGCCGGAGACGCCGCCCGCAGGCACCGGAACGTGCCGTTGAGCGTGACGTCGAGCACCGTGCCCCACTGCTCGTCGGTCATGTCGACGAGGTCGGCCGTGCCGCCGAGCCCGGCGTTGTTCACCATCACGTCGATCCGGCCGTGCTCGCGCGACCGCGGCGGCGAACGAGGCGCTGCACGTCCTCGTCGTTGGTGACGTCGCAGACGACGGCGAGCGGTCGCGCATCCGCCTCGGTCGCGAGCTGCTCGGCCGCCTCGCCGAGGCGGCGCTCGTGGTGGTCGCTGATGACGACCGTCGCGCCCTCGTCGACGCAGCGCTGCGCCGGTCGCGAACCCGATGCCCGTGCCCGCCGCCGCGGTGACGACGACGATCTTGTCGGCCGAGCAGCGCGTGCGCCGGGCGAGTCTCCGGCGGCACCGACGTCACTTCGGCTCCTTGGGCAGACCGAGCGCGCGCTCGCCGATGACGTTGCGCTGCACCTGGTTGGACCCGCCGTAGATCGTGTCGGCGCGGGAGTAGAGGAACATCCGCTGCAGCGGGGTCAGCTCGGCGCCCTCGCCGATCCCTGCTTCGGCGCCGAGCACCTCGAGCGCCAGCTCGCCGAGCGACCGGTGGAAGTTCGCCCACTGCCAGCTTCGCGATCGACGTGAGCGGCGTGATCTCCCCGTGCTCGAGGGGCTGCAGCGAACGCAGCGCGTTGAACCGCAGCAGGCGGAGCCCGATCCAAGCGTCGGCGAGTCGCTGCCGCAGCACCGGATCGCCCGCACGACCCGTCTTCGCACGCGAGCTCGATGATCGTCTGGAGCTCGTTCTCGAACCCGGCCTGCTGGCCGAGCGTCGACGCACCGCGCTCGAACGCGAGCGTGCCCATGGCGACGCGCCAGCCGTCGTTCACCCCGCCGACGACGTTGTCGAGCGCGGTGCGCGCGCCGTCGAAGAACACCTCGTTGAACTCCGAGGAGCCGGTGATCTGCACGATCGGGCGGATCTCGATGCCGGGCTGGCGCATCGGCACGAGGATGTAGGAGAGCCCCTTGTGCTTCGGTGCGTCGCGATCGGTGCGGCACAGCACGAAGCACCAGTCGGACCAGTGCGCGAGCGACGTCCACACCTTCTGGCCCGTGATGACCCACTCGTCCGACCGTCCGAGGACCTGCTCGGCGCGGGTCTGGACGTTCGCGAGGTCGGAGCCGGCGTTCGGCTCCGAGTAGCCCTGGCACCAGATCTCCTCGCCCTGCAGGATGCCCGGGAGGAACCGCCGCTTCTGCGCGTCGTCGCCGAAGTGCACGATCGTCGGGCCGAGCAGCCCCTCGCCGACGATGCCGACGCGGCCCGGGCCCGCGGCGCGCGCGTACTCCTCGTAGAAGATCACCTGCTGGGTGAGCGAGAGCCCGCGACCGCCGTACTCCTTCGGCCACCCGATGCCGATCCAGCCGCCGCTGCCGAGCTCGCGCTCCCAGGCGGCCCGCTCGTCGAACAGCTCGTGCTCGTCGCCGGGCCCGCCGCGCCCGCGCACGACGGCGAACTCGCCCGTCAACCGCTCGTCGAGCCAGTCGCGGGCGTCGCGCCGGAACGCTTCGTCCTCGTCGGAGAACCGCAGGTCCATCCACGCGGAGCGTACCGGAGGGGGTCCGCGTCAGCCGGGGCGGAGAAATGGCGGGCGCGTACGATGCGCCGATGCCCGAGTTCCAGACTGCAGACGACCTGCGCGCCGCGAAGGGGCAGCACCTCGGCCACAGCGACTGGGTCGAGATCACCCAGGAGCGGGTCGACCGCTTCGCCGACGCGACCGGCGACCACCAGTGGATCCACGTCGACCCGGAACGCGCGAAGGACGGTCCGTTCGGCGGCACGATCGCGCACGGCTACCTGACGCTGTCGATCACGAACCTGTTCCTGCCCGAGCTCTTGCGGGTGCCGGGCGCGTCGATGGGCGTCAACTACGGGACGAACAAGGTCCGCTTCCCCGCTCCTGCGCCGGTCGGGTCGCGCCTGCGCATGGCGTGCGAGATCGTCGACGTCGAGGACGTCCCTGGCGGCGTGCAGGTGATCACGCGCAACACGGTCGAGATCGAAGGCAGCGACAAGCCCGCCTGCGTCGTCGAGGCGATCAGCCGCTTCCTGTTCGACTGAGCTGCGCCGCCGTCACGTCACGTCGTTGAGGACGGGACCCGGCGCGACACGCGCCGCCGAACGTGCCGCCGGCGCCGCAGCCAGGAGCGCGAGGGCCAGCGCCCCGAGCACGATCGCGGCGAGCCACACGTACGGGATGCCGGTGTCGGCGACCACGCCGAGCTGATCCGCGAAGAGCGACCACGCGAACCGCCCCCCGGCCAGGCCCAGCGGGATCCCGACGACGATGCCGACGGCGATGGACGCGACCGCTTGCCACGCGGTCGATGCCCAGAGCTCGCGGCCTCGGAACCCGAGCGAGCGGAGGATCGCGAGCTCGCGTCGTCGATCGCGGACCGACACCGCGATCGCGAGCGCGAGCCCGACGGTCAGCCCGACTGCGAGCACCGCACCGAGCGCGAGGGGTGCCGTCCGCATGCTCTCCGCGTTGACGATCTCCGACGGACGCACCGCCGAGGTGAGCACCACGGGCTGCGCGCCGAGCGCGTCCCACTCCCGCACTGAGGTGCCGAGGTCGTCGACGAACGCGCGCGGCGTGGTGGCGTCGTCGAGGCTGATCGCGGTCATCGCGGCAGGGTTCTCGAGCTCGGGGTCGGCGGGGTCGGCTCCGACGAGCGCGAACGCGCCCGTCCCGAGGCCGGTGCGGTCCGCGGCGAACGGCCCGAGTGCCGGGAGGACGCCGACGCCGACGACCGTGGCGCGCTGCCGGAGCGCCCTCGAAGCGCGGATCTCCGTCCGATCCCCCGGGTGCAGATCGAGCGCCGCAGCCGTCGTGGCACCGACCACGACTTCACCGGGCTTCCGGGCCTGCCGACCCTCGATGAGCGGGAACGACGAGCGCTCGGCTCCCGGGAAGCCGGAGAGGAGCGACACCGGATGGCCGTCGAGCGCGGCCGCCGAGTCGAACGCGAAGTACGCGTGGTCGACGACATCGTCACGACCGTCGATCGACTCGTCGACGGCGTCGACGACGGTGTCGCCGTAGCCGGCGCCGGTGATCGCGACCACGTCCCACGGCCAGCCGTAGCGCGTCGGCTCGTTGACGAGCGTGTCGAGGTTGCTCCCGAACACGACCGCGGCGGTGACGGTGGCGAGCGCGATGACGCAACCGAGGAGCACCGCGACGCCGCCCTCGCCACGCCGAGGTGACAGGGCGGCCCGGAGCCCTTGTGCTGCGGCCGGCCGATGCAGGAAGGCCGAGCCGTACCAGCTCCGTCGCGGCGGCCGCTCCTCGAAGGGTGCGGCACGAAGCGCGGCACGCCAGCTGATGCCGACCATTGCCGCGGCGAACGCGAGCACGAGCAACGCGGCGACGGGCAGCGCGATCTCCAGCGGCAGCGTCATGCCCGGTGACGGCACGACGGCGCGAACGCTCCCGGCGGGACCGACGACCGATGCCAGCAGTGCGACGGGCAGCGCCAGCGCAACGCCGACCAGCATGGCGAGGAGGATCGGGAGCGCGGCCACGAGGGCCCGTTGCCGTGTCGTCGCGCCGAGCGACCGCAACGTCCGCTGCGCATCGACGTCACGAGCGAGGATCCGTGAGACGGCGACCGCCGCGACCGCGAGCGTGGCGAGGCCGGCGATGACGGCGAAGACGATCAGCGCGGTGACGGTCGGGACGCGTCACCCGCCGCACGTCGGCCTCGACGTCGGCGCGGTCCTGCGCGACGTAGAAGTACGACAGGCCGTCACCCTGGGCGTTCGAGCGCGGGAGCTCCTCGGAGAGCCGGTCGACGACCCGACCGAACGCCCGCTGGACCTCCGCCGTGGCACCCGGTGACGCTTGGAGGTCGAGCGAGAAGTACTCGTACTGCCGCGAGCAGCCCTCGGGGTAGATCGCGGCGAAGGCGGTCTCGGCGTCCATGTCGGGCCGAAGGTCCCCACGGCACGTGTAGCGGCGCGCGACGTCGGGACTCACGATCAGCCGTTGTCGCGGGTAGAGCTCGTCCGGCAGCACCTCGTCGGGAAGACGACCGAACCCGGCGACCCGCAGGTGCTCCACGCCGATCGGCGCCACCACCGTCTCGGGATCGAGGTCGAGGTTCCCGAGCGCGCCCGACCAGAACGCCACGTCGATCGTGTCACCGACCGCGACCGACCTCCCGAGTGCCCTCGCGAGGTCCTCGCGATAGTCCTCGGTGACGAAGACCTCGTTCCGCCCGGTGGCCAGGCGCCCGTCGGTGACGATCGGTCGGTCGACGTCGGTGTAGCGACCGTCGACCGACCCTCGCACCTGGAGGTTCGTGTCGGTTCGACTCCCCTCCCTGGCGGTGATCGGTTCCGTCACGGTGACGCTCCCGAGGAAGTACGAGTCGGAGTGGACGCTGCGCACACCGGGCAGATCGGCGATCGCGTCCGCAACGGCGCGCGTCGACAGGCTCGGGTTGACCACCAGCTCCCCGACCCGCGCGTCGCGCAGGTAGTCGGCGTAGGCACGATCGGTGCGACGGGCGGCGACGAGCGCGCCGACCGTCACGCCCCCGCCGACCGCGACGAGGAGCGCGAGGCCCACGAGCGCGGGGAGGCGATGGCGCAGCTTCTCGCGGATCGCGAGCGAGGCGAGCGACGAGGGCACGGGAGCAGTAGACCGCGTCGGCGTCGGCGGCGCCCAGGGTGCAGTCCTCACCACGGCGTGGTGCTGGCATCCGGGCGCCGTCGTGCCCTCACCGGGCACGGATGCGGCGCTGGAGCTCGGCCCGGACGGCCGCGCAGTCCGAGTCGGTCGGCTGGCCGCGCCACGTCGGCTCCAAGCCCGGCGCGAGGCCCGGTGTCTGCCACGCCGCGGCGGTCGCGCCGAACGTGTCGCCCACCGCGGCCCAGAACCCCGATCCGTCGTCCGGTTGCCGTCCGTCGAGGACGTCGGCGATCGCGGTCGCGGTCGTGTCGTCGCCGAGCAGGCCGCCGTGGAACGCGGCGACGGTCTGGTGCTCGTAGCCGACATCGACCGGGGCCGGCGCGGCGACGCCTTCGTCGATGGGCAGCACCGCGTACGACCGGATCCCGGGCGGCGGGCAGGCGAGGAGTGAGCCCACCGTCGGCCCGAGGTCGACGATCGACCGGAAGAGCGGCGCGTCGGCCGAGACGTCGACCGGGCCGAGCGCGCCGATGACCCCCGCGATGCCGCGCATGATCACGCCGGCGCCGACGCCCCACCCCTGCTCCCCCGGCGGCGGGGAGTAGACGCGGCCCGGTTCGGCGAGCGGGCTGAGCAGCACGACCGCGTCGACGGGCGCGTGCGGGAACGCGGCGAGGTACACCTGCGTCACCAGCGCGCCCTCGCTCTCCGCGACGATGCTCACGTCGTCGCCCGACTGCAGGCGCAGCGCCACGACCTGGTCGCGCATCTCGCGCGCCAGGTCGAGGAGCCCGCGGTGGGTGTCGCTGCGCTCATAGGTCAACGGTTGTCGTTGCGTGCCGAGTCCGCGATACGAGAAGCGGCGGATGAGGTGATCACCACGCACCCAGCGGTACGTCACACCGTCCCAGCGCGAGTTGAAGCCCTTGACCAAGAGGACGGGTGACCCGGCACTGGTGGTCGGAGCCCGCGGCGGCGGAGTCCGCCCCGACTCGACCGCCACCGACACCGCGAACCCGATCGCGGTGCCACCGAGCACGACGACGAGCACCAACGCGAGCCCGATCACCGCGAACGGTCGACGGCGTGAAGCCGCGGAGTCACTGCTCTCCGTGCTGACCGCGCGCACCGTCCGCGGTGCGAGCGCATGCACCGCACGCAGACGGCACCACGCGACCCCGACACCCGCGATGGCGGCGACGACCGGCACGACCACGTCCGGCACCGCGGAGATGACCGCGCCGGCTGCGGTGAGCACCGCGAACGACGCGAGGATCGCGACGACGCTCGTGCGCGTCGGGCGGGTCGCGCCACCACGTCGGCACGACCTCACCGTGGTGCACCAGGACCGCGACCATCACGAGCACCGGCGTCGCCACGAAGAACAGCCACGACAGCGAGGTGACCGCCATCGCGAACGTCAGGACGACGAAGAGCAGGAGCACCGCGAGCTGGAGCCCCGTGAAGCGCGCGAAGCGCTCGAGCTGCGCGCGCCGGTCAGGGAGTGAGACGTCGCGAGGCCACGCCGCGCGCACGAGCAGGGTGTCGAGCGACGCGCGGAACGCGACGAGCGCGATCGCACCGACGACGAGCACGAACCACGACGGGTGGTACACGAGGAGCCAACGGAGGTCGTGGTACACGCCGAACGGCGCGGGCGCCGTGACCTGCGGCGTGATCGCCGCCGCTCCCCGCGGGGCGAGCGCCAGGACGAGGATCGCCTCGGCCGCGGCGATGCCGGCGGTCGCGACGAACAGTGCGGCGTGCTCGCGGATGCGTTGCATCGGCGCGTCGCGCCGGACGTCAGCTCCCGCTGGAGCCGGTGTCCTTGCTGGCCGCCTTCTTCGTCGTCGTGGTCGTGGTCTTCTTCGCGGCCGCCTTCTTGCGGGGCGCCGCCTCGATCACCGGGGGCTCCTCGGCGGGTGGCAGCTCGGTGATCACGCGCAGCCCCATGCCGGTGCGCTGCGACAGCACGTTGTAGAGGGCGAGGATGCCCACGACGATGGCCACGATGAACGCGGTGAACACCGCGCCGATGAAGAGGACGAGGATCCAGTCACCGAGCGTGTTGGCGCTGAAGTCGTCGAACCCGACCTGGCGCATCATCCCCTCGACGGCTGCGGTCATCCCGTTGGCGAGCAGCCACGGGACGAACGCCGCGAGGAAGAAGATCAAGAAGATCGATCCGATGGCGGCGCCGAGCACCATCGCCGCCGATCGCACGTCGAACTCGCGCACGATCTCGCCGGTGTCCCGGGTCGACTCGCGGGTCAGGGGCGACAGCGCGCGCTGCGCATTCTTCTTCCGCTTCGAGAGAGGCACGTTCGCAGCCTAGACGTGGCGGCTGCTCGAGCCCCCGCCTCAGATCCCCGCGCTCAGATCCCCGCGCTCAGATCCGCGCCCTCAGATCCGCGCCTCAGATCGTGGTGAGGTCGATCACACTCGGCACGGGGCGCAGTCGGCCGTCGCGCCGACCGGCGAGGTCGGCTGCGGCGACGAGTGCGACGAGCGTCGCTGCTGCGAGCGCCGCCGACAGCGCGACGGGCGCGCCGTCAGCAAGCACGGTCATGGTCGCGAGGTTGAGGAGGCTGTGGGCGACGACGGTCGTCCACACGGCGCCGGTCCGCAGCACGACCCACCCGAGCACGATCGCGAGGCTGGCGAACGGCAGCGCGGTCGTGATCCCCTGCATCTGCGCGACGTGCCCCGGCAGCGCGCTGAACACGACGGCACCGGCGCCGAGCGCGACGACGCCGGGTGCGGTCCCCCACAGCCGCGGGTCGCGCCACTCGCGGCCGAGCAGCCATGCCGTTGCCGCGCCGACGACCACGAGAAGAGCGAGCCGGTAGACCAGCTCCTCGCCGAGGGCCGCGACGACGAGCCCGATCGCCTCCTGCGCCCCACCGACATCGCTCGCGTAGGCGACGACGCCGACGGCGGTCACCGAACCGACGACGACGGCGTACTCGCGCCAGGCGAGGAAGCCCGCCCGTGACCACCCGAGCGCGACGGCCCCGAGGCGGACGGCGACGAGCACTGCCAGCGGGAGCGCGGGCGAGACCGGGATCCGCCCGAGGTGCCCGATCGTGAGATCGATCCACGCGGTGGCGACGTCGATGACGACCGCGACCGCGGCGAGCAGGAGCACGGGGCCGTCGAGCGGCCACGCGGCCCAGCCGCGCCAGCGGCGGGCCCACCACGCGTCCTGGGTCGCTCGCGCCGCGTCGCCCGCGTCGCGGCGTCGAGTGCGCGGGCGTGACCCGCGCCGATCCTGCCTCCCAGCAAGAGCTGCTCCCGATCTCGTGCGTGTCGTCAGCCCCTTGGTGCCCGCCGGGAGTCTGTCCGATCGCGCGGTGCGTCGCCAGTCACCACGCTCGGTGGCCGTTTCGTGGCCGTGTCGGGTGGCCGGGCGGCGTCAGCGGGCGAGGTGCGCGTCGAACCAGGCCAGCGCGCGCTGCCATGCGTCCGCCGCGGCGTCCGCGTCGTAGTGGTCCTCGCGCACGTCGCAGTGGAAGCCGTGCTGCGCGCCCTCGTACCGCACGACCTCGGCGTCGACCGGCGCGTTCGCGAGCGCGGCGCGGAGCGCCTCGACGTCGTCGATCGGGATCGACGCGTCCTCGTCGCCGAACAGCCCGAGCCACGGCGTCCGCATCGTCGGCACCTCGTCGACGAGCGGCTCGAACGGCAGATGCCCCTTCGAGACGATGCCGCCGCCGTAGAAGCCGACGGACGCACCGAGCGCGCGGCGGGCGGCGACGAGGAACGTCACGCGGCCCCCGAAGCAGAAGCCGACGATGCCGATGCGGTCGTCGGCGAAGCCGGCGCTGCGCAGATGGCCGATCGCCGCGTCGACGTCCTCGAGGATGCCGTCGTCGCTGACGCCCTCGAACAGCGGGATGACCGCCGCGAAGTCGGTGTAGTCGGCGGTGCCACCACCGGCGCGGTGGAACATCGCCGGCGCCACCGCGTGGTAGCCGGCGTCGGCCGCGCGACGCGTCACGCTCTTGATGTGGTCGTTGACGCCGAACGCCTCCTGGATGACGACGATCGCCCCGCGCGCGTCGCCGTCCGGCGTCGCCTCGTAGAGCTCCATCGCGCCATCGGGTGTCTCGATCGTGATGCTCTGCTCGGCCATGGCGGTCCCCCTCCTGTGGTGCGACCCGTCCCGATCAGCTGTCAGGACGGAAGTCGAACGCCACCTTGATCGCGCCGGACTCGTCCTGCGTCGCCAACGCGGCGAACGCGTCACGCCAGTCGTCCAGCGAGAACCGGTGCGTCAGCATCCCGGTGAGATCGACCCGGCCGTCGTCGACGAGCTCGAGGTAGTGCTCGATGCCGTGCTTGCGCACACCGCCGACGTCCTCGAAGCCGAACGCGTTCGACCCGACGAAGCTCAGCTCCTTGAAGTAGAGGGGCGTGTCCTCCCAGTACGTCGGGCCGTGCACCCCCGCCTTCACCAGCGTGCCGCGTGCCTTCGCGACGCGCGCGCCGACCTCGAACGTCTCCCGCTTGCCGACCGTGTCGTAGACGACGTCGATGCCGCCCGGGAACGCCATCGGCATCCCGTCGGCCGGCTGGAGCACGCCACCCGACCACGCCGCCGCCTCTTCGATCACCGTGATGGCCGGCTCGTGGCCGATCACCGTGGCGCCGAGCGCGCGCGCCATGTCGGCCTGCGCGTCGAAGCGGGCGACGACGAGCACGTCGACGTCGGGGTGGAGCGCGCGCAGGATCGCGGTCGCGCACGTCCCGAGCGCGCCGGCGCCGTAGACCATGGCCTTGCCGCCCGTGGGCGGCGGGTGCCGCGTGATCGCGTGGAGGCTCACCGCGAACGGGTCGGCGAAGACGGCGAGCTCGTCGGGCACGCCGTCGGGGACCTTGTAGAGCATCGAGTCGTGCGCGGGCATCAGCTCGGCGTAGCCACCGCTCGCGTCCTTCGACGTGCCGGTGTGGATGCCCGGAGCGATCGGGCCGGTCGCGTAGCTCCAGCACAACGAGTAGTCGCCCTGCTCGCACGCCGGGCACACCGGCGACACGCCACGCGGCGCGCACGAGAGCCAGGGGTTCAGCACGACGCGGTCGCCCACCTCGAACCCCTCGGCTTCCGGGCCGAGCGCGACGACGTCGGCGACGACCTCGTGCCCGAGCACCTGCGGCAGCGAGAACCAGGCCTTCATCGGGTTGTCGGGCGACTGCACCTCGCCCCAGTCACCGAACACCTGCTTCGCGTCCGAGCCGCAGATCCCGGTGAGTCGCGGCTTCGTCACCACCCAGTCGGGGAGCAGGAAGCCGGGGTCGTCCATGTCGTCGAGCCGCATCGGCGTCCGCGCCAAGCCCGCGAGCAGCGGGTGCGAGGGATCGTCGGGGACGTCGACCGGATCGGGACGGACCCCGTACAGCAGTGCGCGCACGGTCGGGAGCGTAGGCGCGCCCACCAAGGGGCTCCCGGGGCCGGGAGATACGCTGCGGGCGTGCCGACCGAGACCGAGACACCGGTCATCGCCCCGGTGATCGCACCGGTCATCACGCCGACCGAGGAGCCGGGGACGCGCCCCGTCGACACCGACGGGGGCGACCACGACCGCTTCGCGCACTACTGCAAGAAGGCCGACATCACGCGCGCCCTCGTGACGGGTGAGGCCATCACCGCGCTCTGCGGGAAGAAGTGGGTGCCGAGCCGCGACCCCAAGCGCTACCCCGTGTGCCCGACGTGTCGCGAGCGCAAGGCAGCGGGCTGGACGATCTGAGCTCGGACGCTCCACACGCCGAGCTCGAGCACTCGCCGCGCCTGCACTGGCGCACGGTCGCGCGCACCGCGTGGCGCATCCTGCGCGAACGCCCGCGCCGTGTCGTTGGGACCGCAGCCGTGGTGTTCGGGATCACCGCGTGGGTGAGCGCGGTGATCGAGGTCCAGATCATCGAGCCCGCCGATTCGTTGGTCGTCGACGTGGTCGCGGGGATCTTCGCGGCCGCCGTGAGCACCTACGGCATCGTGTTCTACGCGGGGCTGCTCGACCTCGTGCTGCGCTCGTACCTCGAGGGCAAGCCCGACCTGCAGCTGCGCCAAGCGCTGTCGCAGCTCCCGCTCACTCGCCTGCTCCTCGCCGACCTGGTGCTCGTCGTCGCGTCGGCCGCGGGCGCGCTCCTCCTGGTGATCCCCGGCATCATCGTGTTCACGCTGCTCTGCCTCGTCGGACCGTTGATCGTGTCGGAAGACCTGAAGGTGTTCGCCGGTCTGCGGCGCAGCTACCACCTCGTGCGCCCGCACTTCTGGATGACGCTGTGCCTGGTGACGATCCCCTTCCTCATCGAGGACCAGCTGCTCCACGGCATCGACCTCTCGCTGTACGGCCACCGGCTGCTCGGCGCGTTCTGCATCAGCGCACTGATCGGGGCGACGATCGGGGCGGCCGTCGGCCTCCTCGAGGTCGTGCTCGCCCACGAGCTGCGCGAGCACGACGGACGACGCGGCCGACACCGAAGCCGAAAGCGCGGCGCAGTGACGGCGCTGCGGGTCGAGCGCCTCGGCACGATCGACTACGCGGACGCACTGGCGCGACGAGCGCGAGCTGCACGCGCGCGCGGGCGAGCAGTGGCTGCTGCTGCTCGAGCATCCGCACGTGTACACGCTCGGCGTGCGCGCTCGCGACGAGCACGTGCTCGTCGACCCGGCCGCGGTGGGCGCGCAGCTCGTGCGAGTGCAGCGCGGCGGTGACGTCACGTACCACGGCCCTGGGCAGCTCGTCGGGTACCCGATCGTCGACGTGCCGCTCCGGAGCGGCGCGGTCCCGGCGCACGTCGCCGCGATCGAGGACGTCGTGATCACGACGCTGGGCGACCTCGGGCTGCGAGGCGCCGGCCGGCGCCCCGGCTACCCCGGCGTGTGGATCGACGACCGGAAGATCGCCGCGATCGGGGTGCGCATCACTGGCGGACGGTCGATGCACGGCTTCGCGCTCAACGTCGATCCGGAGCTCACGATGTTCGACCACATCATCCCCTGCGGCATCCGCGACCTGCAGGTCACGTCGCTGGCCGCGGAAGGGATCGAGCACGGCGTCGACGACGTGATGGACGTCGTCGAGCACCACGCCGCGCGCACGTGGGGTGACGGCTCGGTCGTCAGGCCGCGCGCGACACCGGCACGTTGCTGAACCCGGCGACGTTCGACATCTGCACGCGCCGGAGCCCGTCCTCGTCGACCTCGTAGCGCGGCCAGCGCTCGCGCAGCTCCTCGAACGCGACCTTGCTCTCGAGTCGGGCGAGCGCCGCACCGAGGCAGGAGTGGATGCCGTGGCCGAGGCCGACGCCCAGACCCTGCTCGCGGTCGATGTCGAACCGGTCGGGCTCGTCGTACTCGCGCTCGTCACGGTTGGCCGCGCCGGTCACGAGGAACACCGGTGATCCCTCGGGGATCGTCTCGCCGTGGAACGTCGCCGGCTGGTGCGTGAAGCGGCCCTGGTACTGCGAGGGCGCCCAGTAGCGCAGCACCTCCTCGACCGCGGGCACCGCCTTCGCGGGGTCGTCGAGGACCTTCTGCCACTCACCCGGGTTGCGCGCGAAGAGCACGACGCCGTTGCCGATGAGCTTCGTCACGGTCTCGCTGCCCGCCGCGGCGAGCAGCGTGGCGAAGCCGGCGATCTCACCGTCGTCGAGCCGGTGCGTGGCACCGTCGTCGCCCTCGACCTCCACCTCGGTGAGGCGCGTGATCATGTCGTCGCCGGGATGGGTGCGCTTGTCGGCGATCAGCCCGAGGAAGTACATGATCTGCGCCAGCCCGGCCTCCATCCCCGCGTCCGTCGGCTTCGGGTCGCCGGCCTCGCGCAGCAGCATGAGGTCGGTCCAGTGCCGGATCTGCTGACGATCGTCCTTCGGCACGCCGAGCATCGTCGAGATGACCTCGACCGGGAACGGTGCCGAGAAGTCGGCGACGGCATCGAACGACGCCGCGTCGTCGGCGCGCGTCAGGTACGCCGTGACGACGTCGCGCACCATCGGCTCCAGGGCGGCCATCGCGCGCGGCGTGAACACGCGGCTCACGAGCTTGCGCATCCGGTCGTGCTCGGGCGGGTCCATCATGATGATGCTGGTGTGCTTCATGCTCTGGTTCGGGTCGGTGAGCTGATCGATCGTGAGCCCGTGCTCGGAGCTGAACGTCTTCCAGTCACGGTGCGCGGCGACGACGTCGGCGAAGCGTGACAGCGCCCAGAAGCCGTAGCGCTCGTTGTGGTACACGGGCGCCTCGTCGCGCAACCAGCGATAGGTGTCGTACGGGTCGTCGAAGAAGTCGGCGGAGAGCGGGTCGAACTCCATCGGCCGAAGCGTACGCTTCCGGGCCGTGACGGAACCCGTGCCCACCGGCGAGGCGCCGCTCGCCGGTCGTGTCGCCGTCGTCACGGGCGGCGGGCGCGGGCTGGGTCGTGCGCACGTCCACGCGCTCGCGGACGCGGGCGCGCGGGTCGTCGTGAACAACCGCTCGCCGGAAGCGGCGGGCGAGGTGGTCGACGAGATCGCGGCGAGCGGTGGCGAGGCCGTCGCGCACGTCGGTGACGTCAGCGACTGGGCGGTCGCCGAGTCGCTCGTCGAGACGGCGATCGACGCGTTCGGCGGCGTCGACATCCTCGTGAACAACGCGGGCATCACGCGCGACCGCATGAGCTTCAAGATGAGCGAGGACGAGTGGGACGACGTGGTCCGCGTCAACCTCAAGGGCCACTTCGCGCCGGCACGCTTCGTCGGCGCGCACTGGCGCGAGCAGGGCGCGGCGGACGGCCGGCGCATCGTCAACACGGTGAGTGAAGGCGGGCTGTTCCCGGCGCAGGGGCACGCCAACTACTCCGCCACGAAGGCGGGGATCCTCGGGCTCACGCTCGAGCTCGCGGCGGAGCTCGGGCGGTACGGCGCGACCGTGAACGCCGTCGCGATGCGGGCACGGACGCGGATGACCGAGGACGTCGAGATGTTCGCCAAGCCCGAGTCGGGCCCCGACCCGTACGACCCGGAGCACGCGGCGAAGGTCGTGCGGTGGCTGTGCGAGGACGACGCGGCCGACGTGACGGGTCAGGTGCTGCTGGTCGTCGGGCGGCGTGTCGGCGTCGTCGGCCCGCTCGCCGTGCACGGTCGCGTCACGCTCGACCACGACTGGTCGGCCGCCGACCTGCGTGCCGCCAAGCCCACCCTCTTCGCCGACGCCTCCCCCGCCCTCCCCGGCCACGCCGACCTGCCTGAGCTGACGCGCCCGCGGCTGCGGAACGAGGGATGCGTAGCGAGCCTTCGTAGAGTGCGTTCAGCCTCGCATGCGACGGCGTCGGCACGCACCGGATCAGGAAGCGCGGGTGGCGTTGGCGCGGAGCTCGTCGCGGAAGTCGGGGTGGGCGATCTCGGCGAGGGCGAGCGCGCGCTCCCGCACCGTCATGCCCGCGAGCTCGGCAGCACCGAACTCGGTGACGACGATGTCGATGTGGTGGCGCGGCGTGGTCACGGCGGTGCCGGGCGGCAGCCGGTGCACGATGCGCGGCACACGGACGCCCTGCACGACGGACGACGAGGGCACGCAGATGAGCGACCGGTCCGACTCCTGGAAGCCCGACACCGCGACGAAGTCCTCGTGCCCGCCGATGCCCGAGTACTGCCGGTCACCGATCGTGTCGGCGGCGACCTGCCCCTCGAGGTCGACGAGCAGCGCGCCGTTGATCGACACCATGTCGCGGTTCGCCGAGATCACCGACGGGGTGTTCACCTCGTCGACGGGTAGGAACCGCACCTCGTCGTTGCCGTCGAGCCAGTCGTAGAGCTCCTGCGTCCCCGCCGCGAACGTCGTCACCGAGAAGCCGTCGTAGATGCCCTTCCGGTTCGTCACCTTGCCCGACCGCTGCAGGTGCATGAGCCCGGTCGTGTACATCTCCGAGTGGATCCCGAAGTCACCGGCGGGACCGTCGGCGAGGATCGCCGCGATCGTGCTCGGGATCCCGCCGATGCCGGTCTGGATCGTGCAGCCGTCGTGGACGTACGCGCTCGCGTGCTCGCGCGATCGCGCGGTCCTCGTCGGTCGGCTCGGTCTCCGCGAGGACGAACGGGTCGCGGTCGACCTCCACGAGGACATCGACCTCGTCGACGTGGATGGTGTGCGGCGCGTCGGGCGGGAGGCCGCACGTGCGCGGCAGCTTGGCGTTCGCCTCGATGATCAGCAGCCGGTCGGGGTCGCGCCCGCGCGGTGCAGCTCGTCGACGGTCGCCCCCGCGTGCAAGGAGAGGTTCAGAGAGCCGTCTGCATCGGGCGGCGTCGCCGCGGACGCGACGATCCTCGGGTTCGCGCGCTGGGCGACGATCGAGAACCGGCGGAAGTCGGCGGGCACGAACTCCACGGCGTTGCCCGCGTCGGCGAGGAAGCGCTCGGCCGGCCCGAAGAAGCCGCTCCGCAGCCGGACGCCCGGCCGCGTGAACAGCGGGTAGAGGTCGACGAGCAGCGCCGAGTGCACGACGAGGTCGTCGAACGACTCGCGCTCACCGAGCGCGTGCAGGAACGCCGCCGGCTGGCCGGGACCGAGCGGGACGCCGAGCGAGTCACGCGGCTCGACGAGTGCCGCGGCCTCGGCGAGCGTCAGCGTGCGGGCCACCGGCGGAGCGTAGGTGGCCGACGGTCACCCGGACGTCAGGAGGTGCAGGCGTCCGCGCCCTTCAGGAAGCCCTTGCGGAACGCCGCGACCCGCGAGAACGCGCTGCCCTCGCCGTCGCCGAGCGACACGAAGGTCGCGATGCCCTCGTCGAGGTCACCGGGCGACAGCGAGATCGCCTTGTCGGCGAGCCTCCGCGCGCGCACTCCCTGCGACACGTCGCCCGCCCACGATCCCGTGAGGCAGTCGGCGGTCGTGTGCGCGCGGTCGCTCGTGATCGACTCACCTTGCGCGTCCATCGCCGCGGACGACCACGCGGCGGCGAGCACCATGCCCGCGCCGAAGTCGCCGCTCTCGTCGTAGACCTGCTCGAGGGCGTTCGGGTCGTAGCGCACGGTGTCGTCGCTCGTGCAGAAGGTGACGTCGTCGACGAGGACGCCACCGTCGCTCGTCCCGTCGCACGACTCGTTCGCCGTCGCCTGGAGGTCCTTGACCGGCGTCGAGTCGCGCAGCTCGGTCTTCCAGTAGTCGTCGAGGTCGGGCGTGATGAGGTCGATCGTCTGGTCGAGCGGGAGATCGCCGCCGTTGACGTAGTCCTCTTGGCTGGTGAAGCCGGTCTCGGTCACCTCCGGCGGGTCCGACTCGTACTCGGCGCACTGCTGCGCGCCGTCGCTGATGCCGTCCTGGAACGCGCTGACGCGGTCGAACGCGTTGCCGTGCGCACCCTGGACCGACGGGTCGACGCCGGGCGGGTCGCGGAACTCGAGGAAGCCACCGAGCGCGATGTCGAGGTCGGTGTCGCCGATCGGCAGTGACGGGTCGTCCTGCTCGACGTGCTGGGCCCACGAGCCGGCGAAGCAGTCGGCCTGGGTCTCGAGGTACACCGTCGCGTTGAGCGACGAGCTCGTGCGCGCCTGGATGGCGTGGCCCCACTCGTGCGCGAGCACGAGCGCGATCGCGAACCCACCGAACTTCTGCTCGAGGCGCGGGAAGAGCTCCTGCTCGTCCCACGCGACGAAGTCACCCTCGGAGCAGTAGAAGGCGTTGCCCGCGACCTGCTCGTACGGGGTGGTCCCGCGGCCCCCGCACGCGGGCGGCGGGTTGTCCTCGGAGTACGCGAAGACGCGCTCGGCGGGGATCGGCTCGTAGTCCTCGCCGTACACGTCCGGGAGCTCCTCGGCCCACCACGACTGGATGTCGTCGATGGTGGCGTCCACCACGGTGTGGAGATCGGGCGACTGGGCGGCGGCGCTGGTGGTGCCCTGGGCGGCGGCGGTGGCCGACCCGGACGATGAGGAGGACGGGGCCGTCTCGGCCGAAGCGAACGTGGAGGCGGTGGAGCCGGCGACGAGGAGGGTCGCCAGGCATGCGATCACGAAGAGTCGTCTGGGCATGCGTCGAGAACGACCTCACCGGCGGCCGGGTTCCCCGGGGCCGCCGAAGCGTCTCAGCCCCGGCTCAGGAAGCCGGCTCCCCGGCGGCGAGCCCGACGAGCCGATCTGCCGCATCCGGCGCACTGAGGTCGACGACCGCCGCCAGGGGCTGGCCCGGACCGGTCACCGCGGCGAGCGCCTGCCGGCTGCTGCTCTGCGACGCCGGCGCCTCGGTGGTGAGGACGACGAGCCGGGCGTCGGGCTCGATCGTGTGCAGGACCGCGGCCTTCCCGATCGCCTTCCAAAGGGTGTCGGCGCGCTTCAGCCCGGGCCGGCTCGAGGTGAACCCACCAGCCACGTCGAAGTACCAGCGGGCGCCCGACCGGTCGTGCGCCGACAGCGACACGTCGAGCCCGGCCGGCAGCCGAGGGTCGCGCTCGACCTCGCCGAACCCGGCGTCGGCCAGCATCCCCGCCGCGACCTCGCGAGCCGTGGGCCGGGCCGGATCGCCGATCTCGTCGCGCTTCGACGCCTCGCGCTCGTACTTCTCGATCTCCAGCGCGGCGCGCTCCTGGGCGCGCTCGACGTACCCGGGGTCGGTGTCGTAGCCGACGAAGTGGCGGCCGGTCCGGATCGCCGCCACCGCGCTCGTCCCCGAGCCCATGAACGGGTCGAGCACGAGGTCGTCGGGATACGTGTAGAGGTGGATGAGCCGGACCGGGAGCTCGACGGGGAACGGCGCCGGGTGCCCGACACGGCGGGCCATCTCCGACGGGATCTCCCAGACGTCGGTGGTCGCCTCCATGAACTCGTCCCGCGTCAGCGACGTCCCCGACGGCAGGCCGCGGCGCGCCCGCTCCTTCGCCGGGACGGCCCGGTCGAAGCGGCCCTTGCTCGCGATCACCACCCGCTCGGTGAGGTCGCGCAGCACCGGGTTCGTCGGCTTCTGGAACGAGCCCCAGGCGCACGATCCGGCGGACCCGCGGGCCTTCTGCCAGATGACCTCGCCCCGCAGGAGCAGGTGGAGGTCGTCCTGGAGGATCGCGATGACGTCCGACGACAGCGAGCGGTACGGCCGCCGTCCGAGGTTGGCGACGTTGACGGCCATGCGGCCACCGGGCTCGAGCGTGCGCACGCACTCCGCGAGCACCTCGCGCAGCATCGTGAGGTAGTCGAGGTACGTCCCGGGCACGTGCCCCTCACCGAGCGCTTCCTCGTACTCCTTGCCGGCGAAGTACGGCGGCGACGTGACGACCAGCGCGACGGACGCGTCGGGGACCTGGTCCATCGCCCGAGCGTCACCACAGAAGATCGTGTCGAGTGCGCGCTCGGCGGCGATCTCGTCGTCGTCGCTGACCTCGGGCGCGGCGAAGCGGGCATAGAAGTCGCTGGCGTCGTGGCTCTCTCGGCGTGAGACTCCGAACGCCGAGGTGGCGGTGCTCGTCCTCCGTCGCGGCGCCGCCCGACCTTCGGCCATCGGCGCATGGTACGGACGCCTGGGGGGGCGTGTGGCACATCTGCCCCCACCGACGACCGGTCGGAACGACGAACACGTGTTCCTACAATGGGAGGTGATGGTGACGACGAGCACCGTGCCGACCTCCTACTGGCACGAGCTCGATGACGGCCGGGTCCAGTGCGACGTGTGCCCGCGCGCGTGCAAGCTGCGCGAGGGACAGCGCGGCCTCTGCTTCGTGCGGGCCCGCGAGGGCGACGAGATCGTGCTCACCACCTACGGCCGGTCGAGCGGCTTCTGCGTCGACCCGATCGAGAAGAAGCCGCTGAACCACTTCCTCCCCGGTTCGTCGGTGCTGTCGTTCGGCACGGCCGGCTGCAACCTCGCCTGCCGCTTCTGCCAGAACTGGGACATCTCGAAGTCGAAGGAGATCGACACGCTCGCCGACGCCGCCTCGCCGGACGTGATCGCCCGCGCCGCCGCCGAGCTCGGCGCGCGCAGCGTCGCGTTCACCTACAACGACCCGGTCATCTTCCTCGAGTACGCCATCGACGTGGCCGACGCGTGCCACGAACGGGGCGTCCAGGCGGTCGCCGTCACGGCGGGCTACGTGTGCCCGGAGCCGCGAGCGGAGATGTTCTCGCACATGGACGCGGCGAACGTCGATCTCAAGGCCTTCACCGAGGACTTCTACCACCACGTCAGCGGCGCCCATCTCCACGACGTGCTCGACACGCTCGAGTACCTCGTCCACGAGACCGACGTGTGGGTCGAGATCACCAACCTGCTCATCCCCGGCAAGAACGACTCCGACGCCGAGCTCGACGAGATGACGCGCGTGGGTCGTCGAGCACCTCGGGCGCGACGTGCCGATGCACTTCACCGCGTTCCACCCCGACTTCAAGATGCTCGACGTCCCGCCGCACCCCTCCGGCGACGCTCACCCGCGCCCGTGAGATCGCGCTCGCCAACGGTGTTCGCTACGCGTACACGGGCAACGTGCACGATCGCGACGGCGGCAGCACGCGTGTGCGCGTCGTGCGGCGAGGTCGTCATCGAGCGCGACTGGTACGTGCTGGGCGCGTACCGCCTCACCGACGACGGCCGGTGCCGCAGCTGCGACGCGCCGCTCGCAGGGCGATTCGACGGTCCTGCCGAGCACTGGGGCGCGAAGCGCGTCCCCGTGCGCCTCGCCGACTTCTCGGGTGCCTCGTGAGCAGCGCGACGCGCGTCCGCCCGCCGGCGGTCGCGGGGACGTTCTATCCGGGCGACGCACGACGACTCGCCACCGACGTCGACGCGATGCTCGACGCCGCCACGCCGTGGACGGGCGCGCCGCCGAAGGCGCTCGTCGTACCGCACGCCGGGTACGTGTTCTCCGGCCCCATCGCCGCGTCCGGCTACACGTCGTTGCGCGCCGCACGCGGGCGCGTGTCGCGCGTGGTCCTCCTCGGACCGGCGCACTTCGTGCCCGTGCGGGGGCTCGCCGCGCCGAGCGTCGACGCGTTCGCGACCCCGCTCGGTGACGTACCCATCGAGACCGAGGCGCGTGCCGTCGCGCTCGAGCTCGCCGACGTCGAAGTCGACGACGCGGCCCACGCCGGCGAGCACAGCCTGGAGGTGCACCTCCCCTTCCTGCAACGAGTGCTCGGCGACGACTTCGCGATCGTCCCCTTCGTCGTCGGCTCGGCGCCCGCCGAGTCGGTTGCGGCCGTCCTCGACGCGCTGTGGGGCGGCGACGAGACCGTCGTCGTCGTGAGCAGCGACCTCAGCCACTACCTCGACCACGACACGGCAGCCGAGCGCGACCGTCGCACCGCCGACGCGATCGTCACGGGGACGCTCGACCGGCTCCGACCCGACGACGCCTGCGGCGCCTACCCCGTCCGCGGCCTGCTCGTCGCCGCGGAGCGTCACGGCCTGCACACGACGGCGCTCGACGTCCGCAGCTCGGGTGACACCGCCGGACGGCGCGACCGCGTGGTCGGCTACGGCGCGTTCGCGCTCGCTGCGGCGTGACGACGCTCACGCTGACCTCCGACCAGCGGACCGCGCTGCTCGACGTCGCCGCCGACGCGATCCGGCAGACGCTCGAGCACGGCACCGACATGCCACCCGATCCCGGGTCGTTCGACGAGCCGCTGCGCGAGCGCGTGGCCACGTTCGTGACGCTCGAGCGCGGCACCGACCTCCTCGGGTGCATCGGCTCGCTCGAGCCCACCCGGCCGCTCGTCGCCGACGTCGCCCGCCACGCCGTCGCGGCCGCGTTCCGCGACCCACGGCTGCCGGCCGTCACGCCCGACGACTACCCCGTCATGTCGATCGAGGTCTCGGTGCTCAGCGACCTCGAGCCGATGACCGTGCGCTCGTACGAGGAGCTCGCCGACGCGGTGCGCCCGGGCACGGACGGCCTCGTGGTGGAGTCGGGCCGGCACCGGGCGACGTTCCTCCCCGCCGTGTGGCGGCACTTCGGCGACGACGTCCCCGCGTTCCTCGACGCGCTGTGGCACAAGGCCGGGCTCGAGCCGGGCGCGTGGCCGCGTGGCACGACGTGCTCGCGGTACACGGCGGAGAAGCTCGTCGATCCTGGGCCACGATCGCCGCTGGGCCGCAGGTAGGAGGCGCGGTTCCGCGCACGCCGCCCTGCGCTCGGCAATGATCCCGGTGTGACGAAGACGCAGGCGGCGGGGGAAGCGGGAGCGGAGAGCGAGCCGCAGGGTCGGTTGGCGCGGTGGCGGTCGCACACGTTCGGGCCCGCGTCCGAGCTGCCGTACCGGCGCCGGAGCAGCGACTGGGTCCGGCTGATCCTCGGCGTGCTGATCGTCGCGTTCGCGATCGCCAACGAGGGCTCCCCCGGCGACTTCGAGGAGAACCTGTACTCGCTCCTCAACGGACTGCCGGGCGACCTGCGCTCGTTCTTCACCGCGCTCTACGACTTCGCCGCGCTGTGGGCGCTCGGCATCATCGTCGTCGCCGCGCTCGTCGTCCGGCGGTGGCGACTCGCCCGCGACCTCGCGATCGCAGGCATCCTCGCCTGGTTGCTCGGCCGGTTCCTGGGGGCGGTCGTCGTCAGCGACGTCAGCCTCGAGAAGAGCCTCGACATCGTCACCCGACTGGGCGACGCGTCCCCCGACTTCCCCGTCGTCCGGCTGGCGGTCGTCGTCGCGGTGGTCGTCACCGCGGGCCCGTACCTGACGCGGCCGTTCCGGCGTATCGGGCAGCTCCTCGTCTTCCTCCTCGCGCTGTCAGCGATGTACCTGGGCATCGGCGACCCGAACGGCGTGCTCGCGGCACTGGCCCTCGGCTTCGGCGATCGGCGCGTCCGTGCATCTGGCGTTCGGATCGCCCGGCGGCCGCCCGACCCGGCACCAGGTCGCGGCGGCGCTGGCCGAGCTCGGGGTGCCGACGACGAGCGTGGAGCTCGCGCCAGTCCAACCGTCGAACGCGACCCTCATGGTCGCGGCCGACCACGACGGGCCGCTGCACGTTCGCGTCCTCGGCCGTGACGAGACCGACTCGCAGTTCGCCGCGAAGGCATGGCGCTGGCTGCTGTACAAGGACTCCGGTCCCGAGCTGCACCTGACGCGCCTCGCCGACGTCGAGCACCAGGCGTACGCCCTGCTGCTCGCGCAGCGGTCGGGCGTGCGCGTCCCCGCGGTCGTGGTCGCCGGCACTGCGGGTCCGAACGCGGCCCTGCTCGTCACGCGACCCCTGGAAGGCGCGCCGCTCGCGGACGCCGACGCGAAGGCGCTCACCGACAAGCGGCTCGCCGACGCGTGGGACCAGCTCCGCCGGCTGCACGGGGCGCACGTCGAGCACGGCGCGCTTGAACGCGCGTCACCTCGTCATCACCCCGAAGGGCATCGGGATCGACGACTTCAGCAAGGCTCGGCGCAGCGTCGCCGGAGCGACGTGGGAGCGACGTCGCCGAGCTCCTCGTATCAACCGCCGCGATCGTCGGGAACGACCGCGTGGTCAAGGCAGCCGTCGCGGGCATGGGCAAGGAGGCGATCGCGGACGCGCTCCCCTTCCTCCAGACGGCGGCGCTGAGCCACGAGATGCGTCCGCACAAGCGCCACGACAAGAAGGCGCTCGTCGACGAGCTGGCGGAGCTGCGAGCGGCAGCAGCGAAGGCCACGGGCACCGAGGAGCCGGCGCTCCAGCAGCTCTACCGCGTCAACTCGACGAACCTGCTCATGGCCGTCGGCACCCTGATCGCGGTGTTCGCGCTGCTGAGCCAGATCGGCGACCCCGAGGAGTTCTACGACACGATCAAGAACGCCGACTGGGCGTGGCTCGCCGTCGCGCTCGATCATCTCGTTCCTCACCAACTTCGCCACCGCCGTCTCGCTGTCGGGCACCGTGCCGATCAACCTGCCGTTGCTGCGCACCGCCGAGCTCCAGCTCTCGATGTCGTTCTCGAACCTCGCGGTGCCGGCGATCGGGGGCATGGCGGCCCAGATCCGATTCCTGCAGAAGCAGGGCGTCGACCTCGCGTCGGCCGTTGCGTCTGGTGGGCTGCTCGCGAACGTCGGCAACATCGCGGCGCTGCCTGATCCTCTTCGTCATCGCGATCTTCATGTCGCCGACGTCGATCCACACGGGCGACATCCCCGTCGACTCGATCGTCCAGGTGCTCGTGCTCATCGTCGTGCTGATCGCGATCGCGGTCGTGCTGATCTTCAAGGTGCCGAAGCTCCGCAAGGTCGTGCTCCCTCCGGTCACGAGCGCGATGAAGACGATCTGGGCGGCGATCCGATCACCGCGTCGGCTGATCCAGCTGTTCGGCGGCAACATCATCAACGCGCTGATGTACGCGACGGTGATGATGTTCTGCCTCTACGCGTTCGGCGGCGAGATCAACTTCTGGACGCTGCTCGCGATCAACATCTTCGTGGGCACGATCGCGTCACTCGTCCCGATCCCCGGTGGCGGGACCGCGGTGTCGTCCGTCGGCATGAGCGGTGCGCTGACCGCGGCCGGCATCTCCACCGAGATCGCCGTCGCCGCCGTGCTCGCCAACCAGCTCGTCGCGAACTTCATCCCCGCCGTCCCCGGCTGGTTCGCGACGAACAACCTGCTGCACGACGACTACCTCTGACCGCCCGGTTCGAGCGGTTAGAGCGTGATCGACCAGAGGTCGTGGGCGAGGACGATCTCGCCGTCGAACTCGGTGGCCGCCTGCGCGACCCACTCGTCCTCGGTGCCGGGAGCCGGCGGCGGCACCGGATGCGTGAGCACGAGCGTCTTCACGCCTGCCCGCGCCGGTGCCGGTGCGACCCGCGTCCTCGCACGACGAGTGGTAGTCGAGGATGTCCTGGAAGCGTGGGCTCGGCACCCCGACCGTCGGAGCGTACCGAGGTCGGGCCGCACCACCGGTCTGCACGTAGACGTCGGCGCCCGCGCACAGGCGGTCGAGGCCCTCGCACGGGATCGTGTCGCCCGCCAGCGCCACCACCTTGTCCTCCGCCTTCGAAGCGGTACCCGACCGTCGGGTGCACCGGCTTGTGGTCGGTCGGCGCGGCGACCACCCGGCATCCCCTCGGCCTCCCACGCGACGCCGTCGGTCACCTCGGTCGTGTCGCACGTCGGCCGCCAGGCTCAGGTCGGCGTGGTGGTCGAGCCGGTACTGCACGTCGTGGTCGAGCATCGCCAGCGTCCGCTCGATCACGCCCGTCGGTGCCCGGCGGGCCGGTGACCGGCAGCGGCAGCTCGACGGGCGACATCACCCAGCGCGTCGTGATCACGTCGTTGAGGTCGGTGATGTGGTCGCTGTGCAGGTGCGTGAGCAGCACACGGTCGAGCATCGGGGGGATCACGCCGCGCCCCGGCCAGCCGCATGACGACGGCGCGACCGCAGTCGACGAGCACTCGCGTCGGTCAGTCGCACGGGTCGGCCGCCGCCGCGGTTCGGGATCGGCGGATCGGTGAGCTCGCGAGGATCGCGTCAACTGCAGTCGACGGGCGGCTGTGCCGACCCGGCGACGGCGGAGTCCGAGCTTGGAGGCCGCGCCCGGTTCAGTCGACCAGGACGTTGGGGCGCGGGAGCCCTTCGGCCTCGGCGAGCAGGTAGTACGCGTTCAGCGTGCCGGCGCCGTCGGCGACGCTCTCGACGTTGCCGTCGGCGTCGAGGTTGAGGTTGGCGCCGTACATGTGGAACCACACGTTGGTGTCGTCCTCGATGCACTGCAGCGTGTGCACCGAGCCTGCGGGCTCGTAGAGGAACGAGCCGGCGCGGTTCACGTAGTCGTACTCCTTGTACTTCCACGCGCCCGAGATCGTGTAGCCCCACACCGGACCGGTGTGGCGGTGCGTCTGCACCTCGAAGCCGGCCTGGAAGATGTTCTGCACGATCCAGAGGCCTTCGCGCTCGCGGACCTGCAGCACCTTCAGCTTGTTGCCGTCGCCGATCTCCACGAACGGGAGGTCGTCGGCGCCGATGTGGACGGCGAGCGGTGCGGCATCCGTCAACGTCATGGTCAGTCCTCTCTGGTCCCGGCCACTGCTGCCGGCCCGCTATCCCGCTTGCCCGGCGACCGCAGCGGTGGCGGCTTCGATCGCCGCCTGGTCACCGAGGTAGTGCTTGTCGAGCACGCCGAGCCGGTCGTCGAGCTCGTAGACGAGTGGCACCCCGGTCGGGATGTTCAGCTCGACGATATCGGCATCCGAGATGCCGTCGAGATGCTTGACCAGCGCACGCAACGAGTTGCCGTGGGCGGCGACGAGCACCGTCCGGCCGGCCTCGACGTCGGGGACGATGCCGTCGGTCCAGTACGGCATCATCCGCTCGACCACGTCGGCGAGGCACTCCGACGCCGGCAGCACCTCGGGCGGCAGGTCGCGATAGCGGGGATCCTCCGCCTGTGCGGCGAGCGCGACGTCGTCGAGCGGCGGCGGCCGCGTGTCGTACGAGCGACGCCAGACCTTGACCTGGTCGGCGCCGTACTCGTCGGTGGTCTCCTTCTTGTTCTTCCCCTGGAGCGCGCCGTAGTGCCGCTCGTTGAGCCGCCACGATCGACGCACCGGGATCCAGGACCGGTCGAGCTCGCGCAGCGCGAGCTCGGCGGTGTGGATCGCGCGCTTCTGCAGCGACGTGTGCAGCACGTCGGGCTCGATGCCCGCGTCGCGCAGCACGACGCCCGCCGACGCGGCCTCTGCGAGCCCTTGCTCGCTGAGCCCGACGTCCTCCCAGCCGGTGAAGAGGTTGGCGAGGTTCCACTCGCTCTGCCCGTGCCGTAACAGCACGAGCGTGTGCATGGTGCCTGACACGTGCGGAGCGTACCAACGCGTCGTCGCCCGATAGTCTGCGTACGAGACCACTCTTCTCGCACCCGCGAGGAACGAAAGAGCGACGCATGCCCATCAAGGTCGGTGAACGCATCCCCGACGTGGCGGTGACCATCCCTGGAGACGACGGGATGCCGAAGCCCGCCCAGACCGGCGAGCTGCTCGGCTCGGGCAAGGTCGTCCTGTTCGCGGTGCCCGGCGCGTTCACGCCCGGCTGCTCCAACTTCCACCTCCCCGGCTTCGTGCTGCGCGCCGACGAGGTGAAGGCGAAGGGTGTCGACACGATCGCGTGCGTCGCGGTCAACGACGCGTTCGTGATGAAGGCGTGGGCCGACGACCAGAACGTCGGCGACACGGTGCAGATGATCGGTGACGGCAACGGCGACTTCACGAAGGCGATGGATCTCGTCATGGACGGATCCGGCATCGGCCTCGGCAGCCGCTCGAAGCGCTACGCCGTGATCCTTCAAGACGGAGTCGTCGAGCAGCTCTTCGTCGAGCCCAAGCCGGGCGTCGAGGAGAGCAGCGTCGAGAACGTGCTCGCGCACCTCTGACCGACCACCTCGAGGCGAACGACACCTGAGTCACGCGTGGTCGGCGAGAATGGTGCCGAGCCCTCGTAGCTCAGGGGATAGAGCGTCGGTTTCCTAAACCGTGCGTCGCAGGTTCGAATCCTGCCGAGGGCGCCACTACAACGTTCTCGGAGCTCGTGCGGCCCGGCCGGAACGACCCAGTCCCGACCGACCACGACCGGTCGACCCGCGCACGGGTCGCGGCGGCGCTTGTGACACGACTGCCTGCGGCGCAGGCTTTAAGGGTCGAGAGCCGTGAGGGGGTGGGATGCCTTCGAAGGCCCGCCAGACCAGCGACGTGCCCGCGACGAATGTCGAGGCCTTCGCCGCGTTCGCAGCGGACGCCGAGCCGCGGTTGAAGCGTGCCCTCGTCGCGCTCTACGGCATCGACGTCGGCCAGGAGGCCGCCGCCGACGCGCTGGTCGAAGGCTGGCGTCGTTGGGACCGCGTCGCCGGGATGACGAACCCGGTCGGCTACCTCTACACGATCGGTCGGAACTCCGGCCGCCGCCGCGCCCGGGTCAGCGTGCCCCACTTTCCCGTCCCGCCCACCGACCACACGCCGTGGATCGAACCCGGGCTCCCCGCCGCGCTCACCGCATTGCCGGAGCGGCAGCGTCAGGCGGTGTTGCTCGTGCACGCCCACGGCTGGACCCTCTCGGAGGCCGCTGATGTTCTCGGGGTCAGCAAGAACACGGTGCGCAACCATGTCGACCGCGGCGTCGCGAAGCTCCGCGCCGCGCTGGGGGTGAACGCGTGAGTTCTCCGATCCCCACGCTGCGCGAGTACGGCGAGTACCTCGAGTCTCTCGACGAATCGCTCGACATCGACGCGCTGCTCGTCGCGGAACGCTGGTGCGACCTCGATGAGCTGGAACCGGTCGGCACCGACGCGATGGTCGCCGACATCAGAACCTCAGTGGGCCGACGAGACGGGCGGCGCCGCAGGCTGGTCGTCGCGGCTGCTGCGGCTGCGGTGCTCCTGGTCACCGGGACGGTGCTCGTCTGGGGGAACGGAGGGCGCCACGTCCGAACCGTGCCGCCTGCCGCGCCGACACCCATCACGACACCCGTTGACCCGTCTCAGTCTCTGGACGCCGTGCTGCCCCCCGAAGGAGCGACGCCGAGCACCCCGGAGACCGGCGAGCTGGTGGCCGCGATCATGTGGAGCAACCCCACCCCCGAACCCCGCGGAGGGGAGGGTGCTTCGATCAACCTGTACGCCGACGGCCGCCTGATCTCTTGGTGGGCCTGCCCGCCTTCGGAGCGTTCGTGCTCGGTGAGTTACGCGACGGGTGGCACCGACCCGACGACGCCCGCCGAGGTGCTCAGCGAGCAGCGCCCGGGGCTCATCGAGCAGCGCCTCACCGCCGACGGTGTCGAGCGCGTCCGGCGCGAGTTCCTCTCAACTGGTCTGTTCAACACCGACCCGGCGGGCGCCGGCATCGCCGTGCCGTGCTGGTGCACCATCCAGGTGCGCGACGGTGGCCGCCTCCTCTCCGCCGGCGCCACGGGGGCCGAGTCGACGGAGGAGGTCAAGCGCCAGACCGATCGGCTCGTCGCGTACGTCACCACGCTGGACTCGTCGCTGCCCGCAAGTGCGTGGGAGGACCGCACGATCAGGCCGTACGTGCCATCGCACTACAAGGTCTGCGTGTGGGAGAAGCCGGGAATCCCCCATGTTGAAACCGACATTCAGGCAGTGCCCCATCGGTCCAAGGTCTTGGCGAAACGGCTGCCGACACCACTCGTCGAGCTCCTCGACGAGCAGGGCTGGGTGCGCACCCCCTCGCGTGATTGCGTCGACCTCACGACGCAGCTCGCGTGGAAGCTTGCTGAGGGACTCACCGCCGCGGGCGTCTGGCACAACGGCTGGGCGCCCCAGCTCTTGTACCAGCCCTGGATCGGGTCTCCCTACTCGAAGCAGATCTCCATCAACTTGGAGCCGATCCTGCCCGACGGCCCATCGCCAATGCCTCCAGGCTGACCGCAACGATTCCGCGATCGGTGCAGGTGAGGGAGACGCCTGAGACGGCTTCCTCAACCGTGCGTCGCTACGCGACGGTCGGAGGGAGGTCGGACGCGCGCATGGCGTCGGCCCACGGGTACGAGAGCGGTTCGATCAGTGCGAACGGCGCGTCGAACACGACGTCGGCCGTGTGAGGAACCGCGTCGCGGATGGTCACCGCACGAGTCGCGACATCGTCCTCGACGAAGATCGCGTCGAGGAACAGGCCCGGGCGGGATCTCGATTCCATCGACCAGGTCCCGGTGACACCGTCGAGCTGCGCGATCTTCTCAGCTCGGCCGTCCTCGCCCCGGCGCTGGACAACGATCACGCCGACATGCCCGACGAACGGCACGTCGCGCGGCTCGAGCTTGAGCGCGGCGCGCCCGAATGCATCGGTCCCGGCGAAGACATCACCTTCGCGCACGACCTTCTTCTCGACGGGGAAGCGCATCCGCCCCTCGTCGTACAGGAGCGGCAGCTCCGTGCTCATCGCGTCGAACGCGTCCTGCGGGTCGCCGCTCAGCACGTACGTCGTGAGGAAGGAGCCACGCCGATCGGCGAGCGGCGCGTCCGGTGACGCGATCCTCGCTGCGTGCAGCGCAGGAGTCGAGACGTAGCGACGGCTCAGCATGACCCCGGCAAGGCACACGTTCATCGGTGTGTGCTCGAGGTCGTACCAGCGGTTCCACTCCTCGACTGCATCGAGATCGCAGTCGAGAGCAGCGAAGATCATCCCGGAAGCCTGCATGTCGTGATCCTGTCGCGTTGGCCCGCGGAGTGACCAGCACTCCGAGGTGACGGTTCAGGCAGCGTTCCCGTCGCGAACCGCCGCGACCACTTCACGGATCGCCCGGTTCACGAGCTGGGGTGAGTACAGGTAGACGTTGTGACCGCTGTTGGTCTCGGTCACGTGCTTCGCGTCGAGGCCCGTCGCCAAGAGGTCCTGCCCGACGAGCCAGTCGTCGAAGGTGACGCTCGCGTCGGCATCGTCCGGCTGGAGATCGGCTCGAAGCCGCTTGTCGGCGGTCAGCACGACCGATGGGATCGGGCGTTGGCCGAGCTGGCCGCCAGGCGCACGCTCGGACGCACGGTGGTGCGGATCTCAGACGGCTAGTCGGGCGGGAACGCGTCGAGGATCTCCGTGACGCGCTCCTCCACGATCTCCCGCTCGCTCCCGTGCGTGAGGATCCAGAACTCGCCCGCGCGGACCGCGTCGAGGACTCGCGTCGGCGACCTGCTCCGGCTTCTGCCCCGTCGGTCCGCTGAACGAGTCGCGGATCATCAGGCGGACCGACTCGGCGAGCTCGGTCCGCTCCTCGACTCCACGGTGGTCCGGGCGCCCGCGCTCGGACTCCATCACCCGGGTCTCGACCGAGCCGGGGCAGAGGACGCTCACGCCGATCGGCAGCGCCGTCGATCTCCATCTCCTTCTGCAGCGTCTCGGAGATCGAGACCACCGCGACCTTCGTCGCCGCGTACGGGCCGATGAACGCGACGCCGCTCAGCAAGCCGCCGATCGACGCGGTGTTGACGATGTGGGCGCGGGTGCCCTGGTCGCGGATGATCGGGAGGAACGTGTGCACACCGTGGACCACGCCCCAGACGTTGACGTCGAACACCCAGTGCCAGTCGTCGAGCGTCTGGTCCTGGATCAGGTTGAAGGTCGACACGCCCGCGTTGTTGCAGAGCAGGTCGACGCGCCCGTAGCGCTCGACCGTCGTCGCGGCGAGCCGCCTCGACTGCGGCCACATCGGACACGTCGACGCCGACGGCCGTCGCGTCGCCTCCCGAGTCGCGGATGGCCGACGCGACCTTCTCGCCCTCGTCGACATCGAGGTCGGCGACCACGACGGCGGAGCCGGCCGACGCCAGCGCCTCGGCGAGCCCGCGCCCGATGCCGCTCGCCGCGCCGGTCACGACCGCGACCCGGCCCGCGCCGATCACTTCGTCGTTCGCCTCCGCCATGTTGGTCGCTCCTGTCGTGGTGCGTTCGTTCGGCCGGGTTCGGTTGCTCAGCCACCGTCGAGCAGGATCAGCTCGCCGGTGAGGTAGGACGGACGCGTCGCTCGCGAGGTAGAGCGCGGTGCCGACGATCTCGTCGGCGTCCGCGATCCGGCCGAGGCTGACGCTCGACGCCATCTGCGCCTGCGCTTCATCCGTCGGCGCCGACGCATGGAAGCTGTCGGTGTGGAACGTGCCGCAGACGATCGCGTTCACCCGGATGCCGCGCGGCCCGAACTCGTGGGCCGCGGCCTTGGTGAGGGCGTTGAGCCCGGCCTTCGCCGCCGCGTAGACGCCGGTGAACGACGTCGGGTGCAGCGACGCCTTCGAGCTGATGTTGATGATCGAGCCGCCGGCCGGCATGTGCTCGGCGGCGAGCGCGGTGAGCCGCAGCGGACCCTTGAGGTTCGACGGCGATCGTCTTGTCGAACAGCTCCTCGGTGACGCCGGCGAGCGACGGCGGCACCGGCGCGATCCCGGCGTTGTTGACGAGCACGTCGATGCGGCCGAGCTCGGCGACGTCGTGTCGACGAGCGCCCGCGCACTGCTCCCAGTCGCCCACGTGGCAGCTGACCGCGAGCGCCCGCCGGCCCGAGCGCGCGCACCTCGGCGGCGACGGCCTCGCACGGCTCGAGCTTGCGGCTGGCCACGACGACGTCGGCACCCGCCTCCGCGAACCCGAGCGCCATCGCACGCCCGAGGCCCTTGCTGGCGCCGGTGACGACGACGACCTTGCCGGTCGCGTCGAGGCTCGGGATCGTCATCGGTCGACGTCCGCGTCGCGAGCGATGCCGTCGATCACGTAGCGGATGTGGAGGTCGAAGAGCTCGTCGACCTCGGCCGGCTCGACGCCCCCGGGATCGCTCCCCGGCCGCGACCGCGGCCGACGCCGGCCGGGCGGCTCGACGCCGCTCTCCACGGCGCCGAACCCGACGGTCGCCCACATGAGCAGCCGGCAGGCCTGCACCGCGGCATCCGGCGCGAACCCGTCACGACGCATCGCGTCGACGAGCGGACGCGACGCCTCGACGTACGCGTCGCGCGCCGGCAAGAGGATGAGCCGGCTGTCACGCGCCCGGCGGAGCCGCGCGCGCAGCGCGCCGCGCCCACCGGAGCGCGTACGCGTCCCACGGCTCGTCGTCGGTCGCGGGCGGCGCGAGGTCCTCGAGCAGGCGCTCGGCGATCGCGTCGAGCAGCGCGTCCTTGTTGCCGACGCGGCTGTAGAGCGGCATCGGGGACACGCCGAGCCGCGCCGCGACGCTGCGCATGCTCACCGCGTCGAGCCCCGACTCCTGGAAGATCTCGACGGCTGCGGTGACGATCTCGTCGGCTTCGAGGTCGAGGTCGGGCTGCTTGGTCATGACGTCACGGCACCATCACGAGCTTGCCGACGACGTTGCGGTCGGCCAGGCGTTGGAGCGCCGCGGGCAGGTCCGCGTACGGGACCTCGGCCGTCACGGCGTTGCGAAGCCGGCCGTCGGCGATCGAGCGCCGCGAGCTGCGCGTGGATCTCGTCGAGCTCGTCGCGCGAGTACCCGCCGGCGAACACGCCGACGAGCGACGGTTCGTGATGACGAGCTCGTGCGTGTCGAGGATCGGGCCAGCGCGCCGCTGGCGAAGCCGACGGCGAGGAGCCGACCGTCGCGCGCGAGCGCACCGGCTGCGTCCTCGGCCGACCGCGCCGCCGACCGGGTCGTAGACCAGGTCGACGCCCTGCCCGCCCGTCGAGCTCGCAGCAGCGTCGGGCGCGATCGGGCCGTCACGGTGGTTCGACGGTGGCTTCGGCGCCGAGGCCACGGCAGAACGCGGCGCGCTCGTCGTCGCTGACCACCGCGATGACCCGCGCGCCGAGCGCCGTGCCGAGCTGCACCGCCGCGATGCCGCTGCCGCCCGCGGCGCCGAGCACCGCGAGCCAGTCGCCGCGGCACGATCGACCCGCGATCGACGAGCCCGGTCCACCCGGTGAGGTGCGGGATCCAGAAGCCGGCCGCCTCGGCGTCGGTGAGGCCGTCGGGCACCGGGAACGCCGAGTCGGCCGCGACGAGGCACTCCTCGGCGAACGATCCGTGCCCCTGCCAGAACATCGTCACGCACATGATGCGGTCGCCGACCGCGAGGTCGACGCCCTCGCCGACCGCGGTCACCGTGCCGGTCGCCTCCTGGCCCGGACGTGAACGGCAGCGGCGGCGTGAGCGGGTAGGTGCCGCGGCACATGAGCACGTCGGGCAGCCCGATGCCCGGCCGCGGTGACGCGGATGCGCACCTGCCCCGGCCCGGGCTCGGGCGAGCTCGAGCTCGACCTCGTGCAGCACGTCGATCGGTTCGCCCGCGCCCTGCACCTGCCACGCGCGCATCAGATGGTTCCTCCCGTCGATCGAGTGCGGTCGCGCTCTCGAGCAGCAGGTCCACCTGGCTCCCGAAGAACTCGTGGATCGGCTTGTCGGACTCGCCGCGCAGGAACTTGGCGTAGCTGCCCTCGAGCACGATCGCCAGCTTCCAGCGGGCGAACACGTCGTACCAGCCGATGCCGCTCGACGTCGCGGCCCGACGCGGTGGCGTAGCGCTCGACGAGCGCGGTCGGCGATCGGGAGGCGCGTCGACGTCGAACCGTCGGCTCCTTGGCCATGCCGAGGCGCATCGTGCCCTCGGGCCCGGGGTGGAAGATGAGCGCCCACGCGAGGTCGACGAGCGGGTCGCCGATCGCGGCCATCTCCCAGTCGACGACCGCCAGCAGGCTCGGTGGCGCGTCGGGCGCGAAGAGCACGTTGTCGAGCTTGTAGTCGCCGTGGCAGAGCGCGGGCTCGGCTGGTCCGGCGGCCGGTGCGCGTCGAGCCACTCGGCGACGTCCGTGCGCGGCGGGCAGGTCGCGCCCGCCGTACGACGCGAGCTGCGAGCAGCCAGCGGTCGACCTGGCGCGCGAGGTAGTCGTCGGTGTGGGCGAGGTCGCCGAGGCCGCACGCACGCCAGTCGACCGCGTGGATCGCGACGAGCGCGTCGACGAGCTGCTCGAGCGCGCGGCCGTGCGTCTCGGGCGCCGACGCCCAGGCCGCCGGGATCGCGCTGCGGATCGGCCGCCCGTCGATGCGCTCCATCACGTAGAAGGGCGCGCCGAACACGTCGGGGTCGTCGCACGCCACGACCGGGCGGGCGATCGCGACCGGCTCGTCCTTGATCGCGTCGAGGATGCGGAACTCGCGCAGCACGTCGTGCGCCGTCGCCGAGCTCGCGTGACGGGGCGCGCGCCGCAGCACCCAGCGCGCGCCGCCGCGGTCGACCGCGAACACCTCGCACGACCCGCCGCCGACCATCGGCGTCGACCGTGATCGGCTCCGCGTCGCCGAGCGCGTCGTCGAGGAAGCGCGCCAGGCGCTCGGTCGTCGCGTCACCGCGACACTCCGACATCGACGATGTCGAGCACGTCCCCGAGCTCGCCGATCACGTGGTCCGGGTGCACATCGCCGGGATCGGCGCCGGGCCGGGTCGACGCAGCCATGCGGTGCGCATCCCGACGTCGGCGGGCCCGACCATGTCGTGGCCGCAGGCTGTCGCCGACGAACAGCGCCTGCTCGGGCATCGACACCCGGCCTTGGCCAGCGCGAGCTGGAAGATCGCCGGGTCGGGCTTGCACGAGCCCGCCTGCTCGGAGCTCGTGACGGCGTCGATCACGGCACGCAGGCCGAGGCGGTCGACCATCGGGTCGAGCTGCTCGTCGTCGATGTTCGACACGATCTGGACGTGGACCGACGCAGCCGCGCAGCGCCGAGAGCGTCGCCAGGCAGTCGGGACGCAGCTCGGCGTGCTCGATCGTCGCCCGGTACTGCCGGTCGACCGCCTCCTGCGCGGTGGACGTCGTCGATCGCCCCACCGAGCGCCGCGGCCATCGCCCGGAACGCCGCGGCGAAGAGCGCGCGGTGCAGGTACGACGGCTGCGCCATGTGCGTTCGAGCCGCCTGGCCCATCCCGCGCCGGTACGCCGCGCGCAGCTCGTCGTCGGAGGCGGACGCGACGCCGGCGGCGTCGGCCACGAACCGGAGCTGGCGCAGGTGCACGTCTCGCAGGGCGCGGTCGCTGAACAGCGTGCCGGCGAAGTCGAAGCACACGGCCTCGATCGGCGATCGCGGTCACGCGATCCCGGCCGCGAGCCCGCAGCTCGGCCCACTTCGCCTCGGCGGCCGGGCGGCGGCTCGGGATGTGCTCGGTCGGCCAGCCCTCGACCGGCGTGTACCCCTTGAGCAGCGTGCGGGCGAGCACCGACTTGTGCAGCTCGTCGGGGCCGTCGCCGATCGGGCCGAAGCGGGTGCGAGCGGTACCACGACTCGACGGGCAGGTCGCTCGAGTAGCCGAGCGCGCCGCACACCTGGATCGTGCGGTCGAGCACGCCGAGCACGACCTTCGACACGTGCGCCTTGATCATGCCGAGGTCGGCGCGCACCGCGGCCGCGCCGTGCTTGTCCATCTTCCACGCGGTCTGGAACGTGAGCAGCCGGGCCGCCTGGATCTCCATGTGCGACAGCGCGACGTAGTCCTGGACCATCTGGTGCTGCGCCGAGCAGCTTGCCGTGCGAGGTCCGCGACACGGCCCGCTCGCACATGATGTCGAGCGAGCGCTGCGCCTGGCCGAGCCAGCGCATCGCGTGGTGGATGCGACCGCCGCCGAGGCGCTGCTGCGCGAGCACGAACCCCTCGCCGGGCTCGCCGATCAGGTGGTCGGCCGGCACGCGGCAGTCGCGGAACACGATCTCGGCGTGGTTGCCGGGCCGCCCGTACTCCGGCGTCGGGGTGCGCCATCGTGCCGATGTCGCGCACGATCTCCATGCCCGGGCGTGCCGGTCGGGCACGACGAACACCGACGCGTGCCGGTGCGGGCGGCCCTCGGGGTTGGTCTCGGCGAAGACGAGCACGATGTCGGCGACCGACGCGTTCGTGATGAACCACTTGTGGCCGTCGATGCACCCACTCGTCGCCGTCGAGCGCCGCGGTCGTGCCGATCACGGTCGGGTCGGCGCCGGCGAGGAACGGCTCGGTCAGCGCGAACGCGCTGGAGATCTCGCCGCGCAGGTTGGGCCAGAGCCACCGCTCCTTCTGCGCGTCGGTCGCGCCGTGGGCGAGCAGCTCCATGTTGCCGCTGTCGGGCGCCTGCACGCCGAAGATCGTCATCGACATCATGCAGCGGCCGATGATCTCCGACATCAGCGCCAGCTTCAGCTGGCCGAAGCCCGGCGCCGCCGAGCTTCGGGTCGAGGAACGCGCCCCACAGGCCCTGCGGCCTTCACCTGCGTCCTGGAGGTGGCGCTTGACCGCGCGCCACTCGTCCGGCGGGAGCTCGTCGAAGATCGGCTCGAGCGGGATCAGCTCGCGGTCGATGAACGCCCGCATCCAGGCGAGCTTCGCCTCGAACTCCGGCTCGGTCTCGAAATCCCACGCCACTGGACGCCCTCGCTCCTCGGTGAATTACAGTGTAATCTCGCTGTTCTACAGCTGTCGGCGTTCTACAGGGGGAAGCCGGTGCCACGCACACGCTTCACGGCGCTCGTCGCCGCGGTGATCATGCTCACAGGACGTGACGTCCGCCGTCGCGGGCGCACAGGGCTCGGGCGACGAGAAGCCGTCGGCGACCGAGATCGGGATCACCGACTACGGAGATCCGCATCGCGGTCGTCGCCGACGTCGAGAACCCCATCGCGCCGGGCAGCTTCCTCGGCTCGGTCAACGGCGTGCGCGGGTGGGCGAAGTACGTCAACGCGAACGGCGGTCTCGCCGGGCGCGAGGTCGTCATCGACTTCCTCGACTCGAAGCTCAACGCGGACGAGGGCCGCAACGCCGTCATCAAGGCGTGCGCCGAGGACTTCGCGATCGTCGGCACCTCCGCGATCTTCCTGAACAACGTCGACGACATCGAGGCGTGCGTCGACCAGGCCGGTGCCGCGACAGGAATCCCCGACATCGCGGTCGTCGCCACCGAGGTCGCGCAGCAGTGCTCGCCGACGACGTACGCGGTGAACCCGCCCCAGATCATCTGCGACACCCAGGACGAGCACCCCCAGACCTACCAGGCCAACGTCGGGCGCGCGTTCTACTACGAGAAGGAGTACGGCAAGGACCTGCACGGTGCGTACATCTTCTCGCAGGACCTCAAGGCGGCCGAGAACTCCAACCGCGCGTCGATGACCCAGATGCAGGACGCGGGCTCGGGCATCAAGCAGGACTTCGAGGCGCTGATCTCGGCGATGGCACCGCAGTCCGCGTACACGCCGATCGTGCAGCAGCTGAAGGACAACACGTCGAACTACGCGCAGAGCGGGTCCGTCTTCGGCACCACGGTCGCGCTGCGGAAGGAAGCGAAGCTCCAGGGGCTCGACGTTCCCGACTTCATCTGGGACTGCACCCTGCAGTGCTACGACAAGAAGATGCTGGCCCAGGGTGGCGCCGACGTCGAGGGTCAGTACGTGTCGACCCTCTTCCTCCCCTTCGAGGAAGCCAGCTCGAACAAGATGCTGGCCAACTTCCTGAAGTACACGGGCAAGGACAAGGCCGACGGCTTCGGCATCCAGGCGTTCGCGTCGGGGCTGCTCGTCCAGCAGGCGATCGAGCAGATCGTCGACAAGTCGGGTGTGAACGCGGTGACCCGCAAGGCGCTCTTCGACGAGCTCGCGACGATCCACGACTTCGACGCCGGCGGGATGATCGGCACCACCGACATCGGCAACCGGATCACGACCGACTGCTACGTCCTCACCCAGGTGCAGGACGGCAAGTTCGTGCGCGTCACGCCCTCGAAGAAGGGCACGTTCGACTGCAAGAAGCGCAACCGGCTCGAGATCGAGCTCGACCTGATCAAGGAGTAGCCCGGGCGGAGCACCAGTCCCTCGATTCGCCGACGCCCGCCTTGCGGGGTGACGCCGGGCGCCCCAGGATCCTCTCCGCCATGACCATCGGCTTCGCGACCGTCGACGAGCCTGAGGGCCCCCGGCTCGTCGCCTGGCGCGACGACGAGATGCTGCCGCTCGATGCCGTCACGCCCGACGCGCCGCGATCGATGCGTGCGCTGCTCGACGCGTGGGAGCGCGCGCCCGAGCTGCTCGCCGCGGCGACGGCAGCCGCGGACACATGGCGGCCGGTTCGCGACGGCGACCTGCTGGCGCCGGTGCCCGAGCCACCGACGATCTTCTGCGCCGGTGCGAACTACGCGGACCACATCACGGAGATGACGAAGACGCCGTTCGTGCGGGCTGACGACGCGATGCCGTACCACTTCGTCGCGGCACCGGGCGCCCTCGCCGGTCACCGTGGCACGGTGCATCGGCCGGCCGCGACGGCTGCCCTCGACTGGGAGGTGGAGCTCGCGGTCGTCATCGGCCGTCGTGCCCACCAGGTCGCGGCGGCAGACGCGCTCGACCACGTCGCGGGATACACGGTGGCGAACGACCTGTCGCTCCGGGACCTCGCGCAGCGCGCCGACACGCCGTTCGGCATCGATTGGCTGCGCTCGAAGTGCTTCACCGGCTGCCTGCCGCTGGGCCCCGCGGTCGTGCCGCGCGACACCGTGCCCGATCCACAGTCGCTGCACCTGCGCCTCACCGTGAACGGAGCGGTCATGCAGGACTCCTCGACTTCCGAGATGATCTTCACCGTGGAGGAGCAGATCGAGCATCTCTCGAACATCGTCACGCTGGTCCCCGGTGACGTGATCTGCACCGGCACGCCTGCAGGCGTCGGATTCGCGCGCGGCCAGTTCCTCGAGCCGGGTGACGTCGTGGTCGCCGAGATCGAGCGCGTCGGCCGCCTCGAGACTCGGGTCACCTGAGCCGTGCGCGCAGTTCGCTACACCGACGACGGCCTCGCCGTCCTCGACCTGCCCGAGCCCGAGGGCCCGGACCTCGTCACCGTCCGCTCGTCCGGGGTGTGCAGCTCGGACCTCGCGATGCGCTCGTGGGGCCCACGCCCCGTCACGCTCGGTCACGAGTTCGCGGGCCATGACGCGCAAGGGCGCGCGGTCGCCGTGCTCCCCAACCTGCCGTGCGGTCGCTGCGATCAGTGCGTCGCGGGACGGGTCGAGCTCTGCCGTGAGCTCAAGCCCACGATCCTCGGGTTCTTCGCGGACGGCGGCATGGCCGACCTGGTGGCCGCCGAACCGGTCCGGCTGGCGCCGCTCCCCGACGCCGTCGACGTGCGCGACGCGTGCCTCGTCGAGCCGATCGCCGTTGCGCTCCACGCGCTGCACGCGGTCGAGGTGCCGCGCGATGCCCCGGTCCTCGTCGTCGGCGGGGGCGCGATCGGCCTCGCGTGCGCGGTGGTCGGGCGGCGGCTCGGCTGGGACGTGCACCTGCTCGCGCGTCACGAGTTCCAGCAGGAAGCCGCCGAGCGTCTCGGCATCGGCAGCGCGAGCGGCGGCGGCGAGCACGAGCTGGTCGTCGAGGCCGCGGGATCGCAGACGGCGCTCGACACCGCGATCGAGTCCGTCCGACCCGGCGGCACCGTGGCGATCCCGGCGATGTACGCAGACGGCGTCACCCTCGGCGTGGACTTCTCCATGAAGGAGGTCCGCCTCGTCCCCTCGTTCACGTACGGCCACCATTCGGGCCGGCGGGAGTTCGACGAGGCGGTCGACGTCGTGGCCGACGAGCCCGAGCTCGCGCCGACGCTGATCACGCACCGCTTCCCTCTCGACGACGCGGTGAGGCGTTCCGTGTCGCGGGCGACCGGTCGTCCGGTGCGATCAAGGTCGTCCTCGAGCCCTGACGGCCGCACCCGACCGTCGGTGCTCAGGCGTCGGGCGCCACCATCTCGACCGAGATCCCGACCTCGATCGCGCGCCGCGAGATCCGCCACCCGTCGCTCGTCCGCACGAAGCGGTCCCGGGTGACGCCGTACACGATGCGCGGCCGGCTCACGTCCTCGCGCACGACGACGCTGTGCCAGGTGCTCTCGACGTCGGCTGTCGCGTCGTCGCCGGCCACCACCAGCACGTCGCCGACGATCGGGACGACCAGCGAGCAGGGAGCGAGCATGCTCGCCAACCATGTCGCCGCGTCCGCTCGCTGGACGCTCGGCCCTCCGATCGCGGTCGCGTCGATGACCGCGTCGTCGGTGAGGAGCGTGTCGAGGTCGGTGACGTCGCCGGTGAGCGCGCAGTGCGCGAAGGCACCGAGCACGGCTTCGATCTCGACCCGGTCCACGACGGCCTGCTCCAGCAGCATCATGCCGCCGCTCCCGTCATCCGGACGAGCGGGCGGTCGACGCGCTCGACGAGCCGCCACCCGACGTCGGTCCGCACCGCACGATCGGCATAGACGCCGAACGCGACGATCGGCGGCGCCGCGTCGGTCGCAACGAAGGCCACATGGTTGGTCGTCGTCATCGTGGCGGTGTTGCCGTCGGCGCCGAGCTCGATCGCCGGATCACCGACGTGCAGGCGGAACACGCGCACTCCCCCGAACGTCGCCTGCAGCCACGGCTTGGCGTCTGCCCAGCGGTGCCGCTCGCCACCCACGGCCCGCGAGTCGAGGACCGCATCGGGCGTGAAGACGTCATCGAGCGCGTCGAAGTCGCGGGCGAGGAACGCACGGGCGTGGCGACGCAGCAGGTCGTCGAGCTCCACTCGATCCGCGGCCTCTGGTTGCATCAGTGGAGCCCCGAGCCGAGGCCTCCGTCGACGTCGAGGGCGGCGCCGGCGACGTAGCGCGCGAGGTCGGAGCACAGGAAGAGGATCACGTCGGCGATCTCCTCGGACGTGCCGAAGCGACCCATCGGGATGTCCTTGCTCCGCTGGGCGAAGACCTCCTCGATGTCCTGGTCGTTCGACGACGCGATCTCACCCGCCGCGCGCTCCCACATGGCGGTGCGGACGCGTCCCGGCAGCACCGAGTTCACGAGCACGTTGTCGGCGGCGTACTTGCGCGGCGAGCGCCTTCGTCACCGCGCCGAGCGCGGCCTTGGTCGCCCCGTAGTCGATGAGTGCGGCGCTGGGCTGACGTGCCGCGACGCTGGAGACCATCACGACCCGACCGAACTTCGCGTCTCGCATCGCGGGGAGGAACCGACGCGTGCCCCGCACGGCGGACACGACGTTCAGGTTGAACAGGTCGATCCAGTCGTCGTCCGACATGTAGAGGAAGTTGCGCGACGGAGACGCCCCGACGTTGTTGACGAGCGTGTCGGGGTCACCGAGCTGCTCGACGACGTCGTCGCAGAACCGGTCGACCGACGCGGGATCGGTCATGTCGGCGACGAAGGGCCGCACGTCACCGGGCAGGTCGGCACACGCCGTGGCGAGGGCGCGGAGGTCGTCCTCGTGGCGAGCGCAGAACGCAACCACCGCGCCGCGTGCAGCGAGCGCACGGACGGTTGCCGCACCGATCCCGGTACTGGCGCCAGTGACCACCGCGACGCGTCCGCTGAGGTCGAGCGGATCGGTTCGCCCGGGTTCGGATGCAGCCATCGGCGGACTATGTCATGAACTCGGCGACGCGACGGTGGAACCGCCACGTGCCGTCGTCGTGGTGCAGGAGGTCGTCGTACCGGCCCACAAGCTGGACCGCCCAGCCGGACTCGCCCTGCAAGAGGAAGAGCATGTCGCTGGTCACGGCGGCCTCGTCGTCGTTCCAGTCGGTCACGAGGATGTTGACGATGACGTGGCGCTGCGGTCGCCGCGGCTTCCACGACGTGTAAGCCTCGCGGAGAGCGTCGTGCCCGACGTGGGTGCCCATGCCGGGAGCTTCGAACGAGCCGTCCGCGCAGAACGTCGCGACGACGTCCTCGGTCCGGCCGTCATCGAGCGCCTGCGTGTACGCGGCGATCGTGGCGCGGACGCCCTCGGCGACGTCCGCGAACGTCATCGTCGCCCCCACGTCAGAGGCCCGGTCGGAAGCCGAGGTCGGCGATCGGCTTGTCGAACGGGTACACGTTGACCGTCTCCACGGCCGGGAGCAGCTGCTCCTGCGGGAGGCCGGCGAGGAAGCCGTCGATGGTGCGCTCGAAGTTGGAGATGTGCCCCTCGAGCCCCTCCGACAGGCGCATGTACTCGAAGCCCTTCGCGTGCAGGCCCCGCTGCTGCCGCGGCAGGTTCGAGAAGTCCTGCGCGGGGATCGGCGGCCAGCGCGGATCGTCGGCGTCCCACGGCTCGGGCGGCGTCGGCTTCTGGCGCTCGTCGCCCTCCGTGACGCGTTCGAGCGACCAGATCTCCATCAGCGTCTCCTCCGGTCCGAGCGGACGGAACCGGTACGAAGAGGCACCGCTGTACATCGGCAGCACGAAGTAGTGCGGGAAGCAGTGGAAGAACGTGAGGTTGATGCCCTGTGCGTCGAGCTCGTTGAGATCGGGGACGTCCGACCCGCGCTCGCGGTGCCAGCCGACGACCGCGTCGTTGAGCGTGCGGTTCCACGTCTGGATCGCCTGCGCCGGGTCGGCCGGGAGCTCCACGTCGCGGATGCCCTCGGCGACGCGCACGTCGCCTGCCGGCATCATCCCCGCCATTCCGTCGCTCATCGCGCGCAGGTACTGGATGTCCGCGTCGATGAACGCACCCGGGTCGAACGACGCCTCGTCCACCTTCCCGAAGCGCGTCGGGATGATGAGCTGCGGGTGCGTCTGCACGACGTGGTACATCTCGACGAACGCCTCGATCGCGAGCTTCCAGTTCACCGGGAGACGCGCCGCGAACCACTTCTCGGTCCGCAGCGACTCGACCTTCCACGCGTCGAGCATGCTCGCGGCCGGCTCGAGCGACTCGCGCACGGGTGGCGCGCTGTCGTCGAGGTTGATCCACGCGCAGCCACCCCACATCTCGCAGCGCACCGAGACGAGGTCGATGTCGCCGGGCTCGAGGTTGTGCTCGGAGAACGTGCGCCGCTGCGTCACGCCGGCGTTGGTGCCGTCGGGTCCGTAGCGCCAGCCGTGGAACGGGCACTGGAACCCGCGGTCGCCGCAGCTGCCGGCACCCTGCACGAACCGCACACCACGATGACGACACGCGTTCTGGAACGCGCGCACGCCCATGTCCTCGCTGCGCACGACGACGATCGACTGGTCGAGGAACTCGTACTCCACGAAGTCGTTCGGCTCCGGGATCTCCTCGAGCCGGCACGCCATCTGCCAGACGCGCGGCCACAGCTGCTCCGCCTCGAGCGCGTAGAAGTCGGGATCGAGGTAGCGCTCCTTCGGCACGCGGTCGGCGAGCTCCATCGCGAAGGGCACGGGAAGCGCCGACCACTTCCGATCCACGACCGCCACGGCTTCGTAGACTAACCGGTCGGTACAATGCCGCCCATGCCTGCGGCTCCTGACGACGCGCCCGGCGTCGCACGGCCGGACGTCGACGTGCTGATCGTCGGCGCGGGCATCACGGGCATCTACCAGCTCTACCGTGCGCGCGAAGCGGGCTTCTCCGCGCTGCTGCTCGAAGCCGGTGGCGGCGTCGGTGGCACCTGGTACTGGAACCGCTACCCGGGCGCGCGCTTCGACTCGGAGAGCTACACGTACGGCTACCTGTTCTCGGAGGAGCTCTTCGACGAGTGGGAGTGGCGCGAGCACTTCGCCGAGCAACCCGACATCGAGCGCTATCTCAACCACGTGGTCGACCGGTTCGATCTGCGGCGCGACATCCGCTTCGAGACCACGATCACGTCGGCCGTCTACGACGAGTCGTCGGGGACCTGGGCAGTGGCGGACGGCAACGGCGCAGAGCGCCGTGCACGGTTCCTCATCGCCGCGACCGGCGTCCTCTCCGTGCCGAACGTCCCCGACGTGCCCGGACGCGACGACTTCCGCGGCGAGCAGCACCACACCGGGCGCTGGCCGGCGACACCCGTCGACTTCAAAGGCAAGCGCGTCGCCGTCGTCGGCACGGGATCGAGCGGCGTCCAGCTGATCCCGATCATCGCCGACCAGGTCGCCTCGCTCACGGTGTACCAACGCACGCCGCACTGGTGCACGCCGCTCAACAACCGGCCGATCACCACCGAGGAGCAGGCCGAGCTCCGGTCCGAGTTCGAAGCGATCCGCGACACGCTGAGCACCTCACCGGCGGGCTTCCTCCATCAGCCGCACGACCGCGCCACCTTCGACGACTCGCGCGACGAACGGTGGGCGTTCTTCGAGACGATGTGGCGCAGCCCCGGCTTCTCGAAGCTCACCAGCAACTACACCGACCTGCTGTTCGACGAGGCCGCGAACACGGAGTGGTGCGAGTTCGTCGCCGAGCAGATCCGCGGCATCGTCGACGATCCGGAGACCGCGGAGAAGCTCGTCCCGAAGGACCACCGCTACGGCGAGCACCGGCCGCCCTTCGTGACGGACTACTACGAGGCGTACAACAACCCGAACGTCGAGCTGGTCGATCTCCGGCAGACACCGATCGTGCGCATGACCGCGCGCGGCATCGAGACGACCGACGGCGAACGCGAGCACGACATCGTCGTGTGGGCGACCGGCTTCGACTTCGGCACCGGCGCGCTCAACCGAATGGGCATCCGCGGCCGGGACGGGCTCGCGCTCGAAGACCACTGGGCGGACGGTCCGACGACGTTCCTCGGCGTCCAGACCACGGGCTTCCCCAACTTCTTCTTCCCGGGCGGACCGCACGCGGCCGCCGGCAACAACCCGCGCTACAACGGCGACCAGGTCGACTTCGTCACCGAGACGCTGGCCTACGTGCGCGACCACGGCTACGACACGATCGAGGTCGACCCGGCTGCCGAGGAGCGCTGGAGCGCGATGGTCGACACCGCGGCGCGGTTGCCGCCGTCGTTCGGCGAGCGCAGCTACTACTTCGGCGCCAACATCCCGGGGAAGCCGCGCCGGTACCTGCTGAACGCGGGCGGCCGGCCGAAGCTGTTCAAGGAGATCGCGAGAGTGCGCGACACCGACTACAAGGCGTTCAGACTGTCGCGATCGGGGTAGCCGGCGAGCCGACGATGCCCGGCAGCCGCAGCGGCGGCGCGGTCAGGAGGAACCGGCTCCGCCCGTGCTCGCGCAGCCAGGCCGCGAGCTCGTGCAGGTACCACAGCTCGCCGAGCGGCACGCCGAGCTTGAAGAGGCAGAGGTGGTGGATCGGCAGGAGCGAGTGCCGGCTCTCGTCGCGATCCCCGCCGACCATCCCTTCGACCGCGTAGTTGTCGGAGACCAGCGCCGAGAGCTGTGACTCCGTGATCCACTCGAGCATCGCCGGGTCGCGCGCGTCGAGGTAGCTGCACATGGAGTGGATCTGCACCGGGTCGGGCTCACGGTTCCACTCGAGGACCTTCGTCGCGAAGCCGGTGTGGAACAGGACCATGTCGCCGGGCTCCACGACGACGGCGTCCTCCTTCATGATCTCCTCGAGCGTCGCGTGGTCGACGCCGCGCCACTCGTGACCCAGGTGGTGCGCGAGGTCGATGAGCACGCCGCGCCCCTGCACACCGTGGAACGCCATGTGCTCGAGCCCGAGGTGGTGCGCGAAGCAGACGCTCTCGCCGCCGTCGCCGCGTGCGTCGGTCTTCGGGCCGACGAGATCGTCGTCGGAGCGGTACCCGTTGTAGAACACCGCCTCCTCGACACCGTCGCCGTCGACGTCGAACTCCGCGCCGGCGTGCGCGAGCGAGTCCCACTGCGTCGAGTACTGCAACGAGAGCGTCACCTGGTCGTCGGCCCACACGTCGATGTACTTCGGGTGGCCGTACTTCTCCATCTGGCTCTGATGGATGTTGTAGAAGCGCTCGGGCGTGCCGTCCATGTCCTCGGTCGGCGCGAGGCGCGGCGGGTGGCGCCGCTGGTTCAGCGAGATGCCGCCCGGGTAGTCGAGCGGCAGGCTCAGGCAGAAGCTGACCCCCGCCTCGACCTCGCGCGCACCTTCGAGCACCTTCTCGGGGGTGAGCAGGTTGATGCGGCCGAGCTCGTCGTCGTCGCCCCAGTCACCCCACGTCGAGCCGTCCGGGCGCTGCGTCCATCGCTTCGTCACGCGGTTGCTCTCCTGCTCGTCGACGCGGGGGATCGCCCGCTTCGTTGCCTGTACCGACCGGTTGGTTTAGCCTGCAAAGGCATGCCTGCCAAGGACTTCGTCGTCTCCGGTGACGGTCACCTGCTCGAGCCGACGGACCTGTTCGTCACCCGCCTCCCCAAGCACCTCCGCGACCGCGCGGTCTGGGAAGAGGACTTCGAGATCGAGCCGTTCGTCGAGGGCGGCGCCCGCGTCTTCCGGCGCCTGCACACGCCGGGCTTCGAGGGCTGGACGGTCTCCCGCTACCGCCAGACCGGCGGGCGGACGCCCGAAGGCGACCCCGAGATGATCCTCGAGGACATGGACCTCGACGGCGTCGACGCGCAGGTGCTGCATCCGAACCTGTCGCTGTTCGGGCTCTACTCGGACGACCACGAGCTCTCGATCGCACACGCGCGGGTCTACAACGACTACATCAAGGAGCGGTTCACGCCGTACTCCTCCCGGCTCGCGCCGACGGCTCCCATCCCGCTCACGGACATCGACGACGCGGTCGCCGAGATCGAGCGCGTCGCGGCTGCCGGCTCGCGCGCCATCCTCCTCCCCGCGACGCCGCCGAAGCCGTACCACTCACGCGACTTCGACCCGGTGTGGTCGGCGGCATCGGCCACCGGTGTGCAGGTGTTCATGCACACGCAGACGGGGGGCGTGAAGGTCGACGACCCGGAGGCGTCGACGCTCAAGTACATGATGGAGGCGGCGGCCCAGGTCAACCAGCCGGTGACGGGGAAGTCGGCGTCGAGGCGGATGATCAGCCAGGCGATCTACGGCGCGATCCCACCCCAGCAGATCATCTGCGACCTCATCGGTGGTGGCGTCGCCGAGCGCTACCCCGATCTCCACTTCTCGCTGATCGAGTTCAACGCGCACTGGCTGGCTTCGCTGGTCGGCGGGATGGACAAGTGCTGGATCACCGGGATCGGACAGGACCCCGACTGGTGGATCGGCTTCTGGGACGACACGCGCCCCCAGCACGACCAGCCCAACATGGCGCAGCTCTTCAAGCTGAACGAGAAGTGGCCGTACCCCCTCAAGCCGAGCGAGTACGTGCAGCGACAGTTCCACGTCCAGTTCCAGGACGATCCCGTCGCGATCGCGTGCCGGCACCTCACCGGGGTGTCGTCCATCGTGTGGGGCAACGACTACCCGCACGCGGAAGGCACGTTCCGCGGCAGCCAGGAGCTGATCGCCCAGCAGTTCGCCGGCGTGCCCGACGACGAGCGCGCCGCGATCCTCGGCGGCACGCTCGGCGGCCTCCTCGGCCTCGAGGCCACCGTCGCCGCCTGAGCTCCTAGCTCGACACCCCGTGCAGGAAGATGTCGGCGAACGGCTTCGCGACGTCGTGTGCCGACACGTGACCACCGGGCTTGAGCCACAGGTACGTGTAGTTGTGCATGCCGAGCCACGCGAGCGCGGTGAGGCGCGCGTCGAGCGCACGGAACTCCCCGGCGTCGACACCGGCCTGCAGGACCGCCTCGACCCGTCCCTCGTACGCGCGCCGGCGCAGGCGGAACTGCTCCGCGCGCTCGGCGGTGAGCGCCGGGAACTCGTGCAGGAAGACCCAGACGTGGTCGGGATAGCGATGGATCACGTCGAGCAGCTCGTCACCGAGCATCGTGAGCTGCTCGGACGGTGACCCACCGGCTTCGACCACGCGATCGGCGCCGACCATCACCTCGTCCATGACGCGGTCGTGGATCGCGGCGAGGAGCTCCTCCTTCGACCCGATGTAGTAGTAGAACGCGCCCTTCCCGACACCGTTGACGGTGCACAGCTCCGCGATGCCGGTCGCGTGGTAGCCCTGTCGCGCGAACACCTGCGCCGAGGTGTCGATGATCTCGTCGCGGCGCGCCTCCCACTTCGCGCTGCGGCGCGGCTCGTCGCTCGTCGCGGTCCCTGCCATCCGCTTCGACGGTACCTCGGCGCGCGCGGGCATCAGCGGCCTTGCCAATGCGGCGGCCGCTTCTCGGCGAACGCAGCCAGCCCTTCCTTGCCGTCGACCGACCCGAGGAGCTCGTCGACGATCTCCCTCGAGACCTTCCGCAAGGTGTCGTCGGACTCGGAACCGGACGCGAGGACGACGCGCCGGCTCGCTCGAACCGCGAGCGGCGCGGCCGTCACGATCAGGCGCGCGACGTGGAGCGCTTCGTCGAGCGCGGCACCCGGTTCGACCAGTCGGCTGACGAGCCCGAGTTCGTACGCGCGACGAGCATCGATCGGCTCACCGGTCAGGATCGCGTCCATCGCCGTCGCGCGACCGATCGCGCGCGGGAGCCGGAAGAGCCCGCCGGCCGCGGCGACGAGGTTGCGCCGCACCTCGGCGAGCCCGAACGACGATCGGGTCGTGGCGACGACGACGTCGGCGGCGAGGACGATCTCCAGACCACCGGCGGTCGCGAGCCCGTCGACGGCGACGACGATCGGCTTGGTGCGCTCGCGGTAGACGAACCCGGCGAAGCCGCCCCGTTCGGTGTCGAGCTCCGCCGCGGATCCCGAGTCGCGCAGCACCTTCAGGTCGGCACCGGCGCAGAAGACCGGGCGCGCCTGCTCCTCGGTGTTGGCACACAGCACGCCGACCCACGTGTCGGGGTCGTCCTCGAGCCGGTCGACCGCGGCCTCGAGGCCGAGCGTCATCTCGCGATCGACCGCGTTGCGGGCCCCGGGTCGGTTCAGCGTGATGACACCCACCCGATCGGACGACGAGTACTGGACGGCCGGCACGCCGAGAGCATATTGGACTGGTCGGTACACTCCCGCGGGTGGACGACCAGCACTTCGATGGGCGCTTCGACGGGCGCGTCGCGGTGGTCACCGGCGCGGGGCGCGGCATCGGCCGCGCCCACGCGCTCCTGCTCGCGGCGCGCGGGGCCGGCGTGGTGGTCAACGACCTCGGCGGCTCGATGGAGGGCGACGGGGTCGACGCGGCGCCGGCCGCCGACGTCGCGGCCGAGATCGTCGCCGCGGGCGGCACCGCCATCGCCGACACGAGCGACGTGTCGACGACGGCCGGCGCCCAGGCGCTCGTCGACGCCGCGGTCGACCAGCTCGGACGCATCGACATCCTGGTCAACAACGCGGGCATCATCCGATGGGCGGGGCTGCCGGAAGCCGACGAGGAGAACCTCGCGAAGCACCTCGCGGTGCACGTCGGCGGCTCGTTCAACACCACGCGCGCGGCATGGCCACACCTCGTCGAGCAGGGCTACGGCCGCATCGTCATGACCACGTCCGCGGGGCTCTTCGGACTGCCGACCAACCTCTCGTACGCGACCGCGAAGGGCGCGGTGATCGGGCTCACGCGCAGCCTCACGACGGCCGGCGTCAAGCACGGCATCAAGGTCAACCTCATCGCACCCGCCGCGTTCACGCGGATGGCGGGCCAGCCCACCGAGGAGCCACCGCCCGAGATGCGACCGGAGCTCGTCGCGCCGATGGTGGCGTTCCTCGCGCACGAGGACTGCCCGGTCAGCGGCGAGATCTACGCGGCGGGCGCGGGGCGCTTCGCGCGCATCTTCATCGCCTCGACCGAGGGGTACGTCCACCCGGGACGCGGCAGGCTCGGTCCCCACCGTCGAGGACGTCGCCGAGCACTGGGCGACGATCAACGACGAGACCGGGTACTCCGTCCCGGCCGACCTCAACGGCTGGTCAGCCGCGTTCCTCGCCCATCTGGTCCCGTAGCTCGCGCTTCAGGACCTTGCCCGAAGGGTTCCGCGGCAGCGCGTCGATGAGCACGACGGCCTTCGGGACCTTGAAGCGCGCGAGCTGCGCCCGGCAGTGCTCGAGGAGGTCGTCGGGCGTCGTCGCGGCCGAGCTCACGACGACGTAGGCGACGGGGACCTCACCCCATCGATCGTCCGGGCGCCCGACGACGGCGGCTTCGACGACCGACTCGTGCTCGTAGAGCACGCGCTCGATCTCGGAGCCGGCGATGTTCTCGCCGCCGGACACGATCATGTCCTTGAGTCGATCGACGATGAACAGGTACCCGTCCTCGTCGCGCACACCGATGTCGCCGGTGTGGAACCAGCCCCCGGCGAACGCGGCCGTGGTCGCGTCGGGATCGCGCCAGTAGCCCTTGAACACCTTCGGGCCACGGAGGACGACCTCGCCGCGCTCCCCCGCGGGCAGCGACGCACCCTGCTCGTCCCAGATGTCGAGCTCGAGGTAGAGGCACGGACGGCCGACGCTGCCGAGCTTGCTCACGAGGCTGTCCCGGTCGAGGAACGTGTCGCCCGAGACCGTCTCGGTGAGGCCGTACGCGTCGGCGAACCACGCGGCGGAGAACGTCCGTTGGATCCGCTCGATGAGCGGGATCGGCATCTTCTCGCCGCCGTTGATGACGAGCCGCACCGACGACAGGTCGCGCTGCTCGATGTCGGGCAGCGCCATGATCGCGTTGACCATCGCGGGCGCGAGCCACACCGTCGTCACCCGCGAGCGCTCGATCTCGTCGACGACGTCGGCCGCCTCGAACACGCGATGGATGATCGTCGTCGCGCCGGCGGCGATGAGCGACGTCGTCGTGAGGTCGAGCGCGCCGACGTGGTACAGCGGCCCGCACGCGAGCCCGAGATCCGCGCTCGTGAAGCCGAACTCGACGATGTGCGCGAGGTTCTTCCACGCCAGGTTCGCGTGCGTGAGCATCACGCCCTTCGGGCGGCCGGTGGTGCCCGACGTGTACATCAGGCGGTGGACGTCGCCGCCGTCGACGGCGACCCGCTCCGCGCCACTCGCCGCGCGGAGATCCGGGAGCGGCGTCCAGCCGTCCGGCGCGGGCCACGCGATGCAGACGCGCAGGAGCGTCGCCTCGAGACCCTTGGTCGCGTCGTCGGCGAGCTCGACGAGCGTCGGGTCGCACACCAGCGCCCGCGCTTCGGAGTGCTCGAGGATGTACCGGACCTCGGGCGCGGCGAGCCGCCAGTTGATCGGCATCGCGATCGCCCCGAGGTGGTTCGCGGCGAAGATCGTCTCGAGGAACTCGGTGCAGTTGTACGAGAGCAGGCCGACGACGTCGCCCGCGCCCACGCCCCGCTCCTGCAGACCGGCGGCGAGCGCGGCCGCCCGCGTCGCCATCTCGCCGTAGGTGACGGTCTCGTCGCCGTAGATCGCGAGCGGCATGTCCGGCGCGCGGCTCGCGTGGTGCTCGAGCACTCCGACCCAGCTCATGTCCGCGTGCGTCAACGGGGCGTCCACGGTGCTCCTACGGCGCTGCGTAGCCGCCGTCGACGACGATCGCCGACCCCGTCGTCCACCGGGACGCGTCGCTCGCGAGGTACGAGTACGCGCCCACCAGATCGTCGGCCGAGCCGAGCCCGAGCGGGTGCTTGACCGCGATCGCGTCGAGTGCCTCCGGTGGGAGGTCGTCGTGGATCGCGGACAGGAACGTGCCGGGGCACACGCAGTTGACGCGGATCCCGTCGCGGGCGTACTCGACCGCCGCGACCTTCGCGAGCTGGATCACCGCGGCCTTGGTGGCGCAGTACGGCGCCGCGTGCGACCACGCCGTGATGCCGGCGACCGACGCGGTCAGCACGATCGAGCCCGAGCCCTGCGACCGCATCACCGGGACGGCGGCGCGGATGCCGTTCACGGCACCCATCACGTTGACGTTGAACGCGCGCGTCCAGTCGTCGGTCGTCAGGTTGTGGATGCGACCGTTCGGCGCGAGCACGCCGGCGTTGCTGATCAGGACGTCGAGGTGACCGTGGCGCTCGACCGTCGACGCGATGACGGCCTCCACCTGCGCGGCATCGCTCACGTCGGCCAGCACCGTGTCGACGGCGCCGCGACCTTCGGGCAGCGCTCCGACGGTCGCTTCGAGCGACTCCTCGTCGATGTCGCTGAGCACGACGTCGGTGTCGGGTTCGCCGGCGAGCCGGCGCGACAGCGCCGCACCGAGCGCTCCGCCCGCGCCCGTGATCGCGATCACCCGTCGCGCACCGCTCATACGAGCAGATAGCCGCCGTCGACGTTGAGCACCGTGCCGGTGACGAACGCCGACGCGTCGGACGCGAGGAACTGGTACGCGCCGGCGAGGTCGGTGGGCGCACCCCACCGCCGCTGCGCGGTGTGACCGAGGATCCCGTCCGCCAGCTCCGGGTTCGTCTTCCACCCGTTCGCCAACGGCGAGTCGAACCATCCGGGCGCCACGACGTTCACGGTGATGCCCGCAGGCGCGAGGTCGAGCGCGAGCCCCTTGGCCATGCCGACGAGCCCGGCCTTGGACGCGCTGTAGGCCGCGAGGCCTTGGCGCGGTCGCTCACCGAGCACCGAGCCCGTGAAGATGAGTCGGCCGCCGTCGCCCATCACCCGTGCCGCGGCACGCGCGCCGAGGAACGCGCCGGTGAGGTTGACCTCGAGCACCTGTCGCCAGATCGACGGCGCGGTCTTCCGCGGCCCGGCCACGACAGGTGAGATCCCGGCGTTGCAGATCCACACGTCGATCCCACCCCACTCGGCAACGGTGGCATCGGCGACGGCTTCGTTGAACTCCTCGTCGGTCACGTCACCGCTGAGCACGAGGGACGGCGCGGGCAGCTCGTCGGCGACGGCCTTGAGGTCGGCCTCCGTGCGCGCGACCAGCGCAGTGCGTGCGCCGCTGTGCGAGAACGCGTGCGCGAGCAGGCGACCGAGACCCCGGCTGGCGCCGGTGATCACCACACGCTTCCCGGTCACGTCCGCGCCACCGGCGAAGGACGTGGGGATGTCGATCTGCTCGGACATCGCCCTTCCCTGTTGACACGCGCACCCGACCGTTTGTACCGACCAGTACAATACACGGCTCATGTTCAGCGACGCCGACCTCCTCGAGATGCACCGGCGGATGCTCGTGATCCGCGGGTTCGAGGAGCGTGTCGCCGCGCTGTACCGCGACGGCGAGGTGCCCGGCTTCGTGCACCTGTCGATCGGACAGGAGGCGTCCGCTGTCGGCGCGTGCTGGCCGCTGCGGCCGGCGGACGTCATCACGTCGACGCACCGCGGGCACGGCCACTGCCTCGCCAAGGGCCTCGATCCGCTCGGGATGTTCGCCGAGCTCATGGCCAAGGACGGCGGGACGAACCGCGGCCGCGGTGGCTCGATGCACATCGCGGACCCGAAGCTCGGCATCTTCGGCGCCAACGGGATCGTGGGCGCTGGGCTGCCGATCGCCGCCGGCGCCGCGACCGCGGCGCAGCTGCGCGCACGACGACAGCGTCGCGGTCGCGTTCTTCGGCGACGGCGCCGTCGCGCACGGCACGTTCCACGAGGCGATCAACCTCGCCGCCGTCTGGCGGCTCCCGGTGGTCTTCTTCTGCGAGAACAACGGGTACGCGGAGTTCTCGCCCGCGTCGACCCAGCACGCGGCATCGCTCGAGCAGCGTGCCGCCGGGTACGGCGTCGACTACGTCGCGGTGGACGGCAACGACGTCGCCGAGACGGCGGCCGCCGCGAGCAGGGTCGTCGACGCGACGCGCGCGGGACGCGGACCGGTCGTCGTGGAGGCCGCGACCTACCGCTGGCACGGTCACTACGAAGGCGACCCGCAGCGCTACCGATCGACCGAAGAGGTCGAGGAGTGGGCCGCGCGCGATCCGCTCATCGTCAGCGCAGACCGGTTGCGACGGGCGGGCGTGACGGACGGCGAGCTCGAGTCGATGCAGTCATCGGTGGCGCACGAGCTCGACGATGCCGTCGACGCCGCGCGCCGGTTGACGAGCCCGGCGGTCGCGACGCTCACCGACTTCGTCGCCCGCCCGCGCCCCGAGCGTCCGGAGCCACCGGCGCCCGGCCGCCGACGCGCCCGTGTTCCGGACGATGGACGCGATCCGCTCGGCGCTCGAGATCGAGCTCGCCGGCGACGATCGTGTGTTCGTCGCCGGGATCGACGTCGCGGCCGGCGGCAACGTGTTCGGCCTGATGCGCGGGCTGCACGACGCGTTCGGCGATCGAGTGCGGGACACACCCATCTCCGAGGCCGCGATCGTCGGCCTCGGCGTCGGCGCCGCCATGGCGGGGATGCGCCCGGTCGTCGAGATCATGTACCTCGACTTCCTCGGCGTCTGCCTCGACCAGCTGCTCAACCAGGCCGCGAAGCTGCCGTTCATGACCGGCGGCGCCGCGGAGATGGCGCTCACCGTCCGGACGCAGTTCGGCGCGGGTCGCTCGTCCGGCAGCCAGCATTCGCAGAGCCTCGAAGCACTGCTCGCGCACATCCCGGGCCTGAGCGTCGTGATGCCGTCGACCCCGGCCGACACGTACGGGCTGCTGCGGGCGGCGATCCAGGACCCGAACCCGGTCGTGTTCATCGAGAACCGGCTGCTCTACGGCATGAAGGGCCCGCAGCCCCCGACCGACCACATCGTGCCGATCGGCAGGTCGGTGGTCGTGCACCCCGGCACCGACGTCACCGTCGTGTCGGTGTCGCGGATGGTGCACGAGGCGGTCGCCGCGGCCGAGCGGCTCGCCCGTGAAGGCATCTCCGTCGAGGTCATCGACCTGCGGACCGTGGCACCGCTCGACATGGCGCCGGTCCTCGACTCGGTGCACAAGACGAGCCGGCTGCTCGTCGCCCACGAGGCCGCGGTGCCCTTCGGCATCGGCGCCGAGGTCGCGGCGACGGTCGCGCGCGAAGCGTTCTGGAGCCTCGACGCTCCGATCGAGCGCGTCGGCGCCGCGGCCACTCCCCCGCCGTACGCGCCGGAGCTCGAGCACGCGTGGCTGCCCGACCGCGACGACATCGCCGCCGCGATCCAGCGCCTCGTTCGCGTCTGATCCGCGAGACTCGGACTCGTGGCCGGAGTCGAGTACGCCGTCGCGCCGGACGGGACGCACCTCGCATATCGCGTGCTCGACCGCGACCCGGAGCAGACGCTCGGAGCACTCGATCGTCATGGTCACGGGTGGGCTGATCCCGATGGGAGTGTTCGAGGACGACCCCGGCATCGTGCGGATGCTCGACGGGCTGCGGTCGATCGGCCGCGTGACCGTGTTCGATCGCAGGGGGATCGGCGTGTCCGACCCGATCACCGACTGGGACCGCCCCGTGATCGACCAGTGGGTCGAAGACCTCGGTGCGGTCATCGACGCGTCGGGCGCCGAGCAGATCGTCGTCTTCTCGTGGGACAGCTTCGGGGTCGCGACGCGGCTCGCCGCCGAACGCCCGAGCGATCTCGACCGCGTCGTCGTGTTCCAGCCGCTCGGCGGCGACGACGAGCAGTGGCAGGCGTGGATCGCCGAGCGGACCGACGGTTGGCGAGAGGCACCGTCCGGAGAGGAGTCGGACCTGCTCGCGCGCATCGCGCCGTCGCGCGCGACGCGACGCGACGTTTCGCGAGTGGTACGAGCAGGCGGGACGGGTGGGCGCGAGCCCCGCGACCGCGGGACGCATCTGGGGATCGATGATCGGGATCAGTGCCGAGAAGACGCTCCATCTCGTGACGGTGCCCACGCTCGTCGTGCATCGACCGAACAGCGGCTTCGTCTCGCCCGAAGCCGTGCACCACGTCATCGAACAGCTGCCGAACGCCGTCGAGGCGGCGGTCGACGGCGCGGACCACTGGCCGTTCGTCGGTGACGTCGATGCGATCGTGTCCGAGATCTCCGCGTTCGTGATCGGCGAGCGCCGGGTGCCGCCCCCGAGCGGCTGCTGGCGGCGGTGCTGTTCACGGACCTCGTCGACTCGACCCGACAAGCCGCGGACGTCGGTGACGCCACGTGGAAGGCGGTGCTCGACCGTCACGACGACTGCGTGCGCAAGGTCGTGGAACGCGGCGGTGGCCAGCTGGTGAAGACGATGGGTGACGGGGTGCTCGCGCTGTTCCCTTCGGCGGGAGTCGCGGTGTCGGCCGCGCGACGGATCCGAGACGAGCTCTTTGCCGATGACCTCAGGGTCCGGATCGGCATCCACGTCGGCGACGTCGACCGCCGGGGCGACGACGTGTCGGGGCTCGCCGTGAACATCGCCGCGCGCGTGATGGGGAAGGCCGGCACCGGTGAAGTCGCCGTGACGACGTCCGTGGTGGCGGCGAGCGCGGGACAGGCGGCGACGTTCGAGCCCATCGGGACGCGCGAGCTGAAGGGGATCCCCGGGGCGTGGGAGCTGTACCGGCTCGAGGACGCCTGAGCGATCAGCAGCCGAGCGCGCGCGCGATGACGAGGTGCTGGATCTCGTTCGTGCCCTCACCGATCTCGAGCACCTTCGCATCGCAGTAGAAGCGCGACACCGGTGAATCGAGCATGTAGCCGATGCCACCGTGGATCTGGACGGCCTCCGACGCCGCCCAGTTGGCCACGCGGCTGGCCTTCAGCTTCGCCATCGCCGCCTCCTTGAGGAACGGCTGACCGGTGTCGCGCAGGTACGCGGCGCGGTAGGTGAGCCATCGTGCCGCTTCGAGCTCGGTCGCGATGTCGGCGAGCTTGAACTGGATCGCCTGGAACTGCGAGATCGGCTGCCCGAACTGCTTGCGCTCGCGCGGTACGTCCGTCGCGAGGTCGAGCACGGCCTGGGTCAGGCTGAGCGAGAGCGCGGCGATGGAGATGCGCCCGACCTCGAGCGTGCGCAGGAACTGGCTGAGGCCCATCGCCGGGTCGCCGACGAGGTGGTCGGCCGGCACCCACACGTCGTCGAAGAAGAGCTCGCGCGTGTCGAGACCACGCCAGCCGATGCCGCGCATCTTCGGGCCCATCGTGAAGCCGGGCGTGTCCTTCTCGACCACGAAGCTCGCGAACTTCGGCGCCTCCCCTTCGGCCGACGCGGTGCGGGCGAGCAGGGTCACCCCGAACGACATGTCGGTGCCCGCGTTCGAGATGAACGTCTTGCGGCCGTTGATCAGCCAGCCGTCGTCGCGCGGCTCCGCCCGGGTGCTGATGCCGCGCGCGTCCGACCCCGCATCGGGCTCCGTGAGACCGAACGCACCGAGCGCACGCCCCTCGGCCAGGGGTCGCAGCCATCGCTCGCGCTGCGCGTCGTCGCCGAAGAGGAGGAGCGGCAGCGAGCCGATCGTCACGTGCGCCTGCCACGCCGCGGCGACCGACTGGTCGGCGAGGCCGAGCTGCTCCATCGCGGCGACGAAGCCGACGGTCGACATCCCGATGCCGCCCCACTCCTCCGGGACCAGCATGCCGAGCAGGCCCAGCGCGCCCATCTCGCGGAGCAGGTCGGTCGGGCACCGCGCCTCCTCCCACGCGGCGGGCGCGCGCACGGCGATCTCCTTCTGCGCGAACTCGCGACAGAGGTCGACCAGGTCGCGCTCCGCCTCGGTGAGCGAGAGGTCCACGGTCGGATCCTATTGGACCGACCGGTACAACCGCGCGGGCGGAGGCGCGAGACTGCGCGCCTTGGCTGGTGTGGAGTACGCCGTCGCGGGCGATGGGACCCACGTCGCGTTCCGGGTCCTCGATCGCGACCCGGAGCAGGCGTCGGAGCAGACCATCGTCATGGTCACCGGCGGCCTCATCCCGATGGAGGTGTTCGAGGAGGACCCGGGCATCCTGCGCATGCTCGACGGGTTGCGCTCGATCGGTCGCGTGGTCGTGTTCGACCGCCGCGGCGTGGGACTGTCCGACCCGATCACCGACTGGGCGAGCCCGGTCCTCGACCAGTGGGTCGACGACCTCGCCGCCGTGGTCGACGCGTGCGACGCAGCTCGAGTCGTCGTCTTCGCCTGGGACACGTTCGGCATCGCGACGCGGCATGCCGCGAGGCGTCCCGACGACGTCGAGCGCATCGTGCTGTTCCAGCCGATGGGCGGCGGCGGACGAGCGGTGGACGACGTGGCTCACGACTCGGCTCGCACCGGTTCGCGGCCCGATCGTCGGCGGCGTCGAGGAGGAAGACCTGCTCGCGCGGCTCGCACCGTCGCGCGCGCCCGACCCGACCTTCCGCGAGTGGTACGAACGCGCCGGACGGGTGGGTGCGAGCCCGGCGACCGCGGCTCGCATCTGGGAATCGGTGGCCCGCTCCGACGCGGAGCAGACGTTGCACGAGGTGATCCACCCGACGCTGGTGCTGCACCGACCGAACAACACCCACGTGCCGGCCGACGCCGTCGACTGCGTCGTCGAGACGCTGCCGCAGGCGACGAAGGTCGAGATCGACGGCGAGGACCATTGGCCGTTCGTGGGTGACGTCGACGCGGTGGTCGCCGAGGTCGCGGAGTTCACCCTCGGGGAGCGTCGCGTGCCGCCGCCGGACCGACTGCTGGCGGCCGTGCTGTTCACCGACCTCGTCGACTCGACCCGCAGGGCCGCCGACATCGGCGATGCGAGCTGGAAGCTGCTCATCGAACGCCACGACCGCTCGGTGCGCAAAGCGGTCGGCAGCTGCAGCGGACGCGTGGTGAAGACGACGGGCGACGGCGTGCTCGCGTTGTTCCCGTCGGCCGGCGTCGCGGTGCGAGCCGCGGAGCGGATCCGAGACGATCTCGTCGCGGACGACCTCCGCGTGCGGATCGGCATCCACGTCGGGGACGTCGACCGCCGCGGCGACGACATCTCCGGGCTCGCCGTGAACATCGCCGCCCGGGTGATGGCCAAGGCAGGGACGAGCGAGGTGGTCGTGACCGACTCGGTGGTCTCGGCCACCGCAGGGCAGGTCGCATCGTTCGCGTCGACCGGCACGCATGAGCTCAAGGGGATCCCCGGTGAGTGGTACCTGTTCCGACTCGAGGACGAGTAGGCCTCCGCTAGGTCGACGCGGCCTCGACGAGGGGCAGCACCCGCTCGCAGAACAGCTCGAGCTGGCGGTGCTCGTCGGCGATCGGCCAGATGAACACGCGCTGCACCCCTGCTCGCGCGAACGCGACGAGCCGTTCCGCGAACGCGTCCGGCGACCCGATCGGCAGCCGCTGGCGGAGCACGTCCTCGGGCCGGTGGATCGTCGGGACGACGCGCTCGGTGAGCACACGCTC
>CAVSWW010000006.1:0-21267 GCA_963731815.1 uncultured Acidimicrobiia bacterium | reverse complement strand
GTCAGGTAGCGTGCCGCCCATGCGGCGACCCACCCGTCCTCGTCTTCTCTGAGCTCTTCGACCACCGTGTACCGCGATCGGCCTCTCGCCTGCGAACGCTGGGCTCGCCACGACCGAGCCGTTCGAGTTCACGGGCGAGCCGCAGGAGTTCGTCGTCCCCGACGGCGTGCGGCAGTGCGCCACGTTCGATGTGCTCGGTGCAGGCGGCGGCAACGGCGATGAGCCCGACAATCCACCGGGTCTGGGCGCCGAGTCGTCGGTCACGATCCCCGTCAGCTCGGGTGAGAGCTTCCAGATCAACGTCGGCGGCGCGGGGGTTGCGGCCTCTGCCGGTGGAGCCGGCGGGTTCAACGGCGGCGGTGACGGCGGCACGAACACCGGCAACGGCGGTGGGGGTGGTCGGGGCGCCGTCCGACATCCGCCGCGGTGGCACCACACCGGCCGATCGCCTGATCGTCGCGGGCGGCGGTGGTGGGGCGGCAGGCAGCGGCCCAGTCCCAAACAGCGGCGCGGGAGGCGACGGCGGCGCGACGGGCGAGGACGGCGCGACCGGTTCGGGCAACACGCCCGGCGTCGGCGGCGGATCCGGCGGAACCGGCGGCGCAGGCGGGGACGCAGGCGGCACCGACGGCCCGGCGACCGACGGCGGTGACGGCGGCAGCGGCACGACAGGTGGCGCCGGCGGTGGTGGCGGCGGCGGCTTCAACGGTGGCGGTGGCGGTGGTTCGCAGCCGAACGATGGGAACAGCGGCGGTGGTGGCGGCGGCGGCGGCGGTGCCAGCACCGGCCCGACCGGAACCGTCTTCACCACCGGGGCACAGGCGGGCGACGGCTCCGTCGCGGTGACCCACACCGTCGGCGACACCTCGTGTCTCGCTCCGTCGTGCGAGCCCAGCTGTCCCCCAATCCCGTCTGCCATCGAAGTCACACCGCTGTTCACGGGGTAACGACCGAACCCTGAAACTTTCCCCGGTGAGGCGAGAGGTACGGCTGTAGGGTGGAGTCGTCCTGAGGGGACGCTGTGCCTGGGTCGCCAGTTGCGCAACCAGTTGACTTCACAGCCATGACGCCTCTTCTCATGAAGAGAAGAAGAGAACCGAGGGCGACGTGGCCGCCGAGTCGGCACAGTCCCCATTGGAGTCGGTCGCGGCCGCAGCACGGGGGCTGCAGACCGCGAGCGCCGATCATCTGATGCAACAGATCGTCGAGATCGTGGTCGTGAGCATCGACGGCTGCACGTTCGCCGGCGTGTCCATGGTCCGCAACGGTCGACCGATCTCACCGGTCGTCAGCGATCCGAACGTCCTTGCGATCGACGAGCTGCAGTACTCGATGGACGTGGGCCCCTGCCTCGAGGCGATGCGTGGGGACGAGGTCATGGTGCTCGCCCCCGACATCGAGCACGACGCTCGGTTCCAGCCGTTCGGCGCCGCCGCGGCCGCCGAGGGCTGCCGCGCCGTGCTCGCGCACCGGCTGTACGTCGACTCCCAGTCCCTCGGTTCGCTGAACCTCTACTCCGACCGGGTCGGCGGCTTCTCCGACGACGACGAGCGACGCGCGATCGTGCTCGCCGCGGTGGCGTCCCTCGCGCTCCACGCCATGCTCCTCGCGCTCGACCACGAGGGGCTCCGCGAGGCGGTCGTCTCGCGCGACGTCATCGGGCAGGCGAAGGGCATCTTGATGCTGCGTGAGGGCATCGACGCCGACGCAGCCTTTGCCGAGCTGCAGCACCTGTCGCAATCGCAGAACATCAAGCTGCGGGACGTGGCTGGCTCGATCGTCGAGGAGGTCGTCGTCGCCGGCTCGTCCGCCGGGAGTGGCTGAGGGTCAGGACGTTCTCGGAGGACGTCGATGAGCACCGACTTCTCGGTTGCTGTCAGCCAGCGCGACGGCACCGCCACCGTCCACGTCGCCGGCGAGCTCGACATCGCCACCGCCCCCCGACTCCGTGAGGCGCTGACCCACGTGCACGGATCGCTGGTCTTCGACCTCGCGGAGCTCACCTTCATCGACGCCATCGGCATCGAAGAGCTCGCGCGCTCCGCCCGTGACGATCCCCTCGAGATCCGCGCCGCCAGTCCGTTCGTGCGGCGCGTCCTGCAGCTCGTCGACCTGGAGCACGTCATCCCTCCCGAGACCGTGCGATGACCCCGACGAACGACTCCTCTGCCATCGACGGCCCCTTCGCTGGCGCCGAGGTCGCCACCCGGTTGCCGGCGCAGGACCTCGAGCGCGCCCGTCGCTTCTATGCGGAGGTGCTCGGCCTCGAACCGATCGAGGAGCGCGAGGGCGGGCTGCTGTACCGCTGCGGCGCCGGCTACTTCGCGCTGTTCGCGTCGAACGGTGCACCGTCCGGGACGCACACGCAGATGGCACTCGACGTCCGCGACATCGAGGCCACGGTCGCCGAGCTCATGCGGCGCGGCGTCGACTTCGAGGAGGTCAAGGCGCCGGGCCTCCGCACCGTCGGCGCGATCGCCGACATCGAGGGCAACTACCCCTCGAAGGGCTCGCGGGAGCGCGGCGCGTGGTTCCGCGACAGCGAGGGCAACTTGATCGGCGTGGGCCAGTCGGTGTCGTAGTCTGCCCGACCGTGGCTCTGATGCTCGAGGCCAAAGGCCTCACGAAGCGGTTCGGTGACGTCGAGGCGCTCGCCGGTCTCGACCTCGACGCGCCCGTGGGGTCGGTGCTCGCGGTGCTCGGCCCCAACGGTGCCGGCAAGACGACGTTCATCCGCACGATCGCCACACTGCTGCGACCCGACGCGGGCACGCTCCACGTCGACGGCATTGACGTCGCCAAGGATCCGAAGCAGGTCCGCCGGACGATCGGGCTCGCGGGACAGTTCGCTGCGGTCGAGCCGGCGTTGACGGGGCGCGAGAACCTCCGCATGGTCGCTCGCCTGTTCGGGCACGACCGCCGCGGTGCGAGCGCCGCGACCGACGACGTGCTCGAGCAGCTCGGGCTCGCCGATGCCGGCGACCGACTGGTCCGGACGTACTCGGGTGGCATGCAACGCCGGCTCGACCTCGGCGCCAGCCTCGTCGGCGCGCCGCGCATGCTGCTCATGGACGAACCGACCACCGGTCTCGACCCGCGCAGTCGCAACGACCTCTGGCTCGCCATCGAGGCTCTGGCGCAGGCGGGCACCGACGTCGTGCTCACCACGCAGTACCTCGACGAGGCCGACCGGCTCGCCGACAAGATCGCGATCATCGATCGCGGTCGCCTCGTCGCGTCGGGCACCAGCAACGAGCTGAAGTCCCAGATGGGGCGCGACGTCATCGACGTCAAGCCGTGCAACGACGACGACCTCGAGCGTGTCGCCGCTGCGCTCGGCGCCGAAGCGTCCGTCGACGCCGCCCGAGGGCACGTCTCACGGCCGGTCACCCAGGGTGCGGACGAGCTCGTCGCCGCCGTGCAGGACCTCGGCGCCGCCGGCATCGCGCTCGACGACATCTCCTTGCGACGCCCCACGCTCGACGACGTCTTCCTCACGCTGACCGGGCGCAGCGCGGAGGCAGCCGAGGCAGAGTCGAAGGCAGCCTCCGAGAAGAAAAAGGAATCGAGCGACGACGGGCGAGGCATCGGCGTGAGCGTCGCGGCACCCGCCCACACCGCGAGCTTTGCGACCACCGTCTCCACGGTCGCGATCCGGACCACCACCAAGATCCTGCGGACGCCACAGATCGTCGGGATCGCGATCGCGCAGAGCATCGTCTTCCTCCTGATGTTCCGCTACGTGCTCGGCGGCGCGATCGGCGTCCCGGGCGTCTCCTACGTCCAGTTCCTCGTCCCGGGCTTCGTCGTCTCGGGGCTGCTGTTCACTGCTGGCGGCTCGTCGGTCGCCGTCGCGGAGGACGCGGCGTCAGGCATCTACGACCGCTTCCGCTCTCTGCCGATCTCGGACGCGGCGGTGCTCGTCGGACGGTCGATCGCCGACGCGGCGTTGATGGTGATCGTCGCGCTCGTCACGTTCGGCGTCGGCTTCATCATCGGCTTCAGCATGAACGGCAGCGTGCTCGACCTGCTGTTCGCGATCGGTCTCCTCTGCGTCTACGCGCTCGGCTTCGCGGGCATCTTCGTGTGGCTCGGTCTGTTGAGCGGGAGCGCGCAGGCCGCTCAGGGGCTCGGCCTCCTCGCGGTGCCGTTCTCGTTCGTGTCGAGTGCGTTCGTCCCCGTCGACACGATGCCCGAGCCGCTGCAGTCCTTCGCCGAGTGGCAGCCGTTGACGTTCATGGTGAACTCGTGGCGCGGCCTCCTGCTCGGCGACCCCGCCACCGCGAGCTTCGACCACAGCCTCGAGTTCTACGTGATCGGCTCGATCCTCTGGGCGGTCGGCCTCGCCATCGTGATCGCGCCGTTCGCGCTCCGGACGTACCGCAAGCGCTGAGCATCCCTCCCGCCTAGCGGGCGGCTTCCACGCGGTTGACGAGCGTTCGGCGGAGCCCACGGCGGACGAGCGCTCGACCCGGCGGGATCAGCAAAACGACGGCGAGCAGATCGGTCACGAACCCAGGCGTGAGGAGCAGCGCGCCGGCGAGCAGGATCAGGAAGGCGTCGAGGAGCTCGAGGCCGGGCATCCGTCCCGCCGCGACTTGTTCCTGCATCCGCAGCCAGACACCGATGCCCTCGCGCTTCGCCAGCCATGCACCGACGACAGAGACGAGGACGAGCAGCGCGATCGTCCAGAGCGCACCGATCTCCTGCCCCACCTGGATCAGGACGTAGAGCTCGACGAGGGGGACGACGAGGAAGAGCAGGATCAGCAGTGGCATGCCGCAGGCGTACCCAGCTCAGGTGAACGCGAAGCCCTCGTAGTCGTTCGCCACGATCTCCTCGACCCGGTCGATGTACGCCGGGAGGCCGCCAGCTCACGGAAGTGATGCAGCGCGAAGAGGCCTGCCATCCGGGCACCGACGACGACGACGTCGACATCGACTAATCGACATCGGTCGCGGGCGAGTCGGCCACCTCTGCAGGCAACGACGAGCTCAGGCGCGCCCGCTGAAGTCGACCTGACCCGTCGAGAGCGCAGCGTTGAACCCGCCGTCGATGTCGAGGTTGACGCCGTTGACGTACCCGGCCGCCGGCGAGCCGAAGAACGCAAGCACCGTGGCGACCTCGCGCGGCGAGACCGGCCGACCGTTCATCTCGCGGATGTTCCAGTCGACGATCTGGTCGCTCGTGGTCTGCCGGAAGTCGGGCAGCAGCGGCGTGTCGATCGGTCCCGGGCACACGCTGTTCGTGCGCACGCCCTGTCGCATCGACGGACGCGACGACCGCATCGTGAACACCTCGACGAGCTCCTTCGAGAAGTTGTACGGCCCCTGGTCGAGCGTCGGCAGCTCCGTCTCGCACCACTCGAGCGCCGCGGCCCAGCCGTCGGCGATCTCGATGTCGAGCAGCGCGTTGATCGGCTCCTTCCGCTTGCGCCACAGGTTGCCGGCGAGCGATGCGGTGTTGACGATCGCCCCACCCTCCGGCATGCGGTCGAGCAGCCCTTCGGAGAGCGCCCGCAGCGCGAGGTAGTTCACGGCCATGACCGTGGGCGCAGGTGACGTGTCGGCGACGCCGGCGTTGTTGAACAGCGCGTGCACCGGGCCCTCGATGCCGGCAATGGCGCCGCGCACGGCGCTCTCCTCGCCGAGGTTCGTGGCCAGGAAGGTGTGGTGTGGCCCGCTCGGCGCCTCGAGGTCGAGCACGGTGACGTGCGCGACATCGAGCTCGGCGAGAACGTCGAGCAGCGCCGCGCCGACACCGCGCGCCGCGCCGGTCACCACGACGTTGCGATCTGCATAGCTGAAGGGAGTCGTCACGGGTCGGAGGCTACACGATGGCCGTCGGCCTTCGGCCGGCGTGCACGTAGCCTGAAAGCATCACACCGGTCCCCTACCGCGAGCTCTGCCCGCCGCGTGCGCTGTCGGCCCACGTCGCCGCGGTGTGGCTCCGTGACGGCGCCGCGAACGACGAGGGTGAGGCGCGCATCCTTCCCGACGGGTGCGCCGACATCATCTGGCGCGACGACGGCGGCGCGATCAGCATGGTCGTCGCCGGACCCGACACGCGAGCGCACCTCGCCCCGATCGACATCGGCACCCGTCTCGTGGGCGTTCGCTTCGTCCCCGGCATCGCGAGCGGCGTCCTCGGAGTGCCGCTCGACGAGCTGCGCGACCAGCGCGTGCCGCTCGAAGCGCTGTGGGGGCGGACAGCGCACGACCTGGCCGACCGCATGGCGAACGACGACCGTCCCGAGCGCATCGTCGTCTCGACGGTGCGCGATCGCATCACCGAGTCCACCCGATCCGGCGACTGCAGCGATCGTGCACCGGGTCGAGCGCGCGACCGGTCGCGGGCTCGTCGCGCGACTGGCCGACGAGGTGGGGATGTCGTCACGGCACCTGCAACGCCGCTGCCTGACCGCCTTCGGGTACGGGGCCAAGACGCTCCACGAGGTGCTGCGCTTCCAGCGCGCGCTGCAGCTCGCGCGAGCCGGCGGGCCGCTGGCCCACGTCGCTGCGACCGTCGGCTACGCCGACCAGGCCCACCTGGCCCGCGTCAGCCGGCGGTTGGCGGGCGTCCCCGTGTCCGAACTGTTCAAGCCGTAGCGACGGGGGTCGTGCACAATCCTCGGCGGAAGCGCGACCGACGAGGAAGAGGAGTGACCGGCATGCCCGCCCACATCAGCGCGTTCGGGGTCATCGTCGACGACATGGCTGCGGCGCTCGCGTTCTACCGCCGACTCGGCCTCGACATCCCGGCGGACGCGGACTCGCAGCCCCACGTCGACGTCGAGCTCGGTAGTGACCTCCACTTGCTGTTCGACACCGCCGACACCATCCGGTCGTTCGACCCCGACTGGCAACCACCCCCGAAGGGGCTGCACCGGCTCGAGCTCGCGTTCGCGCTCGACACACCCGGCGATGTGGACGAGCTCTACGCCTCACTCGTGGGCGCCGGCTACGGCAGCCACAAGGAGCCGTGGGATGCGTTCTGGGGTCAGCGCTACGCGATCGTGCTCGATCCCGACGGCAACAGCGTCGCAGTTGTTCGCTCCGAGCGGCTGACGAGCGTCACCAGGGTTGCGCACGCACGTGTCCCGGGTATGGCTCGGGCCGGGTGCCGAACAACACGATCAACGCGCGACGGCTGGTCGCCAGTGTGCTGACGCTCGTGGTTGCGACGGGTTCATCGCGTCGTGCAGCGACAGCGTCGAGTCACCGCGCGTCCTCGTCGTCGGCGACTCGATCCTCAACCAGTCGGCCGACGCGGTGCGGGCTTCACTCGAGCAGCAGGAGTGGGCGCCGGTGGTCGCGGCCTTCGGTGGCACGGCGATCGAACAGTGGACGGCACGGCTTCCCGCGCTGATCGCCGAGCACGACCCCTCGATCGTGGTCGTCGAGCTGGGCACCAACGACTGCACCGCGGGCCCGGACTGCCCGATCGACCAGCAGATCGAGGCGGCCCTCGGTGCGCTCGACGGTGCCGAGCAGATCCTCTGGTTGAACGTGCAGACCGGTCCCGCCTACCCGGCAGGCGCGGAGCGCATCAACGCCGCGCTCGACGCCGCGACGGCGTCACACCCGAACCTGGAGATCGTGGACTTCAGCGACGAGTTCGCCGGGCACCCCGCGTGGCTCGACGCGGGCGGACCGCATCTCACGCCGGCGGGGCAGCTCGCGTTCGCCAAGCTGATCACCGACGCGGTCGACGAGTTCCACGTCGCAGACTCCTGACGCCCGCTACTCGTCGGCGCCCTCACGCCCGTCGTGCTCGGTGTTGATCACCTTGAAGCTGCTGTCGAGGTGGACGTCGACCTGCGTGCCGTCGTCGAGCGTGACCTCGATCTCGTAGGCGCCCTGCTCGTCGCCGGCCTCGCTGCCGGTGACCGTGCCGCCGCCGGTCTCGGCGAGCGCCGCCGTGCTGGCCTGCTCGAGGGCGGTCCCGGTGACGGGCGTCTCGTTGGCGTCCTCGCCACCGCCTCCCGCGACGGCGATGCCGGTGCCGACGCCCAGCGCCGCAAGGGCGAGCGCACTCGTGGCGACCCACTTGGTGGTGGTGGACTTCCGGTTCATCTCGGTTCCTTCGCTCGGGGGATGTCCTGGTCTTTCACGGGCCACGATGCCGGAACGGAGATGTCAGGACGATGAGACGGGCTTCGAGAACGGCGGGATCACTGCTTGTAGTGCTCCACGGTGTTCCCGGAGCGGACGGAGGCGTCGTCGGGATCCTGTCCGGCGGATCGACGCGCCCGCCGCTGACGGAGGAGGTCCCAGCACTGGTCCAGGGCTACCTCGACCTCGCGGAGCCGGGCCTGCTCCTCGTCGGAGAGGCCGCCACCCGCATGCGATCGCTCGAGCCGGTGCTCCTCGTCCGCCAGCTCGTTGATGTGGCCGACGATCTCGGAATCGTCCATCGGGTGCTCCTCTGGTCGCGGGTGGTGCGACCATTGAATCGCGGCCGCAGCCACCCCCGCGCACTCAGAACACCATGACGTCCACGTCCTGGCGGGCGAAGATGGCACCCGCCGTCACGAGCGTCTCGCGCTTGACGAGGAAGTGCTGCGTGACGGCGTGCACGTCGCGAAGGCGCCGCTGCAGCGGGCTCCCGGCATAGATGGAGCTCCCACCGCCCGACCGGTACGCGAAGTCGACGATCGCGGCTGCTCGCTCGGTCGCCCACACCGCCGCCGATCGCGCCTCGGCGCGCTGCTCGAGCGTGTACGGCGAGTGGTCGACCGCGGTGGCCCAGACCGCCGCTGCGGTGTCGTGCAGCAGACCACACGCCGCGCGCAGCTCCGTCGCCGCGTCCGCGAGCTCCGACTGGAACAGCGGGCTCGTCGCGAGCGGACCGCCCGCGAGCAGCGGCACCTTCTCCTGCGCCAGATCGACGATGTCGTCGAGCGCGCCCTGCCGCGATGCCGAGCGCGACCGACGCGACCATGAGCGGGAACAGCGTGGGCGGCGGGATGCGCACGATCGGCGTATCGATCGAAGGCTCGTCGGCGAGCGGCGCGACCGTGTGCTCGACCGGCACGACGACGTCGTCGACGTGGAAGTGGTGGCTCCCGGTGCCCTGGAGTCCCGAGACCCGCCACGTGTCCTCGATCACGACGTCCTCGGGTCGGAACACGGCGATCCGGAGCTGCGGCACGCCGTCGACGACACCTTCCATGCAGTTGCCGAAGATCACGCTCGCGTGCTCGCAGCCGCTGGCGAAGCTCCAGCGCCCGGTGACGTGGTAGCCGTCGTCCCTCGCCTCGATCGATCCCGCGGGATTGAACACGCCGGCGACGATGATGTCGGGCGCGCCGGTGAACAGCGTGTCGAACGTGGCACGCGGCAGCCCGGCGAGGTCGAGCCAGGAGCCCGAACCGATCATCACGGTCCACGCGGTGGACGCGTCGGTGCGGGCGAGCGCCTCGATCACTGCCAACGCGCTCGGCACGTCGGCACCCGCTCCCCCGTGGCTCTCCGGGAGCAGCAGGCGGAAGCAGCCCGCGTCGATCAGGTCGTCGAGGATGTCCCGGGGCACTCGCCGTGCGGCCTCGATCTCCGCGGCGCGGGGGCCGATCGACGGCGCGAGGTTCTCGACTGCACGCAGCACCCCTTCGGGGGTCGTGTGCGTGCGGCGACAGCGACACCTGCATCGCTCATGGCCGCACCATCGGCGCTTCGGCGGCGTGGCGCGCTTGGAGCTCGTCGTCCCAACCGCCGTTGCAGTAGCCGACGACGTCGGAGATCACACCGTCTCGCACGTCGCACAACCACAGGCGGTGGGCCACCTCGGGCTTGTCGCCGCGCATCGTCTCTTCGTGCTCGAGCACGAACCCCGAGACCGTCGGGACGACGCGCAGCACACGCGCCGTCGATGGGCCGTCCGAGATCTCACGAAGCTGCCGCACGAACGCGTCCGGTCCCTCGAGCTGGAACCGCCAGAACGGCGGCCGCAGATCGAAGAACGCGTCCGAGGCGAAGAGGTCTTCGCCGGCGTCGAGCGTCTCGAAGCAGCGGTTGAACCCGGTGCTGAGACGCTCGATCGTCGCCGTGTCGGGCATCGCCTCCAGCTGCTGGCTGGCCATGGTTGCCTCCTCTCCGGGCAGCCGAGCGGTCACCCGTGGAGGCGACGGTACGGATGGAACCGCCCGCTGGGATCGACCGCATCCACCATTTCGCCACGACCTGGGCATGGTCCGTTCTGACCACGCGTCGCGAGGTCAGACGAGATCGTGCTCGTAGGCGTAGGCGGTGGCAGCAGCCCGGGAGGAGACCTCGAGCTTCATGAAGATGTTCTGGAGGTGGCGAGCGACGGTGTGCTCACTGATCACGAGCTCGGCTGCGATCTCCCGGTTGGTCTGTCCAGTCGCGACGTAGCGGAGGACCTCGCACTCACGATCGGTCAAGGGCACCGACCGCTCGTCGCCGGCGACAGCCGGTTCGGCGAGCCGTTCGAGGTCGGGACGGGCGCCGAGCCGCTCGAACACGGCCCGCGCGGCGTCGAGCTCGTGTGCAGCGGCGACCTCGTCGCACAACGCGCGGCACGCGGATGCGATCTGCACGCGCGCCCGGCGGCGTCGTACGGCATCTCGAGGTCGAGCCACGCGGTGCACGCCCGACGCAAGGCCGACAGTGCCGCGTGCGCATCCCCCTCCGCGAGCAGGACGGTGCCGCTGGCGTACGCCGACTTGGCGGTGAGCAGCGGGACGCCGCGCGCGTCGGCGATCATCGAGAGCTCCTCGCACGCTGCACGGGCCCCGACGACGTCGCCGGCGGCGAGCCGCACGTCGACCGCGGCCGACAGCATCGTCGGGCGGTCGATCCGACCACGGGTCTCGTCGAGCATGCGGTCGACGGTGGCCAGCGCCGATTCGAGGTTGCCTTGCGCGGCGAACAGCAGCGCGAGCCCAGGTGACGGCTCGCGGCCGCGCTCGCCTGCCTCGCGGTACGCCCGCGCTGCGGCCTCGTGCTCGCCGCGCAGTCGGTACAGCTCGGCCTGTTGGTACAGCGCGAGCCCGACCGCGGGATGCGCTGTGGCAGTGAGCCGCCGGCGCGCCTCCTCCACCTCGGCAATCGCTTCGGTCCAGGCACCTTGCGCCTGCAGGATCTCGGATCGGTGCACGAGACACTGCCCGCGGTACGGCACGAGGCCCGGTTGCGCCGTGCACCAGGTGTCGAGCGCGCCGGTCCACTCGGCTGCGCGTCGGAGGTCGAGCAGCTCCATGCACGCCTGGATCACCGCGCAGTAGACGATGCCGGTGAGCACTGGCGACACCTCACCCATCGTCACGGACACCATGACCTCGTCGAGCAGGCGCACGCCCGCCGCGAGATCGCCGCGCGCCACTTCGGCCTGTCCTCGAGAGAGCAGACCGAGCGCGAGCAGGTCCTGGTCCTGGCTCTGCTGCGCGATGTCGAGCATGTCACCGGCGAACGTGTACGCCTGTTGCGCGTCACCGCGCGCGAGCACCTCGAGGAACGTCGGGACCAGGAGGAAGCCGCGCGCCGCGCACGTCGGGTCGGCACCCTCGAGCACGCGGTCGGCACGCCCGAACCACCCGCCTGCGCGGGCACCCTCGCCGCGCAGCGCGAACGCGAGCCCGACCCAGAACGCGGACTGCGCCGCGCGGTCACGATCGCCGCGGCGCACCCATTCGACGTGGGCGCGCTCCCACGCTCGGGCGCTCTCGTCGTCGCGCCCGGTCAGCTGGGCGGAGACGGCGAGACGCTCGAGATCGTCCGCGCTCGTGACGTCGCCGTCCGTGAGCAGCGTGTACGCGTCGTCCCACGCCTGGCGGGCGAACGCGTCACGCCCGAGCTCGCTGGCGCGCGTCACACCCGCATTCTTCCGCTGGTCCGGGGACCGGCGCTACGGATACGAACTGGATGCCGGCTGGTCCTGGCTCAGGTCGCCACGCCGGCGATCGCAGCGACGAGCGAGTCGATGGCTCCCGCAGCCTGTTCACCGCCAGGGCCGTTCACGATCACCGAGAACACGAAGGCTCGGCCCGACGCCGTCGTGCCGTAGCCCGAGAGCGCGGCGCCCCCGATGATCGTGCCGGTCTTGGCGTGCACGTTGCCTTCCGCGGCAGTGCTCCGCATGCGGCCGCCGAGCGTCCCGGACCGCCCGGCGACAGGCAGGTCGTCGGCGAGCGTCGGTCCCCACGGCGCGCCGCGTGCAGCCTGGAGCAGCTGTCGCCATTCGCGAGCCGATCGTCGGTTCGAGCGGCTGAGGCCCGAGCCGTCGTCCGTGGCTCCACCAATCGGCACGCACAGGGACTCGAGCGCGGCGTTCGTCGCCTCGACGCCGTTGGCGAGCGAGCCAACGCCGAACTCCGAGACGCCGATCTCCTCGAGCAGGAGGTCGGCGGTCTGGTTGTCGCTGCGTTGGAGCATGTCGTGCACGAGCTGCCCGATCGGAGGAGAGATGAGCGTCGCCACGACCGGCGCGCCGGCCTCGGATCCGCCGTAACCCGTACCGCCCGCGATCGTGATGCCGAACGAGGCCAACGCCTCGCGGAGACGCTCGGCGTTCGCGAGCGCGGGATCGGCGAGGAACGCCGGATCGCTCCGCCAGCGGTTGTCATCGACCATGAACGCCGAGAGTGGGCCGGTGTAGGTGGGGATCTGCCAGTCCTGCCATCCCGGTGCTCGCCGGGCCGGATCGTGGCGGGACTCGTCGACGAACAGCGCGCCGGTGACCGTCCGCACCCCGGCATCGGCCGCCTGTTGCGCGAGCGCGGCGAGTGAGTGGGTCCCGGTGCTCGTGATCGTCGGGTCGCCACCAGGGACGACCACGAGGTCGCCCGCGCGCGTCACCCGGAGCTCCGTGGTCAGCGTGGCGTCGGCACCGAGCACCGAGAGCGCACCCATGGCGGTGAACAGCTTCTGGTTCGAGGCCGGTGCGAGCGTCAGATCCGGGTTCACGGTGAACGCCTCGCCGTAGCCGTCGATCCAGACGGAGGCGCTGACCTCATGGTCGGCGACCCGTGGGTCGGTCACGAACCTGGCTCCCGCGATTGCGAGGTCGTACGGCGCGGGCAGCGCGGGCTGCGCCAGCGTCGGATCGGGCACGCACGCCGGCGCGGACGCGGTGGTGGTGCTCGGACGGGGCGCTGACGTGGACGTGATGTCTCGGTGCTGCAGCGTGGCGCCCGTCCCCGGCGTGCCGACTGAGTCGACCAGCCGGGTGAAGCCGAACGCGGCTCCCGCGACGACGAGTGCGGTGAGGACGCCGACGCCGACGACACCGGAACGGCCGAAGCCGCGACCCTTCATCAGGTGATCGGCCGCTGCGCGGCTCGGAACACGGCGGACGCGGCGCGTGTGCGCGGCCCGTAGGTCGTGTGCGTGGCGCCCGCCTCGACGCGCAGCGCTTCGAGCTCGTCGCGATCGGTCGAGACGGGAATGCCGGTGGGGTCGACGTCGTGAAGTCGAAGGGCGTTGAGGCCGAGGACCTTGCGCTTCAGGTCGTCTGTCAGCGGTGGGTACCCGAACCGTTCCTGGAACTCTTCCGAGATCTGGAACGCGCGGAACGTCTGGATCTGGTCTTGTGGTGCCCCGTAGAAGATCGAGTCGGTGCCCCAGAGGACGTTGTCTTCACCGACGTAATGGAGCAGCTTGCCGAGGAGATGCGCGGCCTGGTCGGGCGCGGCCATCACGCTCCACCATGTCGTCCCGAGCTCGGCGTAGATGTTCTCGTTCGGCCCGATGCCGTTCGTCAGCATGCTGGTGATCAGACGGTTGACGCCGACATGCGCCGTGGCCGCGTCGTACGGACCTTCCACCCTGTCGGCCTCGTAGCCAGAGTGGTAGGCGACGAAGCGCGCCTCGGGCTGCGCTCGTGCCGCGGGGCCGAAGTCGACCGGCGACGAGTGAGGTGAGCTGTAGCCCAACGTTCCCGAGAGTCCCTTGTCCGCGGTGATGACCGGGACACCGAGACGAATCGCGTGATCGACGAAGGCCGTGCCGACCGGCGCCAAGGACGGATCGCCGTCGTCGAGGCGCCAGGCGTTGCCCGAGCCCTCGTAGAGATCCGGATAGTTGGTGAACACCTTCCAGGCTGTGATCGGATACCGCTCCGAGAGAGCTGTCATCGCTTCGAGGTTGGCCGCCAGGTCTCCGACGTTGGGGAGCACCTGGCCCTGCAACAGGACACGGCCGTCGCCCGCGAGCGCGTCGATCGTGCGACGCGCCTCGTCCATGAGCTCGGCCGACATCGGACTGCCCTCAGGCGCGATGGGCAGCGACGAGAGCATGACCATCGACGTGTCGCTCTTGACGAACATCTCGTCGTAGAAGTGGTCGATCGCGAAGCAGCGTTTCGGATCGCCCTCGCCGCAGCTCCGTTGCGGGAACCCTTCCCAGAAGTCGCGTCCCGCGGCGCTGCTGGATTCGGTGCGGTATTCGAGGAAGTGACCCTGCAGGTCGAAGATGAACTCGTCGCCTGCGAGCGCAGCACGCGCCGCGTCGGGGTCGACCGCCGCGGCCGGCGGGACCGCATAGGTGCCGCCCGGGCGTCGGCCCTTCGCTTTCGACGCCTCCTCCGCGCAGCCGTTGAGCACCAGCAACGTCGTCGCCGCTCCCGCGAGCGACAGGAGGAACGAACGACGGCTGACCCCGCGTCGGCGAGCGTGGTCGTCGCAGGCGATCCGCGCCCGCCGGACGGTCTCGGCCGCGACCTCGCTCAACGGCTGCGGGTCGTACTCCCCGTTCGAGCACGGGCCGAGCTTGATGGGGAGACCCGGATCGTCGTCGACTCGACGGCTTCGCGACGTGAGCGCCACCGCACTCCCGACGCCTGACACGGCGACCTCGTTGCCCCGAGCGACGGTCGACGATCAGTCCTCGACGATGAAGGTGGCCTGGACGCTCGTCCCCTGGTCACCCGCTGCGGTGACGGTGTAGGTGCCGGGCGGGTCGGCGATCCCGAGCTCGTAGCTCGCGGTGACGACCCCACCCTCGGTCGCGGTGTGCGCGGGGCCGATGAACGGTCCGGTCGGACGGTCGATCTGGAACCGAACGAGCTCGAGCTCCTTCGCGCCCTTCAGCTTGATGTCGATGCTCCCGCCCACCACGGTCTTGCGCGGCTTGACCGCCAGTCCCACCGGTATCGGCGACGGGATCACGATCGTCTGCCCCTCGACCAGGCGATCCGCCTCGAGCCCGGGGTTGGACTCGATGATCGCCGCCTTCGAGACACCGAAGACCCGCGCGAGCGCGGTGAGGTTCTGCCCCCGAGTGATCGTGTAGTTCATCTCGGGGCGCACGGTCGTGGACGTGGTCGACGGAAGCGTGCTGCTCGCATCGCTGCCTCGCGACTCTGCGCTCTCGTCACCGTCGTCGCTGCCGACACCGAGGTTGATCAGCAAGCCGACCGCGATGATCGCCACGAGGATCACGATGCCGATGACGATCGCCGTCGGCCGATGGTCACTCGGCGGCTTGCCCGGACGCGGCATCCCTCAATGGTCGCATCTGCAGCGACGCGAGTGGCGGCGCCTTTGGCGAGGGGCCGAAGGCGACCTTATGGCAACGATTCGACCCCGCGGCGATGGCGTCGTACACCACGCCGATCATCTGCCGCTCCCTGCAACCCGCCGGTAGATGAGGTCGAAGTCGGTCTCGAAGTGCTCCTGGTCCTCGGCGATCTCCCAGCGGCCTCGGATCGTGTCGCCGCCGTCCTCGAACGTCGCGGTGAACCGCTCGCGAAGGGCTCGCCACTGCGCCAGAGCTTCCAGCTCGACTCGTCGATGCTCATCTCGTACACGCGGCAGACGCCGCGATCATCGGTGTAGAGCTGCCAGTAGGTGCCGTTGGCAGCGTCGCACCCGATCACACAGACCCCGTCGGGCGCTTCGGGCATGTCCACGTGCGAGCGTTCGACGACGTGCCGGCCGGAGTCGTGCCACTCGAACGTCGCGCCCGCCTCGCCGGGCCAAGGTTGGCCGTCGGACCCGATCGCCTCGAGCGTCCACTCCCCGATCAAGGGCTCGAGCCGCTGCAGCGCCTGCTCCGCGGTGGGTTGATCCATCGATCACTCCTTCGTCGCTCAGACGCTAGAACGGTGACGGATGGGTCTGTACCGGACGCACGTGTTGCCGCACCTGCAGAACAAGGTGATGAACACCGAGTTCAGCCGCAAGACCCGCGCGAGTGTGCGCGTCGCTCGAGGGAGATGTCGTCGAGATCGGCTTCGGCACCGGTCTCAACGCCGAGCACTACCCCGAGGGCGTCACGAAGGTGTTCGCCGTCGAGCCATCGACATCGTGCTGGAAGATCGCCGAGCCTCGCGTCACGGCGTCGCGCGCACCCGTCGAGCTCGCCGGTCTCGACGGGCAACGCCTCCAGCTGCCCACGGAGAACTTCGACGCAGTGCTGTCCACCTGGACCCTGTGCACCATCCCCGACGTGGACGCCGCTCTGGCCGAGATCCGCCGGGTGCTCAAGCCGACCGGCGCGTTCCACTTCGTCGAACACGGCCGCTCTCCCGACGAGAAGGTCGCCCGATGGCAGCATCGCGTCGAGCCATTCTCGAAGCCGGTGTTCGGTGGTTGCCACGTCACCCGCGACATCACGGGCCTGCTCGAGCGCGCCGGCTTCGCGATCGACCCGCTCGACAACTACTACGCCGAGAAGGAGCCCAAGGTCTTCGGGTACACCTACGAGGGCGTGGCACGAAAGGCCTGAGGGCGGGCAACCGCGAGTCAGCCTCGGGCGTCGAGGTGCTGATGCGGACACTCGTGACTGCCGTGACCCTGGCCGTGACGCTGGGCCTCTCGCTCGGTGGCGCCGTGGCGCGCGGCCGAGATCGGTGACGACGACCGAGCGGTGATCCGCGTCACCACCGCCACGCTGGACGGCGCATCGTTCGACGCGGAGTACGTCGGCGCAGTCGTGAAACGGAACGGGTTGGTCACCCCCTGCCAGCAGACGCTGCCGCCGGTGCACGACGGCCGGTTCACGATCAGGGTGTACGCACGGTCGGTTTCGAGGGGATGCGGCGCGCCGGGTGGCGAGGTCTTCCTCTGGACGTTCGTGCAGGACCAGATCGTCTACAGCACGCGCTCGCTGCCCTGGCCCGGGAGGGGCAGGACCGTGCCCTTCGACCCGACGTTCTCGATCGGCGCACCCACCGGCGGCGTCGGTCCGCTCGCCGGGTTCGCCGGCGAGATCTTCGACCGACGGGGCCGGCGGCTGCCGCCCGGCGCCGACGTAGCGGCATACATCGGCACGACCAGGTGCCGGTCGCGACGACTCGACGCATCGACAACTTCGTCGGGTTCAGCATGGACGTGGTCGGTCCCGACTCGATCGCCGGCTGCGAGCTCGGCGCTGCGATCCGGTTCGAGGTCGACGGGCGCGAGGCCGTCGAGACGGCCGTCAACACGCCCGGCGAAGACCCGACCGTGAACCTCTCCCTACCCTGAGCCCCAGAAGCATCAATCCGATTTGATGGATCGGCTGGCGGGGCCTAAGTTGGTCGCGTGGGCGAGAACCCTCCTGCGTTCGTGCGGCTGCTCGCACATCCGGTGCGGTGGCGACTGCTCCAGGAGCTGACGCTGAGCGACCGCGCCGTGCGAGAGCTCACCGAGCTCGTGGGCGAACCGCAGAACCTCGTCTCGTACCACCTCCGACTGCTGCGTGACGGCGGACTCGTCAGCTCGCGGCGCAGCTCCGCGGACGGTCGCGACAGCTACTACGCGATCGATCTGACTCGTTGCCGGGACGAGCTGCAGACCGCGGGCGGATCGCTGCATCCCGCACTCTGGCTCGTGCCGGCAGCGCACGGAGCGCCCGCGACGCGACGTCCGAGACCACACGTGCTGTTCCTGTGCACCGGCAACAGCGCGCGCTCTCAGATCGCAGCCGCGCTCCTCGAGGAGCTCTCGGACGGAACGATCGACGCCGTGAGCGCAGGTAGCCATCCCAAGCCACTCCACCCGAACGCGGTGCGAGTCATGCGGGCCCGCGGGATCGACATCAGCGCCAACCGCACGAAGCACCTCGACGAATACCGAGCGCAGCGCTTCGACCTCGTCATCACGTTGTGCGACAAGGTGCGCGAGGTCTGTCCGGAGTTCCCGTCCGGGCCGCGCCTCGTGCACTGGAGCATCGCCGACCCCACGCTCGCCGGTTCGACGAACCGCGCGTCCTATCCCGCGTTCCGACGCACCGCCGACGAGCTCGAGACGCGCATCAGCTTCCTGCTCTCCGACCCGAATGCCATGCCCACGACCAAGAAGGCAACGAGGAGGTCCACGTATGCCCAACGATGAGACCGTGAACGTTCGATACATGGTCGACGACGTCGAGACTGCACTCGACTTCTACACGAAGCTCTTCGACTTCGAGGTGCTCAGCAGCGCGGCGCCCGCGTTCGCGGACGTCCAGCGCGGGAACCTCCGCCTCCTGCTCTCAGGACCGAAGAGCTCGGCGGGACGACCGATGGCCGATGGCGAGAAGCCGGGGCCCGGAGGTTGGAATCGCATCCACTTCATCGTCGACGACCTCGACGTCGAGGTCGCACGACTCCGCGACGCGGGCGCACCTTCCGCAACGACATCGTCGAAGGTCCGGGCGGCAAGCAGATCCTGCTCCTCGACCCCGCCGGCAACGTCGTCGAACTGTTCCAGCCCGCCGCCCGCTGACGCAACGGCTCGGTCATCCCGCGGAATCGGCGCGCTCGAGCCCGAATCATCGCGATGTTTGGTCGACGCCCGAGGCGGACATGACGTGTCGATGTGCTCGTTGGCCTCGAGAAGTTGGGAGATTCGGATGACGCGATCAGACGTCGATGAACTCAGCGGCAGGCCGGGAAGTTCATACCGAGTGGGGCGCACCCGCAGTCGACGTTCCGGAACTTCGTCTGTGCGAACTACAGCGAGGGCTTTCCGATCGCGGAAGCGGTCGTCCTCGGCGCCGAGCACGTGCGCCGCGCCGACCCGGCGTTCGAGCCGCAGTTCGATCCGTCTGCTCACGCTCGGCGCCAGGTAAAGGACGCAACCGAAGGGTTCGCCGAGGTTCACCTCTTCGTACCTGCGAGTTCGGAGTGGCCTGACATGGTGCCGCCATGCAGTACGGCCTGGGCCTCCTGGTCAGCCACGACGAACCGGAGACCGGCGTGGACGTGGAGGATTACCGCGACCCGAAGAGCTTCTCCTACGTCGACTGGGGTGCTGTCGCCGACGCGCTGCACCTGAAGGTCGACACCCGAGCAGGGAACGACCCTCGCTTCCGGTGAGGACCGCCGCTCGCTACTCGGTGGGCGTGTGTTCTGCCCCACCTCGATGAGATGGCCGTCGGGATCGCGGAGGTAGCAGCGGATCTCGGCCGGGTGCACCTTCGGCGGCGTCAGGAACTCGGCGCCGCGGGCGCTCCACTCGGCGTAGAGCGACCTGATGTCGGCGACCCGGATGTTGAGGAAGCTGTCGGTGCGATCGAGATCGCGGGGGGTCTCCAGCGTGACGGTCGGCTTGTCGTCGGTCGGACCTCCTCCGACGTTGATGATGATCCAGCTGTTGGCGAGCGCGACATAGGTCGGCTCGCCGGTCCTCACCGTCTCGCCGCCGAGCACGTCGGTGTAGAAGCGCCGGGAGCGCTCGACGTCGGCGGCCACGACGAAGTGCGTCAGCACGAAGCCTGTTGCGGGCATGGGGAACTCGGCCATGAAAGAACCACCTCGGACGGGGGGTCGTGTGCTTCCTGCGCGAGTCTGCTCGTCCGTGGCGTGCGGTCCCAGGTGCGAGAGTCGACGAGACGTGGGATCGTGCACTCCACACGATCACCGGAGGACGCGATGAGCGCCGTCGATGCGAGCGGAGCCGACAGCCCGACGCCGAGCCCCCTGCCCCTGGAGATGCGGCTCGAGGTCATCGTGGTGCCGGTCTCGGACGTCGACCGCGCCAAGGGTTTCTACGAGACCGCCTTGGGGTTCCGAGTCGACGCCGACTTCCCCGTCGGCGACGACTTCCGAGTGGTGGAGGCGACACCACCTGGCTCGCAGTGCTCGATCATCTTCGGTACTGGCCTGGCAACGGCGAGCCCGGGCGCAGCGCAGGACCTGCACCTCGTGGTGTGGGACCTCGACGCGACCCGCGCCGACCTCGTCGGTCGGGGCGTCGAGGTGAGCGAGGTGTTCCACGACGAGGGCGGCGTGTTCCACCACGGCGGGACCGCCGGTCGCGTGCCGGGGCCGGACCCCAACGGGAGCTCCTACTCGTCATTCGTGCCCTTCAGCGATCCCGACGGCAACGGTTGGATCCTTCAGGAGATCAAGACCCGGCTCCCGGGGCGCTGACACACCACACGATCCAGGAGAAGACGATGTCCACGATCCACCTCCACGAGACGACCACCTCGACGCCCGAGCAGTTCGTCGCCGGGCTCACCGACTTCGGGCCGGGCCGCTCGGAGCTCTTCGGCAACAGCGCCGACGACGTACCTCGAGGTGCATGACCAGGGCCCCGACCACGCCGACGTCACCGAAGGTTCGGGCGGCATCTGGGAACGCCTGCACTACGACTGGTCCGATCCCGACCGCGTCGTGCATGACGACCACCGACTCCAACATGTGGGGAGGCGCCTCGGGCCACACCTACACCTTCACGCCGCAGCCCGACGGGACGACCGAAGTCGACGTCGTCGTGGTCCGCGAGGGCAAGAACTTCAAGGGACGCGTGCTCGGGCTCGGGCTCGGGGTTCTCGGCAAGCGCGTCCTGTCGGAAGGCGCTGGCAAAGACCGTCAAGGCCATCGAAGCGCGCAACGCTGCGCCACCGGCATCGGGATGAGCGTCCCCGATGGCGCGGCTCTCCTCGCTCTCGCGCGACGAGCTCGTCGACGAGGTGCTGAAGCTCCGCGCTGGGATCCGACAGCACCGCGACAGCACGGGCCATGGCTTGCGCCGGCACCACCCGCAGCTCCAGGCGCTGCTACCCGACGCCACCGATCCGGTGCCGATCGTTCCGATCTGGCCCGAGTTCCTGCGCGGGTGCGTCCGCTACCGCCAGTCGCTCGACGACACTGGTCGATGCGCCGCGTACCGACGCCCCGTACGAGGCCCGCGGCTGAACTCGCTACTTCGTGAGCTCGGTCTCGATCGCTGGACACCAGGGTCGGGTCGTCGGGCGTGCACGGCAGGCGAGAGCGTGCGACGACGCTCCCGTCCTTGCCGATCAGGAACTTCTCGAAGTTCCACAGGACGTCCGGGTCGTCAGTCGGTGTGAGCCCGTGGCCTCGGAGCGTCTCGCGGATCTCGGCCTTGCCGTCCGC
>CAVSWW010000005.1:0-125671 GCA_963731815.1 uncultured Acidimicrobiia bacterium | reverse complement strand
GAGGGCATTGATCGCCGACGTGCCCCCAACACCCCGACCCTGCGGATACGGCTGCTCAGACTGCCCGGCCGTCAGCCTGACCCGAGGCTTCCCCACTGGTAGGGGGAGTCCGCCCGGACGACCGAAACCGGAAGACGACGCCGAATGAACGGGGGCGTGTCGACGCTGCGGTACTCGGGTCCCGCCTCCAGAACCAGCACCGAACGCGACTCCACCTCCGAAAGGCGTCCCGCCAACGTTGCTGCCCGACGACGATCCGCCACCCACCACCACGACATCGAACCCCCCCACGATCAGATCGTGGCACAGCAATCCGATGACCTTGCAGCATCTTGAACGACGTCCGAGCGCGCCAACTCGGGAGCGTGGGTCAGGAAGTGGTGGTCACCTCGACCGCCTGTTGCACGTGGTCGGGCGCGAACTCGAGCACCTCCTCATACGACATGGCCGCACCGCGAGCGAAGAGGCGCTGGTACTGCTCGTAGCCGAGGGCTTCCTCTGCTGCGTCACTCAAGCCCAAGCTTTGCCGTGGCATTGGCGCGACCGAAGGGCGCGTGAGGCATTCGACTCTCTGGAACTGCACCGCTCAGAAGCGCGGCGCAGGACGGTATCCGCGAACTGATGGGTCTACGTGTTGAGGCGGCGACGGCGAAGAGGCGCCATTCGCCCGGGACGCCCTTGAGTTCGTGCTCACCGCGCTCGTTCGATTCGAGTCCCGAACCGACAACGAGGTCGCGGCAGCGTTCCTGAGACCAACACCTCGCTCGGTCCGGCAAGATGGCAGACGTGTGCCCCGATGTGCACCGCGATCCCGCCGATGTCGTCGCCTCGCAACTCGCACTCGCCGGTGTGCAATCCGGCCCGAACCTCGAGATCGAGCGGCTTCACCGCATCGCGATCGACATCGCGGAGCGGATCGCTCGCTGCGGCCCGTCGAAGGTCGGAGGAACCCGTCGCCTGAAGTGTTGACCTCGCTACCGACGCGCGGCCCTGCGCCCGCACCACCGCGTCGTGCGCATCGAGAAGTGCGCGCCAAGCCCGGTCGCCCATCGCGGCGCGCTCGTGTCGAGTCGACGATGTTGGTGAAGAGCACGGTGGCAAGCACTCGATCTTGTCGACGGCGGCACGGTTGCCGGTGAGGAACTCGCTGATCTCCTCGAAGCACCGGCGCCATTCGGCTCGACGAAAACATAGACCGTTGCGGCCCGAGAACTCGACGTACCGCGCACCTTCGATCTGCTCCGCGATGTACCTGCCGCGGTCCGACAGGGAAGATCTGGTCTCCGGAGTTGTGGGAGCACGAGGGTCGGCACACGGATCGACGGCAGGATGTCGCGGACGTCGAGCTGACCCATGAGCGAGATCAACAGCTCGGCCATCTTCGGACTCGCCGTGAGACGCTCATGTCGGCGAACACTGCTCGAAGCTTCCTCGTTCCACGGCATCTCCGGGTTGAGGATGCGTTGCGGCTCTCCGGGTCCCAGATGGTCGTGAATACCCAGCGTGTGTCCGGCCCCTGGGGCGCGGGAGTCGTGGAGGCGCCGCCCTCAAGCACGACCAATGCCGTCGTACGAGCCGGATGGGTGGCGGCGAACAATGCGCCGGTCGCGAAGGCGCCGTCGACCGTGACGAGGACGGCCTCTGAGGTCTCGAGATCGTCGAGGACTGCGGTGATGCTGTCGGTCCATTGCTCGAAGCGTTGGAAGTGAGCCCGTCATGACCGGATCGGACGGCACCTGCGCCTGGTTGGTCGAAGAAGACGAGCCGGCCCAGTGCCGTCATAGCGTCGATCCAGTCCCGAAAAGGCGGAAGCTCCGGCAGCACATCGCAGTTCGTGAACCAGTTCGAGACGACGACGATGTCCCGCGAACCCTTACCGATTGTGCGGTATGCAATCGACAAGTCGCCGTTGCGCGTGTAGCAGGTCTCCGTGGTCACGCAGCGAACTGTACGGCTAGCGCTAGACCCTTGGCATGCCCTTCTGGGACGGCCACGCGATGCGTGTGCTCCTCGTCCTCGTGGCCGAATGTCCACAGCGCAACACGACACTGATGCCGCCGAAGCAGTAGTTGTCCAAAGACAAGACCGCACGCTCAAGGCAAAAGCCATCTCCTGACGGATGCCCCGACCGCACGCATCCCGCAACAACTCGACGCTTCCCGATAGGACGGACGACAGCCCGCCGGAGTCGATAACCGTCAGCTACCCGCTCCCCCGGCGCCCAGTTATCGACTGTTCGAGCGCTGTGCTCGTGGATCACGCGCACGACGTGTCGAACCAACCCTCGTCACGCAACGCTGGTGGGTGCTGAGGGGCTCGAACCCCCGACCTCTTCCTTGTAAGCAATCCGGACCCGAGCGCTGTGCTAACTCGCGCAGAGCCAGGCTTCAGAACGGACCGGCAGGAGCGAAAGAGCGCGAGTTATCGGGCCTCTCGGAATCGATCGTTCCCGGCTGCCCACGACTTTGGGGGCGAGGCTGATCTGGGTGCCGGCGTTCCGATCCCCGCACCACGTGCTGCCCTTCGACTCAAGCAGTTTCGTCGAAGAAGTAGTCGCCGACATGCGTGGTGTCGAGCTCGACCAGATCGGCCATGTTCTTCGCCACGAAGTCGGCGGCAGCGACGTTCGCAGCCTCGGCTTCGGCGTGCGTCTCCCAGACGCTGACCGAGGCGGCCTTGCCGTCGTCGAGCAACACGACCCCGTAACGGACGAAGCCTGGCTGCGACTTATAGATGGGCAGCATTCCCGTCCTTGCGATCTCAGCGAGCTCTTCGGGCGTTCCCTTCTTGATTGCGTAGGTCGCGATTCGAATGTGCTCCTCCATGGCGATGCCTCCGGTTCTCTCCCGATCTCCGACGCGCATCATCGCACGCGACTCGCCCGGCGGATCTCCGAGCCATTACTCGAGTCTGGTGTGGGTGCTGAGGGGCTCGAACCCCCGACCTCTTCCTTGTAAGCACTCCGGCGCTGAGCGCTGCGCTAACTCACGCAGAAGCAACCCCCGACAACGCACCGCCGGGACCGAATCAGCGCGAGTTATCGACTGTCGGCGGGTGACCTCTCCGGGTGGGTCACACCTGACGACGAAACCTGTTCGTCAGGTCGATTCTGAAGAGATGGTCGGGAAAGCTGTGAGTCGCGCTGCTCTCGGCAAGGTTCAGGTCTCGAAGGTCTTCGACGGGTTGCGACGTGCAGAGCAGAAGGGCACGCTTGGCGACAGTCACCGACAAGGAGGCGTCATGAGCCCACCGTCGACACCATGACCGAGATTCCGTCGTTCCAGATCGAGATTCCAGAGGAGCAGATCGACGACTTGCGCCGGCGCGTCGCGGCGACGCGCTGGCCCAGCGAGGAGCTTGTCGACGACCGATCGCAGGGGGTGCAGCTGGCGACGCTGCGGGAGCTCGCCCGCTACTGGACGAGCGAGTACGACTGGCGCAGGTGCGAGGCGAGACTGAACGCGCTTCCGCAGTTCAGAACCGAGATCGACGGGGTCGAGATCCATTTCATCCACGTCAGGTCCCGGCACGAGAACGCGTTGCCGCTGATCATGACGCACGGCTGGCCCGGCTCGGTCGTCGAGCTGCTGGAGACCGTCGGCCCGCTGACCGATCCGACCGCGCACGGCGGGACGCCCGAGGACGCATTCCACCTGGTACTGCCGTCCTTGCCTGGCTACGGCTTTTCGGGCGAGCCGGCCGAGCTCGGCTGGGAGTCCGGCCGCACCGCACGTGCGTGGGCGGAGCTGATGCACCGCCTCGGGTACACCCGCTACGTCGCCCAGGGCGGCGACGTGGGTGCCCTCGTCACGGACCTGATGGGCCGCCAGGGGGTCGAGGGTTTGGTCGGCTATCACCTGAACCTGCTCACGGCCGTGCTCGCAATCGGCGACCTACTGCCCAAGGAATCCGAACAGGAACGCACAGCGGCCGAGGCGTTCGCGACGTTCAGGGAGGACGGCTTCGGCTATTTCCTCGAGATGGCAACCCGGCCGCAGACGATCGGCTACTCCCTCCTGGATTCACCGGTCGCGCTGGCGGCCTGGTTGCTCGACCACGACACGGACAGCTACTACAAGATTTCCCGCGCGTTCGTCGACGGCGAGCCCGTGGGCAATCTCACCCGGGACAACATCGTCGACAACATCACGCTGTACTGGCTGACCGGCACCGCAGCGTCGGCGGCCCGGTCGTACTGGGAGGACGGACACGCGCTGGCCGCAGCGCTTGCGAGCGGTCAGCCTCCTCCGCCGGTCTCGGTTCCGGTCGGCTTCACGACGTTCCCCGGCGAGATTTGGGCTTCCCCGCGCAGCTGGGTCGAGACCGTCTACCCCGGCCTCGCCTACTTCAACGAGGTCGACAAGGGCGGCCACTTCGCCGCTTGGGAAGAACCCGAGCTGTTCGCGACCGAACTTCGGGCCGCGTTCCGCCCGCTGCGTTAGTGCAGGAGGAGGTTCTATGCCAACACGACTCCTGATCTCTTCCTCCTAGAGAACTGGCCCGGTACTTCCACGTAGTCGCCGTCGACCAACGATCCGCGCCGGGGGCGCGTGTGGCAGGATCCTGCGAACCGACTCGGTTGTGAACGAGGAGCAGCCATGTCGCGGCAGCGGTTCGATTTCGTGGTCGTCGGGTGCAGGATCGGCGGGCGCGGTGATCGCCGCTCGGCTCTCGGAGGACCCGACGTGCAGGGTCGCACTCGTCGAGGCCGGTGGCCGGCCGCCGGAGGTGGAGCTGATGCCGGTCGCGTGTGCAGAGCTCCAGCTGAACCCCGAGACCGACTGGATGTTCACGGCCGATGCGGGAAAGGCCGGCCTCGGACTGCGAGATGGCCGGATGCAGATGCCGCGCGGCAAGATGCTCGGTGGTTCTTCCGGGATGAACTACATGGCATATGTGCGCGGCCATCCGGGAGATTTCGACTCTTGGGCCAGCGAAGGGTCGTCGAGCTGGTGCTACGCCGACGCCCTGGAGTACTTCAAGAAGAGCGAGGGGTTCGCGGCCAGCGGCGACATCGTCGTGGATGTGGACGCGCACAGCACTACGGGTCCGCTCGGCGTGTCGGTGCGCGCACCGGTTCTCACGGGCGCACGGGAGTTTGTAGAAGCCGCGGTCGCTGCCGGAATTCCGGTCGGTGACTACAACGGCCGTGACCGAGGTGAACCGACTGGTGTCGTTTCACTCTTGCAGACGACCACCCGTCACGGGAAGCGTTCGAGCACGTACCACGCGTTTCTCGAGGGGGAGACCGAGCGTCGCCCCAACCTCGAGATCATCAGCGGAGCCCAGGTCACGCGAGTGCTGCTCGAAGGCGATGGCGATCGGCTCACTGCACGAGGTGTCGAGTATCGCACTGCCGGTTCCGACACGGTCGTGGTGCTCGCGGACAAGGAAGTAGTCCTCAGCGCAGGTGCGATTGGCTCTCCGCACGTCCTTCTGCTGTCAGGTGTCGGGCCCCGGAGCGAGCTCGAGGGCGTCGGCGTTGCATGCCAACTCGACTCTCCCGATGTCGGGAAGCACTTGAAGGACCACCTTCAGGTGGGCCTCATCTTCCCGGCGCCGGGAGTTGGCGTCTCAATGAACGAGGTCGCGCTCACGATGGGACCCGACGTCTTGCGCGCGCCGGCGGGACCACTGCCCACCGATCCCGCCGACGACGGCGCCATGCCCGAAGAGCTCCAAGCGCTCAAAGCGGAAGCCGAGCGGCAGCTGTCGGAGTGGTCGAACACCGGAACAGGTCTTGCTTCCTCGTCGCTGTACGACGCCTGCGCGTGGTTCTCTACGGGGCTCGGGGACGATCACACCCATGACGCGCAACTCGCCTTCTTTGTGTGCGCCCTGAACGCCGAGGCGTGGCGCGCACTGTTTCGAATCGATCCCGAGGAGTACTTCGGTGACCCTGCGGCACGGCTCGCTCCCGATGCCCAGTCGATCGTCGTTCTCGCGAACCCTGTGCAACCTCACAGCGAGGGCGAGATCGTTCTCGCGAGCGCCGATCCTGCAGAGGATCCTGACATCCGCATGAACTACTACGACGACCCGCACGACATCCGCGTGATGATCGCGATCATCCGGCGGGCACTCGACGTCGTCGCGAACTGGCCGGCGCATCGCGAGATAGGACCACCCATCGTTCCACCCGAGCTTGCAGCCAAACACGGATACGCCGACGGCCAGGTCCTCAGCGACGCGCTGCTCGAGGACATCGCTCGTCACTACTCGACGACCGTGTATCACCCGACGAGCACCTGCCGGATGGGAAGCGTCGTGGACGAGCGGCTTCGCGTCGACGGTGTTGCCAACCTTCGCGTCGCCGACGCGAGCATCATGCCCAACGTGGTCAGCGGAAATACGAACGCAGCGTCGATCATGATCGGCGAGAAAGCTGCAGAGATGATTGCCGTCGACCACGGCGTGACGCTCAGGGAGTTCGTAGGTAACGAGCGCTGACCGAGGTGAATGGTTACGCAGCACGTCCTCCAACTCGATAGAACAACAGCGAGTTATCGACTCTTCGAGCGCTGTGCTCGTCGATGACGCGCCACGCACTGAGTCGGAAAGCGTTGACGGAGCAACGCTTGGTGGGTGCTGAGGGGCTCGATCCCCCGTCCTCTTCCTTGTAAGCAATTTCGACCTGAGCGCTGTGCTAACCCACGCAGAACCAGGCCCAACAACGGGTCCGCTCGAGCGAAGTGGCGCGAGTTATCGGGTCTCCGTATCGAGAATCGCGAGCATCCCTTGGGCTGATGGAATGACCCTGCACTTGACAATCGGAGCTAGTCGCGGTCTGGGGCTCGATCGGCGATCGCATGTTCGATGATCGCCAGCGCGAAGTCGGTGCTCTCCGTCGCGTCCATCGCGCGGCCGCGGTTGTTCAACTCGGTGCGCCTGCGAGGACCGAGGTGCTCTTCGAGGAGTGCCGTGGCCAGCGCATACTGCTCGACCGAGTACTCGCTCGGCATGTTCGATCCGAGGCTGCGCTCCGCGGCACCCTGCATGACCGCGGCGGCCTCGGGGTCGTCCTCGGCGAGGAGGCCGCACAGCGTGCCGAGGATGCCGTCGTGCAGCGCCGCGGGCGCTCCCTCCCAGCGGAGGTCGGCGAGAGCCGCGGCGAAGAGCCGTAGCGCCCGGTTCGTGTGTCCACGGCGAGCGGCCATCCCGGCCGCGATGGCTTTGGTGATCCCGAAGCCGCGCAGACCTGACTCCTCGGCGATCGTCAGCGCCTCGTGTGCCAGCTCGAGCCCGCGATCAGGATCGTCGACCGCGATGGCGAAGCCGGCTGAGCTGAGCGCTTGGACCTTGGCGCGCGGATTGACCACGCGGGGTGCAAGCGCGACGACCTCCTCGGCTGCGGCTCGCGCCCGTTCACGATCGCGATCGGGGCGGATCGCCGCCCACCCGCCCAGGGCCTCGAGGAGCTGGAGATCGTCGCCCACGGCGCGGCAGCGTGCGACCCGCTGTTCATTTGCGTCACGCGCGTCGTCGTCGCGGCCATCGTGGACGGCAAGCCCGCCCAGCAACAGCCAGTACGCCACGCCCGGCTCCGCGCGCTGGGTCCGACATTCCGCGAGGGCGCGGTCGCACCACGCTCGGGCTTGTTCGATGTCTCGCCCGCCAATCGCCGCGTGCAGGCCCGCCTGGACCATGGCGGGCACGGAGAGCGGGTGCGAGGCCGCGCCCGGGAGCTCGAGCGCCGCTTCGGCGCCGGCGCGTAGACCGCGGCCCACTTCGGTGACCTCCACGTGGGGACTTCGATCGCCCAAGGTCGTCAGCCGGAGCGCGGTGTCGACGTCGGCGTTACCGAGTGCCCAGCTGAGCGCGCTCTGGAGGTTGCCGGCCTCGAGTGTCAAGCGTGCGACCCACCGGGCTTCGTCTGCCCCGGACAGCCCGGCGGCGACGAGCTCGCCGAGCTCCGCGTAGTACTGCGCGTGGCGGCCGCGGATCGGGTGGTTGACCTCCGACTCCGCCAGGTGCTCCTGTGCGTACTGTCGGAGTGTTTCGAGCTGGCGGTACCGCGTCTCACCCGACTCGACTTCCGCGACCACGAGCGACTTGGTCACGAGCGAGGCGAGCAGGTCGAAGACATCGGCCGCGTCGATCCCCTCGCCGGAGCAGACCGTCTCGGCTGCGTCAAGGTCGAACCCGCCCGCGAACACGCTCAGGCGGTCGAAGAGCTCCTGCTCCTCCGGTTCCAAGAGCTCGTACGACCAGTCGACCGCGGCGCGCAGCGTCTGATGGCGCTCGACCGCGGTCCGCTCGCCACCGGTGAGCAGGCGGAAGCGCTGGTCGAGCCGCCGCGCCAGCTCGTCGGGGGTCAGAACGGCGAGGCGCGCCGCTGCGAGCTCGATGGCGAGCGGCAACCCGTCGAGCCGCCGGCACAGGCTCGCCACCGTCGCGGCGTTGCCGTCGTCGAGCGCGAAGTCAGGGCGGACCGCACGGCCGCGTTCCACGAAGAGCCGTACTGCATCGCTTCCACGAATCGCGTCGACACTGCCGTCGTCGTCGGGCACGTCGAGCGCGACCACCATCACCAACTGTTCACCCGCGACCTTGAGACCTTCACGGCTGGTCGCCAGCACCCGTACACGCGGGCACGCTTCCTCGATCTTGCGCACAAGCGCAGCCGCCGGCCGGGCCAGGTGCTCGCAGTTGTCGAGCACCAACAACAGGTCCTTCGCGTGGAGGAACTCGAGCAGCGTCTCGGTCGCGGTCATCCCATCGCGTGGCGCGACGGCGAACGCGCCGGCAAGCGCCTCAGGCAGGGTGTCGACGTCGCGAACGCCGGCCAGCTCACACCACCACGCACCGTCACGGAAATTGCGAAGCTGCCGCGACGGCGCTCTGCAGCGCGAGCCTCGTCTTACCGATGCCACCGACACCAACCAGCGTGACGATCCGCGCCGACGCGAGCGCTTCGGCGACCTCGACGAGGTCGGCTTCCCGCCCGACGAACGAGCTCAGCGGCGCCGGGAGGTTGCCGGGGACGGCGCGCTCCGACACCAGCGGCGGGAACTCACGCTCGAGGCCGGGACCACACAGCTGGGAGACGCGTTCGGGGCGCGACAGGTCACGGAGGCGATGCTCACCCAGGTCCAGGAGCGAAAGCCCGTACGGGAGGTCCTCACCGACGAGCTCACTGGTCACGTGCGAGACCAGGATCTGCCCGCCGTGGGCGGATGCCATGAGCCGCGCGGCCCGATTGAGCGCCGGTCCGTAGTAGTCGCCGTCGCGGCTCTCGGCGTTCCCCGTGTGCACCCCGATCCGTACCTTCAACGGCCCCGTCTCGCCCCACTCTTCCTGCGCCAGCGATCGCTGCGCGTCCGCCGCGGCCGCGATCGCATCAACGGGCGTCGCGAACGCGGCGAGGAACCCGTCACCGGTCGTCTTCACGACGTGGCCGTCGCGCCCCTCAATCGCCGCTCGAAGGATCGCGTCATGGCGCGCCAAAACACCCTGCATCGGTCGGGAATGCTGCTCCCACAGGCGCGTCGAACCCTCAAGGTCGGTAAACAGGAAGCTGACCGTCCCCGTGGGCAACGCGGCCAAACTCGCACCCCCCTCACGAACCCATTACAAGCGGACCCAAGTACATCAGAGAACACAGCACGGACGACAGAGCGCATCGAGCCGGCGCCGGCGCGAGCTTCAGTTGGCCGAGAGCGTCCTGTGCAGCGAGCGCAGCATCGACCGCGTCATGCACCGTTGCGAACACCGCGTGGACTCCGTCCCCGGTCGTCTTGACTACGTGACCCTCGTTCGACTCGACCGCGTCGCGCAGGATCGCGTCGTGCCGTGCCAGCGCCGCCTTCATGGCCACGGGGTGTTGCTCCCACAACCGCGTGGAGCCCTCGAGGTCCGTGAAGAGGAACGTGACCGTCCCCGTCGGCAACTCGGCCAAGCTCTCACTCCCGCTCAACGCACCTGCCTCGGGCCAAGTACACCAGATCACGCGATTGAGTGCGCCCGGACGGCGCGGAACGCGAGTTGAGTTCGCTCAGTTATCCACTCTTTGAGCGCTGTGCAACGAGCGCAGGCGCGCATCGAAAACTCGACAGCCTTGTGATGCAACGCTGGTGGGTGCTGAGGGTCTCGATCCCCCGTCCTCTTCCTTGTAAGCAATCTGGACCTGAGCGCTGTGCTAACTCGCCAGAACCAGGGTTCCGCAACGGACCGTCAGGAGCGAACGACCGCGAGTTATCGGGTCTCTTCGATCGCCGGGCGTGTCGTTTCGAGGGCGTCGATGCTTGCTCGCGCGAGCGCGAGGATCGCTGCCGCGTCGAGTGTCGCGGCGCGGGCGGCGTCTTTGGTCGCGTTGTTCTCTGCTCTGGGTGTCGCGGAGCCGATCGAGCACCGCCGCGGCGTCGAATTGAAAGGCCCTGCCCCAGCTGTGGGGCACGTCGTGGAGATCAGCCCAGGCGTCGAGGAGGAGCGCGCCGTCGTTCTGCCCCACGCGAGCGAACATGACCGCGAGCGTGCGGACCTGGCCTTCGAACATGGAGCGGTGACCGCCGGCGTGGGCACGCGCAACCGAGGTACAGACGGCCGCGGCCGCGAGCTCATCTTCACCCAGGTTCGCGTAGAGCTCGCCGAGCACCCCGAGCACCACGGTCTCGGCCAAGTCGCTGCGGGCCTCGACCGAGAGGCGGCGCGCCTCCTCGAGGAGACGTCGCGCCTCGGTTTCGTCGTGGGGAGCGAGTGCAAGCCCGAGGGCCAAGCGGCTGAAGGCCCGGAGGCTCGGGCTCCCCATCTCGTCGGCGAGCACCACGGCCCGCTCGGCCGGGATCCTCGCAGCCGCCTCGTTGCCGAAGGCACCTGCCTGGAGGCCAATGGTGGTGAGCGCCTCGAGGATCTCCCATCGGTCGCCGAGCGACTCGGCCTCGGTGAGCCATTGTCGAGCGATCGGGAGGGCGCGGTCGACGTCGCCACCCTCCGCTGCGATGCCGGAGAGCGCGGACAGCGCTCGACAGCGAGCCCCGCAGGGTTCGGGAGACGACGCATCGACGGCATCCGAAGCGATTTGGAGTGCGGATGCCCTGTCCCCATCGTGCTGAAGCACGTGCCAGGCGGCGCTCGCCAGCGCCACCGGACGCAGCGGGTGCTCTGCGGCGACTTCCATCGCGGCGACGTCAGCGGCGATGGCGCCGAGCGGGGCAGGGAGGCGCACAAAGAACTCGGTCAGCGAGGTCACCGCTTCCATGGCGGTGTCGACGTCGCCGACTCCCACGAGCCAACTCACGCCAACCCGCACATTGTCGAGCTCCTCCTCGAGCCGGTCGCTCCAATGCACCTCGTCGGGACCGCGAAGACCTGCTCCAGCTTGCTGTGCGAACGCGACGAAGGAGTCAGCGTGCCGACGCGCCACCTCGTCGAGTTCGGAGGCCTCGTTGAGACGATCGACGGCGTAGTCGCGCAGGGTCTCCAGCAGGCGATACCGGGCCGGCGCCCGCGACGTGTCGGCCTGAACCAGCGACCGCTCGACGAGCTTTTGGATCTCGTCCGCGACATCCGCCGCCGCGATCGGCGCGCCGCCGCCGACGTGTTCCGCCGCGGCGAGGTCGAAGCCACCCACGAACACGCCCAACCGGCGAAACAGGATTCGCGCCGGGTCGTCGAGCAGCTCATAGGACCAATCGACCGCGCCACGCAGCGTCTGCTGGCGACTGAGCGCGGTCCGGCGGCCTCCGGTCAAGAGCCGGAAGCGCTGGTCGAGGTGGCCGAGGATGTCGGCCGGCGCCATCGAGCGCATCCGGGCGGCGGCGAGCTCGAGGGCAAGGGGGATGCCGTCGAGGCGACGGACCAGATTGGCTATGACCGGCGCGTTGCTCGCATCGAGCCGAAACGACTCACTGACGCCCGATGAGCGCTCGACGAACAGGCGAACCGCGTCGGCCGCGGCGACCTCGTCGAGCGTGGCACCGGTCGCGAGGGCGAGTGGCGGGATCGCGAGCAGCCGCTCTCCCACGATCGCGAGACCCTCGCGACTCGTCGCGAGTACGTGCACATCGGGACATGTCGCATTGATCAACTCGACGAGCTCTGCAACCGGTCCAACGAGATGCTCGCAGTTGTCCAACACCAAGAGCAGCTGCCGGTCCCGCAGGTACTCGAGCAGCGCACTACGAAGGCTCCGACCCGGCGACGCGGTCAGACCGAGTGCAGACGCCGCCGCCTCATCCACCTCACTCGGGTTCGCGGTACTGCCCAACTCCACCACCCAGGCGCCGTCCACAAATCCCGGCAGCGACTCGGCTGCGGCCTGCAAAGCCAAGCGGGTCTTGCCCACCCCCCCGACACCGGTCAACGTCACCAACAGCGACCCGCGCAACGCCTCGGCCACGCGTACGAGCTCATCGTCTCGTCCGACGAAGACGTTCGACTGGGCCACAAGGTTGGTGCGGTAGCGGTCCAAGGAACGCAGCGGTGGAAAGTCGACGGCGAGATCCGGATGAGTGAGCTGGAAGATTCGTTCCGCCCGCGACAGATCACGCAGACGATGCTCACCCAGATCAATGACACCCACCTTCGACGACAGAACGTCGCGAACGAGCTCCTGGTCGCGTGGGAGACCACGATCTGGCCACCGTGCGCTGCGGCTGCCACTCGTGCCGCCCGGTTGACCGCCGGTCCGTAATAGTCGCCGCCCCGTTCCTCAGCCGCCCCGGTGTGGACACCGATCCGCACCCGCAACAGCGGCGCCGCCGCCCACGGCTCCGCGGCGAGCCCGAGCTGACCATCGACGGCCGCCGCAACTGCATCACCGGCGACGCTGAAGACAGCATGCAATCCGTCGCCGGTCGTCTTCACCACATGGCCCCGGTTCGCCTCGACCGCCTCGCGCAGGATCGCGTCATGGCGTGCCAACGCACCCCGCATCTCCTCGGGGTGCGCCTCCCACAGGCGCGTCGAACCCTCGAGATCGGTGAACAGAAACGTCACCGTGCCCGTCGGCAACTCGGCCAGTTCTCACCCCCCGCTCGGAGCACCTGGCTGCACGCAAGTACACCATCTCACCGACAGGGCTCGTGCTGCGTCCGAGACGTCCGAGGTGCAGACCCGAACTCGCTCAGTAATCCGCACTCCGAGCGCTGTGCTCGTCGATGACGCGCGACGAAGGGTCGAACGAGCCTTACAAAGCAATGCTTGTGGGTGCTGAGGGCCTCGATCCCCCGTCCTCTTCCTTGTAAGCAATCTGGACCTGAGCGCTGTGTTAACTCGCGCAGAACCAGGGTTCAGGACGGTTCGCCAGGAGCGAAGGAGCGCGAGACCGCAGCCGGGGCTCGTTGTACAGCGTCAGCGCCCTAGGAGATTGGTGCCTGGCTGCTGGTCGGGGCTTTGGTTCGCGGGCGTGAACTCGACGAGGTCGACGTCCTCGTCAACGAGTCCATTGTGTCCCGGCTTGACGTAGTACGCCTGGCCCGACACGAGTGTCTCCTTGGTGCCGTCGGTGTAGATCATCGTCATGCTGCCTTTGAGGATGTAGCCCCAGTGCTGCTCCTGGCAGGCACCGTTGGGCAGCTCGGCGAACATCTCGGTGGTGTCGAGTCCCTTGTTCCACCGCTCCAGGGCGATGACCATCCCGCCGTCCTCGCCCTTGTGCTGCTGGCCGCCACCCTCGATCTCCCACGCGATCTCGGTGTTGTCCCGGGTGAACGTGCTCATGGTGCGCTCCTTGCTCGGTCGATCTGCTTGGTCTGGCGCGACACTAAGTCCTGCACTCGAATGCAAGGTCAAGGTTTGGGCTCGCGGAACTCGCTCCGCCCGCGTCGATTCTCTGCATTCGGGGGTGAGTGGGTGGACAGGATCGCAGTGCGCGTGGCGCGAGACTCGGAGGCGTGGGGGCTCGGGAACTCAATCGTGTCCGCAAGATCGCCCTCGCTCTGCCGGACGTAAGCGAGCGGATGAGCCACGGGGCGGTGTGCTTCTTCGTCCGGGATAAGCGGCCGCTCTGCTACTACCACGACAACCACCGTAACGATGGGCGCATCTCGCTATGGTGCCCCGCGCCACCCGGCGTGCCCCAGGAAATGGTGGGCACCGAACCCGATCGCTTCTTCGAACCGACACCCTCGGCCAAAGGGACGTTTTCGGATTGGCTTGGCGTGTACCTCGACACGAAGGGCCGGATCAAGATTGATTGGAACGAGGTGGCTGCCATCGTCGAAGACGCGTTCCGCATCGTCGCACCCAAGAGCCTTATCGCCGAACTCAACGACCCTTGACCGACCGGGCGACGTGGCTAAGTACCCCAGATCACAGTGATGAGCCGCACCTCAACGACGTGGAACGCGGGTTGAGTTCGCTCAGTTATCCGGTGTCTGAGCGCTGTGCAACGAGTTCACGCGCGCATCGATACTAGACACCCTTGTCATGCAACGCTGGTGGGTGCTGAGGGCCTCGATCCCCCGTCCTCTTCCTTGTAAGGGAAGCGCTCTCCCAACTGAGCTAAGCACCCGGCGCGAAAAGGCTACCGCCGCGCTACGACAGCTCCCGGAGGGGTTGCTCGTGCACGGCGAGCACCATGTCGACGACCTGCACGCCGAGCAGCGCGAACGAGAGGACGCTCGTCGCGCCCACGACGAGGAACGGGATTGCCGCGTCGAAGTCGTTGGTGCCGGCGACGAAGCCCGCAACGATGCCGCAGATCGTCGCGACGATGAAGCAGATCCACCACCCGATCACATGCCGAAGCTGGTTGCGGTCCGTGGCGAACGACCGGATCGACTGCGGCGGCCACCACAGGTTGAGGATCGGGATGAACCATCCCGCCATCGACCAACCCGGGCTGCGCGCGATCGGGATCCCCTGCGCCTTCGCGGTGCGCGCCGCCTGCATGCACCAGTAGGCGAGGACGACCGTGATGCCGAGCACCGCGATCCCGCACAGCAGCTGTGGCCCGCCGATCGACAACGGCTCGAGGATGTTCGGGCGCTTCGGCGCGTTGTCGGTGAACAGCGTGCCGTGGTACGTGCGCTCGAACTGCAGCGCACCGAGCACCTGGCCGGCGATCTGGAACGGCACGAGCGCGACGAACGCCCACTTCGCATAGCCGGCCCACCGGCGCTCCTCGTGGAGACGCTCCTCGGCCGACGGCTCGTGCACCGCCGGCCACTCCGACACGTGATCCGTCCACTGCGTGCCGTCCCAGTAGCGCCAGGCCCGCGCGCCGTTCGGGTCCTGGTACCACCCGGGGGCGGCGTTCGCATCGCTGTCGGTCGTCACCATCCATCTTCCACAGGGGCTCCGCGAATGGTAACGACGTGCTTGCCGAGATCACCGGCTCACACCGCAGCCGTCAGGTCCCGCACCACCGGCGCGGCCATCGCGTTGGCGTACCGGTACGCCCCGCTCGACCACACCGGGCAGGTCTCGGTCACGCCACGCGTGGCGTCGGGCGCACCCGGGCAGAAGTGCCCGCCATCGGGAGCACGCACGACGTTGATCGGCGTGCCGTCGGCGTCGACCCCGCCCGTGCACGGCTCCTCGGGCAGGCACGGCAGCGTCGGCGTCCACCGGTTCGCCTGGAGCGTGGCGGCGCCGGCGTCGACGTAGCGGCCCCGCCCCGCGCTGTCGGCGGCGAGCGACGCGTACAGGTCGTTGAGCCAGGTGGCACCGGCGGGGTCGGTCTCGGCGGCCTTCCGGCTGAGCGGCGCGCCGGCGAAGTAGACCCGAGTCCCGGTGCCGCCGAAGATGTCGAGGACTGCCTGAGCATCGGCCCGGTACTTCTCGTGGTACGCCGCTGGGTCGTCGAACAGCGAGTGTCCGCTGGCATCGCTCATGCAGGGCGTCAGAGCGTTGCCGCTGAACTCGACGACCACGGCCGTCGGATGCAGCACGGCTGCGTCGGTCTGCATGCGGTCCAACCAGTCGCAGATCGCCGTCCCGCCGAAGGTGTTGAGCCGCACATCTGCCACGCCGGCGGCGGCGAGCGCCGCCCGGAAGCTGTCGGCCGCCTCGGCGGCGAGCGAGTCGCCGTAGAGCACGATGCTGGCGTCCGAGGCCGTCACCGGGAGGGGGTCACGGTGCGCGATCTGCAGCTGGATCGCCGTGCGCTCAGCGTGGACGTCCGGCTTGGAGGCGGCGGCGAGGGCCGTGCCACCCGCCAGCACTGTGGTCCCGAGGATGATCGTGATGATCGCCAGCAACCGGCCCATCGGTCGCTCCCTTCGCTCGTCCATCGATCTGGACGATGCGGGAGAGCGCTTGCACGACGGTTGCGGCTCGCTTGCAGATCGCTTGCAGACGACGTTCACCGCCGTCAGCGCCACAACCCGGCGAGATCCCTCGTCCAGAGGGCGCGCCGGCTCCGATTTGGTCCCGAAGACACGGGAGATGCCAGGTAGGTTCTCGTCGGCGGGGCTCGCGTCTGACGACGCGGCCAGACGTGCCGGGGGTCAGATGGAGTTCCGGATCCTGGGGCCGCTCGAGGTCTTGGACGAAGGACGGCCCCTCAAGCTGGGAAGCGCTCGGCAGCGCACGCTGCTCGCCGCGCTCCTCGTCTGCGCCAACGAGGTCGTCTCCGCCGACCGCCTCGCCGACGCCCTCTGGGGCGACGACCAGCCCACCGACACGTCGAACGCACTGCAGACCTACGTGTCGCGGCTCCGCCGCGTCGTCGATCCCGAGACCAGCTCGGAGTCGGACCGCACGCTGATCAGCTCACCGCCGGGATACGTCCTGAAGGTCGGTCCCGGCAAGCTCGACGCGGCGCAGTTCGAGACGATGGTCGCCGAGGCACACAGGGTCGCGGACGCCGATCCGGCCCGAGGGCTCGTCCTGCTCACCGAGGCGCTGGGACTGTGGCAGGGACCTGCCCTGGCCGAGTTCGCCGACGCGGAGTTCGCCAGAGCGGAGGCAGCCCGCCTCGAGGGGCTTCGGGAGGCAGCGACTGGCAAGCAGATCGATCTGCGACTCCAGCTCGGTCAGCACGCCGAGCTGATCGGGGAGCTCGAAGCGCTCGTGGCGGGAAATCCACTCCAAGAGCAGCACCGCGCACAGCTCATGCTGGCGTTGTACAGCTCCGGGCGACAGGTCGAGGCCCTCCGCGCATTCCAGGAGTACCGGAGGTACCTCGCCGACGAGATGGGGCTCGAGCCGTCGTCGTCGCTGCAAGACCTCGAGCGGCGCATGGTCCGACAGGACCCGGAGCTCGGAGTCGCTCGTGGCGCTGAGGCCCACCGTCCGAAGGATCACGGAGCGGGCTCGCCCGCGACGGCAACAAGACCGGCCCTGCACACCGTCAACTTCCTCTGCACGGACATCGAGGGCTCGACACGCCTCTGGGACGAGCATCCCGACGAGATGCATCAGGCGTTGGCCCGACACGACGCGATCCTCAGTGATGCGGTCAAGGCGCATGGCGGCGAGATCTTCAAGACCACCGGCGACGGCGCGTACGCCAGGCTGCCGACCGTCGCCGACGCCGTCGCCGCAGCAGCGGAAGCTGCTCGGACGCTCGAGGCAGAGACGTGGGGGAGCACGGGCCCCCTTTCCGTCCGCGCCTCGATCCACACCGGAGACGTGGAACCAAGAGACGGCGACTACTACGGTCCGGCGCTGAACCGCACGAGCCGCCTGCTGACCGCTTCACACGGCGGGCAGATCCTCCTCACCAGTGCGAGTGCCGCAATCGTGCGAGACGAGCTCGCCGACGACCTCGAGCTCGTCGACCTCGGCTTGCATCGTCTCCGCGGCATTGTGCAGCCGGAGCACGTCTATCAGCTCAACGTCCCTGGGCTCCGTACCGAGTTTCCCCCGCTCCAGACCATCGACGCGTTCGCCACGGACCTCCCCACAGTCCGGCCCTCGTTCACGCGCGTCGGTGAGGAGCTTGCGGGACGGAGCGTCGAGCTCGACCGCCTCGAGAGCTCATGGAGACGCGCAGGCGAAGGGACCCGGCGAGTCGCCCTGATCGCCGGCGAGTCGGGCATCGGCAAGACGCGTCTCGTGGGCGAGCTCGCGAGCGTGGTGGACTCGCAGAACGGCGCAGTCCTGTACGGGCGCTGTGACGAGGACATGGTCGTTCCGTATCAGCCGTTCGTCGAAGCCCTGCAGCCGTACGTCTCGGCCTACCCGGCCGCCGCGCTGCACGAGCGCCTGCACGGCCTGGAGCAGGACCTGACGCGACTGTTCCCCGAGCTTCTCGGCCGAATCGTCGACCAACCGCTGCCCACCCTCAGCGACCCAGAGGCAGAGCGCTACCGGTTGTTCGAGGCCATCACCCTGTTGGTGACCGGTGTCGCCGCAGCGGGACCCGCTGTACTCGTCCTCGACGACCTGCACTGGGCCGATCGCCCGACGATCCTCCTCCTGCGACACGTGGTGCGGTCCGCGGCGGATGCTCCCCTGCTCGTCGTCGCGTGCTACCGGGACTTCGACCTTCCGGCCGGGCACGAGGTCGCCGACCTCCTCGCGGACCTGCGACGTGAGTCGTTCACCGAGCGGATCGCGTTGCAGGGTCTCTCTGAGGCGGACTCGGCGACGATGCTCGCGGCGATTGCGGGTCACGACGTCGCCCCGGCGCTGACTCGGGAACTCCATCGCGAGGCGGGCGGCAACCCGTTCTTCCTCGCCGAGCTCCTGCGCAACCTCTTGGAGACGAACCCGGAGCTCGTATCCGCCGCTGCCGATGGGCACGAGGTAGACCTTCGGCAGCTCGAGTTGCCCCAGAGCGTCCGTGACGTCGTAGCGCGCCGGGTGCGTCGTCTGCCAGAGCAGGTGCACGAGATCCTGAGCCTGGCCTCCGTCATCGGGCCAGACGTCCCGGCCTTCCTGCTCGCAAATGCCGGCGATCGTCCGGCCAGCGAGGTGCTCGAGGCGCTCGACCTGGCCAAGGAAGCTGGGCTCGTCAACGAGCCTCCCGACCGAACCGGCTCGTACTCTTTCTCGCACGACCTTGTACGCCAGGTGCTCTACGCGGAGCTCGGAAGCGCGCGCAAGGCGCAGCTCCACGCTCGGATCGGCGGCGCGATGGAGCAGGAAGTGACGTCGAAGCAGTCGCCTGCGCTCTTGGCGGAGCACTTCATGCACGCGCTCGTGCTCGGTGAGGCGCCGAGGGCGCTCGAGTACACGACTGCCGCGGCGCGTGAGGCGGCCGCGCACCTCGCGCTCGAGGACGCCGTCGCGCACTTCGAGCAAGCGATCAGCCTGATCGAGGAGCACTTTCCCGCCGAGCGAGCGCAGCGCATCGAGCTGTTGATCGAGCTCGCTGAGGTGCTGATCTACGTCGACGAGGCTGCCGGCGCCAGCGCCGCGCTGCGCGCCGTCGACGCCGCGCGCTCAGAAGGCTCTCCCGAACAGTTCGGTCGGGCCATCGCGGTGTTCGCCGAGCTCGACCAGTCCTATCCCGGGAAGGTGGACGAGCTGCTCGACGAGGCGCAAAGAGTTCTCGGGGACGAGCATCACGCGCTCAGGGCCCGGCTCATGGCAATCGAGGCGTTCAAGCTCTCGGCGTATCAGCTCGAAGGTCACGGCCGCGACGGGCGAGAGCTCGCTGATCGCGCAGTCCGCCTGGCGCGTGAAGCGGGCGATCCCCGGACGCTGACCGTCGCGCTGTTCGCCAGAGCGACGAGCCTCGAGTCCACGGCTCTGACAGGCGAACGGCAAGCGCTCGGCGAGGAGATGATCGCCATCGGGCGCGCCGGGGGCAGCCGGGCGGCCAGAGCGACGACACAGGGGCTACGCGTTGTCGCTGGCGTGCATCTCGAGCTCGGTGACGCCGATGCTCTCACCTCGACGATCGCGGAACTGGCGCGAGCCGGCGAGCAGCTTCGCTGGCTTCCTGCCCTCGTGTTCGCGGCACAGTGGCGCGCGACTCAGGCCTTGCTGCAAGGACGATTCGACGACGTCAAGACGAACTGGCACGACATGCGCCGCTACGCCCGGGCTTATCGCGCGGTCGGGGCGATCGGTGCCCAACAGGGCTACTACCTGGCTCGGGAGCAGGGAGAGCTTTCGCCGCTCCTGGGTCCGCTCGAAGAGATGGCCGCAGCGGCCTCCGAAAGTCTGTACGTGCCGGCGATGCTCGCGGTCGCACAGCTCGACACGGCCAACGAGGCCGCTGCGCTCCGCACTTTGGACTCGGTCAGCCCAAGCGAGCTCCGTCGAGCAGGGCACGAGAGCGCCTGGGGAGCGGTCCTCGCGTCATTGGCAGAGGTCGCCGCGACTGTCGACTCGCGCTCACACGCGGCCTTGTTCTACGAACTTCTCCAGCCGTTTGCCGGCCGTCTCATCTCGACGGTCATCGGACTCGCGTGTCTCGGAGCGGCCGAGCGCTACCAAGGAATGCTCAGTACGACACTCGAACGATGGGACGACGCCGAAGCACACTTCGAGCGCGCGCTCGAGCTCGAGCAGCGGATTCGGGGACGAGCACTCCTCCCGCGCACCCGGTACTGGCAAGCGAAGTTCCTCCGCCGTCGCGCGCGTCCCGGCGACGACGAGGCTGCCGCAGGGCTCCTCGGAGCCGTCCTACAAGAGACCCAGTCCCTCGGGATGCTTCGCCTGCGCGAGCAGGCCGAACACCTTCTCGCGAGCTGACGTCAGGACGACGCGGGAGAGGATCTCAGCGACGGCTTGGCGCTCGCTTCGGGACCGCTCGTCTGCACCGTCTGCGCTCCACCGTTACCGTCGCCGACGACCTTCCATGCCTCAGGACTCTGCGGGTGCATCGAGCCCCCTTCGACCTCGGGGATGAAGAGCGTCACGGAGACGTTGTTGGCACCGTCCGTGATGTGCATCTCGAAGGTCGAGTTGCCCGCTCCGTTCATCCAGTTGGTGACGATCGGCACGGGTGGGTCGTGCTCGAGCGCGAGACCGATGGCCTCCAGGTAACCCTGGCGGACGACGCCCTCGAAGTCGTCACCCTGCAGTGCGCCGTCCGAGATCGGGTAGTCGAACGCGTACTCAGGATGGTCGGCGTCGGCGTCGGTGAGCCGGATGTCCTTCCCCTCGAAGGCCAGATTGAGGCGGCCCGTCATCTCGATGAAGGACAAATCGGGGTCCGACAACCACGCTTGTGCGTCCCTGAGCCTGCTTTGCGCCGCGCTTGAATACCACGCGTCCAGGGCCACTGCGGCCCTGCCCTTGAACCACATACGGTCAGCCATCGCGAACTCCGATCTCTCGCCCCCGCCGAGGACCCGTCCTCGCGCACGAGAACCCTAGAGCCCTTCTGCGGCTCTTGTCTTCACCGTACGCTGGCCTTCCCCGATGACTCCGATCGCACGTGCCGTCATCCGTGCCGCCGTGTCGGCCGGCGTGCTCAGCGGGATCCCGTCCACCGCGCACGCGCTCGTCACCGGCCGCAGCCCGTTCGACTCGGTGCGCGCGGCGGGCACGATCGTCGTCCCGGACGACGCCCCGCCGACGTCGCGGTTCGTGGCGGGGCTCGCCGCGCACGGGGCGATCACCGTGCTGTGGACCGTGGTGCTCGCGATCGTGCTCCCCCGTCGACGCACTGCGCTGTGGGGCGCGCTCGCAGGTGCGGGCATCGCTGCGCTCGACCTCGGGATCGCACAGCGGCGCTTCCCCGCGATCGCCGCGCTGCCACGCGGCGCCGCAGGTCGCCGACCACGTGGCGTTCGGCGCGATCGTGGGGCTCGTGCTCGGACGGACGCGCCGCCGCGCCGCTACGCCTCGGTCGTCAGCGGGATCGGCGTCGGGCTGATCGCGTTGTAGCTCTCGTTGAGCGCGGTCGCGAGCACGTTGAGCTCGGCGATCACCGCGTTGTACTGGTCGACGAGACCGTTGTACTGCTCGACGAGCGCGTTGGCCTGGTCGGCGGCGGCGTTCTGCTGGTCGACCAGCGCGTTCGACTCGTCGTCGCGGCCCTGGCGGCGCAGCGACTCGATCTCCTCGAAGAGCTTGTCGGCGAGCGCGCCGGCGGCCTGGTACGCGCCGTCGGCGTCCGTGATCTGCCCCTGGAGCGCGTCGGCCTGCGCCTTGAGCCCCTCATAGCGGTTCTGGAGATCGTCGAAGACCGACTGGTACCCGACGAACGCATCGACGACGTCGGCGCGGTCGTCGAAGTACTTCTCGTAGTGACGTTCGAGGGCGCGGGGCAGGTTCGCCACCTGCGTGCCGACGAGCGAGTGCAGCTCGGTCTCGCGGGCCCCGGGCTCGAGCCGGTCGTACTCGACGAGCAGCTCCTCGATGCGCGGGTCGCCCGTCTCCTCCATGAACTGCTCGAGCTCGCGCACGACCTTGCGGCGCTCAGACCGGGAGAGCTCGTCGAACGCGGCGTGGAGCATCTCGTGGGCGAGAGAGACGTTCATCACGCCCGCGAGGTTCGCCTGGTCGACGCGCAGCACGTACACGTGGTCGCCCGTGTAGCAGCCGAGCACGAGCGTGCTCGCCGACTCCGGGTTGGGACAGTCGCGGTTGAAGCCGACCTTGTCGTCGACGCGGGCGGCGCGGTCGACGAGCAGCTCGCGGGCACGGCGGGTGAGGCTCGCGCCGTCGGCCAGCGAGATGAGCTGCTCTTCGAGCGACTGGCGGAGGCGCCCCACCAGGTCGTCGGCGACGTCACGGGAGTAGCCCTTGCCGGACGGCGGTGTCACCACGATCGACGCCTGCGCGTCGTCGCCGGCGTCCTCGAGCGTGGCGTTGCCGATGACCTCGCCGTCGAGGTCGAGGAAGTTGCGGGATGCCGGCGAGCTCGGGCGGTGTGAGCTGCGTGAGGTCCGCCCCGCGGGGCGTCAGACGCAGCACGAGCGCGTAGCGGCCGTTGCCGACGCGTCGGCGACCGGCCGAGAGGATCCCGTCGCCGGAGACGCGGGCGTGCGAGAGGAACAGGCGGCCCGACGCGTCGCGCTGCGGCAGCACCACGCACGAGGCCGCGGCGTCGTCGGCGCGGCGGGTCGTGGGCAAGCGCGGCAGCGACAGCGCGTTCACGTCGCACGCCGCCACCGCGGCCGCGGCCGCGCTCCCTTCGGCGCGAGGGATCGTGCGGGGCGCGTCGGGCAGGTCGGCGAGCCGGGGCCGGAGGCGTACGACGTGCGGGGTGCCGTCGAGGAGGCCGTCCGGCGGTTCGGCGGCGCCGGCCGTCGGCATGCCGGTGGCAGCGGCCAGGAGAGAGAGGACGAGCGCGACCGTCGCCGTCCGGCCACTCCTCATCACGAGGACGCTAGGCCCTCCGCCTGGTGGCGCTAGCGTCGCCGTTCATGACGAACCTCGACGAGCGGGTCGACCTGCTGCGCCACGCGTGGCTGTTCTCCGAGTGCACCGAGGACGAGCTGTCCCGGATCGCCGGGCTCGCCTCGGCGCAGGACGCGGCCGAGGGTGACGAGCTGTGCGTGGAGGGTCAGCCGGGCGACGACTTCTTCGTCGTCGTCGACGGCACGGCCGAGGCGACGGTCGGCGGCGACCCGCTCGGTGAGCTCGGGCCCGGATCGTTCTTCGGCGAGATGGCGCTCATCGACGGCGGAGACCGCTCCGCCACCGTCCGGGCGAAGACGCCGATGAGCCTCCTGGTGCTCGGCCGCCACGACTTCAACGAGATGCTGTCGACCGCGATGCCGCACATCGCTCCGAAGCTCATGCAGTGCATGGGCCAGCGCATCCGCGAGCTGTCGCGGCGTCCGTCCACGCCGGAGACCCACTCCCCTTCTGACGGTCGACCGCGGGCGGACCGGGGCTCGACCGGGGCACCGGGGGGTCTTGCCCCGGCCGTCGTCACCCCGGTCCGCCATCTCGCGGTGAACCGGTGGTTGGCTGCCCCTCCCCACCGTCGTGAGGAGGGAGCAGGTCTCATGCGATGTCAGCGACCGGGAGCTCCCAGGTCGTCGGCAGCGCGTCCTGTGGGCGGGGGTGCTTCGGCGGACGCCCCCGGCGCCGCTTGTTCGCGATGACCCGCCCGTTGACGAGCAGCTCGCCGCCCCAGACGCCCCACGGCTCCCGCCGTGCCACGGCCGCCTCGAGGCAGGCCTCCCGCACGTCGCACCCGGCGCAGAACGCCTTGGCGCGAGCGATGTCGTCGAGCGCCTCCGAGAAGAAGAGCGCGGTCAGCTGACCCGTCCCGTCGGCACAGCGTGCCTCCAGGCGCCACGTCTCGCGCTCGTCCCCCCCGTACTCGATGGCGTACATCGCTTCGTCTCCTTTGGTCCGGGCCCTCGGGCCCTGTCCCCGCTTGGTTGCCGGTCTGCTGTGTCGGTCTCGGTGTGCCTGGTTGATGCGGTCGGTTGCGGTGCGGTCCTGTCGTTTCGCGGCCAGAAATAGAGAAAGGCCGCCGGGTTGCCCCGGCGGCCTGGCGATCTCGCTGCGGTGGTGCGGTTACTGCGAGGTCGGAGACGGCCGCCGGGGCTCGGGCTTCGTGTCGATGGTGTACGCGGTGTGCGACCACGAAGCCGACGCCATGACGCACGGGAAACCTGCGCGGACGCGCGCGTTCCCGGCGCCGGCGTGGAGCTGGCTCATCGGGAAGGCGTACATCGTCAGGGTTTCCTCGTGGTCGGGCAGTTCCGTCGGATCACCAGGGAAGCAGACGCCAGGACCCAGGTCAAGGCAATTACCGTCGTGACCCGTGAGCGCCCCGGTTCCGGCCGATCTCGACCTCTCCGAGGTCATCACCGGCCTCGAGCACGGGCGGGAGCACGGCTGGCACCTCGGTGCGCAGGTGTACGTGTCGCTGCACGGCGAGGTGCTGCTCGACACCGCGGTCGGTGAGGCCGCCCCCGGACGAGCGCTGCGCGTCGACGACGTCATGCTCTGGTACTCGGCCGGCAAGCCGTGGACGACCGTCGCGGTGCTGCGCCTCTGGGAGCAGGGGCTGCTCGGGCTCGACGACCTCGTCGCCGACTACGTCGACGGCTGGGGCAACGGCAAGGAACGGGCGACCGTCCGCCACGTGCTCACGCACACCGGCGGGTTCCCGATCCCCGGCGACCCCGCCTTCGACGCCGACATCACGTTCGACGAGTCGGTCGCGCTCGTCGCCGAGTCACCCGCGCTGTGGGAGCCCGGCACGAAGGCGGGCTACCACCCGGCGAGCGGCTGGCGGATCCTGGGCGCGATCGTCGAGCGCGTCGACGGTCGTCGGATCGACCGGTACCTGCGCGAGGAGGTCGCGGCGCCACTCGGCCTCGACGACTCCTGGCTCGGCATCCCGCTCGATCGGCAGGCCGAGTACGGCGACCGCGCTCGCGCCCGTCCACTGGACGGGTCACCGGCTGCCGAAGCTCGTGGAGGGCGGGGTCCAGATGGTCCCGTACCGGATCGACGAGGTGCACAACGAGCCGTGGCACATCGCGAAGGTCGAGCCCGGCGGCGGCATGCGCGGCCCGGCGCGTGAGCTCGGGCGCTTCTACGAGTCGCTCCTCGGGCACGGGCCGCGCCGTCCTCGAGCCCCGCACGGTCGAGGCGATGACCGCGGCGCATCGGTGGGGCCTGCGCGACGCGACGTTCGGCAACGTGATCCCGTGGGGCCTCGGCGTGCAGATCGACTTCACCGGCGGCACCGGATGGCGGGCGTTCGGCCACGGCGGCATGGCGTCGTCGCGCGGGCTGGCCGATCCCGAGCTCGGGCTCGTGCTGGTGGTCGTCGCGAACGGCCTCGCCGGGTACTTCGAGGCGGAGCAGCGCAACGCCGACGCGACCGACGCGGTCTACCGCGCGCTCGGGGACGACGTCGCTCGCCTGCGTCGGCCGTCCAGCGGACCGCGACGCGGCGGCACGCTCAGCACCTGACCGACCTTCGTGGAGGGGGCCTCAGCCGGCGACGGCCTCGGGCTTCTGCGGCTCGTCCTCGCCGGAGTCGTCGTCGGACGCCGCGGCGGCACCGTCGCCGTTGGTGTCGGCGCCGTCGGACTCCTCGGGCACCGGCTCGAACACGAGCGGCGTCGCGACGACCTTCTCCGCGCTCTTCGGCTCCGCCTCTTCGGCTCCGCGCCTTCGGCCTCCTCGACCTCGGCTCTCGTCGGGCTCGGCCTTCGGCCTTCTTCCGCGCGGAGCCTTCGGCTTCGCGGCCGCCGTGGCCTCGTCGTCGCTCCTTGCCGGTCGTTCCCGCGTCGTCGCCGGGCGCCTTCACCCAATCCTCGATCGAGGTCTCCTCGTCGACGGCTGCGGCACGCGGTGCGGCGGCGACCGCGGCTGCGGCCGCCGGTTGCTCGGCGAGTGGCGCGGTGGCCGCGACGACCTCGTCGTCCGGGGCCGCTTCCGCCTCGTCGTCGTAGACGCGACGCGCGCGGCGTCCGCGTGCCTCGACGACGGTCGTGCGGAAGCGGACGCCGTGCTTGCCGGTGCCGAGCAGGTTGTAGAACGCGCCGCCGACGAGCGTCATGACCGTCAGGAACACCACGAGCGCGGCGAGGATCAGCACGAAGCCGAGGATCACCTCGGGCCCGACGAACTTGAACCCGCGGAATCCGACGCTGCGCATGAAGTCCTCGACCTGGGAGATCAGCCCGAGGCTCGCGGCGAACAGGTACACACCCGCAACCGCGAGCGCGAGCACGAGGAACGCGGTGAAGTAGAAGAGTCCGGCGACGACGCCGAGCGACCGCAGCTCGACCGCGTCGACGTGGTGGATCATCGAACGGTCGTCGAGCTCGTCGGGCTCGGCCTCGAACGGATCGACGTCGTCGTCAGGCTTCATGGCGTCATCCATCATGGTCCAGCAGGTGGCTCGGTCGGTGGCGGCGTCGTCGGTGGACTCGTCGGGGGCGACGTCGGCTGTGTGGCGGTCGGAGGCGCGCGGCGCCGGCGTCGCGCGGCAACGTCGGCACCGTCTGCGGAATCTCTGCGGCCGGTGGTGCGCTCCCACCGCTCCTCGGCACGGGCTTCACACCCCGCCCGAACTCGGTGATCGACGTTCCCTCTCGGTCGCAGGTCGGACCCTTGTCGGGGAACGGCTCCGGCGGCACACCCTCGAGCGCGGCATCCATGAAGACCTTGAAGATCGACGCGGGGACCTGACCGCCGAACCCGGCACCGGGGACACGCGCCTCCTTGTTGCCGTGCCAGATGAACGCGGCGAGCGACGGCACGAAGCCGAGGAAGTTCGCGTCGGTCTTCTCGTCGGTCGTGCCGGTCTTGCCCGCGGCGATGTGACCGTTCGCGAGCCGTGCGGCCGTTCCGGTGCCGCGCGCGACGCCCTCCGACATGATGTCGGTCTCACAGGCGGCCGTCTCGGCCGAGATGGCGCGGACGCCCTCCTGCTTCGAAGAGTCGAACAGCACCTTCCCGTCGTACGTGGTGATCTTCGACACGAAGAGCGGGTCGTGGCGGATGCCGCCGCTCGCGATCGTCGACGCGACCGTGGCCATCTCGAGCGGCGCGCTCTCGATCGCGCCGAGGGTGAGCGTGAGCACGGGCGTCAGCGTGTCCTGCTTGATGCCCATCTTGTGCGCCGTCTCGATCACCTTGGGGAACCCGACGGCGAGCTCGGTGCGCGGCGTACGCGCAGTTGACGGAGTTCACGGTCGCGGACCGCAGCGTCATCGACCCACCGCCGCCCTCGGCGTTCTGGGTCTTGCCGAGCAGGCCGAAGGAACACGGCGAGCTCCCCGACACGCGGTCGTTCGGCGAGAAGCCGCTCTCGAGCGCGGCCGCCAGCGTGATCGTCTTCCACGTCGATCCGGCCTGACGACCGGGATAGCTCGTGGCGATGTTGTACTGGCTCTCCTCGAACCCGGGGCCGGCGACCATCGCCTTCACCTGGCCCGTCCTCGGGTCCATCGCGACGAGCGCGGCGGTGAACCCTGGCTTGTTGGTGGGCAGCTTCGCGCCGATCGCGAACTGCGCCTTGTCCTGGAGGACGGGGTCGAGTGTGGCGTCGATGCGCAGACCGCCGGTGAGCACGCGCTGCTCACGGTCCTTGCGGGTCGCGCCGAGCGCGTCGAACCGGTCGTCGGAGATGATGCTGTCCTGCACCTCCTCGGCCCACGCGTTGCGCGGCCGGAGATCGGCGGTCGGCAGGATCGTCGGCAGTGGCTCGAGCTCGGCGGCGGCAGCCTGCTCCTTCGTGATGACGTGCTGCGTGACCATGCGCTGGAGCGCGAACGACCGCCGCGCCTTCGCACGCTCAGGCTGGAAGAACGGGTTGTTGCCCTCCGGGTTGGAGATGACGCCGGCCAGCAGCGCCGACTGACCCACGCTCAGCTCGGCGAGGGGCGTCGGCACCGCGAGCCCGTAGATGCCGGTATGGAGGAAGAACCGCTCACTCGCGGCCTGCACGCCGTACGCGCCCTGCCCGAAGTACACCGTGTTGAGGTACTGCTCGAGGATCTCCTTCTTCGGGTACCGCTCGGCGAGCTGCAACGACAGCACGATCTCGCGCACCTTGCGCTCGATGTCGCGCTTGGGCGTCAGCAGACGGTTCTTCACGAGCTGCTGCGTGATCGTCGACCCGCCCTGCTCGACCTCGCCCGACTCGAAGTTCTCGCGCGCGGCACGGATGAGCCCGTTCACGTCGATGCCGGCGTTGTCCCAGAACGACTCGTCCTCGACCGCGACGACCGCGTCCTGAAGCAGCTTCGGGACCTGGTCGAGCGCCACGTACTGACGGTCCTCGGAGCCGACCTGGCCGATCATGTTGCCGGCGGAGTCGTAGATCACCGACCGCTGCGCGAGCTCACGGAAGTTCTCCGCGGCATGCGAGCTCTGGTACTGCCCGGCGCCGGCGACGAGGAGCGCGCCCGGGACGATCAGCGCGATCGCGAGCGCGGTAGCGACCGTCGCCACTGCGACGAGCCCCAGGAACCGTGCCAGCAACGGACCCTCCACGACCGAAGGCACTCAGCCCTCGCGCCACTCGGTTTCGGCCGAAACTGTACCGCCGCGATGCGCGCTCTCTGTGGTCGCGTCAGGCGCGCAGTGCAGCCACTTCGAATCCGACCCACCAGTACCAGTCCTCCTGTTCGACCGGATCTTTACCGTCGCCGGCGTTCGCAAAACGTCTCCCGACACCTCGGCTCGTCACTCGACGTCCGAGCCTTCGTCCCGGTTGCGTCGTCGCAGGAAGCGCTCCCGTACCGCCGCCCACCGCGACGGGCGGTCGGGAGGCTCCTCGACGAGTGGGTTCTCGACCACCTCGCGCTCGGTCGTGTACGCGGACACCAGCGACTGGATGACCGCGGTGGCGGGGAGCGCGAGGACCGCGCCGACGCCACCGAGCAGCAGCCCACCGGCGAAGACCGTGCCGATCGCCAGCGCGGGATGCACCTCCATGGTCCGCTTCGTGATGCGCGGCATCAGCACGTAGTTCTCGATCTGCTGGTAGCCGACGAGGAACACCAGCACCCAGAGCGCGTCGATGGGGTGGCCGTCCTGCAACGCCACGACCACGGGCAGCACCATCGCGATGTACGTGCCGATGGTCGGGATGAACTGCGAGATCACGCCGACCCAGATCCCGAGAGCGAGCGCGTTCGGGATCCCGAGGGCGAGGAGGAAGGCGTACGTCAAGACCGCGGAGATCGTCGCCAGGATCGTGCGTGACCAGAGATAGGAACCCGTGCGATCGACCGCCAGCTCCCAGGTCTCGAGCACGATCTCCTGGCGGCGCCGCGGCAGCCGGGAGCAGATCGCTCGTCGGAACTGCGGACCGTCGGCCGCGAGGAAGAAGGCGAACACCAGGACGGTCACGATCTCGAAGAGCACCTCGAACGCCGTGAGCGTGATGTCGAACGCGCTCGACGCGACGGTCGCGTCGGGCACGTTCTCGATCTCGCGCACGACCTTCTCCGCGTCGAACGAGATGCCGAACTCGTCGTCGAGGAACTCCTCGATGTCGCGGATGTACTGCGGGCCCTTGTCGACGACGTCGGACGCCTGCTCCACGAAGACGGAGCCCGCCGCTGCGAGGAAGCCGATGCCGAGCACCAGCACCGTCCCGAGGATCAGGCCGGTCGCCGGACCACGCCGCCACCCGCGCTGGGCGAGTCGATCGACCCCCGGCTCCATCGCCAGGGCGAGGAAGAAGGCGACGAGCACCATGATCAGCAGCGTCTGGAGCTTGAGGAGCGCCCAGTACGCGAACAGCAGGCCGACGACCCAGGCCGCGACGACCGCGACCGCGCGTGGATACCACGGCGGCAGTGACCCGAAGGTCTCGCGACTGCTCGTCAGGCGAACGTTCGGGAGGTTCGCTGACCGCGTCGCCCGGCGTCTCGCCAACGGTCGTCAGGCACGTCGCATACCCGGGCGCGACGCCCGGTAGTCCTCAGCCTGCGTCGGCGATGACCCGCAACACCGCTTCGTGGACGTGCGGCGGCCCCGCGACGACGTCGCCCGACGTCAGCCAGGCGCGTGCGTCGCCGCTCCAGTCGGTGACGACGCCCCCGGCCTCCCGGACGAGCAGTGCGCCTGCGGCGACGTCCCACGGACCGAGCGCCTGCTCGAAGTAGCCGTCGAACACGCCCGCCGCCGACCAGGAGAGGTCGAGCGCCGCGGCGCCGGCGCGCCGGAGGTCCTCGAACGTCCGCAGCGCGCGCTCGAAGACCGGGAAGTACTCGTCGAGGCGCTCCCGCTTCTTGCGGAACGGGAAGCCCGTCGCCACGATCGCCTGCTCGATCGGCCGGGTGCCGACGTGCAGGAGCTCGTCGCCGCGGTGCGCGCCGCCTCCGGTACGTGCCGTGTACGTGTCCCCGAGCAGCGGCGCGTCGACCACCGCGACGATCGGCACACCGTCGGCGACGAGCGCGATCGACACGCCGACCACCGGGAACCCGTGGAGGAAGTTGGCCGTGCCGTCGAGCGGGTCGACGAGCCACCCCAGCGCGGCCGTGTCGCCACCCTCCTCCTCCCCGACGACGGGGATGTCGGGGAACGCCTTCAGGAGCTCCTCCCGCACCGCGCGCTCGCTCGCCGTGTCGGTGTCGCTCACCCAGTCGCCGGGCGCCTTCGCCACGACGTTGCGCGCGGCCGCCGAAGGCGTCGCGGACGATCGCACCGCCACGGTGCGCGGCAGTCACCGCGGCGTCGAGCAGCGCGTCGAGGTCCAGGTCGGTCACGTCCCGACCACCGCTTCGATCTCATCGAGGAGCTCGGGCGTCGCGGCGGCCCACGACCTGCCGGCGTGCGTCGTGGTCGGTGACGACCAGCTCGCGACCGTTCGCGTCGATGACGAGCGCGCCCGCCTCGCGCGCCACGAGCATCCCGCCGAGGTAGTCCCACGGCGCGACCACGTCGTGCGCCTCGATCCAGGCCGTCCAGCCGCCCGGCGCCGACGTCGCAGAGCGCCAGGGCCGCCGATCCGAGCGCGCGGAGCTGGCGCCATCCCCAGTAGCGGTCGGGGACGCTGTCGACGCGCGATCACGGACGTCGGCCAGGCGCTGCGTCGTCGCCGTCGCGATCGGCTCACCGTCGCAGCGGGCACCCTCGCCGCGCACCGCGGTCATCCGCTCGCCGGTGGCACCGTTGGCGACGAGCGCGCAGAGCGCGCCCGTCGCCGGTCGACCGCGCACAGCGAGATCGCCCAGTACGGGATGCCGCGCGAGCAGTTCGTGGAGCCGTCGACGGGATCGACGACGACGGTGATCGCCGCGTCGTCGGGCCCGCTCCGGCCCGACTCCTCGCTCACGACGCCCACCCCCGCAGGTGCGAGCACGGCGGCGATCGCGTCGTCGGCGACGAGGTCGAGCGCGTACTGGCCCGGCCGGTCGGTCCGGGCCCGGCGCGCGCTCCCCCGCAGCCCCGCGAGCGCGGCGCGCTGCGCGTCGAAGGCGGCGTCGAAGAGCCCGAGCAGCTCGACGGGTTCCATCGCGAGGGGGCTAGCGGTCGAGATCGACGCGTTCCGCGCCGGCATAGACGTTGCAGCGATCGTCGCGGAGGAAGCCGACGACCGTCTGGCCGAAGCGCTCGGCGGCCGAGACCGCGAGGCTCGACGGCGCCGACACCGCGCAGAGCACCGGGATGCCGGCGACCGCGGCCTTCTGCACGATCTCGAAGCTCAGGCGGCCCGACACCATCAGCACCGCGTCCGAGAGCGGGAGCGTGCGCTCGAGGAAGGCGTTGCCGATCACCTTGTCGAGCGCGTTGTGGCGACCGACGTCCTCACGCAGGAGCCGCAACGTGCCGTCGGGCGAGAAGACCGCCGCGGCGTGGAGCCCGCCGGTCTCGTCGAACAGCCGCTGCGCGGCGCGCAGCCGATCGGGCAGCGATGCGAGCACCGAGCGCGCCGACCTGCGGGCCGGCCGCGATCGGTGCGCACCGCACCTCGAGGTCGTCGAGCGTCGCCTTGCCGCAGAGCCCGCAGCTCGCGTTCACCCCGAACGCCCGGCGTCGGGCCGAGGTCGACCGGCGTCGCGCACCCGCAACGTGACGACGTTGAACTCCTGCTCGCCTTCCTCGCTCGAGGCAGTACGCCACCTCGGCGACCTGGTCGGTGTCGGTGAGGATCCCCTCGGTCACGCAGAAGCCGACGGCGAGCTCGAAGTCGTTGCCGGGGGTGCGCATCGTGACGGCGAGCGGCTCCGGTGCCCCGCCCGGCGACTGGACCCGGATCTCCATCGGCTCCTCGGTGACGAGCCGATCCGGGCGCTCGTGCGCCTCGGCACCATCGACGCCGAGCACCCGCACCGGTGTCACGGCCCTGCGCACCGAGTCGGCGCGCGCCGCGCGCGTCTGGGTCACGTGGTCAGGCTACCTGGGCAGCTCGACACCCAACGCGGTCGCATCCTCGGGCGTGTCGACGTCGGCAAAGGCGCGCGCGTCGGCGACCGCGGTCCACTCGGTCTCCGGTGCAGCGTGCACCGGCACCGCGTCGAGCAGCGCGCGCATCGATCGTTCGCCTCGCGCAACCAGATCACGAGCGACGTCCAACGCTTCGGCGGAGTAGCGCGCGCACAACGGCTGCGGCACGTCGTCGACGACCGGCACGACCGACGCCGGTGCGTCATGGCGCGCGAGCCACTCGAGCAGCGGCAGCTCGACGAACGGCAGATCGACGGCGAGCACGAGGACGGCAGCCACCTGCGCAGTGCCGCGGGCGAGTGCGTCCCAACCGGCGACGACCGCGGCCAGCGGGCCGGCGCCCGGCGGGTCCTCGCGCACGGCATCCGCCGAGGCGAACGCGGGGCCCACCTCGAGGACGGGACTCGCGACGGCGCCGAGCACGCGCAACGCCCGATCGGCGAGCCGCTCGCCGTCGACCAGCAGCGTTGCCTTGTCGACACCGAAGCGGCGGCTCGATCCACCGGTGAGCACCAGACCGCCGACGTCACCCACGCGCGAACGGTACCGTGCCGCGGATGGAGGTCTCCGCGATGCGACGTCGATTCTCCAGCGCGCGCATCGCGCGGCTGGCGTCGGTGACTCCCGACGGCCGGCCGCACGTCGTGCCGATCTGCTTCGTCATCGACGGCGATCGCATCGTGACCGTCGTCGACCACAAGCCGAAGACGACGACTCAGCTCCGCCGGCTCGACAACATCCGGGCGAACGCCGTCCGTCACCGTGCTCGTCGACCACTACGACGAGGACTGGTCCAGCCTGTGGTGGGTGCGCGCCGACGGGTTCGCCACGGTGGTCGACGAGATCACGGGCGAGGAGCCGTTGCTGCTCGAGCTGCGCGACAAGTACCGCTTCAACTACGGCATGCAGACGATGACGGGCCCGGCGATCGTGATCGAAGTGGAGCGTTGGAGCGGCTGGGACGCGTCGGACAGCCCCTGAAGCTCAGGTGTCGGCGTTCCGACGACGGTTCGGAGCGCAGCAGGTCGTACGCCGACGACGACCCAGCGACCGCCACGCGCGCTCGAGCTGCACCGAATTGTGCGCCGCTCCCCCGTCGTGGAGCGCGACGCACGTGTGCACGACCGCGACCTGGCGGCCCGACTCGACGTGCTCGACGCTCACGTCCTCGGCGAGCCCGCCGAGGCCCGGCTGTGCCTTGTACGCGGCGCGCTTGGCCTCCACGAACTCATGGCGGTGCAGCCCGTCGTGGAGCTCGTCGCCCGAGAGCGTCCAGAGGGCTTCGAAGTCGAGCCGGTCCCAGGCGTCCTCGTACGCGACCGCGACGTCCTCGGGCGGCGGGCCCGGGTCGCGTGCGACGAGGACCACGAGCGCGACGACCAGCGCGAGGACGATCACGGCGATGACCGCCGAGATCATCGCGGCACCCGTGTCCGGCATCAGCCCTCGGCGTCGTCGATCTGGCCCGCGAGGTCGACGTCGAGGCGGGTGAGCCCGCCGGCGTCGTGCGTCGACAGCGCGACCCGCAGCTTCGTGTACCGGATGTCGAGGTCGGGATGGTGGTTCATCCCCTCCGCGAGGTCGGCGATGCGCCCGACGAACTCGATGTTCGCCGGGAACGACTCCGCCTCGTAGAGCTTGACGATCGTGTCGCCGTCCCGGGCCCAGCCGGGCAGGCTCCGGAGGGCTTCCTCGACCTCGGCGTCGGTCAGTCGTGTGGCCATGGGTCCATTGTCGATGACGGCGGCGCGGGTCTCCAACCGGCCCGACGGCGCCCGGCAGGAGGCACCAGAACGAGAGCCGGGCCGGGGTGGCGCGGCCCGTAGTCTGGCCTCGTGAACTGCCCTGCGTGCGGGGCGAGCGTTCCCCCCGAAGCACGCTTCTGTGCCACCTGCGGCCATGCGCTGGTCACCCGTCCCGACGAGCGACGGGTGGCGACCCTCGTGTTCGCCGACCTCGTGGGCTTCACCGGGATGTCCGAGGCGGCCGACCCGGAGCAGGTGAAGCGGCTCGTCGACTCGTGCTTCGCCGCGCTCGCCTCCGATGTGACGGCGTACGGCGGCCGCGTCGACAAGATCGTCGGCGACGAGATCGTCGCCATCTTCGGTGCTCCGGTCGCGCACGAGGACGACGCCGAGCGGGCGGTGCGCTGCGGGCTCCAGATGCAGCGCACGTTGGCGACGCTCGCGGAGCGCATCGGTGTCGACGTCCAGATGCGTGTCGGCGTGAACACGGGCGAGGTGATCGTGGGTGCGCTCGGCGGCGAGATCACCGCCATGGGCGACGCGGTGAACACCGCGAGCCGGCTCGAGGCGCTCGCCGCGCCGGGCCAGGTCGTCGTCGGACCGTCCACGCAGGCCACGACGGCCGACATCATCACGTACGAGTCGCTCGGTGCCCAGCAGGTGAAGGGGCGCGGCGAGCCGGTCGACGCGTGGGTCGCGGTCGCGACGCTCGCTCCCCCGGGTCGCCGTCGACGTGCCCGCACGCCCATCGTCGGCCGCGACGCCGAGCTCTCGATGCTCGCGCGGCGTCCTCGACGCGGCCCAGCTGCGCCGCCGCGCGCACTTCGTCGTCGTGTCGGCCGATGCCGGCGTCGGCAAGAGCCGTCTCATCGGCGAGATCGTGCGGGAAGCCGAGGACTGCCGCGACGCGTGAGTGCTGCGGACGCACTGCGTGCCCTACGGCGAGGAGGTGTGGTACCCCATCGCCGAGCTCATCCGGAACTGCTGCGACATCCTGCCCGACGACTCACCGGAGACCGTGCGCGACGCGGTCGTGCGCGCGATCGGCGCGACCGACCACCCCGCCGATGAAGCCGAGGTCGCCCGGACGACGCGCGGCCTCCTGTACCTCCTCGGGCACGCCGAGGCGATGAACGACGTCGAGCCTGCACGCGCCCGCGAGGACGCCGGGCTCGCGGCCCAGCAGCTGCTGAGCGCGATCGCACGCACCCAGCCGCTCGTCGTCGCGATCGCCGACCTCCACTGGGCCGACGACATCGTGCTCGACGTGCTCCTCCGTCTGGTCGAGGGGATGCGCGCGCTTCCCTTCACGCTCTTCGCGACCGACGCGCCCCGAGCTGCTCGAGCGGTGGAGCCCGTCGCAGGGGCGGCACAACTTCACGATGCTCAACCTCGACCCGCTCGACGCGGACGCGGTCGCCGCGCTCGCCGAGCGAGCTCCTCGGGTCCGACGTCGATCCGAAGCTGGTCGCGCTCCTGCGCGAGCGCTCGGGCGGCAACCCGTTCTTCGTCGAGGAGCTCGCCGCGCTGCTGCGAGAGGGCGGTCCCGAGGCGGCCCAGGCGACGCTGAAGACCGGCAAGCTGCCGGCGACGCTGCGCGGGCTCGTCGCGGCCCGGCTCGACGCGCTCGGTCCGGTCGAGCGCACGGTGCTCGAGGACTGCGCCGTCGTCGGCGCCTCGGGCAGCGTCGAAGCGGTGCGGACGCTCGTCGACGGGCGCGGCGACGTGATCGACGTCGAGGATGCGCTCGTCGCGCTCGACGGGCGAGAGCTCATCACGCTCGACGACGGAGAGTTCAGCTTCCCGTCGGAGGTCGTTCGCACCGTCGCGTACGGCACCCTCGCGAAGGCCGAGCGGGCGCGACGGCACGCGTCGCTCGCCCAGTGGCTCGGTGAGCACGCCGGCGGAGCCGACGGTCCGCACGCCGAGCGCGCCGCGTACCACTACGGCACCGTCGCGGAGCTCGTCGCCGAGCTCGGGCCGGTCAAGGGGATCCCCGACGACTTCGGCGAGCGGGCGCTCGAGGTGCTCGAGGTCGCCGCGAGCCGCGCGACCGCCGCCGAGCTGTGGCGCAGCGCGGTGCGGCTCTACGACCAGTGCATCCGGCTGCTCCCGCCCGACCTCGACGACGAGCACCGCTGGCGGATCCAGCTCGGCCGAGCGCAGGCGCACGCCGAGTACCGCGACCTCGCGACGGCCACCGTCGACCTCGAGGAGGTCCTCGAGGAGGCGCCGCCGGAGTCGCGCTACCGCGCCCGCGCCATGACGCATCTCGCCGAGGTCAAGCAGATGGAGGGCGACTACCCCGGATCGTTCCGCACGATCGACGACGCACTCGAGCTGTGGCGGAGCATCGGCGACGAGCACGGCCTCGCGACTGCGTTGCGGGCCCGCGGCCGCACGTCGATGTTCACCGGCGAGATGGACCGCGCCGACGCCGACTGCCGTGAGGCGCTCGAGGTGTACCGCCGCCTCGGCGACCGGCGCGGCGAGGCGTGGGCGCTGCAGAACCTGGCGACGATCGCGTTCTTCCGCGGCCGCACGGAGCAGGCCGACGAGTACCTCCAGGAGGCCAGCGCGACGTTCGACGACCTCGGCGACTGGGGTGGGCGCTCGTTCGCGTCCGCGCTCCTCGCCTGGGTGCGCTTCATGCAGGGCCGACTCGACGAGTCGGAGAAGCTCGCGGTCGAGCAGATGCCCGAGTCGGAGGCGCGCGGCGACCGCTACGTCGCCGGGCTCCTCGAGATGCTGCTCGGCAACATCGCGCTCTGGCGCGGCCGGGCCGTCGAGGCACTCGAGCGAGCGCGAAAGGCCGTCGGTCGCTTCCACACGCTCGGCGACCCGTGGGCGATCGGCCAGGCGACCGGCATCGAGCTGCGCGCGCAGCTCGCGGCAGGTGAGGTCGAGGCCGCGATGGACCGCGCTCGTCTCCGACAGCACCGCCAGCACCGCGGGTCTCCCGCAGCACATCTTCCACGCGCACATGCTCGTGCACGTCGGCGATCCCGAAGCGCTCCCTGCCGCGCTGCACCTCGCCGGCGCCGAGGGCATCGACGACTCCTCGTTCGGCACCGACACGCCCCGCGCGCTCGGGCTCGCGCTCCTCCAGGCCGGGCGCACCGACGAAGCCATCGCGCGCCTGAGCCAGCTCGACCGGGACGGCAAGGCCGGGTACGCAGACGCCGCCGCGCTGGCGCTCGCCTTCGCAGCCGCGGGCCGGGCCGACGACGTGGCGGCCCTCGTCGAGCGGGCGTTCGACAACGGCACGTATCTCGACCAGCTCCAGCTCGGAATGGCCGACGCGTTCGCCAGGCTCCAGCGCAACGACCCGGGAGCGGCGGATGCGTTCGACTCCCTGGTCGCCACCGCGGACGCGACCGAGTCGCGACTCGACCAGGCGATCGTCTCGCTCGCCCGGAGCCAGGCATGGCGCACGCTCGGGCGGCCCGATCTCGAGGACGTGGAGCGGGAGGCGAACGCACGACTCGAGACCATCGGTGTCCCGCTCACCGGCTGGTCGACGGTCTTCTCCCTCGCGGCGCGCGAACGCGTCTGAGCTTCGGGTCAGCCGGCGCGGCCGAGCGCGTCGAGCACCTGGGAGCAGGCGAGCCCGTCGGCGAACGTCGGCACCCCGGCCGGTGCGAGCCCGGCGTCGACGGCGTCCCGGACGACCACCGCCCACCGTTGCATCGGCACGAGATGCGGATCGCCGTCTGACGGCGGACGCTCGTGTCCTTCTGGCTCCTCGCCGTGGCGGCGGACGACGAGGCGACGGTCGGCGATGCACTCGAGCACGCCCTCGGTCCCGATCACGACGATCCGGGGAGCCACGCTCGCCGGCGCGGCGAACGTCGAGTCGATCGTGACGGTCACGCCACGGTCGGTGCGCAGCCACCCGCTGAACGAGTCCTCGGCGTCGCACGTCTGCGGCACGCCGGCTGCGTCGAGACGCTCGGTCACCACCGTGCGGGGCGTCCCGTGGGCCGCGACGACCTCGCCGAACGTCCACCGGATCGTGTCGACCGCGTGCGAGCCCCACGCACCGATCCATCCACCGCCGCTGCCCCGCTCGAAGAGCCAGCCGTGCGGCCGCATCGGGGCGACCGAGCTCGCGCTCACGTGCGTCCACGTGACGTGCTCCGGCTCCCCGACGGCACCGTCGAGGACGAGCGTCCGCAGCAGCTCGCGCATCGGGTCGTAGCGGAACTCGAAGTTGAGGAGGTGCAGGCACTCGGCGGCGTCGGCGGCGCCCACGAGCGGCTCGGCCTCGAGCGAGCTGACGCCGAACGGCTTGTCGCACAGGACGGCGTGATCCCTCGTGATCCCGCGCCGGACGTGCGCGGCGTGCAGGAACGGCGGCGAGTGCACGCTCAGCAGGTCGACGTCGTCGCGATCGCAGAGCTGGGCGACCCCCGCGTCGTCGCGCGCCGAGACGACGTCGACGACCTCGCAGCCGGGCGTGCTGTCGAACACTGGCGCGACGACGCGCGCGCCGAACCCGGTCCCGACGACGCCGACACGGACCGTCATCGCGGCACGCTCACTCCCCCACCGCCGCCTGCGGCTCGGGATCGATGCCACCGACGCCGAGGTGCAGTCGCGCGAGGAACCAGTGGCCGAGCGGCCCGATCGCGAACGCGAACAGCACCGTGCCGATGCCGACGTCGCCGCCGAGCGCCCAGCCGATGCCGAGCGCGATGAGCTCGAGCGCGGTGCGGACGATCCACAGCCGGTAGCCCTTCGCGGCGATGCCGGTCATCAGGCCGTCGCGCGGGCCGGGGCCGAGGCCGGCCCCGATGTAGAGCGCCATGCCGAACGCGGTGATGACGATGCCGCCGAGCAGCATGAGCCACCGCAGCGCGTCGTCGGACGGGACGGGGACGATCTCGAGGAACGCGTCGACGATCCAGCCGACGGTGAGCGTGTTCACGATCGTGCCGAGCCCCATGCGCTGCCCCAGCGGGATCCAGAGCAGGAGGATCAGCAGTCCGAGCCCGACGACGATCGTCCCGAACGAGAGGCCGGTGACGTCGGCGAGGCCCTGGTGCAGGACGTCGTACGGGCTGACGCCGAGCTCGGCCTGGAGCATGAACGCGATCCCGATGCCGAGCACCACGACCCCGGCGAGCAGGCGGGGCAGGCGCCGGCGCAGCTCGGCGATGCTCGGGAACGTCAGGACCTCGAGCTCGGGGTGCTGCGCCGCGCTCGTGTCGCGTTCGCTCACGGACGGACGACGACGGTGAGTTCGACTTCGACGGGGCCGCTCCGCGGCAGCGCGGCGACACCGATCGCGGAGCGGCTGTGCCGGCCCGCGTCGCCGAACACGTCGGTGAGGACCCGGCTGGCGCCGTCGGCGACGGTGGGCTGTTCCACGAACGCGTCGGTGCAGGCGATGAACACGGTGAGCGTGAGGGCACGCTCGATCGCGTCGAGCGACCCGAGTGCGGCCCGCAGCAACGACAGGGCGTTCTGGGCACACAGCGCCGCGCACTCGACGCCGACCTCGATCGTGACGTCGCGTCCGACGATGCCCGCCGCGTGCAGGTGCCCCTCGGCGTTGCGGGGCAGGCAGCCGGAGGTGCGAGCGGTCCCGCCGTGCACGACGACCGGGTCGAGCGGGTCGTGGGGTGGGAACGGGCCGGGGAGCACGAGACCGAGCTCTGCGACCTTCGCTTCGAACACGGCTCGGAAACCTACCGGCTCACCCTCGTGTCGAGACCTGCGATTCGTCGCCGAGCGCCCACTCGAGGCTGCCGGACAGGTGCCGGAGGAACGACGGGCTCTCCCACGCACCGGGGAAGTGGCCCAGACTCGTTGACGAGACGCGACCCTGCTGCTCCTCGAAGCACCACGCGAGCGGGTAGCCGCAGTCGGGATGGTTCGCGCCGGGGGCGTCGAGATCGAGCTGCGTGGCCGGCGCACGCAGGAGGACGCGGGCGTCCGGACGCAGGTCTCGGAACTGGTACACCTCGTCGTGCCATCGCCACGTGTCGCCGAGATGCCTGGTCGCGGGATGGTCGCGCTCGACGATCTCGAGGTCGACGGTCTGGGTCCACGGATGTCCGTCGAAGCGCGCGCCGACGATCGCGCCGTAGTCGTCCCACTGGTAGCAGGAGTCGGTCGCCGAGTGGATCGCCAGCAGCGCGAGTTCTCCGGCTCGCAGCCGCTCGACGATCGTTCGCCGCTGCTCGGGGCTCCAGGGCGTCTCGCCGATCGTGAACAGCGCGAGCGCGCGGGCGCCATCCAGCTCCTCCGCGGTGATGGCACGCACGTCGTCGACGCAATGCGCCACGAGCCCGTGGAGCTCCGCGATCTGCGCTACGCCGACCGCCGCTTGGTCGAGCACACCGTGCACGCCCGCGGGACCGTCCACGTACGGCGCCACCTGGGTGACGAACAGCAGTGAGCCCATGGCGACGCCACGGTAGCGTCGCCCGTCCGATGCCAGGAGGTGCAGCGATGCGGATCGGGTTCGTCGGTCTCGGAGCGATGGGTCTGCCGATGACGCGCCACCTCGTGGAAGCCGGCCACCACGTGACCGTCGCGTCGCGCAGCATTGGCCCGATCGCGACCGCGGTGGGCTTTGGTGCCGAGGAAGGTGACGGTCCACGCGGCGTCGCCGAGGCGAGCGACGTGGTCATCGTCTGCGTCCCCAACTCGCCGGAGGTCGTGGAGGTCGTCGACGCGGCACTGCCCGTCGTCGGTGACGGGAAGATCATCGTCGACACGTCGACCATCGACCCGGAGGTCGAGCGCGCACAGCACGCACGCGTCGCCGCGGCAGGCGGCCGCTACCTGGAGGCTCCACTGTCAGGCGGCACGGCCGGCGCTGAGAACGGGACGCTCACGCTCATGGTCGGCGGCGACGAGGACGTGCTCGACGCGGCGCGACCCGCGCTCGATCCGTTCTCCGCGCTGGTCGTGCACGTCGGCGGGCCGGGCATCGGCCAGGTCGTGAAGCTCTGCAACCAGCTCATCTACGCAGCACAGATGCTCGCGACGGCGGAAGCCACGCTGATGGCCGAGCGATCCGGCGTCGAGCTCGAGCACCTGTACGAGGTGCTCACCCACGCGACCGGCGACTGCGTCGCGGTGCGCACGCGACTGCCGGCCGAGGGCGTGCTGCCCGACAGCCCGGCGTCGAACGACTGGAAGCCCGGGTTCATGACCGACCTCATGGCCAAGGACCTCGACCTTGCGATCGACTACGCCGCGACGAACGGCACGCCGCTCTTCACGTCGGGGATCGTGCGCCAGATCCTCGGTGCGGCGAGCAATGCCGGCTACGGCCGAGAGGACTTCTCGTCGCTCGCGAAGGTGCTGCGCACGCTCGCGGGTTCGTGAGCTCCGGGGGTGGGACTCGAACCCACAACCCTTTGATTAACAGTCAAATGCTCTGCCGATTGAGCTACCCCGGAATGAGCAGACGAGGATAGCAAGGCGCGAATCAATCCCATGATCCTTCGATGCGTGCGCGTGCACCCGTAGCGGACGTAGACACATCCGAACTCGTGCTTGTTGTGTCGCATCGACCGATCCGCTGGGGCCTCATGCCCTTTTCGAAACTGCGACACGGGGATCCCCGTCACGCGCGACCAATGCGCTTCGCGCGGCATCGAGGTCGAGGCCCTCGTGGAGGTACACGCGGACACGAAGGCGTGATTCGTCGACCTCGAAGAAGCGACGAAGCCACGCGCAGAAGATACGCCACCATCGTCGGGTCCGTGTTCGCGAAGCAGACCTCACCATCGCGTCTTCGACCCTTCTCCGGCATAGAGCGCGATCCCTGCAGCGAGAAAGGCCTGTTCACTGAGCACGCCGAGCTGAGCGAGCCCGAGCGCGTCGCAGTCGGCGATCTCGGCCTGCTTCCTCGCGCTTGCTGGGTTGGGGCGGCGCTGCGGGCCCCAGCGGCGCTTCGAGGGTGTGAACGGGACGTCGCGTACCCACAGTGAGACCGACGACTTCGCGACACCCAGTGCTGCCGCGATCTCGGCGAGCGTCTTCCCCGACGCGCGGAGTCGACGCGCCTCCTCTCGCTCCCGGACCTTGCCGCGGTAGCCCACGAATCGACGGTACGGAGGGGGTGTGACACGATCAGCGCATGAAGTTCCGGATCGGTCTGTTCGTGGGGTTCGGCGTCGGCTACTACCTCGGCGCCCGCGCCGGTCGTGAGCGCTACGAGCAGCTGCGCGGCCTCGTCGCGCACACGCCGCTGTCGAAGGTGCAGGCCGCGTACGAGCTCGGCCTCGAGCGCCTCCGTGAGCGCACGAGCGACACGACCGACGCGGTGGTCCCACCCTCACCGAACTAGCCCGTCGATGAGCGACCTCGGGGCCGTCGCCCCTGCGTTCGTCGAGCTGGCACACCAGATCGTCTGGGCGACGGTCGCGACGGTGGACGCGGACGGACGTCCGCGCAGCCGGATCCTCCACCCCTACTGGATCTGGGACGGCACGTCGCTCGTCGGATGGATCGCGACCGGACCGACGGCGACCAAGCGGGCGCACCTCGAGCAATCGCCCTTCGTGTCCGTGACGTACTGGACGCCGACGCACGACACGTGCACCGCCGAGTGCCGCGCGACGTGGCACTTCGACGACGAGACGCGGGAGCGCGTCTGGCAGATGTTCGTGGACGCGCCCGCGCCCGTCGGGTACGACCCGGCGATCATCCCCGCGTGGCGCGACGGACCGACATCGCCGGCGTTCGCCGCGCTGCAGCTCGACCCCTGGCGGCTGCGCGTCCTCCCGGGGAGCGCGATGGGCGGTGGCCCGGGCGAGATCCTGCGCTGGAGCGACGACTAGTCGAGTCGTTCCTCGAGGCGCACCGTGACGCGGTCGCCGGCTTCCTTCGAGATCGTCTTGCGCAGCGCGGCCTTGACCGGCAGTCGGTGCGTGCCGTCGCCCTGCGCCATGAACGAGCTCTCGAACGGCTCGCCGTCGATCGTGCCGCGCACCTTCACGAGGCCACGTGTGCCGAAGAAGTCGGCCGCCTTCGGCCAGATCACGCACGTCCACGCACCCTTGTCAGTGCCCTTCTGGAGCGTCGCCGTGAACGTCTTGTCGAGCTTGCTCATCCGGTCTCCTCTGCCGTGCCGATGCTCGCACCCATACGACGACGAGGCGACCCGGAACTCATCGCGGCATCGGGCGGTCGCGCGATGCTCGGGCATGGGACTGTTCCGGAAGGTCACCGAGAGAGCCGTGATGGGCGACGAGTACTGGCTCCTGGAGCGCGGCACCGAGGGCACGGCCGTCATCCTCGACGCCGAGGCGACGCGGCAGACCACGACCGACAGCGGTGACGGACAGCGCGTCTTCAAGATTCGGCTGCGGGTGACGCTGCCGGATCAGGACCCATACGAGGTCGACCACAAGCAATGGACGTTCGACCACGCGCCGCCCCGCGGCGACGAGCTCGTGCGGGTGCGGGTCGATCCCGACGACCGCGAGCACCTGACGATCGACTGGCGCAATCCGATCCGCGGGCTGCACGAGAGCGGACCGAGCGTGGCCGACATCCTCGCGACGGGCACCGCGACACGCGCCGTGATCCGGAAGTGCGGCGACATGCTCGACGTCGAGCCGGTCGACGGCAAGCCCGTGGTGTTCTTCCTGCTCGACGTCGTAGCCGAGGACGGGAGCACGTTCGAAACGCGGTTCGCCCAACCGGTGCCGGCCGACGTGCGCGCGTCGCTCGACACGGGGGTCGCGCTGCCGGTGCGGTACGTCACGCCCGACGCCGAGGGCATGGCCATCGACTGGTCGTCGTACCGACCGGCCTGACGGGCTGCGGTGGGGGCCGCATCCACCCAGCCATTCGAGGGCGGGTAGCACGATCACGTCCTCGTCGACGCCCGGCAGGTTCTCGCTCACGGCCTCGATGACCGCGGCGAGCAGCGTCTGGGTCGAGCATGTCGTTCGCGGGTTTCCGTTGACATCGTCAGCCGGTGAAGGCGATTGTTGTCGGGCGAGGTCACGCTCGCGCACCGCGGCGTCAGCGAATGTTCCTCGGCTGTGCTCGTCCGCCGGGTCGTGAACCGTCGAACCCGTACAGGCGTAGGACCGTCTCGATCGAACCCTTCGCGTCCGGGAGCACGTGGTCGGAGGTTCGCGACCAGGTGATCCCGTCGACCGAGGTCCACACCACCAGTGCGTCTCCCGAGGGTCGTCCGTCGTCGTGCCCCGTCGCGACGAGCCCCGGTCCGCCAACGGCGACGGAGTTCATCGCCTGGAACCCCGGGCCGCCCAGGACGTCGGCTTGGGATGGGACCCTCGACCATGTGGTGCCGTCGGGCGAGGTCCACACCGCCGCATCTATCTCCATACTGAGGGTGTTGCCCGTCGCGCCGACGGCGACGAGGCCTGGCCCACCCTCGGTGACCGCCTGGATGTTCACGGCCTCGATCTGGTCGGCGGTGAGGGTCCAACGGAGGCCGTCGGGCGACGTCCACACGGCGCCGGTGCCGGTGCCCCTCCCACCGCGTAGATGTCACCCACCACCACCAGCCCGGGTCCGCCGGGCGTGATGTCCCGCATCGACGCCGAGAGCCCCCAGCCGGCCGGCTCGCTCTGAGCCGAGGTCGTGGGCCACTGGCCGAAGACGGCAGGGTCGTGCGGAACGCGTGACCAGGTGATCCCGTCGATCGACGTCCACACCGCGCCCACGGCGCGATCCGCGATCCAGCCGCCGGATACCACCACGCGGTCCGATTCCCCGCCGCGTTCGCCGATTGCAACGAGACCGGGACCCCCGGTTGTCACCGCGGTCATCCTGAAGATGTCGTTGGCTTCGCCGGGCGCACGTCCGAACACGGCATCGTCGTGGGTCACACGGGACCAGCTGATCCCGTCGGGTGAAGTCCAGACCGCGGCAACGGCGTATGTGTCGGGTCCGACGATCGAGGAGTCGCGACCGACGGCGACGAAACCGGGTCCTCCGACGACCACGTCCCTCATGCCCTGGAAGCCGGCACCGCCGAAGACCGCTTCGTCGTCGGGGACGCGTGACCAGATCTGCCCATCGGCCGACGTCCAGACGGCCGCATCGTCGCCGTCGGACCCGACGGCGACGAGACCGGGACCTCCAACCGCTACGGCCCCGATCCCAGCGCCCAGTCTCTCGGGAAGGTCAAGCCCTAGGTCGGACAACTGAATCTGCGCGAGGGGCAGGACGGTTCCGGGCGCACTCGCACCCCGACCCGCGGCGACCGTGCCAACGTCTTCGCCCCCGGAATCGAGGAGGGTGACGCCCGCGAACACGACTGCCGCCACAGCCGCCGCCGCGACGGCGATGACAAGACCTCGGCGCCGGGTCGAGCTCCGCTCGCTCGCACGCGCCAGCCCATCGCTGGTCACCGACTCACCCCGGCGGCGGACCACGACCGAGCCGACGGGTCCAGTCGCCTCTCCGTTGCGGGGTGGGTCAAACCGGGCTTCTGGTGCCCCGGGATCGTTGCGGCCCAGTCGGTCGGTAACAGGGGGACGCCCTGAACTGTGCTCGGCGACCTCGACGACCGTCACCGACTTCTGATGCAGCCGATGAAAGTGGCCGTAGGCGGCGAGCTGGTCGAGCATGTCATCGCTCATGCGTTCACTCCCAAGCGGCTGCGGAGACGGTCCAGACCGCGCTCGGCGTGGTTCTGAACGGTTGACTTCGAAACGTCGAGCAGCTGGGCGACCTCACCCAGGGTCCACTCGAAGCAATGCACGAGCATCACGACGACACGTTGTTGGTCCGAGAGGCTCGCGAGTGCCGCTGGAAGTCCAGGCTCGATCCACGGCGTGTGCCCGGTGTCGACCGGCATCAGTGCGACTCGACGCCGGTACATGCGGTGGCCGCGGCGTCGACCCAGTACGTACAGGTATCCCGCAGGGTTCTCCATGGCGCTGACTCGATCCCAGTGCTCCCACGCGTACGCGAGAGCTTCGGCGGTCGCGTCGCGCCCAGCGTCTGTACCGAGCGCCGCCGACAAGGCCTCGCGCAGTCGCGGTTCGGTGGCGCGGACGAAGCTCTCGAACCGCGAGACCCCGAGCTCGTGCCGCACTGCGACCTCCATCCGTCACCCTATAAGAGCGATGAAAGCCGCATTCGTACGACAAGAACAGGAAAGAACGCGCCAGATCTGCCGTTCGGCGTGCCAAACCGCGCTAGTCGACGTCGGAGTCCGCTGCCTGCTCGGTGCCGCGTCTGAGCGGGATCACGTCCGCGTCGTCCGCGCAGCCGCGGAGTGGCGCAGCGTGCAGACCCGCGTGGGGGGATGGTTCAGCCCGGTGCGTCCCCGAAAGCGTGCAGACGGTCCGTCCGTCGACACCTCGTCCGACTCCGTCCCACCTCGCGGCCCGCTCCTCACGTGTCGCACGCGTCGTACGGCGCTCACCCCAGTGCGGAGTTCGATCACGCTGGCGACGCTGCGAGCTTCCGCTCACGTTTCGGTTGTGTGCTGCTCGGCTTCGATGAGCACAAGCGTCGTCGGACGTCGATCACGGCCGCCCGCGACCAGAACGCCGGGGACTCGCACTCCCGTCGTGCCTCGGCACGGCGGCGATCGGGCCGGACGTTTGCAGAATGTTTGCAGCGGTCCGTGGAGTGACCCGGCACACGTTGTAAGTGGGGCCGGAAGGGATCGAACCTTCGACCTAAGGATTATGAGTCCTCTGCTCTGACCACTGAGCTACGGCCCCGGCGCATGGTAGGCAGTGCACGATCAGGCCCGGCCGGGCAATCCGATCCGGGACTCCGCCCGTAGAACGGGTGACGATCCCCCGTCGACCGGAGGCTTCGATGACCAGACCCTTCGCCCGTGCTGCACTCTCCGCCCTGCTCACCATGGGCGTCGGGCTGGCCATCGAGGCCCCGGCCTTCGCCGGTGCGTCGAAAGATGCCGCGTCGTCCGCGCCCGCACAGAAGAACAAGAAGAAGAAGCCGACGATCAAGGTCGCCACGACCGACCTCGGGAAGATCCTGGTGACGACGAAGGGCAACACGCTGTACGTGTTCGACCCCGACGGCACCGACACCGTGGCATCGAAGTGCGTCGACTCGTGCGCCGACGCGTGGCCCGCGTACACGGCGAAGAAGAAGCCCAAGGCCGGCAAGGGCCTCGATCAGTCGCTCATCGGGATCGGTGGCGGCGGCCAGGTCGTCTACAACAGCCAATTCCTGTACCGCTTCAGCGGTGACACCGCGCCCGGCGACACGACGGGTCAGGGTGTGGGCGGGATCTGGCACGTCGTCGGCGCCGACGGCCAACCGATCGTCTAGGCCTCTTCGAGGTAGTCGCGCAGGCGCTGCGACCGAGTCGGGTGGCGCAGCTTCGCGAGCGTCTTCGACTCGATCTGGCGGATCCGCTCGCGGGTGACGCCGAACTCGCGTCCGACCTCCTCGAGCGTGCGCACCTGACCGTCGTCGAGCCCGAACCGCAAGCGCATGACCTGCTGCTCGCGAGGCGTCAGCTCGAGGAGCGCGCGCTCGATCTCGTCCTTGAGGCGCTCGCGCTCCGCGGCGAAGTCGGGTGAGACGGCGCTCTCGTCGGGCACGAAGTCGCCGAGCGAGCTGTCGTCCTCCTCGCCGACGGGCGTCTCCAGCGACAGCGGCTCCTGCGAGATGCGCTGGATCTCTCGCACCTTGTCGGGCGTCAGGTCGACCTTGCGGGCGACCTCTTCGACGGTGGGCTCGCGGCCGAGCTCCTGGAGCATCTGGCGCTGGACCCGCAGCACCTTGTTCATCGTCTCGACCATGTGCACCGGGATGCGGATGGTGCGCGCCTGGTCGGCGATGGCACGGGTGATCGCCTGCCGGATCCACCACGTGGCGTAGGTGGAGAACTTGAAGCCCTTCGTGTGGTCGAACTTCTCGACCGCCCGGATCAGGCCGAGGTTGCCCTCCTGCACGAGGTCGAGCAGGGCCATCCCGCGCCCGACGTAGCGCTTGGCGATCGAGACGACCAGCCGGAGGTTCGCGTTCGTCAGCTGCTGCTTCGCGAGCTCACCGTCGACGAGCGAGCGCACGTCGACGACGCGGGTGTACGTGTCGGACGACGAGTCGAGCTGCGCGGCGATCTCGTCGGTCAGCACGATGATCTGGTGGAAGTTCTCCTCGGTCTTGGTCGCGTTGCGCGGCGTGCCCGGCGTGGCCTCGACCGGCCTCGGCAGGAGCTTCATGAGCTCCACCTCGAGGAGGCTGTCGATCTGGTCGACCTCCGCCGCCGGCTCGGGACCGAGGTTGCCGCTCGCACGGATGAGGCGTCCGAGCTGGTGCGCGCGCTCGAGCGCGCTCCGGGTCGACTGCCGCTTCGCGAAGTCGGGGTTGTCGGTGGCGACGACCGCTTCCTCCGGAATCTCGGAGCTCGTCGCGGCAAAGGCGTGCGCACCGGACTCGATGCGACGCGCCAGCGCCTTCTCCTCGTCGGCGGTGAGGAGCCGGACCTTCCCGATCTCCTTGAGGTACATGCGGACGGGATCGAAGCTGCCGCCCTCACCCCGGTCGCGCCCCGCTTCGAGCGCGTCGTCGAGCCGCTCGGCGGCAGATCGGCGCGCCCGTGGACGGGCCGGCGCGGCGCGCAACGAGTCTTCGTGCGACAGCTCCTCGGTGACCTCGTCGACCCACACGATGCCGCGGTCGGCCAGCTGCTCCTGCAGGAAGAGCAGCTCGGCGGTCTCGGGCTCGAAGCCGGGGAACGCGTCGAAGACCTGTGCGGAGGTGATGACGCCGTCGTTCGACTTCGCGCAGAGCGCGTCGAGCGCTGCGTCGTCGATCAGGTGGTGTGTCGTGACACCGGGTTCGGTCACGCCTGCTGCTCCACTGCCTCCGCGTCCACGCGCTCGCCCTCCGCGGGCGGAGGGGCCGGTCGGGCCTCGTGAACGATCCACCCTACCAACTGCTTGGCCGCGTCCTGGGCGTCGTCCCACTCCCCGACCTCACGCGCGTGCGCGAGCACGTCGAGCTGCGCCTTCAACGCGCCTGCGTTCGCGTCGTCGTCGCGCAACATCCGCACGAGCACGCGCTTGGCGACCGGCTCGACGGTGTAGGCGAGCAAGCGCGCGGGCAAGGTCTCGCGCTCGTCGCCCTCATCGGGCTCTTCGACCGCGAGCCGCTCGAGCAGCTGGCGCGTCGGACCTTCAGCCGCATCGATCGCCTCGGGCACGTCGTCGTGCTCCGCGAGGAGCGTGTACGCAGCACGTGCGGTGGGATCGAGGAACAGCGACTCGTCGAGCCAGTCGGCGACGAGCTTCGGTTCGTGGATCGCCCACAACAGGACATCGGCTTCGCGCGGGTTGACCTGAACGACCGGCGGCGCGCCGTAGTCGTCGGGGTCGGGTGGCGGTGACTCGTCACGGCGTGGCGGCGCGCTGCCCGGCGGTGGCTGCCCTTCCGAGCGGACGATCTGCCCGCGCATGCCGTCGGCCGCGAGATCGAGGCGTCCGGCGAGCTGCACGGCGTACTGGTCGCGCACGAGCTCGCTCGGGTGCTCCGCGACGATCGCCGCGGCCGTCGCCGCGGCGCGGGCCCGTCCTTCGATCGTGCTGAGGTCGGCCCCGGCGAGCACGCGGTCGACGCGGAACTGCAGGAAGGGCTCGGCACCCTCGATCGACTGTGGGAGCCGCTCCCGGTCCTCGCTCCACAGATCGCCCGGGTCCTTGCCGGGCGGGAGGTCAGCGACGCGCACCTCGAGCTCGAGCTCCTGCTCCCACCGGTACCAGCGCTCGGCCGCGCCCTGGCCCGCGGCGTCGGCGTCGTAGGCGAGCACCACGCGGCGCGCGAGGTTCTTCAGCGTCTTGGCGTGCTCGTCGGCGAGCGCGGTGCCGCACGTCGCGACCGCGTTCGGGTTGCCCGCCAGCGCGTACGCCATCACGTCGGTGTACCCCTCGCAGATGATGACCTCGCGGCGCGCCACGATCTCGGCCTTCGCCCAGTTGAGCCCGTACAGCAGCCGGCTCTTCTGGTAGATCGGCGTCTCGGGCGAGTTCTTGTACTTCGGCCCCTGTTCGCCGAGCGAACGCCCGCCGAACCCGACCGCGTCGCCGCGCGCGTCGTAGATCGGGAAGATGAGGCGCGCGCGGAACTGGTCCTGCAGCCGGTTGGCCTTGTTGACGAACGCGAGGCCGGCCTCGGTGAGGTCTTCCCGCGAGAACTTCTCGCGCTGGAGGTGCTTGCTGAGCATGTCCCAGTCGTCGGGCGCCCAGCCGAGGACGAACTGGCGCGCCGCGTCGCCGTCGAAGCCGCGGCCGCGCAGGTACTTGCGCGCCACGCCGCCCTCCGGCGACTCGAGAAGCAGGCGGTGGTAGAACGCGCCGGCAGCCGCGACGGCCTCGACCAGCCGCTCGCGCCGCGACCGATCGCGGTTCTTGGTGCGATCGTCGTAGCGCAACGTGACACCCGCGCGCTTCGCGAGCTCCTCGACCGCGTCGACGAAGTCGAGCCCATCGGTCTCGCGCACCCAGGTGATCGGATCGCCCGACTTGCCGCAGCCGAAGCAGTGGAAGAGGTGCAGCTCCGGGTTCACCGAGAAGGACGGCGTCTTCTCCTGGTGGAACGGGCACAGCCCGCTGTAGCGCTGGCCGACGCGCTTGAGTGCGACCTTCTCGCTGACGAGCGCGACCATGTCGGTCTGATCGCGAACCCTCGCGATGTCCTCGTCGACGATGCCCATCGCGCGCCGAGGTTACGGCGTGGGGACGGGTGGGGCGCTCACACTCCGCGGGCCGTCAGACCCCACGGGGCAGGTCGTCGGGGCGCCAGCCGAGGAGCTCGACCCCGAGGCCGAGCGCGAACCGATCAGTCATCCCGCTGACGTAGCGGACGGCCTGCGCGGCCGCCTCGGGCGAGCCGGCGTCGACACGGTGATCGTCGGGGTCGGGCAGGCGGCGCGGCGCGTCGGCGAAGTGCTCGACGAGGCCCCGGAGCAGCCGGATCACCCGCTCGGCCTGCCGACGTGACGCCGGCCGCAGGTAGATGCGCTCGAAGTTGAAGTCGCGGAACTCCTGGAGCGCGGTGGCGGCCGGCTCGGTCATCCCGATGTGCCCGGTGCGGTCGATGGCGTCGAGCACGGCCAGCATGAACGTGCCGATCTGCTCGCTCCGGCGCGTGCCGACGACGTCGCCGATCGCCGCGGGCAGGTCGGCGGGCTCGAGGATCCCGGCGCGCACCGCGTCCTCGAAGTCGTGGCAGACGTAGGCGATCCGGTCGGCCCAGGCGACGACCTCACCCTCGGGGGTCGCGGGCGGCGGCCGTCGCCACGAGTGGTTGCGCACGCCGTCGAGCGTCTCGGCGCACAGGTTGAGCTCGGCGAGCGTCACGTCGGCGCCGTACACCGCGTGGTCGTACCCGGTGTCGGGCAGGTACGGGGAGAACGCCTCCTCCGATGCGTGCCCGCCGGGACCGTGGCCGCAGTCGTGGGCGAGCGCGATCGCCTCCGTGAGCGCGACGTTGAGGTTCGCAGCACGTGCGATGCCGACCGCGATCTGTGCGACCTCGACAGCGTGCGTCAGGCGGGTGCGGAGATGGTCATCTTCGGGCGCGATGAACACCTGGCACTTCCCCGCCAGCCGGCGCCACGGCCGCGAGTGCTTGACGCGGTCGAGGTCGCGCTCGAAGCAGAGGCGCAGCGGGTCGGGCTCCTCGGGACGGGCGCGGGTGCCGGCGCCGTCTGCGCGCGTCGCGCCCGGCGCGAGTGAGGCTGCTGCCTCGGCTTCTCGCTCTTCGCGGCGGCGCAGGCGCCCGCCGACGTACGCGTCGGCACCGCGGTGGGCCCGCTGGACCTCGACCTGCTCGCCGGTGCCGCTGCCGGGCCGGACCTCGATCGCCATGCGTCGAGGGTACCCAGGCGGTGTGACAGGCCCGACACGCCCTGTGGCGGCTCAGTCGGGCCAGTCGTCGGCGGTGGGCTCCCGGTAGGACTCCTCGCGGAGGAGCTCGCGGTACACGTCGACGCCGGCCTGCTGGACGAGCGGCTCGACCTGGCTCACCTGGCTGCGGAGCGCGGCGAGCTTGCGGTCGGTGAGCGCGTCGTCGGCGACGAACCGAACCGCGAGGTCCGCGGGGGGCGTCGTCGGGTACGGCACGTCGACCATCATCACGTCGTCGCGGGCGACCGCCGACTCGAAGCGCTCGACCCACTCAGGCGTGTTCGTGGAGTACAGCAGCCGTGGCGGTGCCGGCACCGATCGGCAGGCCAGGGTCGTCCATCGCCCGCTGGCGATGTGGTCGGGGTGGCATGTCCCCCCGTCGGGGCCGAACGTGAGCACGGTGTCGGGCTGCACCTCGTCGACGAGCCCGCGAAGCCGTGCGACCGGCTCTTCGACCGGGACATCCGCGCAACCGCCGTCCGGGTAGTCGAGCCACAGGTGCTCGCGCACGCCGAGCACCGCGAGGCAGGCGTCGAGCTCCGCTTCGCGGATCGCCTTGCGCTGCTCGATCGACCGCGGGTCGTCCTCGGGGAACCCCAGCTCGCCGCGTGTCGCGGTGACGCACACCACGCGCCGACCGGCGTCGACCGCGAGCGCCATCAACGCCCCGGCGAGGTACGCCTCGTCGTCGGGGTGCGCGAACACGGCGAGGATCGACCCGAGGTCACCGGAGCTCAGGGCTTCCGTCACCGCTCACCTCGTAGCGTGGGCGCCGTGGAACGTCGCGACGAGCATGGCACGGACGCGATCGACCAGCGTGGGTTCGAAGCCGTCGACGACCAGCCGGATCCGTCGGTCCTCGTCGAGACCATGGAGATCACGTCGCAGTGGGCTTCGGTTCTCCGGCTCCGGGCCTGGGAGCGTGAGCACCTCGCCGTCGGCGTCGGCGACTCGCTGCTCGACGTCGGGTGCGGGCTCGGCGACGTCGCACGCGCGTACGCCGAGCTCGTCGGACCCGCCGGACGCATCGTCGGCATCGACGCGAGCGAGGAGATGCTCGCCATCGCCCGCGAGCGCGCGGCGCGCGACGGCGTCGAGGTGACGTTCCGCGTCGCTGACGCGCTCGCGATCGACGAACCCGACGCAGCGTTCGACGCGTGCCGCTCCGAGCGCGTGCTCCAGTGGCTCCCCGACATGGAGGCCGCGATCCGGGAGATGCTGCGGGTGCTTCGACCCGGCGGGCGCGTGTGCCTGACCGACAGCGACTGGCGGACGTTCGTCGTCGACCTGCCGGATCGCGCGCTCAGCGCACGCATCGCCGACGCGGTCGTCGCGTTCCGGGGCGACGGCGCCGCAACGGGTGGTCGGCTGCTCAACGTGTGCCGAGACGTCGGGCTGACCGACCTCGCGCACAGCGCGAGCACCCACGTCTGGGACGCCTGGGACCCCGATCGGCGACCGGGTCCTCCGGGCCTGTTCCCGCTCCGCGACGTCTTCTCACTCCTGGTCGCGGCAGGGCATATCGACGACGCCGAGGCAGAGCGGTTCTTCGACCAGATCGAAGCGGCTGCGCGTGCCGACCGGCTGTTCATGTCGGTGAGCATGACCGCCGTGTACGGCCGCGCTCCGTAGCCCGACGCTTCGGTCAGGCCGTCGCGCCGGGACCGGTGTCACCGAGTGCGGCGTGCGCGGCAGCGAGGCGCGCGAGCGGCACGCGGTACGGGGAGCACGACACGTAGTCGAGACCGATCTCGTGGCAGAACGCCACCGACGCCGGGTCGCCGCCGTGCTCACCGCAGATCCCGAGCTTCAGGTCGGGTCGCACGCTGCGACCGCGCTCGACCGCGACGCGCACGAGGTCGCCGACGCCACGGACGTCGAGCGTCTCGAACGGGTTCGCGTCGAGCAGCTTCAGCTCGAGGTAGCGCGGCATGAAGCGGCCCTCGACGTCGTCGCGCGAGAAGCCGAACGTCATCTGCGTGAGGTCGTTGGTGCCGAAGGAGAAGAACTCGGACTGCTCGGCGATCTCGTCGGCGACGATCGCGGCGCGTGGCGTCTCCACCATCGTGCCGACGAGGTAGTCGCCACCGTCGTCCTTGCCGTGCAACCCGAGCTCCGCGGCGATCTCGCGCACCCAGCCGACGGCGAGCGCCAGCTCGGGGCCGGACACGGACAGCGGGATCATCACCTCGACCCGCGGGTCGCCGCCGGCCTCCTTGCGCTGGATCGACGCCTCGAAGAGCGCCTTCACCTGCGTGCGGTAGAGGTCGGGCTTCAGGACGCCGAGCCGGACACCACGCGTGCCGAGCATCGGGTTCGACTCGCGCAGGGCCTGCGCGGCGCGCAGGAGCTCGCGACCTTCGGCGTCGAGCTCGCCCTTGGCGTCGCGGACGATGAGCTCCTCGATGTCGGGAAGGAACTCGTGCAGCGGCGGGTCGAGCAGGCGGACCGTGACGGGCAGCCCGTCCATCGCCTCGAGGATGCCGATGTAGTCGGAGCGCTGCAGCGCCTCGAGCTCGTCGAGCGCGGCCTGCTCGGCCGCTTCGTCGGCCGCGAGGATGTAGCGCTGGACGATCGGCAGCCGGTCGCCGAGGAACATGTGCTCGGTGCGGCAGAGTCCGATGCCCTCGGCACCGAAGCGGCGCGCCACCTGCGCGTCGTGCGGGAGGTCGGCGTTGGTGCGCACGCCGAGCGTGCGGATCTCGTCGGCCCACCCGAGCACGACCTCGAACGGCCCGCTCGGCTCCGGTGTGATCACCGGCACCGCGCCGAGGACGATCTCCCCCGTCGTGCCGTTGATCGAGATCTCGTCGCCTTCGCGCACGACCGAGTCGCCGGCGCGGAACTGCTTGCCCTGCACGTCGATCTCGAGCGCGGACGCGCCGCACACGGCCGGCGTGCCCATGCCGCGCGCGACGACCGCGGCGTGGCTGACCAACCCACCGCGCGACGTGAGGATGCCTTCGGCGGCGATCATCCCGTGCAGGTCGTCGGGTGACGTCTCCGGCCGCACGAGGATGACGCGTGCGCCGTCGGCGGCCTGTTCCTCGGCCGCGTCGGCGGTGAACACCGCCCGGCCGACCGCGGCACCGGGCGACGCGTTGAGGCCCTTCGCGAGCACGGTGAACTCGGCACGAGGATCGAACTGCGGGTGCAGCAGCTGGTCGAGCTGCTCCGGCTCCACGCGCAGCACGGCCTCGCGCTTGTCGATCAGCGCTTCGGCCTCCATCTCGACCGCGATGCGCAGCGCGGCCGCGGCGGAGCGCTTGCCCACGCGCGTCTGCAGGAGGAACAGGCGCCGCTGCTCGATCGTGAACTCGATGTCGCACATGTCGCGGTAGTGCGTCTGCAGGGTCTGCATCACCTCGAGGAGCTCGGTGTGGGACTCGGGGAACACCTGGGCCATCGCGTCGAGCGGCTCGGTCTCCCGGATGCCGGCCACGACGTCTTCACCCTGCGCGTTGCGGAGGAAGTCGCCGTACGGGCGGTTCTCGCCCGTCGCCGGGTCGCGAGTGAACGCGACGCCGGTGCCGGAGTCGTCGCCCTTGTTCCCGAACACCATCGTCTGCACGTTCACGGCGGTGCCGAGATCGTCGGGGATCTTCTCCATCTTGCGGTAGATGCGAGCGCGCTCCCCGTCCCACGAGCGGAACACGGCTTCGATCGCGAACCGCAGCTGCTCCTGCGGGTCCTGCGGGAAGTCGTGACCGACGGCCTTCCGCACGATGCCCTTGAACGTCTCGACGAGCCCGCGCAGCGCGGCGGCATCGAGCTCGGGATCCGTCTCGACGCCCTGCTCCTTGCGGAGCTCCTCGAGCGCGTCCTCGAACGCCTCGCCGGAGATGTCGAGCACGATCTTGCCGAACATCTGCACGAAGCGGCGGTACGAGTCGAACGCGAACCGCTCGTTCTCCGTCTGCTTCGCGAGCCCGGCCACCGACACGTCGTTGAGGCCGAGGTTGAGGACCGTGTCCATCATCCCCGGCATCGAGAACGGCGCACCCGAGCGCACCGAGACGAGCAGCGGGTCGACGTCGTCGCCGAGGCGCTTCCCCATCTTCTCCTCGAGCGCGGCGAGCGCGGTCGAGACCTCACCCATCAGGCCGTCGGGCAGCGTGTCGGCGCCGGCCATGTACGCGTTGCACGCGTCGGTCGTGATCGTGAAGCCGGGAGGTACGGGGAGGCCGAGCTTCGTCATCTCGGCGAGGTTGGCGCCCTTGCCGCCGAGCAGGTACTTCTGCTCCTTGGAGCCCTCTTCGAAGGCATAGACGTACTTGGTCGAGGTCATGTGTGCGTCTCCCAGATGCTCGTCGCGAGCCTACCGATCCCCTGCCGCAAGCCCGGAGGCGTTCCCGCCTCCGGGCGCGGTGAGCGGTCAGCCGTCGACGACGATCGTGTGCGCCAAGCGGTCGTGCAGACCCTGGAGGTTCGCGTTGCGGGGCCAGGTGAGCACACCGAACAGGATCAGCGCGAACGCGAGCGGTCCGAGGATCGACGCGAACAAGAACGCGGCCAGCACGGGCGTGCCGTAGCGGGACATCGCCGCACCGAAGCGCAGCGGCGAGCCGTCGTCCATCACGACGTGGACCCGCATCAAGTGCTTGCCGAGCGTGCGACCGGTCCTGAGGCTCGACGGGATCAGGTAGAGCAGCGCGAGCAGCACGGCCACGAGGAGCACACCGAACTGTGCCGGGAGGATCTCCGACTGCAGGTCGTCCTGTCGGTTCTCGGCGTCGTCGATGCGCGCGTCGATCTGCTTGTCCGTCACATCCGCGCCCTCGGGGAGCGGTTCGACCGCGTTGACCGACGCGCACTCACCGTTCGCGTTCCCGATCCGCGTCGCCCGTCGATCCGAGCCGCGGTCGACGTCCTTGGCCGACTCGAGCGCGTCGATGCAGTCGGAGATGTCGTCGAGCTTCGTCGTCTGCTTCGGGTAGATCTGCTCGACGACGAGGACGCCGAGGAACTGCTGCGCGATCAGGATGATCCCGAGCACGACGACATCGATGCCGAGCGCGAGGAGGCGGGCACGGGGCGGCGGCGGCGTGACGCCGGCCGGCCACGACGGGGGCGTCGGCGGGTGCTCCGTGGAGAACAGTCCCGGACGCGGGGGGCCCTGCTGCCGGGCGCGGCGCCTGGCGGGCGTCCGCGCGGCGTTGTGCCGGCGTGCGGTCCTCGACCTCGACGTCGTCGTCGTCGTCCTCGCTGTCCTCGCGGATCTCGGAGCCCGGCTCCTCGCGCGTGACACCGATCGTGTCGTCGTGCCTGGTGCGCTGCACCGGGTCGGAGAGCACCTGCCACGCGTCGCGGACCCGAGCTTCCTCGGCGCGCGCCGCGGCGATCTGGGATCCCTCGGGACGCTTCGCGGTCTCGGCGTTGGTGACTTCGGCCTGTGCCTCGGAGAGCCGATCTCGGTACGCGTCGCGGATCTCGTCCTTCGACGCGTTGGGGTCGACACCAAGCGCGTCGTAGTAGCTCTCGGTCTGGTCGTCGTCGCTCACTCCGGTACCCGCTCCCCGAGGAAGGCGACCAGCTCGTCGATGGCCACTCGGTCTTGGTTCATCGTGTCGCGGTCACGCACGGTGACCGCCTGGTCGTCGAGGGTCTCGAAGTCGATGGTCACGCACCACGGAGTCCCTACTTCGTCCTGCCGACGGTAGCGGCGGCCGATCGATCCGGCACTATCGACGTCGATCATCAGCTCCGGTCGCAGCAGGCTCGCGACCTCTTCGGCGACCGGCACGAGCTTCTCGTGACGCGACAACGGCAGCACGGCTGCCTTCAGCGGCGCGAGGCGCGGGTCGAGGTGCAGCACCGTGCGCTTCTCGGTGCCGCCCTTGTCGTTCGGCACGTCCTCCTCGTCGTACGCGGCGAGGAGGAACGCGAGCGTCGCGCGGTCGGCGCCGAGCGCGGGCTCGATGACGTGCGGCACGTAGCGGCGGTCGTGCTCCTGGTCGAAGTACGACAGGTCGACACCCGAGAACTCGGCGTGCTGCTTCAGGTCGAAGTCGGTGCGGTTCGCGATGCCCTCGAGCTCACCCCAACCCCACGGGTAGTCGAACTCCACGTCGGACGTGCCGACCGAGTAGTGCGACAGCTCGTCCGTCTCGTGCGGTCGCAGTCGCAGCTGCGCGTCAGGGATGCCGAGATCGGTGAACCAGCGGAGACGCTCCTGACACCAGTACTCGTACCAGCGCTCTCCGTCCTCGGGGGGCACGAAGTACTCCATCTCCATCTGCTCGAACTCGCGGGTCCGGAAGATGAAGTTGCCCGGGCGTGATCTCGTTGCGGAACGACTTGCCGATCTGCGCGATGCCGAACGGAGGCTTCTTGCGCGTGGTCGTCTGGACGTTCTGGAAGTTGACGAAGATCCCCTGGGCCGTCTCCGGGCGGAGGTACGCGACCGACGACTCGTCCTCCACCGGGCCCACGTGGGTCTTGAACATGAGGTTGAACTGGCGCGCCTCGGTGAACGAGTCCTTCGCGCCGCAGTTCGGGCAGGCGCCGGACGCCGGCAGGTGGTCGGCGCGGAACCGCTGCTTGCAGCTCTTGCAGTCGACCAGCGGGTCGGTGAACGTCGCCACGTGGCCGCTGGCCTCCCAGACCCTCGGCGCCATGAGGATCGCGGCGTCGATCCCGACGACGTCGTCGCGGAGCTGGACCATCGAGCGCCACCACTGCGTCCTTCACGTTGCGCTTGAGCAGCGAGCCGAGCGGGCCGTAGTCCCAGGTGGAGCGGAACCCGCCGTAGATCTCGCTCGACGGGAACACGAAGCCACGCCGCTTGCACAGGTTGACGACGCGTTCCATCAGATCGGGCTTTGCCATGGAGACGGCGATCGTATCGGAGGCCCCTCCGAGGCGATCGGTCGGGGTTCGGCTCGTCGGTGTGCGACTAGAGCAACGCGGCGCTGCGCAGCCGCCGTTCGGAGTGGTGCTCGATCGCCGCGACGGCGAGCCGCTCGACCTCACGGAGCACGTCGTCGGGAGGCGGGGCGTCGAGCACGCCGTCGAAGCCCGCCGCCCACGATCGCCTCGACGACCACGAGGGAGTCGCTGCGCACACGCCGTCCACCGAGGTGCGCGCAGTCGGCACAGAGCACGCCGCCGTCGTCGAGGTCGAAGGCGGCGAACCCCGGCGGCCTCGGCGGGCGTCGCCGCACCGGGCGCAGGCGTCGAGCATCGGGTGGAAGCCCTCGAGCGAGAGCAGCTTCCAGAAGAACGCCGTGCTCGACGATCGGCGACGGCTCGGCCGCGAGCGTCAGCAGCGCGTTCGACAGCATCCGGTACAGCGCCGGGTTGGGCTCCCGCTCCTGGGCCACCTGGTCGACGGCCTCGAGCATCGAGACCGCGTGGGTGAGGCGAGCCGTAGTGCTCCCGCAGCGCGCGGTTCGCGTCGATGGTCTCGACCTGGGTGACGATGTCGAGCTCGCGGCCCCGGTAGCACTGCAGCGCGACGTGGCTCATCGGCTCCAGCCGGGCCCCGAAGCGGCTGCCCGGGCTTGCCGGATCCCCTTCGCCACCGCACGGACCTTGCCGTGCCCCTGCGTCAGGAACGAGACGATGCGATCGGCCTCACCGAGCTTGATCGTGCGGAGGACCACCCCCTGGTCCCGGTAGAGCATCTCTATGGTCACGCTCGCTCGGCCGCACGATACGTGCGACCGCCCTGCGGGACGCTCGGCTGCTCCACGCGGGTCAGTGTACGACAACCGTGTCATTCCTCGATGCGCGCCGAAGCGGCGTTCGCGCCGCTGGAACTCGCGGATGGCGGCGAAGAGGTCGCCGCGGCGGAAGTCGGGCCACAGCACGTCGGTGAACACGAGCTCGCTGTACGCCGCCTCCCACAGGAGGAAGTTGGAGATGCGGTACTCCCCCGACGTGCGCACGAGCACGTCGGGATCGGGCATGTCCGGCGCGTAGAGGTGGCGGCGATCGTCCGCTCGTCGATCTTGCTCGGGGCGAGATCTTGCTGCGCATCGCGCCTCGGCGGCGATCGCACGGACCGCGTCGACGATCTCCGCCCGGCCCCCGTAGTTGAACGCGAACGTGAGCGTCATGCGCCGGTTGCGCGCGCGTGAGCTCCTCGGTGTCCTCGATGTGCCGGAGCACGCGGCGTGGGACCCGCCCGCCGCGCCGCCCGATGAAGCGCACCCGCACGCCGCGCTCGTTCGAGGTCGTCGCGTCGGCGCAGCAGCAGCGACTCGTTGAACCGCATGAGGAACCGCACCTCGTCGAGCGGCCGCCGCCAGTTCTCGGTCGAGAACGCGTACACGGTCATCCACTGGAGCCCGATCTCGAGCGCGCCTTCGACCGTGTCGAACAGCGCCTCTTCGCCGGCGGCGTGCCCGTCGGTGCGCTTCAGCCCTTGTCGCTGCGCCCACCGACCGTTGCCGTCCATCACGATCGCCACGTGACGCGGCACGCGGCGTCAGGTCGATCCCGTGCGATCGGCAGCCGGCAGGCTACCGATCGTCGCAGTGGCAGAGCCCCGGCGACGCTCTGCGATCGAGCCGCCACTACGATCCCGCGCCGTGCGATGGACCGCGGTCGTCAACCCCGAGCGCCGGACGCGGGTCGCACGCGCGCCTGCTCCCCGAGCTGCGAGCCGCGCTTCGGCGGCCCGCGCATCGAGGTGCACGTCTCCGACCGATGCGAGTCACCTGGCACCGCCGATCGCGCGCGAGGCCTTCGCACGCGGTGACGGCGTCGTCGCCTGCGGTGGCGACGGCACCGTCGCGCTGCTCGCGGGCGTCGGCCGCCGAGACCGGCGGGTGCTCGCCGTCGTCCCGACGGGTGCGGGCAACGACTTCGCGTCGGCACCTCGGCATCGACCTCCGCACCCGCTCGCTCGCCGTCGATCGACCTCGTCGAGGACGGCACGCGTCGCGACGGTCGACCTGGCGCAGGCGCACCGACGCCGACGGCACGAGTCGGTGGTGCACGACGGTCGCCAACACCGGGTTCGACGCCGACGCGAACCGTTGGGCGAACGGCGTGCGCCGCATCACCGGCACGCCGCTCTACGTCGCTCGCGGCGCTGCGCACGCTCGCGGTCTACCGGCCGCAGCCGGTCGTCGTGCGCGTCGACGACCAGGAGTGGACGGGTGCCGTCTGGCTCGTCGCGGTCGGCAACACCCGCTGCTACGCCGGCGGGATGATGATCACGCCCGGCGCCGAGATCGACGACGGACTGCTCGACGTGTGCATCATCGGACCGGCGTCGCTGAGCCGAGTTCGTCGTCGCGCTTCCCGTCAGTGTTCAGCGGCCGCCACACCGAGATCGACGAGGTCGTCATGCTCCGCGGCAAGCGCGTGGAGATCGAGCCCGACGGTGGCGGCGTGCCACTCGAGCTGTGGGCGAGCGGCGAGCGCGTCGGCCAGCTCCCCGGCAGCATCGAGGCCGTGCCGCGGGCGCTGCGCGTGCTGGTGCCGGACGCGCTCGTCGGTGTCGCGCGCCTGACGAGGCGCGCTGGAGCGGCGCTCGGCTACTCGACGACGAGCGTCGCGGCATGCCGGCCGCGGCGTGCCCGGGCACGGTGCAGAAGATGTTGTACGTGCCCTCTCGAGCTCGACCTTGCCGGAGTCGTCGGGCGGCACCTCGAGCAGGAAGCCGGCGAACTCGGGCTCCTCGAACACGAGCGTGTGCGTGCCGCCCTGTCGAGGTAGTCGATCTCGTTGATCCCGGCCTGGGTCGTGAACTCGTCGGCCTGGAACTTCAGCGTCGGCAGCGCGTCGACCTCGACCGTGGCGACGGCCTTGCCCGTCGGCTCCTGGAAGCCACCGGCACCGGCCTCGTCGTGGTCCTCGCTCGGACCGAGCGTGACGATGCCGGCGGAGACGATCAGCGCGACTGCGAACGCGACCAGCAGCAGCTTCGACGTCGTGCGCATGCGCGGCATCGCCGACATCATCGCGGCGCCGGCCATGATCGCGACCGTCACGATCACGACGATGACGAGCGCGCCGGTCTTGCCGCCCGCGATGAACGCGCGCGAGAGGTTGAGCACCCAGAGCAGCACGCCAGCGCCGAGAGGATCGGCAGCGCGAACGGCAGGATCAGGCGCGTCCAGAGCGCCTCGCTTCTTCGGGTCCTCGGCGTGGCCTCGAGCGCGAGCGGCTCGGACGTGCGACTCGTCGGGCGCTTCGTCGGACCGTGCGGCGTCTCGGTGTCGGTGGTCGTCATCCGTCATCCCGTAGATCTCCCGTCAGGCGTCATCCCGAGCAGGCCCATCCGAGCCAGCTCCTGATCGAGCTCCCGCCGCACCTGCGGGCGTTGCCGGCGCTCCTCGTCGGCCGCCCACCGGAAGAAGATCACGGCGATCAGTGCCCAGAGCAGCATGCCCGGCGCCGATCTTCATGATCAAGCCCGGCGATCTGCTGGTCCTCGAGCGTCGACAGCCCCCAGAGGTGCGGCAGCCCGACGTAGAACTTGTAGAGCGGCGTGTCGCCGAACGTGAGGAACGAGGCGGGCACCGTCGGCACGATCGACTGCAGGAAGAGGTAACACCGCGGCACGGGCACGGCGAGGCGCGGGATCTCCGGCAGCGGGCTACAGCACCGGCATCCACACGATGAGCGACGACAGGAACAGCACCGCGTGGATCGCGAAGTGCACGCAGCCCGAGCGCAGGCTCTCGTTCACCAGCCAGGGCCAGTGCGTGAGCACGAGCACGACGTTGAACACGATCAGCGCGGGCAGGAACCGCGACAGCAGCGCACGATGCGGAAGCGCGAGGCTCGGCGGACGCAGCACCCAGCGGGCGAGCCAACCGGGGGTGCCGAGCAGCAGCAGCGGTGCGGCGACCATCGTGAACAGCAGGTGCTGCACCATGTGGACGCTGTATCATCGCGCTCGGCGACGTCGTGCACCGGCCAGTCGGACGACGAGCCAGATCGTCGAGCACCCCGAGCGACCCAGCACGTGACCTGGAAGCGCGTGACGACCGGGCGGCCCGGGACCGCGAAGCGCGGCCCGACCCGGACGATCGCGATCCAGTACCCGGCCGCGAGCCCGGCGACGAGGAGCCAGACGTCGGGGTGGGGCTCCCAACCGGGGACGTGGACGGCACCGAGCGCCATCGTGGCTCAGTCGAAGATGTGGAGCGACGCGAGCACGATCGCGTAGAGGACGATCGGCGGCGATGACCCCGAGGATGAAGAACCGCCGGAAGATCGGCTGGTCGGTGCGCAGGTGCATGTACTACGCCGCGACGAGCGGCGAACTTGACGATCACCATGATCAGCAGCAGCGCGACGATCAGGCCGTCGGGGATGTCGCCCTCGAGGTAGGAGATGCCGATCTCGACCGCGGTGACGACCACCAGGACCACCGCGATCATCACGTACTTGAACGGCGTCGGGTGCGGCCGGATCTCGCCGGGCAGCAGCCCCGGCGCGGGCTCGAGGGCGTGGCCGAGCTCGCCGTGCGCGACGGTCTCGACCTCGTCCTCCACCTGTCTCGATCGTTCCTTCGGCCATCGCTCGACGTCCTCCCTACGAACTGGGCTGCGGCACGAGGTAGATGACGGTGAAGATCACGATCCACACCACGTCGACGAAGTGCCAGTAGAGGCCGGCGATCTCGACGCGCTCCGAGTCTTCTCCTGCCGAGGCGCCCTGCATCGACAGGCCCCACAGCGACAGCAGCCAGATGATGCCGATCGTGACGTGCGCGCCGTGGAAGCCGGTGAGCACGAAGAAGGTCGAGCCGAACAGGTTCGTGTCGACGCGACAGCCCCTCGCGGTAGAACTCGGTGAACTCGAAGACCTGACCGCGCGATGAACGTGGCGCCGAGCAGCGCGGTCGCGAGCAGCCAGATGCGGAACGCGACGGTGGTCGCCCCGCTGGATCGCCGCGAGCGCGAGCACCATCGTCAACGAGCTCATCAGCAGGATGAACGACGTCGCCGACGTGAACGGGATGTCGAACAGGTCGCTCGGGCTCGGACCCGTCTGTCGCGGCCGCCCGCGGTAGAGCAGGTACGCGGAGATGAACGCGCCGAAGAACAGGCAGTCGGACGACAGGAACAGCCACATCGCCAGCTTGGTGTTGGTGACGCCCGTCGACGTGGCGTGCGGGTCGTGGCCGTGACCGCCGCCGTCGCCGTTGTGACCGCCCGTCGGCGTGGGGGTGCCGCCGTTGCCGCCGACCGAGCCCTCGGGTCGAGGAGCCTGCTCGATCGGTGCTCATGACTCGTCCGTCGCGCGGCTCGATGCCCCAGGCATAGATGCCGAAGGCGATGATCACGACACCGATGATCAGCGGGATCCAGGTTCTGGAACACCGCGGCGTACCCGATCGGGAGCAGGCCGAGCGCCAGCACCAACGGGTAGAACGACGGCGACGGCAGGTGGATGCCGTGGCCGTCCGAGCTCTGCGACTTGGCAGCCGCTGCGGCGCCGCCGCTCGGGCAGGGGCAGGAGCTTGCCCTCGTCGTCCTCGGTGTACTTGCGGTGCCAGAAGTCGTCGCGCGACTCGACCTCGGGGACCTCGGCGAAGTTGTACTCCGGCGGCGGCGACGGGATCGACCACTCGAGCGTGCGGCCGTCCCACGGGTCGTCGCCCGGCGACCTGCACCGCGCTTGAGCACGAGCGACCTGATCACGTTCACGAGGAACATCAGCACGGAGAACGCGATGATGAACGAGCCGATCGCTGACGAGCTGGTTCAAGCCGTCCCAGCCGAGCCCGGTGTCGTAGCGGTACGTGCGGCGCGGCATGCCCCAGAGCCCGAGCAGGTGCATCGGGAAGAACGTGAGGTTGAACCCGACGAGCATCGCCAGAAGTTCCACTTGCCGAGCCGCTCGTCGAGCATCCGGCCGAACACCTTCGGGAGCCAGTAGTAGAAGCCGCCGAAGACCGCGAACACCAGCCCGCCGAACGAGCACGTAGTGGAAGTGCGCGACGACGAAGTACGTGTCGGTCTGCTGCGTGTCGGCCGGCACGATCGAGTGCAGCACGCCCGACAGCCCGCCGATGGTGAACATCGCGATGAAGCCCGAGCGAGAACAGCATCGACGGTCGTCGAGCTCGCACCGAGCCCTTCCAGACGGTGCCCAACCAGTTGAAGATCTTCACGCCGGTCGGGATCGCGATGAGCATCGTCGACGAGCGCCGAACGCGGAGATCGCCACCGGACCGAGGCCGGTCGCGAACATGTGGTGCGCCCACACGCCCCAGCCGAGGAACCCGATCGCGATGCCCGGAGAACACGACGACCGCGTAGCCGAACAGCGGCTTGCGCGAGAACACGGGCAGCGTCTCGGAGACGATGCCCATGCCGGGCAGGATCAGGATGTACACCTCGGGATGGCCGAACATCCAGAACAGATGCTGGTAGAGCAGCGGATCGCCGCCCTTGGTCGGCTAAGAAGAACGTCGTGCCGAAGTTGCGGTCGAAGAACACCATGATCAGCGCGACCGTGACGATCGGCATCGCGAACAGCGTGAGGAACGCGACGACGAGCATCATCCAGACGAACACCGGCATGCGCATGCAGCGTCATGCCCGGGCACGCGCATGTTGATGATGGTGACGATGAAGTTGATCGCCGACGTCGTCGACCCGATGCCGAGCATGATCAGCCCGACGGTCCAGAAGTCGGGTCCGCGCCCGGGTAGGAACCCGGCGTCGATCGGGGTGCTCGTCAGCGGCGTGTAGCCGAACCACCCGCCGTCGGGCGCGCCGCCGAGGAAGAAGCTCGAGTAGAGGAAGATGCCGCCCGACGGCGACGACCCAGAACCCGAACATGTTGAGCCGCGGGAACGCGACGTCGCGGGCCCCGATCATCAGCGGGACGAAGTAGTTGCCGAACGCGACGGCCAGCGGCATGCCGACGAGGAACACCATCGTCGTGCCGTGCATCGTGAACAGCTGGTTGTACTGCCCCGCGGTGAGCACGGTGCCGTTCGGCTGGAACAGCTGGAGGCGGATGAGCAGCGCCTCGATGCCGCCGACCAGGAAGAACACGAGCGCGGCGCCGCCGTACAGGATCCCGATCTTCTTGTGGTCGACCGTGGTGAACCAGCTCCAGAAGCCCGTGGTCGCCTTCGGCCGGCGCAGGACGACCATGGGCGGTCGCTGGACCGCGACGGTGGACGGAGCGTCCGCAACCGTGGTCATGACTCTCTCCACCTCGACTGGCATCCCGGATCCTGCGTCATCACGTCAGCTCCAGCAGGTAGTCGGCGATCGTCTCGGCCTCGGCCTGCGTCATCGTCGGTTGCCCCGTCGGGCGTGTTCTCGGTGAACGACGGCATGCCGACGCAGGTGTTCTCGAACGGGCTCGGTGGCTTCCGGCAGTCCTCCGACTCCATCGGGATCAGCGACGGTGCGTCGAGGATCCACTCGATGAGGTTCTGCCCGGGTGAGCTCGTAGTACCCGCTGGCGAACGTCGTGCGGCTCGCGAGGTGGGTCAGGTTCGGACCGTAGACGCTGGCGCTCGAGTCCTCGGTGGTGTGGCAGTTCGTGCACTGGAACTTCTCGGTGAACAGCTGCCCGGCGTCGCCCGCGTCGTCGAGCGCGACGGCCGGCGGATCGTTGCTGCCCCGCGACCCAGTCCTCGAAGTCGTCAGGGGTCTCGGCGATGACGCGGAAGCGCATGTTGGCGTGCGACAGACCGCAGTACTCCTCGCACTGGCCGAGGAACGTCCCGGGCTCGTCCGCGCGGAGCTTCACCGTGTTGTCGTGAGCCCGGGGACGACGTCCTTCGTGCCGGCGAGCTCGGGCACCCAGAAGCTGTGGATCACGTTGCAGCCGGGGTTGTTGTCGGCGCCGCCCGGCAGCGAGTCGTCGCACGCCGTGAGCTTCACGTAGACGTCGCGACCCGTCGGGATGTGCATCTCGTTCGCGGTGACGACCTTCTTGTCGACGTCGGCCTGCTTCGGGTAGTCGAACTGCCACCACCACTGCTTGCCGACGACCGTGACCTCGAGGGGGTCGGTCGGCGGCTCGGCCAGGTCGAAGATCACGCTCACCGTCGGCACCGCGATCACCGCGAGGATCAGCGCGGGGATCAGCGTCCAGCCGATCTCGAGCGGCGTGTTGCCGTGGATCTGCTTCGGACGGTCGTCGGCGTCCTTGCGCTGGCGGTACCGGATCGCCGACGAAGACCGTCGCGCCGATGATGAACACGCCCACACCGACCGCGATCCAGAAGATCGGGGTGAAGAGGTTGTCGATCTGCTTGGCCTCGGGGCCCTTCGGGCGGAGCGCGTTCTGGCCGTTCTCGGGCCCGACTCCGTGGAGCAGGCGGCGACCACGAGGGCGAGGGTCGCGAGCAGCGCCAGCCAGCACGCCGACGCCGGCGCGACGGAACCGCGACGAGGCTCTCCCGGGCTCACAGCGCGGGACTCTATCGGGAGAGATTCCGGGATCAGCAACTCTTGCCCCTTGTGGGGAACCGGTTCCGACCGCCCCGGTGGCGGCCGGGTGGCTGTCCGGTCTCAGTACCCGAGGCGGTCGAGCATCTGGGGCCGGCGCTGCCAGTCGCGTTCGCACCCGGACGCGGGTCTCCAGGTAGACCCGGCAGCCGAGCAGCGCCTCGAGCCCCTTGCGGGCGGCCGTGGCCGCCTCCTTGAGCACCGCGCCGCCCTTCCCGATCACGATCCCCTTCTGCGAGTCGCGCTCGACGACGACCGTCGCGAGCGAGGCGGAGCACGTCCTCGGGGTGGTGAGCGTCCTCTTCGTCCTCGAGCAGCTCGCACGCCACGGCGATCGAGTGCGGCACCTCGTCGCGAGCGACCCGGAGCAGCTGCTCCCGCAGGAGCTCGGCGGCGAGGAACGTCTCGGGCTGATCGGTGACGACCCCGTCCGGGTAGTAGTGCGGCCCGGGCTCGAGGCGCGACTCCAGCTCGGCGACCAGCGCGTCGACGCCGTCGCCGGTACGTCGCCGAGCACGGCACGTAGGCGTCGAAGGCCCGCCCAGCCGGTCCTCGGCGACCGCCAGGTGGTCCGCGATCTGCTCGCGCGACGCGGCGTCGGTCTTGTTGACGACGAGCACGCGGGGCGTGTCCACCGAGCGCACGAGGTCGGCGACGAACCGGTCGCCCTGCCCGATCGGCGCGTTCGCCTCGACGACGACGCACACGACGTCGACCTCGGCGAGCGTGGCGCGGGCCCGCTCGTTGGTGCGCTCGCCGAGCACGGTGCGCGGCTTGTGCAGCCCCGGCGTGTCGAGCAGCACGATCTGGCTCGTCGGTGTCGTGCGCACGCCGCGGATCGGTGGTGCGGGTGGTCTGCGGACGGGACGACGTGATCGCGACCTTCGACCCGACGAGCGTGTTGACGAGCGTCGACTTGCCGACGTTCGGGCGGCCGACGAGCGTGACGAAGCCCGACCGGAACTCCCGCACTCACGAGCGGGGGCTCATTCCGCAGTGGCCGCGTCGATGGGCGCGTCCTTCTTCCTGCCCAGCCGGGGGATCTTGCTGACCTTCGGGGCGCGGCGAGATCACGCACCGACACGATGCGCCGGCCCTGCACCCGCTCGGACCGGAACAGTCGAGACCCTCGAACGTCACGGTCTCGCCGACCTCGGGCACGTGGCCGAGCAGGTTGAACACCAGGCCGCCGACCGTGTCCCACTCCGTGTCGGGGAGCTCCATGTCGAGCTCCTCGCTGAGGTCGTCGATCGGCAGCTTGCCCGGGACGCGCAGGCTGCCGCCGGGCAGGTGCTCGACGCCGGGCTCTGCGATGTCGTACTCGTCGGTGATCTCGCCGACGATCTCCTCGAGCAGGTCCTCGAGCGTGACGAGGCCGGCGGTCCCGCCGTGCTCGTCGACGACGATCGCCATGTGGAACTGCTGCGTCTGCATCTCGCGCAGCAGCTCGGCGACGCGCTTCTGCTCCGGCACGAACATCGCGGGCCGGAGCGAGTCGCGGACCTGCTCGCGTCGCGCCGCCGGCGCGCGCCCGGCGCACGAGGTCCTTCAGGTACACGAGCCCGACGATGTTGTCGGTCGTCTCCGCGTACGCCGGGATGCGCGAGAAGCCGCCCTCGATCGCGGCTTCGATCCCCTCTTCGACCGTCGCGTCCGCGTCGATCGCGACCATGTCGGGGCGCGGCAGCATCGACCTCGCGCACGACGGTGTCGCCGAACTCGAAGATCGAGTGGATGAGGCTGGCGCTCCTCGCTCTCGATCGCCTCCTCGTCGGCGGCGACGTCGGCCATCGCCCGCAGGTCCTCCTCGGTGACGAACGGGCCCTCCTTGAGGCCCTTGCCGGGGAGCACGACGTTGGCGAGCCCGATCAGCGACGCGCGACAGCGACGCGCAGCGGCGGGAAGTGCGTGACCGCGTAGAGGAACCCCGACACGCCGAGCGCGGCGCGGTCGGTGTGCTGGATCGCGTAGGTCTTCGGGCGCGACCTCGCCGACCACGAAGAACAGGACGATCTGGAGCACGAGGCCGATCACGACGCCGTAGGCGCCGGCCTGGCGGTCGAGCAGGATGCCCGAGGAGCGACGCGCTCGTCAGCTGCGAGACGAGCACGAGGAGCAGCACCGAGTTGAGCGTCTGCTCCGGGTGCTCGAGCATCTCGGCGAGGCGGCCCGCACCCTTCTTGCCCTCCTCGGCGAGCGCGATCGCTCGGATCCGGTTCATCCGGACGAACGCCGTCTCGGCCACCGCGAGGTAGATGGAGAAGAGGAAGAGGACGACGACTGCGGCGAGGAGCAGCCAGTCGACGGTCTCCATCAGGCGCTCTCGGGCGGAGCGCCCGGCGCCGACCCGGCGTCCTCGGCGGCGCGGAACCGCTCGAGCAGCTCGCGCTCGCGCCGCTGCATCCGCTGCGGCGTCCTCGGGCTCGGCGTGGTCGTACTCGAGCAGGTGCAGGACGCCGTGGACGACGAGGAGCGCGACCTCGTCCTCGAGCGTGCGGCCGAGGGACGCCGCCTGTCGGCTGCGCGACCGCCGGGCACACCAGCACGTCGCCGAGGATCGTCGGCGGCTCGTCGTCCTCGGCGGGCGTGCCGGGGCCCCGTCCGCCCTCGTCGGGCTGGCGGCCCCGCGGCAGCGGCTCGTCGTCGAGCGGGAACGCGAGCACGTCGGTCGGCCCGACGCCGTCGAGGAAGTGCTCGTTGAGGTCGGTGATCGTCTCCTCACTGACGAAGATCAGCGAGAGCTCGGCGTCGGGCGGCACGCGCTCGTCGTCGAGGACGAGCTGTGCGAGCCGCACCCACCGCAGGACGTCGATCGCCACCGCGTCCTGCTCGTCGGCGCCGAAGACCTGGATCGGCGTGGCCACGCTCACGTGCTCGACTGCTTGTCGGGAGACCTCGCAGCTCGGCTCCGCCGTCTCGGGGTCGGCGAGCCGCCCCTCGACTCGTCCGCTCGTAGGCGTGCACGATGTCCTGGACGATCCGGTGGCGGACCACGTCGCCGCGCCCGAGCTCGACGAACTCGATGCCGTCGATGCCCCCGAGGATGTCGCGGACGGCGAGCAGCCCCGAGCGACCGCGACCCTCGGGCAGGTCGATCTGGGTGACGTCGCCGGTGACGACGACCTTCGACCCGAAGCCGAGCCGGGTCAGGAACATCTTCATCTGCTCGGGCGTCGTGTTCTGCGCCTCGTCGAGGATGATGAACGAGTCGTTGAGCGTGCGACCGCGCATGAACGCGAGCGGCGCGACCTCGATCGTGCCCCGGTCCATCAGACGCCCGACCGCCTCGGCGTCGACCATGTCGTACAGCGCGTCGTACAGCGGGCGCAGGTACGGGTCGACCTTCGCGAGGACGTCGCCGGGCAGGAAGCCGAGTCGCTCGCCGGCCTCGACCGCGGGCCGGGTGAGGATGATGCGGTTGATCTGCTTCGCCTGCAGCGCCTGCACCGCGAGCGCGACCGGCGAGGTAGCTCTTGCCGGTGCCCGCCGGGCCGATTGCGAACGTGACCGTGTTGTCGCGCGACCGCGTCGACGTAGCGCTTCTGCCCCGCGGTCTTCGGGCGAACGGGCTTGCGTCCCTGCAGCACCTCGGTCGACAGCACCTCGGACGGGCGCTCGTCGGCCTTCAGCATCTCGATCGTGCGTCCGATGCCCTCGCGGTCGAGCGCGTGCCCGGCGCTCGACGAGCAGGACGAGCTCCTCGAACAGCTTGCCGACGCGCTCGGCGTCCTCGGCCTCGCCGGTGATGTTGATCTCGTTGCCGCGCACGTGGATCGTCACGGGGAACGCGGCCTCGACGATCTTCAGCAGCTCGTCGCGCTGACCGAGCAGGTCCACCATCAGGTGGTTCCCCGGCACGAGGACCTTGAGCTGAGTCGGCGACGGTACGGTCACGTCGACCGCAGCGTAGTGCCGCACCATGGGTCGACATCGCAAGCGATGTCTCCCGTCAACTCGGCGGCGGCCGTACACGCCGCCCGCGCCTACGCTTACGTGCGGCGCGGAGGCCCAGCTCGTCGAGGCGGGACGCGAGGTCCTCGGGACGCCGGCCGAGCACCGCGGCGAGCACGCGCACGTCGTCGCTGCGGATCGTCAGCATCCGCCCGTTGAAGTCCTGGCGCTGCAGCTGGATGGTCGCCGCGTAGCGGGCCAGCACGTGCGCGTCGGGCTCGTCGATCTGGTTCAGCCGGACGAGGTCGATCGTGTACCCCGTCATGCCGTCGCTCGCGGCGGCTCGTCAGGTCGATGTCGACCTCGTCGTCGCCACGCGGCAGGAGCTGGTCGGCGGGCACGTCGTAGATCTCGGCCAGCCGCAGCAAGCGACCCACCGAGAGCGCACGCTCCCCGCGCTCGTAGGCACCGAGCACCGATGCCTTGAACTCCTTGCCCGAGCGGGCCTCGACGTCGTGCAACGAGAGCCCCTGTTGGCGCCGGATGGCGCGCAGGCGCTCCCCGATGAGCACGGTCGCCCCGCTGCTGTCCTCGTCCCCAGCCATTCTTCTCGCCTTGCCCCAAGATTGCTGCGAACTCGAGGGTTCCCGACTTCGCCCCGACGCAGAGGGTAGCAGGGCCGCGCCGACTTTGCCCACCCTCCGTGGCAAAACAACCGAGCGTCGGTGCCAGCGACCTCACGGCGTGGCGGGGCGGCGGCGGGCCGTGAGCAGGGCGGCGGCCGCCACCGCCGCCGTCTCGGCCCGCAGGACGTGGGGCCCGACCCCGATCCGAGCCACGCCGGCGAGGGCGGCCGCCTCGTCGGGAGCGAAGCCGCCCTCGGGCCCGACCACCAGGGTCCAGCCGGCCTCGGGCGCCGTGTCCGCGTCGATTGCGTCGGCCCCGGTCGCGGCGCCGTCGCCGCCGCGTTCGGCCACCACCAGACCCGGCGTCCCCGAGGAGGTCGTGGAGCAGGTCGCCGAGGCGGCCGCACGTCCTCGACGTCGGTGATCCGCGCCCGGCGCGACTGCATCGCGGCCTCGCGGGCGACGCGGCGGAGTCGCTCGACCAGCGCGGTCGCACGGTCGCCGCGCGCCTTCACGACGGATCGCGCGGCGAGCACCGGCAGCGACCGCGTCGACGCCGAGCTCGGTGAGCTGGCGGACGACGGTCTCGGGCTTCTCACCCTTGGTGAGGGCGAAGGCGACGCGCAGCCTCGGGACCAGGACCGGCTCCCGAGCCGCCGGTGCGACCGCGCCGGAGCGCGACGGACCCGCGGCCCACGTCGTCGACCACGTACTCGCGCCACGCGCCCGTCCCGTCGGCCGCGGTGACGTGCTCGCCCGACTCCAGGCGCCGCACACGCGCGAGGTGGTGGCCGTCGTCGCCGTCGACCTGCACGTCATCGCCGAGATCGGCGACGAACGTGTGCACGCGACTGCGGTCGTGTCCCCCGCGTGCACACGCGCTACTGGAACGCGGAGCGGAGCTTCGAGAACACGCCCTTCTCGGGCGGCGCGACGGCTTCACCGCGCAGCTCCGCGAGCCGGAGGAGCAGCGCGGCCTCTTCGTCGCTCATCTTCGTGGGCACCTCGACCTCGACGCGCACCATGAGGTCGCCGCGCCCGCGACCGCGCAGCGACGGCACACCCTCACCCTTCACGCGGAAGACCTGACCCGGCTGGGTGCCCGGCGGCACCGTGATCTCCGTCTCTCCCTCGAGCGTCGGCACGACCAGGACGACGCCGAGCGCAGCCTGCGCGACCGAGATCCGCTGGACGAGCACGAGGTGGTCGCCCTGGCGCTCGAACTCCGTTGCTCTGCGCGACGCGGATCGTCACGTAGAGGTCGCCCGGCTGCCCGCCGCGCGGCGCGGCCGCGCCGCGACCGGTCAGCCGCAGGCGCTGCCCGTCGTCGACGCCCGCGGGGACCTCGACCTCGATCGTCCGCTGCGCGAGCACCCGCCCGTCGCCGCGGCAGTCGCGACACTGCGAGAGGATCCGCCGGCCCGACCCCTCGCACACGCCGCACGGCGACGCGGTGACGATCTGGCCGAGGATCGAGCGGCGCACCTGGCGGACCTCGCCGGCGCCGCCGCACACGTCGCACCGGCTGGGGTGCGTGCCCGGCTCGCAGCCGGAGCCCTCGCAGCGAGCGCACGGGACCGGGAGCCGGACGTCGATCGCCGCGGTCGTGCCGAACGCCGCCTCAGCGAGGTCGAGCTCGACGACGGCCTCGGCGTCCGGGCCCCGTGTCGGACCGGTCGGCCCGCGCCGCATGCCGAAGGCGTCGCCGCCGAAGAACGCCTCGAAGATGTCGCCGAAGCCGAACGGGTCGGCGCCCGCCTGCCCCGCGCCACCCGCGCCGCGCGGCGACTCACCGAAGACGTCGTACCGCCGCCGGCGCTCGGGATCGCCGAGCGTCTCGTAGGCGACGCTGATCTCCTTGAACCGCTCCTCGGCCTCGGGATCGGGATTCCCGTCGGGGTGGTAGCGGCGGGCGAGCTCGCGGAACGCGCGCTTGATCTCGGCGTCGGTCGCGTTCGCGCGTCAGGCCCAGGACCTCGTAGTGGTCCCTCACGACAGGTGCCGCCCGAGCTGCTGGGACACGGCCGTCACCGCGGCGAGCGCGTGGCGGTAGTCCATGCGCGTCGGTCCGAGCACGCCGATGACCCCCGCGGGCCGCCCCTCGACGGCGTAGGGCGCGAGGACGATCGAGCAGTCGCGCAGCTCGTCGAGCGGGTTCTCCGAGCCGATGCTCACGCTCAGGCCCTGGTCGAGCAGCTCACGGACGAGCGAGACGACGACGACCTGGTGCTCGAGCATCTCGAGCAGCCGCGACCGCGCGCTCGGACGTCTCGAACGCCGAGCCGCTCGGCCGCGAGCCGACTCGCCCCACCCACGAAGAACGTGCTCCGGCTCGACGCTCGCCCGCGAGCGTGAGCGCGTCGCGAGCCGCCGCGACGAGCGCGTCGACGTCGGCGTCGCCGCTGGCGACCGACGCCGGGAGGTCGGTCCAGACCGAGCCCTTCAAGCTGACGGTCGAGCACCGCCGTCGCGGCGCCGACGCGCGCCTCGTCGATGTCGGCATCGAGCGTGAGCACGCTCTTCTCGACGACGCCGTTCGAGAGGACGGTCACGACCAGCACCACGCTCGGTTGGAGCGGCACGAGCTGGACGCTGCGCACGACGCGCCGCGTCGTGCTGGGGCCCGACGACCATCGCCGCGTGCCGGCTGACGTTGGAGAGCAGCTGGCTCGTCTCGTGGAGCAGGTCCTCGAGCGCGGCGTGCGCCGACGCGAAGAACTCGGAGACGGCACGGTGCTGCGAGCGCCGGCAGCGCGCCCTGCTCGGTGAAGTGGTCGACGAAGAACCGGTAGCCCCGGTCGGTCGGCACCCGGCCGGCCGACGTGTGCGGCTGCGCGAGGTAGCCCTCGCGCTCGAGCACCGTCATCTCGTTGCGGACGGTCGCGCTCGACACGCCCAGGTCGGCTCGACCGGGCGATCGTGCCGGATCCGACGGGCTGCGCCGTCTCGACGTACTCCTCGACGATCGGCCTTGAGGATCGAGGCCTTCCGCTCGTCCAGGTCGGCGATCGAGAGGTCGGGGGTGTCCATTGGCACTCAATCGTACCGAGTGCCAGCCGCCGCGCCGGTCGTCATCTCGCCGGGCGGGGGCCGCCACGAGGAGACGGGCCGACACGTCGCTGGCCAGCAGGCGCCCGCGCCGGCTCAGCACGCGCTCGGCCGTCGTCGAGTCGGAGCAGGCCGCTCTCCGCGAGGCGCTCGGCCTCCGGGCGGGCGCCGTCCGGGACGATCGCCCCCTCGCGGGTCCGCAGCGCCAGGACGAACGACTCCTCGGCGCGCGTCGCCTCGTCGAGCACCTCCTCCCCCGCCATCGGGTCCTCGCCCGCGCCGATCCGCTCGACGAACCGCTCCGGGGTCCGGACGTTCCACCACCGGCGTCCGTGGCGGTGGCCGTGGGCGGCGCACCCGATCGCGAGGTAGTCGCCGCCGCGCCAGGTGTGGAGGTTGTGCCGGCACTCGTGCCCCGGCCGCGCCCAGTTCGACACCTCGTACCAGGGCAGGCCCGCGGCGGTGAGCAGCTCGTCGGCGATCTCGTACTTCGTGGCCTGGTCGTCGTCGACGGGTGCGGGCGCGCCCGCCGCGACCCGTCGCCCGAGCGCCGTCGCCGGCTCGACCGTGAGCGCGTACGCGCTCGACGTGCGGCGGCTCGAGCGCGAGTGCGCCGGCCAGCGTGGCGCGCCAGTCGTCGAGGCTCTCCCCCGGGGTGCCGTAGATCAGGTCGAGGTTGAACGTCTCGAACCCGGCGGCGCGTCCAGCGGCCACCGCGTGCGCGACGTTCGCGGGGTCGTGCGTCCGGCCGAGTGCAGCGAGCACGTGGGCGGCCATCGACTGGACGCCGAACGACAGGCGGGTCACACCCCCGGCTCGGTACGCGGCGAGCTTCGCCTCGTCGACCGAGTCGGGGTTGCACTCGACCGTGACCTCGGCACCGTCGGCGCGCGGGATCCGGTCGAGGATCGAGACCAGGTCGTGGGCTTCGAGCAGGGACGGCGTGCCGCCGCCGAAGAACACCGACGTCGCGGGGCGGGCTTCCCCGGTTGCGACGAGACGCTCGAGCTGCGTGCGGCACGCCGCGACGTACTCGTCGATGATCGCGGCGCGATCCGTCCACGTTCGCGAAGTCGCAGTAGTCGCACCGCGTCGCGCAGAACGGGATGTGGACGTAGACGCCCAGCTCCGAGTGCGGCAGGTCCGAGTCCACGACGGCTACACGGCCTCGAGGCCGCGATCGATGTCGCGCAGGTGGTGCATCGCCTCGTGCGTGGTGTGCCGGCCGAGCCATTCGACTGACCGTTCGGCGCGCGCGGGCCAGCTGTAGATGCCCGTGCGTCCCCACTGCGCGTCGTCGAGCGCCTCGAGGGCGGTCGCCAGCTCGTCGGCCGCCGTCACGAGGTCGGCGAGCACGACGGTCACGTCCTGCTCGTTGTAGCGATCGTCGACGGCGCGCTCGTCACGTCCCATCGGGACGTACTCGGGGACGTCGACGGTGAGCGTCAGTGCGACACGCTCGCGCTGCATGCCGAGCACGTCACGGACGTGGCAGGTGTACTCCAGCGCCGACCACGTCTCGGGCTCCGGCCGGGCGCGCAGGGACCGGTCGTCGACCGGCGCGAGACGGTCGGGGTACTGCGCGGCGAGCAGCCGGAGCCGCGCGGCGATGTCGGGGACGGGGAGGTCGGCGTAGACGAACGAGCAGGAGTCGCACCGGTCCACTCGAGCAGTCTTGCTGACGGGCTAGGCGTACATGCCCTTCACCAGAGCCTCGGTTCCGGGCGCCGGCACGCCGGGCGCGCGCTCCTCGCTGATCATGTAGCCGAGGCTCCCCTCGGGCGCGTGGAAGGACGCGACGTCGACCGAGCGACCGAGCACGGCAGTCGGGAGCATGTCGGGGGCGGCGGGATCACCGGTGATCGACCACAGCTGATAGGTGCGTCCCTCATCGAGGTGCGGCACGCCGTGCCCCATCAGGAACGCGGTGCCGTCCGGCATCGCGACCACGGTGGCGGTCGCGCCGGTCGTCGGCGACGCGAGGCGCAGCGTCGTCGAACGCGGGTCCGCCACCGCGGCCTCCGCCGCGCTGCGCATCCCGTCGTGCGCGACGCTCGCCGCGACCTCGTCGAGCCGGTCCTCCTGCCGAGACATCTCGTCGCTCACCACGACCGCGGTGACGCCCGCAGCGACGGCGCTCGCCGCGGCGATCCCGACCGCGATCTTCGCGACGAGGCCGCGGTTCGAGCGCTCGGCACGAGCGGCGCGCGCCGGTTCGAGGGGCAGCACGAGCCCGGGCGGCTCGACCGCGAGCGCGTCCTCGATGCGGCCCCAGAGCTCGTCGGGTGCCGGCGCGCCACCCTCGTACGCGAGCAGTGCCGCGGTCTCGCGCAGCTCGGCGAGCCGGTGCCGTGCGTCGTCGGAGCGCTCGACGTAGGTGTCGACCTGTTCGCGCTCGTCGCCGTCGACAGCGTCGAGCGCGTAGGCGCCGAGGAGCTCGTCCAGCTCGGCGGGTGTCAGCTCTCGAGCCATGGATCCCCCGTCCCGATCGCGCCGCGCTCGACGAGCGACTCGCGCAGGCGCCCGAGCCCGGTCCGGATGCGGCTCTTCACCGTCCCCTCGGGCTGGTCGAGCAGTCCGGCGACCTCCCGGTAGGTGTGGCCGCCGAAGTACGCGAGCTCGATCGCGGCGCGCTCTTCGTCGCGCAGGTCGGCGACGGCCTCGCGCACGTGCTCGGCGAGCGTGAGGTCCCACACCTCGCGCTCGAGGTCGTAGCCCGCGGGTGGGGTGCGCCGGACGTCGCGCTCCTCGCGCGAGCGACGCGCCGACTCCGAGCGCACGACGTCGACCGAGCGGCCGTGCGTGTTCGTCAGGATGAACGCGCGCAGCGAGCCGCGTGCCGGATCGAACCGCTCCGGCTCGTTCCAGAGACGGAGGAACACCTCCTGCACGACCTCCTCGGCGAACGCGCGATCGCCGGTGATGCGCAGCGCCAGGCCGAACGCGCCACCGGCGTGACGGCGGTAGGCCTCCGCGAGCGCGCCCTGGTGGAAGCGACCGACCGCGACGACCAGCTGCGCGTCGCTTGCCTCTCGGAACTCGTCGTCGGTCAGCGGTCGTCTCCTGGTGGGACGGGTGGCGCGCTCTCCCGGTGTTCGACGCCGGAGCCGGGCGCGGATCGCACCGGCACCGCCGGTTTAGCCTCGCTCCGTGACCGCCTCGGCCGCACGTTCGGACCTGCTCCCGCCCGAGGCGGAGCCGTTCCGTGCCGAGGTGCGGTCCTGGCTCGACGAGACGGCACCGCACGGGCGCTGGCCGGCCGACTTCGCCCGCCTCCTCGCGAGGGCGGGATACGTGACGCCCCACTGGCCGCGCCCGTGGGGGCTCGACGCCGGACCGGTGCAGCAGCTCGCCATCGACGCCGAGCTCCGTGCCGCGCGTGCGCCACGCACGTTCAACCCGATCGGCATCGGCTGGGCGGGCCCGACGCTGCTCGTCGCGGGCACCGTCGAGCAGCAGGAGCGCTGGCTGCCCGCCCTGCTCGACGGCAGCGAGCTCTGGTGCCAGCTGTTCAGCGAGCCGGGTGCGGGCAGCGACCTCGCGTCGCTCACCACGCGCGCGTCGCGTGACGGTGACGAGTGGGTCGTGAACGGCCAGAAGGTGTGGACGACGTTTGCGCACCTCGCGCGTTGGGGCATCCTGCTCGCTCGGACCGATCCCGACGCCGACGAGCACGCCGGGGTGTCGTACTTCGTGGTCGACATGCGGACGCCGGGGATCACCGTGGCACCGATCAGGCAGATGGACGGCAACGCCGACTTCAACGAGGTCTTCCTCGAAGACGTGCGCGTCCCCGCCGCGAACCTCGTGGGCACCGAGCACGACGGGTGGCGGCTCGCGAAGGTGACGCTCGGGAACGAGCGCGTGTCGCTGTCGGGCGAAGGGGCGCTCTGGGGGCAGGGACCCACGGCGAACGACGTCCTCGACCTCGTGCGTTCGAACGGGGGCGTGCAGGACCCGGCGCTGCGCCAGCGCCTGGCGCACCTCTACATCGAGTCCGAAGTGCTGCGGCTCATCCGACTGCGCACGCTCTCGGCGCGCGTCCGCGGACTCGAGCCCGGGCCCGAGGCGTCGGTGCGCAAGGCCCTCGCCGACGAGCACGGGCAGCGGGTGATGTCGGCGGCACTCGACCTCGCGGGGACCGGCGCGCTGCTGCGCGACCGCGGTCCGTACGGCGCCGACACGACGCTCTGGAGCGACGGCTACCTGTACTCGCGCGCGCTGACCATCGGTGGCGGCACCAGCGAGGTGCAGCGCAACATCATCGGTGAGCGCGTGCTCGGGCTCCCGCGCGACCCGTCGCCGCAGACGGAGTCGCACGCGACGTGAGCGTGCGCATCCCGCCGAACGCGGGCGTGCTGGAGTGGCTGCTGGCGCAGACCGAGTCGCCGCCGCGGCGGATCACGGCGAAGCGCCGGATCCCGCAGGACAGCCTGCGCTGCCATCCCGACCTCGTCGACCGACTCGAGTCGTCGGCGGCGGGCCTGCCCGGCACGCAGCTGCGCTACCTGCTCGGGTTCCCGGTCCTGCTGCACCCGAACGAGATCGTGTTCGGCATCGCGGCGGGCACGACGTGGCTCGCGTTCCGGCTCCCGCAGCTCGGCCAGCGCGCCGTCATCCCCTCGCAGTGGGGCAACCGTGGCCTCGGTCCGGAGTGGGTCGACGTCGACCCGTGGCTGTCGATGCTGCCGCTCCAGGAGGGCACGAGCCGGGTCCGGGGCTGGAGCCGCGCCGCGTACGCGCGGGCGTCGGATCTCGGCGGACCCGGTCGACAGCGCGCCGGCATGCGTCAGCCGCCGCCCGTGTCGTACTGACGCCGACGGCTACTCGCCTAGCGACGCGCGAACGCCGTCCACGATCTCGCCGGCCCACGCCTGGTACTTGCCCTTCATCCCGGTCTTCACGCCGAGCCCGACCGCGTCGGTCGCGGTGACGGTCACCTGACTGTCACTCCAGGAGACCTCGGTGCGGGTCGGCAGGCTCGACGCCGCGATGAACGCGCCGCCCAGCAGCCGCATCTTCGTTTGGGAGCCGGTGTGCACGACGAGCCTTCCGGGCTCGTCCTGCTCGACCCGATGCGTGAGGTGCGCGAACCACGCGAGCACTCGGTCACGCACCTGCCCGGCGTCGATCGTGGTCGTGAACGTGGCGGTCGCGGTGATGGGAGCCATCGGTCCTCCTACTCGTCGAGGCGCAACGCGGCGACGAACGCCTCCTGGGGGACCTCGACGCGCCCGATCTGCTTCATGCGCTTCTTCCCCTCCTTCTGGCGCTCGAGGAGCTTGCGCTTGCGCGAGACGTCACCGCCGTAGCACTTGGCGATCACGTCCTTGCGCTTCGCCTTCACGGTCTCGCGAGCGATGATGCGCCCGCCGATCGCGGCCTGGATCGGCACGTCGAACAGCTGGCGCGGGATGAGCTCGCGCAGCTTCTCGGTCATGCGCCGCCCGTACTCGTAGGCGGCGTCGCGGTGCACGATCGTCGAGAAGGCGTCGACCGGCACCGCGTTGAGCAGCACGTCGACCTTCGCCAGGTTCGCCGGCCGGTAGCCCGACGGCTCGTAGTCGAGGCTCGCGTACCCGCGGGTCCTCGACTTCAGCTGGTCGAAGAAGTCCATGACGATCTCGCCGAGCGGCATCTCGTAGACGAGCTCGACACGGTCCTCCGACAGGTACTCCATGCGCGTCTGCGTGCCGCGACGAGCCTGGCACAGCTCGAACACGGCGCCGACGTAGTCACTCGGTGTCAGCACCGTGACCGTGACGTACGGCTCCTCGATGTGCTCGATCACGTTCGTCGGCGGCATCGTGGACGGGTTGTCGACGATCTCGTCGGTGCCGTCGACCAGATGCGCGTGGTACTCGACGTTCGGCGCGGTCGCGACGAGCGACAGGTCGTACTCGCGCTCGAGCCGCTCCCGGATGATCTCCATGTGCAGCAGCCCGAGGAACCCGCACCGGAAGCCGAAGCCGAGCGCACCCGACGTCTCCGGCTCGTACGTGAACGACGAGTCGTTCAGCCGCAACCGCTCCAACGCCTCGCGCAGGTCGGCGTACTCGTCGCCGACGACGGGATAGAGGCCGCAGAACACCATCGGCTTCGGGTCGCGGTAGCCGGGCAGCTCGGTCCCGGGGCGCGACGGGTTCGTGACCGTCTCGCCGACCTTCGCCTCGCCGACCGCCTTGATGCCTGCGATGAGGTAGCCGACCTCGCCGGGTCCGAGCGATGCCACGGGCACGTTCAACGGCGTGCGGATGCCGATCTCCTCCGCGTCGTGCTGGTCCCGCGCTTGCACGTACTGGAGGCGCGCGCCGCTCACGAGCGTCCCGTTGAAGACGCGCACCGCGCTCACGACGCCGCGGTACTGGTCGTAGTACGAGTCGAAGATCAGCGCCTGGAGCGGCGCGTCGGCGTCACCCTTCGGCGCGGGGATCCGCTCGACGACCGCGTCGAGCAGCTCGGGCACGCCTTCGCCCGTCTTCGCCGAGATGCGCAGGATCTCGTCGGCGGGGATGCCGAGCACGCGCTCGATCTCCGCCGCGCGCTTGTCGGGCTCCGCGGCGGGGAGATCGATCTTGTTGAGCGCCGCGACGATCGTGAGGTCGGCTTCGAGCGCGGCGTAGCAGTTCGCCAGCGTCTGCGCCTCGATGCCCTGGCGCGGCGTCGACGAGCAGCACCGCGCCCTCGCATGCCGCGAGGCTGCGCGACACCTCGTACCCGAAGTCGACGTGGCCCGGCGTGTCGATGAGGTGGAGGTCGTGGTCCTTCCACGTGACGCCGCACGTTCTGCGCCTTGATCGTGATGCCGCGCTCGCGCTCGAGGTCCATCGAGTCCAGGTACTGCGCCCGCATCGAGCGCTGGTCGACGGCGCCGGAGAGCTCGAGGATCCGGTCGGCGAGCGTGATTTCCCGTGGTCGATGTGGGCGATGACACTGCAGGGCGCGGAAGCGCTCCAGGGCAGACGCCGACATGCTGACGATTCTCGCAGGCGGCTACCCTGGTACCTCCTCTCCAGCACATCTTTCGAAGGCATCGACGTGGCGAACATCAAGGGTCAGATCAAGCGGAACCGGCAGAACGAGAAGCGCCGCGTGCGCAACAAGGGCGTCCGGTCCGAGCTGAAGACCCGCGTCAAGGTCGCCGACGAGTCGGTCCGCAGCGGCAGCGAGGACGCCCCGGAGCAGCTGCGCCTGGCGCAGAAGCGCCTCGACAAGGCCGGCGCCAAGGGCCGCATCCACAAGAACCAGGCCGCCCGCCGCACCTCACGGCTGATGAAGCGCGCAGCCAAGGGCGGCGGCTGAGCCGTCTCTTCGGGAGACCTCGCAAGCTCGGTCTCCGCCGACTCAGCGTCGCCGTCCGCCGCCTGCGCGCGCACTCAGGCCCGCGAGGCGCGCCACCAGCAGCTGCATCACCAGGTCCTGCGGGATCGCCCGCTCGCCCTTGATGTCGAGATCGGCGCGCGCCAGGTGGTCGAACGCCTGCCGGAGGCCGTCGGTGCCGAGGGCGCGCGCCTGACGGAGCCGGAAGCGCGCCGCGTTGGGGCTCGTGCGCCCGCCCAGCGCGGCGGCCGCGTCCTCCGCGGTCCGCACCTCGGGGTCGTCGAGGACGAGCAGCTTCCGGTACTGCGAGTGCAGCAGCCCGAGGATCCGCAGCGGGTGGTCGGCCTGCGGCTGCGTCGGGCTGGTGACGGTGAGCATGCGCTGCAGCACCTCGAGCGCCGTCGCCGCGTCACCCTTCTCGATCGCGTTCGTGAGGTCCCACACCGGCACCGCACCCTGGCCGACGAGGTACGGCGAGACGTCGGCGGCGGCGAGCTCGGCGCCGGGACCGTGCGCCGCCGCGAGCGTGTCGACGATCCCCGGGATCATCCCCGCGTCGTTCCCCACGTGGGCGAGCAGCATCTTGGCGGCGTCGGGGCGCAGACCGAGATCGGCGTCGTCGAGCTCACGCGCGAGCACGTCTTGCGGCTTCGTCGCGTCGGGCGCGTGCGCGGAACCGTGCGCCTTCACGACGTCGTCGATGGCCTTGGCGGTCTTGCCCCCACCGGCGACGAGCACGAGCTCGGTCGTCTCCACCGGGTCGGCGGCGTACCGGACGAGCGGCGCCACCTCTCCGGCGGCGAGCAAGCCGACCTCACGCAGCACGACGACACGGCGGTCCGCCCCGAACGGCAGCGTCGTCGCCGCGTTGAGCACCGAGTCGACGATCGCGACGCCGCGCGTCCGGCACCGCTCGCATCACCCTCGGCCATGCCGCGGGCGGGGATCGTGAAATCCTCGAGCGCCATCGTGCGGTCGGCGTCACCGAGCAGGTCGCCGACGAGGCGCGAGACCGCCTGGTCGCGCAGGATCGGGTCGTCGCCCCGGACGAGGTGGACGCTCATCGCGCCGATCCTGACGCGGTGCGGGTGGCGATGACGGCTTCCACGGTCCGGCAGACTCGCACGCTCCCGGCCACGTCGTGGACCCGGACGATCCGGCAGCCGTGCGCCACGCCGTAGGCGACTGCGGCGAGCGACGCGTCCCGCCGCTCCTCCAGGTCGAGAGCGAGCAGGTCGCCGAGGAACCGCTTGTTCGAGGCCGAGAGCAGCAGCGCGTAGCCGCAGTCGGCCAGGCGCGTCGCTCTCCCGCAGCAGGACCGCGCTCATCGCGGGCGTCTTGCCGAGGTCCAGGCCGGCGTCGATCGCGATCTGCTCCGGCGCGAGCCCGGCCGCCTCGGCGCGCCGGCCGCGCTCGACGAGGAACGACCGGACATCGGCGAGGAGGTCGTCGTAGTGCGGCTCCGGATCCGGCACGCGTGGCGCGAGCCGGATGTGCGTCGCGACGACCGACGCGTCGGTGCTTCGCGGCGACGGCGACGTAGTCGGGATCGGCGAAGCCGCTGATGTCGTTGCCGACGACCGCTCCGGCACGACACGCCTCGTCGAGCACGGCGGCGCGCCACGTGTCGACCGAGATGGCGACGTCGACCGCGCGTGTGCACCTGCTCGATCGCGGGCACGACCCGATCGAGCTCCTCGGCCTCGCTCACCTCGGGACCGGGCCCGGCCTTGACCCCGCCGATGTCGAGCAGGTCGGCACCCTCGACCGCGAGCTGCTCGGCGCGGCGCACGAGGTCATCGAGGTCGAACGTCGCGCCGCGGTCGTAGAACGAGTCGGGCGTGCGGTTGAGGATGCCCATCACGAGCGTCCGGTCGGTCAGGTCGTGGACGGCGTCACCGAGTCGGTACGTCCATCGCACGCTTTCGGAGCCTACGACGACGCGATCGGAGCGCTCACCTCGTCAGGTGGCCACGCCGGCGGCGAACGGCCACGGCGACGACCACGACCGCAGCCGCCGCGGCGAGCATCGCGGCACCGCGCACGTCCACGGCGAGCGGGGCGGTGCTCGCGAGGTCGGCGAGCCCGAGGACGCCTTCGGCGAGGAGCTGCGTCGGCACCTGGAGCGCGGTCGCGAGCGGCGGCGCCACGTCGCGCACGAGCCCGGCCAGCGCGCCTGCCGTGAGCCCCCACATCGTGAGCGGTCCGGCGAGTGGCACCGCGAGCAGGTTCGCGGGAAACGAGATCAGCGGGATCGAGCCGAACACCGGCAGCAGCACCGGCGCGACACCGACCTGCGCGGCAGCCGTCGTGCCGAGCGACTCCCGCAGCCACGCCGGACCGCGGAGCCAGTCCGCGAATGGCCTCGCGAGCAGGGCGATGCCGAGGCTCGCGCCGCACGACAGCTGGAACCCCACCGACCGGAGGAGGAACGGATCGACCAGGAGGAGGACCGTCACCGCGAGCGCGAGCACGCGCACACCGGTCGCCGGGCGCCCGAGGTGGAGCGCGAGGACCGCGCACGCCGCCATCGCGCACGCGCGCAGCACCGACGGCTCCCATCGGGTCATCGCGCCGAACACGAGCAGGACGGCGAGCGTGGCCGCGACGCGCAGCGCCCGCGGCGACCGCCGCAGCAACGGTCCGACGAGCGCGAGCACGAACGCGACGTTGGCGCCCGACACCGCCAGGAGATGCGACAGCCCCGAGTCGCGGAACTGGTCGAGGACTTCGGGGGGCAGGTCGCGCGTGTCGCCGAGCAGGAACCCGGCGACCAGCGCCCGCTCTTCGACGGGGAGCGTGTCGGTGCCGTCGAGCACCAGGCCGCGGCCCGCGTTCGCCAGGGTCGCGAGCGGACCGGCCGACGGTGTCATCGCCACGAGCTCGAGGACGTCGAGGCGCGCCGCGGCGTGCCGCCACCGCAGCCGCTCGTCGAAGCCCTCGAGCGGGCGGAGCCACCCGCGCAGCACCGCGCGATCGCCCGCGGCGAGCACGGCGAGCCGACCGACGGCGTCGCCGTCGGCGACCAGCTCGACCGTGCGGTGCTCCTCGACGGTTCGTGCGTCGTGGTCGGCGCTGCGGCGGACGTGCATCCCGTCGATCGCCGCGAGCGCGCGGGTCGACCATCGGGTGCCGCTCGGGTCCTCGAGGAGCGTGGCCCGCACGGTGACCTCGTCGTGTGCGGCGGCGGCCGCGACGACCGCGCCGGTGCGGAGCCCGTCGAGAGCCCGCTGTTCGAGCGCGCAGCCGGCCGCGACGAGCACCAGCAGGAACAGCGCGGTGCGGACCCTCGGTCGGCGCGCGCCGACGAACGCCAGCGAGCCGAGCGCGAGCAGGCCGAGCGCGACCGTCGCCGGCCCGGCGCCCAGCACGTCCCCGAGCAGGATCCCCAGGACCGCCGCGCCCGGCGCGACGAACGCGACGCGGGGATCCACGCCTCGTGCGAGGGATCAGACCGTCACGAGGTCGACCAGGTCGGCGAACCGCTTCTCCCCGATGCCCCGCACGTCGCGCAGCTCGAGGACGTTGCGGAAGCCGCCGCGCCGCTCGCGCTCGGTGAGGATCGCCTCGGCGAGCGCCGGGCCGATGCCCGGCAGCTCCTCGAGCTGCTCGGACGTCGCGGCGTTCAGGTCGAGGAGGCCGCCGGGCGCCGCACCCGGTGCGGTGGCGACGTCACCACTCGGCGCAGCGGGCGCAGCGGGATCGCCGACGTTCTGGACGAGCACCCGCTGACCGTCGGTGAGCTCGGCGGCGAGGTTCAACCGGTCGAGGTCGGCGGTCGGCGGCGCGCCGCCGGCGGCTTCGATCGCGTCGATCACCCGGGCGCCGGGCGCGAGCTCGACCACCCCCGGGTGCGTCACCGTGCCCGCGACGTGGACCACGACGCGCTCGGCGTCCTTCGCGCCGGCGGTCGCCGACGGCGCCTCGGACGCGGTCGACGGTGTCGCGGCCCGCGGGCGCGGTGGCGGCGCGTCGGCACCGCCGGTGCCGACCTGGTACCAGACGACGCCGGCGACCACGGCCGCGCCCGCCAGCAGGACCAGCCCCAGGCGGGCGTCGCCGCGCCAGGCCGACAGGAAGTCGCGCAGCCGGTCGAGCGGGCCGTCGGCCGGCGGGCGACGCGGCCGGCGCCCCCGCGGCCGTTCGTCACCCCAGAAGGCCGGATCGGGGCCGCGGGGCGGCGCGCCCGGTCGTGGGGGTGCAGGCAGGTCGGGCAGGACGACTCCTCGGCGGCTCCGGGGCCGGCCCGCGTGGCCGGCACCCACCGAGAAGCGCGTCGCCCGCGTACGTGACGCGGTCGACCTGACGAATCAGCCCAGACCTCTCAGGTCAGGACGAAGTTGACGAGCCGCCCGGGCACGACGATCACCTTCCGAACGCTGGCGCCGTCGAGCAGCTCGGCGATGCGAGCCTCCGCACGCGCGGCGGCCTCGAGGTCGGCGTCGGACGCATCCGACGCGACCTTCAGGTGCGCGCGCACCTTGCCGTTGACCTGGACCGGGATCTCGACCGTCTCGTCGACGAGGTACGCAGTGTCGGCGACCGGGAACGGCTCGAACGCCAGCGACTCGTCGTGCCCGAGGCGGCTCCACAGCTCCTCCGCGATGTGCGGGGCGAGCGGCGCCACCATCAGCACCAGTGGCTCCGCGACCTCGAGCGGTGAGCCGCCCTGCTCGGCGACCTGCGTCAGCCGGTTGTTCAGCTCCGTGAGACGGGCGACCGCGGTGTTGAACTTCAGGCCGGCCATGTCGTCGCGCACCGACGCGATCGTGCGGTGCAGCACCTTGCGCGTCTCGTCGTCGGCCGGGTCAGCGGTCACCCGCATCGCGCCCGTGTCCTCGTCGACGAGGTTGCGCCACAGCCGCTGGAGGAACCGGTGCACCCCGACGATGTCGGCGGTGCTCCACGGCCGGCTCGCGTCGAGCGGACCGGTCGACATCTCGTAGAGCCGCAGCGTGTCGGCGCCGTAGTCGCGGTAGATGTCCTCGGGCGGCACGGCGTTCTTCAGGCTCTTGCCCATCTTCCCGAGCTCGCGCGTGACCGGCTGACCGTCGTGGAAGAAGCCACCGTCGCGCTCCTCGACCTCGCTCGCCTCGATGGCGATGCCTCGCTCGTCGCGGAACGCCGGCGCCTGGATGTAGCCCTGGTTGTAGAGCCGGTGGAACGGCTCGAGGCTCGACACCTGGCCGAGGTCGTACAGCACCTTGTGCCAGAAGCGCGCGTACAGGAGATGGAGGACCGCGTGCTCGACGCCGCCCACGTAGAGGTCGACTCCCCCGCTGTCCGTGCCGTCGGGCGCGGCCATCCAATAGCGATCGACGTCGGGATCGACGAACGCATCCTCGTTCGTCGGGTCGAGGTAGCGCAGGTAGTACCAGCACGACCCCGCCCACTGCGGCATCGTGTTCGTCTCGCGCAGGTAGCGCTGCGAGCCGTCGCCGAGGTCGAGCTCGACCTCGAGCCACTCCTCGGCCCGGGCGAGTGGTGGCTCGGGCTCGCTGTCGGCGTCATCGGGGTCGTGCGCGACCGGCCGGAAGTCCTCGAGATCGGGCAGCACCACGGGCAGCTCGCCTTCGGGCACCGCACGTGGGTCGCCGGCGGCGTCGTAGACGATCGGAAACGGCTCACCCCAGTAGCGCTGACGGCTGAACAGCCAGTCGCGCAGCTTGTACGTGATCGCCGGCTCGCCGACGCCTTCCGCCTCGAGCCACTCCGTGATGCGCGCCTTCGCCTCGTCGACACCCAACCCGTCGAGGAAGCCACTGTTGATCGCAGGTCCGTCACCCAGGTACGCGTCGCCGTCGAAGCCGTCGGGCGGCTGCACGGTGCGGACGATCGGCAGGTCGAACTCCTCGGCGAACGCCCAGTCGCGCTCGTCCTGCCCCGGCACCGCCATGATCGCCCCGGTCCCGTACCCCATCAACACGTAGTCGGCGATGAAGACCGGGATCGCGCGGTCGTTCACCGGGTTGCGCGCGAACGCGCCGGTGAAGACGCCGGTCTTGTCGTGACCCTCGGCCTGGCGCTCGAGCTCGGACTTCTGCGCGGCGAACTCCCGGTACCGACGCACGGCCTCGGGGGGCAGCACATCGGTGCCGAAGATGCCGCGCCACGACGGCGGGATGTCGGTGCTCACGTCGCCGATGTTCGCGTCCGGCCAGTCGGTCGGGACGATCGCGTCGACGAGCGGGTGCTCCGGGGCGAGCACCATGTACGTCGTGCCGAACAGCGTGTCGGGACGGGTCGTGAACACCTCGATCTCCGCGCCGTCGTGCTCGTCGACGGGGAATCCGACGAGCGCGCCCGTGCTGCGCCCGATCCAGTTCCGCTGCATCGTCTTGATCGGGTCGGACCAGTCGAGCCCGTCGAGGTCGGCGAGCAGCCGGTCGGCGTACTTGGTGATCGCCAGCTTCCACTGCTTCAGCGGCTTGCGGAACACCGGGAAGTTGCCGCGGTCGCTCCGGCCCTCGGCGGTGACCTCCTCGTTCGCGAGGACGGTGCCGAGGCCCGGGCACCAGTTGACCGGCGCCTCCTCGAGGTACGCGAGGCGGTACGAGTCGACGACCGCCCGGCGCGTCCGGGCGTCGAGGTCCGCCCACGGGAGCCCGTCGGGGTTGGCCTCGGACGTGGGCTCACGGGCGCCCGACTCGAGCTCGGCCTCGAGCTCGGCGATCGGGCGGGCGCGATCAGCATCGTCGTCGTACCAGGCGTTGAAGATCTGCAGGAAGATCCACTGCGTCCAGCGGTAGTAGCCGACGTCCGTCGTGGAGACGCTCCGCCGCGGATCGTGGCCGAGCCCGAGCGCGCGGAGCTGCCGGCGCATGGTCGCGATGTTCTGCTCGGTCGCGTCACGAGGGTGCAGGTTGTTCTCGAGCGCGTACTGCTCGGCCGGCAGGCCGAACGCGTCGTAGCCGAAGGCGTGCATGACGGTGCGGCCGTTCATCCGATGGAACCGGGCGTACACGTCGGTGCCGATGTAGCCGAGCGGGTGGCCGACGTGGAGCCCGGCGCCGCTGGGGTACGGGAACATGTCGAGCACGTACAGGCGCTCGCGGTCGGCCACCGCCGCGAAGCCGTCGCTCAGCGGCCCCGTCGGGTTCGGCGTCCAGAACGTGTGGTGCTCGTCCCAGAAGTCCTGCCAGCGCGCCTCGATCTCGTTCGCCAGGCGCGCGTTGTACCGGAACCTCGGCGTCGCGTCTCCGGCCTCCGGCGCTCCTGGCATGGCGCCATCATTGCGCACACGGGCTACGGAGGACCGAGCAGAAAGTCGTGCGCCCACCACACGCGTCTGCTCCTGGCCGTTGTGCGTCGCGCGCGCCGATCTCGGTGGGATCTGTCAACGCCATGCACCGACGATGGACGGCGTGTGACAGGCAACGGCGACGGTCACGAGTTCGATGCAAGGAGCCGGACCGGTATCCTGGCCACGAACCCTGGGGGCGTAGCTCAGCTGGTAGAGCGCCTGCGTGGCACGCAGGAGGTTCGTGGGTTCAAGTCCCATCGCCTCCACCGATCGACGAGCGCTCGCTCGTCGACTGCGACCGCACGACATGTCGCTTGACTTCAAGTGAACTTGAAGTTCTACGGTGCTGCGACGTTCGGACCCCCACGAACGGAGCAGCACCGATGAGCGCAGCATCCACCTTCAGCGAGCAGATCCAGGAGACCGTCGGCGCGTGGCCCGGCGTCGTCGTCGACACCGGCGAGATCGGTGAGACGGCCTTCAAGGTCGGGAGGCGCGAGATCGGGCACCTCCACGGCGACCACGCCGCGCACTTCAGCTTCCCGAAGACCCGATGGCGCGAGCTGCACGAAGCAGGCCAGATCGACCACCATCCCGTCTTCCCCGGCAAGCGTCGGCCCCGGCGGCGCGCCGGATCGAGACCGACGAGGACGTCCGCGACGTCATCGAGCTCTTCCGGTTCAACTACGAGCGCGTGGTCGCCCGCCGGGGCGGCCAGGCCGACGACGAGGCGATCGCGAGCTGATCGCTACGCGGTCCCGAGCGAGGCCATGATCTCGCGGACGCGCTCGTCGGCGAGCAGCCGGCTGCGGAAGAACTCGTTCACGACCTCCGCGCTCTTCACGCGCACGTCGGCGAGCGCGGCTTCCCAGTCGCCCGACTCGGCGCCCTCGCGCAGCGCCGCCTCCTCGACGTCGCGGAGCTCGGTGAGGAGCGCCGTCTCGTCGGGGCCGTCGGTCGCGTCCATGATCGAGTCGCGGATGACCGCGAGCTGGCGGAGCACCATGTCGCGATCGATGCCCGAATCGGGGTCGCGCGCGTAGTTCGCCGCCTCGAGCAGGCCGGGCACCTGGTAGAGCTGGGCCTGCGGCTCATCGAACAGCTCGCGCACGTACGCCGCCGCCTCGAGCTCGTCGGCGACCCGGCACAGGTTGTACATGCGCTTCGCCACCTTGCCGTAGCTCCGGTCGACGGTGGAGTAGTGCACGACCTGCTCGCGCATCGCGTCCCGGTAGGCCTCGCGGGCACCGGGCGCGACGAGCGCCTGCAGGCGCTCGACGAGCGCGAGCGCGCTCGCCTCCAGGTACACCTCTTGCACGAGCGGGTCGACGGCGCCGTCGAGCGAGCGCACGACCCCGTCGCTGTCCTCCCAGGTCACGTCGAGCACGTTGCTCGCGAGCGCGATGCGCTCGGTCTCCCGGTCGGCGACGATCCAGTAGAGGTAGAGCCAGCCGCTGGCGGGGTCGGCCTCGTCCCAGGCGAAGGTGCGCGACGAGCCGTCGGCGACCTCGACCGTGATGCTGCCCTCGGCCACGTCGTTCGTCGTCCACTCGATCGTGTGCCCGGCATCGAGGGAGACGCCGCGCTGCACGACCGGTTCCGGGTACTCCCCCAGGTCGACCTCGATGAGCACGATGTCGGGCTGGCTCGCGGCCCGCAACGCCGTCGCCCGGAGCGCGGCGCGGAAGATGCGCTTCGCCTCCTCTTCGGTGTCGGCGCGCACGTGGACGCGCTCGAAGAAGTCGGAGTCGCCCGGGAACGGCTGGATCCGCCCCTGCGCGGCACTGCCCGCGATCGCGATCGCCGACTCGATGCCCGGCGTCGGCTCGACGCGGACGAACGGCACGAGCGCGCGGAAGTGCGCCAGGTCCTGGGGATCGAAGTCGAGGAGCGACACCCGATCCCCGAAGACACCGAGCTGCGACTCGGTCTCGATGCGGTCGCCGTCACGGTCGGCTTCACTCGCCGCGACCGCGACCATCCACCGTCGGGCCTCCTCGGCATCCGCCTCGAGGCCCATGCGTCGGGCAGTCTCGATCGCTTCGTCGGGGTTCAGGTCGCTCATGCGCCGAAACATACGGCACGAGTCCTCGCGGCGTCGCTCCTTAGACTCGAAGGGTGATCGGGGTCATCGACTACCGCGCCGGCAACGCACCGAGCGTCGGGTACGCGCTCGAACGGCTCGGCATCGAGCACGCACTGGTCACGAAGGGCGACGAGCTCGACTCGTGCGATCACCTGATCCTCCCGGGCGTCGGCGCCGCGCGGGCGACGCTCGACTCGCTCGCGGAGTCGGGGCTCGTCGAGCCGCTGACCCGACGGGTACGCGACGAGGGCGTCCCGTTCCTCGGCATCTGCATCGGGCTCCAGGTGCTGTTCGAGCACTCCGAGGAGGGTGACACCACCTGCCTCTCCTGGATCCCGGGCGAGGTCGCGCGGTTCGACCCGTCGCTGCGGGTCCCCCAGATCGGCTGGAACACCGTCCGCCTGCGTCATGCGCACCCCGTCACGGCCGCCTTCCCCGACGGGGGCCACTGCTACTTCGTGAACTCGTACTACGCGGCGCCCGCCGATCCGGGTGCCGTGCTCGGCGAGACCTCGTACGGGGTGGAGTTCTGCTCGATCGTGGCGCACGAGAACATCGTCGCCACGCAGTTCCACGCCGAGAAGAGCGGCGAGCTCGGCCTGCGCATCCTCACCGGCTTCGCCGGCTGGAGGCCCTGATGCTCACGAAGCGGCTGATCGCGTGCTTCGACGTCGTCGACGGGCGCGTCACGAAGGCGCAGCAGTTCCAGGACAACATCGACGTCGCCCCGGCGTCCGACCTCGCGCGCCAGCTCTACGCCGACCAGATCGACGAGATCGTCTTCTACGACATCATGGCGAGCGCGCGAGCGCCGCATGATCGACCTGCCCGTCGTGCGGGCCGTGGCGCAGGAGGTGTTCGTCCCCTTCACCGTGGGCGGCGGGATCCGGTCCGTCGACGACATGTTCGAGGTGCTGAAGGCCGGAGCCGAGAAGATCAGCGTCGACTCGATGGCGGTGCGCAACCCCGACATCATCCGCGACGGCGCGGCCGCGTTCGGTCGCCAGTGCATCGTCCTCAGCACCCAGGTGAAGCATGTCGGCGTGCGCGACGGCATCCCGAGCGGCTACGAGGTGTTCATCGACGGGGCGCGAACGCCCACCGGTCTCGATGCGCTCGACTGGGTCCGTCGCGGGGAAGACCTCGGTGCGGGCGAGATCGTCGTCAACAGCATCGACCGCGACGGCACCGCGTCGGGCTACGACCTCGACATCACGAGCGCGGTCGCGGAAGTGGTCAACCTGCCGATCATCGCGTCGGGCGGCGCGGGCAACGTCGACCACATCGCCGACGGGCTGACGACCGGCGGCGCGCAGGCCGCGATCATCAGCTCGATCCTCTACTCGCCGCGCTTCGACCGCAACGTGGGCGTGCACGAGCTCAAGGAGGGGCTCGCAGCGCGTGGCGTACCGATGCGGCCGTACCTCGGGGACGGTGCGGAGGACGGGTCGAGCTAGCGCACGTCGCCGGCCGCGACCCGCGGCGGCTGCTCGAACGGGATGCGCGCCGCGTCGGCCCACAGCCGATCGAGGTCGTAGAACGCGCGCGTCTCGTCGAGGAAGACGTGCACGACGATGTCGCCGTAGTCGAGGAGCATCCACGTGGCGTCCTCGAGGCCTTCGACGCCGCGCGGCTTCGAGCCGTCGAGGTCGCGCATCGCCGTCTCGATCTCGTCGACGACGGTGCGGGCCTGGCGCGCGTTCGACGCGCTCGACGAGCACGAAGCAGTCGATGATCGAGATGATGTCCGCGACGTCGAGGACCACGATGTCGTGCGCCAGCTTGTCGGCCGCTGCCTCGGCGGCCACGAGCGCCCGATCGGTCGACGGGGTGGCGGAGCCGGTCAAACGGCTCGGTTCCAGATCCGGTTCGGTACGGGACCCGTGGTCATCTGGCTGCAGCATAGAGGCCTCGATCGGCGATCACGCGCATCGCTGGCGGCGGGACGAGGCCGTCGACCGGGAAGCCGTGCGCGAGCCGGTCGCGGAGGTCGGTCGAGGCGACGTCGAGGCGTGGGATCGTCACGTGCTCGACGCGCCACCCGTCGCCGGGGGGATCAGCGTGCTCGCCCTCGCGCTCGATCACGACGATCGTCGCGAGGTCGCGGGTGTCGTCCAGCCGACGCCAGGTCGACATGTTGGCGACCGCGTCTGCACCGAGGAGCAGGTACAGCGAGCGCTCGGGTGCCGCGAGCGCCTCGAGCGTGTCGGCCGTGACCGACGCGCCGGTGCGGTCGACCTCGACCGCGCTCGCCTCGAGGCCGTCGATGCCGGCGACCGCGGCTTCCACCATCGCGAGACGGTCCGTCGGGCTCGCGACGACGCTGCCCCGCTTCTGCCACGGGTCGCCCGCGACGACGAGCAGCACCCGGTCGAGCCCGAGCCGGGCGCGGCAGTCGGACGCGGCAACGACGTGTCCCACGTGGACGGGATCGAAGGTCCCTCCGAGGACGCCGACGCGCTCCGCGGCGCCCTCGCCCGACCGCTCCGACGCCTCTCCCACCTTGCGAGCATACGGTTCACAATTCGGCAACACGCACGCCACAACTCGGCACGTACCCTTCGGGCATGGGCGAGGAGACGAGCGGTGAGGAGCTCGCGACCCACGTGCTGGTGCGCGTCTGGCTCCCTGACCGCCCGGGTGCGCTCGGTCTGGTCGCCGCGCGCATCGGTTCGGTGGGCGGCGACATCGTCGGGGTCGACGTGCTGGAGCGGTCCGAGGGGATCGCGGTCGACGAGTTCGCCGTCGTCCTCCCGAACCTCGACGTCCTCGAGCTGCTGGCGCGGGAGATCGAGCAGGTCGACGGCACATCGGTCGAGCAGTTCCGCGTCGTCGGTGCGTTCCCTGACGCCGCGCCTCGACGCGCTCGAGTCGGCCGCGATGCTCTGCGAGGCGAGCTCCATCGAGGCGCTCGCGGGCACGCTCGTCGGCCACCTCCGCCGGGAGTTCCTCGCCGACTGGTGCGTCCTCCTCGTCGACGGGAAGGTGGCGGCGCAGTCCGGCGACCGCCGCGCCGACCGTCGAGTTCCTGAGCGCGCTGGCCGCCGGCACCGCGGCCTCCCCCAAGGTCGCCGACGGCACGACCGGGCCCGAAGACCTGATGGTCGCCCCGCTCCCCGAGCACGACGCGACCGTCCTGACGGGTCGGGGTGGCCAGACGTTCCGACGGAGGGAGCGTGTGCAGCTCCTCGCGCTCGCGCGGATCGCCGATCGAGCCTGGAGCCTGCTCGAGGGGTAGGCCGCTCAGCCCTCGGCCATCGTCGTGACGAAGCTCTCGAGCTGCCGCAGGTTGCGGCACTCGTACACGCCGTCGCAGTACGGCACGTAGTCACCGATGATCGAGTCACCCGTGTCCCAGTAGCCGCGCGGCTCCGGGTTGAGCCAGTACACGTGCTTGCCGCGCTTGCGCAGCGCGTCGAGCACCCACGCCTGGGATGCGTGGTAGTTGTTGCGCGCGTCGCCGAGCAGGATGATCGATGACTTCGGCGTGACCTCGTTGAAGTGCCGGTCGTGGAACACCTCGAGGGCGTGGCCGTAGTCGGAGTGCCCGTCGACCCACACGACGTCGGCCTCCGTGTTCACCCGGTGCACGGCCTCCATGACGTCGTCGCCCTCCTGGAAGAACCGGGTGACCTCGTCGATGCCGTCGATGAAGACCCACGACCGGACCTTCGAGAACTGGCTCGCCATCGCGTACACGAACTGCAGCGTGAAGCGGGCGAAGCTCGCGACCGATCCGGAGATGTCGGCGATCACCATGATCTCCGGCTTCGACGGGTGCGGGTTCTTGAACTTCGGCTCGGCCGGCACTCCGCCGTACGAGAGCGACGCGCGCACGGTCTTGCGGAAGTCGAGCGTGCCGCGGTGCCGCCGGCGACGACGTTGCGCGAGGCGTGCCGCGAGCGCCCGGGTCAGCGGGTAGATCGCCCGCTGCAGCGCCAGCATCTCGTCGCGGGACGCGTGCATGAAGTCGACGTCCTCGGGCAGCGGCTTGCGCAGCGTGCGCGCCATCGCCTCGACACCGCGGTCGGCGACCAGACGCCGGCGGATCTCGGCCTCGACCAGCTCCTTCAGCTCCCGCAGGCGCGCGTCGAAGTCCTCCTTCTGGAGGCGCTCGGCGAGCTCGCTGCCGTCGACGTCGCCGGCCTCGCGGGCACGCCCCATCATGCGGGCACCGAGCTCGTCGAGGTCGAGCTGTCGCAGCGTGCGGTACAGGTAGTACGTCCCGCCGACCGGCCGGCCGGGCTCCATGCCCGCGAACATCGAGACGGCCATGGCGGCCAGCTGGCGGAGCGCGTCGCGGTCGCCGTTCATGAGGGCTTCGAGCAGCATCTGCGCGAGCTCCTCGCGGTCCATGTCGCCACCACCGCCGCCGCCCGACGCCTCCGACAGCAGCGACTCCCAGAGGTCGTCGCCCTCCGCGCCGTCGTCGCCGCCGACACCCGGGGACCAGAACGAGAAGTAGACGTCGAAGACCGTCTCGAACGCCTTGTAGTGGTTGTGGTGCTTGACGAGCGTGGCGCCGAGCGCGGCCTTGAACTCGTCACGCTGACCGATGTCGATGTGCTCGACGGCGTGCATCGCGTCGAGGTTCTCGGTCATCGACACGGGGAGCCCCGCCGCGCGCAGCTCGTGGACGAACCCCTGGAGGATGTCGAGCATGCCTAGCCCGGCCTCACGCCGTGCTCTCGGGGACGAGCTCCTTGCGCGCCTTCGCGATGTCGGACTGGTACTTCAGCAGCACGTGGAGCGTCTCGCCGATGACCTCGGGTGAGATCTCCTTCCGGCCCAGGAAGAGGAGCGTCCGCGCCCAGTCGATCGTCTCGGAGATCGACGGCGCCTTCTTCAGGTCGAGCTCGCGGATCGAGCGCACGACCCGCGCGACCTGCTCGGCGAGCTCGTCGTCGATCTCGGGGACGCGCACGCGCACGATGTCGCGCTCGCGATCGAGGTCGGGGTAGTCGATGTGGAGGTACAGGCAGCGCCGCTTGAGGGCCTCCGAGAGCTCGCGGGTGTTGTTGGACGTCAGGATCACGATCGGACGCTGCGTGCCCGTGATCGTCCCGAGCTCGGGGATCGAGACCTGGAAGTCGGACAGCACCTCGAGCAGCAGCGCCTCGGTCTCGATCTCGACGCGGTCGACCTCGTCGATCAGCAGCACGACCGGCTCCTCGGCACGGATCGCCTCGAGCAGCGGACGGGTGAGCAGGAACTGCTCGGAGAAGATGTCGGACTCGACGACCTCCCAGCTCGTCTCGTGCTCGCGGTCGGCCTGGATGCGCAGCAGCTGCTTCTTGTAGTTCCACTCGTACAGCGCCTTGGCCTCGTCGAGACCCTCGTAGCACTGCAGACGGATCAGCCGCGCGCCGCCGACCTGCGCGATCGCCTTCGCGAGCTCGGTCTTGCCGACACCGGCCGGGCCCTCGACGAGCACCGGCTTCTCGAGCCGGTCGGCGAGGTACACCACCCCGGAGATGTTGCTGTCGGCGAGGTAGTCGACCTCGCGCAGACGTTCCGTGACGTCAGCTACCGATTCGAAGCGCTCAGCCATGATGGTTCCGGTTTCCGATCACTGGACGATCTGGCCGTCGCCCCAGACCACGTACTTGTAGGTCGTGAGCTCGCGCAGCCCCATCGGCCCGCGAGCGTGGAGCTTCTGCGTGGAGATGCCGATCTCGGCACCGAAGCCGAACCGCTCACCGTCGGTGAAGCGAGTCGACGCGTTGACCATGACGACCGCGGCGTCGACCTCGTTCGTGAACCGTCGGGCCGCGTCGAGGTCGCGGGTGACGATCGCCTCCGTGTGACCGGTGCCGTATCGGTTGACGTGCTCGATCGCGGCGTCGAGGTCGGCGACGACCGCGACGCTCATCTCGAGACCGAGGAACTCGCGCCCGAAGTCGTCCTCGGTGGCTGCACCCATCGGGTACAGCAACCGCGCGGGCTCGTCGCCCCGCAGCTCGACACCCGCGTCGACGAGCGCGGCGCCGACCCGGGGCATGAACGCCTCGGCGACGTCGCGGTGCACGACGAGCGACTCGGCGGCGTTGCACACGCCGGGCCGGTTCGTCTTCGCGTTCACGACGATCTCGAGCGCGTCGTCGAGATCTGCCGCCGCGTCGACGTAGACGTGGCAGTTGCCGTCGCCGTCGATGATCACCGGCACGCTCGCGTGGTCGCGGATGCTCTGGATCAGGGACGGGCCGCCGCGGGGGACGAGGCAGTCGACGTAGTCGGTGAGCTGCATCACCTCGACGGCGGTCTCGTGCGCGGTGTCGTCGACGAGGATGACCGCGTCGGCAGGCAGCCCCGCCTTGACCGCGCCTTCCCGCAGCAGGGTCGCGATGGCGCGGTTCGAGCCGATCGCGCTCGAAGAGCCGCGCAGCAGCGCCGCGTTGCCGGACTTCAGGCAGATCCCCGCGGCGTCGCTCGTCACGTTGGGGCGGTTCTCGTAGATGACGGCGACCACGCCGAGCGGCACGCGGACGCGCTGGATGTCGAGACCGTTCGGACGCCGGGTGCCGTCGAGCACCTCGCCGATCGGGTCGGGCAGCGCCGCCACCTGGCGCAGCCCGGCGGCCATGCCCTCGAGCCGGCCGTCGTCGAGGCGGAGCCGGTCGAGCGCGGCTCCCTCGAGGCCGTCTCGTTCACCCCTCGCGAGGTCGACGGCGTTGGCGTCGAGGATCTCGGTGCCCCGGTCGACGAGCAGATCGGCCGCGGCCAGGAGCGCAGTGTTCTTGGCGACCGTCGTTGCCGTCGCGAGCGCCCGGGAGGCCTCGCGGGCGCGACGCCCGAGCTCAACGACTGCGCTCGCCACGGATCGAGTGTATCTGTGGCGTTTCTCGGGGCTTCCGGGCGATTTCGCGAACGAGAAGCAGGGAACGAGAAGCGGGGGGCACGAGACCGCGCCGTTGCGGACGAGCCGCCGGCGCAGGCCTCGCACCCCCCGGGACGAGTCGGTCGTCTCGGGCCCCGTTCCCGATCCGAAGATCCGGGACCTGGGCCCTCCCCCCGTCGACCGACGCGCCGAGTGGGGGAAGTGTGTCGGAAGTCACGGGTGCGCGCAAGGGCGGGCCACTGATTCGTCCGGCGGGCGTCAGCAGCGGAGCGAGCGACCACGGCCCGGGTATCCCGGGCCGTAGCGAGCGACGCAGTAGTCAGGGCAGGACGACGAGGTCGTCACGGTGGACGACCTCGTGCGGCAGGCCCTCCGGGAGCTCGGTGGTGCGCCGCCCCGCCACGTCACGCAGGGCGCGGGCCCCGTAGCGCACGATGCCCTTGGCGAACGGGGTCCCGTCGGCGACGACCTCGACGGCGTCCTCGGCGTCGAAGTCGCCCTCGACGGCCACCACGCCGGCCGGCAGCAGCGAACGGCCCTGCTCGGTGAGCGCCTGCCGGGCGCCGGCGTCGACCAGGATCCTGCCCGCGGCGGCCCGCGCGAACGCGATCCAGAGCTTGCGGCTCGACAGCCGATCGGCCCGGGGCACGACCGCGGTGCCGACCGGACGGCCCGCGACCGCGTCGAGCACGACACTCGGTGCGTCGGCGGCGGCGATGACGACGCGCACGCCGGACCACGCGGCGATCTTGGCGGCCGCGAGCTTGCTGGCCATGCCACCACTCCCCCGGATGGTGCCCGCACCGCCCGCGACGGCTTCGAGGGCCTCGTCGACCTCGACGATCTCCTCGATCAGGGACGCCTTCTCGTCGAGGCGCGGGTCGGCGGTGAAGAGTCCGGCGGTGTCGGTGAGCAGCACGAGCAGCTCGGCACCGACGAGGTGCGAGACCAGCGCCGCAAGGCGATCGTTGTCGCCGTAGCGGATCTCGTCGTCGGCGATCGTGTCGTTCTCGTTGACGACGGGCACGACCTCGAGGTCGAACAGCCGTCCGAGCGTCTCGCCGGCGTGCAGGTACTGCGTGCGGTGTCCGAAGTCGTGCGGCGTGAGCAGGACCTGGCCCGCCACGACGCCGTGCTCGCCGAGGATCGCGCCGATCCGCTCCATCAGCAGCGGCTGCCCGACCGCGGCCACGGCCTGCAGCGTGCCGATGTCGGTCGGGCGCTCGCGCATCCCGAGCGCGGGCAGCCCGGCCGCGATCGCGCCCGACGAGACGACGACGATGTCGTGCCCCTCCCGGCGCGCCTGCGCGATCTCCGCGCAGAGCTTGACCAGCGGCGCGTCGTCCAGCTCGCCGCGCTCGTTCGTGATCGACGACGTGCCGATCTTGACGACCGTCCTCATCGCCGGGCCTTCATCGTGCCGGCCCTCATACGAAGCCCTCGACGTACTCGAGCTCGATGGCGCCGATGCGCACGGTGTCACCCTCGTGCGCGCCGGCGCGGGCGAGCGCGCGCTCGACCCCCATCTTGCGGAAGCGCTCCTGCACGTACGCGATGGCCTCGGGGTTCGTGAGGTCAGCCATGGAGACGACGCGCTCGGCCGCACGCCCCGTCACGCGGTACGCACCGTCGTCGTCGCGCACGATCGAGAAGCCCGTCTCCTGCGGGCGCAGCACGACGAAGCCCTCGTCGACCGGCTCGGCCGCACGCGCCTCCTCGACCATCGTGGCGAGCGTGCCGAGGAACTGCGGGAGGCCGGCACGCGTGACGGCCGAGATCTTCATCCCGTCGAACGGCACCATCTCGACGTCGGCCTTGCTGCCGACGACGAGGCGCGGGCGTTCGAGCAGGTCGGGGCGGTAGCGGGAGAGCTCGTCGACGAGCACCCGCTCCTGCTCTTCGGCGGTGCGCTCCTCGACGCTGGCCAGGTCGAGCAGCAGCACGAGCACACGGGCGCGCTCGACGTGGCGCAGGAACGTGTGGCCGAGGCCACGACCCTCGGCGGCACCTTCGACGAGGCCGGGGATGTCGGCGAGCACCAGCTCGTGCCCGTCGAAGCGCACGACCCCGAGGTGCGGCTCGAGCGTGGTGAACGGGTAGTCGGCGATGCGCGGCTTCGCGGCGCTCACCGCGGCGATCAGGGTCGACTTCCCCGCGTTCGGGAAGCCGACCAGCGCGGCGTCGGCGAGCAGCTTGACCTCGAGCTTGAGCCAGTGCTCCTCACCGAACTCGCCCTGCTCGGCGAAGCTCGGCGCGCGGCGGCGGTTCGACAGGAAGCGCGCGTTCCCGCGCCCGCCCTGCCCACCCTTCGCGCCGACGAACGAGTCGCCGTGCTGCACGAGGTCGGCGAGGACCTGTCCGTCGCGGGCTCGCACGACCGTGCCCTCGGGCACCGTGACGACGAGATCGCCGCCGCGCGCGCCGTGGCGCTTGCCGCCCTGCCCGTGCTTGCCCGACTCGGCGCGCCGGTGCGGGTGGTCGCGGAACGCGAGCAACGACGCGGTGTTGCGGTCGGCCCGCACGATCACGTCGCCGCCGTCACCGCCGTCACCGCCGTCAGGCCCGCCCTTCGGCACGTGCGCCTCGCGCCGGAAGGACATCGCACCCGCGCCGCCGTCACCACCGCGGAGGTTGCACTGGACCTCGTCGACGAACGCGGACTGCACAGCACCAGCCTATGAAGGGGACGCCTGAACCCAGGTGAGGGTTCCGCGCCGACGAGGATGCGTCAGCAGCCGAGCGAGCGGCCGCGGGCCGGGTATCCCGGCCCGCAGCGAGCGAGGCAGTTAGGGAGTGACGTCGACGAGCTTGCGGCCCTTGCGGCGACCGAACTGCACGGTGCCGGCGGAGGTCGCGAACAGCGTGTCGTCGTTGCCGCGGCCGACGTTCTCACCCGGGTGGAACTTCGTGCCGCGCTGGCGCACGATGATCGCGCCGGCCTGGACGATCTCGCCCGAGTGGACCTTCACGCCGAGCCGTTGCGCGGCGGAGTCGCGACCGTTGCGGGAGGACGCAGCGCCCTTCTTCTTCGACATCTCGCTACTCCTGCTCGTCCGGCTTCGCCGTGTCCTGCTGCTCGGCGTCCGCCTTCTTCGCGGGCGCCTTGCTCTTCGAGCCCGGCGTGATCTTGGTGATCTCGATCAGCGACTGCTGCTGGCGGTGACCCCAGCGGCGCCGCTGGTTCGACTTCGACTTGTACGTGAAGCCGTGGATCTTCGGTCCCTTGCTGTCGCCGACGACCTTGGCCACGACCTTGGCGCCGGTCAGCTGCTGCGGCGTCGCGAGCACGGTGTCACCGTCGACGAGCAGGACGGGTGCCAGCTCGACCTCGGCGCCCTCGCCGGTCGCGCCGCCGTCGCTCTTGAGGCGCTCGACCTCGAGGCGCTGCCCGGGCTCGACCCGGTACTGCTTGCCGCCGGTGCGGATGACTGCATACATGCGCGTTCGCCTGATCAGGTTCGTCGGGTGGGCCGGCTCGGGTGAGCCCGGCTCCAAGAGCCTTCGATGTTACCGCAGCTCTTCCAGAAGGGTCTCGTCGAGGAGGTAGCCCCGGCCCTCGCAGGTCGGGCACGTCTCGCTGACCGACTCGACGAGGCCCTCGGACACCCGCTTGCGCGTCATCTCGATCAACCCGAGCTCGGAGATGTCGAACACCTGCGTCCGTGTCTTGTCGCGGGCGAGGGCGTCACGGAAGGACTTGGCGACCTTCTCGCGGTTGCCCCGGATCTCCATGTCGATGAAGTCGATGACGATGATCCCGCCGATGTCGCGGAGCCGCAGCTGTCGGGCGACCTCGTCGGCCGCCTCCAGGTTGTTGCGGAACACCGTCTCCTCGAGGTTCGAGCGACCGACGTTCTTGCCCGTGTTGACGTCGATGACGGTCAGCGCCTCGGTGCGCTCGATGATCAGCGAACCACCGGACGGCAGCCACACCTTGCGGTCGAGCGCCTTGAGCAGCTGCTCCTGGACGTGTTGGCGCTCGAAGAGCGGGAGCCCCTCGGCCTCCTCGTCGTAGAACTCGATGCGCTCCGCGAGCTCGGGCGTGACCGCCTCGATGTACGCCTTGACCTCCTCGTACAGCGCGCGGTCGTCGATCAGGACGCCTCGGTACTCCTTGGTGAACTCCTCGCGGAGCAGCCGCAGGATGAGCGACGGCTCCTGGTAGAGGAGCCGCGCGCTCTTCGTGCGCGAAGCGAGGCTGGAGATCTGCTCCCACTGCTGGCGCAGACGCTGGAGGTCACGCGCCAGCTCGTCGGCGCTCGCACCCTCGGCTGCGGTCCGGACGATCAGCCCTGCGTCCGGCGGTCGCAGCCCCTCGAGGATCCCGCGCAGGCGCTTGCGCTCGTCGTCGGGCAGGCGCTTCGAGATGCCGTACGTGGTCGGCTGGCCGGGCACCATCACCACGAAGCGACCCGCGAGGCTGACCTCCTGGGTCAGGCGCGCGCCCTTGGCGCCGATCGGGTTCTTCGTCACCTGGACGGTGACGTTCTGGCCGTTCTTGAGCATGCGCTCGATCTTCGGCTGGTCGCCTTCGATCTCGCCGCGGTCCCACGCGACGTCGCCGCGGTACAGGACACCGTTCTTCGGCGTACCGATGTCGACGAACGCGGCCTCCATGCCGGGCAGGACGTTCTGCACGCGGCCGAGGTAGATGTTGCCGTCGATCGACATGTCGTTGTCCGTCGCGGTGCTCACCGAGTGCTCGATCAGCACCCGTCCCTCCAGCAGCGCGATGTGCGTGTGCCCGTCATCACGGACGTGCACGCACATCATGTAGCGGCCGGCCGGGCGTCCCTTGCGCGTGCGGCCTCGCCGCCGTGCCCGGGTCTCGTCGTCGAGGTCGTCGAGCGCGCTGGCGCCGCCGAGCCCGAGGTCGGCGTGCACGACGTCGTCGCGCGACATCGGTGCCGCGGGCGCGCCGTTGCCGTTGCCGTTGCCCCCGCCGCCCTTGCCCCGGCCACGACCGCCACGACGGCGGCGACGTCCGGTCGACTTCTTGGGCTGCGTCTCGGCGGACGGCGGTGCCGGACGCGAGTCGCCGATCCTCGGCTTCGCCGGCGCCGCGTCGGCTTCGGCATCGGACGGGAGGCCGGCGTCCTCACGAGCATCGGCGGCGACGTCGTCGCTCGTCAGCCCGCGGTCGGCCTCGGCGCGACCCCAGTCACCGGGCTCGTCGCTCTCGTCGGCCGGTCCTTCGCACCGGCTGCTCTCGCCGCGCCACCGCCGGCGGTCGCACTCCCCGCGGTGTCGTCATTGGCGCGTGCCGACGCCGGCTTGCGGCGGTTGCGGCCGCCGCGTGATCCGCGACGCCTGCGCTTCGGAGCACCATCGGTGCCACCGGTCGTGCTGTCGCCGTTGCTCGGCGACTCGCCGCCTGTGTCAGGCGATGCGCCGGTCGAGCGCGCTCGGCGCGCTGTTCGTCGTCGACTCCGTGGGCTCGGAGGAGCCCTGAGTCGTGGTCTCGTCGGTCATTCGGAGTTCCTTTGTTCGTGACGCGCGCGTCGGAAGACGCGCACGGCGCGCGATCGGCTGCCAGCGGCTCATGCCGCGCGCCGTCGCGCTCGATCCATTGACTGGTGCGGAGCACCCGGTCGGCGGTCACGTCGTCGGACGCCCCCGCGAAGTCGCGGAGTGCGCCGAGGAGCTCGGCCGGTCGGATGCCACGCGGCTTGGTTGCCACCTCGGTGTGCACGCTGCCGTCGTCGTGCAGCTCGAGCTGGCGGATGCCCGGCCGCAGGTCGTCGATGACCTCGCGGCCCTTGCGGGACGTGGTGATGGTGATCGTGGAAGCCGTGTTCGCTCGGTCGACCGCGGCTTCGAGGTCGCTGGTGGGCACGTCTGTCGGGCGCAGCTCGTACTCCACGCTGGTGATCGCTTCCTGGAGCGCCGGCGCACGTGCTGCGAGCGGGACCACGCCGTCGACGCTCACCCCCTCGGGCAGGATCTCGTCGAGGGCCGCCGCGAGCGGGTCGAGGTCGACGGGGTCACGGAGCTCGACGTCGAGGTACTCGGCGTCGCTCTCGTGCCCGACGCCCAGCGCCAGCCCGAGGCTGATCTTCGGACGGGGCGAGAAGCCCTGCGTGAGCGCGAGCGGCAGCTCCACGACACGGAACGCGCGCTCGAACCCCCGGGCGAGGTCGCGGTGCCCCACGAAGCGCACCTTGCCGCGCTTCGAGTACCGAAGTCGGATCGGGAAGCCGGTGTCACCGCGCATCGACGGCCTCCCGCTTCGCGACCCCGAGCGACACCGGCATCCAGCCACCAGCGTCGAGGTCCTGGCCCGTCCCCTGGCTCCCGCCGGCCGGCGCGACCGGCGAGGCGACCACGTGCTCGATCGCGTACCCGGTGCACACCCCGCAGTCGTAACACGGCGTCCACCGGCAGTCGGGGAGCCCGTGCTCCTCGAGTGCGGCACGCCAGTCCTGCCACAGGAAGTCCTTGTGCAGCCCCGCCGCGATGTGGTCCCACGGCAGGACCTCGTCCTCGGTGCGGTGCCGGGTGACGTACCAGTCGGGGTCGAGGCCCTCTGCCGCCATGGCGTCGGTCCAGCGGCCGAGGTCGAAGTACTCGCTCCACTCCTGGAACGTCCCACCCGCGCGCCAGACGCGCTCGATGACGCGCCCGATCCGCCGGTCGCCACGACTGACGATGCCCTCCGCGAACGTCGCGGCGGGGTCGTGCCACTTGAGCTGCACGCCGGTCTTGCGCGTCGCGTCCCGGAGCAGCGACACCTTGCGGCGCAGCTCGTCGACGGAGTTCTGCCCGAACCACTGGAACGGCGTGTGCGCCTTCGGCACGAAGCCACCGATCGACGCCGTCGCGCTCGCGCCCTTCGTGTGACGACGACCGATCTCGACGACGTTCTTCGCGAGCTCGGCGATGCCGCGTGTGTCCTCGTCGGCCTCGGTCGGCAGACCGGTGAGGAAGTAGAGCTTCACGCGACGCCAACCGCTCGAGTAGGCGGCGTCGACCGCGGTGTACAGGTCTTCCTCGGTGATGAGCTTGTTGATCACCTTACGCATGCGCCAGGTTCCCGCCTCGGGCGCGAACGTCAACCCGGTGCGACGGACCTTCTGGATCTCGGCCGCGATGCCGACCGTGAACGCGTCGACGCGCAGCGAGGGCAACGACACGCCGACGCCGCAGCCGCCGTCCTCGCCCGACACGAGGTCGCTCACGACGTCGCCGATGCCTGAGAAGTCGGCTGTCGACAGCGATGTCGAGCGCGACCTCGTCGTAGCCCGAGCGGCGCAGCCCTTCGCGCACCATCGTGCGGACCTGCTCCTCGGGCCGCTCACGAACGGGACGGGTGATCATCCCGGCCTGGCAGAAGCGGCAGCCGCGCGTGCAGCCACGGAACACCTCGACGTTGAGTCGGTCGTGCACGACCTCGACGAGCGGCACGAGCTGCTGCTTCGGGTACGGCCACTCCCCCAGATCGGCGACCGTGCGCTTCTCGACGACGCGCCGGCACGTCGGGATGGCGGGGCCGGACCTCGACGGAGCTCGCGTCCGTCGGTACTCCGACGTCGTAGAGCGAGGGCACGTAGACCCCGGGCACCGTCGCCAGCTCGCGCAGGACGGCCTCCCGCGACGTCGACCGGGAGCGCTTCCACGCACCGATGACCGTGTTGACCTCGCTGACGACCTCTTCCCCGTCACCGAGCACGAAGGCGTCGACGAAGTCGGCGAGCGGCTCGGGATTGAACGCGCAGTGGCCACCGGCCAGCACGAGCGAGTCGTCGGCACGCTGCGGTCCTCGCCCCGCACCGGCACACCCGCGAGATCGATGCAGTTCAGGACGTTCGTGTAGACGAGCTCGGCCGACAGGTTGAAGGCGAGCACGTCGAAGGCGTGCGCCGGACGGTGCGTCTCGACCGAGAACAGCGGCACGCCGTTCGCCCGCAGCTCGGCCTCGAGATCGACCCAGGGCGCGTAGGCGCGCTCGGCCACCGCGTCGTCATGCTCGTTGAGGATCTCGTAGAGGATCTGGAGGCCCTGGTTGGGCAGGCCGATCTCGTAGGTGTCGGGATACAGGAGGAGCCACGACACCTGGTCGTCCCGGTGCACCGGGGATGCGCTCCCTCGCTCCATCCCGATGTAGCGAGCGGGCTTCTCCACCCTGCCCAGCAGCGGTTCGATCCTCGGCCAGAGATCCAGGCCGTGATCGATCGTCATCGTGCCTCCATTGTACCCGTTGGCCCGCGATCCGCTCAGGGGACCCTGCCCAGGGCCCGCGCGTCAGTTGAAGCGGTTGACGTAGACGTTGTTCACCAACGCCACGCAGGCGGCGCAGGCGATGAGGGCCGAGCCGCCGTAGGACATGAACGGCAGCGGGATGCCGGTGACGGGCATGATGCCCATCGTCATGCCGATGTTCTCGAAGATCATGAACGTGAACATCGCGAGGACACCGCTGCACACGAGCGTCCCGTAGTAATCGGCGGCGAGCCTGGCTGTTCGCCAGGTGCGCCACAGCACGATCGCGAAGAGCGCCAGGAGCACGGCGGCGCCGACGAAGCCGAGCTCCTCGCCGACCGCGGTGAAGATGAAGTCGGTCTGCTGCTCGGGGACGAAGCCGAGGCTCGTCTGCGGACCGTCGAGCAGACCGGTGCCGGTGAGCCCACCGCTGCCGATGGTCTTCACCGACTGGTCCTGGTTGTAGGCCGCGCCCTGGAGGCGCTCGCCCTCGGCCGACTCGTACGGCGTCGTAAGCCGGTCGATCTGGTACTCCTGCAGGATGCCCGAGCTAGATGACGGCGTAGACGCCGGTGATCGCCGAGCAGCGCGATCGCGCCGAGGTACCGGCCCTTCACGCCGCCCACGGCGAGCAGGCCGAGGACGATGCAGATCAGCACCATGTTCGTCCCGAGGTCGGGCTGCAGCTGCACGAGCGCGAGCGGCACCAGGGCGAGCCCGACGATCACCGTCAGGCGCCACGGATCGATGTCGCCGCGGTGCTCGTTGACGTAGCCGGCGAGCGCGACGATCAGCCCGAACTTCGCGATCTCCGACGGCTGGAACTGCAGGCTGAACGGCAGCTCGAACCACGCCTGCGCGCCCTTGGCGCTCGAGCCGACCGGCGTCAGCACGAGGAACAGCAGGCCGACCGTGATGAGGTACGCGAGCAGCGAGTAGTCGCGGAGCTTCCGGTAGTCGATCTTCATGAGCCCGACGAAGACGAGCACCGCGGCGACCACGAGCGCGACCGCCTGGCGCTTCACGAAGTAGAACGGGTCGTCCGCGACGATCGTGTTGCGACGCCGAGTAGATCATCACGAGCCCGATCACGGCGACGCGAGACGCACGGCGCCGATCAGCACCCAGTCGAGCCGGCGCCGCGGTCTCGGAGTCCATGAGCGTGCGACGCCGCGTCGGCGGCGCGTACGCCGCGGCTCGCACAGTGCCGCTGCGAGATCGGGTCGTGAGTGCCATCGGTGCGTCGCCATCAGTCCGTGCCGGCGCGGGACGAGGCGGACGCCCGTTGGGTCGATCTCACCGCTGAGCCCGTCGGCGATGCGCCGCGCGATCGGCGCGGCGACCGAGCCGCCGGTGCCGCCCTGCTCGACGAACACGGCGATCGACGTACTGCGGCTCGTCCGCCCGTCTTGGGGTTCGGGTTCACGATCGCCGACGAACACCGACGTGTCCTGCTTGCCGTACACCTCGGCAGTACCGGTCTTGCCGGCCACCTCGATGCCGCCGTAGCCGGAGAACGCCCGCGCCTGCGGTGCCGATGCCGCCCGGCGGACACCGCGTTGATGAGCCCGCCCATGATCTGGTCGCGGATCTCCGGCTTGACCTTCGCCTTCGCCCCCTTCTGCGGCGGGAGCTCACGCAGGATCGTCTCGCCGCCGGGAGCGAGCACGCGTCGAGGCGAGCGCGCGGCACGTAGCCGGTCGCCACCGTTCGCGAACGCTGCGTACGCGACGGCCATCTGGAGCGGCGTGACGAGCAGGTCGCCCTGCCCGACCGCGAGGTCGATGCTGTCGCCGGGGAGCCAGCAGCCGGGCGAACGGGTCGGTGCTGTTCTTGTCGAACGCACGCTCCTTGAACTTCTCGTCCGGGATCCGCCCGACGTGCTCGTTGGGCAGCCCGATGCCGGTCTGCACGTCGAACCCGAACCGCTTCGCGACGTTCTGGATCGCGTAGCCCTTCTTGAGGTCGGCGGGATTGCCCTCCTGCTCGTACTTCTCGAAGAACTTCCACATCCGCAGCCCCTGGATGTAGAAGTAGACGTCGCTCGACACCGCGATCGCGGTCTGCAGCGACACCGCGCCGTGCCTGGCGTTGCCGGCGTTCTTGAAGACCTGCTCGTTGCCCTCGGCACCGAACTTGATCTCGCCGTTGTCCTTGATCACCTCGTCGGGCGTGGTGATGCCCGTCTCGAGCGCGGCGATCGCGGTGAAGAGCTTCCAGGTCGAGCCGGGTGCGTACTGACCCTGGATCACGCGGTCGAGCAGCGGGAAGTTGCTCGTCTGCTGAGTTGTACGCTTGAACTTCTCGGCCGGGACGCCGTCGGTGAACTCGGCGATGTCGAACGACGGCTCGGACGACATCGCGACGACCGACCCGTCGCGCGCGTCGAGCACGATCGCCGCGCCACCGGTCGCCTTGTAGGTCTCGAAGCGCATCCTCTGGTTCGGGTTCTTCTGGCCGGAGGCGGCCTTCATCCCCTGCTGCAGCGACTCCTCGGTGATCCGCTGCACGTCGAGGTCCATCGTGAGCTGGACGTCGTTGCCCGCCTCCGCCTCCTGGTCGCTCAGCACCCGGACGAGGCGGCCACGGCTGTCGACCTCGAGCTTGCGGACGCGAGGTGAGCCGCGCAGCTGCGACTCGAACATCTGCTCGACGCCTTCCTTGCCGAGCACCTCGTCCGGGCCGTACCGCTCCTCCTTGTGCAGCTTCTGCTCGTGCGCGTTGATCGCGCCGACGTACCCGAGGAGGTGCGGCGCGAGTGGGCCGTTCGGGTACACGCGGATGCTGCGGCGCACCGATTCGACCTTCGGGAACAGCTCCGGCCGCTCCTTGATGAACACGATCGTGTCGAGCGGCACCTCGTCGGCGATCGGGACCGGCTGGTACGGCGAGTACCGGACGCTGTCGATCCGGGCGTTGATGTAGTCCTCGCTCAGCCCGAGCACCATCGCGAGCCGGGGCACCATCGCCTTGCGCTCCGGGTCGGTGATGCCGCGGCGGATCTGCACGGTGTTGACGAGCTTGTTCTCGACGAGCACGCGCCCGGCGCGGTCGAGGATGCTCCCGCGCACGCGCGGGCTCGCTGATCGTGCGCACCCGGTTGGCCTTCGTCTCGGCCGCGTAGCTCTCCGTGGTGGCCACCTGGAGGAACCACAGGCGGACGAACAGGGCCGAGAACAGCGCGGCGACGATGATGCCGATGACACCGAGTCGGACTCGACTGCTGCTTTCGGTCACGGGCGCATCACCATGCTGATCGAGTGCGGCAGGCTGTTCGAGTACGGGTCGCCCCCACGACGGGCTGGGACGGGTCGGAGAAGGGTTTCGGAGCCTGAGAACCGAGCGAGGGCCGGTCGCTCGGGGGCCAGGCTAACCGCTGGTGATCGCCGTGCCCGGGCGGGTGTCCGTGCGGTTCCCGTCCCCGTCCCGGACGATCTCGCCCGCCACGACGACGTACTCGACCCCTTCCGACTCGGTCCCGGGCGCCTCGATCGTCGATCGGTCGATCGAGACGTTCGGGGTCGAAGATCGTGAGGTCGGCGTCGGCGCCGATCTGGAGCCGGCCCTTCGTGCGCATGCCGGGGGCCCCGATCTCGGCGAGCCGCGGCGGGCAGGATCGTCGCCTTCGCGAGCGCGTCCATCAGCCCGAGCACCTTGCGCTCGCGCGTGTAGCGACCGATCGCCCGGGCGAAGCAGCCCGTCGACCGCGTGGATGGTTCTTGTCGCCCGGCTCGAGGATCGCGTCGCTGCCGAGCATCACCCAGTCGGTACGCAGCGCCTCGCTCCACGTCGGTCTCGGGGATCGCGAACGCCGCGGTCAGACGCGTTCTGCGCCTGGTACGTCGCGAACGACGACGCGGTCAGTCGCTCGCCGGTGCCGACGATCGCGAGGTCGCTGGTACGAGATGTGGAAGCGCTCCTGCCAGCCGTCGTTGAAGCGTGCGGACGCGAGATACGTCGCCCAGTAGTCGTACGGGTACATGCACGCGGTGACCTCGATGCCCTCCTTGCCGCGCCTGTTCGAGCGTCTGCAAGGACTGCCGCATCGTGTACGTGCCGCCGGTGCTGATGATGTGCTCGACGTGGACATGCGACACCGGTCTCACGCGCGACGCGAGCACCTCGGCCAGCGCTTCGGCGTTCGTCCCGGGTGACACATCGTCCGAGTAGCCGGGCATGGAACGTCGCGGGCACCTCGTGGTCCTTCGCGACCTCGGCGAGTGCCTTGATCTCCGCGAACGAGACGCCCGGCGTGTACTCGGGCTCGAAGTCGACGGCCATGAACCCGGCGCGCAGGTCCTCGTCGGCACATCTTCGACCATGGCGTCGATCTGCTCGGTGGACGCGGGGTCGTCGATGCCGAGCCCGAGGCTCTCGCGGCCGAACGGGTTGCTGAACGCGCCGCCGTAGTGCGTCGGCGGACGCCGCGCCTCGTGACCCCAGATGCCGAAGAACTCCTGCGCACGCGCGCGCAGGCCGTGCAGCGCCGAGGTTCGTCGTGACGCCGTCGGCGACCTTGAACCAGATGCCGTACGCGTTCGGGTCGTAGCTGAGGATGTCGATGAACCCGGGCGCGACGACGAGGCCCTTGGCGTCGAGCACGGTCGTGCCGGTCAGGCCACCGTCCGGATCGATGGACGTGACGGTGCCGCCGTCGATACCGACGTCGGCCACCCGTCGAACCGCGACTCGGGATCCATCGACGCGACCACCGCGGACGACGAGGTCGAACGTGTGCTTCGCGGGATCGGGTGGCGGCGAGGCACCGGAGAGCGCTTGGACCGACGGCCCGCCGTCGCCGCCCCCGCCGAGCGGGTCGAGCGCGAACGAACGCGAGGCCGGCGAGCGTGACGCCACCCGCGACGAGGAACCCGCGACGGGAGAGCTGCGGCCCGGGCTCGGCTGCCGGCGGCGGGGCTGCGGTCCGCCAGCGCCACCCGGGGGTCGACCGCCCGGAGGAGGCCGTGCGGGTGCGGCACGGGCGGCTTGCGTCCGCGGTGCGCGCGGACCTTCCCAACCCGGATGGCCCGAACCTGGTCGGCGAGGGTCGAGGTCGCCCCGGCGCGGCGGACGTCCGCGTCGATCAGGTGGCCCCGGCATGCCCATGACCCGACGAGGCTACCGACGAGATTCAGCGGCACTACGTCGGGCGAGCGACGCAATCATGTCGGGATCAGGATCGTCGGCGGCTGCTGTACCCGTAGTCGGGGTCATGGTTCGCCCAGCGGACGAACGGGAAGATGAGCGGCGCGACGAGCGAGTCGTAGATCGCCGCGACGATCACGATTCGGACGCTCGTCAACGACAGGTACCCCGACTCCCCGGCGATCCCGCCGACGACGACGAAGATCGTGCCGCCGACGAGGCCACCGATCCCGCCGAGGATGAACGGCACGAGGCGCGACTCGCGCACGAGCCCACCCTGGAAGACGCCGACGCCGTAGCCGGTGCACGCGTTCGCGAGCGCGGACAGCCCGAGCGGCGACGCGAGGAAGAGGTCGATGACGAGGCCGCTGATGAAGCCGAACAGCGCGCCCGCCTGCGGTCCCTCCTCGTACGCCATCGCGACCGTTGCGACGAGGCACAGGTCGGGGATCGGCGCCGAAGACGCGGAGGTGCGGGAACACCGCGGTCTGGAGCACGACCAGCGTGACGATCAGGAGCCCGAGCCGGACCCTCCGGATCAGCATGGGCCGAGGGTCGCGTCACCCATCCTTGGGCTCCGGCCAGCGGAGCACCTTCACGTAGGTGATGTCGTCCAGGTCGGCGAGCGGCTCCAGCACGACGGTCGGCTCCAGGTCGCCCTGGGGCTTGTCGACGCTCACCACCTTGGCAACGGGGATGTCGGGCGGGAACGCGCCCGTGCTGTCGGCCGACGTGAAGAGCAGCTCGCCCTTGGTGATGCAGGTGTCGGGCGACGCACCCTCCTTGCACTCGCCGAGGAGCTTCGAGAGGAAGTTGAGGTTCATCTCCCGCTCGCCGCTCTTGCCCTCGGCGATGCCGCGCTCGTTGCTGTGCTCGAGCCGCACGCCCACGCCGATCCTCGGGTCGTCGATCAGCGTGACGACGGACTGGGACGGCGTGGTCTCGGTGATCTTGCCGACGAGACCGTTCGCCGGCGACCACCGGCTGGCCCGACGCTGATGCCCTGCCCCGAACCCTTGTTGAGCACGGCGGTGCGCTCGAAGTTGCCCGGCGAACCGCTGACGACGCGCGCCGCGACGCCGGTCGCGTCCTCGATGGTCGGCAGGTCGAGGAGCTTCTCGAGCTCACCCACCTCGGAGCCGACCGCGCGCCGCCGTTGCAGCCGGCCGCGCAGCTCGTCGAGCTCGCGCTTGCAGCTGCGCGTTCTCGTCCTTCAGGGCGCCGTAGCCGGTGATGCCCTCGGCCGCGTTGCGCACGGGGTCGAACGCGGAGTCGACGACCGACTGCACGGGCTGCGAGCGCCTGGCGCGCGACGTCCTTGACGCTGTCGATCACTCCGTTGCCGCGCGAGTCGATGGTCACGAGGACGATCGACAGGACCGCCACGATCAAGAGCACAGGACGGCGCCGTGTCTCTCGTCGATAGACGACCATGAACGTCTCCGGTTGCCTGCTCGCGGACTTCTTTCTCGCGGACCCGTCCGAAAGGACTCCGTCCGACCCTCAAGACTTGCCCAACCCGCAGACCTCGCGGGCGCGGGCGGTGTCGTCAGTCGTCGGGACCGCTGATCAGCACCTGGCGCAGGACGTCGAACTGCTCGAGGCACTGTCCGGAGCCGAGCACCACGGCGTACAGCGCGTTCTTCGCGCGACGCACGGGCATCCCGACCTCGGCTTCGACGGCGACGTCGAGCCCGAGGAGGAGCGAACCGCCACCGGCGAGCATGATGCCGCGCTCCATCACGTCGGCCGCGAGCTCGGGTGGCGTCTTGTCGAGGGTCACCTTGACGGCGTCCACGATCGACGCGACCGGCTCCTCGACGGCTTCGCGCAGCTCCTGCGTCGACGTGACGACGGTGCGCGGGAGACCGGTGACGAGGTCGCGGCCACGGATCTCGGCGTGGAACTCCTCTTCGAGCGGGTAGGCGCTCGCGATCTTGATCTTGACCTCTTCGGCGGTGCGCTCACCGAGGGCCAGGGAGTACTCGCGCTTCATGAACGAGAGGATCGCCTCGTCGAACTCGTCGCCGGCGACGCGGCTCGACTCGCTCGCCACGATGCCGCCCATCGAGATGACCGCGACCTCGGTGGTGCCACCGCCGATGTCGACGATCATGTTGCCGGCCGGCTCGTGGATGGGCAGGCCCGCACCGATGGCGGCGGCCATCGGCTCCTCGATGACCATGACCGGCTTGCGCGCGCCGGCGTACTCGGCGGCTTCCTGCACCGCGCGCCGCTCGACACCGGTGATGCCAGAGGGGATGCAGATGACCATGCGAGGCTTCGCCCAGCGCTGGCGCTGGTGCACGCGCTGGATGAAGTAGCGGAGCATCTTCTCGCAGATGTCGAAGTCGGCGATGACGCCGTCCTTCAGCGGACGGATCGCCTGGATGTGACCCGGCGTGCGCCCGAGCATGCGCTTCGCCTCCGCGCCGACGGCGAGGATGTCGCCGGTGCGCGTGTTCACCGTCACGATCGACGGCTCGTTGAGGACGATGCCCTGACCGCGCACGTACACCACCGTGTTCGCGGTCCCCAGGTCGACGGCCATGTCGCGGCCGATGACGTTCGAATACCAGGGCGCGGTCATGGAAGGACGCGTGGGTCGAGACGACCGTGCTGGGTGGGGAGGAGCATGAGCGGGCAAGGCTATGGCTTTCGCTCTGGCTGGACAAGGCGTAGCCGGATCGCGCAGATGCGTCGATTCTGCAGCCTCGACCGGCCGCGAATCGCGGCAATCCGGCCGCTACAAGGAAGGGAAGAAGAGCGCGATCTCCCGTTGCGCCGACTCGGGACCGTCGGAGCCGTGCACGAGGTTCTCCCCCGTCTCGAGCGCCAGGTCGCCGCGGATCGTCCCGGGTGCCGCCTCGCGGGGGTTCGTCGCCCCCATGAGCCCCCGAACGACCTTCCAGGTCTCGGGGCCGCCCTCGACGACCATCGCGACGAGCGGCGAGCGGGTGATGAAGGCGACGAGGTCGCCGAAGAACGGCTTGCCCTGGTGCTCCTCGTAGTGGCGACCGGCCAGCGTCCTCGTCGATCCGGCGCAGCTCCATCGCCACGATCGTCAGGCCCTTGCGCTCGAGGCGCCCGACGATCTCCCCGACGAGACCGCGCTCGACGGCGTCGGGCTTGCAGAGGACCAGGGTGCGGGCGAAGTCGTCACTCATCGGCGCGGCAGGCTACTGGGCGGCCTCACCCCGCTCCGAAGCGCCGGCGGGGTGCAGCACGCTGCGTGCAGCACCGACCACGTAGAGCGAGCCCGTGACCACGACCTGCTCGTCGGGCCCCGCGCCCGCGATGGCCGAGCGCGACGGCCTCGGGGACGGTGTCGACGACGTCGATCCGGTCCCGCTCGACGCCGAGCTCGACGGCCGCTTCGGCGACGTCCGCGGGGTCGAGCGCACGCGGGCTCGGCGGACGGCGCACACGATGCGGGCCGCGTCGGTTGCACCCAGCGCCCCGAGCATCTCCGACGGGTCCTTCTCGCGGAGGAACCCCACGACGAGCGTGCGTGGTGACGACGGGAACTCCTCGGCGAGCGCGTCGCGCAGGGCGTGCGCACCGGCGACGTTGTGCGCGCCGTCGAGCAGCACGAGCGGCTGGTGACCGACGACCTCGAGCCGTCCGGGCGAGCGAGCGCGACCGAACACGGTCGCGACGAGCTCGGCGTCGAGGGGTCGGTGCAGGAACGCCTCGGCCGCCGTCGAGCGCGGCGACCGCGTTGTCGGCCTGGTGCGCGCCGTGCAACGACAGCAGCACGTCCTCGGTCCGACCCCAGGGCGTGAACAGGCTGACGAGACGGCCGCCGTGCGCGAGGTGGTTGGTCGTCACGCCGAAGTCGCGGTCGCGCTGCAGGACTTCGGACGCGCCGCGCGCCTCGAAGACGGGCACGAGCTCGGCGTCGGTCTCGCCCAGGACGAGCGTCGACGCGGGCTCGACGATGCCGGCCTTCTCGGTCGCGATGTCGAGCGGTGTCGGGCCGAGGTACTCGACGTGATCGACGCTCACGTTGGTCACGACCGCGACCTCGGCGTCGACGACGTTCGTCGCGTCCCACGTGCCACCGAGCCCGACCTCGACGATTGCGACGTCGACCGCGACGTCGGCGAACCACCGCAACGCGACCGCGGTGAGGATCTCGAAGTAGCTCGGCGTGATCTCGAGGTGTGGCTCGAGCTCGGCGACGAGACCGAGCAGCGCGTCGAGGGCGTCGTCGGGGATCTCCTCGCCGTTCCAGGTGATGCGCTCGTGCACACGCTCGAGGTGCGGTGACGTGTACGTGCCGACCGAGAGCCCCTGCTCGACCAGCAGATCGGTCGTGAGCCGGGCGACCGACGTCTTCCCGTTCGTGCCGGTGACGTGGATCACCGGGAGGTCGAGCTGCGGGGACCCGAGCAGCTCGGTGAGACCCTGGATCCGGTCGAGGGTCGGGTGCGTCGCACGCCGGGTCTCCCCGACTGGGGTGTTCAGCGCCTCGAGGTTGACGTGCGCGTCGAGCCAGGCGAGCCCGTCGCCGCTCGTCATGTGAGGTGACGCATCACGCGGCGTCGGGCGCGGCCAGCTCCACGTCGACCGCGAACTCGGCGGCGGTGCTGGTCTCGATCCCAGCCGACGACCGCGCAGCCTCCCGGACGTCGCCGGTGGCTGCCTCCAGCGCGGCCAGCCGCTCGGCCGTGTCCCGCACGACCAGGCGCTGCACCTCGGTGCGCAACGACCGCTGCTGGCCGGTCTTGGCCTTCCGGACAGCACCGAGCACCTCGGCGGCGACGTCGTACACCGCAGGATCACCGGCATGCGCGCCCAGCGCCGTGCGCTCGGGCCACGACGCGTGGTGCACCGAGCCCTCGCGCCACCACGACCACACCTCTTCGGTCACGAACGGCAGGTGCGGCGCGAAGAGCCGGAGCACGGTGTCGAGCGCGAGCCGGAGCGCGGTGCGCGCCGAGTCGGCGCCCGTCTCGTCGCCGTCGCCGTACGCGCGCTGCTTGACCAGCTCGACGTAGTCGTCGCAGAAGCCCCAGAAGAAGCGCTCCGTTCGCTCCAGCGCGCGGGCGTAGTCGTATCCGTCGAAGGCGGTGGTCGCCTCGTCGACGACCTCGACGAGCCTCGCGAGCAGGGCGCGATCGAGCGGCGCGGTGACCTCGCCCGTCTCGTCGGCGTCGCCGGCGACGCCGAGCACGAACTTCGAGGCGTTCAGGATCTTGATCGCGAGCCGGCGCCCGACCTTCATCTGGCCCTCGTCGAACGAGGTGTCGGTGCCCGGGTCGTCCGCTCGCGGCCCAGTAGCGCACGGCGTCGGAGCTGTACTGCTCCAGCAGCGCCATGGGCGTGACGACGTTGCCCTTCGACTTCGACATCTTCTTGCGATCGGGATCGAGCACCCACCCCGAGAGCGCGGCGTGCGCCCACGGCAGCGAGTGGGACTCGAGCTCCGCGCGCAGCACCGTGGAGAAGAGCCAGGTGCGGATGATGTCGTGGGCCTGCGGGCGCAGGTCCATCGGGAACGTGACGGCGAAGCGACCGGGATCGTCCTCCCATCCGCACGCGATCTGCGGCGTGAGCGACGACGTCGCCCAGGTGTCCATCACGTCGGGATCGGCCGATGAACCCGTCGGGCTTCCCGCGCTGCTCTTCGGTGAACCCGTCGGGCACGTCGCTCGACGGGTCGACCGGCAGCCGGTCCTCCGACGGCACGAGCGGGTCGTCGAACACGGGCTGCCCGTCGCCGTCGAGCCGGTACCACACGGGGAACGGCACGCCGAAGAAGCGCTGGCGACTGATGAGCCAGTCGCCGTTGAGACCCTCGACCCACGACTCGAAGCGGGCGCGCATGTAGTCGGGGTGCCAGACGAGCTCCTTGGCCCGCGCGAGCAGCGCGGTGCGCAGCTGCTCGTCGTTCGCGCCGTTGCGGATGTACCACTGGCGCGTCGTGACGATCTCCAGCGGACGGTCGCCTCGCTCGTAGAACTTCACCGGGTGCGTGATCGGCTTGGGCTCGCCGACGAGGTCGCCGGACTCGCGCAGCATCTCGACGATCTCTCGCTGGGCCTGCTTGATCGTCTTCCCGGCGATCCGCTGCCAGCGGTCGAGCTGCTCGTCCGTCTCGTCGAGGCCCTTCGGTGGGACCTCGGTGATGCGACCGGTCCAGTCGATGATCGAGCGCACCGGGAGCCGGAGCTCCCGCCACCACGTGACGTCGGTCGTGTCGCCGAACGTGCAGATCATCGCGATGCCCGACCCCTTCTCGGGGTCGGCGAGCTGGTGCGCGAGCACCGGGACCTCGGCATCGAACAGCGGCGTGCGCACCGTCGTGTCGAAGCGTGCCTTGTACCGGTCGTCGTCGGGATGCGCGACGAGCGCGACGCACGCCGCGAGGAGCTCGGGACGCGTCGTCTCGATGACGACGTCACCGTCGGCGTCGCCGTGGAACCGGAGCGTGTGGTACGCGCCCGGCATCTCCCGGTCCTCGAGCTCGGCCTGCGCGACGGCCGTGCGGAAGTCGATGTCCCAGAGCGTCGGCGCTTCCGCCGAGTACGCCTCGCCCCGTGCCAGGTTGCGCAGGAACGCCCGTTGCGACACGCGCCGTGCGCCGCTCGCCGATGGTCGTGTACTTCAGCGACCAGTCGACCGACAGGCCGAGCGCGCCGCCAGACCTCCTCGAACTTCTGCTCGTCCTCCCCGACCAGGCGCTCGCAGAGCTCGACGAAGTTGGGGCGCGAGACGGCGATCGCCTGCTTCGGCGGATCCGGCGGCGGCTCGAAGGACGGGTCGTACGGCAGCGACGGGTCGCACCGCACGCCGAAGTAGTTCTGCACGCGGCGCTCGGTCGGGAGGCCGTTGTCGTCCCAGCCCATCGGGTAGAAGACGGTCTTGCCCTGCATGCGCTGGTAGCGCGCCACGGCGTCGGTGTGCGTGTAGCGAGAACACGTGCCCGATGTGGAGCGATCCGCTGACCGTCGGCGGCGGCGTGTCGATCGAGTACACCGCGTCACGGGTCGAGGCGCCGTCGAAGCGGAAGGTCCCGTCGGCGTCCCACTGCGCGGCCCACTTCTCCTCGAGACCTTCGAGCGTGGGCTTCTCGGGGACGGCCATCCCCGGATTGTACGAAGCCGCGTTCGCGACTCAGGCGGTGCGGCGATCCTCGCGGCGCGTGATCAGCGTCGGCGTCATGTGCTCGAGCACCACCGACTGGTCGACGACGCACCGGCTGACGTCGGTCCGGCTCGGGAGGTCGTACATCACGTCGAGGAGCACCTCTTCGAGGATGGCGCGCAGCCCACGGGCACCGGTGCCGCGCTTCAGCGCCTCGTCGGCGACCGCGTCGAGCGCGTCGTCGGTGAAGACGAGGTCGACGTCGTCGAACTGGAAGAACTTCTGGTACTGACGCAGCAGGGCGTTCTTGGGCTCGACGAGGATCCGCATCAGCGCGTCCTTGTCGAGGTTGTGCACGGCGCCGACGACCGGGAGACGGCCGACGAACTCGGGGATGAGCCCGAACTTCAGCAGGTCCTCGGGCAGGACGCCGCCGAGCAGCATGCCGAGGTCCTTCTCGTCGGAACGGCGCGACGTCGGCGCCTGAAGCCGACGCCGCGGTTGCCCATGCGGGACTCGATGAGCGTGTCGAGCCCGGCGAACGCACCACCGCAGATGAAGAGGATGTTCGTGGTGTCGATCTGGATGAACTCCTGGTGCGGGTGCTTGCGCCCACCCTGCGGGGGCACCGAAGCGGTCGTGCCCTCGAGGATCTTCAGCAGCGCCTGCTGCACGCCTTCACCGGAGACGTCACGCGTGATCGACGGGTTCTCGGCCTTGCGCGCGATCTTGTCGATCTCGTCGATGTAGATGATGCCGGTCTCGGCCTTCTTGACGTCGTAGTCGGCGGCCTGGATCAGCTTGAGGAGGATGTTCTCGACGTCCTCGCCGACGTAGCCCGGCCTCGGTGAGCGCGGTCGCGTCGGCGATCGCGAACGGCACCTTCAGCAGGCGGGCGAGCGTCTGCGCGAGCAGCGTCTTGCCGCAGCCCGTCGGGCCGATCAGCATGATGTTCGACTTCTGCAGCTCGACGTCGGGATCGCCGTACGCGCCGGCCTGCACGCGCTTGTAGTGGTTGTAGACCGCGACCGAGAGGATCTTCTTCGCGCCTTCCTGACCGATGACGTAGTCGTTCAGGTACTCGTAGATCTCACGCGGCTTCGGCAGCTCGTCGAAGCGGACCTCGGAGCTCTGCGAGAGCTCCTCTTCGATGATCTCGTTGCAGAGGTCGATGCACTCGTCGCAGATGTAGACGCCCGGGCCCGGCGATGAGCTTCTTGACCTGCTTCTGGCTCTTCCCACAGAAAGAGCACTTCAGCAGGTCGCCCCCGTCACCGAACTTGGCCACGACGTCGTTCCCCCCTGGACTCTCGCCGCGCGCCCTAGCTGACGCCGGCTGCCGCAGCCACGGCAGCAAGCTCACGGTTGGTGATCACCTCGTCGATGATGCCGTACTCGCGGCCCTCGGGCGCGCTCATGATGAAGTCGCGGTCGGTGTCGTGCGCGATCTTCGTCGAGCTCCTGACCGGTGTGGTGCGCGAGCAGCTGGTCGAGCAGGTCGCGCATCCGGATGATCTCCTTGGCCTGGATCTCGATGTCGACCGCCTGACCGGAGGCGCCACCGTGAGGCTGGTGGATCAGGATCCGAGCGTGCGGGAGCGCGTAGCGCTTGTTCTTCGCCCCTGCCGCGAGCAGCACCGCAGCCGCGGACGCGGCCTGGCCCGACGCAGATCGTCTGGATGTCGGGCTTGATGAACTGCATCGTGTCGTAGATCGCGAACAGACCCGTGATCTCGCCACCCGGGCGAGTTGATGTAGATCGAGATGTCCTTGTCGGGGTCTTCGCTCTCGAGGTGCAGCAGCTGCGCCACGAGGAGGTTCGACACCGCGTCGTCGATCGGGGTGCCGAGGAAGATGATGCGCTCCTTGAGCAAGCGCGAGTAGATGTCGAAGGCGCGCTCACCCCGGTTCGTCTGCTCGATGACCGTGGGGACGAGGTAGCTCTGGATCGGTTCGCTCACGATGGCTCCTGCGCTTCGTCGTTCTGCTCGTCGGGGGACTGATCGTCGGAGGGTTGGTCGTCGGTTGCTTCGCCTTGGGGCAACGTGAGGTCGACGGGGTTGCCGGACTCGTCGACGACGGTTGCGTGCTCGACCAGGTGCTCGAGCGCCTTGCCCCTGGCGATCTCCGAGCGTACCGCCTCCAAAGCGCCACGCTGTTCGAGATCGCGGCGCACCTTGGCGGGCTTCTCCTCGACCCGCTCCGCCAGGCGCTCGATCTCGGCGTCGAGGTCCTCGTCGGTGGGGTCGATGGCCTCCTGCGCGACCACGGCCCGCAGCGCGAGGTCGGCCTTCACCGCTCGCATCGCGCCCTCGCGGATGTTGGCGACGAACGCCTCCTGGTCCTGGCCGGTGATCTCGAGGTACTGCGTGATGTTCACGCCCTGCGGCTCGAGCCGGTGGTGGAGGTCGTGCAGTCGCCGCTCCATCTCCTGGGCGACGAGGGGCTCGGGGGGATCGACCTCGACGAGCTCGGACGCGGCCTCGAGGACCTTGTCGCGGACGAGCAGCTGCGCCTGCACCTTCGCGTACAGGTCGAGGCGCGTGCACGCGTCGTCGCGGAGCTCGGCGATCGTGTCGAACTCGCTGACCTCCGACGCCCACTCGTCGTCCGCGTCGGGCAGCACCTTGCGCTTGGCGCTCTTCACGAGCACCTGGAACGCGATCTCTTCCCCGGCGCGGTCCCCGAATCGCTCGGGCAACGTGTCGTTGAACTTGAGGATGTCGCCGGCGCGCGCGCCGCGCAGCTCGACGTCGAGCGCGGGCACGAGCGTCTCGGAGCCGAGCTCGTACAGGTAGTCGGTCGCGCTCAGCGCGTCGATCACCTCGTCGTGGACGTACCCCTTGATGTCGATCTGCGCGTAGTCGCCGTCGGCGAGCGTGCCGCCCTTGTCCTCGAGATCGGCGAAGCGCTCGCGCAGCGCGTCGATCTGCGCGTCGATCGCCTCGTCCTCGATCGCCGGGCTCGGGATCTCGACGCGGAGCCCGTCGTAGCCGGCGATCGTGACGATCGGCCGCACCTCGACGACAGCGTCGAACTCGACGTCGCCGTCCTCCTCGCCCGCGGTGAGATCGATCTCCGGCGCGGCGATGACGTCGATGTCCTCGGCGGCGACCGCCTCGGCGTAGTACTCGGGCACCGAGTCGCGCAGCGCCTGCTCGCGCGCCACGCCTTGACCGAGACGGGCCTCGAGGAGCTGGCGGGGCGCCTTGCCCGGGCGGAAGCCGGGGATCTTGACCTCACGAGCGCAGCTTGCGGAACGCCGCGTCGACCGCCTTCTCGAAGTCGGCGGCAGGCACCGCGACCTTCAAGCGGACCTTGTTGTCCTCGAGCTCCTCGACGGAGGTCGTCAGCGGTGACATAAGCGGGATGCGAATGGTACCGGCTGCACCCCGCCGTTCTTCGCATGACTCGCCGCCGCCAGCGGCCCGGGTCAGGTCGGTTCGGGGACCGGCGCCGACGCGGTGCCCTGGGCCTCACGGCGGAGGATCGCGAGCGAGAGCGCGGGGAAGATCAGGACCGAGAGCATCCCGGCGGCGACCATCGACGCGGCGTTGATGGGCCGCAGCTCGCCGATCGTCACCCCGATCTCGGTCGCCACGACGATGAAGCTGAGCGACGTCGCCTGCATCAGGCCCGCGGCGACGACCTGCGGCCGTCGACATCTCGTCGCGGAACACGAGCGCGGGCAGCCCCCGCGCCAGCAGCAAGCAGGAGGAGGAAGAGCGGGACCCGCAACGCCGCCGACGCGTCCGAGAACAGGGCGTCGACCGGGAACGACAGGCCCGTGGAGATGAAGAACACCGGCACGAAGAACCCGAAGCCGAGCCCCTCGAGCTTCACTCGGAAGTGCCCGAAGTCCTCGTCGCGCTCGGGGTCGGTCAGTGCAGCGAGCAGTGCGCCGGCGAGGAACGCGCCGAGGATCGCGTCGAACTTCAGCTCCTGCGAGAGGGCGAGCAGCGCCGAGCAGCACCAGCACGGCGGCACGGATGCGGATCTGCGCGCTCGTGTCCTGCAGCTTGTAGAGGATGTCGTCGAGGCGGTGGAACTTGCCGGCACGCGACGCTGCGAACGCGATCACGAGCACCGCGAACACGAGGATGACGAGCTTCACGATCCCCTGCACGACGCCACCGCCGCCCGACCCGGTGAAGAGCAGCGACAGCAGCACGATCGACCCGAACTCGGCGATCGAGCACGAGACCACGACGAACTTCCCGAACGTCGTGTGCGTCTGGTGCGCGTCCTTCAGCACCGGCATGACGATCCCGAGCGCCGTGGCCGAGAGCACGACCGTGACGAACAGGGGGTCGATGATCACGTCCGTGACCCCGAGCGGGATCGTCAAGATCAACGCGATCACGACCGACAGGCCGAACGTGAGCCCACCCAGCCTGAGCGGGCGGCCGCGCATCTCGTCGAAGTCGAGCTCGAGCCCGGCGAGGAAGAGGAGGAACGCGACGCCCGAGCGTCGCGAGGACCTCGATCACCTCGTCCGGCTGGACGAGCCCGAGCACCGACGGGCCGACCACGATGCCGGCGAGGATCTCGACCACCGAGTTCGGGATCGGCAGCCGCGGGAACAGCGCGAGGGCGAGCGGGATCCCGACGGCGAGCACCATGACGAGCATCAGCTCGTCGTACGTCAACGCCCCGATCATCTCAGGGTCCCTCCGTGCACCCCCGCGCCCGTCGAACGGTGTCGCGCCGGGTCAGGCGCCGAGCACCTTGGCCTTCGCGGCGGCGAACTCGTCGTCGGTGAGCGCGCCGGACTGGTGCAGCTGTGCGAGGCGCTCGAGCTCGGCCGTCGCGTCACCTGCCGGCGCAGCCGCGGGGGCTGCAGCCGGTGCCGGCGCGGCCTGTGCGTCCTCGGCCTCGCCCTCGGCATGACGCTTGCCCGCGTTGTAGGCGACGCCCGCGGTGGCCGCGCCCGCGGCCAGCCGCATCCCCGGACGGCGACGGCGGAAGAAGAGACCCATGTTCGTGCTCCTCGCTCGGTTCACGCTCCAGAACGCCCGGGACTGTAGGGCATCACCCTCAGCGGAGCGCGCTGTCGTAGCCTTCTCGGACGCGGGGAGTGGCGCAGCGTGGTAGCGCACCTGCTTTGGGAGTCTCACGGGCTGAGCGCTGTGCAGCCTCGCGAGAAACCCTTGGGTTGCCTGTGTCGCCGCGAGCGTGACCCGTCGAGTTATCGGGTCTCACGCGTTGCAGCGCAGGAGCCATGCGTACAGGCCTCCGAATTATCAACTGGCACTCGGGGCAGCCGAATAACTCGCCGCCGCGTTACCGGAGAGAGTGACCTACTCGGCCTGTCCTGGAGGCCGTCGCTAACCTTCCCGCGAGCCGGTCCACTGAGGTGGGGTCGTACTGAACGGGGAACGCGGGCCGCGAGGTGTGGTCGTCGTCGCGGACGGGCTGTTCCTCGCAGGCGTGGTCCTCCTCCCGATGATGCAGTTCGGGACGGTCGACGCGCTCGGTGCAGTCGTGATCCCGTCCGATGTGTGCTTCGGCCTGGCCGCGGTCGCCGTGCTGGCGTTTGAGATCCGCCACCGAGGCGCCGGGCTGCGCGGGTGGTTTCCGCTCGTCGGGGTTGCCTACCTCGGCGCGATGGTGGGCGTCGCCATTGCATCGCCGGCCCAGCGCACGAGCTTCGAGCGTGTGGCGATCGACGCGTACTGCGTCGTGCTCGGCATCATGACATACGTGCTCGCGCGACGGACCGTGGCGCGTTTGCGAATCGCGTGGGCGTGGCTCGCCGGGACCGTCGTGACAGTCGCCGCGGCGCTCGTCGGCATCGTCTTGTTCTATCTCGGGGCGCGAGACCCGACCGAAAACTTCGCCATCGGCGACCTCGGCTCCCTCCACACGTCGGACGTTCCGCGCGTCGTGGGGTTCTTCCTCAACGCGAACATGTTCAGCAGCTACCTCATCGTCGGTCTGATGTTCGCGATGGCGCTCGTCGGATGGCGGCGCCCGGCCGGGATCGCGCTCCTCGCCGCGATCGGCATCGCGCTCGTGTTCACACTGTCGCCCGGGTTCGGCGGCGCGTTGCTTGCGCCCGCGCTATGGCTGGCCGCATCCAAGCGCGACCACTGGTCGCCGGCGGTACGTGCCCTCGTGGTCGCGGCGGGGGTCGCGGGCGCCGTCGTCTTCGTCGGCCTTGCGGTGACGGTGGGGCCGCGGTGGCACACGTGGTCCGACTCGCTGGACACGTTCCGGGAGCACGCGCTCGTTGGCGTCGGACCGGGGCTCCCGGTGGCGGCGACGTTCTACAACGATCGGTTCTTCACCGACGCACACAACGCCTGGCTCAACGTCGCCGGCCAGGCCGGCCTCGTCGGACTCGTCGCGTTCGCGGCCGTGATCGGTACGGTCTGCGCGATGGCGTGGCGCGCCCGCCCGATGGCCGATGTCGCAGAGCCGGTTCGGGCCGGATGGTTCGCGTTCGTCGGTGTCGTCTTGTACGGCAGCATCTCGCTCTCGCTCGAGCAGACGCGCCACGTGTGGATCCTCATGGGCTTCCTGGCGGCAGGGCTCTCCGCGGCCGCGCGGAGCACGCTGCGAGTGGACCCGATCACTCC
>CAVSWW010000004.1:0-121443 GCA_963731815.1 uncultured Acidimicrobiia bacterium | reverse complement strand
TGGGCCGTTCTCCTGCTGTTCCTGGCAGCCCTGATCAGTATCACGGCGAACGCTCCCAACCTCGCGCGCATTGGGGACCTCGAGCAGGCGACCAAAAGTGGCGCTGTTCGCGTGCAATTGCGGCCTCTTCTACATGGTGGCCGTGACGGTGCGGGCGTCCGAGCTCAAGGCGTTCGCGACGCTGATGGTCGTGCTCGTTTCGCTGATGGCCGTTGGGACCGTCTACGTAGTACCGCACCAACACGAATGTCTTCGACGACGTCGCCGCCGACGTCTTCAGTCCGGTGGCGACGGTCGCCTCCCCACTCCCGGGATCACAGACGACGGCCGCGACGACAACTTCGGCCCCCACCCAGCACGGTCTCGCGATCACCTCGATGGTCACTCTGATGCTGCCTTTCGCCGTGTTGGAACTGATCAGCGTCCGCAACAACTGGCGCCGGATCCTCTACCTGCTCTCAATCGGGCTCCTGCTGGCCGCCTGCGTGGCAACGATCAGGAAGACGAGCCTGGTCGCCCCGCTGATCGTCCTCTCGCGGCCCCGGTTGCCGTACCGCCCCAGGGACAGCGTAAACCGGCCCCTGTCCTCCTTGACGACCCGGTGCTGATCCGCGGCCTCGCGCCGGGCGCGCTCGGCAGCGTGACGCAGCAGTTCACGGACGGCTTCTTCAGCGCCGGTACCACCGTCGGCCGCACGTCCGACTACGAGGCGATCTCGCCGGACCTCGCCACCTATCCGTTCACGGGACGCGGCTATGGCTCGATCACGCCGGCGAAGTCGGACACCTACCGGATCCTCGACAATCAGTACCTCATCGAGCTCCTCACCCTACGGGCTTCCTGGGCCTCGCCGCGTACATCTTCATGTTGTACTCGGCCATCCGCCTCGCCCACCCGGTAGCGAAACGCGGCCCCACCGAGGAACGACGTCAGATCGGTCTGGCAGCCATGGCCGGCTTTGCCGCGTTCGCGGTGTCGGGCTTCCCTCTTCGACGTCTTCTCGTACTGGGAGGTCGGCTACCTCTTCTTCTTCATCGCCGGGCCTGTGCAGTGTCGCGGCGAGCGCCGCTCGGCCGGCCGCCCGAGCGCTGCTCGGGTGCCCGCGGCCGCCCGCGACCGGCCCCCGCCCAGTGTCCGTCGCATGAAGGCATTCGAAGGAGGTCAGTGCTCGTGTGCGGAATCGCCGGCCAATTGTCAGCGGTCGCCGCATCGGTGCGCCGGCGGGCTGGTCGAGGCGATGTGCGAGGCGATCGAGCACCGCGGCCCGGACTCGCGCGGTGCACGCGCCCGGGCGTCGGGCTTGGGATCCAGCGCCTGCGGATCATCGACCTCGCGACCGGCGACCAGCCGATCTACAACGAGGACGGCACGGTCGGGGTCGTGCTGAACGGCGAGATCTACAACTACCGCGAGCTGCGCGCCGAGCTGCGAGCGCGGGCCACCGCTTCCGCACGCAGAGCGACACGGAGGTGATCGTCCACCTCTACGAGGAGCACGGCGACGCTGCGTCGACCACCTGCTCGGCATGTTCGCGCTTCGCGATCTGGGACGCGCAGCGGCGGCGCCTGCTGCTGGCGCGCGACCGCTCGGCAAGAAGCCGCTGTTCTACGCCGAGCGGGACGGCACGCTGACGTTCGCCTCCGAGCTGAAGGCGCTGCTGCAGGACCCGAGGTGCCGCGCGACGTCGACCTCGAGGCGCTCGACACTACCTCGCCTTCCGGTACGTGCCCGCGCCGCTGACCGCCTTCCGCGGCGTGCGCAAGCTGCCGCCCGGCCACCGCTGATCTGGGAGGACGGCGCGCCGCGGCTCGAGCGCTACTGGAGGCTCGACTACCGCGCAAGACCGAGATGCGCGACGCGGGCGAGCTGCACGAGCGGATCCGCGCTGCGATGCGGAGCGCGGTGCGCATGCGGCTGATCGCCGACGTGCCCGCTCGGCGCGTTCCTCTCCGGCGGCGATCGACTCGGCCGTCGTCGCCGCGATGGCGCGGCGAGGCCGGCGGCCGGTCAAGACGTTCTCGATCGGCTTCGAGGACGCAGCGTTCAACGAGCTGCCGTACGCGCGCCAGGTCGCGCGAGCGTTCGGCACCGAGCACCACGAGTTCGTCGTCGAGCCGACGCGCTCGAGTCCTGCCCGAAGCTCGTGCGGCACTACGGCGAGCCGTTCGCCGACTCCTCGGCGATGCCGAGCTTCTACCTCGCGGAGCTGACGCGCCGGCACGTCACCGTGGCGCTGAACGGCGACGGCGGCGACGAGGCTTCGCCGGCTACGACCGCTACGTCGCCAACAGCTCGCGCGCCCGCCTCGACCGGCTCCCGCGCCGCTGCGGCGTGCGGCCCGCGCCGCCGGAGCCGCTCTGCCGGCGAGCGGCGACGCCGAGCTCGACGGTCAGCCGGGCGCGCCGCCTCACGCGCGGACTGACGCTCGCAGCCAGGCGGACGCTACGCGCGGATACGTGTCCTGCTTCGACGGCGGCCAGCGAGCGCGGCTGTACACGCCCGAGCTCCGCGCGGCACGTGGCCGGCTCCGATCCGGGCAGGCTGATCACCGACGCTGGGACGCCGGCACGGGCGACGTCGCCGCTCGACCGCATGCTCGACGTCGACACGACCACCTACCTGCCGGCGACCTGCTCGTGAAGATGGACATCGCGACGATGGCGTACGGCGCTGGAGGCGCGCTCGCCGCTGCTCGACCACGAGCTGATGGAGATGGCCGCGGCCCTGCCCGCAGAGCTCAAGCTGCGTGGCCGACGCAAGAAGGCCGTGCTGCGCGACGCCCTGCGCGACTGGCTGCCGAGCGACCTGCTCGATCGACCCAAGCAGGGGTTCTCGATTCCGGCGGCGCGCTGGTTCCGGGGCGACCTCCATGCGTACGCACGCGAGATCCTGCTCGACCCCTCCACGAGGGGGCGAGGATATTTCCGGCCGGCGGAGGTCGAGGCACTGCTCGACCGGCACGTGGCCGGCAGCGCCGACGAGTCCTCGCGAATCTGGAGCCTGCTCGTGCTCGAGATCTGGCAGCGGGAGATCGCGGATCGGATCACCACCCCCAACGTCCTGAGCGCGGCATGAAGATCCTCATGCTCGTATACGGCCGGCTTGGCGAGCACATCAGTGGACCCGAGATCCGCGGCCTTGCGCTGGCGCGCGAACTGGCCGCCCGCAACGACGTGACCGTGGCCATCGGCGACGGGCAGGCAAAGCGTTGCCCGGCATCCGAGTGGTCGACGCTCGTCGCCGCACCATCGTTCGCGAGGCCCTGAGGCACGAGGTGTTCATCGCACCGAGCATCCCGCCCTACGTCCTCGGTCTGCGGTCGCTCCGCCCGCTGCTCACGGTGAGCGACCAGTACGACCCCGTGGAACTCGAGATGGCAATGCACCGGGGGCACCAGCGCACGCGCGGAATGCGAGCGGCACGTGCCGCTCGCAGGCTCCAGCTGAGATTTGCGGACGTTGTGCTGTGCGCCAACGATGCGCAGCGCGACATGCTGGAGACGGAACTCCGAGGCATCCATCGCCGCACCGCGGCCCCGGTCGTGGGCGGGTGCCCTTCGGCATTCCGCCGGCTCCCCCTGCGACCACGCGCCGGCCCCTGCGCGAGCGCTTTCCCCAGATCGGCGAGTCGGAGCGCGTGGTGCTGTGGTGGGGAAGCGTCTGGAGGTGGCTGGACGCCGCGACGGCGATCCGCGCGGTCAAGGACCTGACCGATGTGCGCCTCGTGATCACAGCGGGAAGGCCCCCGAGCGACAACGCAGGCCTCCTGTCGGCGACGGACGAGGCCCGCTCGCTTGCACGCAGACTGGGCCTTCTGGGCGACAAGGTGCTTTTCCTCGACGACTGGGTTCCGTACGAACAGCGCCACCACTATCTCAGGGACGCCGACGTTGGCATCACGCTCCACGGAGCCACGGCCGAAGCCACGGTGGCGGCGAGGAGCCGCTACATGGACTACCTCTGGTCCGGCCTGCCGTGTGTCCTTGCACGCGGGGACGAACTGGCCGAGCGCTTCGCGCGCGCGGGCTTCGCCGTATTGGTTCCGCCTCGCGATCCGACGGCGGTGAGCGCGGCTCTCGCAGGAATGCTGGAGGACGAGGATGCGCTCGAACGCCGACGCGCGGCGGCGCCAGAGCTTGCCGCGAAGCTCGGGTGGGACACCGCAGCGAGCGCGCTGAGCGCCGTGCTCGAGACCGTTCCATCCCCGCGCCCAATGACGTTGGCCACTTCGCTGTCGGTGCTGGGCGCGGTAGGCAGCGAGTATCTGCGCCTGGGCCGCGACGCCATCGCCGCATGAGGGGTTGTCGCAAGACGGTCGCAGTGGTGCCGGACCGCGCGCTCGCGGAGCGCAGGCGGCTGTTCGAGGTGCTCGAGGCGGCCTTCCCCGCCCGCTTCGTCGGCCGAGCGCCGGGCGAACTGCGGGGGGTCGACGCCGTTCTGGCGGTCGGCTCGCCGCTGGCCGCGACCGGGCTGCCCACGCTGACCGCGCTCGCACCCGAGCCCGAGTCCAGCGGGGCGCCGCGTGCGTACGAGCTGTCGGGAGAGCGTTCACTTGACTCCCGCCTGCGGGGGCAGCGGCTCGCCGACCCCTCTCAACCGGCGGCCGTCCCCGCCGAGCGGGGCGTCCGGATCCTCGCCGGTGGCCCCGACGGACCGATGTGGGTGCATCGTCCCGACGCCGGAGACCGCCACGACATCGCCGCGCTCTTCCCCGCCGAGCTCGCGCCCGCTGACGGCCTGCGCGAGCGCGTGACCGACCAGCGCTCGCTCGCGCTGCTCCCCCTCGTCCACTTTCTGCGCGAGGTCACTGCCGAGCTCGACTTGAACCGCCTCCGCCCCGTGCGGCCTTCGTGCTCGACGACCCGAACCTGCACTGGACGAGCTACGGACACGTCCGCTACCGCGAGCTCGCGCAGCACGCGACCTTCACGGCTACCACGCAGCAATGGCGATGGTCCCGCTCGACGGTTGGCTCGCGCATCCGGGCGCGGCACTCCTGTTCCGCACGCAGGCTGCGCGCCTGTCGCTGCTCTACCACGGCAACGATCACGTGCTCCAGGAATTCGCACGGCCGCGTGAGCCGGACGCTGCAACCGCGCTGCTCGCGCAGGCCCTACGCCGCGTGGCCGCCTTCGAGCACCGCAGCGGCGTGCCCGTAGCGCGGGTAATGACCCCTCCCCACGGCGACTGCTCACAGCGAATGGCGCGGGCGATGCTCTGCTCGGTTTCGAGGCGCTCTGCATCGGGCGGCCGTATCCGTGGGTCGCGCGTGAAGGTGATTCGTGGCTCGCCCGGCCTCGGGGCACCCCGCCTCTCGTTGCATATGGCCCGTCGACGCTCGTGGCCGGCGGCCTGCCGGTCATCCTGCGCAGGCCATTCGAGACCTCCGCCGGGGAGCTCGCTCTGATGGCGTTCTTCGATCAGCCCCTCGTGATCTACGGGCATCATCAGGATCTCGCGGAAGGCTTCGAGCCTCTCGCGGCCTTAGCGGAGCGAGTGCGCGCCATAGCCCCGGCACGCTGGCTCTCGTTGGGTGACATCGCGGCCACCAATCACATCACCGCCACGAGGGTGAGCTCCTCCGGATCCGTATGCATGGACGGAGGGCGCGAGTGGAGCTGCCCGCAGGCGCTCGCCGGATCAGGGTGGAGCTGCCGGAGGGCCACGACGGCATCGCCGAACAGGTGGTCTGCGGCGGGGCGATCGGCCGTGCACACATGAGGTCGAGCTCCCGCTCGATGAAAGCGAGCTCGAGACCCCGCGCACCATTGAGGTCCGGCTGATCCGCGACGACGCTCTCGATCCCGCCTCGATTCGGCGGCCGTCGTGGACCCCGTGGCCGATCGTGCGGCGGGTGGCCGGAGAGGGCCGAGACCGCTTTGCGCCGCTCTATCTCCGCGCGATGCGGAAGCCTGCTGCGACTGCCTTCGACGGGTTCCCCGCCGAGTCGAAGGCGCGCGCCACCAGGCGGTAACGGCCCGCCACCAGCGCCCGGCCGCCCAACGTGCCCGGAAGGCGCAGTCGGTTCGCTCCCCTCCCGCCACGCGCCTGAACCACGCCGATGCGGCGGCCGCAGACCGGAGGATCGACAGCCTCACCGACGCCCCTCGGCTCAGACTGAACGTAACCCTGACCCGGTCGGTCTCAGCATCGACGCGGAGTCGGGTCATGACGGGCGGCACAACCCGCTCGTAAGCTCCCACGTCGCCGAACGGGCGACGGCCCGCACCGGTATTCGGCGTTCGCGGATCGTCCCACCGGCGGCGGCCAAGGCGGTCCCGCGGCGTGGCGGAGGCGTCGTCGGCCGCGTCGATCCCGTCGCTCTTGGCTCGGAGCCGGTAGTCCGCCGGCAGGATCGACGAATCTCGCGGTGCCGCCGAGTCGCTCGCGCGGCGCGCGCCACGCCCGATCAGATTGTGTCCCTGCGCGCCGAAGGCCCCGGCAGGCGCGCCGGAGTGCAGGCCCTCGATGATGTTGTTCGCGAGGGTCCAGTCCCGGCCACCCGGTGCTGAAGAGGATGCCCCCGAAACGGCAGTCCCAGACCCGTGTTGTTGCGCATCAGGAGGCCGCGTATGTTCCCGTCGTCGCCCTCCCCGTCGCCGCCCACCTGCATGCAGTAGTTGTCGCTGCGCGCCACGAGGTTGTTCTCGAACACGACGCCCGCTCCGTGCCGCCCTGAAGGTAGACCGGCTGACTGTTGTCGTGAAAGCTGTTGTTGCGCACGATCACGCGCCGGTGATCCCGCCCCAGATGAACAGCGGATCGGAGTGAGCTCCCGAGCCAGGCTGGATGTCCACACCGCTGACCTCGTTCCCCTGCACGAGCAGCCCGTCGACTCCCCCGATCTCCATGCCGTCGTTCCCCAGCCGCTCGATCCGGTTGCCGATGATCCGGAGATCCGGAGATCTCCCACCGCCGGGCGACGAGACGCGAATGCCGTAGCCGGAGTCCCACGACGAGTCCACCAGGCGTAAGTCGTGGATGTGGTTGCCTAGATGAGGATTCGGTGCGACTCGTCGCGCAGACTTACGGCGGCCCCCGTGAAGCCGCCCAGATCGTTGCCCACGATCTGAAGCCGTTCGTTCTTTCCAGGCTGGATGTCGATACCGCCTTCGAACCGCAGCCCGCTCGAGCCTGATCCCACGGTGTCTCTCATCACGGTCTCCGCCCAGGATCGGGCGCTCGCCGGGATATCCGCGGAAGGTCACGGTCCGGCGCTGGCGGACACCGTGTAGGTCGATCGGCCCGTAGCCGCCTCCCCTGACGAGGAATGTCTGGCCCTGTGCCAGTCTGGGTCGTGCGCACGCGCTGTGAGCTCGTCAGCATTCCGAACCTGCCCCGGAGCCGGGATGGCAAGGGCCGCCGTGATGATCGCCGCGCCGATACCGATCACGACGCGGCTACCGCCTTAACTCAGAGCACTGCGCCGAAGCGCTCGATCCGCGGCTCAAGCTCTGCATCAGCTCGAGCCAGCGGATGTTGTAGAAGCGCGGGTCGGTGAGCGTCGGAGCGATCGGCCAGGTCGATCGCGGCGAGCATGTCCGATACCGCCTCGACGACCGAGCGGCACGGGATGAAGCCCAGCTTCTGGCTGAGCTTGGCGTTCGAGCACTCGTAGTCGCGCGTCAGCCGCGGGCGCCGGCACCTCCTCGAGCGCACGCCGCGCCCGAGCAGCTGGACCGAGCCGGCGACCAGCATCGCGAGCTCGCGGATCTGGTAGTTGGCCTGCAGGACGTTGAAGATCTCGCCGCGCACGACGTCGCCGGGCGCCTCGAGGGCGGCGATCATGGCGTCGGCGCATCGCGCACGTCGACGAGCGGGCGCCACATCCAGCCGCCGCCGTGCAGCAGCAGCCGCTCCTGGAGCAGCGCGTCCTTGACGAACGTGTTGACCACGAGGTCGAAGCGCATGCGCGGGCTGAAGCCGTAGACCGTGCCGTTGCGCAGGATCACGGGGCAGAGGCCGTCGCCGGCCACTCGAGCAGCGCCTCCTCGCCGAAGCGCTTGGAGTCGCGTAGGCGCCGCGCGGCTCGACGGGGCGTCTCGTCGTGCATGCCCGGTCGGCAGCCCGTCGTAGAGCGAGCAGGAGGAGGCGAAGACGAAGCGCTCGACGCCGGCTCGACGCAGGCCTCGCCGAGCGCCTCGGTCGCGACGGCGTTCATCTGCCAGTTGGCCTCGGGGTCGTACTCGGCGGTCGGGTCGTTCGAGAGGCCGGCGAGGTGGATCACGCCGTCGACGCCGTCGAGCGCTTCCGGCGGGGACTCGCGGATGTCGGCGTGCACGAGCTCGATGCGGCCGCGTACGCCGAGCGGCGCCTCGCCCCAGTAGAGGCGGTCGAGGACGCGCACGTTGTAGCCGCGGTCGAGCAGCCGCCCGGTGAGGACGCAGCCGATGTAGCCGGCGCCGCCGGTGACGAGGACGGTGCGGCCCTTCGCGGGGGGGTTGGGAGGGAGTCCGTTGGTGCGCCCGTGATATGTGCCGTTTGAACCAGCCATCGAGAACCAACGCCTCAAGTCGGGAGTTTCTTGCTCGCAAGCGGGCCGCTACCCGACCCGTTGGTCGCCCATGGAGCGACTGGACACAAGGCTCGACGGACCGGTGCTCGTGCAGCCGGTCGTGCACGGCGACGAGCGGGGGTTCTTCCACGAGACCTATCGCAAGAACGCCTTCGCCGAGCTCGGAATCCACGACGACTTCGTCCAGGACAACCACTCGCGCTCCGAGCAAGGGCATCGTGCGGGGAATGCACTTCCAGATCGGGCGACGGAGCGGCGAAGCTCGGCGCTGCGGACGAGGCGCGATCCTCGACGTGCTTGTCGACCTCCGGAGGGGCTCCCCGACCTTTGGCCAGTGGGAGGGCTTCGAGCTGACCGAAGAGAACCTCCACCAGCTCTACGTCCCGATCGGGTTCGCCCACGGCTTCTGCGTACCAGCGAGACTTGCCGACGTGATGTACAAGATGCGCGTACTACGAGGACCGGCACGGAGCGCGGGATGACGTACGACGATCCGGATGTGGGCACGAGTGGCCCTCTGGCCTCGAGCTTCAGCCTTCCCAGCGCGACGCCCGCGCACCACTGCTCCGCGACATCGAGACCGAGCTTCCGTTCGGCTACGACGGCGCCGCCGGCCAGCCGCGCCATGTAGTCCTCGAGCCCCTCTCGCCACTGACGCAGCGTCGGAAGACCGATCCGACTCCGCGCGGGGGCGCGCGAGAACGCCGTTCAGCGGCCGGTCGGCACCGCCCGGCGGACGGACGGTTTGCACCGGCTCTACCGGCACTCGGCCTCGGCGGTGCTGTCCGTGATGTAGCACCACATCGTCGCGAGCGCGTTCGGAAAGGTGTCGGGATCGCGGCCGACCTGCCCGAGCCGGTCGCGCAGGTCGTGCAGAGCCTCGGCGAAGAGCTCGGGCGTGGTGTTGTACGCCGATGCGAGCCATCCGTCACCGAGGCGCGCGACGCGTCGCAGCCCGGGACCGGAGCCCCAGCTGCCGATCCAGATGGGGATGCCGTCGGGTCGCGGCGGCGACGGCGCGAGCGTGATGCCGTCAGTCGCGTAGAAGCGACCGCGTGCGGGCTCGCCGTCGGGTCGCCAGAGCGCGCGCAGCGCCTCGATCGCCTCGTCGAACCGCGGCCACCGCTCGTCGAAGTCGAGGCCGACCGCGGCGTAGTCCGCGTCGGACGATCCGGGTCCGACGCCGACGATCAGACGACCGCCGGAGAGCCGGTCGATCGCCCCCAGCGTCTTCGCGGTGGGCACCGGGCCGCGCACCACAGGGAGCGCGACGGTCGTCATCAGCTCGGTGTCGCCCGAGTGGTCCAGCACCGCGGCGAGCGCCGTGGGGCCGTCGAGCCACGGGACCGCGAACACCATGTGGTCGTTCACCGACAGCGCGGCGAAGCCGAGGCGTTCCGCGTCGCGCGCATAGGCCACGAGGTGGTCGAGGGTGAACGGGTGCCCACCGAAGTCCATGAGCGGGAGGTGCGCGCCGAAGTCCATCCGCACCCTCTCAGCCGTCCGCCGGGCAGACGCAGGGTACGCGCGACGTGCTCGACACGTCGGCCCATAGGCTGCGGCTCGCGAAAGGAGCGCGCATGGGATCGAGTGAGTTCGAGGTCACGCGGGACACCACGGTCGACGCACCACCGCAGAAGGTCTACGAGCTGCTGGCCGACTTCCGTCAGTGGCGCCAGTGGTCCCCCTGGGAGGACATCGACCCCAAGCTCTGGCGCAACTACTCCGGCGCGGCGTCGGGCGTCGGCGCCGAGTACGAGTGGGCCGGGAACCGGAAGGCCGGCGCCGGACGGATGGAGATCACCGACGCAGATCCCCCGTCTCGCGTCGTCATCGCATTGCAGTTCCTCAAGCCGTTCAAGTCGAAGAGCACGACGACGTTCACGGTCGAGCCCGCGGCGAGTGGCACGCACGTGATCTGGCGGATGGTCGGGCCGAAGACCTTCATGACGCGCTTCATGGGCGTCTTCATGAGCATGGACAAGATGATCGGCCCCGACTTCGAGAAGGGCCTCGCGCAGCTCGCCGACGCAGCCCGGCGCTAGCCCGACCATGGCATCGCCCGTCGACGCGATGTACGTGTCCGTCGACGTCGAGGCCGCGGGCCCGAACCCGAGCGAGTACTCGATGCTGTCGATCGGCGCCTGCCTCGCGTTCGACCCGACGTCGACCTTCTCGGTGGAGCTGCAGCCGGTCACGGACGCGTCCACACCCGAGGCACTGGCGGTCGGGGGCCTCGACATGGAGCGGCTGCGCGCGGAGGGCGTCCCGGCCGAGCAGGCGATGCGTGAGTTCGACGAGTGGGTCCACCGGAGCACGCCACGTGATCAACGCCCGGTGTTCGTCGGCTTCAACGCGCCCTTCGACTGGATGTTCGTGACCGACTACTTCCACCGCTTCCTCGGTCGGAACCCGTTCGGGCACAAGGCACTCGACATCAAGGCGCTCTTCATGGGCGCGACGGGCGCACGGTGGGACAAGACGGGCTTCCAGGACATCGCGGCGCACTACGGGCTCGAGCAGCGGACCCTGACCCACGACGCACTCGAGGACGCGGTCGTCCAGGCCGCGCTGTTCCGCAACGTGCTCGGCGACCTGACCGAAGGAGCGAGGCGGTGACAAGAGGTGGCAGCCGCAGTCGTGTACCTCGCGTCGGACGAGGGAGCCTTCGTGACCGGCGAGACGCTGCGCGTCGACGGTCGGATGACCGCGGACAGCCCGGCGCACGGCAACAGCTGATGCCGCGTCGACGGTCAGCGCGTCCGCACCGCCTCCGGGTGCCGGGCCTCGGCCATCCGGCGCATGCCCTCGCGCCACGGCACCTCGGTGTGCCCGAGGAGCTCGTGCATCCGCGTGACGTCGGGCCAGATCGGCCACGGCGCCTTCTCGTCGTACTCGATCCGCGCTTCGCGTCCGACGAGCTCGCCGAGGTACGCGGAGTACTCCTCGGCGCTGACCGTCTCGCTGCCCGCCCAGTTCACGACGACCGGTGGCACCGCGCCGATCTCCAGCGCGGGATCCCGAGCCTCACGTAGTCGTCCTCGTAGATCGGGTTGTACCGGTTCGGCGCATCGGGGTGCAGGACGACGGGGTCGCCACGCACGATCGTGTCGAGCCGGTCTGCCGGAGCACCGCCGAGCGGGCCGTACGTCGAGAAGATGCGGATGATCGTCGTCGGCACGTCGTGCTCGCGTGCCGCGTACTGGACGACCTGCTCCGCCGCGATCTTCGAGAGGCTGTACACGCCGAGGTGCACGCCGGGCGGGTCGTCCTCGCGGAGCGGACGTGCGCCCTGGTACTCGTACTGCGAGCCGGTCGAGCAGAACACGAACCCGCGCGCACCGCGGACACGAGCGACCAGCCGGCCGGTGACCTGCGCGTTGACGTGGAACGTCCGCTGCCAGTCGCGCCGCGCCTCGCCGTGCAGCGCGGCGCCGGCGTGGAAGACGTGCGTGAGCCCGTCGGGCAGCTCGTCGAGGTCGAGCGTGGCGAGGTCGGCCGCGATCGGGTGGATGCCCGCCGCCTCGAGCGTGGCGCGGTCGTCGTCGGAGCGGCACCGAGCGAGCCCGAACACCTCGTGCTCGCTTCGCCAGCGCACGCGCGATCGGCAGTCCGACGCGCCCCGTCGCACCGGTGACGAGCACCTTCCATCGGTCCATCGGCCCAGACGGTACCGGGCGGCTGGTGCGACGCTCCCGACCCCGAGTGACAGGATGCTGGCATGGCGAACGAACGGATCGAGGTCCAGCGCACGATCGCGGCCGACCCGCACACGATCTTCGAGGTCGTGCGCGATCCCCGCGGCCACGTGGCGATCGACAGCTCCGGGATGCTCCAGGACTCGAGCGGCGAACCCGCGACGGCCGTCGGCGACACGTTCGTGATCCACATGGATCGCGAGTCGCTCAACGACTACCCGCTCGGCAAGTACGACGTGACGGTCGTCATCACGACGTTCGAGGCCGATCGCGAGATCGCGTGGACGGTCGACGGGCAGATCCAGCCGCCCATCGGCCACATCTACGGCTACACGCTCGAGCCGGCCGACGGCGGGACGCTCGTCACGTCGTACTACGACTGGTCGACGATCGACTCGGCGTATCGCGAGGCCGACATCTTCCCGATCATCTCCGAGCTCGCGCTGCGCTCGACGCTCGGCATCCTCGCCCGCACGGTCGAGCCCAAGGGCTGAGCCCGTGGCAGTCACGGGCATGGCGAACCTGGCGGTGAAGGTGCGCGACCTCGATGCGGCGATCGCGTTCTACGAGCGCGCCGGCGCCGAGGTGCGCGACCGGATGACGTGGAACGGCGCCGAGCGCGCCGACGTGTTCCTCGGGCCGGTGATGATCACGCTCTTCACGCGAGCGATCTACGAGGACGCGACCGAAGTGCCCGCCGAGGGCTTCCTCCACCCCGCGCTGTTCACCGACGACCTCGACCGCGAGCTCGACGGCCACACCGTCCTCTGGGGACCCGAGGTCGTCTCGGGCACGTTCGGCACCCGCCGCATCGCGTTCGTCGAGGCACCCGGCGGCATCCGCCTCGAGTTCATGGAGCAGCTCGACGATCTTCCGGCCTGACGGGGCGGCCTGACTAGGTTCGCCCGGATGACACCGGACGATGCCGCGCTGCGCGACACGTTGGCGCGGTGGCTCGAGGGCAGGCTCGACGACGTCACCGCGGTGGAGATCACGTCGGTCGAGCGGCCCGCGAGCGGTTACTCGGCCGAGACCCTGATCCTCCCGACGAAGGTCCGTCGTGGCGACGCCGAGTCCGACGAGCGGTTCGTGCTCCGCCGGGAGACGCCCGATCCCGCGGTGTACCCGGTGCAGGCGCCGGCGCTCGACGTCGAGGTGTGGATCCAGCACGCGGTCATGGACGCGCTGCACCGGCACTCGAAGGTGCCGCTCGCACCGCTCGTCGGCTACGAGTCCGACCCCTCCGTGCTCGGCGCGCCGTTCTTCGTGATGGGCTACGTGGCCGGGCAGGTCCCGATCGAGAACCCTCCGTACACCCAGGAGGGCTTCTTCGCCGACGCGTCTCCCGACGAGCGGACGCGGATGATCGACGACGGGCTCCGAGTGCTCGCCGGCGTCCACGCGGTCGACTGGCGCGCCGCGGGCCTCGACTGGCTCGTGGCGCCGGGGACGACGCCCGCCGCGAAGGCCCAGGTCGCGATCTGGGAGGCCTACGCGGAGCGCGAGCTCGCCGACCGCGTGCATCCCCCGCTCCAGAAGGCATTCGAGTGGCTGCATGCGCACGACGCACCGGAGCACGCGCCCGGGCTGTGCTGGGGAGATCCGCGTCCGGGCAACATCATCTGGCGCGACTTCCGGCCGGCCTGCGCGACCGACTTCGAGGCCGCGTCGATCGCGCCACCGGAGATCGATCTCGGGTGGTGGCTCATGTTCGACCGCTGCTCCCACGAGGTCGTGGGCGTCGACCGTCTCGACGGCGAACCGAGCCGCGAGGAGCAGCGGGCGCGGTACGCCGCGCACGCGGAACGGGAGCTCGGCGACACGTACCACTGGGAGCTGTTCGCGGCGGCGCGCTACTGCGCGATCGTCGTCCGTGTCATGAACCGCCTCGTGGACCGCGGCGACCTGCCGGCCGACCAGACGATCTGGATCGAGAACCCGGCCGTCGACTGCCTCGTCCAGCTCCTGGAGGGATGATGGCGCCACCGCCTGCGCACCCGACCCCCCACGCCGACGACGAGCTCCACCCGCCGACCACCGACGACCCGTACTGGACCGAGACGTGCTGGTTCACGTTCACGGTCCCCGAGCGACGGCTGTCGGGCCAGCTCTACCCCTTCGTGCAGACGAACCAGCGCGTGACGTCCGGCGGTGCGTACTTCTGGGACGACCGGGCAGCCAGCCGTGGAGCTGCCGCTACGCGAAGAACTTCTGGCACCTCCCGCTCACGGGTGACCAGCGACTTCAGCGACTTCGCACTCCCGAACGGCATCCACTACCGGTGCCTCGAGCCGCTCACGAAGTACTGGCTCGGCTACGACGACCCGGACGGCGGCGACGAGCTGCACGTCGATCTCACGTTCACCGCGGTCACGCCGCCGCACTACCTCGGCGAGTCGCACCTCGACCAGCCCGGTCGGTACCAGGGACGGTCGTGCTCCAAGGCGAGGAGATCGCCGTCGACGCGTACGGGTTCCGCGACCGTTCGTGGGGCGTGCGCCCGCAGTTCGGGCAGGGGCTCACGAGCTCACCCGCGCCACGCGGTGGCTACAGCTACGCGACCGCGTCGGCGCGCGACGCGTTCCACTCGATCTCGATGGACTTCGGCGACGGTTGCATCAACATCCACGGCTACCTGATGCGCGACAGCGAGTGGTCGAAGCTCGGGCGGGGCACGCGCGAGGTGATACAGCGGAACCCCGACACCGGGTTCCCGGAGATCGTGCACATCGTCGCCACCGACGAGCTCGGCCGAACGCTTGACGCAACGGGTCGGTGCCTCAACCACCTCGCGGTGCACCTGAACCCCAACCTGTTCACGGTGAACGCACTCACCGAGTGGACGTTCGACGGCGTCACTGCCTACGGCGAAGACCACGACAACTGGAGCGCGCCCGTGGGTCGCCGGTTCTTCCGGCGCGAGCTGGGCCTCGACGCCTCCTAGCTCGCGTACGCGATCGGCCCGTCCCCCGTACGATCCGGGCTCGTGGAGCCCGACCCAGTACCCGTCGACGTCGCCGCGCTCGTCGCGCAGCTCACCCTCGACGAGAAGGCCGCACTCACCGCCGGCGCCGACATGTGGGCGCTCCCCGCCATTGATCGCGTCGGCATCCCGTCGTTCGTCGTCACCGACGGTCCGAGCGGTGCTCGCGGCGCGTGCCTCCCGGGCCAGCAGACCGCGCCGTCGCTCTCCATCCCGTGCGGCAGCGCGCTCGGCGCGACGTGGGACCCCGAGCTGGTCGAACGGCTCGGCCACGCGGTCGGACGCGATGCGCGCTCGAAGGGCTGCCGTGCGCTGCTCGCGCCGACGGTCAACCTGCACCGTTCGCCGCTCGCCGGTCGCAACTTCGAGTGCTACTCGGAGGATCCGATCCTCGCCGGCCGCCTCGCAGTCGCGTTCGTGCGCGGGGCGCAGTCGGCGGGTGTCGTCACGACGGTCAAGCACTTCGCGGGCAACGAGGCCGAGTTCGAACGCCACTCGATCAACTCCGTCGTCGACGAGCGCACCCTGCGCGAGCTGTACCTGGTGCCGTTCGAGCTCGCGGTCCGCGAGGGCGGCGCGCTCGGGGTCATGACGGCCTACAACCGGCTCAACGGACCGTTCTGCTCGGAGCAACGTGAGCTGATCACCGACATCCTGCGCGGCGAGTGGGGATTCGCGGGCTTCGTGCTCACGGACTGGTTCGCGGCCGGATCGACCACGGGCGCAGCGGCTGCCGGGCTCGATCTGGAGATGCCCGGACCGTCTCGCTTCTTCGGGCGCGCGCTCGCGGACGCGGTGCGCGCCGGAGATGTGGACGAATCGGTGCTCGACGAGCAGTCGACGCACCTGCTGTCCGCGTTCGCCGCGGTCGGTGGCTTCGACGGCGCCGAGCCCGTAGCCGACGAGGACCGCGCCGAGGACCGTGCCCTGGCCCGAGAGGCCGCCGCGGCGTCGTTCGTGCTGCTCGAGAACGACGGTGTGCTGCCGCTCGCGCCGCTGCCCCGGTCGCTCGCGATCATCGGGCCCAACGCAGGCCGCACCCAGCTGACGGGCGGTGGGTCGGCGAGCCTGCTCCCCCATCACCGCACGTCCCTGCTCGAGGCGTTCCGGGCGCGGGTGGGCGACCAGCGTGGAGCTCACCACCGCACGCGGCTGCGACATCGACCGGGTCGCGCCCCCGTCGACGCGGCGTGGCTGCGCGCCGCCGACGGCGCGTCGGGACTCGACCTCGAGCTGTTCGCCGACCTCGACCATGCCGGACCGGCTGTGGACCGACGTCGCCTGCTGTCCACGCGCCTGCTCTTCCTCGGCGAGCCCGCTCCGGGCGTGGGCGCCGACTACTCGCTGCGCGCGAGCGGGACGCTCGTCCCACCCGAGACCGGCCAGTACACGTTCTCGATCGTCGAAGCCGGGCGCGCGCGACTGCTCCTCGATGACGCGGTCGTGATCGACGGCACGGCCGGCGACATCGATCGCGGCCACGAGTTCTTCGGGCTCGGCAGCGTCGAGCTCACTGCGCCGGTGGAGCTCGTGGCCGGGCAGCCGGTGTCGCTCGTCCTCGAGTACTCGAGCCGCGACTCCGGTGGCCTCGGTGCGGTGAAGGTCGGGTGCCGCAGACCCGGCTCGGAGGCGGAGCTGCTGGACGACGCGGCGGCCGTCGCGGCCGCGGCCGACCTGGTCGTCGTGGCGGTCGGCACGAACGACGACTGGGAGAGCGAGGGCCACGACCGCGACACGCTGGCGCTCCCCGGCGCGCAGGACGAGCTGCTGGCGCGCGTGATCGCGGCCAACCCGAACACGGTCGTGGTCGTCAACGCCGGCGCGCCGGTGCTCCTCGACGCGACCGCTGGCGCGCGAGCCGTCGTCCAGGTGTGGCTCGGCGGCCAGGAGATGGCCGACGCACTCGTCGACGTCCTCATGGGCGAGCGCGAGCCGAGCGGTCGACTGCCGACGACGATCCCGCGGCGGCTCGAGGACAACCCGTCGTACGGCAACTTCCCCGGTGAGGACGGGGAGGTGCGCTACGGCGAGGGCGTGCTGATGGGCTACCGGTGGTACGAGACCCGCGGGATCGCCCCGCGCTTCCCGTTCGGTCACGGATCGTCGTACACGACGTTCGACCTCGGCCCGCCGGCGCTCGCGTCGCTCGACGTTCACGATCGGCGGCACGCTCGAGGTCGCGGTCGACGTGACGAACACCGGCGCACGGCGAGGCGCCGAGGTGGTGCAGTGCTACGTCGAACCGGTCGCGCCCTTGCGCTTTCGGCCCGTTCGCGAGCTGCGCGCCTTCGAGAAGGTGTGGCTCGACCCGGGCGAGCAGCGCACGGTGCGTCTCGTCCTCGACGACCGGGCCTTCGCCACGTGGTCACCGACGGCGCACGACTGGCAGGTCGACCCAGGCGAGTACGACGTCGCGATCGGCCGGTCCTCGGCCGACATCGTGCACCGGGCGCGCCTCACGATCAGCCGATGACGGTCTCGGCGTCGAGGCCGAGGTGCCGACCGAGCAGCGCGGCGGCGCGCCCGACCGCAACCTGCTCCGGATTCGTGAGCTTCCGGAACGGCTGCACGTCCACGGTGACTGCTCCGCGCGACAGCGTCCGCTTCCAGGTGCCGGCGATCACGCCGTCGATCGCGAGCACCGACGTCAAGGCGGCTCCCATGCGGTACAGCCGGTCGGCGAACTCCGTCGGACCGATGTCGCGGCGGTCGCGGTAGGCGACGACGTACTCGTCGTAGACCGACAGCAGCGAGGCGAGCGGCGACGAGCGCCGCGTGGCGTGCAGCCCCGGCGCCGACCACACCGTGTCCTCACCGGAGGTCCGTGACGACAGATCGGGCTCGGCCGCGGCCAGCGCCGCGCGCGCGTCGCCCATCGACAGGCCCGACCACCACGAGAAGTCGGCGACGCGCGCGGGACCGTGGCTCACGAAGTAGCGGAGCGCGAGCCGCCGGAGTGCCTCCTCACGCGGGACCGGACGGCCGGCCGGCACGCGCTCGTCGAGCAGCGCGTACGTGAGCTGCTTTCCCCGGCGCGGTCCGCTGCACACGAGCGACGACAGCTCCGCGTGCATGACGATGTATGCCAGACGCTGGCCGCTCGCCTCGATGCGTCGGCGCTCGAGCGCGGCACCGAGCTCGGCACGCGTCGCGAACCGTCCGCCCGAAAGCTCGGAAGTGAGCACGTCGTGTGCACGCACGAGCGTCTTCGCATCGAGCTCGAGGTTGCGGTACCTGCTCCCGTTGACCGTGTGCACCCGACCCGCGGTCAGCTCCTGCACCCACCGGACGTCGGCGGCGGCGAGGAAGTGCCAGGTCGGGCGCATCGCGTGGGTGCGCACGATCGTGCCGTCGTCGAGTGCGCGCTCGATCGCGGCATCGGTCATCGCCGCCGAGGCGGCGCCCAGGCGGAGGCTGAGCGCCCACTTCGCGGCCGGGTAGTCCTGCGCCTGCACCGCCCCCAGGTGCGCGACGGCCGCCGCGGCGTCGGGCAGACGGGGGCCGACGAGGTGCTGGCTCGAGAGTCGGAGCTGCGGGATGGTGGCGATCGGCGCATCCTGGCATCCGCCGCCGACGCCTCGGCTGCCGTGCGACCCGACGCGCCGCCGATCCGACGGGCCTAGCGTGTCGCCTCGTGGACGTCGCGGGCGTGCTCCTCGAGACCTACGGGCGCGTCCCCCACCTCGCTCGGGGCGCGGTCGACGGGCTGACGCTCGACCAGGTGCTGGAGCGCCCGACCGCCGACGCCAACCCGATCGCCTGGCTCGTCTGGCACATGGCGCGCCTCCAGGACCAGCAGACGTCCGAGCTGATCGAGCGCGACCAGCTCTGGATCACCGACGGGTGGGCGCCACGCTTCGGCCTGGAGCCCGACCCCGCGAACAACGGGTACGGCCACACCTCGGCGGAGGTCGCGCAGGTGAGGCCGGAGAGCCCGCAGCTCCTCCTCGACTACCTCGGAGCCGCGGACGCCCGCACCTGCACGATGATCGCGTCGCTCGCCGGTGACGACCTCGAGCGGATCATCGACACGAGCTTCGACCCACCGGTCACGCTCGGCGTGCGGCTCGTGAGCATCGCCGAGGACTGCCTGCAGCACTGCGGCCAGGCCGCGTACGTCCGCGGGCTGCTCGGCGCCTGACAAGATCGGGCGTGCGCGTCCACTGGTTCCTCCCGACGGCCGGCGACGGGCGCGACGTCGCACCGACCGACCCGGCCTCCCGCCGCGACCCGTCGCTCGAGTACCTCGTGCAGGTCGCGCAGGCGGCCGAGCACCTCGGCTTCGCCGGTGTGCTGACGCCCACGGGCAGCTGGTGCGAGGACGCGTGGATCACCACCGCGGCGCTGACCCGCGAGACCGAGCGTCTCCAGTTCCTCGTCGCGTTCCGGCCCGGGTTCATCTCGCCGACGCTCGCGGCGCAGATGGCGTCGACGTACCAGCGGATCTCGAACGGCCGGCTGCTGCTCAACGTCGTGACCGGCGGCAACCCGGGTGAGCAGCGCCGCTTCGGCGACTGGCTCGATCACGACGCGCGCTACGAGCGCACGGGCGAGTTCCTGGCGATCTTGCGCGGCGCATGGAGCGGCGAGCCGTTCGACTTCAAGGGCGCGCACTACGAGGTCGAGGGCGCGACGACGCTGCTGCCACCCGACCCGCTCCCCGAGATCTACTTCGGTGGCGCGTCGCCGGCGGCGGAGGTCGTCGCGGCGGAGGGCACCGACGTCTACCTCGCGTGGGGTGAGCCGCCGGCGATGATCGCGGAACGGCTCGATCGGATGCGTGAGCGGGCCGCGACCGCGGGACGCACGCTCCGCTTCGGGCTGCGCGTCCACGTGATCTCGCGCGATCGCGCGAGCGACGCCTGGGCGCAGGCCGACCGACTGCTCGAGGGCATGGACGACGACGTGATCGCGCACGCGACGGCACAGGCCGCCAGCACGGAGTCGGTCGGTCAGCAGCGGATGGCCGCGCTGCACGGCGGGAGCAAGGACGACCTGGTCGTCGCCCCGAACCTGTGGGCGGGGCTCGGTCTCGTGCGCGGCGGCGCGGGCACCGCGCTCGTCGGCAGCCACGACGAGGTCGCCGAGCGGCTGCGCGAGTACGCCGCCCTCGGCATCGAGGAGCTCATCCTCTCTGGCTTCCCGCACCTCGAAGAGGCGTACTGGGTCGGCGAGGGCGTGCTCCCGCTCCTCGGACTCGGTCGCGAACCGGCGCCGATGCCCGCGCTCGGCGGCTCGTCGAGCCGGTGACGCCGCACGTCGGCACCCACCGATCTGCGAGGCTCGCGGCATGCGGGTGACGCGGGTCGGCCACGTCAGCGTCAACGTCGAAGGGGCACTCGACGAGACGCGCACGTTCTACGCCGACGTGCTCGGGTTGGGCGACCGGGAGCGGCCCGAGATCCCCGGTGTCGGCGGTCACTGGCACGGCATCGGCGACGTCGAGCTCCACCTCGTCGACGCCGCGCAGGCGGGACACGGCATCGACCCCACGGGGCACCACTTCTGCGTGTACGTCGATGACCTCGACGCGGCGATCGACGAGCTCGACGAGCGTGCGATCCCCCATCTCGAGTCGCGCCAGGGTGAAGTCGTCCAGGTCTTCATCACCGATCCCGCCGGCAACACGGTCGAGCTCCAGGAGGACCGGGCGAGATGAGCATCGGCGTCGAGCTCACCGAGCTGCACGCGACGCTGGCCGAGCTCGAACGACCGCCGTACGTCCTGACGGTCGGAGACGACGGCCGGGCGCACTGCGTCGCGGTGGCCTACGAGTGGCGCGACGACGAGCTCGCGCTCGGTGCCGGCAACCGCACGATGGCGAACGCCACCGCACGACCGAACGTCAGCCTGCTCTGGCCGCCGAACGAGCCCGGTGGCTACAGCCTCATCGTCGACGGCGACGTCACGCACACCGAGGGCACCGGAGGCGGCGACAACGTCGTGGTCGTCCGACCGTCGCGCGCGGTGTTGCACCGCCCGGCCGACGGACCAGCGCCGACCGCCGGGTGCGGTGCCGACTGCGTCCCGCTCCTCGATCGCGCGAAAGCCGACTGAATCAGCTCACGTTCGTGCGCGCGGTCGGGAACACCTCGAGCCGCGCGGCATCGATCGGCTCACCGGTGACCTCGTCGACCCCGTAGGTCCCGGCGTCGACGCGTGCGAGCGCGGCGTCGATCTCGTCGAGGTTCGCCCGGAGGCTCTCGAGGAGCGTCTGCTGCTGCTCCGACTCGACGATGCTGCGCGCGACGTCGGCACGTTCGTGCGTGTCGGACACGCCCTCGTCGTCGGCCTGCTCACTCTCCTCGGCCTCGCCTTCGCGGGTCGCGACGAGGCGCTCCACTCGTTCGCGCTCCTCGAGGAGCCGACGACGGGCGTCTTCCAGCTGTTGCGACATCAGACTGCGATCCCCTTCGCGGGTGGCGGTGGTGGCTGGAGGGCGCGCAGCACCTCGGCGTCGTCGTCCATGGCCTCGGGCCCGAAGTTGGCGACGAGGACGCCGTGTGTCCCGCACGCGGGGCAGGTGAAGGCGACCGTGGCGAGCATATCGGCCGGGTCCGAGGCACCCTCGAGCCGTCGCATCGCGAGCACGTGGAGCTCGCCGGCGACGGTCTCGACGTTGCAGCGCAGGCACCGGACGCGGGCGCCCGGGGCAGCCTGGAAGCTGCCGTCGAACCCCACGTCGGCGAACGCCTGGAGGACCTCGAGCAGGGTCGACGCATCGCGCGCGACACCCTCGAGCGGCACGTCTTCGACCACGGACTGAGCGTGCCCCGTCGCCGTTGCGGCGAAACGCCGGGAGTTCGGCGCCGAGAGCCTCGGGGTAGGAGCGAGCACACACGAGCAGCGAGCCCGGGAGGGACGTCGTGACGACAGCGCGAGAGATCATGACGCCCAGCGTGGAGTTCGCGCGACGCGACGACACGATCGAGGACGCGGCCCGCCGCATGCGGGATCGCGGTGTCGGCGCGCTCCCCGTCTGCAACGCCGACCGGCAGATCGACGGTGTGGTGACGGATCGCGACATGACCACGCGGTCCGGCGCGTCCCGGTCATCGACGGTGATCGGGTCGTCGGCATCATCAGCCAGGGTGACATCGCGACGAACGTGCCCGAGTCCAAGACGGGTGATCTCGTCGAGTCGATCTCCGAGGCGCCCTGACGGATCTGGCCTAGCGTGCCCGCTTGATGAAGCTGCAGGGCGCGCGGATCGTCGTCACCGGGGCGTCGCTCGGCATCGGGCGCGCCACGGCACTGCTGCTCGCACGGGAGGGTGCGCACGTCGTCGCCGCAGCCCGTGACGAAGCGCGCCTGCGATCGCTCGCCGAGGAGCAGCCGGGGATCGAGGTCGTGCGCGCCGACGTCACGCAGGAGGCGGACCGGATCGCGCTCGTCGAGGCCGCCGGCGAGATCGACGTGCTCGTCAACAACGCGGGCATCGGGTGGAAGGGCCTCGTCGAGGAGATGCCCGCCGCCGACGTGCACGCGCTGCTCGATCTCAACGTGTTCTCGCTCATCGATCTCACGCAGCGCGTGCTCCCCGCCATGCTCGAACGCGGGCACGGCCACATCGTGAACGTCGGATCCGTCGCCGGGTTCGTCGGCGTGCCGGGCGAGACCGTGTACTGCACGACCAAGTTCGCCGTGCAGGGCTTCACCGACGGACTCCGGCGCGAGCTCCGCGGGCGCGGCGTCGACGTCACGCTCATCGCGCCCGGTCCGATCAAGACCGAGTTCCTCGCGCGCGCCACGACCGGCGCGCCGGCCGACGAGCCGGGCTCGCTCGACTACGGCATGCCGGCGGACTCCGTGGCGCGGGCGATCCGACGCGCCCTGACGCGCCGGCTTCCGGGCTACCGCACGATCAGCGTGCCCCGCATCCTCGGGATCAGCCGCCTGGGATCGATGCCCGGCATGGCCCGGCTCTCGGACCTCGCGACCGGCAAGCGCGCCCGCCAGGGGCGTCGCGACGACGTCCAGGCCGCGGCCGGCGCGCCGAAGGGCCCGTCGAACGCCGTCGACTCGTCGAGGTCCGTCGACTAGTCGAGGGAGGGGAGCCGCTGCGGATGGTCGAGCGCGGCCGCCATGAGGTCGCCCTGCTCCTCGATCCGGTCGATCGCGGTGCGGATCGTCCACCGGTCGGAGCGGAGCTCGGGATCGTCGAGCTCGTCCCACGAGATCGGCATCGACACCGGGGCACCGGGTGCGGGTCGTGCGCTGTACGGCGCCACCAGCGTCTTGCTGATCACGTTCTGCGTGTAGTCGAGCCGCGCCTTGCCGCCGCGCTCTCCCTTGGTCCACGTCCAGCTCACGAGGTCGGGCACGACCTTGCCGATCGCGCGCGAGAGCTGCTCGACCCACGCGCGCGTCTCCGCGTACGTCGGGCCCGGCGCGATCGGGATCCACACCTGCAGCCCCCGCTGCCCACTCGTCTTCGGGTAGCCGCGCACACCGAGGTGCTCGAGCGCGGTCTGGTGGAGCCGAGCGAGCGTGAGCACGTCGTCCCAGGTCGTGTCCTCGCCGGGGTCGATGTCGACCAGCGCGTAGGTCGGCAGCTCGATCGCCTCGGTGCGCGACGTCCAGGCGTGCAGCTCCACGGCTGCGTGGTTCCCCAGCCACGCGAGCGAGGCGACGCTGTCCGCGACCACGTACTCCTGCGAGTCGTCGGCGTCGGCGTCCGGGTTCTTCCATCGCAGGATCCAATCCGGCGCGTGCTGGGGCAGCTGCTTCTGCCAGAACCCGGGCTTGCCCTTCGGATCCACGTCGACGCCGTCGGGGAACCGGTGCAGGTTGAGCGGCCGCTCGGCGAGGTGCGGCAGCAGCACCGGCGCGACCCGCACGAAGTAGCGGATCAGGTCGCGCTTGGTGAGCGGATCGTCACCGTCGCGTCCCGGGAACAGGACCTTGTCGAGGTTCGTCAGGTGCACGTCGGTGCCCTGCACCTGCCACGTGCCCTTTGCCCCGAGCTCGTCGAGCGCGCGCAGCTCGTCGCCGGTCGCAGGCTCGAACTCCGGCACCGGCGTTCGGAGCTCGCGTGCGCCGTCGCGCGTCCACTCCCGGTCCGGGCGCCCGAGCGACCTCGTCGTTCGTGCGGCCCGACAGCACCGACCGGGGATGCGCTTCGGGATCCCAGCCCTCGACCGCGTGCTCGTCGCGCTTGTGGAGGAGCAGCCACTGCTCCTTGCCGCTCGCGTCCTTCCGGGTGCGGATGAGCACGATGCGCCCCCGGACCTTCTGGCCGAAGAGCTCCGCGTGCAGCTCGCCGTTCTCGATCGCCGCTCGGGCGTCGGCGTCCTTGTGCAGCTCCCAGGTGCCTTCGTCCCAGACGATGACGTCGCCACCGCCGTACTCGCCTTCGGGGATCACACCTTCGAAGTCGAAGTAGTCGATCGGGTGGTCCTCGACGTGCACTGCGAGGTGGCGCACGGAGGGATCGAGCGTCACACCCTTCGGGACCGCCCAGCTCACCAGGACGCCGTCGATCTCGAAGCGGAGGTCGTAGTGGAGGCGGCGCGCGCGGTGGCGCTGCACGACGAAGCGTGGGGCAGCGTCGGGCGGTTCCGTCGACGCGGCATCACCGGAGGGCTCCGGTGTGCGGTCGAAGCGCCGCTTGGCGCGGTACGTCGAGAGCTTCTCGCTCGACGTGTCGGTCGCCATGTTCTGTTGCTACCCGATTCGGGCGGGTACCCGTGCGGGCGACACCCACGAAGGGCGTCGCCCGCCGAGTGCGTCAGACGACGCGGACGTTCTGGGCTTCCTCGCCCTTTCGACCGGGGCCGACGTCGAACTCGACCGCCTGGCCCTCTTCGAGCGTGCGGTAGCCGTCGCCCTGGATCGCAGAGAAGTGGACGAAGACGTCGTCGGCGCCTTCACGGGAGATGAACCCGTAGCCCTTCTCCGCGTTGAACCACTTCACAGTGCCTCGTGTTGCCATGTTGATGTTCTCCCATCGGGGTGGTGATGACAGCGAGTGCTGCCGAACGCCTGGATGGGGTGGCAACAGATTTCGCTGAACTCTTGACGCCACAACGCTAGCAGCCGGGAGTCGCCGGGCGACCGCCCGCGAAGCGCCTGCTCAGGCGCCCGTCAGGCGAGGTCGAAGCCGAAGCCGTCGAACCCGAAGACCCGGGCGGCGGTGCCGCCGACGATCGCTCGCAGCTCGTCGTCGGGGACGCCGTCGAACTGCTTGGCCGCGATCTCCTGCGACGACGGCCACGTCCCCTCGGGGTGGGGGTAGTCGTTGCCCCACATGATCGTCTCGATGCCGGTGATGTGGCGGTTGTTGATGGCGACGGGATCGAACATGAAGGTCGCGTGCGCCTGGCGCCGCAGCAGCTCGCTCGGCTTCATCGACAGCTTCGGACGTGCGTACATGATGTGGTCTTCGTAGATCGCGTCGGCCTGCGTCATGATCCAGCCGAGCCACGACGCGCCGGTCTCGACCGTGACGACGCGGAGGTCGGGGAAGCGGTCGAGCGCGCCGCCCGCCGCGAGCGAGAGCAGCACCATCGGGCCGTCGAGCTGCGCGCCCATGAGGTAGTTGATGACCGCGCCACCGGGCCCGCGCACGAGTCGCGGCTCGTAGCCGGTGCCGGAGTGGAACGTGACGGGCAGCCCGATCTCCTCCGCGGCGGCCCAGAAGCGGTCGTACTCGCCGTCGTTGTACGGGCGCGTCGTGACACGCGCCGGCAGGAAGAGTGCCCGACATCCACGCTCCGCGAGGCTCGTCGCCTCGCCGATCGCGGCGCCGATGTCGAGCATCGGCACGGCGCCGACCGCGAGCAGGCGCGGGTGGTTCGCGAACGTGTCGGCCGCCCAGTCGTTGTAGGCGCGGCACAGTGCGAGCTGCAGCTCGGGATCATCGGACGCGAAGCACGCTTGGAGCGCGAACGTCGGGAAGATGACCTCGGCGGTGACGCCGTCACGCTCCTGGTCGCGGAACCGCTCCTCGGGATCGGTGCCTCCGACGATCGCGGCCTCGCGCTCGTCGGCCGTCATGAGCTTGCGGGGGTCGAGCCCCTCGCACACGAGCGTGCGCCACCCGTCGCTGGTGACGATGCGCGGCACCCGGTCGCGGAAGCGAGCGTCGACGCGCTCCTCGTAGAGCTCGATCGGCTCCGTGACGTGGGAGTCGGTGGAGATGAACGTCGCCTGGCGGTACGTGTCGATCGTCGCGGTCACGGTTCCGAGGTTACCGGGAACGCGCGCATCGGAGGGTTGACGCGCTACTCCACGACGCCGACGGGCTCGACGGACACCGAGAACCCGCGTCGTTCGAGTGCCTCGCGCAGCTCGTCGAGGTGCTCCCGGTCCCGCGTCTCGACGACGAGCTCGAGCAGCGCGCCCTTGAGCTCGACGGTCGGCAGGTCGCGTCGGTGCGAGACCTCGAGGATGTTCGCTCCGATCTCGGCGACGACGGCCGTGACCGTCGCGAGCGAGCCCGGGACGTCGGGGATCTCGATGGCGAGGCGCGTCAGCCGACCGTTGCGCGCGAGCGATCGCATGATCACCGAGGCGAGCAGGCGCGTGTCGACGTTGCCGCCGCTGAGCACGAGCCCGACGCGCCGCCCCTGGAACCGGGCCGGGTGCTCGAGCACCGCGGCGAGGGATGCGGCGCCGGCGCCCTCGGCGACGACGCGCGCGACCTCGAGGTAGTTGCTGATCGCCGCCTCGATCGCGGCCTCGCTCACCGTCACGACCTCGTCGACGAGCGCACGGATGATCGGCAGCGTGAGCTTCCCCGGCTCACGCACGGCGATGCCGTCCGCCACGGTGTCGGCCGGCTCGAACGGCTCTTCGCGCAGCGCCGCGGCCATCGACGCGCACGCCGCGGCCTGCACGCCGACGAGCTCGACCTTCGGGGCGACGGCACGTGCGGCGATGGCGATGCCGGCGAGCAGACCGCCACCGCCGACAGGGACGACGAGCACGTCGAGGTCGGGGCAGTCGCGCAGCACCTCCAGCGCGAGCGTCCCCTGCCCGGCGATCACGGACGGGTCGTCGTACGGCGACACGTAGGTGAGGCCCTCGTCGGCGGCGAGCCCGTCGGCGTGCTGACGCGCCTCGGTGAGGTTCGCACCGTGCTGCACGACGCGTGCACCGAGCGCCTCGGTCCGCACGACCTTCACGAAGGGCGCGTGCTCGGGCATCACGACGGTGCAGGGCACGCCGAGGCGCGCCGCATGGAACGCCAGGGCTTGCCCGTGGTTGCCCGCGGACATCGCGATGACGCCGCGCGATCGTTCGTCGTCGTCGAGCAGCAGCACGCGGTTGCACGCGCCGCGCTCCTTGAACGAGCCCGTGCGTTGGAGGTTCTCGAGCTTCACCGTGACATCGGTGCCGGTGACGGCGTCGAGCGCGGGTGACGCTGCGACGGGTGTCGGTGGGATGTGCTCGGCGATGCGCGTGGCCGCCGCCTCGACGTCCTCGAAGGACACGGGCAACGGTTCCGAGGCCACGCGCGGACCCTAACCGCGGGCGCTCGGAGCGCGTCAGTGCGTCGGTGCCAGCTCTCGTGGTCCGGGCACGTGGAGTCCGCCACGACGCGCGATGCGACGGAAGGCCGCGGCATCACGCGGCGCCGCAGCAGCCGGGTCGTTGTTGAAGTACACCCACCCGCGCACGTTGGAGCCGTACGCGTGCTCGATGCGCGCGCACCACGACTCGAGCGCGCGCTTCCCGTACGAAGGGGCGGTGCGCGACCGACCCTCGTGCATCCGCAGGTAGACCCAGTCGGCGGTCTTCACGAGCGGCCCCCGTGCGCCGCGCCGGTCCCACCAGACGAGCGCGGCGCCGTGGCGCGCGAGCACCTCGTACACGGCGTCGTCGTGCCAGCGGGGATCGCGCACCTCCACCGCGACCTGCACCCTCGGGCCGAACGCCTCCAGCGTGGCGTCGAGGCGCTTCGGCTCGCACTTGAAGCGGGGCGGGAGCTGCAACAGGACAGGTCCCAGCTTCAGTCCCAGCAGCCGGGCCCGCTCCATCAGCAGCTTCGCGGGCTGCTTCGGGAGTCGCAGCCGCTTCATGTGCGTGAGGTAGCGGCTGGCCTTCACCGAGAAGCGGAAGTCGGGCGGCGTCGACGCGGCCCAACGGTGGAACGTCTCCTCGGTCGGCAGCCGGTAGAAGGTGTTGTTGACCTCGACCGTGTCGAAGAGCTCGCCGTACCGCATCAGCCAGCGCGACTGCGGGAGACCCTCGGGGTAGACGTCGGGACGCCAGTCGTCGTACTGCCAGCCCGAGGTGCCGACGCGCAGACCGTCAGGCGGGAAGCTCATCGGCGCGGCTCACCCCGCGACTCAGCGGTCACCACGGCCGTCTCGTACCCCTGGCGCTCGCCCGCTGAACCCACCTGCCTGTGCCGCACCGCTGTCCCGTCCGTGGTACGCCTGGCGGCGTGAACAAGGTCGAAGTCGGGTTCTTCTCGTTCACCGAGATCACCGACCCGAGCGAGCACCGCGCCTACAACGAGTGGCACCAGCTCGACCACATGCCCGAGCAGCTGCCGCTGCGCGGCGTCGCGTACGGGTCGCGCTGGGTTGCCACGCCGGCCTGTGCGGCGGCGCGCCTGGTCGCCGACGACGACCTCGCGTCGACGCACTACGTCACCCTCTATCTCATGACCCAGCCCGTCGAGACGACGCTCGACGAGTTCCTCGCGCTCGGGCAGCGCCTCCGCAGCCTCGGTCGGTTCCATCAGCAACGCCGATCGCACCTCTCGGGCCCGCTCCAGGCACTCGAGGCGGCGGCGGCACCGAGCGCGCTGATCTCGGGTGAGGCCGTCCCCTACCGACCGCATCGTGGCGTCTTCGTGATCGTGGAGGCACCGGAGGGAGCACCGGACGACGCGCACGACCAGTGGCTCCACCGCGACTGGACCCCGTCGGTGCTCGACGTGGACGGCGTCGCGGGGCTGTGGACGTTCGCCACGAGCCCACGCCTCAACCGGCTCACGTGGGACCCCGGCAACCGCAGGATCACCGTCGTGTACCTCGACGACGAGCCGCTGCGTGTGACCGACGCGCTGACGCCGCTCGTCGAGGAGCGCTGGCGCGACGGTGCCGTGCGACCGCAGTATGCCGGTCCGCTCGAGACCATCGTCCCGTGGCAATGGGACTGGTTCGACTAGGACGCGGCTGCGTCGCTCAGCCGGGCCACAGCGGCGTTTCGGTCGAATGGGCAGCGGGCATCCCGGCAGCAAGCCACGCGCCGGAACCCGAGGAGCCGGCCCCGAGGAGGAGGACCCGTGAGCGACGAGCGGCAGTCGAGCACCCGTGCCGCCCAGACCCGGCTTGCCTGGTTCGTCGAGGCGCTGCGGTCCGAGCTGGCGCGGACCGGGGTGAGCGGAAAGCCCGAGAAGCGCCAAGTGTCCGATTCGTCGGCGCGACGCGCGTGGGCGTGGCGCAGCGCCGAGCGCTAGCCGCGAACCTGCCGCGCCGAACCTACCGGCGCGTCGTGTCGTGCCCATGGACCTCGGCTTCGTCGAGGTCGGCGTCCGCGCCCTCGGCGCTGCGACCCTCGTCCATGAGCTCGAGCTCGAGCGCCTCCCGCCGCGTCGTGCGGTCGGGGTTCTCCTCGGTGATCTCCTCGGCCAGCTCCTGGACGGGCTCTTCTTCCGGTGACTCGTTGCGACGTCCTGCCATGTGAGGGTCGTACCCGGAAGCGCACCCGCGAACACCGCCAGGCCGGGACCTACGATTGCCCGCGTGGAGTCGACGGTCGAGGTCATCGCGTTCGTGCTGGCGATCGCGGCCGCGACGTACTCGACGTGGTCGCCGTGCGGGCAGTCGATGCTCTCGCAGCTCAACCCGGTCTCCGAACGCGCACGCGGGCAGCGCTACGCAGTGACCGCGACGTGGTTCGTCGCCGGCGCGCTGGCGGGTGGTGCCACGCTCGGTGCGGTGATGCTCGCCCTGGCGCTCGCCGTCGAGGCGCTCGGCATCGGGGTCGCCGCCGCAGCCGGTGCGACCGCAGTGATCGCCCTGGTGGGTGCCGCCAGCGACGCGCACGTCCTCCCGTGGTCGCCGCCGTTCAACCGGCGCCAGGTCAACGAGGACTGGCTGCCGCGCTACCGGGGGTGGCTCTACGGCGTCGGCTTCGGCTGGCAGATCGGCACCGGAGTCGCCACGTACATCATGACGGCCGCGGTGTTCGTGATGATCGCCGTGGGCGCGCTCACCGCGTCACCGGTCGTCGCGTTCGCGGTGGCGATCGTGTTCGCCCTCGCCCGCGGCCTCGTCGTCCTCGCGACCGCGAGGTACACCAGCTTCGACGCGCTCGCCACGTTCCACCGCCGCTTCCATGCCCTTGGGCCGATCGTGCAGCGCGCGGTGATCGCGGTCCAGATCGTCGTCGCGATCGTCGCGGCGGCCGCGGTGTGGGGTTGGATCGGTTTGGTGGCGACGGCAGCCGTCGCCGGCGCGGGGCTCCTGCTCAGGCGGGCGGCTCGTCGCGACGCGGATCCCGCAGCACCAGCTCGAACTCACCGGGAACCCGTCGCGACAGCGCCTCACTGACCATCTGCTCGAGCAGGTCCGCCGGGAGCACGCACTCCGCGCACTCCGCTCCGTCGAGCTCGAGCTGCAGCACGATGCGCGCGGTCTTGGGGTCGGCGTCGACGAGCTTCAGGTCGGCGCCGTCGCTGCGGAGCAGCGCGCCCATCTCGTCGACGGCCTCGACCACCGCCTGCTGATCCATCATCTCGTTCAGGCACCCTTCGGCTGGACGCGCTCGCTCTGGAGCTGGCTCTCGCCGAAGCTCGGCAGCGCGACGGCGTGCAGGCTCCCGAGGCCGCCGCACACGAACGGCACGATCTGCGCCGGCGACGCCACCAGCCGGACGCGACCCTCGTCGTCGACGCGGTCCTTGCCCCGCAGGATCTCCTGGTTCCCCTCGGGCCACACGTCGATCGGCTGCCAGGCGTGCTCCCACAGGTATGCCTGCGCGTCCTCGACGTCGGGGAACGCCTTCCCGAACCGCTCGGCCCACATCGGGTTCATCGCCACGACCACCTCACCGTTCTCGGGTGAGCCGCTCAGGAACATGTTGCTGAGCGGGAACGCGATCGACTTCGCGATGAGGTAGAGCAGGTCACGCGGGTCGTCGTTGTGGATGTCGGCGAGCGGGAAGGTCCCCTTCCCCCCGTGGACCGTGACGACGTCGTCGGCCGCGTCGAATCCGCGCCGCACGGCGAGCGAGGGCCACGGCGAACGCTCCTCCCACTCCCCGAAGCAGAGCCCGAAGCGCGCCGGCTGGCCGAACACGGTGCGGGACGTCTCGCCGGCGCGCTGACCGCCGATGTTGCGCAGGCAGAGCGACACTGCCCGACCGATCGTCATCGAACCCCGCCCGGCGGCACCGCCCATGCACCCGGCGCGGTAGTCGATCCCGAGCTCGTCGCGACTCGGTCCGTTGACGAGGAGCATCGCGAAGACGCTCGACGTCGTCGTGGTGAGCCCGAAGGCGTTCCACTCCGGCACGAGCATCGCTTCGAGCGCGGCGAGCACGAACGGGAACGCGGCGGGCGCGCAGCCCGCCATCGCGGCGTTGATCGCGACGAGCTCGACGGTCGCCACCCCGTACTCCGGGGGCAGTGCCCCGACCACGTGGTCGGACGCGTAGGGCGTCGCCCCGAGCAGGGCGAGGACGCGGTCGTCGGTCGGCGCCAGGATGGGTGCGCCGTCGCCCCAGCGCTCCTCGAGCGAGCGCTCGTAGAGCGCGGCGGGGTCGGCGGGGACGTCGACCTGCTCGGCCGTGAGCGTGACCGTCATCGCTGCACCCCGAGCAGGTCCATGGCCTGGGGCCAGTACTCGGCGGCGATCGTCCGCAGCTCGTCGTCGGGACGGGCTTCGAGCGGGTACGGGAGGACGAGCACCTTGAGGTCGCCGTGGCCGAGGAACCGCGCCATGTTGCGGCCGTGGGTCTCGAACTCCTCGGTCACGACCGCGACCGAGGGCTTGTCGTGCGACTCGAGCGCGACGGCGTCGCGGATCGTGAACGACGTGCACGACCCGCACGTGCCGAGGCCCACGAGGCCGCCGTCGATCTCGCCCGACCACTCCTCGATCGTCTGGCGGTCGGCGCGGCCGTGGTCGCCGACCTGTGCGCCCGTCTCGACGCACAGCACGTCGGCGCCCTCGTCGCGCAGTCGCTTCTCCCACTCGTTGGCGATGAGCGCCCACGACCGCCACGCGCTGTCGGTGCGCAGCCCGATGCGGCGGCCACCGAGCACGCTGTCGAGCGTGAACGCCGGGGCGACCACGCGAGCGGGTGGCGGCGCGGTCGGACGACGGATCGTGATGGTGCTCATGGCGTTGCTCCTCCAAGTGAACGGGCTGGAGAGCCGGCGGTGACGCCGGCCAGATCCTGGGTGTGCAGGTCCTGGGTGTGCAGGTCGTCGGTGCGGTCGGGATCGGTCGGCTGGCGGCCGCCGACGGATTCGGTCAGCTGATCGGCGACGGCGCGCAGCTGCGCGCCGAGCGCCTCGATGCGGTCGACGGCGACGTCGGGTGCCCCGAGGTGCAGCGCGACGGCGTAGAGCGTGCGGCCGTGTCGGTCGAACACGGGTGCAGTGAGCGTGTTCACCGGCAGGTGGTCGGCGCGCGCGAGCACATCGGACGTGTAGTCGAGCTCGTCGATCGCCGAGAGCAGCTCGAGGGTCCGCTCGCGGACGTCGTGCGCGAGCGCGTCCACGGCGAGGTCGCCGAGCGCGGCGCGCAGCTCGGCCGACGTCGACGTGTACGGCGCGACCCGCGAGGTGCGTCCCGCGATGGTCGTCGATCACGGCCAGCAGCCGCTCGGGCGTCAGCGTGCTGCGCGGCGAGCGGGCGATCCACGCGTCGACGGCGTCGCGGCCGCTCCACGCGACGTGGATCGCGCCGAACGGCGGCGCCAGCGGGACGCGCGTCCCCACCCCGACCGGCGGTGCCGTGCCCTCGACGCCGACGAGGTCGACGACCGTGATGGCGTCGTCGACGACGGTCGCCGCGGAGACGGGGAGCCCGGTGCGCCGGGCGAGGTCTGCAAGCGCTTCGTGCGCGGCGCGCACCTCGGCGAACGAGGCGCTCGCCGAGGTCCCGAGCGAGACGAGGGCCGGACCGAGCGTGTACGTGAGGGTCTCGGGGTCGCGCACCACGAAGCCGGCTTCGGTGAGCGTTCCGAGGATGGCGTGACAGGTCGCCTGGCTCAGACCGCCTTCGCGCGCCAGGTCGCTGAACCGCAGCCCGACGCCGGGGTGGGCACCCAGGAGCTCGAGCACGCGGACGACCCGCTCCGTGGGGTTCGATCGCCGGCCCGCCATCGCCTCGGATAGTAGAGAAGCGATCTCGACATGTCGAGTCCTAGTACTCGAGCCGGCCCCGCTCCAGCACCTCCTGCGCCAGCTCGGCGGCGCGGATCCGGCGATCACGGGCGACCCGGCGGAGGCGGGCGAAGGCCTCGACCGGGTTGAGGCCCTCGGTGCCCATGACGACCCCGACGGCCCGGTCGATCGTCACCCGGCGCTCGAGCGCGCCCTCGAGCTGCTCGACGACCTCGCTGTGGCGCTCGGCGAGCAAGCCCGCGGTCATGACGTCCTCGATGAGGGAGGCGAAGGTCTGCAGGGCCTCCTCGTCGCTGTCGTCCCACTCGTAGGCCTCCGGCCGGTACACGTTGAGGCTGCCGACCGTCGTGTGCGCGACCGCGATCGGCAGCCCGAGCACTGCTCGCACCCCCGCCTCGGCGAGCCGGTCGTGGACCTCCGGCCAGCGCTCGTCGATCGTCACGTCCTTGGTGCGCACGACGCGGTCGAGCACGAGCGAATCGACGCAGGGGCCGGTGCCGGTGTCCTCCTGAGCCTGCTCGAGCGCGGTGGCCGCGCGGTCGGTGCCGACGACGTAGCGGAGCACCGACTCGGGGTCGACGAGCATGAGGCCGGCACCCTCGACCTCGAAGATCGTGCGGGTGGCGTCGACGACGCGTGCGATGGCATCCCGCACGTCGAGGCCCTGCAGGGCCGCCGAGCCGAGGCTCCGCAACGACTCGTCGAGTACCCCCTGCTGGATGTGCATCCGTCGCTCAGCCTCGCGCGGACCCTGATGCAACGTCTCGGTCATCGCTCCTCCTCGAGCCGCAGCTCCACGGACGCACCGCTGAGGTCGAGCAGGCGCCGCACCGGCCGTTGCGGGGACCGGACGACGAGCGAGCCGCCGGCCCGAGCGCAGCGGCGCGCCGCCTGCAGGATCACGTCGAGCGCCGCGCAGTCGAGGAACTCCAGCCCCGAGAGGTCGAGGACCGCCTCGCGCCGGCCGCCGTCGGTGCACGACGCGAGCGCCGATCCGAGTCGGTCGACTGCCGCCAGGTCGCACTCGCCCCGAAGGGTGACGACGACCGGGTCGGCGCTCTCGTCGCCGACGGCGACGTCGAAGAGATCGGTGAGCTCGTCATCTCGCACGCTGGACCCCGCTCCCAAGCAAGTCGGGTCCGCGGGGTCAGGGCGGACGATCGATCGAGCGCACTCATCGTACGTCACGTGCGCCCGCCTCCCTCACAGCGGAGCACACGACGCGTGCCGTACGCTCCGCGCCCTCGATGCGGGGGCTCACATGTGGTTGATCAGCCGGTCCGACCTCGTCTTCCGGCGACGGCGATTCGTGATCGCGGTCCTCGTCACCGCGCTCGTGTTCGGCATGGCGCTGCTGTTCGACGGGATGAAGCGGGCGGTCCAGAACGAGGTGCCGCGCACCGTCGAGATGTTCGGTGCCGACGCGTGGGTCGTCCCTGACGGGGTGACCGGCCCGTTCACGACGACGTCGGTGTTCCCCAGCACCGTGGCCGACGAGCTCGCCGGTGCTCCGGGGGTGGAGCGCGCGAGCGCGGTCGTGCTCTCCCGAGCGGTCGCCCACGTCGACCCCGACACCGACACCAACGTCATCGGCTCCCGGCCGGGCACGCTCGACCCGCCGATCGAAGAGGGTCGTGCGGTGAGGCGGAGCGGCGAAGCGGTCGTCGACAAGAGCCTCAAGCTCTCCGTCGGCGACGACCTGCGGCTCGGCGGCGCCACCTTCGAGGTGGTCGGCATCGGCGACGGCCTGCGCTACAACTTCGGCGCGCCGACCGCGCTGCTGACGCTGCGCGATGCGCAGAGGCTGAGCTTCGAGGGCAACGACTTCGTGATGGCGGTGCCGATCTCCGGCAGCGTCGACTCGCTCCCCGACGGCTTCATCACACTGACGAACGACGACGTGATCGAGGACCTGCGGCGGATCACGAAGCCCGGCGTCCAGACGATCGACCTCGTGAGCATCCTGCTCTGGATCGTCGCGATCGGGATCATCGGCTCGGTCGTCTACCTGAACGCGCTCGAGCGGACGCGCGACTTCGCCGTGCTGAAGGCGACCGGCTCCCCGAACCACACGATCGTCGGGGGCCTGGCGATCCAGTCCCTGTTCCTCTCCATCATCGCCGCGGTGCTCGCGATCGGTGTCGCGCTGCTCGTGGGCCTCGCGCTGCCGTTCCCGGCCGAGATGGAGGCCGCGTCGTACATCCAGATGTTCGGCATCGCGATCGTCGTCGGACTCGTCGCGAGCCTGATCGGCGCGCGTCGCGCGCTCACCACCGACCCCGCCCTCGCGTTCGGAGCGGCGTGATGACGGGCGTGGAGATCAGTGACCTGACGATCGAGTACTCGAGCGGCGGGTACGCGGTCCGCCCGATCGACGGGCTCGACCTGAGCCTCGCCGACGGCGAGCTCGTGCTCCTGCTGGGCGCGAGTGGCAGCGGCAAGACCACCCTGCTGTCGGCCCTCGCGTCGATCCTGAAGCCGACGTCCGGCTCGATCCGGGTGGGCGACACCGAGGTGACGGCGCTCCACGGGAGCGACCTCACGCACTACCGCCGCCACACGGTCGGCATCGTCTTCCAGGCGTTCAACCTGATCCCGAGCCTGAGCGCGCGCGACAACGTCGTCGTCTCGCTGCGCGGCGCGGGCGTGAAGCCACGCGAGGCACGTGCGCGCGCCGAGGAGCTGCTCCACCAGGTCGACCTCGACGACCGCATGCACCACCGCCCGGGCGACATGTCCGGCGGCCAGCAGCAGCGCGTCGCCATCGCCCGTGCGCTCGCCCTCGATCCGCCGCTCGTCGTGGCCGACGAGCCCACCGCCCACCTCGACTACATCCAGGTCGACGGCATCCTGCGGATCCTCCGCGACCTCGCGCAGCCCGGGCGGGTCGTCGTCGTCTCGACGCACGACGAGCGGCTGCTGCCCCTCGCCGACCGGGTCGTCGAGCTCACGCCGCGCGCGCTCGCCGGCGACCGGCCGCCGGAGGAGCGGACGCTCGCGGCCGGCGAGGTGCTGTTCCGCCAGGGCGACCAGGGCGACCTCGTGTACGTCGTCTCGGACGGCGCCATCGACATCGTGCGGGAGTGCACCGACCGGCCCGACGAGCTGCTGACGACGGTGACGCCGCCCGGCTACTTCGGGGAGCTGGCGCCGATGTTCGGCCTGCGGCGCTCCGCGACCGCGCAGGCGGGCGCATCGGGGGCGACGGTCACCGGGTACACGCTGCGGAACTTCCGGGAGCACCACGGCATCGACACGGCAGCGCTCCTCGACGGCGCCGGCGACGCAGAGGCGCCGAGCTGACGCGACGCGTCAGGTCCGCGTGACGGCCTCGAAGCCCACGTGGTCGACCGGGCGGCTGCGCACCACGAGCATCTGGTCCTGCGCGGTGATCACGCGGGTGCTGGGCGGGTTCACCTCGCACGTCGCGCCGGTGAACAGCCCGAGCAGCAGCGAGTTGTGCACGTCCTTCATCACCTCGAGCGCGTGGCGCACGGTCTGGCCGACGAGCTCCGGTGGAACGTGGACGCGGTAGAGCTCTTCCCCTTCGGGGTGCGTGAGCAGATCGGCGATGACGGCCGTGAGGCCGTGCGTGCGCGCGGCGGCCGCGAGCAGGGCACCCGTGAGCTCGGCGCTGACGACGAGCTCGTCGGCCTTCGTCCGCTCGAAGTGCTGGCGGTTCTCGGACTTCACGACCTCGACGCACGTGTACGCGCCGCCGTTGATCGACTCGATCGCGAGGGTCGTGAGGAGCGAGCGCGCGTCGAGGTCGTCGGGGTCGTTGCTCGTGTTCGAGTTGTCGGCGAGCACGATGACGGTCGCGACGCGACCGAGGCCGGCGCGCGCGAGGTCCTCGGCGTTGCTCGGGTTGCCGCGCACGAACGTGATGCCCTTCTCGTCCATGGGATCGGTCTCGATGTCGGCGAGGATCACGATGGGGCGCGGGTCCTCCACCTCCTTGGCCCGCAGCTCACGGATGATCTCGGCGCCCTTCGGGCTCCATCCGCAGATCAAGAGGTGCTCCGAGCCCTTGAACTTGCCCATCCCTGCTCCTCGCTTGATGACGGTCGCGACGAACCTCGACGCGATCGTCGCCGTGGTGAAGGCGACGAGGCTCACGCCGGCGACGCGGACGATCCAGTACGAGACGAAGCCGAACTGCGTCTTGATCTTGTACGGCGAGGTGTTCTCGAACAGGGTCCGGAACAGCCAGCCGTAGGCGTCGCCGATCGAGTGCACGTCGTCGCTCTTGCCGTGCTCGACGGCCCAGAAGAAGATCGGCGCGAACACGAGCACGAGGAACGAGAAGAAGGCGCCCAGCAGGAGCCGCCTGCTCAGACGGCCCCACATCACCTGATCCCTCACGTTTCGCTCCGTGTCGCCCGCGCCCGCCGCGCCGAGGGCCGGAGCGTAGATCGGACGCGGACCTCAGGGCCCAGATCCTCAGGGTCCGGGATCCTCCCCGAGATCGCGCAGCGCCGTGGCCAGGGTCGCCCGCAGCCGGCGCGCCGTCGCCGGGGCGAGGTGCCCCACGAGCCCGGTGCCGGGTCGGCCCACCTCCTCGACGGTGAGCTCGACGCGCAGGTCGCCGCACTCGTCGCAGTCGTCGAGGATCGCGACGGCCCAGGCGACCCGCGCTCGCTCCGGGTCGTCCTCCGGGTGGTCGTCCGTGCCGTACTCGATCTGCTTCTTCATCCCGCGAGTCTGGCCCTGCGCTCGGAGCGGCTCAGGTGTTCAGGGGTGCGACACCTCGACCCGCTGGCTCAGGCGGTCGATCGTCGGCCGGTAGCCCGTCGCCAGGCCGTGGCGCGTCACGTTGAGCGATCCCGCCGCCGACGTGGCACGAGGTGCACCTCGATCCCCTCGCCGCGCGAGCAGTGCGCGCGCGACATCGACAGCCTCGCCGCCGAGCGCGGTGCAGAGCGAGCTGCGCGCGCCCAGACGGTCGCCCCTGCGCGCGACCCAGGTCCCCTGTCCGCCGGCGTGGAAGTGCAGCCGCTCGCCGGTCGGGTGGTCCTCGACCGTGACGGTCACCAGGACACCCGGCGAGAAGACGCAGATGGCGCTCATCGCCTGCGCTTGCCCGCTCGCGCGACCCCAGAAACGCGCCCGAGTAGCGTGGACGGCGTGAACCGCCGCCTGCTCCTCGTGGTGCTGCTCGCATCGCTGAGCACCGCGGCGTTCGCGTCCCTCGACGAGCGCGTCCGGCCCACTCCTGCCGGCCGCCGGCGTCTCCGGGCTCTCCGATGCCCGTCCGACCGCCTCCGTCACGGAGTCGCCGTCGGGCACGGTCGACGCGGTCCTCGGCGAGCGCATGGAGCGCGTCGGCGAGGTCGCGTGCTCCGAGCACCGCCAGCAGTCACGGCATCTCCGCACACCGCTGTGGGGTCTCGCCGCGCTCGTCGCGGCGCTGATGGTCACGGCGCTGCTGCTGACGATCGCCCGGCGTCGCACCGGACGCACCGCGATCCGCGCCGGTCGCATCGCGCCGGCACGCGCACCACCGCTCTCCTTCGCCTGCTCCTGACCCGAAGGCCCGCGGCGGCCCGACGCTGACGCGCCGGACGCCGCGCGGCGACCGTGGAAGGCGGACCGATGGAGGGAGTCGACGATCTCTCCGCGCGCGACACCAGTCGCGCGACGGATGGGTCGAGCTGTTCCCGTTCGTGTTCTTCGCGGTGACGGTCGTCGCCACGCTCGTGGCGATCATCATCACCTGACGGTCTCCGTTGCGTCCGACCCGGTCGTGCCGCCCCCAACCTCGGCACGGCTCGGGTCGGGCGTGACGGGGTTCGCCCGGCCCCGACTTCGGGAACCATCCCCCGAACGCGCTCCAGATCAGGAAGGTCGTGACGATGAGTCCGGTCCTCACGAGACATGCACCCGAGCCCGTGCTCCGGTTGCGCAGCGTCGTAGTCCCCGTCGCGGCGATCGTGTTCTTCGTCGTGCTGTTCTTCGGCGTGCTCCGGCTCGTCGAGTCCCCCGCGATGGTCGGCCGCGTCTCGGTCGACAACCGCACCAGCTACGACCTCGAGGTCGGCGTGACCGACGGGTCGAACCGGGACCGGCTCCTGCTGGCCGCGCTCGACGCCGACGCGACGACACGCGTCGAGGACGTCCTCGACCAGGGGTCGACGTGGCTGTTCCGCGTCAGCCGGGCGGGCGACGACCCTCGGGACGCTGGAGCGGTCGCGGGACGAGCTGCAGCGCGCCGGTTGGCGCGTCGTGATCCCGTCGTCATGGGACGATCGCGTCGTGGAGGCCCAGGCCTCGCCATTGCGCTAGACCGGCAGTGTGCGACTTGCACTGACGGACGACCAGCTGGCCCTCAAGGCGGAGCTGCGCGAGTACTTCGCGAAGCTCGTCACCGAGGTCGAGGGCGAGGACACCGAGGAGTCGACCTACCCGAGGTACGTGCGGCGGATGGGCGAGGACGGCTGGCTCGGGCTCGGCTGGCCCGTCGAGTACGGCGGGCAGGGCCGCGACGCCATCGACCAGCTGATCTTCGTCGAGGAGTCGCACTGGGCCGGCGTGCCGCTCCCGCTGCTGACGCTCAACAGCGTCGGCCCGACGCTCATGTCGCTCGGGACGGAGGAGCAGAAGCGCGAGTACCTGCCCCGCATCCTGCGCGGCGAGCTGCACTTCGCGATCGGGTACACGGAGCCGAAGGCGGGCACCGACCTCGCGTCGCTCGAGACCCGCGCCGTGCGCGACGGCGACGAGTACGTCATCAACGGCCAGAAGATCTTCACCAGCGCGATCCAGGTCGCCGACTACGTGTGGCTCGCGGTGCGCACCGATCCGTCACTGCCCAAGCACAAGGGCCTGTCGGTGTTCATCGTGCCGACGACGCTCGCCCGGGTTCCGGTACACGCCGCTGCCCGTGATCGCCGGCGACATCACGAGCACGACGTACTACGACGACGTGCGCGTCCCCGCGGAGAACCTCGTCGGCGCCGAGAACGAGGGCTGGAAGCTGATCACGAACCAGCTCAACCACGAGCGCGTCGCCCTGTGCCCCGCGTCGGGGATCCTCCGCAGCATCGACGACGTCCGCCAGTGGTGCGTCGACACGAAGCTCGCCGACGGGCGACGCGTCATCGACCAGGAGTGGGTCGCGAGTGCGCTGGCGCGGGTCAGCGCGCGCGCAGAGTTCCTCAAGCTCATGAACTGGAAGGTGGCGTGGGGCTCGAGCCGGGGTCTCAACCCCGCCGACGCGTCGGCGACCAAGGTGTTCGGCACCGAGTTCGCGCTCGAGGCCTACCGCCAGCTCATGGACATCGTCGGCTCGAGCGCGTACCTCGAGGAGGGCACCGTCGGCGCGGAGCTGTCCGGACGTCTGGAGCGTGCGTACCGCGCGAACACGATCTTCACGTTCGGCGGTGGCACGAACGAGGTCCAGCGCGACATCATCGCCATGATCGGTCTGGGGATGCCGCGAGCGCCCCGCTGACCTCGACGCCTCTCATGCCGGACTTCGCCGCCGCCTTCCCGAAGGTCCCCCTCCCCGACGAGTCGTACGTCTACCTGCAGCCACCCGACTACGAGGAGGTGCAGATCATCGGGCGGGGCGTCATCAGCGCCGCCTCACCGGACGGGCACGAGCTCACCCCGATCCAGCGCTCGCTCCTCGCCGCGACGGTGCAGGCGATGACGCACCACGACATCGACTTCGACGCGGCGACACCGATCAGTCCCGCCGAGTACGGCGCGGCGATGGCGCGGCGCGACCACGCGTTCCGGGAGCGGATGGTGCACATGATGCTGCTGCACACGCTCCTGCTCCGGCCGATCCCGAGCAGCGTCACGGCTCGCGTCCGTGAGTACGCCACCGTGCTCGGCGTCGACGACGGCGTCCTGCGAGCGGCCGAGCACTTCGCCGACGGCGCCTACGGGCTCGCCGCGTTCGACTTCCAGCGCGCCGGCTACACGTCGACGTGGAACCCGGAGGCGAGCCGGGCGCTGCACACGTCACACGAGCTCGAAGCCGCCTGGCAGGAGACGACCGACGACGCCGAGCTCGCCGCGCAGTGGCAGGCGCTCGGCGCGCTGCCCCTGGGAACGCTCGGGCGCGGCGTGTGGGAGCTGTACCGGGCCCGCGGCTTCGTGTTCCCCGGGCTCCCCGGCTCCGCACCGCCGTTGCTCGCGCAGCACGACTGGGTGCACGTGCTCGCCGACTACGGGACGACGGTCGAGAACGAGCTCGAGGCGTTCGCCTTCATCGCCCGCGCCAACGACGACCCGCGCGGGTTCTCGCTGCTCGCGATGGTCGTCTCGCTGTTCGAGACGGGGTACCTGCCGAGCGGCATGGGGCTGTTCCAGTACGACATGGGGCACTTCACCCCCGAGGTCGCGGTGCGGGTCGCCGATGCGCTGTACCGCGGCGCGGTGTCGTGGAACACGGTGACGGGTGACCACTCGCTCGACTTCCTCGGGCTCGACTGGTTCGACCTCGCCGAGATGCAGATCGAGGACGCGCGGGCGATGTTCGCGATCCCGGAGAAGTCGGACGCGGCGAAGACCGCGGGCTCCGTCGGACCGTGGGAGCCGGGCGGGATCAGCCCGTTCCAGCTGGCGGCCGGTCAGGCCTTGGCCGAGCGCGAGGGGCGCGAGTACGACAGCCACGGCGCGACCGCCCGATGACGCAGGAACCGATCCGGGTCGTGCAGTGGACCACCGGCAACGTCGGTCGACGCGCCGCACGCGCGATCGCCCGCCACCCCGGCCTCGACCTGATCGGCTGCTTCGCCTGGAGCCCCGACAAGATCGGCCGCGACGTGGGCGATCTCGTCGGGATCGAGCCCCTCGGCGTCGTCGCGACCGACGACGTCGACGCCCTCCTGGCCGTGCAGCCCGACTGCGTCAGCTACAACCCGCTCTGGCCCGACGTCGACGAGATGTGCCGGATCCTCGGTGCCGGCGTCAACGTCGCGTCGACCGCCGCGTTCATCACGGGCCGAGGGCTCGGGGACGAGGCGACCGCCCGCCTCGATGCCGCGGCGCGCGACGGCGGCGTCGTCGCTGTTCGGCACGGGGATCAACCCAGGCTTCGCCAACCTGTTCGCGCTCCTGTCCACGGGGATCTGCGACCGCGTCGACAAGGTGACGGTGCTCGAGTCGGTCGATGCCACGGGCTACGCGTCGGCGGAGACGCAGCTGTCCGTCGGGTTCGCGCGACGACCCCGACGATCCCGAGACGAAGGCGAAGACCGACCGCGCGTCGATCGTGTTCGGCGACGCGGTGGCGCTCATGGGTGACGCACTCGGTCTCGAGCTCGACGAGATCGGCTTCGAGGTCGAGTACGCGCGCGCGACCCAGGACATGGACCTGGGGTTCATGACGATCCCCGAGGGCACGGTCGCGGGCATCGACGCCTGTCGCTACGGCTCCGTCGACGGGCGCCGCGTCATCGAGTGCCGCGTCCGCTGGAAGATGGGTGCGCACATGGAGCCCGACTGGCCGCTGAAGCACGGCTACTTCGTCGTGGTGGAGGGCGAGCCCGCGGTCCGCAGCCAGCTCCAGATCTTCCCGGGCCCCGACTGGGACGAGCCCGACTACATGGGCCTCGGCATGATCATGACCGCGATGCCGGCCGTGAACGCGATCCCCGCCGTCTGCGCGGCACCGCCCGGCATCGTCACGTACCGTGACCTGCCGCTCGTCACCGCGGCAGGCTTCGCCGCGCCGAATCCCGCCGCCTCGGACCAGTAGGGAGACCAGCGAGATGGAGCACCCCGGCTATCACCCGTCGCTGTCGTCCTGGGACGACTTCCCCGTGCACCAGGTGGCCGACACGATCCGCCACGCCGGCACGAGCGACCGCAACTTCTACGACCGCTACTACTTCAACATGCACGCGTCGACCGACGAGCTCTTCATGGTGATGGGTCTCGGTCAGTACCCGAACCTCGCGCGTGAGCGACGCGTTCTGCTGCGTGCGCCGTGGCGACCTGCAGCACGTCGTGCGCGCGTCGAAGATCCTCGATGACCGGATGAACACCTCCATCGGCCCGATCCGCGTCGAGGTGATCGAGCCCCTGCACAAGGTGCGGTTCGTGTGCGACCCGTCCGCGCACACCCGCTCCGACGCCGACTCGGGCGACCTCCAGATCGCGTGCGACCTCGAGTGGGAGGGCGCGATGCCCGCCTTCGAGGAGCCGCGCCAGTACGTGCGCAAGTACGGGCGGGTGCTGTTCGACACGATGCGCTTCGCGCAGACCGGTTGCTGGACGGGCACGCTCGAGGTCGCGGGCGAGACGTTCGACGTGACCCCCGACCGGTGGTGGGGCACCCGCGACCGCTCGTGGGGCGTGCGCCCGCACGGCGAGCCCGAGGCGCCGGGCATCCGCCAGGGCGAGGGCCAGATGAGCGGCATGTGGAACTACGACCCGATGCAGTTCGACGACCACTCGATCCTCTACATGCTCAACGAGCAGGCGAACGGCGAGCGCGTCCTCGAGGAGGCGATGCGCATCTGGGCCGACCCCGCACGCGAGCCCGAATGGCTCGGCACGCCCCGAGTACGAGCACACCATGCGCAGCGGCACGCGGATGGTCGACCACAGCGTCCTGCGGTTCCCCGACGCGCCCGAGGGCGCGCTCGAGATCGACGTGACGCCGCTGTTGCCCGCCTACATCGCGATCGGCACGGGGTACGGCGTCGAGGACGACTGGCGCCACGGCATGTTCCAGGGGCCGCTCGTCGTGCAGGGACGCGAGTTCAAGGTCGCGGAGATCGAGGGCATCGGACAGTTCACGATCGTCGACCAGGTCGCGCGCTTCGAGCAGCGCGTCGGCGGGAAGCCGGGCGCCGTCGGCTTCGGGCTCCACGAGCACGCGTTCCTCGGGCCGTTCCCGAAGTTCGGCATGGACGACGCGTACTCGGGCGCGCCCTGAGCGCGCCCGAGTCGCGGGTTCGTTACTTCGCGGCGGGCGCGGCGTCGGCCGCTCCGGTCGCCAGCGGCTTCTCGAACGACACGTGCACGTCGCTGTAGCCGAGGCGGCCGAGCAGGCCCTCGAGCATGAGCGTCGTGTTCTGCTCGGCGCGATCGCGCAGGGCGCTCTCCTTCGCTGCGGCGTCGAGCTTCTTGCCGGCACGCAGGTACAGGTCGCGCTCGTTGTTCGTGTCGTCACCGAACGCGTCGCCGATCCGGGTGAAGAGGCCACGGTCGCGGTCGATGACCTCGCTGCGCGTGGGGTCGACGACGGCACGGGCGAACGCCGGCTGCGGCAGGGTGATGTCGACGGTCTGGCCGTCGAGCCGCACGGCGTCGGTGCTCAGCTTCGAGAAGTCGATCGTCGAGTCGACCGTGCCGATCGCACGGAAGATGGTGCGCTCACCGGCGAGGAACGACGGGATGATGTCGACGTCGTCCTCGATGTCGACCTGCACCATGTACGTGCCCTGCGCGGCGTGGTAGTCGGACAGGTTCGACAGCTGCTTCAGCAGCGCCGGCTGGCTCCGGTCGACCGTCGTCGTGCCGAACGGGTTGCCGATCGAGAACAGCCCGGCGACCGCGCCGACCAGCAGGAAGATCCCGACCGCGACGGCCGCGAGGAGCGCCGTGACGACGGCCCCGCGGAACGTGAAGCCCCGACGGGGGCTGGTCACGGGGCCCCGGCGGGCGTCGTCGCCCGTGACCCGGACGACGACCTCGGCGGGCCGTGAGTGACCGTTCGTTCGTTCTTCGAGCATCGTCGGCATGGCTGAGCCCCCAAGAGGTCGAGGAAGGAAATCTGCGCACGGGGTCTGGCCCCGCACGGGTCCCCCGCTGAACCTCCCCACTGAACGACGGGACCCCGAACGAGGTTCCCGGCGATCTCTCAGTCGAAGAAGCCCGACCGGTCCAGCATCTGGGCCGCATGGGTGCTGCCCCCGCCGGGCCCGGGGGGCCGGGACTGCCGGAACGCCGTCTCCTCGAGCTCGAGCAGGTGCCCGAACCGGTCGTGAACCTCGGTCCGGCGGGCGGGGTCGTGCGCGAGGTTGTGCAGCTCACCGGGGTCGTCGGCGAGGTCGTAGAGCTCGTGCTCCTGGTCGCCGAACGCGGCGTCGGGGCCGAAGCGCATCTCGGGCGCCCAGTCGAGGCTGCGGCCGAGGTTGTCGCAGCCGCCGCCGACGCCGAAGTAGCGCACGTACTTGTGGCGCCCGTCGAACACGCCGCGCAGGGCGTAGCGCTGCGCGAGGCAGCTCGGGTGCCAGCCCTGGGCCTGTGCGAACAGCACGTGGTCACGGACGCCGGACGCTTCACCGCTGAGGACCGGCGTCAGGTCGACGCCCGACATCGACTCGGACCAGACGTCGGCGCCGATGCCCGCCAGCGCGCACAGCGTGGGCGCGAGGTCGACGGCGGACGTGAGCGTGTCGGCGGCGGTCCCCGGTGCCGTCACGCCGGGTGCGCGCACGACGAGCGGGATGTGCATGATCTCCTCGTACGCGAACGGCCCCTTGCCGCGCAGCCCGTGTCCCCCGGCCTGCTCACCGTGGTCGCTCGTCAGCGCGACGACGGTGTCGTCCCACCGACCCGCCGCGACGAGCGCGTCGAGGATCGTGCCGACGTGCGCGTCGTTGAGCTCGTGGAGGCGCCAGTAGTAGTCGAGGCACCGACGCCAGACGTCCTCGTCGTCGAGGTCGAGCCACCCGAACATCGAGTGGTTCTCCTCCCACCGCCACGCATGCTGCACGGCAGGCTTCGACGTGAGGTCGTCGCGGAAGTTCGCGGGCAGGTCGAAGCGCGCCGCGTAGTCGTCACCGAAGATCGGGATCGGCGCCGCGCCCGGGATCGGCGTCGGCAGCATGCGCGAGACCGTCGCGGTGCGGTCGGCATGCGCCGCCTGGTAGTCGGGCTGGTCCGCGGGGAACCACGCGACGTCGTGCGGGTTCACGAGCCCGACGACGAGCAACCACGGCTCGTCGCCCGCGCCGTGCGCGCCGAGCCAGTCGGCCGCCTGCGCGGCGATGATCTCGTCGTAGTGCGCGCCGGTGCCGGCCAGGCCCGTCCAAGCCCAGTCCTCGCCCGTCCAGTCGGAGAACCCGTACCGCTCGATGTCCGGGTTGCCGTACGAGAGGTGCCACTTCCCGAGGTACGCCGTGCGGTAGCCCGCGGCACGGAACACGTGGCCGATCGTCGGTGTCGCGGTGTGGAGGTCGGGCTGGACGGGATCGACGAAGACGTTGTCGGTGACACCGTGCTCGGGGACGTGCTGGCCGGTGAGCAGGGTCGCCCGCGAAGGCGAGCACGGCGACGAGTGCGTGTAGTGCCCGCGCAGCTCCATGCCCGCGTCGCGGAGCCGGCGGCGGTGCACGAGCGAGTCCCACAGGTCGTCGGGGACCCACGAGCGCTCCCGCTCCTGGTCGGTGACCACGAGCAGGACGTTCGGTCGCCTCATCGCGGCGCTCATCGGCAGCACGCTATGCGCACGCACGTGCGGCCGTGTCAGCATGCACGGCCATGAACCCCACCGACCTCGACGCGCGCATGCTGGCGCTGCTCCTCGCACGCGGCCGGATCGCCGTGGGCGCCGTCGCCACGTTCGTGCCGCGGCTCGCGGCGGCGGTCGCGCCGGGTGGCCACGGTGCACCAGCCCGGGCGCTCGGACGCATGACGGGCGCCCGCGACCTCGCGCTCGGCCTCGGTGCGCTCACGTGCGTGAAAGAGGGGACGCAGGACGCGGAGTGGGTCGGCATGGGCGGCGCGGTCGATCTCGTCGACGGCATCACCCTGCTCACGACCCGCGGCCTGCCGAAGCGTGCGCGCGTCGTCGGGCTCGTCGCGTTCGGTGCGGGTGTCGCCGGCATCCTCTGCGCGCGCTCGCTCGCGGACCAGCGCGGTGAGCCAAGCGCGGTCTTCCCCGCCTGACGACGGCAGAGCCACCGCCTCTTCTACGCCCGCTCCACCTGGAGACGCCGGCCGCCCTGGACGAGGCGGACGATCGCGTCGCCGTTCACGAGTGCGTGCAGATCGTCGCCGAGCATCGCGGCCCGCCAGCCTTCGTCGAGTCGGCTCGGACGCCCGTTGATGAGCGCCTTGACGTCATCGCGCGTCGCGAGGAGTCGCGCGTCCACCTTCTCGCCCGACGCGACCTGCGCGGCCCAGCCGGTGAGCAGCCCGACGGCGGCGTCGAGCGCGGAGTCGTCGCCGTGCTTCGGCGGGGAACGCAGCGCGCCCTTGTCCATGTGGCGCCCGCTCTCGACGGCTCGCAGGATGCCGTCGACCGCCGGCTTCGGGAGGCTGCCGGCACCGCGGAGCTTGCCGAGCTCGTCGGCGTTCGAGGGCGGCCGCTGCACGAGCGCGGCGAGCACCAGGTCGGAGAGGACGAAGCGCGGCGGGCGGTCGAGCTCCTGTGCCGCGGAGCTCGCGCCAGGCGCCGACCGCCTGCGCGATGCACGCGCGTTCACCGCGCAGCGAGCGCGCGCCCTTGATCTTCCACCACGACACGTCGGGATCGGGTGCGCGCAGGGGCGTCTGCAGGAGGACGGCGTTCTCGGCGTCGGCCCACTCGATGCGGCCCATCTCCCCGAGTCGTTCGCGGATCGCGGCGGCGAGCGGCAGGAGGTGCTCGACGTCGCCCGCTGCGTAGCGGCGCGCCGAGTCGGAGAGCGGTCGCCGGGTCCAGTCGCTCAGCTGGTCGCCCTTGTCGAGCCGGATCCCGAGCACCGCGGACACGAGCGACACGAGCGACGGTTGCCCGAGTCCCAGGAACCCGGCGGCGAGCTGCGTGTCGAAGAGCGCGCCCGGGCGCCCGCCACACGCGCGGTCGATGATCGGCAGGTCGGCGCCCCCTGCGTGCGTGACCATCATCGAACGTTGCGAGAACACGTCGGCCAGCGCGTGCACGTCGCACGCCAACGCGTCGACGAGGGCGACCTGGTCGGCCCAGCACAGCTGCACGAGGCAGAGCTGGGGCCAGTACGTGCGCTCGGCCATGAACTCCGTGTCGAGCGCGTACTCGGGCTCGGAGCGGATCGTGGCGACGACCTCGCCCGAGCGCGCGGTCGTCGTCGACCCATCGGACCTCGGCCGGCATCAGGGCGAACCTACTGCCCGCACGTCCGCGCCCACCTTCCGCCTGCGCGGAGCGCCGTCACGCCGAGCGTTCGATGCCGGGCCGGAGCGAGCGCAACGGCGCGCCCTTGGTCCACGCCGCGGGTGAGCCGGGGGCCCAGCGCCGGCCTCCGCCCTCGCGTTCGATGCGCTCACGGGCGATGGCCACCGCGGCGCGTCCGGGTGGGAGGCCTCGTGCCCGGGCGAGCTCGAAGACCCGCGTCGTCGCGGCGCCGATCTCTTCGACCCGCGCGAGGGCGGCCGGCCGCGAGTAGCCGGTGAACTCCTCGGCGATGTTGATGATCCCACCGGCGTTCGCGACGAAGTCGGGCGCGTACAGGATCCCCCGCGCCGCGAGCAGGTCGTCGACCTCGTCGGCTGCGAGCTGGTTGTTGGCAGCGCCGCACACGGCGCGACACCGCAGTCGCCGCGACGTTGCCTGCGTGCAGCACGGCGCCGAGCGCGCACGGCGCCAGCACGTCGCACTCCTGCTCGAGGATCTCGACCGCGGAGACGATCGACGCACCGGTCTCGGCCGCGACCTCCTTCGCGCGCGCCTCGTGGACGTCGGCGACGAGCACGGTTGCACCGGCTGCGACGAGCAACGTCGCGAGCGACGATCCGACGTGCCCGGTGCCCTGGATCGCCACCGTCCGCCCCGCGAAGTCGGCAGCACCGTCGAGCTCGTGGAGGGTCGCGCGCATCGCGGCGACGACGCCGACGGCCGTCAGCGGCGAGGGGTCGCCCGAGCCGCCGCGCTCGGGGCTCACGCCGGTGACCCACGGCGTCACCTCGTCGAGGAGGTCCATGTCGCGCGTCGTGGCCCCGACGTCCTCGGCGGCGAGGTACCGGCCGCCGAGCTCGTCGATGGCGCGACCGAGCGCGCCCAGCAGCTCGACCGATCGGGGCACGTCCGGGTCGTCGACGAGGACGACGGCCTTCCCGCCGCCCTGGTGGAGCCCCGCCGCCGCGGCCTTCAACGTCATCGCCTCCGACAGCCGGAGCGCGTCGGTGACGGCGTCGGCCTCCGACGCGTAGTGCCAGAAGCGGATCCCGCCGAGCGAGGGACCGAGGGCGGTGGAGTGGATCGCGATCACCGCGCGAAGCCGGTGGCGGCGTCGGCGACGAACACGACCTGCTCGTGGCCGTGTGCCGCCATCTCGTCCGTGAGAGCACGGTCCGCGACCACGGGCTCGACGCTATTCGCGGACAGAATGCTCCGATGCGTCGTTCCCGCCTGCTTCGCGTCGCGCCCGTGGTGGCGCTCGTCGTGACGGCGGCCTGCTCCGGTGACGGCGGCGGCAGCTCGCAGCTCGCCGAGTCGTCGTCCAGCAGCACCGCGCCGCCGACGACGCTCGCGACCACGACGACGGTGCCGCCGACCGACGTCTACGCGAACACGCGCGCCGGGATGCTCTCCGATGCCGTCGAGGACGTCCCGTCACGGGTGTACGTGCCGAACGGGCACTCGGCGACGGTGACCGTCATCGACCCGGCGACGTTCCAGATCATCGACACGTTCCCGGTCGGGCGGCTCCCCCAGCACGTCGTGCCGTCGTACGACCTGCGCACCCTCTACGTGAACAACAACCAGGGCAACTCGTTGACGCCGATCGACCCGGTGACCGGTCAGCCCGGCGCCGACATCCCGGTCGACGACCCGTACAACCTCTACTTCTCACCCGACGGCAAGTACGCGCTCGTGATGGCCGAGCGCGAGCAGCGCATCGACGTGCGCGACCCGACGACGTGGGAGCTCATCACGAGCGTGTCGGTGCCGCACCCCGGCGTGAACCACGCCGACTTCACGGCCGACGGCACGACGATGATCGCCAGCTGCGAGTTCTCGGGCTGGGTCGTCAAGATCGACCTCGCGACCTTCCAGCTCACCGGTGAGACGGAGGTCGGCGGCGAGCCGATCGACGTGCGGGTCTCCCCCGACGGTTCCGTCTTCTACGTGGCCAACCACGTGAAGGAGGGTGGTGGCGTCTCGATCGTCGACCCCGCGACGATGACCGAGGTCGGCTTCATCCCGACCGCGGCCGGCGCGCACGGCCTCTACCCGAGTCGCGACGGCACGCAGCTGTACGTGACGAACCGCGGCGCCGGCTCCGTGACGGTCGTCGACTTCGCCACTCGCACGCCGGTCGCGACCTGGACGATCGACGGTGGCGGCAGCCCCGACATGGGCGGCGTGTCCGCCGACGGGTCGCAGTTCTGGGTCAGCGGCCGGTACGACGACGTCGTGTACGTGTTCGACACCGCCACCGGCGGGCTGCTCGCGAAGATCCCGGTCGGCCACGGCCCGCACGGCCTGGCCATCTTCCCGCAGCCCGGCCGCGTCAGCCTCGGGCACACCGGCAACTACCGCTGACGCGCGCCGATCAGGCGTTCCAGAGGTGGATCGCCTTCGTCTCGCGCTCGTAGCCGAGGACGCTGAGCGTGCACGTGTCGAGCAGGAAGTGCACGCCGTCGGTCGGCGGGTACGACAGCCACCGTGCGGTGAGGACCCGCAGGATGTGGCCGTGCGCGACGAGCGCGACGGTCCCGTCGATCGCGTCGACGCGCGCGATGACGCGATCGGCGCGCGCCGCGACCTGCTCGGGCGTCTCGCCGTTGGGCACCGGCCCCGTCCAGATCGTCCAGCCCGGGACCGTCTTGCGGATCTCCTTGGTGGTGACGCCCTCGTAGTCGCCGTAGTCCCACTCGAGGAGGTCGGGATCGATCTCGGCCTGCGCGCCGATCCCGACGAGCTCGGCGGTCTCACGAGCGCGCTGGAGCGGGCTCGTGAACACCGCGGCGAACGTGTACTGCGCCACCCGCGGCGCCATCGCACGCGCGGTCTCGCGGCCTTCCTCGAGGAGCGGGATGTCGGTGCTCCCCGTGTGCTGCCCGCTCTTGCTCCACTCGGTCGCGCCGTGCCGGAGGAGCACCACCTCGTTCGCCATGGGCGACACATTCTCACGGTCGCGCCGCCACGTCCGGCGATACCCTGGGGTGACACGCCCACGACACGAAGACCCACTCGACGAAGACCCACGGGGAGCTCGGGACAGCCGGGCTGAGAGGGTGGCCGGGCGCTCGCCATGCAGCGAGCGCAGCGCCACCGACCCCTCGAACCTGCTCCGGGTAATGCCGGCGGAGGGAAGGGATCACATGCCCGACCGCGCGCTCGTCTTCGCAGGCGGCGACGCACTGCCGGCCGTCGGTGCGCACGGTGCTCCCCTCGGACGCGCTGGTCATCGCGGCCGACTCCGGCGTCGACCACGCGCTCGCGCTCGGCCGGCACGTCGACCTCGCCGTCGGCGACTTCGACTCCGTCACGCCCGAGGGCCTTCGGCAGCGTCGCGGCCGACGGGGCGCGGGTCGAACGCCATGCGCCCGACAAGGACGCGACCGACCTCGAGCTCGCACTGGACGCCGCCGTCGCGGCCGGTGCATCGCAGGTGAGCGTCGTGGGCGGCCACGGTGGCCGTCTCGACCACCTCCTCGGCAACCTCGCGCTGCTCGCGTCACCGCGGTTCGTCGCGCTCACGCTCGACGCGTGGCTCGGCACCGCGCGGGTGACCGTCGTGCGCCGCGACGCGTCGATCGTCGGCGAGCCCGGGTCGCTGGTCAGCCTCTTCGCGATGCACGGGCCGGCACGCGGGGTGACGACCCGCGGCCTCCGGTTCCCGCTGCACGACGCCGACCTCGAGCCGGGCTCGACGCTCGGCGTCAGCAACGAGCTCGTCGGTCCCGACGCCGGCGTCACCGTCGCGGACGGCGTGCTCCTCGCGATCCAACCCGATGCACTCGCCGTGCCGGATGATGGAGGTCCCTGATGCGCAGCCTCGCTGCGATCACGCTCACGTGCGCGCTCGCCGTCTCCGCGACGGTGGCCGCGGCGCCCGCCGGCGCCGGTGGCGACCAGAGCGACGTCACGGTCCGCCTCGTGACGCACGACTCGTTCTCGGTCTCGAAGTCGGTCCTGCGCGACTTCACGAAGCAGACCGGCATCGACGTCGAGGTGCTGCCGTCCGGTGACGGTGGCGTCCGCCTTGAACCAGGCGATCCTCACGAAGGACGAGCCGATCGGCGACGTGCTGTTCGGCGTCGACAACACGTTCCTGTCGCGCGCGCTCGACGAGGACATCTTCCTGCCGGCACGCGTGCCGAACCTCGACGACGTGCCCGACGAGCTCCGGCTCGACGACACCGACCGCGCGATCCCGATCGACCACGGCGCCGTCTGCGTGAACTACGACAAGCAGTGGTACGCCGACCACGACGAGCAGGTGCCCGAGGACCTCGACGACCTGCTCGAGCACCCGGACCGCCTCGTCGTCGAGAACCCGGCGACCTCGACGGCCGGCCTTCCCTTCCTGCTCGCGACGATCGACCGCTACGGCGAGGACGGCTGGCGTGACTACTGGGCGAAGCTGCGCGATGGCGGCGTCGAGGTCGTGAACGGCTGGGAGGAGGCGTTCAACGGCTCGTTCAGCGGCGGCGAAGGCCAGGGCGACAAGCCGCTCGTGGTCTCGTACGCGTCGAGCCCGCCCGGTCGCGGTCCACTTCTCCGACCCGCAGCCGAAGGAGTCACCGATCGGCACCGCGCTCGGCACCTGCTTCGACCAGATCGAGTTCGCCGGCGTCCTCAAGGGCACCGAGCACCCGCGCGAGGCGCGTCAGCTCGTGAACTTCATGCTGTCGCGTCGCTTCCAGGAGGACGTGCCGCTCCAGATGTTCGTGTTCCCGGCCCGCGCCGGCACGGAGCTCCCACCCGTCTTCGAGAAGTTCGCCGAGGTGCCGACGGACCCCGCGACGCTCCCGCCCGACGACATCGGCGCGCACCGCGAGGAGTGGATCGACCAGTGGACCGACACCGTGCTGCGATGAGCGGCGCGGCGTGACACCGGCAGCGCGGCTCGCGCGGACGGCGATGATCGCCGTGCCGCTCGCCTTCCTCGCGGTGTTCTTCGTCTACCCGGTCGTCACGATCATCGGTCGCGGCCTCTGGCCCGACGGCGAGCTCGACCTCTCGCCGATCGCCGACGTGTTCGGCGACGCAGCGCTGCGCGAGGTCGCCTGGTTCACCGTCTGGCAGGCCGCGCTCTCGACGCTGCTCACGCTCGCCGTGGGGCTCCCTGCGGCGTACGCGCTCACCCGCTTCCGCTTCCGTGGCGCGTCGCTCGTCCGCTCGCTGGTCGTCGTGCCGTTCGTGCTCCCGACCCTCGTCGTCGGCTCCGCGTTCCTCGCGCTCGGGTTCGGACCTTCCGTCGGGACGATCCTCGTCGCGCACCTGTTCTTCAACTACGCGGTCGTCGTGCGGACGGTGGGTGGGCTCTGGGGACACCTCGATCCGCACCAGGAGGACGCCGCGCGCGTGCTCGGCGCGTCCCGCGTGCGCGCCTTCACGTCGGTGACGCTCCCTGCGCTGCGACCGGCGATCGCTCGCGGCCGCGGCGATCGTCTTCCTGTTCACGTTCACGTCGTTCGGGGTGATCCTCGTGCTCGGCGGACCGACGCACTCGACGCTCGAGACCGAGATCTACCGGCAGACCACGCAGCTCCTCGACCTCCGGACGGCGGCGGTGCTCTCGATCATCCAGCTCGTCGCCGTGCTCGTGCTCCTCGTCGTCACCGAGCGGCTGGCCGGACGCCGCGGGATCACGCTCACGTTGCGCAGCGCCGCGACGACCGCGCGGCGGGTTCGCACCGCCGGGGAGCGCGTCTTCCTGGGCACGAACCTGGCGCTCGCCGCGATGCTGCTCGGCGGACCGATCCTCGTGCTGGTCGCACGGTCGTTCGACACGCGCGAACGGCTTCGGGTTCGACAACTACGAGGCACTCGGCGAGCTGCGCGCCGGCAGCGTGCTGTTCGTGCCACCCGAAGAGGCGATCGTGAACTCGCTCCTCTACGCCGTCGTCGCGATGCTCCTCGCGCTCGTGGTGGGTGGTCTCGCCGCCTTCGCGATCGTGCGCACGCGCCGCGCCGGAGCGATCGACGCCGCGCTGACGCTCCCGCTCGGTGTCTCGGCGGTCACCGTGGGGTTCGGCTTCCTCATCGCGCTCGACGAGCCGCCGCTCGACCTGCGCACCGAGTGGATCCTCGTGCCCATCGCCCAGGCCCTCGTGGCGATCCCCTTCGTCGTGCGGCTCACGACACCCGTCCTCCGTGCGATCGACCCGCGCCTGCGCGAGGCCGCGGCGACGCTCGGGGCCTCACCGCGGCGGGTCTGGCGCGAGATCGACCTGCCGATCGCGTCGCGGGCGCTCGCCGTCGCGGGCGGCTTCGCGTTCGCGATCGCGCTCGGCGAGTTCGGTGCGACCGTGTTCCTGGCCCGGCCCGACCGCCCGACGCTGCCGGTGGTGATCTACCGGCTCCTCGGCCAGCCCGGCTCGACGCCGTTCGGAGCAGCGATGGCCGCCAGCACGATCCTGCTCGTCCTCGCCGCAGTCGCGCTCGTCGTCGTCGAGCGCGCCCGCGTCGCCGACACGGGGGTCTTCTGATCCTCTCCGTCGAGCACCTCACGGTCCGCTACGGCGACACGCCCGCGGTCGACGGCCTCGACCTGACGGTCGACGACGCGGAGATCGTCTGCGTCGTCGGGCCCAGCGGCTCGGGGAAGTCGACGCTGCTGCGCGCGGTCGCCGGGCTCGAGCCCCTGGCATCGGGACGCATCCTCCGCGACGGCGCCGACCTCGCGGGCATCCCGGCGCACCGCCGCGACCTCGGGCTCATGTTCCAGGACCACGCGCTGTTCCCCCATCGCGACGTCCTCGGCAACGTCGCGTTCGGCCTCCGGATGCACGGGAGCGCACGTCGCGACGCCGAGCAGACGGCGCGGGAGACGCTCGCGCTCGTCGGGCTCGCGGGCTACGAGCAGCGCGCGATCGACCAGCTCTCGGGCGGCGAGCAGCAGCGCGTCGCCCTTGCCCGCGCGCTCGCGCCGGCACCGTCGCTGCTGATGCTCGACGAGCCCCTCGGCGCGCTCGACCGCCACCTGCGCGAGCGACTGGTCGGTGAGATCGGCGCACTGTGCCGTGAGCTCGGGCAGTCGGTGCTCTTCGTCACCCACGACCAGGACGAGGCGTTCGGCCTCGCGGACCGCGTCGCCGTCCTCCACGCAGGACGGGTGGAGCAGGTGGGCGCGCCGGACGAGGTGTGGCGCCGTCCGGGCACGCCGTTTGCCGCGGAGTTCCTGGGATGGAACGTCATCGCCGCCGCGTCCGAGGTGGGGTTCGACGGCGCCGGGACCGTCGCCGTCCGACCCGACGCGATCAGGCTCGTGGACGACGGACCGCTCACGGGAACCGTCGTCGCGCGAACGTTCCGTCGTGACCACTGGAGCGTGCGCATCGCACTCGACGAGACGGGTTCGCAGACGCCTCGCGCCGTCGAGGCGGCGCTGCGCGGCGGGGACCCGCCCGAGCCCGGTGATCGGGTCCACCTCGCCGTCGACCCCGACGGCACGGTGGCACTCCCGTCGTGAGGTGCACAGGATCCACACATCTTCGGCAGGACTCCTCGACACCTCGTCCGTAGCATGGGCTCGTGTCCGGGAGCCTCGTGAGCGTCGCGCCGAGACCCCCGAAGGACGAGGGCACGCTGACCTCCACTCGGTCGATCCTCGTCATCGAGGACGAGGCCACCATCGCCCAGTCCGTCGCCGCGCGGCTGCGCAGCGAGGGCTTCGGCGTCGAGATCGCCGTCGACGGCCCGAGCGGCGTCGAGGCGTGCGAGCGGCTGCGTCCCGACCTCGTCGTCCTCGACCTGATGCTCCCCGGCCTCGACGGTCTCGAGGTGTGCCGCCGCATCCAGCGCGACCGGCCGGTCCCCGTCCTCATGCTCACGGCCCGCGACTCCGAGACCGACCTCGTCGTCGGGCTCGCCGTCGGCGCCGACGACTACCTCACGAAGCCGTTCAGCGCCCGGGAGCTCGTCGCGCGGATCCATGCGCTGCTGCGCCGGGTCGAGCGCGCACCCGAGCGTGCCCCCGACGAGGGCGACGACGCCCTGCGCCTCGGCGACGTCGAGCTCGACCTCGCGGCGCGGCGGGTGCGGCGCGCCGGCGCGACCGTCCACCTCACGCCCACCGAGTTCGACCTGCTCGCGTTCCTCGTCCGCCGGCCCGGTCGCGTCTTCACCCGCGAGGCGCTCCTCGCCGAGGTGTGGGGCTACCGCGACGGCTCGGGTCCGCGCACCGTCGACTCGCACGTGCGCGCGCTGCGGCGCAAGCTCGGCGACGACGTCGTGCGCACCGTGCACGGCGTCGGCTACGCGGTCGGTGACGAGGCATGACCGACCAGGAGCACCGCGACCACGAGCGCCGCCTCCACCTGCCGCGCGACCTCGACGTCCGCCGGCCGCTCGATCCGATCCCGTCGATCAAGCTGAAGCTCGGCTTCGTGATCGCAGTCGCCGTGGCCGTCACGATCTTCGTGTTCTGGGTGTGCGTGAAGATCGGCATCTGGCCGTCGGTCAGCGGTGTCCTCGCCGGTCTCGTCGCGATGGGCATCGTGTGGTGGCTCTCGCGGGGCATGACGAGCCCGCTGCGCGAGATGGCGGCCGCCGCCGACGCAATGCGCCACGGCGACTACAGCCAGCGGGTCACCACGACCACCCACGACGAGGTCGGCGCGCTCGCCCGCGCGTTCAACGAGATGGCCGCCGAGCTCGCCCAGACCGACAAGATGCGCCGCGACCTCGTCGCGAACGTCTCGCACGAGCTGCGCACGCCGATCACGGCGCTGCAGGTGACGCTCGAGAACCTCGCCGACGGCGTCGCCGAGCCCGACCCCGAGATGTTCCGCACCATGGTCCGCCAGGTCGAGCGTCTCGGTCGCCTCGTGAAGCAGCTCCTCGACCTGTCCCGGCTCGAAGGCGGCACGGTGCCGCTCGAGCGCGCCGAGTTCCGCGTCGAGCCGCTGCTCGAGCACGCGGTGCGCGAGCAGCGACTGCACGAGCCCGCCGTCGAGGTCGCGGTCCACGTCGAGCCCGGCGACCTCACCGCCGACGGTGACCCCGAGCGTGTGCACCAGGTCGTCGCCAACCTGCTCGAGAACGCTGTGCGCTTCACCCCCGCGGGGGCACCGTCGAGGTGTGCGCGCGTCGCCACGACCGCGGCGTCGTGATCGAGGTCCTCGACGAGGGCCCCGGCATCCCGGAAGGCGACGCGGCCCGCGTGTTCGACCGCTTCGAGCGGCTCGACGCGGCGCGCTCGTCGAGCGACGGCGGTGCGGGGCTCGGCCTCGCGATCGCCCGCTGGATCGTCGACCTGCACGGCGGCGACATCCACCCCGAAGCCCGCGATCCACACGGCTGCCGGATGGTCGTGACCCTGCCCGCGAACGGCACCGGCCGCGTGACCGCCGGCGCGAACTAGTCGATACCACTCGCTCACGACACCAGACGAAGGAACCCCACTGATGGCGCTCACCCCGATCGATGAAGCCCTCAAGCGCATCCGCCGCGGCGAGATGGTGCTCGTGGTCGACGACGAGGACCGTGAGAACGAGGGTGACCTCCAGATGGCCGCGAGCTGGGTCACGGCCGACGCGCTCAACTTCATGCTCAAGTGGGCGCGGGGGCTCATCTGCATGCCGGCCGCACCGGACGTGATCGACGCGCTGGAGCTCGCGCCGATGGTCGCGCCCGAGGTCGCGGGGTGCGACACGCCGTTCACCGTCCCGATCGACCACGTCGACGGTGGCAGCGGCATCAGCGCCGCCGACCGCGCGCTCACGATCCGTCGCTGCGTCGACGTCGACGCGACGCCCGGGGAGTTCAACCGTCCCGGCCACGTGTTCCCGCTGCGCGCGAACGCGGGCGGCACGCTCGTGCGGCGCGGCCACACCGAGTCGGCCGTCGACCTCGCGGTGCTCGCGGGGCTGCCGCCGGTCGCCGTGACGTGCGAGGTGCTCGACGACAAGGGCGAGGCCGCGAGCTTCGACGTGCTCGTCGAGTTCGCCGAGCACCACCGCATCGCGATGGTCTCCATCGACCAGATCGTCGAGCACCGCAAGGCCGACGGGGCCGAGTCGCGCCGCCCCGCCCTGCTCCTCTAGAACCCTTTTGGATGCGTCCCTCACCCGCAACCAGGTCTCAGGTGAGGGAGAGCACCAGGCCGGCCTGGGCGAGGTAGTACGTCACCATGATCGCGAGGCCGGCGCCCGGGCGCTGCTTCACGAACCTCGTCTCCGCGATCAGCGCGTCCGATGCGGTGAACAGCAGCGCTCCGACGATCGCGTAGGGGTTCCCGCTCCCGATCGCGGTCACGAGCATCACCGAGATCGCGCCCATGTACGCGACGATCGGGACGACGAGCGCACCCCGGCTCGCCGCGCGCACCGCCGTCACGAAGCGCACGGCCAGCGGGACCACGACGATGCCGACGACCACCGCGCCGATCACGTAGTCGACACCGTCGCCACCCGCGAGCAGGAAGCCGACCGTGTAGAGGACCTGCGCCACCAGGAACGACCCGAGGCCGGGGACGAATCGGTCGCCCGGCAGCATGAGGAAGACATCGCCGGCCGTCGACGCGAGCAACGCGATCACGAACAGCACCTGCGTGTCGGTGTGCGCGGCATCGAGCGTCGCCGCGCACGCGGCGAGCGCGAGCGTCGCGCCGGGCTTGGCGACGTACTCGAGCCGGTGGTCGCCGCGGACGATCGCGACCCAGTCGGCGACGGCGAGGACGGCCGCGATCGCCAGGAACGCCGACGCCGCGGCCGTCACCTGGTCACGGCCGGATCACGGCTGCAGCCGAGTGCGCGTCCACCCGTCGGCCGCCCGCCGGTAGGCGATGCGGTCGTGCAGCCGGTCGTCGCGGTGCTGCCACAGCTCCACCTCGTCGGGCCGCACCAGGTAGCCGCCCCAGAACGGCGGCAGGTCGACGTCGCCGTCGCCGAACCGTGCGGCGACCTCCTCGACCGTGCGCTCGAGCGTGCCTCGGTCGGCGATGGGCTCGCTCTGGCGCGATGCCCACGCCGACAGGCGGCTCGCCAAGGGGCGGTTGTCCCAGTAGCCGCGCGACTCCTCGGGCTCGAGGCGCTCGACCGGGCCGACGGCGCGAACCTGCCGGCCCTGCGGTCCCCAGTGCAGGACGATCGCCGCGCGCGGGTTCGCGTCGAGCTCACGACCCTTGCGGCTCTCGTAGCTCGAGTAGAAGCGCAAGCCCAGATCGTCGACGCCGCGCAGCAGCACGACGCGCGCCGACGGCGTGCCGTCGGACGCCGCGGTCGCGACGACCATCGCGTCCCAGTCGCGGACGCCCGCCACGCGGGCCTCCTCCACCCACGCCGCGACAGCCGTCATCGGCTCGGGCGGCACGTCGGACTCGCGCAGCTCAGGCATCAGCAGCCGGAGGCTAGTGAGACGAGCGGCTGCGGAGGCGGTACCCGCCGTCGCTGCGGCCGAGGTCTTCGAGGCCACGTCGACACCGGTCGGCTGACTACCCTCCCCGGCACACACCGCCCGGCACCCACCGGGGGACGGGGAGGCTGGAACGGTGCGGATCTTCCGCAAGGTCGAGCAGTCCGAGGATCTCCGCGAGCGGACGTCGCGGGCGCGCGCGCGTCAGGGGCGCCAAGCTGCTCAACCGGGGCGAGTTCCAGGTGTCGAGCAAGCGCGCCGAGCAGATCATGTCCGGCGACGCGACGATGACGACGATGAAGCTCGACCTCGAGGTCACGGTCGACGGTGAGTCGCCCTACCGCGTGAAGGTGAAGCAGCCCATCCCCATGATGGAGTTCACCAAGATGGTCGAGGGCAGCGAGGTCGGTGTGCTCGTCGACGCGAACGACAAGAAGCGCGTCGAGGTCGACTGGGACGCGGCGATCTCGGAGCCCAGCCTCGAGGAGCGCGCGGAGAACGACCCGATGCTGAAGTCGGTCCTCGATCGGCGCATCGACCCTCCCCCTGCCACCTGAGCCGTGGCTCGTCCCGGCTGACGCTCGCTAACGTTCGGCCATGCAACCAGTCGGCTTCTTCAAGGACGACGTCAACGAGGCGGCGGCGGCGTACGAGGAGCACGTCGCCGGCAAGCGGCGACCGCCCGAGGGCGTCGAGATCGTCGCCGCGCCGGTGAACCAGGGCATGGGTGGTGGGATCCGCTCCGTGACGGCACTGAACCGCGTCGACATCCCGATGCTCTGGCGCACGATCATCCGGGCGCCGCAGCACAAGAAGGGCGGGCCGGTCATCTCGATTCTCGCCCCGCGCAACACGTCGCCGGCCGGGTTGGCCGGCGAGCTCACGTCGGCGGGGCTCTCAGCGACGAACATCGAGACCACCGAAGGGTCGATCGAGTGCGAGTTCGCGCCGGGCACGCCCGCGACGTCGCTCGTGCAGTTCTCGGTCGCGGCGATCATGAAGCTCTCGAAGGGGATGGGCGCGAGCGGCGAGTGGCAGTGGACGGTCCGCAAGCGCGGGCTCGTCCCCGAATGATCGAGAGCCGTCCCTTCGAGCGCTAGGCGCGAGCCAGGATCTCGCCCATCCACTCGTGGGTGCGCGCGATCCACGCGTCGGTCAGCGCGCACGGGTAGGCCATGAACCCGTGGGGCATCTCGGGCGCGACGAACAGCTCCACCTCGTTGCCGACCGCGGCCCAGCGCGCCGCGAGCATCAGCGTGTCGTCGGCGAGGTGGTCACTCGTGCCCACGCTCATGAGCGCCGGTGGCATGCCGCGCAGGTTCGCGTAGAGCGGTGACACCGCCGGGTCGCGCCGTTCGGACTCGGTTCGCCCCGGCAGGTACGCCTCGGTGAAGAACTCGATGCCGTCGGGGTTGAGCACGTCCGGTCCGTCGTGCGGCCGGATGCCGCGCTGGCTCGGCGAGCGACCCCAATCGAAGACGCCGAAGACGAGGTTGAGCCCGGCGACCCGGTCGATGGCATCGAGCTCGTCGCGCATTCGCAGCGGGACCGCCGCGGCGAGGTAGCCGCCGGCCGACTCGCCGCCGATGATGATGCGGGCGCTGCCGAGCTCGTCCTCGCCGTGCTCGAGGACCCACGCGCGCGACCGCGAGGCAGTCGTCGACACCCGCCGGGTACGGGTGCTCGGGTGCGAGCCGGTAGTCGACGGACACGACGGCCATGCCGAAGCGCTTGCAGAGGTCGCGGTTGCCCAGGTCGTTCATCACCGGCGCGCCGAGGATCATGCCGCCGCCGTGGAAGTGGAGGTACACCGCGGTCGCGGGCTCGTCGGGAAGGAACAGCCGGCACGGGACGCCGGCGATCTCGCGCTCGACGGCCTCGGGGACGGGTGCGTACATCTGCGCGAACTGCGAGCGCGCCAGCTCGGCGCGCTCGACCGGATCGGTCGGCATCTCGAGGGTCGCACCGATCATCTCGTTGATGACCTCGAAGCCGGAGCTGACGGCCTCGCGCGCCTCGGCGCGCATCGCCTCGATGTCGTCGGTCCAGAGCTGCATGACCCGTCTCCCGTCTCGGCCACGTTCGATCGCGGCGAGAGGATACGTGCGAGGCGGGCACGGCTGTGCGCCGCCCGAGTCACCCCGATCTAGCCTCCGCGTGTGGACTTCGAGATCTCGCCCCGCGCCGAGGAGCTCCGCGAGCAGCTGCGTGAGTTCATCGACCAGGAGGTCGATCCGGCGACGCCGACGTACCACGAGCAGGTCCGCGAGTCGGGCGATCCGCACTTCCACCCGCCGGTGATGGAGGAGCTGAAGGCCGAGGCGCGCCGCCGCGGCCTGTGGAACATGTTCCTCCCCGACACCGAGCACGGGATGGGGCTGACGAACCTCGAGTACGCGCCGCTCTGCGAGCTCATGGGCCGCAGCCCGCTCGTGGCCGAGGCGACGAACTGCTCGGCGCCCGACACCGGCAACATGGAGCTCCTCCACCAGTTCGGCACCCCGCTGCAACGGGAGCAGTTCCTCGATCCGCTGCTGCGCGGCGAGATCCGCTCGTGCTTCGCGATGACGGAGCCGTGGGTCGCGCTCGAGCGACGCGACGAACATCGCCGAGTCGCATCGAGCGCGACGGCGACCACTACGTGATCAACGCGCACAAGTGGTGGACGAGCGGGGCGGCGTCGCCCCGCTGCACGTTCGCGATCCTCATGGGCGTCTCCGATCCCGACGCCGACCCGCACCGCCGGCACTCGATGATCCTCGTGCCGTTCGACACGCCGGGCTTCCGGGTCGTGCGCACGTTGCCGGTGTTCGGGCACGACGCCGGCGGCGGGCACTGCGAGACGCTCTGCGAGGACGTGCGCGTCCCCGCCGAGTACCTCCTCGGCGAGGAAGGCGGCGGCTTCGCGATCGCGCAGGCCCGTCTCGGCCCCGGTCGCATCCACCACTGCATGCGTGCGATCGGCGCCGCCGAGCTCGCGCTCGAGCTCATGTGCACCCGGTCGCAGCAGCGCGTCGCGTTCGGCAAGCCCCTCGCCGACCAGGGCGTGGTGCAGCACAACGTCGCCGAGAGCCGCATCGAGATCGAGCAGGCCCGGTTGCTCACGATGAAGGCCGCCTGGCTGATGGACACCGTCGGCGCGAAGGGCGCGCGCTTCGAGATCGCGGCGATCAAGGTCGTCGCGGCGCGGGTCGCGGGCCAGGTCATCGACCGCGCCATCCAGCTCTTCGGCGGCGCGGGGGTGTCCGACGACTGGCCGCTGGCCGAGCTGTGGACCTACGTCCGCACCGTCCGCATCGTCGACGGTCCCGACGACGTGCACCTCATGCAGATCGCCCGTCGCGAGCTGCGCCCGTACGAGACGTTCCGCACGTGAGGTGCCGAGATGAAGGTCCGGATCGGAGTGGGGCTCGGGCGTCGGAGGACTGCGCGACGACGCGCGCGTTCGGCGCGTTCGTCGACGCGCTCGACGGGCACGGGTTCGACTCGTTGTGGCTCTCCGAGCGCGTCGCGGGCGACTCGCCCGACCCCGTCGTCGGCCTCGCGTTCGCGGCCGGGCGCACCGAGAAGCTGAAGCTCGGCACGAGCGTGCAGGTGCTGCCCGGGCGCAACCCGGCGCTGCTCGCGAAGGAGTGGGCGACGCTCGACCGCATGTCGGGCGGGCGGGCGCTGCCCGCGTTCGGGCTCGGCAACCCGATCGCCGCGGAGCACCAGGCGTTCGGCGTGGCACGCGAGGACCGCGCCCCGATCTTCGACGAGGCGCTCCCGCTGATCCGTCGCCTCTGGTCGGAGGACGACGTCGACCACGACGGCGAGCACTTCACCTACAAGCAGCTCACCGTCCGGCCGAAGCCGACGCAGCAGCACCTCGACGTGTGGCTCGGCGGGCGGGCGAAGTCGGAGCTGCGCCGCTGCGGACGGCTCGGCGACGGCTGGCTCGCCAGCTTCCTCACCGCCGCCGAGTGCGCCGAGCGCCGACCGGTGATCGAGGAGGCCGCCGCCGACGCGGAGCGCGCCGTCGACCCCGAGCACTACGGCGCGATGGTCCTGCACTCCCGGTCCGCGGTGCCCGACTTCGTGATGGAGCGGCTCGCCGCGCTCCGGCCCGGCGTCCGATCCCGAAGACCTCGTGGCCGTCGGTCCGGACAAGCTGCGCACGCGGCTCGGCGAGTACATCGCCGTCGACTTCTCGAAGCTCGTCATCGTGCCGCTCGACGAGCCGGCCGCCGACGCAGGAGACAGCTGGGACGCCGCGCTCGGCACCATCGCCGACGCCGTCCTCGATCTCCAGACCTGAACCTCGAGCCCTAGGTCGCGGCCGGCTCCAGGTCGGCGTCGTGGGTCACGAGCGGTGAGCGCGCCAGGCTCACCGTCGCCACCACCATCACGATCACGGCCACGGTCGTCGCGACGATCGCCCCGATCCCGGTCGCGCCGAGCGACTCACCGAACAGCGTCACGCCGATCACGCACCCGACGACGGGATCCGTGACCGCCATCGCGGGCAAGGAGGCCGCGAGGTGGCCCGCCTGGAACGCGCTCTGGTTGAGCAGGAAGCCGAAGAACCCGGCCGCGACCAGCGCGTACGGCTGCCAGTGGGTGAAGACGTCGAGCACGCCGTCGTCGAGGAGGTCGAGCGTCGACTTCGTGAGCGCCGCGGTGAGCCCGTAGACGCACCCGGCCGAGAAGGCGAGGAGGAGCGCGCGACGACCGGGCGCGGCACCACGAGCCGCGAGGAGAGCGATCGTGATCGGCACGGTCAACCCGACGACGGTGAGGATCCACGCCAGGCCGGACGCCTGCGCGCGCCCGCCGTGCGGATCGCCGACGGTGACGAACACGGCGAGCGCGACGACGAGCGCGATCGCGGGGATCCACTCGCGGCGGGTGACGCGCTCGGGCCGGCCGACGGTCGCGAGCGGGAGCGCCCACAGCAGGCCGCTGACGAGCAGCGGCTGCACGACGATGATCGAGCCGAAGCCCAGCGACGCCGCCTCGAGCGCGTACGCCGCGCCGTCGACGAGCGTGCCGAACAGCCAGAGCGGACGCTTGACCAGGGCGAGCAGCAGGCCGGGCCGCAGCGACAGCTCGGGCGGTGCCTCCGACGCGGCCCGCTGCTGGAGGACCGAAGCGAGCGCGTACGCGAACCCGGCCGAGACGGCGAGGACGATCGCGATCGCCGTGTCCGACACGGTCCCTCAGGAGGTCGTCGGCACGGCGCGGGCGTCACCTGCGCCGTCGATGCCGTGCTCGCCCACCGGGCCGACCGTCAGGTCGCGCGCGGCGAGCTCGTCCGCGAGCATCGGCAGCGCACCGAGCGCGGAGCGCCACGAGCCGGGGTACGACTCGCAATCGGAGTCGTGGAGCAGGACGGTGCCCCCGCTCACGTACCGGCGCAGGACGTCGTCGGTGACGGTCTCGCGGCGTCGCCTCCTTGCGCCAGTCGCGACCCCACGTGGTCCACAGCACGGTCTGCAGCCCCGCTCGTCGCGCGCCGCGCAGCGCCCCGTACGAGAGGATCCCGAAGGGCGGGCGGAACCACGCCGGGCGCGGTGCCGGTGAGCTCGGCGAGCGTGTCGCGGCAGCGCCGGATGTCGTCGGCGGTCGCGCGGGGGCCGCGGCGCAGCATGTTCTTGTGCTCGTCGCCGTGCACCGCGACCTCGTGCCCGGCCGCCGCGACCTCACCGACGAGCCCGGCGACGCGCCGCGCCATCGTGCCGAGCATGAAGAACGTGGCTCGCCAGCCGAGGCGGTCGAGCTCGGCGAGGAAGGCCGGCGTCGACTCGGGATCGGGGCCGTCGTCGAACGTCAGCGCGACGTGACCGGGCGCGCCGCGGCCGACGATGCGCGGCGTGAACCGGATGCCGAACGGCGACACCCCCGCGAGCGCCGGGGCGGCGTGGACCGCAGCGACCGCGCCGGTCGCGCCGGCGGCCACGGCCCCGACGGCGACCGCGGCGCTCAGCGCAGTTCCTCGAGCGGACGGATCGAGAGACCGGCCGCCGCCGCGCGCGCGTCGAGGTCGTCGAGAGCGACCGCCACCGCGACCGGGTCGCGGTGGCGTCCGTCGAGCAGGTAGATCCGCCGCTCCTCGGGGCTGGGCACGTCCTCGGGCGCGAACGTCACGTTCGGCCGGATGAGCCGCTGCTTGCCCTGACCGGTGCGGCAGTAGATCTGGTCGAACGCGTCGAGCGCGCGCCCGGGGATGAACTCCTGCGTCTTCTCCCCCGACGACTTGCGCGATGACCCGCCACGACTTGTCGCAGTCGTCGCGCGCGCGGTTCCACCGCAGCGTCCGGCCCTTGCCCCAGCCGCCGTTGGCGATGTCGACGCCGTCGTCGGCCAGGTCCTCGAGGTGCTGGCCCGCGTGACCGGCGGTGCGACCGTCGACGACGAGCGTGACGCCGAGGTCACGGATCGCGTCGACGACGTCGTGGTGCCGGAGCTCCCGCCCGTCGACCCGCACGCCCACGTACATCGTGTCCTCGACGTCCTTGGGTGGCTTCGCCACGCCGACGCCGATCGCCGCGACGCCGTGGGCACCGACGGTCATCGCGAAGTACACCGCGCCGAGCGAGGCGGCGGCGATCGCCGAGCCGGCGCCGACCGCGCGGCGTCTGGAACGGCACGAGGAGCACGTCGGCCTTCGTCTTCGCCGCGAGGTCGATGACCGGCTCCGCGGGGTCGCCGGCGAACAGCCCCTTGCCCGCCGCGATCATGCGGTCGCGCTCGGGCCCGGGCGTCGTCGCGCTCGGCGAGCGCCTCGGCGAGCTCCACGTCGTCGTGCGCGTAGACGCTCACGCCCGAGCCGGCCATGAAGCGCGCGTTGTCCTTGCCGTGACCGGCGATGGGCTGGAACGAGATCACCGGGAGGCCGACCGCGAAGGCCTCCATCGCCGACAGGCCGCCCGCGTTCTCGACGAGCACGTCGGCCGCGGCCATGAGCCCGGGCATGTCGTCGGTCCAGCCGAGCACCGTGCCGCCCTCGCCACGCGCGAGGAGCTGCTCGCGCAGCTTCTCGTCCTGCCCGCAGATGACGATCGGGTGGTACTGCTCACCGGCGCGCGTGATCGACGCGACGCGTCTTGGGCACGTCGCCGACACCCCACGAGCCGGCGACCACGAGCACCGCGCGCTCGTGCGGCTCGATGCCGAGGATCCGGCGGACGTCCTCACGCTCGGGGACCGCCTCACGGAACTTGTCACCGACGAGCGGGCCCGCCGCGATGTTCGTGCGGCCCCCGCGCTTGGCGGCGGTCTCGGCGGACATGCGGGCTCACCGCGAGGTGCAGGTCGACACCGGGGTGCACCCAGAGCGGGTGGACGGCGAAGTCGGTCAGGTACGTCGCGACCGGCACCCGCAACCACTTCTTCTTGCGCATGCGACCGAGCACCAGCGACGCGAGCGGGTACGTGGAGACGACCGCATCGGGGCGGGCACGGCGCAGCTCACGACGCAGCGGGCGGCGCGTCAGGAAGCTCATCGCACGGACGACGGGACCGAACATCAGGACGCCGATGCCGCGGTTGAGCGCCTGGTACGTGAGGTCGTACGTCCACGCGAGCCGTTGCAGCTGGAAGAGGTACGTCCAACGGACGAACCCACCGAGCTTGAACGGGATCATCTGCAGGTAGTCGACGACGCGGACCTCGATGCCCTGCGCCTCGAGCCGGCGCGCGAGCTCGTTGGCGGCACCGTCGTGGCCTGCGCCCATCGACGCCGAGATGATGAGGACGCCTCGACGCACGAGGAGCCAGGTTACAGCCCTGCGGCCGGAAAGCGTTGTGAACAGGCGGTTCGGGCCCGGCGCACGCGACGGGGCCCCGGGTCGCCCCGGGGCCTCGTTCGGTGGTCTCGGGTCGTGCGACTAGAGGATGACGTCTTCCACCGGGTCGGGCTCCGGCGGTGCCTCGGGCGGCAGGTCCACGTCCACGTCCACGTCGGTGTTCGTCGACTGGTCGATCGCCTGCTGGTTGTCGTCACCACTGGACAGGTTCGAGTCCTCGATCGTCGAGTCGTTGACCTGGATCCCGTCACCGGTCTGGGACTGGATGTCACCCTCGACCGTCGAGTCGTTGACGTTCACGTTCCCGTCGCCGATCTGCTGGTTGAAGTCCAGGTTCCCGTGGTTCTCGATGTTGTTCGTGATCGAGTTGTCGACGTCGTAGTAGTTGTTGTAGACGACCGGGTCGAGCTGGGCCACGACACCCGCGACGCCCGAGCTCGCTCCGCCCGCAGCCGCCGTCGCACCACCGGCGCCGCCGTACGCGGCGCCACACTGCGCGACCGCTTCGGGGTTCACGTTCTCGTAGCCGTGCTCCGTGATCCAACCCTGCGGGTCCTTGGCGTACGCCTCGGCCTCGTCCTGGTTGCCCATCAGGTCCTCGAGCAGCTGCTCGGCACCTTCGATGTCCACCTGCGTGATCGGCATGGCTGTTCCTCCTGGTTGGTGATCCCCGCCTGTCGAGGACCACGTTCACGATCTCGGATCTCGACCTCGGTCGAATCGGGGATCCCACCCTCCCAGCCGCCCCTTTGTAGGGGATGGGGATGCGGCTGTACAGGGGCGTCGGCGCTAGACGTCGAGCAGGACGCCGAGGAACATGCCGACCACGAGCAGCGCGCCCGCGATGCGGGTGTGCACGAACGCGATCGCGGCGAACCAGAGCGGCCAGATCGGGAAGCCCGGCGGTGGCGCCTCGGGCTTCGGCCGCGAGAACGGGCCCCACACCTTCACGAGGCGCACGACGCCCACGAGGCACACGAGCGACAGCACCGGCATGGTGCCGACCGCCACCAGCACGACGACGAGCGGGTAGAAGGCGGCCATCATCGCCTGGGTCACGTGGCGGGCGCGCGCCTCACCGAGGATCACGGGCAGCGTGCGCGTCCCGTCGGGCTCGTCCCACGGGATCTTGTCGATGTGCTTGCCCATGAGGACGGCCGTGCACAGGAGCGCGTAGGGCACGGACGCGAGCAGCACCTCGGCCGGGATCGACCCGACCGCCGCGTAGTAGGTGCCGCCGACCATGAGCGGGCCCCACACCACGAACACGGTGGGCTCGCCCAGGCCGTGCTTCTTCAGCCGTAGCGGCGGCGCCGTGTACGCGACCGAGAGGAGGAAGCCGCCGAGCGCGAAGGCGACGATCGGCCAGCCGCGCTCGATCGCGAGCACGACGAGGATCGCGAGGTCGAGGACGTTCACGAGCAGCGCCCGGACGGCGAGCCCCTTCCGCGACGTCATCCCGGACAGCACCGGATGCGGTGCGTAGAGGGCCCGCGGGTACTGCTCGGAGTCGGTGCCGACCTGGAGGTCCCACAGGTCGTTCATCAGGTTGTTCGCCATGTGGGCGCACACGATCCCGAGGGTCGCGAGCGCCCAGAGCCAGACGTCGACATCGCCCTCGGCGTTCCACCACGCCAGCAGCCCGGCCACGAAGCCGGCGGTGAGGGTCATCGGCAGGACGGAGGCGCGCACGAGGATGATCCAGCGCGTCACCGCGTCGAGGGAGCCCTCGGGCGCGTTCCCCGTCGCGAGGGCGTAGCGCCACTTCCCGACCGTGCCGCGGTGCTGCGTGACGCCGAGGTTCGTGGTGTCGGCGTCGGGCAGCTTGTCCGTCGACGAGCTCACGAGCGGGAGCGTAACCCGGACGAATTCCTCGAATCCGCCCTCCTGTATGGCAGGATGCCGGGCGATCTCAGGCGGACAGAGGGGGAGCCGAGATGCCGGCGAAGCGCTCGAGCACACGGCGCAAGTCGACTCGCAAGGCGGGGGCCCGCAAGACGAAGCGTCCCGCGACGAAGCGACGCACGACCAGGACGGCCACGCGCAAGAAGGCACCCGCCCGCAAGAAGACCACCGGCCGCAAGAAGAAGGCCACGGCCCGCAAGCCCGCCAAGCGCCGCACCACCAAGAAGGCCCCAGCGCCCCGCAAGAAGAACGCGACCGCGCGCAAGCCCGCCAAGCGCCGCACCACCAAGAAGGCCCCGGCGCGGCGCAAGAAGGCGACGAGCCTCAAGAAGACCACCGGCCGCAAGAAGAAGGCGACGGCCCGCAAGCCCGCCAAGCGCCGGACGACGAAGAAGGCGCCGGCGAAGCGCTCGACCACCCCGAAGGCGCCGGTCGCGGCGCCCGCGGCGGCTCCTGCCCGTCCGGTCACCCCGGCTGCTCCGGCGCCGGCACCGGCGCCCACCCCGAGCCCGCCTGCGGCCCCGTCCACCGGCCTCGGCTCGAGCGCGCCGCCGGTGGAGCCGAAGCGCTCGTTCTGGGATCGCCTGACCGGGAAGTGACCTCCGTCTCGTCCGGGGCGCGACGTCGTCCCGGACGGGCGTCGGCAGCGAATGCCCTCTCGCAGACGGCGTAGCGTCGTCTGACGCGGCCGCCGTCGCGGTCCGCGTGCGTCGAGCGGCGCGCGTGTCGAGCGGGAGGACGACGCTGATGGCACTGTTCGGGAGCAAGACCAAGATGGTCGATGCCACGGAGGCGCTGCCGGGCCGCGACACGTCGATGCCGGTCCCCGAGCGCCACGACGTCCTCGGCACGCCGCTGCGGCCGCCCTTCCCCGACGGCCTCGAGCAGGCCGTGTTCGGGCTCGGCTGCTTCTGGGGCGCGGAGCGCGCGTTCTGGGAGCTCGACGGCGTCTACACGACGGCGGTCGGCTACGCGGGCGGGCACACGCCCAACCCGACCTACGAAGAGGTCTGCAGCGGCCGGACGGGGCACACCGAGGCCGTGCTCGTCGTCTTCGACCCCGCGCGCGTCACGTACGAGCAGGTCCTCAAGCACTTCTGGGAGTCGCACGACCCGACGCAGGGCATGCGCCAGGGCAACGACGTCGGCACGCAGTACCGCTCGGCCATCTACTGGACGAGCGAGGCGCAGCGCGACGCCGCGCTCGCGTCGCGCGACATGTTCCAGCAGTCGCTCGACGCCGCGGGGTACGGCACCATCACCACCGAGATCGCCGAGGCCGGGTCGTTCTTCTACGCCGAGGACTACCACCAGCAGTACCTGGCGAAGAACCCCGGTGGCTACTGCGGTCTCGGTGGCACGGGCGTCAGCTGTCCGGTCGGCATCGCGTCGGCCGGATCGGAGCACGCGTGACCGAGACCGACTACGAGGCCGCGTACCGCGACGTGCGCGTCCGGGTCACCGACCTGCTGCGCGACCGGCCCGACGCGGACGTCGAGCGGCTCGCGCCGGCCACACCCGAGTGGCGCGTCCGTGATGTCGTCGCCCACATGGTGGGCGTCTGCGACGACGTGTCGAACGGGAACATGGCCGGCGTAGCGACGAACGCGTGGACGGCGGCGCAAGTCGACAAGCGACGCGACTGGGAGTTCGCCGCGGTGCTCGACGACTGGAACGAGCACGCCGGCACCGTCGAGCCGATGCTCAACGAGATCGGGCAGCCGATCGGGCAGATGGTGTTCGACGTCTGGACGCACGAGCAGGACATCCGCGGCGCGCTCGGCGAGCCGGGCGGACGCGACTCGACCGCGGCCGAGGTCGCGTTCGCGTGGTTCGTGGACGCCGCCACGCCGGTGGGGCTCGCCGACGGCGCGCTCGAGCTCGTGATCGAGGACGGCACGTACCAGCTCGGTCCCGGTGAGCCGGTGCGCACGTTGCGCACCACGCGCTTCGAGTTCCTGCGGACCGCGACCGGGCGCCGCAGCCGCGCGCAGGTGGAAGCGCTCGACTGCGACGGCCCGCCGCTCGACGACGCGCTCTACCTCGCCGACTTCTTCACCGCCGCCCCGCGCGACATCGTCGAGTAGCGAGCGGCGATGCCGCTCCCCACGTCGCTCGCTCCGTTCCGTCACCGCCGCTACGCGGCGCTGTGGACGGGCGCGTTCGCGTCGAACATCGGCACGTGGATGGAGACGGTCGCCGTCGGCGTCCTCGTCACGACGGAGACCGGCCAAGCGGGGTGGGCCGGGCTCGTCGCCGCCGCGGGCTTCCTCCCCATGGGGCTCCTCGGCCCGCTGGGTGGCGCGCTCGCCGACCGCATCCCCCGCCGACGGCTGCTGCTCACGACGACGGCGGTCCAGACGTGCCTCGCGGCGCTGCTCACGGTGCTCGCCGCGCTCGACGCCGCGCACCCGCTCGGCGTCACGCTCATCGTGCTCGCGTCGGGCTGCGCCCAGGCGATCGGGTTCCCCTCGTACCAGTCGCTGATGCCCGACCTCGTCCCCCGCGAGGAGCTCGCCAGCGCGGTCGCGCTCGGGTCCGCGCAGTGGAACCTCGGTCGCGTGATCGGTCCGGCACTCGCCGGCGTGGTGATCGACATCGGCGGGTTCGAGTGGGCGTTCGCCGTCAACACGCTGAGCTTCGTGGCGGTGATCCTCGCGGTCGCCCCACTCCGCCTCCCCGTGCCGACGCCGAAGGAGGGCGAGTCGATCCGGGAGGCGATCCGCGACGGGTTGCGCTACTCGCGCCGAGAACCGGGGATCCGCGCCGTCATGGCCTACCTCGGCCTGAACTCACTGCTCGCGGCACCGTTCATCGCGCTCGTGCCCGCGATGGCGCTCACCGTGTTCGACAACGAGGACACGGGCACCGCCGCGCTGGTCACCGCGCAGGGTGTGGGTGCGGTGCTCATGGCGCTGGCGCTCGGTCCGCTCGCCGCACGCTTCGGCCATCGACTCGTGCTGCTCGGGGGTCTCGTCGCGCTCCCGCCGGCGCTCGTGGCGTACGCGCTCGCGCCGACGTTGGAAGTCGGTGTGGTCGCGATCTTCTTCGTCGGCGCCGCGTACCTGTGCTGCCTGTCGAGCTTCACGACCGTCGCGCAGCTGCGCGCGCCGAACGAGATGCGTGGGCGTGTGATGAGCGCGCTCATGGTGCTGCTCGGCGTGCTCTACCCGATCGGCAGCGTCGTGCAGGGCTGGATCGCCGACGGGATCGGTCTGCGTGCGACGACCGCGGGTGCGGCCGTCATCCTCGCCGTGACGCTGGTCGCGGTCAGGTTGCTGCGGCCCGGCTTCGACGCCGAGGTCCGCGATCCCCCGGTGACGTCGACGACCTCAGCCGCCTGACCGCTCGCCCCTCGGGAGACCTCGCGAGCTCGGTCTCTACCCTCTCCGGGCGGCCAAGCCGCCCTCCGACTGGCTCAGCTGCAGCGCGACGACGCTGCCGACGACGAGCGCCAGCGAGATCGCCATCTGCCCGAGCCACCACACACCCATCGTGTGGTGACCGGTCGTCGGACAGGCGACGGTGCCGGCCAGGAAGAGCGCGGACGCGCCGAGCGACGCGGTGATGCCCCAGCGACGACGGGCGACGAGACCCACGACCATCGCGGCGAGCGCCAGGTGGAACAGCACCGTCAGCACGATCGCGATGACCGGGAGCGAATGGTGCGTCTCCGGCTCGAGCGCGCCGACCGCGACGTACCCGACGAGCCACATGACCCCGAGCGCCAGGCTCACCTGCTCGCTGATGCGATCGGTGGGGCGCGGCGTGCGTCGCGGTCCCTCGATCCGCTCCTGCTCACGTTGCTTCGTGAAGACGGTCGACATCGCGACTCCCACCTGCTCGGGATGTGTCCGGCCATTCTGCCCTGCCGGAGCGGTTGGTAGCGTGCGCCGCCGATCGAGGGGAGCCGACGATGGTGCTGGAACGTGAGCGACGCGGGACGCGTCGAGATCCTGACGCTGAACCGTCCCGAGGCCCGCAACGCTGTGAGCCCCGAGGTCTCACAGGCGATCGAGGCCGCACTCGACGAGCTCGAGGCGGATCGCGAGGTGCGGGTGATCGTGCTCACCGGCAACGGTCCGGTGTTCTGTGCGGGCGCCGACCTCAAGGTGGTCGCCCGCGGCGAGGGCCTGAACATCGAGACGAAGCGGGGCGGCTTCGGCGGGCTGGCTCGCCGTGAGGTGTCGAAGCCGATCATCGCCGCCGTGAACGGACCCGCCCTCGCCGGCGGGTTCGAGCTCGTCCTCGCGTGCGACCTCGTCGTGGCGTCCGAGGACGCGACGTTCGGGCTCCCGGAGGCGAAGCGGGGGCTGCTCGCGGCCGCGGGCGGCCCGATCCGGCTGGCGAAGCGGGTCCCGATGGCGCTCGCGCTCGAGATCGTCATGACGGGCGACCCGATCCCCGCACAGCGAGCGCACGCCGTCGGTCTCGTGAACCGGGTCGTCCCCACCGCCGACGTCGTCACGACCGCCGTCGAGCTCGCCGAGCTGATCATGGAGAACTCGCCGAGCGCGGTGCGGGCCGCGCGGGCGCTCGTCCGTGGGGCGGTCGACCGCGACGAAGCCGGCGGCTGGGACCTGACGTACGAGCTGGCCCGCACGCTCATCGCGAGCGGCGACGCGATCGAGGGGGCGACCGCGTTCGCCGAGAAGCGCCAGCCCGTCTGGAACGACGACGCCTGAGGCTGATCGTGGGAGCAGTTGCTCCTATGATCGGGACGTGGCCGCCAGCACGTCCGCCGAGCACCGCGTCGCCGACCTCCGGGTCGCCGATCTGGCCCGAGCGACGGGCGTCTCGGTCGACACGATCCGCTTCTACCAGAAGCGCCGGCTGCTCCCGCCGCCCCGGCGGGAGGGACGCGTCGCCTGGTACGGGCCCGAGCACGAGGAACGGCTGGCCCGGATCCGCGACCTCCAGGACCGGGGGCTGTCACTCGCGCTGATCCGCCGCCTGCTCGACGGCGAGCTCGACGCGGCGGACGCGCCGCTCGCCGCCGCGGTCGCCGACGAGACGCGAGACGACCTGCTCACGCTCGACGAGCTCGCCGCCACGACCGGCGTCCCGAGCGTGCTGCTCGAGTCCGTCGTGCAGGCGGGGCTGCTCGTGCCGCAGCAGCGCGACGGCGTCGAGGGCTACGCCGCGAGCGACGCGCAGATCGTCACGGCCGGCATGCGGCTGCTCGAGGCGGGCCTGCCGCTCCCCGACCTCCTCGCGCTCGCGCGCCGCCAGCACGAGATGACACGCGGGATCGCCGAAGCGGCCGTGTCGATGTTCGACGATCACGTGCGCGCGCCGCTGCGGGACGCGCCGATCAGCGACGCCGAGCGCGCCGAGCGCCTCGTCGAGGCGTTCCGCACGATGCTGCCGACGGTCACGATGCTCGTGGCCAACCACTTCCGAAGCGTGCTGCTGGAGGTGGCGCGCGAGCACCTCGAGTCGGTCGGTGACCACGTCGAGCTGGCTGCTGCGTCGAGCCAACCCGGCTGGGGCGCCTGATGGGCACGCGCGTGCTCGGCACCGACGGCGCCCTTCCCGAGGGTCCGGAGAAGCGGCGCGCGGTCGAGGAGATGTTCGACCGCGTCGCGCCCGACTACGACCGGGTCAACCGCGTCATCTCCCTCGGCCGCGATCGTGCCTGGCGCGCCCGCACCGTCGAGTCCCTCTCGCTCGGGCCCGGAGCACGCGTGCTCGATCTCGCGTGCGGCACGGGCGACCTGACCCGTGACGCCGCCCACGCGGGCTACGCACCGGTCGGCGTCGACATCTCGGCCGGCATGCTCCACGCCGGCGACTGCGTCCGCGCCGTTGGTGCGGGGCGACGGCGCCGTCCTCCCGTTCGCATCGTCGTCGTTCGACGGTGTCGTCTGCGGGTTCGCGCTGCGCAACTTCGTCGCGCTCCCGACCGTGTTCGCTGAGGTCGGACGCGTGCTGCGCGCGGGCGGGCGGTTCGCGGCACTCGACGCGGCGGTCCCGTCGAACCCGGTGCTGCGGGCCGGCAACGCGGTCTGGTTCCGTGGCGCCGTCCCCGTGCATCGGGCGGCTCCTCGCGGACGATGCCGACGCGTACCGCTACCTCCCGAAGTCCACGGCGTACCTGCCCGAGCCGACGGCGCTCGTGGCATCGCTCTCCGCGGCCGGCTTCACCGACGTGGAGCGGGTCACGATGATGGGCGGGTCCGTGCAGCTCCTCACGGGGACGCGGGCATGACCGTCGCCTCGGCGCGGCACACCGAGCTCCGCGCCGTGACGCGGGCGGTCGACGAGCGCGACGACCTCGTCGAGCACCTGGCTCCCGACGGGTTCGCCTGGATCCAGGACGGGATCGGCTTCGTCACCGCGGGCGTGGCGGCCCTCGTGGAGCCGCGCTCGGCGACGGCGTTCCTCGCGGCGATCGAGCACGACGACGAGGTGGGGGCGCCGGGCACCGGCCCGCTCGCCGTCGGCGCGCTCCCCTTCGACCTCACCGAGTCCCGCCGCGCTCGTCGTCCCGCAGCGGATCGTCGGCTGCCTGCCCGACGGGCGGCGCTGGGTCACGCAGCTCGCGCCGTCGGTGCCCGCCGGTCCCGACCGGACCGAGGCGCCACGTGCATTCACCGTCGCGGCGCGCACCACGCACGACGAGTGGTGCGAGATCGTGCGCCACGCCCTCGAGATCATCGAGCGCGACGACCTCGAGAAGGTCGTGCTCGCCCGCCGGGTCGACGTCACGGCGGACCGTCCGATCGACGTCCGACGCGTCGTCGGCCGCTTGCGCGACGAGCAGCCCGGCTGCTTCGTCTACGCGTCGGAGGGGCTCGTCGGCGCAACCCCCGAGCTGCTCGTGCGGCGACGCGGCCTGGAGGTCGAGTCTCGTCCGATGGCGGGGACCGTCGTCGGCAACGGCGACGACGCGCTCGCCCGCCTCCACGACTCCGAGAAGGACGCGCGGGAGCACCGGCCGGTGCCGCAGGCCATCGCCGCCGCGCTCGCGCCGTCGTGCACGACGCTCGATCGTCCCGGAGCGCCCGCGGGTCGTGCAGTTCGCGTCGGTCGGGCACCTCGTGACCCCGATCGAGGGGCGGCTCTCCGAGCCCGCTCCGGACGCGTACTCGCTCGCCGCCGCGCTCCATCCGACGCCCGCGGTGGGTGGCGTGCCGCGCGACGCCGCGCTGCACACGATCGCCGCGCTCGAGCCGCATCCGACGCGGCCGGTACGCGGGCCCGGTCGGGTGGATCGACGCACGCGGCGACGGCGAATGGGGCGTCGCGCTCCGCGGTGCCGTCATCGACGGGGAGCAGGCGACGCTGCACGCCGGTGCCGGCATCGTCGCGGGCTCGGTCGCCGAGGCCGAGTGGCGCGAGACCGAGGCGAAGCTGGAGCCGATGCTCCGCGCGCTCGGTGTTCGGGACGTGCGCTCACGGAGCGCGCGTCCTACCTGAGCGCGCCAGCCACCGCGGTCCAGACCGTGCGGTGGCGCGCGACGTTGTCGTCGCGGTCGGTGCGGACGAGCACCATCCGGATGCCACCGGCGCGGATCCCGTCGGTCACCGCCGCCGGCAGCTCGCTCGCCTTCTCGATCTCGGCGCAGGGGATCCCGTGGACCGCCGCGACCCGGGCGAGATCGACGCCGTGTGGTGTCGCGAACAGGGTCGCGAAGTCGTCGGCACCCACGCTCGAGGCGCCGGCTTGCGGAAGGAACGAGAAGATCCCGCCACCGTCGTTGTCGACGACGACGAAGACCGCGTCGACGCCACGCGCGGCAGCACCGATCAGCGCGTTCTGGTCGTGCAGGAAGCAGAGGTCGCCGAGCAGCGCGACCACCGGTCGCGACGCGTCGCCGGTCGCCACGCCGAGCACCGTCGCCGACGAACCCGTCGATCCCGTTCACGCCACGGTTCGCGAGGAAGCGCACACCCGCGCGCGGCTGCGCGAACGACTCGACGTCACGGACCGGCATGCTCGATGCGACCACCAGCGTCGTGCCGTCGGGGACGGCCGCGACGACATCGCGGGCGACCCGCCCTTCGAACGGGTCGGGATCGGCGTCGCACGCCTCGTCGAGGACTCGACGCGCCGTGTCCTCGACCTGCCGCCACCCGTCGAGCCATGCCCGATCGGGCTCCGTGTCCTGCTCGAGGACGAGGGCGACCGCGTCCAGCAGCGGGCCGGCATCGGCGGCGATCCGCGTCGTCGCGCGGCGAGCCGGATCGAGCCACACGCCGTCGGGGTCGACCAGCACCGTGGGCACGTCGCGCTCGAGCCAGCCGTTGAGCGCCTTGCTCGTCGGCGGCGCACCGACGCGCACCACCATCTCCGGCTCGAGGTGCTCGAGGTTCGCGGGCTCGCGCGCGACGGCGTCGTAGGTCGACACCGCGAGCGGACCGCAGCGGAGGTTCGACAGCGGATCGGCGAGGACCGGCCAACCGGCGGCCTCGGCGAAGCGAGTGGCCGTCGTGGGCTCGACCTCGGCACCCCAGCCCGCGACGAGCACACCCCGTGGATGTGCGCGCACGGCGGCGCGCCAGCGCTTCGACGGACGTGGGTTCGGGCGTCCGCTGCGCACCGATGGCGGACACGAACGGCGCACCGTCGGCACGGCCGGGCGCTTCGACGAGCGGCTCGCCCGTCGGGACGAGCGGCTCGCGGAACGGGAGGTTGAGGTGCACGGGGCCGGCGGGCGGACCGATCGCGTGGTGGACGGCGCGCGCCGCGACGTGACGCCACAGGTCGCCCGCGCCCGGCCGGTCCTCGGGCGGACCGGGATCGTGCGACCAGCGGACGGCGTCGCCGTACAGGCGGGTCTGGTCGATCGTCTGGCCCGCGCCGACGTCGCGCAGCTCGGGCGGCCGATCGGCGGTGCAGACGAGCGAGCGGGACACGCCCGTGGTGCGCCTCGAGGACCGCCGCGTGGAACAGCGCGGCGGCGGTGCCCGAAGTGCACACCAGCACGGCCGGTGCTCCGCTCGCCCGCCCGATGCCGACGGCGAAGCCACCGGCCGAGCGCTCGTCGACGAGCACGTGCACGTCGATCCGCACGTCCGCCGCGAGCGCCAAGGCGAGCGGGGTGGAACGGGAGCCGGGCGCGACGACGGCGTGCGTCACACCGTTGCGGGCCCACTCGTCCACGAGCGTGCGCGCGAACGACGTCGTCACGTCACGGCTCATCGTGCACGCCTGCTGTGCTCGTGCGCCGGGTGACGTGCGAGGATGCCCCGGTGCGTCTCCGTCTCGTGCACGGCTTCAGCCTCACCAGCCGCTCGTGGGAGCCCGTCGAGCGGCTCCTGCCGGCGGACTGGGACGTGCAGGCGATCGAGGTGCCCGACGGCCTCGACTTCGTCACCACGGCCGATGCGCTCGGGCACCGCGGCAGCTCGGGCACGTGGGTCGGCTACTCGATGGGCGCTCGGCTCTGCCTGCAGCTCGCGCTCGACCGCCCGGCGCTCGTCGAGTCGCTCGTGCTCATGAGCGGCACCGCCGGCATCGCGGCAGCGGCGCGAGCGGCGCGCGCGCCGCGAGGCCGACGAACGGCTCGCGAACGACGTGCAGCGCGACGGGGTGGGGCCGTTCCTCGAGCGGTGGCTCGACCAGCGGCTCTTCGAGACCCTGCCGCGCGACCTCTCCCAGCTCGAGATCCGGACGCGCGCCAACACCGTGCCGCGGCTCCAGCACCAGCTGCGCGACCTCGGGCAGGGCGCGCAGGAGCCGCTCTGGGACCGGCTCGGCTCGCTGGAGATGCCCGTCCTCGTCATGACCGGACAGTGGGACCGCACGTACAACGACCTCGGCACACGGATGGCGGCGGCGATCGGCGACAACGCGACGATCGCGGTGGTCCCCAAGGCTGGTCACGCCCTGCACCTCGAGCGGCCCGAAGCGGTCGCTCACGAGCTCACGACCTGGCTCGAGCGGTCGGCATCCGCGTAGCGCACGAGCAGCGCGTCGATCGGGCACGACGGTGCGCAGCGTGAGCCGGCCGTCGACGGGTGCAAGGGGCGACGACGTGACGTCGCCACCGAGCGCGCCGGCGGTGCCGAGGCCGCACGCGAGCGTGAGCGTCGGCAGCGCGCACGCGAGAGCGAGCCCCGCGGCGAGTCCGACGGACGTCTCCATCATCGACGTGGGCAGCGCCGGCACGCCGGCCGCGTCGGCCACGTCGAGCGCGGCACGCACACCACCGAGCGGCTGCACCTTGAGCACGACGACATCGGCCGCATCGAGCTCGCGGAGGCGGCGCGCGTCGTCGATGCCGCGCACGCACTCGTCGGCCGCGACAGGGATCGTTGAGCGCCGGCGGACCACGGCGAGCTCGTCGAGCGTCGCGACGGGCTGCTCGGCGAGCTCGATGTCGTAGCGGGCGAGGTCGGCCAGCAGCCGGACCGCGGTCTCGACGTCGAACGCACCGTTCGCGTCCACACGCAGGGCGACCGTCGGTCCGACGGCGTCGCGCACGCGCGCGACGAGATCGATGTCGCCGGGGACGCGCACCTTGACCTTCACCGCCGGGAACCCGGCCAGTGCGTCAGCATCGAAGTCGGCGCCGTCGACGAGCGCGTTCACCGCCACGCTCGCCCGGTGCGGCGGCGGGAAGCCGTCGCGCGCGGCCTCTTCGGCACTGCGCAACGCCAACGCGGGATCGCACGGATAGCCCGGGAGCGGCGAGCACTCGCCCCACCCCGCGGGTCCCTCCACGAGGGTGACGGCGCGTCCGCCGATGCGGAGCTCGTGACGACGCATCAGCCGATCCAGAGGCCGACGGCGAGGAGCGCGGCCGTGAGGAGCTCCAGGCGCGCCGTGGCGACGAGGACGGCGACGAGCTGCGGCGGCGCGGTCGCGACGAGCACCCGCCGCGCGAGCACCAGCGCCCACGGTGCGGTGGCGAGCGCGAGCGCCGCCCACGGCGCGTCGAGCACGGTGACGATCACGGCGGCGTAGGCGACCGCGAAGCACCCGGCGAAGAGCGCTCGCGCGCGACGGTCACCGATGCGCACCGCGAGCGTGCGCTTCCCCGCGACCGTGTCGGTGGGCACGTCGCGGATGTTGTTCACGAGCAGGATGCGCGCACGCGATCGCCCCGACGACGACCGACCCCCACCATGCGGTGGCCGGCACGTGCTCGGCCTGCACGAAGGCGGAGCCGGCGGTCGCGACGAACCCGAAGAAGGCAAGCACCATGAGCTCACCGAGACCCGAGTACCCGTAGGGGCGGGGGCCGCCGGTGTAGAGCACCGCGGCGGCGATGGCCGCCGCGCCGAGCAGCAGCAGCCACCACGTGGTCAGGGCGGCGAGCACGAAGCCCGCGAGCGCGGCGACGACGAGCGCGAGGAGCGCAGCCGTGCGCACGGCCGAGGGTGACGCGAGCCCTGACGCCGTGAGGCGGACCGGACCCTTCCGCTCGGCATCGGTGCCCCGCACGCCGTCGCTGTAGTCGTTCGCGTAGTTGACGCCGACCTGGAGCGCGAGCGCGACGACGAGCGCGAGCAGGGCGCGCACCCACGAGATGTCGGTGCCGTCACCGTGCGCCGCGGCCGTGCCGACGAGGACCGGCGCGACCGCGACCCCGAGCGTCCGTGGGCGCGCGCCGGCGAGCCAGAGTCCGATACCACCTCCACTGCGGTGCTCTCTGCGGCCGGGGGTACCCCGGCCGCGGTCGTTCGCACCGCCTGACGCGGCCCGGACGTCCATCTAAGGACGCTTCGGGAAGCGGTCGAACCCCGGGCGGCGCTTCTCGAGGTACGCGCGCTTGCCCTCCTGCGCCTCCTCGGTCATGTAGTACAGGAGCGTCGCGTCGCCCGCGAGCTGCTGGATGCCGGCGAGACCGTCGTCGGCCGCGTTCATCGACGCCTTCAACATGCGGAGCGCGAGTGGGCTGTGTCGCATCATCTTGGCGCACCACTCGATCGTGACCGTTTCGAGCTCGGCGAGCGGCGCGACCGTGTTCACGAGACCGAGCGCGCGCGCCTCCTCGGCGTCGTACTCGTCGCACAGGTACCAGATCTCGCGCGCCTTCTTCTGCCCGACGATCCGCGCGAGGAGCCCCGAGCCGTACCCGCCGTCGAACGAGCCGACCTTGGGTCCGGTCTGGCCGAACCGTGCGTTGTCGGCGGCGATGGTGAGGTCGCAGACGACGTGCAGCACGTGGCCGCCGCCGATCGCGTAGCCCGCGACCATCGCGACGACGGGCTTGGGCACGCGCCGGATCTGCACCTGGAGGTCGAGCACGTTCAGACGCCCGATGCCGTCGTCGTCGACGTAGCCGTCGTCGCCACGGATGCGCTGGTCGCCGCCGGAGCAGAACGCGAGCGGCCCCTCGCCGGTGAGCACGATGACCCCGACCTCCGGGTCGTCGCGCGCGAGCTCGAACGCGTCCCGCAGCTCGAACAGCGTGCGCGGGCGGAACGCGTTGCGCACCTCGGGCCGGTTGATGGTGATCTTCGCGACCCGGCCGCCCTCGAGCTCGGCGGTCTCGTAGCGGACGTCGGTGAAGTCGACGTCGCCGGGCTTCCAGTCGGCGGCCGGCCGGATCGGGTTCTCCACCGCGGCCTCGTCGCCGGTGGACGGCTGCTGGTTGGCCATGGGGACCTCCGGTCGGGGACGGCGGGATCGGGACGGACGTTGGGAGTGATCGCTCCTACGGTACGCGCCGGCGGGAGCGGGTCCCAACCGGGGCCGTACCGTGGCCGCGTGCCCGACCGCCCGCTGACCGCCGTGCTCCTGCCCCGTCCGGAGGCCGCCACGGCCGTGGGCGAGTGCTGGGACCGCGACGAGGCGGTCGCGGTCGTCGACCCCACCGCCCCGGCCGCGGCGGTGACCCGGACGCTCGGCGCCCTGGCGCCCACCCACCTGCTCGACGCCGACGGCCGGCGCCCGCGGGCCGACGGGATCCCCGTCGGCGACGGCATCGCCGCCGTGGTCGTCACCTCGGGGACCGCCGGAGAGCCGAAGTGCGTCGAGCTCACCACCGCCGGGGCGACCGCGATCGGCCACGGGTTCGCTCGCGCGGTCGGGCGCGAGCCCGACGACCGCGCCCTCGTGTGCGTGCCGCTGCACCACGTCGCCGGGCTCGCGATCCTGGCTCGCGCACGCGTGACCGGGACACCGCTGAGCGTGCACCCGGGGTTCGACGTCGCCGCGGTGGCGTCGGCACCGGCCGACGTCGGCGCGACCGTCGCGTCGCTCGTCCCGACGATGCTCGCCCGGCTGCTCGCGGCCGATGCGCCGCTCGACGCGTACCGCGTCCTCGTGCTCGGCGGCGCGCCGCTGCCGGACGAGCTGCGGGCGCGTGCCGAGGCGCGCGGTGCTCGCATCGCCGACGCGTACGGGCTCTCCGAGACGTGGGGTGGTGTCGTCGTCGACGGCGTCCCGATCGACGGTGCGCACGTCGAGCTCTCGGACGGCGCTGACGGCGCGACCGCCGGCGAGATCCTGGTGGCGGGTCCGATGGTGATGGCCCGCTACCGCAACGACCCGGACGCGTCGGCGGCCGCGCTGACGCAGGACGGCTGGTTCCGCACCGGCGACCTCGGCGCGCGCGTCGACGGGCGATTGCGAGTCGTCGACCGGCTGAAGGACCTCGTCGTGTCGGGTGGCGTCAACGTCAGCCCCACCGCGGTCGAGGCCGTGCTGACCGGCGCGCCCGGCGTCCGCGACGTGTGCGTGACCGGTGCGCCCGACGAGGAGTGGGGCGAGCGCGTCGTCGCGTTCGTCGTCGCCGAGGACCCTGCCGCGCCTCCGACGGTCGAGGCGCTGCGCGAGTTCGCCGGTGATCACCTGTCGCGCGTCCAGCTCCCCAAGCAGGTCGTGCTCGTCGACGCCATCCCGCGCTCGCCGGGCGGGAAGGTGCTGCGGCGCGAGCTGCAGGTCCCTGCATGAGCGCACCGCTGCCGTCGCCGATGCTGGCGACCGCGTGTCCGGAGGTGCCCGCGCGGACCGGAGTGGGCGTACGAGATGAAGTGGGACGGCTACCGCGCGATCGTCGGCGTGGACGGCGGGAACGGTCCGGATCGTCTCGCGACGCGGCAACGACCTCAGCGCCCGGTACCCCGAGCTGGCACCGCTCGCCGACGCGCTCCCGGTCGACGACGTCGTGCTCGACGGCGAGCTGGTCGTGCTCGACGAGGCCGGGCGGCCCAGCTTCAACGAGATCCAGAAGCACGAGCACGCCGCGACGCTGATGCTGTTCGACGTGCTGCGGCTCGACGGACGCGACGTGACGTCGCTGCCGTGGCGCGAGCGCCGGGCATTGCTCGACAAGCTCGCGCTCGCCGGCGGCACGTGGCAGACGCCGAAGGTCGTCGAGGGCGACGCCGACCTCGCGGTCGCGACGGCACGCGCGCTCGGGATGGAGGGGGTCGTCGCCAAGCGCACCGACGCGCCGTACCGCCCCGGCAAGCGGACGACCGCATGGCAGAAGTACAAGCTGTCGGCCCGCCAGGAGCTCGTCGTCGGCGGCTGGCTGCCGGGCGAGGGCCGGCTGTCGGGCACCGTGGGGTCGCTGCTCGTCGGGTACCACGACGAGCCGGGCGGGACGTTCCGGTACGCGGGACGCGTCGGGTCCGGCATCGACGACGCGGGGCGCGACGCGCTGCAGGAGCGGCTCGTGCGGCGCGACTCGAGCCCGTTCGCCGAGACGCCGCCGCGGCTGAAGGGCCCGGTGTGGGTCGAGCCCGACGTCGTCGTCGAGGTCGAAGTTCACCGAGTGGACGACCGACGGCGTCCTGCGCCAGCCCGTCTTCCTCGGCCTCCGCACCGACAAGGACCCCGCCGACGTCATCCGCGAATGACTCTCCCTGGATGCGTCCTCACCCGCGGATTCGAAGGTGAGAGACGCACGACCGTGCGCTCGGACCTGCGTCCCTGACCCCTACATGCGGGTGAGGGACGCAACCAACGACGACGTCAGCTGTCGCGGAGGGACTCCTTCCAGGAGCGGAAGCGGGTGTGGTGGGAGCCGTCGGGGCCGGTGCCGTCGCCGGATCCGTCGGGGAACAGGCGGAACGTCGACACCCGCGTCAGATCGTCCGCGTCGACCGCCGCGTACGCGCGCATCTGCGCCGCGCGCCGGCCCGGCGCGCCACAGCAGCCAGCGCCCGATCCTCCGCTTGTAGGCCACCAGCTCGATCTCGAGATCGTCCCCGAGCTTGCGGACCTCGTCGGGTGCCTCGACCCAGCGCTCAGCGGGGATCAGGAAGTCGCGCTGCGGCGTCGGCGGCAGCTCGTCCGTGTGCCAGTCGCGGTCGGTCGGGGGCCGCGCTTCGGCAGGGGTCGGCACACCGCGATCCTGACACGCGATCGTGCAAGGCTCCGCTCATGAAGGTCGGTGATCTCTCGACGCCCGCGCTCGTCGTCGACGCGACCGCGGTCGAGGAGAACCTCGCCACGATGGCTGCGGCGCTCCCGGGGACGCGCTGTCGTCCACACGTGAAGGCCCACAAGTGCACCGCGCTCGCCCGCGACCAGCACGCGCACGGTCATACGGGCTTCACGTGCGCGACGCCGCGGGAGATCGCCGGCCTCGCCGCCGCCGGCCTCGTCGACGACCTGCTGCTCGCCAACGAGGTGGTCGACCCCGAGCGCCTCGCGATGCTCGCCGCGCTCGACGCGCGCGTCACGGTCGCCGTCGACTCGATGGCGACGATCGAGGCCGCGGCCCGTGCGGGGATCCGCGAGTGCCTGATCGACGTGAGCGTCGGCATGCCGCGCTGCGGCTGCGACGTCGACGAGGCGGGCGCGCTCGCCGATGCAGCGCGCGCGCAGGGCCTCGAGGTGCGCGGCGTCATGGGCTACGAGGGCCACGTGGTCGGGCTCCCCGACCGCGCCGAGCGCGTCCGCCAGACAGCCGAGTCGATGGCCGTCCTCGCGCAGGCGCACGACGCCGTCGGCGGCGACGTCGTGTCGGCCGGCGGGACGGGGACGTACGACATCAACGACGCTCGCGACCGAGATCCAGGCCGGCTCGTACGCGCTGATGGACACCGCGTACGCGTCGAGCTCGACCTGCCGTTCCGCCTCTCGCTGCACGTCGAGGCCACGGTGATCTCGGTGAACGGGCGCGAGGGCTTCGCCGTCGCCGACTGCGGTCTCAAGGCGCTCGGCATGGACCACGGGAACCCGACGGTCGAGGGCGGCGTCGTCTGGTTCTGCTCCGACGAGCACGTGACGTTCTCCCCCGCCGACGGTGCGGCGCTGCCGACGGTCGGCGACCGTGTCCGCGTCCGGCCCGCGCACGTCGACCCGACCGTCGCGTACCACGAGCGCTTCCAGATCGCCGACGGCTCGACGCCGGACGCGGCGATCATCGACACGTGGGCGGTCGACCTGCGCGGCTGGTAGTTGGGCGGCTGGTAGCGAGGCGGACGGCGGTCGACCAGCGGTGACGCGCACGGGGTACGGTGCGCGCCATGGCAGCTCACGACGTCTGGCGTTCCTCGACGCCACCGCGCAGGCCGAGCTCGTGCGGTCGGGCGACGTCTGCCGCCGATCGAGCTCGTCGACGCGGCGATCACGCGCATCGAGAAGCTCAACCCCGAGCTCAACGCCGTCATCCACCCGCTGTTCGACCAGGCGCGCGCCACCGCGGCACAGCCGATCGCCGGCGACGCGCCCTTCCCCGGCGTCCCGATCGTGCTGAAGGACCTCGACGGCAGCTCGGCCGGCGATCCGTGCCACCTCGGCAACCGCGTCCTGAAGGAGATCGGGCTACGTCGCCGACCACGACAGCTACCTCGTCGCGCAAGCTGCGTGCGGCCGGGTTCATCGCGATCGGCAAGACGAACTGCCCCGAGCTCGGGCTGCTGCCGACCACCGAGCCCGAGGCGTACGGCCCGACCCGCAACCCGTGGAACACCGCACACAGCCCGGGCGGCTCGAGCGGCGGGATCGGCGCGGCGGTCGCGTCCGGCATGGTCCCGTCGGCCACGCGGGCGACGGTGGCGGCTCGATCCGCATCCCGGCGAGCGCGTGCGGGCTCTTCGGGCTCAAGCCGCGCCGCGGCCGCGTCTCGATGGGTCCCGACGACGGTGAGGCCTGGGCCGGCTTCGTCGTCCGCCACGTCGTCACCCGCTCGGTGCGCGACAGCGCCGCGATCCTCGACGCGCTCGACGGGCTCGATGCCCGGCGACCCGTACTCGGCGCCGCCGCCCGCGCGTCCGTACGCTCGACGAGGTCGGCGCCGACCCGGGACGGCTCCGCATCGGGCTGCGCACCCGAGCGCCCGGCGACCTCGCGGTCACCGACGACGAGTGCGTCGCCGCCGCCGAGGACGCGGCGCGCCTGCTCGAGTCGCTCGGCCACCACGTCGAGGAGGCCGCGCCCGCCGCGTTCGACGAGGTCGAGCTCCTCGGCCTGTTCACGACGATCCTGACGACGGGCGTGCGGTCGAACGTCGATGAAGTCGCGCAGCTCGCCGGCCGCGAGGTCGCCGCCGACGACTTCGAGCCGCTCACCTGGGCGCAGTACGAGCATGGGCGCGCGACATGACGGCGATCGACTACCTCGACGCGCTCAACGGCGCGCACGCGTGGACGCGGCGCATGCTCGCAGTGGTGGACGGCCGAGCGGACGGGGGTGCCGGCTTCGACCTGCTGCTCACGCCGACGATGGCGGAGCCTCCCGCCGTCCTCGGCGACATCGGCCGCGACGCGCGACGACCCGTGGCACGGGCTCGCGCGTGCGACACCGTTCGCCGCGTACGCCGCGCCGTTCAACGTCACCGGGCAGCCGGCGATCTCGCTCCCGCTCTACTGGATGGCCGACGCACGGCCTCCCGATCGGCGTGCAGCTCGTCGCGTCGCACGGACCGCGAGGACGTGCTCCTCCGCGTCGCCGCGCAGCTCGAGGCGGCGCGGCCGTGGGCCGACCGCCGCCCACCGGTCAGCGCCTGAGCGCACGCCGTGCGCGTCGCCGGTGGCCAGGGCTTCTACGGCGACACCCCGCGCGCCGTCGAGGGTCTGCTCGCCGAGGGCGTCGACTACCTCTGCCTCGAGGCGCTCGCCGAGCTGACGCTCGCGATCCTGCAGAAGGACCGCCAGCGCGACGAGACGCAGGGCTACACGCGCGACCTGCCCGCGTACCTGGCCGCGGCGCTGCCCGAGGTCGCCGCGGGCCGCACGAAGGTGATCACGAACGCGGGCGGCATCAACCCGACCGCGGCGGCCCGTGCCGCCGCCGAGACCGCGAAGGCAGCTGGGCGTCTCCGGCATCAAGATCGCGACCGTGCTCGGCGACGACCTCACCGGCCGCGCTGGACGACGCTCGCGCGGCGAGACGCCGCTCGCGCACCTCGACACCGGCGCGCCGTTCGACCGAGTTCCCCGGCGCCGCCGCTGTTCGCCTCGGCGTACCTCGGCGCGCGCCCGATCGTCGACGCGCTCGCCGCAGGGCGCCGACATCGTGATCACCGGCCGCGTCGCCGACGCGGCGCTGTTCCTCGCGCCGCTCGTCCACGAGCACGGCTGGGCGTGGGACGACTGGGACCGCGCTCGCGGCCGGGCATGCTCGTCGGCCACCTGCTCGAGTGCTCGGGCCAGACCGCGGGCGGCAACCTCAGCCGGCGACTGGTGGACGTGCCGCACCCGTGGGACCTGCCGTACCCGATCGCCGAGGTCGACGCCGACGGCACCGCGGTCATCACCAAGCCCGCGCGCCTCGGGCGGGCGGGTCGAGCTTCGACACGGTGCGCCACCAGCTCCTCTACGAGGTGCACGACCCGGCGCGCGTACCTGTCGCCCGACGTCGTCGCCGACTTCACGTCAGCGCGACGCTTCGAGGACCTCGGCGACGACCGCGTCCGCGTCGACCGGCGTGCGCGGCACGCCGGCGACCGACACCTACAAGGCGCTGCTCGCGCACCACGCCGGCTGGGCGGGCGAGGCCCGCGTCGCGTTCTCGTGGCCCGAGGCGCACGGAGAAGGCGACGGCGGCCGCGGCGATCTTCGCGAAGCGGGTCGAGATGGCCGGGCTCGCCGTCGACGAGTGGTGCGTCGAGCTCTGGGGCGTCGACGCGCTCGGCGGCCCGACCGTCCCGGCCGACGACCACGAGCCGCCCGAGGTCGTCGCTGCGCGTCGCCTGGCGCTGCGACGACCGGGCGACGGCTGCGCTCGTCGGCCGGGAGCTGGTGCCGCTCACGCTCTCGGCGCCGCCGGCCGGGCATGACGGGCATGGGCCGCGGTGGCGGGCAGGCCGACGGAGCTGCTCGGCATCTGGCCGACGCTCGTCGAGAAGGCCCTCGTCGACCCGCACGTCACCGTGCACGTCGAGGAGGTGTGACCGTGGCGCGTCTCCGCCTCTCGCGAGCTCTGCGGCTACCGCGCCGGCGACAAGGGCGACATCGCCAACGTGGCGCTCTTCGCCGACGACGCGGACGTGTACGAGACCATCGTGCGCGAGGTCACGGCGGAACGGGTGCGGGAGCACTTCGGCGCGATGGTGCACCGGCGACGTCACGCGCTACGAGGCACCCAACGTCCTCGCGCTCAACTTCGTGCTGCGCGGCGCGCTCGGTGGCGGCGGCCCGCGGTCGCTGCGCAGCGACACCTTCGGCAAGACGCTGGGCGGTGCGCTCGTACGGCTCGAGATCGAGGTGCCCGACGCGCTCGCCGACCGGCGCGCCGCGCGTCCCGACGTGACGTGGGCGCGCGAGATCGTGGACGGGCTGCCCGGCGCTACGACTGCGCCCGGCGAATCGCCTTCTTCGTCATCGCGACGACCGCCTTCTTGATCTGCTTGGGCGTGTCGTCGCCCGCGAAGACGTAGTACTGCAGGTAGACGAGCGTTCCGTCCTTCAGCGCGTACGCGGTGTTGAGCGGATCACCGAGGTAGATCGCGTCCTCACCGAGCTTCGGCACGTCGACGGCGTCCTTGCCACCGATCTGCTTGCCGACCTTGAGCGCGGTCTTCGCGTCTTCGCCGTCCAGCACCCACACGTTCACCGCATCGGCCGGCGCGCCGTCGACCGTGAAGCTGCACGTGCCGCCGATGCCCTGCGGCGGGTCGGCAGCAGTGACGTCGTGACCGATGGCGCGCTCCACCTCGGCCTCCTTGACGACCTCGCAGGTCGTCCCGCCCGCGCCGGCGGCGGACACGCCGATGCTTGTGGTGACGAGCGAGCGCGAACGTGCTCACCGGTGCGGCGACGCGCGCGAACGGACGGAGCGTGGGCATGATGCGGCGATACCCCCTGGGGTCGGCCGGAGAAACCGGGGCGGAGACGACGACGCTACGCGGACGCGTGCCGATGGATCGATGCGGGGTCGAACGGATCACTCCCGGGAGGGCCAGGGCGGGTGGATCGGCGGGCTGCTGGGTATGGCGGTGCCATGCGCTCGTTCATCAGGGAGTTCAAGGAGTTCATCAGCCGCGGCAACGTGATCGACCTGGCCGTCGGCATCGTGATCGGCGTCGCCTTCACCGCGGTCGTCAACTCGTTCGTCGATGACATCCTGGCGGCGATCGTCGGCGCGGTCGTCGGCGAGCCCAACTTCAACGACCTCACGCTCGAGGTCGGCGACGGCGTGATCCGCTACGGCGCGTTCCTCACTGCGGTCGTCAACTTCGTGATCATCGCGTTCGCGCTGTTCCTCGTGGTCAAGGCGTTCAACACGCTGCGCCGCGAGGAGGAGCCCGAGCCCGAGCACACCGAGAAGGACGTGCTCATCGAGATCCGCGACCTGATCGAAGATCGGACACGCTGAGTCCGGTCAGACCGCCCCAGTCAGGGGTTGCGCGCCTCCGGGGCCGAGTCGGCGTCGACCGTGTCCTCGCCGACCGGCTCGAGCACGCGCCAGATCCCCGCGGCCAGCAGGCCGCCGACGATCGGCGCAACGATGAACACCCACAGCTGCTCCCATGCCCATCCCGGTCCGAAGATCGCGGTGGAGAAGCTGCGCGCCGGGTTCACGGACGTGTTGTCGATCGGGATGCTGATGAGGTGCACGAGCGCGAGCATCAGGCCGATCGGGATTGCCGCGAAGCCCGCGGGCATCGAACGGCGCGTCACACCGATGATCACCAGCACGAAGAGCGCGGTGAGCACGACCTCGGCGATGATGACCGCGCCCAGCTCGAAGCCCGACGGTGAGTGCGAGCCGTACCCGTTCGACGCGACACCGAAGAGGAGCTTGCTGGTGAACCTCCCGTTGCGAGTGTTCTCGCCGGCTTCGACGATCCCCCAGATCGTGAACGCGCCGATGGCCGCGCCGAGCACCTGACCGAGGAGGTACCACGGGACGTCGCGTCCCTCGGTGCGCTTCGCCGCCCACATGCCGAACGTCACGGCGGGGTTGATGTGGCAGCCGGTGATGCCGCCGAACAGGAATGCCGCGCACAGCAGGCTGAGCCCGAACGCCAGCGACACGCCGAGCACACCGACGTTGAAGCCCAGGTACTGCCCGAAGATGACGGTGCCCGGACCGCCGAGGACCAGGATGATGATGCCGATGGCCTCACCCATCACGAGGCGTGCGCGGTCGTTCATGAGGATCCCCCGGAGCGGTCGACGGTGCTCTCGTCGTCATCATGCCGCGCGGCTGCGAACTTGCTGAGGATCATCACGGCGCTGACGACGCCGAAGATCGCCAACCCGACGGTGGGCTCCGGACCCCAGAGGTTCGGGAGGTCGGCGAGCCACCACACGATCCCGCTGACGATCCACAGCGGGCCGACGAGCCAGATCGCCCGCTCGGCGTTGCGCAGGCCGAGCGCTCCGATCGCCGCCGCGGCCGCGTCGACGGGGAAGAAGATCGGGAACACCGCGAGCACGGCGCCTGCCGAGGTCGCGACGCCCTTCCCGCCCCGGAACCCCGTCCACACCGGGAAGATGTGGCCGGCGATGCCACCGGTCGCCCCCGCGTACGCACCCGCCGTGCCACCGATCGCCCAGCCGACGAGTGCGGCAACCGTGCCCTTCAGGATGTCGACGACGATCACGAGGACGCCCCATGCCTTGCCGACCGAGCGCATCGTGTTGAACCCGCCGGGGTTGCCGCTGCCGACGGCGCGGATGTCGACGCTCCCGCGCGTCGCCAGGCGCGTGACGAGGTCGGCGGTCGGGAACGTGCCGATCAGGTAGCCGGCGAGCGCGGCTGCGATCGTCAGCGCGGCGTCTTCCATCACGCGCGCCGCAAGCGCGGATCGCTCGTGAGCCGCCGGTCGCTCACGGCGACGTCTCCGTGAGGCAAGTGCTCAGCCGCCGGAGACGTCCTGTGGCCGCGACTTGCCCTCGCCGATCCACGGCATCATCGAGCGCAGGTGCTCGCCGACCTCCTCGATCGGGTGCTCCGCCGACTTGCGGCGCAGCGCGTTGAACACCGGCCGGCCCGCCTGGTTCTCGAGGATCCACTCCTGGGCGAACTTGCCGCTCTGGATCTCGTCGAGGATCTTGCGCATCTCCTCGCGCGTCTCGTCGGTGATGATGCGCGGGCCGCGCGTCATGTCGCCGTACTCCGCGGTGTCCGAGATCGAGTACCGCATGTTGGCGATGCCGCCCTCGTAGATCAGGTCGACGATGAGCTTCACCTCGTGCAGCGTCTCGAAGTACGCCGACTCGGGCTGGTAGCCCGCGTTGACGAGCGTCTCGTAGCTCGCCTTGATCAGCTCGGTGAGGCCGCCGCAGAGCACGACCTGCTCGCCGAAGAGGTCCGTCTCGGTCTCCTCCTCGAACGTCGTGTCGAGCACGCCGGCGCGGGTCGCGCCGATGGCCTTCGCGTACGCGAGCGCGGTCTCCTTCGCCTTGCCGGTCTCGTCCGCGCTGACCGCGACGAGCGAGGGCACCCCGCCACCCTCCTCGAAGGTCCGGCGCACGAGGTGACCCGGGCCCTTCGGCGCGATCATCCACACGTCGACGCCCTTCGGCGGCGTGATCTGGCCGAAGTGGATGTTGAACCCGTGCGCGAACGCGAGCGAGTCGCGGTCGTCGAGGTTCGGCTCGATGTCCTCCTTGTAGACGCGCGCCTGCTCCGTGTCGGGCAGGAGCACCATGATCACGTCGGCTTCCTTCACGGCCTCGGCCGTCGACAGCACCCGCAGGCCCGCCGCCTCGGCCTTCGCCCACGACGACGAGCCCTCGCGGAGGCCGACGCGCACGTCGACACCGGAGTCCTGCAGGTTCAGGGCGTGCGCGTGACCCTGCGAGCCGTACCCGAGGACCGCGACCTTGCGGCCCTCGAGCAGGCCGAGATCGGCGTCGGCGTCGTAGTAGATGGTCGCGGGCATGTGATTCCTCTTCGTGCTCGGACGTCAGGTAGCGAACGAACGGTCGGGACGCCAGGCGCCAGGCGGGCCGGCTCTTGACCGCCCGGAGCCGAGCCGGGCGGCGGGCGAGCTTCGGCAGCGCGATGCGCCCGGTCCGCTGCAGCTCGACGATGCCGAACGGCGCGAGGAGGTCGGTCATCGCGTCGAGCTTGTCGGGACGGCCGGCGACCATGATCGTGATCGACTCGTAGCCGACGTCGTCGATGCGTGCCTCGAAGATCGACGCCAGCTCGGTGATCTGCGAGCGCGCCTCGGCCGTCGCCTTCACCGTGACGAGCATCAGCTCGCGCTCGACCGCGTCGACGGGCGACAGCTCGACGATCTTGATCACGGGGATCAGCTTGTTGAGCTGCTTCGTGACCTGCTCGAGCGGCGCCGAGTCGGCGTCGACGACGATCGTCATCCGGCTGTAGCGCTCGTCCTCGGTCGGGCTGACCGCGAGCGAGACGATGTTGAAGCCGCGCCGCGCGAACAAGCCGGCGATGCGCGTGAGCACACCGAACTTGTTCTCGACGAGCACGCGACAGGATGTGGTGCTGGATGCCGTTCATGGCGCTTCGCCCTCCCTACCGCTCACCGTACGGGTCGTGCGCGGGATCGAGGATGATCTCGTCGTTGGAGTGACCGGCCGGGACCATCGGGTACACCTTCTCCCGGTAGTCGGTGCGGAAGTCGATCACGACCGGGCGGTCGTCGATCTCGTTCGCCTTGTCGATCGCCGGCTCCACCTCTTCGGGCGAGTCGACGCGCATCCCCACGCAGCCCATCGCCTCGGCCCACTTCACGTAGTCGGGCAGGTCGGGCGAGAGGTACACCTCGCTGTAGCGCTCCTCGTAGAAGAGCTCCTGCCACTGGCGGACCATCCCGAGGTACGCGTTGTTGAGGATCGCGACCTTGATCGGGATCCGCTCGGCGCTCGCGGTCACGAGCTCCTGCGCGGTCATCTGGAAGCAGCCGTCGCCGTCGACCGCCCACACCGTGCGCTCGGGCATGCCGACCTTGGCGCCGATGGCCGCGGGCACCGCGAAGCCCATCGTGCCGAGACCACCGGAGTTCACCCACGTGTACGGGTGGTTGAACTTCCAGCGCTGGCTCGTCCACATCTGGTGCTGGCCCACGCCCGACACGACGATCGTGTCGTCGGGCGAGCGGTCGCGCAGCGTGTCGATGCAGAGCTGCGGCTTCAGCGGGCCGCCCTCCTCCTGCTCGTAGTGGAGCGGGTAGCGCTGCTTCCAGTCCGCGATCTGCCCGTGCCACGCGTCGAGCGACGGCCAGGCATCGCGCATCGTCGCGCTTCGTCGGTCGGCCTTGATCGCCTTGACCAGCTCCTCGATCACGAGGCGGCAGTCGCCCACGATCGGCACGTCCGGCCGGCGCACCTTGCCGAGCTCGGCCGGGTCGATGTCGACGTGGATGATCTTCGCGTCGGGCGCGAACGCGTCGACCTTGCCCGTCACGCGGTCGTCGAACCGCGAACCGAGCGCGATGAGCAGGTCGGACTTCTGCATCGCGGTCACCGCGGTGTAGTTGCCGTGCATGCCCGGCATGCCGAGGCACAGCTCGTGGTCGTCGGGGAACGAGCCCCGCGCCATGAGCGTCGTCACGACCGGGATGCCGGTCAGCTCGGCCAGCTCGCGCAGCGTCTCCGCCGCACGCGCCTTGAGGATGCCGCCGCCCGCGTAGATCACCGGCTGGCGTGCGCTTGCCATCAGCCGCGCCGCGTCCTTGATCTGCTTCGCGTGACCCTTCATGTTCGGCTTGTAGCCGGGCATGTCGACCGACTCCGGCCACTCCCAGTCCATCTCCTGGTTGGCGATGTCCTTCGGCACGTCGACGAGCACCGGCCCGGGACGCCCGGTCGTCGCGACGTGGAACGCCTCGCGCACGATGCGCGGGATGTCCTGGGCGTCGGTCACGAGCCAGTTGTGCTTGGTCACCGGCATCGTGATCCCGACGGTGTCGCACTCCTGGAAGGCGTCGGTGCCGATCACGCTGTACGGCACCTGGCCCGTGACCACGACGAGCGGGATCGAGTCCATGTAGGCGTCGCAGAGCGGCGTGACGATGTTCGTCGCGGCCGGACCGCTCGTCACCATGGCCACGCCCGGGCGGCCGGTGGCGTGGGCGTAGCCCTCGGCCATGTGGCCGGCGCCCTGCTCGTGGCGGACGAGGATGTGGCGGATCGACGAGTCGATCAGGGGGTCGTAGACGGGCAGGATCGCCCCGCCGGGGAGGCCGAACATGACCTCCGTGCCCTCCATCTCGAGGCTCTTGATCAGGGCCTGGGCTCCGGTCAGCTTCATCGTGTGCTCTCTTCGTCCGTCTCGGGTGTCGCAGGGCTCTCGGGGCAAAGGAAACGCCCCTCGCTCGGGCGAGGGGCGGGAAGGCGCACGCGCGCGGTGAGGCGGCGTGCGCTAGGTGACGACTACGAGCGTGAAGGTGGGTGCGCTCATCGCCCGCCATTGTGGCCTGCCGGGATGCTCCGGCGCAAGGGATTGCGCTGGTGCACCTGCATCAGCCGACGCTCCGCACTCAAGGCCCCGTGCGGCCCCGCCGACCATCTGACGTGGTGAGGACGGGATCATCCGCGTCACCGACGGGATCGAGCGGAGGCACGCGAGCTGGCGCACTCGTCCGAAGCGACCGACGACGAAGATCTGTTCCGGCGTGCCGACCGTGCGATGTTGCGGCGAAGGCGGCCGGACGTGACTGCATCTGCCTCGACGGTCACAGCGAAGCCGTTGCACCAACGCTGACCGCGCTGGCCTGATCATCCTCCGCCCGATCGGCCGCGTCAGCGTTGGTGCACGGGACAGAAGAACGTCGTCCGCCCACCGACCGTGACCGTGTCAGCGGTGCACCGTCGCGCGGGCAGTGACCACCGGGCTCCCGGGCCGGCATGAGGTCGCCCGTGTGCGAGCCGCCGCGCTTCCCGAGCGTGCGCAGGGTCGAGCGGATCGCGCGCTGGAGGCGCACCTGCTCGCCGGCGTCGAGCGATTGCGCGGGCCGAGTCGGAGCGATCCCCGACCGCCAGAGGATCTCGTCGCAGAGCAGGTTGCCGAGCCCCGCGATCCGCGTCTGGTCCATGAGCAACGCCTTGATCGGTGCCCGGCTGCGGACCAGGAGCGCACGCAGCATCGGGAGCGTCAGCTCGGGTGCGTCGACGCCGAGGCGGTCCTCGTCGGGGTCGAGCTCGACCGCGCCGAGCCGACGCGGGTCGCGCAGCGCGAGCGACCCGCCGTCGACGAACCGCAGCGTGAAGCGGTGCCAGGCCGTGTCGTCACGGTTGCTCGCGTAGAGCAACGGGTCGCCAGCCGCCTCGCCGTCGATGAGCACGCGGCCCGACATCCCGAGGTGCAGCCCGAGCACCGGGCCCGCATCACGGTCGCGTCGCTGCCGGCCGGGATACCCGGCTTCGCCGCCGGCCGCTCGTATCGAGGAGCAGCTGCTTGCCCCTGCGGCGAGCCGCGACGATGGTGCGCCCCTGCAACGCGCGCTTCACGCCGCGGGGCGTGAGGCCGCGCTTGAGGTACCACGCGTCCGGCGCGTCGACCCGGCCGATCTCACGACCGAGCGCGCGCTCGGCGATGAGCTCGCGTGCCGACTCGGCCTCGAGGAGCTCCGGCAACCGCGGTCAGAAGTTCGTGATCGCGCCGCGCTCCGCGCCTTGCGCGAGCCTGGCGTACTTCGCGAGGAACCCGGTGGTGTAGCGCGGCTCCAACGGCTTCCAGCTCTTCCGGCGCTGCTCGAGCACGGCCTCGTCGACGAGCAGGTCGATCGTGTGCGCCTCGGCGTCGATGACGATGCGGTCGCCCTCCTCGATCGAGCGCGATCGGGCCGCCGTCGACCGCCTCGGGAGCGACGTGCCCGACGCAGAAGCCGTGCGTGCCGCCGGAGAAGCGGCCGTCGGTGATGAGCGCGGCGTCGGCACCGCGCCCGACGCCCTTCATCGCGCCGGTGACCGCGAGCATCTCGCGCATCCCGGGGCCACCCTTCGGCCCCTCGTACCGGATCACGACGATGTCGCCGGCCTCGATCCGGCCGTCGAGGATCGCTTCCATCGCGAGGTCCTCGCCGTCGAAGACCCGCGCGCGTCCCTCGAAGCGCAGCTCGTCGAGCCCGGCGACCTTCACGACGCTGCCCTTCGGGGCGAGGGAGCCGGTGAGGACGGCGATGCCACCCTGGGTGTGGATCGGCTGCGACAGCGGGTGCACGACCTCGCCGTCGGGCGGCGGCGGGTCGAGGGCGTCGAGGTTCTCGGCGATCGTCTTGCCCGTGACCGTCACGCAGTCGCCGTGCAGCAGGCCCGGCGTCGAGCAGCTCCCGCATCACGACGGGCACGCCGCCGATGCGCGTCGAGGTCGGTCATGTGGAACCGACCGTGCGGCTTCATGTCGGCGATGTGCGGCACCCGGGCGCCGACCCGGTTGAAGTCGTCGAGCTCGAGCTCGACCTGGGCCTCGAACGCGATCGCGAGCAGGTGCAGCACGAGGTTCGTCGATCCGCCGAGCGCCATCCCGACCGCGATCGCGTTCTCGAACGCCTCCTTGGTGAGGATCTGCCGCGGACGGATGTTCGCCTCGAGGAGCCCCATGACGGCCTGCCCGCTCGCGAACGCGAAGTCGTCGCGGCGATCGGTCGACCGCGGGCGCCGACGAGCTCGCCGGGCAGCGACATCCCGAGCGCCTCCGCGGCCGACGCCATCGTGTTCGCGGTGAACATCCCCGCGCACGATCCTTCGGTCGGGCACGCGCGCCGTTCGATCTCGCCGAGCTCGTTCTCGCTGAGCGTGCCGGCGGCGCACGCCCCGACCGCCTCGAACACGCTCGACGATGTCGAGGGCCTGGTCCTTGTACTGACCCGGCAGGATCGAGCCGCCGTAGAGGAAGACCGCGGGGAGGTTCAGCCGCGCCGCGGCCATCAGCATCCCGGGCAGGCTCTTGTCGCAGCCGGCGAAGGTCACGATCCCGTCGAGGCGCTCCGAGTGCATGACGCACTCGACCGAGTCGGCGATGATCTCGCGCGACGCAGCGAGCCACGCATGCCCTCGTGCCCCATCGAGATGCCGTCGCTGATCGCGATCGTGACGAACTCGATCGGGAAGCCGCCCGGCGGCGTGCACCCCTTCCTTGGCTCGCTTGGCGAGCCGGTCGAGGGGCATGTTGCACGGCGTGACCTCGTTCCAGCTGGACGCCACGCCGATCTGCGACTTGCCCCAGTCGTCGTCGGTCATCCCGACCGCTCGCAGCATCGCGCGCGGTCCGGCACGCTCGATGCCGTCGGTCACGTCCCGGCTGCGAGGCTTGATGTCCGTCATGGCGATCGAGCGTACCGGCGGTCGTAGTGTGGTCCGCGTGACGTTCCTGCTCGTGGGCACGAGCGACGGGGTCGTCCCGTTCACCGATGGGGTGGCCGGCCCGGCCGAGCTCGCCGGTCGCCACGTCTCGCACCTCGCGCGGGCAGCGCGACGCGTGGTGGGCGGTCGCCGACAAGCCCACGGTCGTCGAGCGCGACGCGGGACGGGACGTGGCGCGGACGTCGCCACCGCCGATGTCGAGCTCACGTGCGTCCTCCCGCGCCCTGGCGGGGCGACCTGCGGGACGCGCGACGGGCGCCTGCTCCGGCTCCACGAGGGTCGCTGGGCACCGATCGAGGCGTTCGACGCTGTCGACGGGTCGAGAGACGTGGCACGCGGTCGGCAGCGCCGAGCCCTACGTCCGCTCCCTCACCGCGACCGCCGACGACGGCGCGCTGCTCGCGAACGTGCACGTCGGCGGGATCCCCCGGTCGGGCAACGGCGGGGCGTCATGGAAGCCGACGATCGACCCCGACGCCGACGTCCACCAGGTGCGCGCCCACCCCGACGATCCGCGCCTCGTCCTCGCGCCGGCCGCGGTCGGCCTCGCCGTCAGCCGCGACGCCGGCACGTCGTGGGAGGTCGTCACCGACGGTCTGCACGCGACGTACCTGCGCGCGGTGGCGTTCACGTCCGGACGGGCGCTCGGTCAGCGCGTCCGACGGACCGTTCACGTCGCAGGGCGCGCTCTACGCCTTCGACACGAGCAACGGCGGCGGGCTCGACCGCGTCACCCGAGGGCCTGCCGGAGTGGCTGGCGGGCAACGTCGACACGGACAACCTCGACGCACACGGGGTCGCGTCCGCGTTCGCCGACACCGAGGCCGTCTACAGCGTCCGACGACGCGGGTCGTTCGTGGTCGCAGGTGGCAAGCGACCTCGGGTCCGTGCACGGCGTCGGCGTCCGGGAGTGACCGCGCTCGAGCCGCCGGTGCAACCGGTCGCGAAGATCGACCTCAAGATGATGCTGCGCGACATCGGGCCGCGGTTCGCCCGCGACGCGTTCGGTCCCGCGCTCGTCTTCTATCTGTCCTGGCAGGCGCTCGGGCTGACCGCCGGGATCGTCATCGCGTCCCTCACGTCGATCCTGCTCTGGTGGCTCAACCATCGACGCGGCGTGCAGGGGATCCTCCCTCGCATCTCGATCGCGGTCGTGTTCATCCAGGCCGCGGTCGGCCTGATCTCCGGCAGCGCGGAGTGGTACCTGGTGCAACCGGCGATCGTCGGCTGCCTGGTCGGCATCGGCTTCATGGTCTCGGCCGTCGTCGGTCACCCGGTCGGCGCGCTCATCGCCGCCGACCTGTACACGGTGCCCGCATCCGTGCGGGAGACACCGGACTTCCGGCATGCGTTCCGCCTCGTCACGATGGTCTGGGCCGCATACCTCTTCGGACGCGCCGCGCTGCGGATCCTGGTGCTCGTCGCCACCGACGTCGAGGTGTTCCTCGTCTTCACCGCGGTCAGCGGCGCACCGGTCATGGTGGTGCTGATCACGTGGTCGGGCTGGTATGCGCACCGCGTGATGACGCGCGACGCCTCGTCGGCCGCGGTGGCCGGTGCGATCCTCGCCGGCACGCTCGCCGACGCCGTCGAGTCGCCCGAGGACTACTCTTTGAGTCGGGGCTAGCCGAGCTTCTCGTCGAGCAGCTTGCTGAGGAGCTGGGGGTTCCCCTGGCCCTTCGTCGCCTTCATCGCCTCACCCATGAAGAAGCCACGCTTCTTCTTCTTCGCCTTGTCGTCGCCGGCGCGGTACGCCGCGACGTCGTCGGGGTTCGCGCCGATGATGTCGTCGACGATCTTCTCGAGCTCGCCCTCGTCGCTCACCTGCTCGATGCCGCGCTCGGCGACGATGTCCTTCGGCCGCTTCGGCTCGCGCAGCGCCTCGTCGAGGACGTCCTTCGCCTGCTTTCGGGACAGCGTGCCCGTCGGCGACGAGGCCGACGAGCTCCGCGAGCCCGTCGGGGGCCAGCGGCACGACCTCGATGCTCAGGTTCGTCTCGTTGAGGTGTGCGAGCACCTCACCGTTGCACCAGTTGACGACGTCGCGCGGGCTCCCGCCGTCGAGCGCGGCCACGGCCGCTTCCGCGTAGGCGGTCAGCTCGGGGTTGTCGACGAGGATCCGCGCGTCGTCGTCGCTGATCCCCCACTCGGCGACGAGCCGGGCGCGGTGCTGCGCCGGCAGCTCGGGCATCGCGGCGCGCACGCCGTCGCGCTGCTCGTCGGTCGGCGCGACCGGCACGAGGTCGGGCTCGGGGAAGTAGCGGTAGTCGCTCGACCCCTCCTTGGTGCGCATGCTGTACGTGCGCCCGTCTTCCTCGTTCCAGTGGCGCGTCTCCTGGATGATCCGCTCGCCCGCGTCGAGTGCCGCCGCCTGCCGTTCGATCTCGAAGTCGATCGCGCGCCCGAGCGAGCGCAGGGAGTTCATGTTCTTGATCTCGACCTTCGTGCCGAGCTCCGTCGTCTCCGCCGGCCGCACCGACACGTTCGCGTCGACGCGCATCGAGCCCTCTTCCATCTTCACGTCGGAGACGCCGATGCGCGCGCAGGATCGGCGCGGAGCTCGGTCGACGTAGCTGCGCGCCTGCTCGGCCGACGTGATCTCGGGCCGGCTGACGATCTCCATGAGCGGGACGCCGGCGCGGTTGTAGTCGACGAGAGAGTGGTCGGCGTCCTGGATGCGCCCGCCGCCACCGACGTGCAACGACTTGCCGGTGTCCTCCTCGAGGTGCGCGCGCTCGATCCCGACCGCGGTGCCGTCGACGTCGAGCGTGCCGTCGCTGAGGATCGGCTCCTCGTACTGGCTGATCTGGAAGTCCTTCGGCATGTCCGGATAGAAGTAGTTCTTCCGGGCGAAGATCGATTGCTCCGGGACGCCGAAGCCGAGTGCCTCCGAGAGCCGCAGCGCGTACTCCACGACCTGCTCGTTGAGCACCGGCAGCGATCCCGGCAGGCCCGAGGCACACGGGGCAGATGTTCGTGTTCGGCTCGGCGCCGAACTCGTTGGGGCACGCGCAGAAGAGCTTCGACTGCGTCGAGAGCTCGACGTGCACCTCCAGCCCGATCACGGGTGTGTACTGGGTGGCGGTCACCGTGCTCATGCAACACTCCGGTCGTGCCCGATGCGAACGAGTTCACGATACGACGCGAGGCGGTGCGCAACGGCGTCCAGCTCTCGTTCGTCCACGAGGGCGTGGGCGGCGTCCCGATCCTCCTGGTGCACGGCTACCCCGAGACGAAGCGGATCTGGTGGCGCAACGTCGCGCCGCTCGCCGCCGCCGGCTTCGAGGTGATCGCCCCCGACCTCCGTGGCTTCGGCGACTCCGACCTCGCGGCCGACGGCTTCTACGACGTGTCGGCGTACGCGCTCGACCTGCATGCGCTCGTGCACGACGTGCTCGGGACACGACCGGGTCGTGCTCGTCGGCGGCGACCTCGGCGGCGTCGTCTGCTACGACCTCGCGCTCGCGCTACCCGGGCTGGGCGACGCGGATGTGCTTCTTCGACACGATCGTGCCCGTCCACCAGGAGCTGCTCGACGCCGCGGGCATCCCACCCGACCCGCCGCGCGAGACGCGCCTCACGGCCGACTACTTCATCCGCCAGGGCACCGACGGCGACGCGCTCATCGCCGAGCTCGACACCCCCGAGCGGAGGCGAGCCTGGGTCGCCGCGATGTACGGCCACCGCCTGTGGGCGTCGCCCGGTCACTTCTCGCCCGACGACGTCGCGTTCATGACCGAGCCGTTCGCCGACGCCGATCGGCTGCGTGCGTCGTGGGGCGCGTACGAGACCGGCTTCGGGAACCGGCAGATGGAGGACGTCCCCCGCCTCTTCGAGCCGTGCCCGGTGCCGACGCTCGTCTTCTACGGCGAGGACGACCACGTCGTCGACGACGACGTTCCCCGACCGCTGCCGCGTCGCGTTCCCCGAGTGCATCGGACCGTTCGTGCTCCAGCACTGCGGCCACTTCGTGCAGTGGGAGGCGGCCGACACGTTCAACACGTCGCTGCGCTGGTTCTGCGCCGACCTGCTCGCCGCCGCTTCTCCGGCGTTGGAACGCTGAGCCGCATCAGGTGCGGCTGAACGTTCCAACACTTCAAGGGGCGGCGTCCTCGAGCGCCTGCGCGACGCGGAACATGACCGACTCGCCGAGCGCGGGTGCGAGGATCTGGACGCCGACCGGCAGGTCGTGCGCGCCGGTCCCCCACGGCACGCTCATCGCCGCGTGACCCGCGAGGTTCGTGGGGATCGTGCAGACGTCGGACAGGTACATCGCGAGCGGGTCACCGGTCTTCGCGCCGAGCTCGAACGCGACCGTGGGTGACGTCGGCGCGAGCAGCGCGTCGAACTGCTCGTAGACGCGGGCGAAGTCGCGGAGGATCAGCGTGCGGACCCGCTGCGCCTTCCCGTAGTACGCGTCGTAGTAGCCCGCCGACAGCGCGTACGTGCCGAGCATGATGCGGCGCTTCACCTCGGGACCGAACCCGGCGGCGCGGGTGCGCGCGTTCATCGTGATGACGTCGTCCGCGTCGACGCGCAGCCCGTAGCGCACGCCGTCGTAGCGGGCGAGGTTCGAGGACGCTTCGGCCGGCGCGATCAGGTAGTAGGCGGAGATCCCGTAGACCGTGCTCGGCACCGACACGTGCTCGACCGTCGCGCCCGCGGCGGTCAGCGCGCCGGCCGCGGCATCGATCGCCGCCCGCACCTCGGGCTCGACTCCGTCGACGTCGGTGAGCTCGGTGACGACCCCGATGCGCAGCCCATCGACGCCGTCACGGACGGTCGGCTCGATCGGGGCGAGCGCGTCGGGGATGCTCGTCGAGTCGTGCGGGTCGTGCCCGTCGATGACGTCGAGCAGCCGCGCCGCGTCGACGACGGTGGTCGCGACCGGACCGATCTGGTCGAGGCTGCTCGCGAACGCGACGAGCCCGTACCGCGACACCCGGCCGTACGTCGGCTTCACCCCGACGACCCCGCACAGCGCCGCGGGCTGGCGCACCGACCCGCCGGTCTCCGAGCCCAGCGCGAGCGGCGCGTAGCCCGCGGCCACCGCGGCGACGGAGCCACCGCTCGACCCACCGGGCACCCGGGACGGGTCCCTGGGGTTGCGCGTCGGCCCGTACGCGGAGTTCTCGGTCGACGAGCCCATCGCGAACTCGTCGAGGTTCGTCTTGGCGAGCACGACGCCGCCGGCCGCGGCGATGCGCTCGACGGCGGTCGCCGTGTACGGGGGACGCCACCCCTCGAGGATCCGCGACCCGCAGGTCGTCGGGATCCCACGGGTGCAGAGGTTGTCCTTCAGCACCACGGGCACACCGGCCAGCGGACCCGGGTCGTCGCCGTTCGCGACCCGCTCGTCGATCGTGTCCGCAGCCGCGCGCGCCTCGTCGCCCGTCACGAGCAGGCAGGCGTGCAGCTCGGCGTCCCGCGCCTCGATCTCGGCGAGGTGCTCCTCGACCACGTCGCGGGCACGACGGGTGCCGGCCCGCACGTCGCGCGCGACCTCGATCGCCGTGCTCATGCCTCGTCCAGGATCCGTGGGACGCGGAAGCGCCGGTCCTCGACGTCGGGCGCGCTCGCCAGCACCTCGTCGCGGGAGACCGTCGGCCCGACGACGTCGGGTCGGGTCACGTTGACGAGCGGCAAGGGGTGCGACGTCGGGGGGACGTCGGCCAGATCGAGCGCCGCGATCTCCTCCACGTGCTCGAGGATCCCGGCCAGGTCGTGGACGATGCGCTCTCGTTCGTCCTCGTCGAGCGCGAGCCGAGCGAGCGCCGCGACGTGGTCGACCTCGGCGCGCGTGATGCGCGCGCGCGACGTGTCGTCTTGCTCGACGTCTTCCGGCACCGGGCCGAGCCTAGATGGAGGGCGCCACTACGATCCGACCCGTGGCCAAGCACACGTTCCTGTCGGACGAATGGTTCACCGCCGTCGAGCAGCTCTTCGGGGAGCACGGCGCCGATGCGCCGGCGACAGGTCGACGTCCTCGTCAACGTCACCGTCACCGAGACGCCGTTCGGCGACGAGCGCCAGCTGCACATGGGCGCGCGTGACGGCAAGGGCGACTGGGGTCGCGGGCACGCCGACGACGCCGACGTGACGCTGACGACCGACTACGAGACCGCGCGCGAGGTGCTGCTCAGCGGCGACGCGCAGGCCGGGATGCAGGCGTTCATGGCCGGCAAGGTCCGGCTGCAGGGCGACTTCGCGAAGCTGATGGCCGCGCAGGGAACGGGCGGTCCGGGCGCCGGCAACGCCGCGCTCGCCGAGGCGATCCTCTCGGTCACCGAGTAGCGCTCGGCCTCCCCCGGGGCGGGGAGATCAGTCGCCGGGCGGCTTCGCCGTCCCGGTGACGGTGGAGTCCGAGCTTGCGAGGACTCCCATGAGGTCAGTCGCCGGGCGGCTTCGCCGTCCCGGTGACGGTGGAGTCCGAGCTTGCGAGGACTCCCATGAGGTCAGTCCTCGGTGTGCTCCGGGAGCCAGTGCCAGGCGCGGAAGAAGATCAGCGCACCGCCCCCGGCGAGGAACACGTACGACAGCAGCTCCGAGATGCCGCGCTGACGCTCGACGTCGTCCGACCCGCCGCCCGTGACGCTCGGCGCGAGGACGCGGAACAACCCGTACCCGGCCTTGGCGAGGGCGACGATGACGACGAGCGCGGCGATGAACGCGACGCCGTAGAGGTAGGCGCGCGCGATCTTGCCGGTGGCGCTGTCGTCGATCGACGCGCCGGGGACGAGCCGGTGCGCGCGCTGGTCGTGGAACGCGAACACCAACCCCGCGGCGAGGAAGAGCAGGAAGGCCTGGACCGCGAGGCGGTAGTCGGCATCGTCGTTCGCGAGCTCGCCCCCGGCACCGCCGGGAAGGTCGAAGACCTGCTGACCACCGGGCAGCGAGTCGAAGATGTCCTCGAGCTGCTCGGGGACGTTCGCGGCCTGCGACGAGCTCTCCTTGTCGACGATGAGGTCGGTCAGCGCGCGCACGGTGCCGAACGCGGCGAACAAGGCGACGAACAGCGACACGAGACAGATCGCAGCGAGGTAGCGGGCTTGCGTGCGCGTCTGCGCGAGATCGGCGTCAGTCCTCCCCGCGACGAGCACGAGGATGACCGCCACGAGCAGCGGGATGCCGAAGACGAAGAGCAGCTCCGACGGCAGGATGTCGACGAGGTCCACTTCTCCTCCAGATTCGGTGCTCGGTCGGGGACGCGCTCAGGCGCTCGCGCGGGCGAGCTCGCCGGGACCGCCTCGGCGGTCATCGCTCGGCGTCAGCTTCGGCCCCTCCTCGATGAGGCGTTCGACCGTCCACCGCTCGCCGTTGTTCGTGATGCGCTCGGCGATCGAGAACGGCTGGTAGCGGCAGACGACGTCGCCCTGCACGAAGAAGACCTCGCCGGTGAACGGGCACACCGACGAGCCGAGGTAGGCGATCATCGGCGAGACGTTGGCCGGGTCCCACGAGTCGAACACCGAAGGGTCGTCGGGCTTGGCGACGATGTCCTCGAGCCCGGGCGTCTGCTCGGTGAGGCGTGTGCGGGCCATCGGCGTGATCGCGTTGGAGCGCACGCCGTAGCGCCCGAGCTCCATCGCGCAGATGGTCGAGAACGTCGCGATGCCGGCCTTCGCCGCGCCGTAGTTCGCCTGCCCCGCGTTGCCGAGGACGCCCGACGTCGACGACGTGTTGATGATCGACGCGTTGACCTCCTTGCCGGCCTTCGACTGCTCGCGCCAGTAGACCGCCGCGTGCTTCGTCGGGCAGAAGTGGCCCTTGAGGTGCACCGCGATGACGCTGTCCCACTCGTCCTCGGTCATGTTCACGAGCACGCGGTCGCGCAGGATCCCCGCGTTGTTCACGAGCACGTGCAGGTCGCCGAAGGTCTCGACCGCGAGGTCGACGAGGTTCTTCGCGCCGTCGAAGTCGGTGACGCTGTCGGTGTTGGCGACCGCTTCGCCACCCATCTCGTGGATCTCGTCGGCCACCTGCTGCGCCGGCGCACGGTTCTCGCCCTCGCCGTGCATGTCGCCCCCGAGGTCGTTGACGACGACCTTCGCGCCCTGCGACGCGAAGTAGAGCGCGTGCTCGCGCCCGATGCCGCGACCCGCACCGGTGATGATCGCGACGCGACCGTCCAGACTTCCCATGACATCCCCTTCACCGCTCGACACGCGGGGACGTTACAGGAACAGGGTGACCTTGGTGCCCCGACGCACGGTCGTGCCGCCAGGCGGGTCCTGCGCGCGGACCGGCGCGCCGCGACTGAAGTTCTGCACGTCGGCTTCGAGCCCGATGGCCTTCAGCGCGTCGCTCGCTTCCTCCACCGACTTGCCGCGCAGGTCGGGGACCTGCACGAGCGGCGGCCCGAGGCTCACGATCACGCCGACCTCGGAGTCACGCGGCGCCATGACGCCCGCAGCGGGATCGGTGCCGATGATCTTCCCGGCCTCGACGGTGTCGCTGTAGTCCTCGTGCCGGACCGCGACGAAGCGCTTGTCCTGGAGCGTCGCGGCCGCCTCCTCGAAGCTCGCCGCGCCGGTCACGTTCGGCACCTCGACGGGCGCGGGTCCGTCGCTCACGATCAACGTGATCGTCGACTCGCGCGGCGCCTCCGCGCCACCCGGGAACGTGCCGATCACGACGTCGACCGGGACCGTCTCGTCGTACTGGCTCTTGGCATCGACGACGAACCCCGCGGCCTCCAGCGTCGCCTGCGCCTCCGGCAGCGGCATCCCCGCGACGCGCGGGCAACGGCGCGGGCGGCGGCCCGCGCGACACGACGACCTCGACCTCGGCGTCCTCGGACAGGAACGACCCCGGGCTCGGGTGCTGCTCGATGATCAGGCCCTTCGGGTCGTCGGACGTGACGCGCTCCGTGACGCGCATGAGCAGCCCGGCGTCGGTCGCGACGACCTTGGCGTCGTCCTGGGCGGTCCCGACGAGCGACGGCACCGCGACCGTCGCACCACCGCCTGCGCCCGCGGCCATGACGGCGCCGACGCCGGCGACGAGCGCGACGAGGATCGCCCCGATCACGAAGAACGGCACGAGGCTGCGCCGCGTGACCGACCGACGGTGGGGCTCCGGCATCGGGAACGCGTCGTCGTCGGGCGCGTCGTCCGCCTTGGTGGCCTCGTCCTGGTCGTAGAACTTCGCGGTCGGCGCGAACCGCGTCGGCTCGGGGTCTTCGATTGCGTCACCGAGGCCGGGCAGGTCGAGCGGCTCGGGCGGGGGCAGGACGCGCGCCGCCGCGGTGAGCGCGGCGCCCATCGCGGCCGCGTCGGGGTAGCGGTCGGCGGGCGAGGGCTTCCCGGCCCGCGCCACGATCGGTGCGATCGGACCGAGCGTGTCCGGTCCCTCGATGCCGCGGTGCGCACGCGCCGCGAGCGTGCTGATCGCGGTGTCGCCCACGACCGGCACCTCGCCGGTGCACGCCTCGACGAGCACGACGCCGAGCGAATAGAGGTCGGCACGCCCGTCGAGCGACGCGCCGCCGGCCTGCTCGGGCGCGGCGTAGCGCGCGGTGCCGACCATCGTGCCGGCGGGCTCGGTCCACGAAGCCTCGGCGAGCGCGCGTGCGAGCCCGAAGTCGGCGACGCGGACGATGCCGTGCGCGTCGAACAGGAGGTTCGCGGGCTTGATGTCGCGATGGACGATGCCGCGGCCGTGCGCGTACGCGAGCGCGGCCGCGACCTGGCGCCCGACGTGGGCCACCTGTGACGGGCTGAGCCGCTCGCCCGTGTCGAGGTAGCTCGCGCAGCGATCCGCCCTTGAGCAGCTCGAGGACCATGAACGCGACGCCGTCGTCCTCGCCCCAGTCGTAGACGGCCATCACGTGCGGGTGGTGCAGCGCCGCGGCCATCTGCGCCTCGGCGCGGAACCGGCGGAGGAAGCCGCCGTCGTCGGCCAGGCCGCCGTGGAGGACCTTCACCGCCACCCGGCGGCGCAGCCGGACGTCGTCGGCGAGGTAGACGCGTCCGCTCGCGCCCGCGCCGATCACCGACAGCAGGCGGTAGCGCCCGCTCAGGACGCGACCGACGAGGTCGGTGAGGGTGGTGTGGGCCATGTGGAAGACCAGGCTACGAGCCGACCCCTGCGGATCGGTGGCAACCTCCTGGCCGGGCTGCACACTGGACTCCTGCCCAGGCCCGAGGCCTGGCACACCTCGCAGCGTCGGTACCGTGGCAGGCGTGGCCACGCCGATGCTCCCTGCTGCGGCCGAGAAGCGGCGCAGCACCCCAGCGCACCCGTGGCGGTGGGCGATCGTCGGCGCCGTCGTGATCATCGTGCTGAACCTGGCGATCTTCGGGCTCGACTCCTCCGACACCTCCCCGAAGGGGCGCACGCTGCCGAGCACGATCGACTCGATCACCCCGGCGGCCGGCGAGCTGATCCGCCTCCAGGACACGATCGGGGCCGACCTGCGCGACGACCTCACCGGCGTCCTGGTCCTCGACGGCGTCGAGATCCCCGAGGACCAGCTCGAGCGCGTCGTCCCGCTCGCGGTGGTGACGTTCCGACCCGGCACCGACCAGGACCTCGAGTCGTTCGAGGCCGGTGAGCACACCCTGACGGTCCTCTACTGGGAGCAGGGCAAGCCGCGCCCGGCCAAGCCCGACTCGTACTCCTGGTCGTTCCGCGCCGGCGCCTAGGTCTGCAGCACCGCGGCGCCGCGCACCGCGCCGTCCGCGAGCGCCACGAGCGCCGCGTTGGCGTCGTCGAGGGCGAAGACCTCGACCTCGGCGCGGACGTCCGCGTCGGCCGCGATCGCAAGGAAGTCGTCTGCGTCGCGTCGCGTCATGTTCGCGACCGACCGGAGTGATCGTTCGCCCCACAGCAGCGCGTAGTCGAACGACGGGATCGTCGACATGTGGATGCCGGCGAGGCTCACGACACCGCCGGGACGCACCGCGCCGAGCGCGACGGGCACGAGCTCGCCGGCCGGCGCGAAGACCACCGCGCGGTCGCACGACGCCGCCGGGAGCGTCGGCGGTGTCGCCGACCCAGGACGCGCCGAGCTCGCTGGCGAGCGCACGATGCCGCGCTCCCCGCGTGCGCGACGAGCACGTCGCACCCCCAGTGGCGCAGCACCTGGATCGCGAGGTGCGCCGACGCGCCGAACCCGAACAGCGCGACCCGGTCCCCGGGCTCGACCTCGGCGCGGCGCAGCGCGCGGTACCCGATCACGCCCGCGCACAGCAGCGGCGCGGCGTCGACGTCGGCGAGCGCGTCGGGCACCGTCACCACGAACGCCTCGGGCACGGTGAGCGCGTCCGCGTAGCCGCCGTCCGCGGTCCAGCCCGTGAACCGGGCGCGCCCGCAGAGGTTCTCCTCGCCGCGCACGCAGAAGCCGCACGTCCCGCACGCCTCGTGCAGCCACCCGACGCCGACCCGTTGCCCGAGGTTCAGGCGCTCGCACCCCTCGCCGAGCGCATCGACGTGACCGACCACCTGGTGGCCCGGGACGACGGGGAGGTGCGAGAGCTCGAGGTCGCCCTCGCACACGTGCAGGTCGGTGCGACAGCACGCGCAGGCGTGGACGCGGACCCGGACCGCGCCGGCCGCGGGCTCGGGCAGGGCGCGCTCCTCGAGGGTGAGCGGCGCTGTCCGCACCGGAGCCGCCGCGTGCAGGACCTGCGCCCTCACGGCCCGGTCAGCCGACCGCGAAGGTCGCCTGGCCGACGACCGCGGGACCACTCGACTCGACGCGCCGGACGAGGACGTCGAGGTCGACCGTCCGCTCGTCGCCGTCTTCGTGCCGGGCGGTGACCACCGCTTCGCACACGAGGTGGTCGCCGGGCCAGACCTGCTCGCGGAACTGCACGGCGAATCGCCGCACGTTGTCGGCGCCGAGCCAGTCGGCGCAGAACCCGCCGAGGATCCCCGCCTGCAGCATGCCGACGGAGAACACCGTCGGGAACCCGGCCGCACGCGCGAACTCCTCGTCGTGGTGGATCGGGTTGAAGTCGCCGGAGGCACCCTGGTACCGGACGAAGTCGGTGCGGGTCAGCGGGCCGACCTCGCGTGGCGGCGCGCTCGCACCGATCGTCAGCTCCTCCCAACCTGCGCGCACGTCAGCCGTCCTCACGTGTGGGCGGCTGCGCGGTCTCGATCGCCGTCGACCGGCACTCCACACGCACGGTGCCGTCGCCGTCGACGAACTCGGTGACCGACTCCACGAACGTCATCGTCCCGCCGCGCTTGCCCACCTTCTCGTACACCTTGTCGATGCGGGTCTGCATCGTGAGCTCCTCGCCCGCACGCGGTGGCGGCCCGTGGAAGACGTACTCCTCGCCGCCGTGCAGCAGTCGCCGCAGGTCGAGCCCGACGCGCGCGAGCGGTGAGGTCGCACCGGTCATCCAGAAGTTGCGCACGGTGAGGTACGTCGGCGGCACCGGCGGGAGGGACGCCTGCGTGTACTCGGGGTTCGCATCGAAGCACGCGCGCGCGAACTCACGGATCTTGCCCCGCTCGATCGGGATCGTCGTCGGCTCGTCGGTGATGCCGAGCGCGTCCTCGGGATCGATCACGGTCGCTCCTCAGGCGTCGTCGGCGGCCGGCGGCCCGTGGTCGAGGAGGTCCACGAACGCGGCGTCGTCGATGATCGTCACCCCGAGGGTCTCGGCCTTGGCGAGCTTCGAACCGGGGCTCTCCCCCGCGACGACGTAGCTCGTCTTCTTCGACACGCTCGAGGTCACCTTCCCGCCGCGAGCCTCGATGGCGGCCTGCGCCTCGTCGCGCGAGTGCGACTCGAGCCCTCCGGTGAGCACGAACGTGAGCCCGGCGAGCGTCGCGTCCTCCTCCGACACCTGCACGACCGGTGCGGTGAGATCGACCCCGCCGGCGCGCAGCTTCGCCACGACCGTCTGGTTGCCCTCGATCGCGAAGAAGCGCCCGATGCTCTCGGCGATGACCCGGCCCACGCCGTCGGTGGCGGTGAGCTCCTCGACCGACGCCTGCTCGATCGCGTCGAGCGAGCCCTTCGCGCGGGCGACGGCCTGCGCCGCCGTCGGTCCGAGGTGGCGGATGCCGAGCCCGACGAGCACGCGCGCGAGCCCGCGACCCTTCGACTCCACGATGCCGTCGACCAGCTTCTCGGCCGACTTCTGCGCCATCCGCTCGACGGGCAGCAACGTGTCGACGGTGAGCGCGTAGATGTCGCCGGCGTCGACCAGGAGCCCGGCTGCGACGAACTGGCGCACCCGCTCCTCGCCGAGGCCCTCGATGTCCATCGCGCCACGGCTCGCGAAGTGGCAGATGCGCTGCACCTGCTGCTCGGGGCACTCGACGTTGACGCAGTACGTGTCGGACTCGCCCTCGAGTCGAACGAGATCGGCACCGCAGGCCGGACAGGCCTTCGGGAACTTCCACTTCCTCGCGCTCTTCTTGCGCTTCGCGAGCACGGGGCCGACGACCTCGGGGATCACGTCGCCGGCCTTGCGGACGATGACCGTGTCGCCGACCCGGACGTCCTTGCGCGCGACCTCGTCCTGGTTGTGCAGCGTCGCGAGCCCGACCGTCGAGCCTCCGACGAACACCGGCTCGAGCTGGGCGAACGGTGTGGCGCGCCCGGTGCGCCCGATGCTCACGAAGATGCCGCGCAGCTCGGTGGTCTTCTCCTCGGGTGGGAACTTGAACGCGATCGCCCAGCGGGGTGCCTTGCTCGTCGCGCCCATCTCGTCGCGCTGTGCGAGGTCGTCGACCTTGACGACCGCGCCGTCGATCTCGTACCCGAAGCCGTGTCGCTGCTCGAGCATCTGCATGCAGAACCGGTCGACCGCGTCGACGTCGGCGAGGCGCTCGATGCTCGGGTTGACGGGCAGGCCGAGGTCGCGGAGCCACTCGAGCGTCTCGTGGTGCGAGCGGAGCCGTGGGCCGCCCTCCTGCACGCCGAGCTGGTACGAGAAGAAGGCGAGGTCGCGCGACGCCGTGATGCGCGGATCCTTCTGACGCAGGCTGCCGGCCGCGGCGTTGCGCGGGTTCGCGAAGAGCCGGTCCCCCGCGTCGCCCTGGCGGCGGTTGAGCTCCTCGAACGACTTGAGCGGCATGAACACCTCGCCGCGCACCTCGAGTCGCGACGGCACCTTCGTGCCGGTCAGGCGGTCGGGGATGCTCGCGATCGTCGCGATGTTGGCGGTCACGTCCTCGCCGGTGACGCCGTTGCCGCGCGTCGCGCCCCGGCGGAGCTTGCCGTCCTCGTACAGCAGCGAGATCGCGAGTCCGTCGAGCTTCGGCTCGCCGACGAACTCGATCGGGTCCGTCACGATGCGGCTGATCCGCTGGAACCACGCGTCGAGCTCCTCGCGGCTGAACGCGTTGTCGAGCGACATCATCGGCACGACGTGATCGACCGGTGCGAACGTGGGCGCGAGCGTCGCGACACCCGCGTGCTGCGTGGGTGAGTCGTCGGTGACGAGCTCGGGATGCTCGGTCTCGATGGCGATCAGCTCGCGCTCGAGCTCGTCGAACTCCGCGTCGGAGATCTCGGGCTCGTCCTCGAGGTAGTAGAGCTCCTTGTGGTGCCGGATCAGCGCGCGGAGCTCCGCGGCTCGCGCCGCGAGGTCCGACGAGACGTCGGCGCTCATTGCAGCGTCGACGGCGGTTCCGTGGGAGGCGAGGTGGTCGGCGGCTCCGTCGGGGGTTCCGTGGGCGGACTCGTCTGCTGCGTCGGCGGTGAGGTCGTTCGCCGTGGCGGTGGCCGACCGTGGTCGGCGTGGTGTCGCCGCCCTCGTCGTCGTCGAACGCGAACACCACGAGCAGGACGACCGCGATCGCGATGATCACGCAGATCGCGATCACGACGGCGCGCTGCCAACCTTGCTGATCACCTTCGCTGCCCGACGAACCGCGCCGCGGCGGTTGCCCGCCGCCCCCGTACGCGCGCGACGGGTCGTTGGGCTCGTTCGGGTACGCGATCGGCGGCCCTGCGTCGGACATGGTGATTCGGAGTCTACGCGGGCGTTCGCGAGACTGAGCCCGTGCGTCTCCTGCCGGTGCGCGTCGTGTGGCTCGCGCTCCCCCTCACCGCCGGGAGCGCGGCGATGGACGCCCTCGACGGGTGGCACGAGGCGCCGCGTGTGGTCGCCGCGGCCCTCCTCTGGCTCGCCTGGGGCGCCGGCCTCGTCGCACTGCTCGCGCCCCGCCCGGCGGGCGTCACCGCGATCCGGGTCATCGCGCCGGCGTTCGCGGTGCTCGGCATCGTCGTTGCGGCCACGAGCGACACCTCGGCGCTCGCGGCCACCGGTGCGGTCGTCGGCACGCTCGCCGCCGCGCTGCTCGTCGCCGACCCGGCAGTCGCGCTCGCCGCCGCCAACGCGATCGCGTACGGCGACGAGCGGCGGCATCCGCTGCGCGTCCCGACCGCGCTGTACCTCGCGCCGGTGCCCGTCGCCCGCGCGGTCGTGGCCGCCGGCATCGCGTCCGGTCCGTTGCTCCTCGCCGACGAGCGCTGGCTCGCGGGCGCCGTGGCGCTCGTGATCGGGCTGCCGCTCGCGTGGCTTGCCGCCCGGTCGCTCCAGACGCTCGTGCGCCGCTGGCTCGTCCTCGTGCCCGCCGGCATCGCGATCGTCGACGAGATGACCCTCGCCGATCCGGTCCTGTTCGTGCGGCGCACGCTGCGCGGCGTCCGCGAGCGTCCGGGGACGGCGCCGGTGCCCGACGACGTCGCCGACCTGCGACTCGGTGCGACGCTCGGGACGGTCGAGCTCGAGGTCGACGGGACCGTCGACGTGGTGCGCGCCGCACGCGGCGCACGCCCGAGCGAGACGCTCCACCCCACGGTGATCCTGCTCGCCGTCGCGGGACGCCGCGAGCTGCTCGCGGCCTTCCCCTCGGGCCGTTGGAAGGGTTACCGACACATAGTGTCGCTGCACGTTCCGACGCGGGTGGGTCGGAACGGAACGTGTCGCTCAGGCGGCGATGCCGCCGCCCAGCAGGTGGTCGCCGTCGTAGAGGGCGACGACCTGTCCCGGTGCGACACGACGCGCACGCTGCTCGAGGAGCAGCACGTCGCCGTGGAGTCGCGCGCCGACGACGTCACCGTGCGCACGGGTCTGCGCCTGCACGGGCCGGCCCGCCGACGGGGGTGCACTCGCCCACGTCACGTCGTGGAGCTCGACGCGGTCGGTGAGCAGCGCGTCGTGGGCGCCGATCGTGACCCGCGCCGTCGCCGCGTCGACGTCGACGACGTACTGCGGCTCGCCGACGGCGACGCCGAGCCCGCGTCGCTGCCCGATCGTGAAGCCCTCGATCCCGTCGTGGCGTGCCACGACGCGCCCGCCGCCGTCGACGACGGCGCCTGCACGCGTAGTCGCGCGTGCTCGCACGAACGCCCGGCGGTCCTCCCGACGGACGAAGCACACGTCCATGCTCTCGGGCTTCGTGGCCGTCCGCAGCCCGAGCGCCGCAGCCCGGGCGCGCACGTCGGCCTTGGTCAGCTCGCCGACGGGCAGCAGCGTGCGCGCCAGCTCACGCTGGCCCAGCATGTAGAGGACGTACGACTGGTCCTTCGCCCGGTCGGCGCCACGCGCCAACGCGAGCGACCCGTCGGCGCGCTCGACGATCCGGGCGTGGTGGCCCGTGGCGACGGCGTCGAACCCGAGCGCGTCGGCGCGCTCGAGCAGGGCCCCGAACTTGATCGACCGGTTGCACTCGACGCACGGGTTCGGTGTCCGCCCGCTCGCGTAGGCGTCGACGTACCCGTCGACCACCGCGCGCTCGAACTCTTCGGACAGGTTGAAGACGTAGTGCGGGATCCCGAGCTGTGCCGCGACGCGCCGGGCGTCCTCGACGTCGGAGACGCTGCAGCACCCCGACTCGGTCTCGCCGCCCCAGAGCCGCAACGTGACACCGGTGACGTCGTGCCCGGCGTCGAGCAGCAGCGCGGCCGCGACCGACGAGTCGACGCCGCCGCTCATCGCGACCAGGACCTCGCGTCGAGCCGTCATCGCCCGGCGACCTCGGCACGCTCCCGGAGCGACGCCACAACACGGGGGATCACCGCGAGCGCGCGCTCGACATCGCTGTCGTCGGACGCGGCGCCGAGGCTGAACCTCACGGCGCCGCGCTGCTCGTCGGGCGGCAGCCCCATCGCGTCGAGGACGTGCGACGACTGCGTCGCCCCCGACGAGCACGACGATCCGGCGGACACGCAGATGCCGGCGCGGTCGAGCGCCACGACGAGCAGCTCGGCGTCGACGCCACGGAACGCGACATGGCAGCTGCCCGCGACCTTCGCGGCGCCGCGCGCGGTGTCGACGATGTCGTCGACACCTGCGAGCAGCCCGTCGCGCAGGCGGTCGCGCAGCGCACCGACACGGGCGACCTCGACCGTTCGGTCACGTGCGGTGAGCGCGAGGGCGGTTGCCATCGCGACCGCCCCGGGCACATCGGGCGTGCCGGCACGACGACCCCGCTCCTGGCCGCCGCCCTCGACGATGGGCTGGACCGTGACGCCGTCGCGCACGACGAGCGCACCCATCCCCTTCGGGCCCCCGAACTTGTGTGCCGAGATCGAGACCAACGATGCGCCGGCCGCAGCCACGGCGACGTCGAGCCACGGGACCGCCTGGACCGCGTCGGTGTGCAGCACCGCGGCGGGCGCACGCTCCCGCACGAGTGTCGCGACCTCGTCGAGCGGCTGGATCGTCCCGACCTCGTTGTTCACGAGCATGATCGAGACGACTGCCGTGTCGTCAGCGAGCGCGTCGGCGAGCGCATCGAGGTCGACGACGCCGTCCCGCGTCGCGGGCACCCGCCGCACCGCGAACCCCTCGCGCTCGAGGCGGTCGGCCGAGGCCAGCACCGCCTTGTGCTCGAACCGGCAAATCACGACTCCGGCGCCGCCGCCCGCGTCCCGAGCGGCCCGCGCCGCCCCGACGACGCCCAGGTTGTCGGCCTCGGTGCCGCTCCCCGTGAAGACGACCTCCCCGGGTGCCGCCCCGAGCGCTCGGGCGACCGTCTCCCGGGCCTCCTCGAGGGCGTCCTTGGCGACCCGGGCCGCCGCGTGGGCACCGGTGGAGTTGGCGAACCGGTCGGTGAGGAAGGGCAGCATCGCCGCGACGGCCTCGGCCCGCATCGGCGTGCTCGCCGCATGGTCGAGGTACACGGGGTGATCCAGGGAGACGGGCGGCTCCGCCGTGTGGGCCATGGGTTCAGTGTAAAGACGGGCGGGAACGCGACCCGGGGGCCGGGGCGTTCACTCGGAGGAATGACTGTCACACCCCCCGGGGATGATTCAGGCATGAGCACGCAGCTTCGGCTCGTCGAGAGCCCCGCACCCAAGGCCCGCCAGCGTGCGGGCGCCCGCGCCCGGGTCACCAGGGCACCGAAGGCCCGCCGGGCCCACTGGTCCGCCGATTGGCGCCTCGACGACCGCACCCGCCGTGCCGGTCGCGAGGGGGTCGCCGCGGCTCGCCAGGCGCTCGCCCAGGCCCGTCCGCCCCGGACAGAGGGCGAGCGGACCGACCTGCAGCGGGCCAGCTGATCAGGCTCCCCTCTACTGGGGGGACTGGATTTTTACTGGGGGAACTGGATCCCTGGCTGCACGACGTTCTGCAGCTCGCCCATCCGCGGGAAGAACGCGTTCCCCGGGCACTCGGTGAAGTCCACGTCCCGGTGCGACACGATCGCGTTCGGGAAGCTCACCACGGTCCCCGCCGGCCACCGCATGCACCCGCACGGTGAGTCCTTCACCGTCGTGGAGAACCCGGCCGACGGGTTGATCTTGGCGGCGCTCAGGCGCCAGCGCAGGATGTTGACGAGCGAGATCCACTGGTCGCCCGGCGGTTGCGCCGCGGAGTAGTCGCCGATCATCGCGACACCCACCGACCCCGTGTTGAAGCCACCGGCGTGCCCGCCGATCACCGGATTCGTGATCCCACCGGCGCGCCCGACGAACGTCTGCCCGAAGCGGTCGATCAGGAAGTGGTACGCGATGTCGCAGTAGCCGAGCGCGTCGAGGTGGTAGTTCTGGATGCCGCGCACGATCGAGGCGCTGTCACCCGGTCCGTAGCTGTTGCTGTTGACGGTGTGGTGCACGACGGCGAACTTCAGCTTCGGTGCGTACTCGACGCCCTCCGGGCACGCGAACGGGCGCGCGCCCCACTGGGGCCGCGTGATCAGCGGCGGCTGGAGCACGTACGGACCGTTGTTCACCGGCGTGACGCCCGGCGAGGCCTGCGGTGGCGGCGGCGGCGCCGCGGTGACGGGCACGCACGCCGCGAGGAGCAGCGACCCCAGCGCGATCGCGAGCAGCCCGCGTCGGCGACCGGGGATGCGCCAGCCGAAGGCCAGCGCGACGAGCAGCGCGACGACGAGGAGCAGTGCCCCACCGAAGAACCAGCGGCTCGTGCCGTCGACCGTCCCGAGCGTGCCGGTGATCGCGCCGGCCGCACCCTCGGGCGCGGGCGCCGGCTCGGAGTCGACTGCTGCGACCGCGACGTTCGACGCTGCACCCTCTTCCAGGGTCACCTTGACCGCGGCGGTGTCGTAGCCGACCCACACCGGATCGCTCGCGTGGTCGGGGAACGCCTCGGCACGTGCGGCGTCACGCGTGCCGCTGTCGGCGCCCTCGGCCGACTCGACGGCCGGCGTGGTATCCCACGAGCCGTCGTCCGACTTCACATCGATCGTGAACGACGCGTCCGGGTCGCCGTCCCAGGTGACACCCACGAGGGTGGCGTCGACGGGCGTCGTCTCCGACTCCCACCCTTCCTGGACCGTCGCGTCGGTCCTCGCCGGGGTGGTGGTCGGCGGAGCGGTGGTCGTCGGTGCGGCGGTCGTGGTGGTCGTGGACTCCGGCGCTTGCGACTCCGGCGTGAGCGGGATGCTCGTGGTCGTGGTCGGCGGCGGCTCAGGGGTCTCGAGCGCGAGCACAGGCGTGCCGAGCAGCACGAGTGCAAGTGCGGGAACCAGCAGGAGACGGCGCATTCGGGGTCCTCGGTCAGCTAGGAGCAGCGGCCACGATGGCCACTGACGTCACGACGGGTCCCCGCCCGCCCCAGGAGTCTCGCGCGGCGGCCTCCGTCACACAACGGTTGGGTTTTCGGCGCCGGGATCGCCGACCTTGAACGCCTACCGTTGGTCGTATGGCAGCACGAGAAGAGGGCGGGCCCGACCTCGAGGCGTGGCGGGCACTGGCCGGCAAGGAGCTCAAGGGGGACGACCCCGACCGCCTGATCTGGGAGACCCCCGAGGGCATCCCGGTGCGTCCGCTCTACACCGCGGAGGACCTCGAGGGGCTCGAGGCGGTCGACTCGCTTCCGGGGCTCAGCCCGTTCCTGCGAGGCGTGCGGGCGACGATGTACGCGAACCGCCCGTGGACGATCCGCCAGTACGCCGGCTTCTCCACCGCGGAGGAGTCGAACGCCTTCTATCGGGCGAACCTCGCGTCGGGGCAGACCGGCGTGTCGGTCGCGTTCGACCTCGCGACCCACCGCGGCTACGACAGCGACCACCCACGCGTCGTCGGCGACGTCGGCATGGCGGGCGTCGCCATCGACTCGGTCGAGGACATGAAGATCCTCTTCGACGGGATCCCGCTCGAGAAGATGTCGGTGTCGTTGACCATGAACGGTGCCGTGCTCCCGGTGCTCGCCGGCTACATCGTCGCCGCCGAGGAGCAGGGCGTCACCCAGGATCAGCTGCTCGGGGACCATCCAGAACGACATCCTCAAGGAGTTCATGGTCCGCAACACCTACATCTACCCGCCCGAGCCGAGCATGCGGATCGTCGCCGACATCATCGAGTACACGGCCGCCAACATGCCGCGGTTCAACTCGATCTCGATCTCCGGGTACCACATGCAGGAGGCCGGCGCGACCGCGGTCCAGGAGCTCGCGTTCACGATCGCCGACGGGCTCGAGTACGTGCGCGCGGTCACGGCCCGCGGCTTCGACGTCGACAAGTTCGCGGGGCGCCTGTCCTTCTTCTTCGGGATCGGCATGAACTTCTTCATGGAGGTGGCGAAGCTCCGAGCCGCGCGCGTCCTGTGGTCCCGGGTCATGTCGGGCTTCGAGCCGAAGAGCCAGGGCTCGCTGATGCTGCGGACCCACTGCCAGACGTCGGGCGTCTCGCTCACCGAGCAGGACCCCTACAACAACGTGATCCGCACCACGCTCGAGGCGCTCGCCGCCGTCCTCGGCGGCACGCAGAGCCTGCACACGAACAGCTTCGACGAGGCCCTCGCGCTCCCGAGCGACGCCGCCGCCCGCATCGCCCGCAACACCCAGCTCGTCATCGCCGAGGAGAGCGGCGTCACGCACGTCGTCGACCCGCTCGGCGGGTCCTACTACGTCGAGGCGCTCACCGACGCGCTGGTGCAGCACGCGTGGGCGCTCATCGAGGAGGTCGAGTCGCTCGGCGGCATGACCAAGGCCGTCGAGTCGGGCATGCCGAAGCTGCGCATCGAAGAGGCGGCGGCGCGGCGTCAGGCGGCGGTCGACCGCGGCGACGAGGCGATCGTCGGCGTCAACAAGTACCGGCTCGACGCCGAGTCCGCGGTCGACATCCGAGCGGTCGACAACACGGCCGTGCGCGAGTCACAGATCGCTCGCCTCGAGCACCTGCGAGCGACCCGCGACGAGGACGCGTGCACCGCCGCGCTCCAGCGCCTCACCGAGGGGGCGCGTGGTGACGGCAACCTGCTCGCGCTCGCCGTCGACGCGACCCGCGCACGCGCGACCGTCGGCGAGATCTCGGCGGCGCTCGAGGACGTGTTCGCGCGTCACCGCGCCGAGGTTCGTACGATCTCGGGCGTGTACGGCAGCGCGTACGAGGGTGACGAGGGCTACGACAAGGTCCGCGGCGAGGTCGAAGACTTCGCGAAGTCGGCCGGCCGTCGCCCGCGCATGCTCGTCGTGAAGATGGGCCAGGACGGTCACGACCGGGGTGCGAAGGTGATCGCAACCGCGTTCGCCGACCTTGGCTTCGATGTCGACGTCGGACCGCTGTTCCAGACGCCCGAAGAGGCCGCGCGCGACGCGATCGAGAACGACGTGCACGTCGTCGGCATCAGCAGCCAGGCCGCCGGCCACAAGACGCTCGTCCCGGAGCTCATCGCCCAGCTGCGCAAGCAGGGTGGCGACGACATCGTCGTCGTGTGCGGTGGCGTGATCCCCGCAGCCGACTACGCGTTCCTCGAGGACGCCGGCGTCGCCGCCGTCTTCGGCCCGGGCACCAACATCCCGGAAGCCGCCAGCCGCGTGCTCCAGCTGTCGGCGAACTGACCGTCACCGTGAGCGAGCGGCCGCGAGACGGGGTATCCCGGCTCGCAGTGAGCGAACCTGGCGATGGAGCTCGCGGCCGAGGTCGCGGCAGGCGATCGACGGGCACTCGCACGGGCGATCACGTTGGTCGAGTCGACACGTCCCGACCACCGGGCAGAAGCCGACGCGCTCCTGTCGGAGCTGATCGAGCAGACCGGTGGCGCGACGCGCGTCGGGATCTCAGGCGCTCCCGGTTCCGGGAAGTCGACGCTGATCGAGGTGCTCGGCGTGCAGCTGGTCGACGGTGGCCACCAGGTCGCGGTGCTCGCGGTCGACCCGTCCAGCACGCGCACCGGCGGTTCGATCCTCGGCGACAAGACGCGCATGGAAGAGCTCGTCCGGCGACCGGAAGCGTTCGTGCGACCGTCACCGACCGGCGGCACGCTCGGCGGCGTCGCGCGACGCACGCGCGAGGCGATGCTGTGCTGCGAGGCCGCGGGGTTCGACGTGGTGCTCATCGAGACGGTCGGTGTCGGGCAGTCGGAGGTCGCGGTCGAGGGGATGGTCGACACGTTCGTGCTGCTGCTCGCGCCCGCCGGCGGCGACGAGCTGCAGGGCATCAAGCGCGGGATCATGGAGCTCGCCGACCTCGTCGTCGTGACGAAGGCCGACGGCGACCTCGAACGGGCCGCCGCGGCGACCGCGGCCGACTACACGAACGCGCTGCACCTCGTCCGCCCGAAGACGGACGCGTGGACTGCGCAGGTGCTCACGTGCTCCGCCATCGCGCCCCATGGCGTCGACGAGGTCTGGTCCGCCGTGGAGGCCCACCGTGACGCGCTCGGCTCGTCCGGCGATCTCGAGCGGCACCGGTCCGAGCAGGCGCGGGAGTGGATGTGGGCGGAGATCGGCGACGGGCTCCTCGAGCGCCTGCGGGCCCACCCCGGCGCCGCCGCGACAGCGCGAGCGCCTCGAGGCCGAGGTCGCCGCCGGTCGGCTGCCCGCTCCGGTGGCCGCCGCCCAGGTCCTCGACGAGCTCGGCTGACCGGGAAGCC
>CAVSWW010000003.1:0-19686 GCA_963731815.1 uncultured Acidimicrobiia bacterium | reverse complement strand
GCCCGACTCGGGCGCCCAGCTCCTGCGCTAGAGCCATGTGGCACACCGGCGTGCGCCCGTGGGCGGTCCACGCTCCTCGGTTCTCGGTCCGACGAGCTCGCCCGCGACCGCGCCCGCGACCTCGAGGTCGCGCACCGCTATTTCGTCTACGACCTCGTCCGCTGGGGGGCGCCCGACGCTGTCGTCGAAGCGGGCTCGCTGTCGGGCGCCTTCCTGTTCGCGTGCTGCCAGGCCGTGCACGACGCGGGTGCGCACGCGACGCTGCACGCCGTGGACCTCTCCGACGGCGGCGGTGTCGACGGCGACGCGCTGACCGACGTCGAGCGCACACGGGTCCGCTTCTTCCCGCAGCTCGACGTGCGCCTTCATCCCGCCGACGCCCGCGAAGCGCGGGCCGCGGTCGAGGACGAGTCGGTCGACCTCCTCCAGATGGGCGGCTACCCGTCGTACGAGGTCGCCAAGGAGGAATACGAGCGCTGGCTCGCGAAGCTCGCACCTGATGGCGTCGTGCTCATCAGTGGCGTCGCGCCGTGGCAGCGCTCAGGGTCGGCGCAGCTCTGGCGTGACCTCAGCGTCGAGCACAACTCCCTGACGTTCGTCCACTCGTCGGGTCTAGGTGTGCTCTTTCCGAAGCGCACCGATCGTTTCGAGTACCTCCTCGGCGACGAGTTCACGCGCTGGAAGGAGTACTACGCCGCCCGCGACACCGCGTTCTTCGGCGACTCCCAGCTCCGCGACCAGAGAACGTCGATCCAGGAGCGTGACACGCGCATCACCGAGCTCGAGCACGAGTCCGCCGCCTTCCGCGGCGAGGTCGACGGTGCACGTCGCCGGCTCGGCGACGAGCGGTCCGCGGCGACCGCGGCGGCACCGACGGAGGCCCCGGCCGACGCGGCGGAGCCTCCGAAGCGCGGGTTCCTCCGCCGGATCGTGCGCCTGCTGCGCCGGGGCGCCCGCGTCGCGAACCGCCATCTCGGCACGAACCTGAAGGTCGGTGGCGCGACCGACATCGAGGAGCGGGTCGCGTCGGTGTTCGACGCCGACTACTACCTCGCTCGGTATCCCGATATCGCGCTCGCCGGAGTCGATCCGCTTGACCACTACATGCCGGCGGGGCTGGATCGAGGGGCGCGACCCGTCACCGCTGTTCTGGACGGAGTGGTATCTCGCCCGCTACCGCGACGTCGCGACGTCCGGCCACGACCCGCTGCAGCACTACCTCGAGATCGGTTGGCGCGCCGCGCACGACCCTTCGCCGCTGCTGCGCACCGTCTGGTACCTCGACCGCGTACCCCGACGTCCGCAGGTCGGCGCTCAGCCCGCTCGAGCACTACTGGAAGGTCGGCTTCGCCGAGGGTCGCTACGCAAACCCCGAGCAACGCCGGCGCCTGATCACGGCCTCGTCGCCGACGAGAGCGGCCTGCTCGGATCGTCACCGCCTGCGAGGTGCTCTCGGCCGAGTCAGCAGGCCCGGCTCGTCACGCTCGACACGCTCGCGCGTGCCGACGTCGACCTCGTGACGTTCGACCTCTGGGACACGCTGATCGCACGCGATCGCGCCCCGCCGACGCGCCGAAGCTCGCGACCGCCCGCCGCATCGCGCTGGGCACAGACGGGCGCTTCGCTCGGCGCGATGTCGCCGTGGGATCTCTTCTCGCACCGCGTCGAGGTCGGAGGCCGCGATCGCGGGTCCAGCACGGCCCACGAGGAGTACCGCCTCATTGACGTGCCTCGCGCGAGCACCTGGCCGCGGTGACTCGACCTGAGGGCGCGGAAAGCGAAGGCCGCCGCCGACGACCTCGCGAGTCGAGGAGGCGGCCGAGGAAGCCCGCTGCTCGTATCGCATCGATGAGCTCGCGGACACGATCGAGCAGCCTCGTCCGGGCGCGACCTGCGCCGAAGCTGATGATTCTCTCCGACTTCTACCTCGGTGCCGACGACGCTGCGTTCCGTCGACCACCGCCGGGACTGGCATCCCTCACGGACGTCGACGTGCTCGTGTCGTGCGACCTCGACGTCGTCGAAGCGCGTCGGCGGCCGTCTGTTCGAGCTGGCACGCGAGCGCGCCGGAGTCGACGCATCACGTCACCTCCACATCGGCGACAACCCGTGGTCCGACGGCGAGCAGCAGGTCGCGACGGGGGGCACGGCGGCGATCGTGCGGCTGTCAGCCTCTCCGTTCCCCGGTCCCGGAGAGCTCGATCCTCAGCACCTGCGCGCCCTCCTCGAGGAGCAACGCGACGAGCTCCTCTGCGTGGTCGACGTCCTCGCGCCCAGTGGAGGCGGGGCGACGCGACACCGAGCGACGTGCCGCGCACGCGGGGGTGCTGACCGCCCTGCTCCCCGTGAGCCTCGTGGCAGCGGCCGTCGAGGAGGCCCTCGAGCGTGGGCTCCCGACCGTGCACTACCTCAGCCGCGAGGGGGCGTTCCTCTGCCGCGTCCACGAGCTCATCGCGGCCGACGCTTGCCGGCGCCGCCCCGGCGCCCGCGGCTCGCCACGTCGAGGTCAGCCGGCGTTCGACGTTCGGCCCGTCGATCGACGTCACGACCACCGCGCCGGCCTCGCGCTGATGTGGTCGCAGTACGCCGACCAGTCGCCCCGCTCGTTCTTCGAGTCGCTGGGCGTGCCGCTCGACGCCACCGGCTGGAGGCGATCGCCGAGGCCGGCCTCAGCCTCGACGACGTCGTCGTCAGGCGTGCAGCACGACGAACGGTTCGCTGCGCTCCTCGACCGGGACGATGGTGCGTCCGGCCGCATCGAGCGCACGTTGACCGAACGCCGCGCCGCACTCGTGGCCTATCTCCGCCAACAGATGGACCTCGACCGTTCCGAAGTGCCCGTCGTCGTCGACGTCGGATGGCGCGGCACGATCCAGGACAACCTCGCCCGCGTGCTCTCGGAGCACGCGTGCACGGGCTGTACCTCGGCCTGTTCCCCTTCTTGAACCCTCAGCCGCCGAACGGCACGAAGCACGCGGGTCGCGTTCGACGCGCAACGCCGGCGACCCGTTCGTGCACGTGAGCCCGCCCGCGGCGATCGAGTCGCCGCTCACCCCGGACGTGCCGTCACCGGTCGACTACGCGGTCCGGGCTGACGGGCGGGTGTCGGTCGTCCACGAGCAGGAGGGCCCGCGTCGTGGCCGCGGAGATCGAGGCGTTCCAGGCGGGCGTGCTCGCCGCGGCGCCGCGGCTCGCCGAGTGGATGGTCGTCAACGGGCTGACCTCGTCGATGCTCCGCCAGTCGAGCTCGGCGAGATCGTGTCGGAGTACTACGGCCGCCCGGAAGGTGGCGTCGCCGACATCTGGTTCGGCTCCACGCACGACGACACGTTCGGCGCGCTCAACGTCTCACCGTTCGAGAAGGAGCCGCCACCACGGGGTGTGCTCTCGCCGCGTGGCCACGACCGACGTGGTGCCCGACGAGGCCCGACGCAGCAACTGGGTGTCCGGCTACCGCGCGTGGCTGTCGGTGCGCGCGCTCGAGGTGCTGCGCGAGATGTGGAGGGAGGGGCACTGATGTCGGACCCGTTCCTCCACGAGTACTTCTCGCGGTTCGGCCACCCAACCGTGCGGCCGGACGCGCCGCTGTCGATCGCGTTCCTCATCGGCTCGACCGACATCAGCGGTGGGACGTACGTGATCCTCCAGCACGCGCTGCAGGCGCAGCGGAGCGGTGCCGACGTGACGATCGTGCACATGTACGAGCATCGTCCGGAGTACGGCGCATGGCACGCGGCGCTCACCGAGCTGCCGCTCGTCGCGCTGGAGGACGCAGCAGACCTCGAGTTCGACCTCGTGGTCGCGACGATGTGGCGGACGGTGTACGAGCTACCCCGGCTGCGTTGCGCGCATGCGGTGTACTTCGTCCAGTCGGTCGAGTCACGGTTCTACGGCGGTCGTCCCGAGAGCTGGGCGCCACCGCTCGCTGCGCTCACCTACACGTTCGACCTCCCGGTGATCACGATCGCCCGTTGGATCCAGGCGTACCTCGCGTTCGAGCACCGGCGACCGGCGTTCCTGGTGCACAACGGCATCCGCAAGGACCTGTACACGCCGATCGGGCCGACGGCCGTGCCCGACTCCGACAGCCGTCTCCGCGTCGCTCGTCGAGGGACCGTCGACGTGCCGATGAAGAACGTGGAGGAGTCGATCGAGCTGCGCGCGCTCGGCGGCGCCGACGAGGTCTGGCTCCTCACGTCGAGCGAGGTCCCCGAGCACCAGGGCGTCGACCGCGTGTTCTCGCGCGTGCCGATCGAGCAGACGCCCGCGATCTACCGCTCGTGCAGCGTCCTGCTGAAGCTGAGCCACGTGGAGGGCATGTACGGGCCGCCGCTCGAGATGTTCCACTGCGGTGGCACCGTCATCACCTACGACGTGACCGGTCACGACGAGTTCGTGCACGACGGCGTGAATGGGATCGTGGTCCCGATGTACGACCGTCAGCGGCGTGATCGAGGCGATCCGCAGGGCTGCGTGACCGGCCCGACGTGCTGCGAGATCTGCGCCACGGCGCCCTGCGGACGGCCCGCGGCTGGCCCGACTGGGAGCAGTCGTCGTCAGACTTCTACGACACGCTCCGTCTCATCGCCCGACAGCCCGCTCCCGACCACACGCACACGATGCTCGCGATCCGCGGCGCGGGCGTGGAGCTGCCGTGGTGAGCGAGCGTCGAGGCCCGGGATCCGGCGCCGTAGCGAGCGAACAGTGGTGGCGGTCAGCTCGTGCGACGTGTCGCCGAGGTCGTCGGTGGGCGTGAGCTGCTCGTCAACCTGACGCTGCGCGAGCTTCGGAGCCGGTACAAGAAGTCGGCGCTCGGGTGGGCGTGGTCGCTCGTCAACCCGCTCGCGATGGTCGGCATCTACGCGCTGGTCTTCTCGTTCTTCCTGAAGATCGAGCCTCCGACCGGCGACCCGTCGGGGCTGGACAGCTTCGTGATCTACCTGCTCTGCGCGCTGATCCCATGGATCTACTTCTCCAACTCGCGCGTCGAGCTCGCTCGAGGCGCTGGTGGGCAACGCCGGCCTCATCAAGAAGGTGTACTTCCCGCGGGATCTGCTCGTGATGTCGGTGATCGGCTCCCTCCTCGTCTCGATGCTCATCGAGATGTCGGTCGTGATCGTCATCCTGCTCATCGCCGGGAACTTCGTGATCCCCTGGATCCCGATGGTGCTCGTGCTCATCGCGCTCGAGTCGCTGCTCGTGCTCGGCGTCGGCCTCTTCCTGAGCGTCGCCAACGTCTACTTCCGCGACGTCAAGCACTTCATCGCGATCGCGTTGCAGGCGCTCTTCTACGCGACGCCGATCGTGTATCCCGATCTCCGTCGTGCCCGACACGGCCGACATCGTCGGGCGTGTCGATCCCGCTCGGCACGATCTATCGCCTCAACCCGATGGTCCAGACCGTGGAGGCGTTCCGCTCGGTGCTCTACGACCTTCGGTTCCCGCCGCTCGACAGCATGCTGTACTTGATCGGGTGGGGGATCGGCGCCGTCGTGTTCGGCTACTGGTTCTTCGATCGCCATCAACGCCGGCTCGCCGAGGAAGTGTGACGCACCTCATGTGCGGCCGGTCGATCCTTGGCGGGTCCGTGATCCGATGTGGCACACGGACCGGGAGGACCTGGACACCCTTCGACCCCGAGTTCGTCGGCGACGTGCTCGATCCCGACCGCGCCTCGGCGATGTGGGCGGGCCACCGGTGGTTCGCCTACGACCTGATCCGGTGGGGCCGGCCGGAGCTCGTGGTCGAGCTCGGCACGCAGTACGGGCCGTCGTTCTTCACGTTCTGCCAGGCGGTCCGCGACGAGGGCTGCGTGACCAGCCTGCACGCCGTCGACACCTGGAAGGGTGACGCGTTCACCGGCTGTACGGTGACGAGGTCTTCGCGGTCGTCCGGCGCATCGATGCCGAGGCGTTTCGCAGACCTCGACACGCACCTCCATCGCTGCCTCTTCCGCGACGCGCTCGACGACTTCGCACCCGAGTCGATCGACCTGCTCCACATCGACGGCTGTCACGACTACGACTCCGTCGCCGACGACTACGAGTCGTGGCTGCCGAAGGTGGCGCAGGACGGCATGGTGCTCCTCCACGACGTCGACCCCGACACCGACATGGGATCGGCCCGCTTCTGGAAGGAGCTCGCTAGCGGGCATCCGTCGATCGAGTTCACCCACTCGCTCGGTCTCGGCGTGCTGTTCCCCAAGGGCACGGGCGGGTTCGAGTACCTGTTCAGCGACGAGTTCACATCGCTGGCGGCCCTACTACGAGAGCCGGGCGGGCCACTCGCTTGGGCTGCCTGCGGCTACCGCGACCAGACGCGGATGATCGACGAGCGCGACGCACTGTCATCGCTCGAGCAGGATCGGCCGCAGCGGCCCGAGTTGCGACGATCGCGGGCAGCAGGCGAGCTCGACGCCAGCAGCGGCTGAACTGGACGAGCAGGACACGGTATGCACGCGTCGGCTCGAGGCGATGCTGCGCCACCCGTTCCTCCAGGTCGCCGATCGGGCCCGCCGGGCGGTCGACCGGCTCCGAGGCACCGCCGGTCCCGGTCCCGGCTCGGGAGCAGTGAACAGCCTCCCGGCGGTGGAGGTCGACCACGTCACCAAGCGCTTCCGCCTCTACCACGAGCGCAACCAGTCGATGAAGGCTGCGGTCCTCCGGGGCGGATCGTGCGCCGCTACGACGACTTCCTGGCGCTCCGAGGACGTGACGTTCGACGTCCCCGAAGGCGTGACGCTCGGCCTCATCGGCGAGAACGGCTCCGGCAAGAGCACGCTGCTGAAGTGCATCGCCAGATCCTCAGTCCCGACGCCGGCACGATCACGACCCGCGGGAAGATCTCGGCGCTGCTCGAGCTCGGCGCCGGCTTCCATCCGGAGCTCTCCGGTCGCGACAACGTCTACCTGAACGGCGCGATCCTCGGGTTGTCACGAAGCGCCAGCTCGATCGAGCGGTTCGACGAGATCGTCGACTTCGCCGGCATCGGCCAGTTCATCGACTCACCGGTCAAGAACTACTCGTCGGGCATGTACGTCCGCCTCGGGTTCTCGGTCGCGATCAACGTCGATCCCGATGTGCTCCTGATCGACGAGGTGCTCGCGGTCGGTGACGCGGAGTTCCAGCAGCGCTGCACCGACAAGATCGTCGAGCTCAAGGAGCAAGGCCGCACGATCATCGTGGTGTCGCACTCGATGGACTCGGTGCGGAACCTCTGCGACCAGGTCGTGCTGCTCGAGCACGGCCAGCTCGTCACGGTCGGGCCCGCGGTCGACGTCATCGACGAGTACCTCGTCGACGTGTTCCACGACCAGACCTTCGAGTCGGCCGACGGTGCGCGGTGGGGCTCGGGCGAGATCAGGATCGACCGCGCCGAGGTGCTCGGCGCCGACGGAGCGTCTCGGTCGAGCACGTGAAGACCGGCGACTCGATCGTGGTGCGCCTGCACTACGACACTCGGGAACGAGTTCGCCGCCCGGTGTTCGGGATCGGCATCAATGCCGCAGACGGTGCCTACGTGAGCGGGCCGAACACCCGCGACGCCGGTCTCGTGATCGAAGCGGTCGTCCGGTGCAGGGTCATGTCGACCTCCACATCGATCGGCTCATGCTCGTGCCCGGCTACGTACGCCATCACGGTGGCGGTCCACGACGAGACGTGCACGCACCCGTTCGACTTCCGCAAGAAGCTCTCCCGCTCACCGTCGAGCTCGGCAGCCCACGAGACGTTCTCGGCTACGTGGCGCTCGACACTCGATGGGACACGACGAACATCTCCAGACGGTTCGGCGACAGGTTCCCGACGGTAGCGCTGATCGGTCACGTGGTCGAGGGTCGACCCACGCTGGGCTCGGTCTCCGTCGTCGTCGTGAACTACGACGGGGCGGACGACACGCTTGCGTGCATCGAGAGCCTCGCGTCGCTCGAGGTCGACGAGGATCGACTCGAGATCATCGTCGTCGACAACGGCTCACCGGCGACGACGTCGAGCGCGCTGCGCGCCGCCGGCTCCGACGTCCACGTCGTCGCCCTTCGAGCAGAACGTCGGCTTCGCCGGTGGCTGCAACGCCGGGGTCGCGCGCGCCACGGGGGAGTACCTTGCCGTTCCTGAACAACGACGCCCGTCCGCATCCACACTGGCTCGGCGGCCGCGCTCCACCCGCTCGAGCACGACGGCTCGATCGCCTGCGTCGCGAGCAAGGTGCTCGGCTGGGACGGCTCGACGATCGACTTCGTCGGTGCCGCGCTCGCCTACTACGGGCACGGGTTCAAGGTGGACTTCGGCAAGTCGGCGAGCCCGATGGAGAACACCGCGTGCCGACGTGCTCTTCGCCTCGGGCGCGGCGATGGTGATCCGGGCCGAGGTCTTCCGGCGAGTCGGCGGGTTCGACGAGCGGTACTTCATGTTCTTCGAGGACGTCGACCTCGGATGGCGCCTCTGGCTCCTCGGGTACCGTGTGCGTTACGTGCCCGGATCGATCGCGTACCACCGCCACCACGCGACCGCGGCGCGGTTCGGTGCCTGGCGTGAGCACTACCTGCTCGAGCGCAACGCGCTGTTCACGATCTACAAGAACTACGACGACGACAACCTCCAGCGAGTGCTCCCCGCCGCGCTGCTCCTGGCGATCCGTCGCGGCATCTCGCTCGGCGGCGACGATCCGCGCGCCCTCGACCTCGCGCAACGACGCCACTGCGCACGAGGGCAAGCTCCTGACGATCAGCCAGCAGACCGTGGCGCCCACGTACGCCATCGACGCGTTCATCGACGCGCTCCCGGCGCTCGACGAGACCCGCCGTGAGCTCCAGGCCGCCCGGCGCCGGCCCGACCACGAGATCACGCCCTTGTTCGGCACGCCGATGCAGCCCAACATCGAGGATCGCCGCTTCCTCGAAGGGTTCGAGGACGTGAACCGCGTGTTCGAGCCCGCCGCGCGCCTCGGCCGCCGCCGCCGGATCCTCGTCGCCACCGGCGACGTGCTGCAGCCGAAGATGGCCGGCCCGGCGATCCGGGCGTGGCACATCGCCCGGGTGCTCTCGCGCGAGCACGAGGTCCGGCTCGCGAGCCCGCACCCGTGCACGCTCGCACACCCCGACTTCCCGGTGGTTCAGGCCGACGATCGAAGCGTTCGCCGATCTCGAGGACTGGGCCGACGTCATCATCTTCCAGGGCAACCTGATGCGGCAGTACTCGGCGTTCCGCGCACACGAAGAAGATCGTCGTCGCCGACATCTACGACCCGTTCCACCTCGAGGTGCTCGAGCAGTCGCGGCACCTCGAGCACGAGGCGCGCCGCTTCGCGGTGCGTTCGTCCACCGAGATCCTGAACGAGCAGCTCATGCGCGCCGACTTCCTGCTTGTGCGCGAGCGAGAAGCAACGCGACTTCTGGCTCGGCCAGCTCGCCGGCGTCGGTCGCATCAACGAGCTCAACTACGACAGCGAACGAGCGATTGAGCTCGTTGATCGCCGTCGTGCCGTTCGGCATCGACGAGCGCCCGCCGGTGGCGACCCGCGAGCGTGCTCCGCGGCGTCGTGCCCGGCATCGGCGCCGACGACAAGGTCATCCTCTGGGGCGGCGGCATCTACAACTGGTTCGACCCCCTCACGCTGCTGCGGGCGGTCGACAAGCTGCGCTCGCGCCTCGCCGAACGTGCGGGTCTACTTCCTCGGGATCCGCCACCCGAACCCCGATGTCGGCGAGATGCGCCGCACCATCGAGACGCTCGAGCTCTCCGACGAGCTCGGGCTCACCGGGACCCACGTGTTCTTCAACGACGACTGGGTCGAGTACGACGACCGCCCGAACTACCTGCTCGAGGCCGACGTCGGGGTCAGCACCCACCTCGACCACGTCGAGACGGCGTTCTCGTTCCGGACGCGCGTCCTCGACTACCTGTGGGCCGGCCTGCCGGTCGTCGCGACGCAGGGCGACGCGCTGGCCGGGCGTCATCGAGAGTCGGGGTGCCGGGATCGCCGTGCCGCCCGGGCGACGTCGACGCGCTCGAGGAGGCGCTGTACCGCATGCTCGACGATCCCGAGCTGCAACGAGTCGTGCCGCGCCGCGGCGCGCAGCCTCGCGACCGACTTCCGCTGGACCGAGGTGCTCGCTCCGCTCATCGAGTACTGCCGCAACCCGGTTCGTGCTCCCGACCTCCTCGATCCCGAGCTCGCAGCAACGGTGCGGGACCCGCTCGACCTCGCGACGTGGCGACCGCGGACGATCCGCCGCGATGTCGACCGCGCACTTGCGCTCGTGCGGCGTGGTGAGCTGACGCAGCTCGACGCAGAAGGTCGTCACCCGCGTCCGACGGATGATCAAGGGCTATTGACGAGGTCGTAGTCGGCGACGCCCGACAGGAAGTTGCCGTTGTAGAAGGGGTCGGCGCGCAGCAACGGCCCCAGCGCCGCCGGATCAGCTCGAGCTCGTCACTCGCGACGCTCCCGTCGCGACTCGACGACTCGAAGTGGTCGAGCACCGCGTCGGGCGTCGCCACGATCCGGTAACCGGCACGGTGCAGCTTGCAGCAGTAGTCGAGGTCGTTGTAGCTGGCGGGGAACCAGCGCGACAGCCCGCCGACGTCGAGGAACAGCTCGCGCCGCGTCATGAGGCACGCGCCGGTCACCGCGAGGAAGTTGCCCGGCACGAGGGCGTTGGCACCGTGGCCCGCGGTGTCGGCCGCGAAGCCGTAGTACGGATGGCCCGGGTTGCCCCCGACGCCGACGACGCCCGCGTGCTGGATGCGTCCGTCCTCGAACAGCAGGCGCGCGCCGACCGCGCCGACCTGCGGGATCGAGCGCGTACAGGAGCATGGCTTCGAGCCATCCGGGCGTCCGCACCTCGGTGTCGTCGTTCAGCAGCACGACGATCTCCCCGGACGCGGCGAGGACGCCCTGATTGACCTTCCGCGAGAAGTGGAACGGGCCGTGGAAGTCGATGATCCGCACGCTCGGGCCGAGCTCCGCCAACGCCGCACGCACGTCGTCGTCGTCGGTCGCCGCGTCGAGCACCGCCACGATCTCCACATCGGCATAGGTCGAGCGCTCGAGCACGCTCCGCACGCACCCGACGACGAGCGTCGAGTCGACGCCGCGGACCAGCCGCCGTGCGCCGCCGGTCGGGATCACGATGCTCACCGGGGGCCGCCGCGTCAGGTGTGGCTCGAGCCGCACGAGGCCGGGCGCTGTCGTGCGGCCCGGCGGTCGCTGCGAGGCCGATGCGGCGCAGGTGCTCGTCGACGGCGGCCACTGCGGTCGTGACGTCCGCCGGATCGAACGCGGGGTAGGGGAGCGGGCCCGGCGGCCGTTCGCACAGCGGCACGGGGACGTGGGCGACCGCACGGGCGCGCTCGCCGACGCGGAGCAGCAGGTCGTGCTCGGCGGACGCGCCGAACGTCGATCGCAGCCCACCGGCCGCGGCGACGACCTCGTGGCGCATCAGGGCGAGACGACCCAGGTAGGGCTGGCATCGCAGGCGGTCGGGTGACCAGTCGGGCTTGTAGAGCGGACGCGGCCCGGTGCCCGTGCGCACGGTCTCGTCCGTGTACAGCAGATCGACGTCGCCTGCATCCGGGTGCCGGGCCTCGAGGTGCCGGGTGAGGAGCTCGATCGCACCCGGTGCGAGGGTGGCGCCTGGTTCGAGGAGACCGACCCACCCGCGCGCCTCGGCGACCGCCGAGGTCGCCGCAGCGGCGTCGGGCACGATCGCGATGGTGGCGCCGGTCGAGGCCTGTGCTTCGACGGACGCGACCGTCGCACGCACGTCGTCGGCGCCGTCCGCGATGCACACGAACGTGCACCACGGAGCGGTCACGACGGGTTCGGTGGCCGCGCGCTCGATGTGCCCGTGAACCGGGAGCGCACTCGCCCGAGCCGGCGGCGCACGGGACGGCTCGACTGTGCCAGCTCGTCGACGCGGCACGCAGCTCGTCGAGCTGGGCCTGGAGGCCGATGATCTCGTCGCGCAGGTCGAGGAGCGATTCGGCGACGTCGGGCGTCGGATCGTCCGCCATCGGGCCGCCAGGCATCGGATGGCCAGGCATCGGACGGATGGTAGCGGTGGGTCCGTCGGAGGGGCCGCGCTTCAGCGCTTCGTCCCGACCAGGTAGTTGGAGCACGCCAGCTCCTCGACCGCGTCGGCACTCAGCTCGCGCACGAACCGCTCTTCGAGGTAGTCGTCGCCCTCGCCGAGCAGGTCGCGGACGCGCATCTCGCCCAGTCGCCGTGCGGTCGCCTTCGGCAGCCCTTCGAGGTAGGAACGGAGGAACCACGTCAGCGTGAACACCGGGAAGCCGTACGGCGCGGTATCGCACCGTTCGATGTCGAACGCGCCGGCGAAGAGCTGCTCGAGGCCGCGCCGGGTCATGTTGTAGTAGTGGTGCGGGTAACCGTGATACGGCTGCAGGAACGGGACGGCGACGTAGAGGCGTCCGCCCGGTCGCAGCACACGAGCGATCTCCGCGGCAGAGCGGAACGGGTCACGCACGTGCTCGAGCACGACGAGCGACAGCACGCCGTCGAACGAGTCGTCGGCGAACGGCAGGCGCTCACCGATCGCGAGCACGTCCGTCGTCGGGTAGTCGGCGACCTCGAGGTTCACGACGTCGTCGAGGTACTGCGCCTTCAGCCCGCTGCCCGCGTCGAGGACGAGGCCGTCCCGGCAGCCCGCGATCAGCTCGGCCGCGATCGGGTCGTAGCCCCAGCTGGAGATCGCGTCCGTCGGCTCGATCGCGCCGATCGTCCGCAGCTCCTCGGTCAGGAAGTCGTAGCAACCCGGCCGCCGCCCGAACGACGTGGCACACCGCGTGCAGACGAGCCCGCCGTCACCACTCGGCTCGAGCTTGCCGAGGCACGACGACGCCGACTCGGCGCCGTCGATCGGCCGCGGACAGCGCAGCAGCGGGGCGACCCGCGCCAGCTTCGCCGCCTTCTGGTCGGGGAACCGCGCGCGTGCCGCGTCGTCGACGGTGATGCCGAGGTCGCGCGCGAACGCGCCGTCGCCCGTGACGACCTCGAGCCTCCACGCGGCCGCCGACGGCTCGTCGCCGACCGCGACGAGCCCCTGGAAGCCGACGACGGTGTGTCCGGGCCACCGGAGCTCGATGTCGGGTCGGTCCACACGCCGGAGCCGCGTCCGCACGTCGTGACCGTCGGCGCGCACGACCGCGACTTCGACGACCGCGGTGTCGGAGGCGACCAGCACCCACCCCTTGACGCGCACCGTGTGCGCGGCCGGCGGGGTCTCGGCGGTGGGTTCCTCGACCGCGTGGACGAACGGGAAGCCTCGGGTCGGCAGGAGCCGCTGCTTCGCCACGCTCGCGAGATCGCGCAGCCGGCTCACTCTTCTCGCGGCACGCGTCGCGTCACGAGCGGGGATGCTACCGGGTGCGCGGCATGGGCCTCCTGACGCGGGGTCCGGCCGTGCGAAGGGTGTCAGGTAACGTCGAACGTGGCATGAAGATCGTCCTGTCAGACGTCGGCGTCGCGCTGGAGGGCTGGCGAGACGTCACCCTTCGTGGCGACGAGACCTCCGACATCCGATCGGGCGCGCTCGAGTTTCTCGACGCGCGCGGTGCCGAAATCGAGGAGCTGCTCGTCATCGGGCTCTTCGAGCGCCACGACGCGTCGTACGCCCGCGCCGTCCTCGATCTGATCGGCGACCGGCTGCCGCCGGACGCCGCGATCACGGCGGTCGTGCCCGAAGCCGCCGCGGCGTTCGCCGAGCTCGACGCTCGGCGCGTCACCGACGACGAGGTCGGCGACTGGTTCGACATGGTGTACGGGAGGGGCGTGGACCCGTGGTGCGCGGGTCCTCGCGATGCAGTGGCGCTCGTGACCGAGACCGATCTGGGAACGTTGGAGCCGACCGACCTGCCGTTGGGGCTCCCGCCCGGGCTCGCCCAGTGGCGGCGCGCGCTGCGCCTGCGCCGCGACGTCGAGCCGACGGGCGACCTCGGCCGCGAGGACGAGGAGCTCCACCACCGACTGCGCCGGCTCGCGAGCACACGCAGCCGCCAGGGCATCGCCGGTCCTCCTGAGCCGGTGAACCCGCCGCCGCCGATGTCACGCGCACGCGAGCTGATCGAGCGGCTCCTGCCCCGGGGTGGACGTCGTCGCGCGCTGGCACGAGCTGGTTTCGACGCGCTGCGCGAGACCCAGGACTACATCGACCGTGTCCACGAGATCGCCACCCATTCGGGATTGATGGAAGCGCGCACACCGTCGTACCGCGCATGGTGTCGAACGCACGACGCAACCGCCGCGCAGCTCGCCGACCAGCGGACGCGCTCGCAGACCGCACGCGACCCCGTCACCGTGCACTGCATCGTGCTCGCGCGAGGTTCCTGGCGCGACGTGCGCACGACCGTAGAGTCACTCCGGCGCCAGTCGTGGGCCCACTGGCGCGCCACGGTCATCGGGCGGGGGATCGGTTGGCTCCGGTCCGACGCGAGGATCGCGTACCGGCGTTCCGACGCGGCCGACCCGGCCGAGCTGGTCAACACGGTCGTGGCCGACCCCGACACCCGTGCGTTCGTGGTCGTGCTCGAGGCCGGCGACACGTTCGCCCCGGATGCGTGCTTCCGGATCGCTGACACCGCGGCGACCGATCCGCTCGTCGACCTCATCTATTGGGACGACGACAAAATTGCGTCGGGGCGACGCAGCGATCCGAGGTTCCGGCCCTCGTGGTCGCCCGAAATGCTCCTCGGCGCCAACTATCTCGGTTCGTCGTTCGCGATCCGCCGTCGGATCCTGCTCGGTCTCGGTGGCCTGCGCGAGGGTCTCGGCCAGGACACCTGGTGGGACGTGCTCCTGCGCTCCGATGTCGACGACGAGCGCGTCGCGCGCGTCCCGCGCGTACTTGCGCACCTCGGCCAGCGGCCCGATGGTGTAGGACCGCACGGGGTTGACGTGGTCGCCGCGCACCTCGAGCGAATCGGCGCGCCCGCGCGTGCAATCTCCGCGTCGGGCGTCGTCCGGATCGAGTGGCAGCTCGAGGAGTGGCCGCACGTCACGATCGTGATGCCGACGCGGCACAACCGAGCGATGCTCGAAGGCTCGCTTCCCGGCATCGCGCGCACCGACTACCCAAACTTTGACGTGATGATCGTCGACAACGGCGGACGCACCGAGGAGCGCGACGAATGGTACGCGAAGGTCGCAAGAGACATCGGGCTTGACCTCGAGGTCGAGTGGTGGGACGACGACTTCAACTACTCGGCGGTGAACAACTCCGCCGCACAGCGGGCTCGCGGCGAGGTGCTCGTCTTCGTCAACGACGACACCGAGCTTCCCGACCGCGACTGGCTGCGCGAGCTCGTCGGCTGGGCGACGCGTCCCGAGGTCGGCACTGGTCGGCCTCCAGCTGATCGGTCCCGAAGGGACGATCCAGCACGGTGGTGTCGATGCTCGGGCTCAATGGCTTCGCCGACCACCTGTTCGAAGGTCTGGCGCCGGGCTCGCAGTCGCTGCTCGGCCCGACGACGTGGTACCGCAACGTGCTCGTCGGTGACGGCGGCATGTGCGGCGATCGAGCGGGACGTGTTCGAGGAGCTCGGCGGCTTCGACGAGCGGTTCCGGCTGTGCGGCAGCGACGTCGTGCTCGGTCTCGACGCCGTGCGTCACCGGGCGGCGCAACGTCTGCTCTCCGTTCGGTGGCGTCCGTCACCTCGAGTCCGTCACCCGCGGAACCCACGTTCCCCAGCAGGACTTCTTCGCGAGCTACTGGCGCTACCAGCGCTGGATCTTCGCCGGCGACCCGTACTTCTCGCCGAACCTGTCGCTCGGGAGCCGGATCCCCCAGCTGCGGTCGCGTTCGAGCCGACGCCGGCCGACCGTGTGGCGGAGCCGCTCGGCCGCGAGATCAAGGTGTTCCGCCAGTCGACCGACGAGGGCGAGCTCGACCAGATTGCCCGTGGCTGTCGGGTCACCGACGCGGACGTCGACGCGATCCACACGCTGCACGCAGCACAACGTGGAGCCGTTCGCGCCCAAGACGGTCAACTGGTTCCTCCCCGAGCTCGACAGCCCGTTCTACGGCGGTATCAACACCGCGCTGCGGATTGCCGACCACCTGGCCCGCGTCCACGGCGTCGAGAACCGCTTCGTGCTCTGGGCCGACCCGAACGACGGCTTCCTCCGCTCGGCGATCGCGGCGGCGTTCCCGGCCTCGCCGACGCGCCGATCTACTACGACCTGTCGATGGGGCCGCGGCCGGCGTCCCCGCGTGCCGACGTCGTCGATCTCGACGCTGTGGGTCACCGCGTACGTCGTCGGCGCACTTCGCCGGCACGCGGCGGAAGTTCTACCTGATCCAGGACTTCGAGCCGATGTTCTACCCGGCCGGCACGATGTACGCGCTGGCGGAGGAGACCTACCGCCTCGGCCTCTACGGCCTGTGCAACACCGAGAACCTGCTCCATCTGTACGAGCGCTACGGCGGAAGGGGCACGGCGTTCAGCCCGCCGGTCGACCGACGCGTGTTCCACGCCGGTCGGCCGCCGTCGAGCGCGGACCCGACGATCCCGTCACCGTGTTCGTGTACGCGCGCCCCGGCCACTGGCGGAACTGCTGGGAGCTGGCGTCGCTCGCGCTCGAGGAGCTCAAGCGACACCTCGGCGACCGGGTGCGCATCGTCACCGCCGGCTCGTGGGCCCGCCCCGAGGACGTCGGCGCGGGCATCGAGCACCTCGGCCTCCTCGACTACCGCGAGACCGGCGCGCTGTACCGCACGTGCGACGTCGGTGTCGCGCTCACGGTGTCGGAGCACCCGTCGTACCTGCCGCTCGAGCTCATGGCCTGCGGCGTGCCGGTCGTGGCGTTCGACAACCCGGCCGGCTACTGGCTGCTCCGTGACGGCGAGAACTGCCTGCTGGCGCGCCGAACCGTCGATGGGCTCCGCCACCAACTCGAACGCATCGTGATCGACCACGAGCTGCGTGCATCCCTCGCGGAGCCGCGGCCTGCGCGACATCGACGAGGGGTATGCAAGCTGGGACAAGGCACTGTCGGGGATCTACGAGTACCTCAGCGACCCGGAGTCCGTGGGTCGCGACTAGCACGCCGGTCGCGCAGCATCGCAGGTAGGCGGCGCGAATAGCCCCCGAAAGCCCGCACGCGGTCGGCGACGATCGTCGCGCGCGGCCGTGTTCCCCGGAGCATCGGACTCACAATGTCGCGTCGCGCGTACGAGGCCGTAACGAGCAGTGAGCGCGTCCGCGGCACGACGAGCGTCGCGAGCGTCACCATGACGGGCAAGGACGAGGAGCCGGTTGCGCTCGTTCTGGTAGCGCGCGAGACGCGAGTGCTCGCCGATCGTCGCTGAATGGACGTGGCGGACGACCGATTCCGGTGTATATCGATAACGCCAGCCGCGCGCCTGGCCGCGCCACGAGAGCTCGAGGTCCTCGTAGTAGAGGAAGAGCCGCTCGTCGAGCACGCCGACGTCGCGCAAGTACGGCGCCGACAGCAGCACGGTGGCGCCCGACCAGGCAAACACGTCGGTCGGCTCGTCGAAGCGACCATCGTCGGGTTCGAGGTAGCCGCGGTCGGCGCCGTAACCGTCGGCGGTCAGCATGGCCCCCGCGCTGTTCACGACGTCGAGAGGTGCCGCGCCCTCGGGCACCCGGCACCACGTCGGCCTGGGGCCGAGCGAGACCGCGCAGCTCCTGATTGCCGCTGCGGAGCGTGGCAGAGCGAGGCGACTCGCTCTCGAGCAGGAGCTCGATCGAGGGCGCCGATTCGCCGGGGACGACGGGCACCGGAGCCGGGCCCGGTCGCGGGTCCACTGTGAGGGCGCGCGCGGATCGTCGCCGGCCGCCGGCTCCGGCCCCCAGAAGCCGTGCACGAGCTGCGTCTCGTCGATGACGTCGACGCCTCCGACCCGTGCGCCGCTCACGCGGGTACCGAGCAGCCGGCCGTCGCCCCGTCCGCGTCGCGTCGCCGGCACTTCGATCTCGATCTCGACGAACGGCGTCGCGAACAGGATCTTCGGGCAGGCGGCGCCGACGCGCTGGTCGTCGCTCGACTCCGTCGACGAGGGGAGCGAGCCAGTCGCGGTCCACGGTGACGTCGTTGTTGACGAGCGCGACGTGTCGACCTCGTCGAGGTCGGCGAGCCCGAGGTTGCATCCCGCCGGCGAACCCGCGGTTCGTGTCGCTCCGGACCACGGTGACGTCGGGCCAGCGCGCTCGACGGCTCGCCGACCCCGTCGTCGACGCGTTGTCGACGAGCACGACATGCAGGCGGTCCGCGCGGCCATTCGGTCTCCCGCAGCGCGGCGACGCAGGACGACGTGAGCTCACCGCCGTTGTAGTTGAGCGACACGATGCGCACCCGCGGTTTCATCGCCCGATCATCGTGTGTGGAGGGCGCCGCGAGGGGTGCTCGCTACACTCGATCCGTGCCGAAATCCACTGCCGATCGCGGCTACGCGGCACGGCTCGACGGGCTGGAACGACGACGGATCGCACGGTGGTTCGACGTGCAGGCGCCGTACCGACGCAACATCCGTCGCCTCGAGCCCGGGTTCGTGCTCGATGTGGGTTGCGGGCTCGGCCGCAACCTGCGGCACCTCGAGGGCAACGGCGTCGGTGTCGACCACAACCCCGACGCGGTCGAAGCCTGTCGCGCCCGGGTCTGGAGGTGTTCACGCCCGACGAGTTCCGCCAGACGGAGCACGCGTGGCCGAGCGCTTCGACTCGTTGCTGCTGGCCCATGTCATTGAGCACCTCACCGAGGACGACGGGCGCGCGCTCGTCGCGGAGTACCTCCCGTTCGTGCAGCGAGACGGCCGGGTGATCCTCATCTGCCCGCAACAGGCCGGGTTTCGCAGCGACGACACGCACGTCACGTACTACGGCCGCGGCCGGCTCGTCCGGTTCGCCGAGGAGAACGGGCTCGAGCCAGAGTCGCCGAGCTCGTTCCCGTTCCCGACTGTGGCCGGCCTGGTGTTCCCCTACAACGAGACCGTCCTGGTCGCTCGGCGCAGCGCGGCATGAGGGACCGGACGGAGGTCACGATCGCGATTCCCTTCTACTCGGGGCTCGAGTACCTCCGGAGCGTGCTCGACTCGTTCCGCGCGACAGACGTGTCCCGATTGGTTGGGGATCGTCGTCGACGACGCGGGACCGGATCCTGACGTCCGCGAGCTGGTCGCGGGCTATGCCGACGACCGGCTCACGTACGTCCGCAACGAGACGAACCTCGGTCTCGCGGGCAACTGGAACTCATGCCTGCGGATCGCCGAGACCGACTTCGTGACGCTCTTCCATGCCGACGACCAGCTCGAGCCGACGTACGTCGCGCTCGTGCTCGCTGGACACCAGGCGCACCCGGCACGGTCGCGGTGTACCCGCAAGCGCGGGTCGTGGACACGACCGGCAAGCGGCTCGTGTCCCCGCCCGACCTGATGAAGCGGTTCACGTCACCCCGGCGGCGGGGCGACGTGACCGTGCTCGAGGGCGACGATGGTCTTGCGAGCCTTCTCTGGGGGCAGCACATCTTCTGCCCGGCGGTCTCCTACAAGCGGTCGCTTCTCGGGCCCGAGCCGTTCGACCGCCGCTGGCGACAGGTCCTCGATCTCGACCTGCTCGCCCGCCTGCTCCTCGATGGGCAGCAGCTCGTCGGTCTCCACGAGGTCGGTTACGTGTACCGGCGACACGCGGAGCAGCAGACGTCGCAGCTGAC
>CAVSWW010000002.1:0-15494 GCA_963731815.1 uncultured Acidimicrobiia bacterium | reverse complement strand
GAAGATGAAGTCGATCCGCTCCGATTCCTTCGTGTTCGGGTCTTTCAGGGCCTCGATGGCGTCGTCGACCCGGCCACCCGTGCAGCCGACGCCGGTCGTGCCGTCGCACTCGGCGTTGCCGGCGGCGAGGTACGAGTCGACCCATCCGGCGTCGACGAGGTTCTGATAGCGCGTGCGGTCGGCGTGACGTTGAAGTCGCCCATCAGCACCCGAACGGCCCTTTCGCCTCCGGCGTCGTCGGCGAGCTTGGCGGCGACGACCGTCTGACAGGCGCGCACCCCGACCTGCCCGTCGGTGCAGACGGGTGGACAGGTCCGCTGGCACGGCGTGTCCGGCGCGCCGGCGTCCGGGTCGCCGTCCTGGTGCGTCACGACGAGCACGAGCGGTCCGATCGGTGACTGCAGCACCACACGCGACGCGGTGCGGAACGCGCCGGTGAGCTTCTGGATCTTCTGGGACTTCACAGGCAGCGTCGTCAGCACGCGTTCGGTGTCGAGCGTGCCCGGCTTCTTGCGGAAGACGACGTCGTAGTCGCCGTCGCAGGTCTTCGGCAGGACCTTGTCGATGATTTTCGCGAGGTTCGCGTTGATCTCCTGCAACCCGACGATCTCGGGCATTTCGCGTCCTCGAGCTGCTGCATCAGCAGGGCGACGCGGTCGGGCGCCTGGCACCCGTTCGTCTCCGCGGGCAGGACACGCCATGGAGGAAATTGAGGTCGACGATGCGGACCTGCTTGGTCGGCACCCCGTCCTCTTGTGCGGCGGCCGGACCCGCGACCGTGTCACGGCGCCGATGCACAGCACGGTGAGCACCGTGGCGCCGAAGGCGCGCGATCGCATCCCCCCTCTGCTCGGCTGCGACCCTGTTACGCTCGGCGCCCGCATGAACGTACCGCGCCGAGTGCCAGGGGGACCGCGTGACGCAGGTGCCGACGAAGATGCGAGCCGCCGTGTACCACGGCAAGAACGAGCTCGCGGTGGAAGAGGTGCCGGTGCCCGAGCTCGGGGACCGCGACGTCCTGCTCGAGGTCAGCCACTGCGGCATCTGCGGCAGCGACCTCCACTTCGTGCTCGAGGGCTGGGGTCGCCCGGGCTCGGTCGAGGGCCACGAGTTCTCCGGGCGGCGTCATCGCGACCGGGCCGAACGTCGAGCGCTGGAACGTCGGTGACGAGGTCGTCGGGGGCCCGACGCCCCGCTGTGGCGAGTGCGAGTTCTGCCGGGCCGGGCGCCCGTCGCTGTGCTCGGGTCGCAACACGCCGGGGATGTCGGTGCACAAGGACGGCGCGTTCGCCGAGTACTGCGTGTGCACGAGGACGCGCTCCTGCGCATCCCCGAAGGGCTCGACATCCGCGACGCGGCCCTCGTCGAGCCGCTCGCGGTCGCGTTGCACGGGCTCACGCAGGGCGGTGTCGAGGCGGGCCAACGCGTCCTCGTCACGGGTGCGGGACCGATCGGGACGCTCAGCATCGCGGCCGGCGTGCGCGCGGCGTGACCGACGTCGTCGTCAGCGAGCCGCACCCGCGTCGCCGCGCGCTCGCCGAGGAGCTCGGGCCGTCGCCGTCGAGCCCGACGCGTTCATCGTGCCGCCGTCGCCGGGCGACATCGTCGACGAGCCCTTCGACGTCGCGCTCGAGTGCTCCGGCAACCGTGCGGCGATGGAGATGGCGCTCTCGCAGCTCAAGCGGCGGCGGGAAGCTCGTGCTCGTCGGGGCCGGCATCCATCCACCGCGCTTCGATCCGAACCGGATCCTGCTCAACGAGCTCGAGATCAAGGGCTCGTTCGTCTACGACAAGGACGGGTTCGACCGGGCCCTGGAGCTGTTGACCCGCCCCGACTTTCCGACGGCGCGCTCCTGGAGCGCGACGATGTCGATCTCGACGGGCTCTACGGCGCCTGGAAGGCCTGGCCGGGGGTGACCTGGCGGCGAAGGTGCTCGTCGTACCGTGGAAGGGGACGTCATGAGCAGTCAGACCGCACATCCGCGCCAGCCGCGCTTCAACCACGTGGCGATGAGCCTCCCGGCGAGCTCCTCGGCCGGAGAGCCGCGGCGAGATCACCGCGCTTCTACCGCGACGTGTTCGGCTGGGAAGAGATCCCGCAGATGACCGAGGACAACAAGCGCCTCGTGCTGTCCTGCTACACGTACGAGCAGTTCGTGTTCCTCATCGCCGACGACCCGCCGATGGTCGCGCCACGTCTGGACCACTTCGGGATGTCGGTTGCCACCGAGGCCGAGCTCGACGACATGCTCGACCGGGCGAAGAAGTTCCAGAAGGCCGACGACCGTGTCGAGGTCATCGACAAGAAGGTCGACGACTACGAGATGCTCACGATCACGAGCTTCTACGTGAAGTACCTCCTGCCGATGATGGTCGAGGTCCAGTGGTGGGACTTCAAGGACTCGGCCGCCTCGACCGCGGGGTGACTCCACCCAATTGACGACGTCCGTCGACGAAGCGCATCGGCTGCGCGGCCCCGCGAGGGTTCGCGAGCTCTTTCGCCGGTTCCGCCGCGAGCAGGATGACCCTGCGCCCTTCTACACGATGCTCGCGGCCGAGACCGTGGAGCGCCTGGAGAAGCGGCACGGCAGCGTCGCGGGCCAGCGCGTGGTCGATCTCGCGTGCGGGCCCGGGTTCTACACGGACGCGTTCCGGGCACGCGGCGCGACGGTCATCCCGCTCGAGTACACGCTCGCGGAGCTGCACCTGTCGGGTGATCCGCCCGAAGGCGCGCTGATCGGCGACGCGCAGCAGCTGCCCTTCGAGGACGACAGCGTCGACGCGATCTTCTGCTCGAACATGCTCGAGCACACCCCCGACACGGAAGCCGTCGTCCACGAGCTCGCACGCGTGCTCCGCCCCGGAGGGTGGGGCTACGTGTCGTGGACGAACTGGTACTCACCGTGGGGCGGCCACGAGATGACGCCGTACCACTACCTCGGCACGAAGCTCGGGCCGCGCCTCTACGAGAAGCGCCACGGGATCCCCAAGAACCGGTACGGCGAAGGGCTGTTCCCCGTGCACGTCGGCCCCACGCTGCGCCTCGTGCGCGCGCAGCCCGAGCTGCGCGTCGACCGTGCCGAGCCGCGCTACTGGACGTGGGCGTCGTTCCTCACCCGCATCCCCGGCGCACGCGAGGTCCTGTGCTGGAACTGCGTCATCCACCTCACGAAGGTCGAGCCGCCCGAAGGTCGCCGGATGCCTGACCATCCGCTGCGCTACGGCGCGTTCGCGCCGCAGGGCTGGAAGCTCGAGTACTCGGGATGGACCGGTGCCGACGCGTGGGCCCGGACCGTCGAGCTCGCGGGGATCACCGAGGCCGCGGGCTACGACCACCTCTGGGTGTACGACCACGTCGAGACCGTGCCGCGTCGCGAGCCGACCCACGTCTTCGAGGCGTTCACGATGCTGGCGGCGCTGTCGCAGCGCACGAGCACGGTGCGCCTCGGGCAGCTCGTCACGTGCGCGGCGTACCGCAACGCGGGCCTGCTCGCGAAGGAGACGGCCGGCCTCGACGTGATGTCGGGCGGACGCCTGATCTTCGGGCTCGGCGCCGGCTGGTACGAGGAGGAGTACGGGGCGTACGGCTATGAGTACCCGTCCGCGGGCGAGCGCCTCGCGATCCTCGAGGAGAGCGTCGTCGCGATCCGCCGGCTGTGGGCGGAGGAGACCGTCTCCTGCGACGGCAAGTTCGTGCACCTCGACGGCGCGTACTGCGATCCCAAGCCGATCCAGCAGCTGCCGGAGACGTGGATCGGCGGCGGCGGCGAGAAGGTCACGCTCCGCATCGCCGCGGAGCACGCCGACGCGACGAACTGGCAGGTCGGGCTCGACGAGTTCGTGCACAAGTCGGAGGTGCTGCGCGGGCACTGCGACGCCATCGGTCGCGACTTCGACTCGATCGTGCGCACCCACGGCCCCGACTGCCGCCTCTTCGACACCGAGGCCGACCTCGGCGCGTGGCTCGACTCGCCCGAGGGCGGCAACCTCTGGGGCCGCGACGAGGACGAGACCTACGAGCGCGACAACTTCGTCGGCACCGTCGACATGGTGACGGAGAAGGTGCAGGCGTTCGTCGACGCGGGGTGCAGCGAGTTCGTGCTCTGGTTCCGCGACTTCCCGTCGTCGGAGAGCCTCGAGCGCTTCGCGGCCGAGGTCATCCCGAACGTGTCGAGGTGAGCGAGTTCTTCCGCCGCGACCTGCGGGCCGCGGTGGTCCCGTGGATCGCGTCGCGGGTCATCGTCATCGCCGCGCTCGCCACCGCGCGGTTCCTGCACGAGGATCTTTCGAACCTCCCACGGCCGGTGCAGATGGCGCAGGGCCTGTTCGCGTGGGACGCGGGCCACTACCGGGCCATCGCCGAGGTCGGGTACGGCGGGCTCGAACCCAGCCGCACTGCGGTTCTTCCCGCTGCTGCCGCTGCTCTCCAAGGGGCTCGGGTTCGTCTTCCTCGGCAACGAGGCGGTCGCGCTGATCGTCATCGCGAACCTCGGCGCGCTCGTGTTCGCCGCGCTCCTGCACCGCCTGGCGATCGTCGACACGGGCGACAAGGCGCTCGCGGTGCGCGCCGCGTGGTTCGGGCTCGTCGCCGCGCCCGCCGTCGCGCTCGTGCTGGGGTACGCGGAGTCGCTCGCGATGGTGTTCAGCGTCGGCGTCTTCCTCTGCATCCGCAGCAAGCGCTGGGCCTGGGCAGCAGTGCTCGGCGTCCTCGCCGGCATGACCCGTCCGGTCGGCGTGCTGCTGGTGCTCCCCGTGCTCATCGAGGCGTTGATGAGCTGGCGCGGGACCTCGACACGCGAGCGCATCGAGCGGCGGTCTCGCGGTCGTCGCGCCGCGTGATCGGCATGGCGATCTACCTCGGCTACGTCGGCCTCCGGTTCGGCGACGCGTTCAAGCCGCTCTCCGTGCAGAACCGGGCGACGTTGCGGGGCGGCTTCGTCGATCCGTTCACGCGCATCGTCCGCGCGGTCGAGGACCTCGGTGGTGGCGACCGCTTCGGCTCGGGTCTGCACCTGCTGTGGGCCGTCGCGTTCGGGGCGCTGCTCGTCGTGGTCTGGCGGTCGCTGCCACGTTCGTACTTCGCGTACTGCGCGTTGGCCTTGCTGCTGGGCCTGTCGGCGTCGAACCTCGACTCGTTCGAGCGCTACGGCCTCAGCACGTTCCCGTTCATCCTGGCGGTCGCCGTGATCACCAAGCGCGCCGTGGTGGAGCGCGCCCTGCTCGTGCTGTCGGCGGCAGGCCTGTTCGGCTACGCGCTGCTCGCGTTCTTCGGCTCCTGGGTGCCCTGACCAGCAAGTCGCGCCTGCCGCTTCTTCTTGCGCCACCACGGGCGATCGCGCAGCGACCACCACGTGACGAGCCACAGCTCCTCGAACGCCACCGCCGGCGACATCTTCGAGTGGCCGCGCTCGCGGTCGGTGAACGTGATCGGCGTCTCCACGACCTTCCCGCCCGCGCGTGAGACGCGGTACGCGAGCTCGATCTGGAAGCCGTACCCGACGGCTCGTGTCCCCGCGTAGTCGACCGCTTCGAGCGTCTCGCGGCGGTACGCCCGGAACCCGGACGTCATGTCGTGGAGGCCGCACGCCAGCATGAACCCGGAGTACGCGTTGCCCCACTTCGACAGCGCGCGGCGGTGCCACGGCCAGTGGGGGATCGAGCCACCGGGGACGTAGCGAGACCCGATGACCAGGTCGGCGCCGTCGTCGATCGCCTGCAGGAGCGCCGGGAGCGACTCGGCGTCGTGCGAGAGGTCGGCGTCCATCTGGACGAGCACGTCGTACCCGCGCTCGATCCCGACGGCGAAGCCGGCACGGTACGCCTCGCCGAGTCCCTTCTTCTCGGGTCGGCGCAGCAGGTCGATCTGCCCGAGCTCCTTCGCGACGCGCTCGGCGACTTCGGCCGTCCCGTCGGGGCTGTTGTCGTCGATGACGAGCACGTCGACGGACGGCGCGTACTTCCGGATGCGCCGCAAGGCGTCCTCGATGTTCTCGACCTCGAGGTAGGTCGGGGTGCACACGAGCACGCGCATCGGCGGAGACTAGATCGGGCTCGGGCCTCGCCCCGCACCTGTTCGCCGGCGGCCCGTCGTGCCTCGACCCGGTCGCAGCGCTCGAGCAGCTCGTACAGCCTGAGATCGAGCACGGAGCAGAAGCGATCGCGGAGCACCCTGTTCGGCTTGGGCGAGCCGAGCTTCTCGGAGTCGTTGGGCTCGTGGAACTGGTCCCACACCTTCGAGAGGATCACGAGATCCGCCTTCCGGAGGTCGTCGGCGAGCTTCGAGTCGTCGGCGTTCGCGACGCCGGGATCCATCTCGATGTAGTAGGTGCCCGGGCGCGTCTGCGGCAGGAGGTAGTAGAGGAACGCCTCGCTCAGCGGTGTCTTGCGCAGGTCGCCCGTCCCGACGACCAGGCGATCACCCGGCTGCGCGATCTCGTTGGCGACCGGCAGCAGCTGGGTCGAGCTCGTCCGCGGCCTCCGTGTTGCCGTAGTAGAAGCTGCGGCCCTCGTTCTCGATCTTGTTCGACTGCCGGTCGACGTCGAAGGTCTCCAGCGACACGTCGGTGTAGTCGCGCACGAGGAAGAACGGCACGAGGAGCACCAGCGCGATCGCCACTGCGCCGCCACCGAGCGCCCACGCGCGCGTCGGCGAGAACGTCGGGCGCCGCTGGCGTACCGTCTCGTAGGCGACGACCGGCAGGAACCCGAACGGCACGCAGCTCACCCACGCGAGGTGAGTCGGGTCGGGCCGCTGCAGCGCTTGCGGCAGGATGCCGAGCGAGAACGCCGCGACCGTGGCGAGCACGATGCCTCGGAACGCGGTGGGCTCCCTGCGCCGCACGCGTACCGCGACGACGGTGAGCGCCACGAGCGACGCGAGCAGCAGCAAGAACCACACGGTCAGCTGCACCGGACCGTCGAGATGCGGGATCGGCCACGAGATCGCCTCGTCGTCGAAGAGCCGGCCGAGGAACGCGTCGTAGCCGTCGAGGCTCGGTGGCAGCGGGAGGCTTCGGCCACCGCGCAGGTTGAAGACCGGGTCGATCAGCATGCCCTGGATCGAGTCGCCGATCCCCGCCATCGCGAAGTGCACGAAGTACAGGCACACCACGGCGCCGAACGACGACGAGCAGCCGCATCGCGGACCGGTCGGTCGGCCGCGCGCACGAGGAAGAAGCCGGCGAGGACGACGCCGAGCACGAGGTCGGGCCGGTAGAGGAGCGCCGCCGCCCAGCAGCACGCCCCCGAGGATCGCCAGCCAGGAGCGGGCGCGCGGTGTCGTGGCGCGGATCGCGCCGAGCGTCGCCGCGAGGCCGAGCAGGCCGAGCGCGATGCCGCCGTTCCATGCCAAGGCCGTCAGCCCGATCGGCGGGATGATCACGAACGCGGTGATGACGGCTCCGGTCAGCGCCACCTTCCGGCCCCACGGCCACGCGAGGAGGAAGACGCCGCCGATGATGCCGAGCAGCTGCAGCAGGCCGACGACGCGCTCGACGGCGAGCGACACGCCGAACACCTCGAACGCCCCGGCGAGCACCCAGACGCCGCCAGGCCCGTAGAGGTGGAGGAAGTCGCGGTTCGGGACGTCGCCGCGCAGGAAGCTCTCGCCGAACGTGAGCATGAAGCCCTCTTCCATCGGCGGCCCCGGGCGTCCGAAGAGGCCGACGAGGGGGAGCGCGACGACGAGGGCGAGGAGGCCGACCGCGACGATCGTGCGCTGACGACCGGTCAGCGCGGAGAGAGCGGACAGCGGGGTTCTCCTGGATCTGCGAGCGGGCGGGCGAGATTACCGTCCGCCCAGGGCGGAGAGCATGCGCCCGCATACAATCGCCCGATGCGCGTGGAGTCTCCGCCCGACGCGCCTCCGAGTCCCGCCGAGTCCACCGAGTCCATGGATCCCGGGGGCGGCGCGCGAGACGACCTTCGCACCTTCTGCTACTGGATGCTCGGCGCCGTCGCGCTCGGGCTCATGGTGCGTCTCGCCTACGCGTACGGGTGGAAGTGGGACCAGCCGCTCGCCGTCGCCAACTCGGACGGCTTCGGCGGCGACGCGGGCTACTACCACACGCAGGCCAACGCGATCGCGGAAGGCCTGTGGTTCGTCGACCCGTGGTCGTGGGCGTTCCGCAAGACGGGCGTCTTCCCTGGTGCCGAGCACCCGCCGCTGTACACCCTGTTCCTGTCGATCCCCTCGTCGCTCGGCTTCCAGACGTTCCGGGAGCACGTCGTCGCAGGGACCATCCTCGGTTCGATCACCTGCGGCGTCACCGGGTTCGCGGGGCGGGCCGTCGCCGGGCGGCGCGTCGGGATCATCGCCGCGTTCCTCGCCGCGGTGTACGCCGAACCTCTGGATCAACGACGCGCTCGTCATGTCGGAGACGATCGCCGCGCTGCTCGCGGCGTTCGTCATCTGGTTCGCCTACCGGTTCTGGCGCGAACCGACCATGCGCCACGCGCTGCTCTTCGGGTTCGCGTGCGGGCTCGCCGCGCTGACGCGTGCCGAGTTCATCTTCTTCTTCCCGATCGTCGCCCTGCCGCTGGTGATCCGGGCGCGCGGCCTCGCGACCCCGGAGCGGGTCAAGCGCGGAGTCGCGATCCTGTGCCTGGCCGCGCTGCCGGTGCTCCCGTGGGTCATCTTCAACATGGTGCGGTTCAACAACCCGGTCACGCTCTCGACCGGCGGCGACTTCACCCTCGCGAACACGTACTGCCCGACGACGTTCCACGGGGACAAGCTCGGCTGGTGGGACCTCACGTGCATGGACGACCGGTGGGCGATCAAGGGTGACGAGTCCGACCAGGCGAACCACTTCCGCGAGGAGGGCCTCGACTACCTGAGCGACAACCTCGGCCGCTTCCCGGTCGTGCTCGCAGCGCGCGTGGGCAGGATGTGGGAGGTCTACCGGCCGTTCCAGAAGCTCAACCTCGACAGCTTCGAGCAGGGACGCAACCCCTTCGCGGTCACACAGATCGCGCTCGCGCAGTTCTACATCCTCTTCATCCTCGCGATCGTCGGTCTCGTCATGCTGCGGCGGCGCAAGACGATCATCTATCCGCTCATCGGGCTCGCGATCACGTGCACGATCGCCGCCATGATCGCGTTCGGTGGCACTCGATACCGCGTGCCGGCAGAGGTCGCGATCGTGATCGCGGCCGCGGTCCCGTTGGCCGCGCTCCTCGACCGATGGTTCCCGCCGCGCCGCGGCGCGACGCCGTCGGGCGGCGAAGAGCCGGCGGATGGTGGACCGACGATCACGCCCGACGACGACCGCGAGCCGGAGTCCGGTCGCGACGTGACGAACAAGCTGGGAGACGTCGCGGCTGCGGCCGGGCTGCGACGGATCCACATCCTCATGTGGCGAGACCTCGACGACCCCGAGGCTGGCGGGTCGGAGCTGCACGCGCACGAGATCGCGTCGCGGTGGGCGAGCGCGGGGCTCGACGTCACGATGCGGACGTCGTTCGCGGCCGATCATCCGTCGGTGACGCGCCGCAGCGGCTATCGCGTCGTGCGTCGCGCCGGCCGCTACATGGTGTTCCCGCCGCGGCGCTCGCCGAGCTCTCGGGGCTGCACGGCCCGGCCGACGGGCTGGTCGAGATCTGGAACGGCATGCCGTTCTTCTCGCCGCTGTGGGCCCGGGGACCGCGCATCGTGTTCCTGCACCACCTGCACGCGGAGATGTGGGACATGACGCTGTCGCCCGACCTGGCGCGCATCGGCAAGCTGGTCGAGGCGCGGATCGCGCCACCGCTCTATCGGGGCACGTCGATCGTGACCCTGTCGGAGTCGTCGAAGCACGAGCTCGTCCACGACATGCATTTCGACGCCGACCGCGTCCAGGTGGTGCACCCGGGCGTCGACGCGACGTTCTCACCGGGCGGGCACAAGGCCGATCGCCCACTCGTCCTCGCGGTCGGCCGTCTCGTGCCGGTCAAGCGCTTCCACCTGCTGGTCGATGCGCTGGCGGCGCTCAAGCCGCAGCTGCCCGAGCTCGAAGCGGTGATCGTCGGCGAGGGCTACGAGCGCGAGGCGCTCGAGAGCCTCATCCGTGAGCGCGGCGCGGAGGAGTGGATCTCGCTGCCCGGCCGTGTCGCCGACGACGAGCTCATCGACCTCTACCGGCGTGCATGGGTCGTCGCGAGCACGTCGGCGCGTGAAGGCTGGGGGATGACGCTCACCGAGGCCGCCGCGTGCGGCACGCCGGCGGTGGCGACCGACATCGCCGGTCACCGCGACGCGGTCATCGACGGTGAGAGCGGTCTGCTCGTCGACCGGATCGGCGACTTCCCCGGCGCGCTCGAGCGCGTCCTGACCGACGCCGCGCTGCGCGACCGGCTCGGGGCAGGTGCAGTCGCGCGTGCGGCCCAGTGCACCTGGGACGCGACGGCGCTCGGGACGCTCGAGGCGCTGGCCGCCGACGCCCGACGCCGCGCGTGACCCAGGCGACCACCGGCACCACCCCGGCCGAGACCCGCAAGTCCGACGACCGGACCGACCGGCGCAGCTGGCTCCCCGGCACGCTGCTCCTCGCGCTCGTCGCGTACGTCCCGTTCCTGCTCTCGGCGCCGGGACGGGTGAGCGCCGACACCAAGCAGTACCTCTACCTCGACCCCGGCCGGCTGCTCGCCGACGCGCCGTACCTCTGGGACTCCGGCTACGGCGCCGGGACCCTCACCCACCAGAACATCGGCTACCTGTTCCCGATGGGGCCGTTCTTCTGGCTCTTCGACGCGCTCGGCGTCCCCGACTGGTTCGCCCAGCGCCTCTGGCTCGGGTCGATCACGTTCGCGGCGGGCGCCGGCGTGCTCTTCCTTCTCCGCACGTTGCGCTGGCGGAGCCGGTGGACCGCCCTCGCGGCTGCGTTCGTCTACATGCTGACGCCGTACCAGCTCGCGTACACAGGACGGATCTCGGCGATCCTCCTCCCGTGGGCGGGGCTGCCGTGGATGATCGCGTTGACCGCGCGGGCCCTGCGCCGCGGCGGTTGGCGAGCACCCGCGCTGTTCGCGCTCCTCACGCTCATCGTCGGCAGCACGAACGCGACGTCGCTGCTGCTCGTGGGGATCGCGCCGGTGCTGTGGTTGCTGTTCGCGGTCCTCAACGGCGAGTCCGACGCGCGCCGCGCGGTCGGCGTCGCGCTCCGCATCGGCGTCCTGTGCTTCTTCGCGTCGCTGTGGTGGATCGCGGGCCTCGTGCTCCAGGGCGGCTACGGGATCAACTACCTCGACGTCAGCGAGACCGTGCGGACGGTCGCGGAGGGCTCGTCGCCGACAGAGGTCCTGCGCGGTCTCGGCAACTGGTTCTTCTACGGCGGCGACGTGGTCGGACCATGGATCCCGCAGGCCGTCGACTTCACGCAGAAGGCGTGGCTGCTCGGGGTGAGCTTCGCGCTGCCGCTGCTCGCGCTCGGTGCGGCGGCCGTGACGCGTTGGCGGCACCGCGCCTACTTCGTCGCGCTGCTGGTGATCGGCACGATCGCGTCGGTCGGCGCGTTCCCGTACGACGATCCGTCGCCGATCGGCGCGCTGTTCAAGTCGTGGGCCACCGGCTCGACGGCGGGCCTCGCGATGCGCAGCACGCCGCGTGCCGTACCGCTGGTGGTGCTCGCGCTCGCCGTGCTCCTCGCCGCGGGGCTCGATGCGTGGGCCGCGAAGGCGACACGTGTCTGGCGCACCGTCGCGGTGGTCGGGGTCATCGGGCTCACGCTGCTCTCGTTCGTGCCGATCTGGCGCGACGGCTACATCGCCGACCGCAACAGCCGCGAGGACATCCCGACGTACTGGGAGGAGGCGACCGCGGCGCTCGACCGGGAGGGCTCCGACACGCGTGTGTTCGAGATCCCGGGGACGCCGGGTGGGAACTACCGCTGGGGCTCGACGTCCGACCCGATCACGCCCGGCCTGATGGACCGGCCGTGGGTCGCGCGTGAGCTGATCCCGTACTTCGGCTCGCCCGCTGCCGCGAACCTCGCCATCGCGCTCGACCACCGGATGCAGGAGGGCACGTTCGAGCCCGACTCGCTCGCGCCGATCGCCCGCCTGTTCAGCAGCGACACCGTGCTGCTGCGATCCGACCTCGACTGGGAGCGCTCCGACACGCCGCGACCCCGGATGCTCTGGGGCCAGCTCACCGATCCGCTCGCACACGGGCTCGAGCGCGCCGCGCGACTACGGCCCAGGTGCTCCGAACGTCGCGACGCACTTCCCGGTCGTCGACGAGCTCGAGCTGCGCACCCCGACCAACGCACCCGATCCGCCCGAGGTGGCGTTGTTCGGCGTGCCGGACACGCCGAAGATCGTGCACACGGCGACGACCCGCCGGCCGGTGCTCGTCGCCGGTGATGGCGAGGCGCTCGTCGACCTCGCTGCGGCCGGCCTGATCGACGGCAACCAGCTCATCCTCTACTCCGCGTCGTTCGCCGACGACCGGTCCGGCTTCGAGCAGGTGCTCGACGACGATGCCGACCTCGTCGTGTCGGACACGAACCGCAGGCGGGCGCAGAGCTGGGGATCCATCCGCGACGCGACCGGTCGGACGGAGCACGCGGGGGAGGAGCGCAACGACGACGACCCGAACGACAAGCGCCTCGAGTCGTTCCCCGGGAGCGACGACAGTGATCGGACCGTCGTCGAGGAGCGTGGCGGCATCCGGGCGACGGCGACCTCGTACGGGGAGCGCGCCGTCTACGCGCCCGACCAGCGCCCGTCGAACGCGGTCGACGGTGACCCGACGACCGCGTGGCGCGTCGGTGGTGAGGACGACCCGACGGGTGAGCGACTCGTCCTCGACCTCGATCCCGCGGTCGAGGCCGATCACGTCACGCTCGTGCAACCCAACGGCTCACCGGACGACCGATCTCTGACGCAGGTGCGGCTGCACTTCGGTGACGGCGAGACGCTCGACGTCGCGCTCGAGCCGACCTCGCTCGCGCCGGGGGTCAGCGGGTCGACTTCCCGTCCCGCGACGTGGGGCACCTCGAGATCGAGGTGCTGCGGACCAACACCGGTGAGCTCGCGAGCTACGGCGGAGTAAACGGGGTCGGGTTCTCCGAAGTCGAGATCGGCGACGACCCGCCGCACGTCACCGAGGTCATCCGGATGCCGACCGGTCTGCTGCGTGCGGCCGGCGCCGACTCGATCGACCACAAGCTCGTGCTGCTGATGTCGCGCCTCGGCTACGACCCCGCGTCGACGCGCCGGGCGGCCGAGGAGCCCTTCATGGCGCGCACGTTCCGGCTGCCGACGGAGCGGACGTTCTCGCTCGACGGACAGGCTCGGATCGATCCGAACGCGCCGGACGCGACGCTCGACGAGGTCCTCGGCACGACTGGGCCGGGCGCGGTGTTCGCCGCTTCCGGCCACCTCCGCGGCGACGCCGACGCTCGTGCGTCGCGCGCGTTCGATGCCGACGCAGACACGGCATGGATCGCACCGATCGGGGAGCAGTCCGGCGAGTGGATCGAGGCGCGACTCGGCGCGCCGGTGACGGTGAGCAGCATGGATCTCCAGGTCGTCGCCGACGGACGGCACTCCGTGCCCACGCGCCTGCGCCTCGAGGTCGACGGGCAACCGACTCGAACCATCGACGTCCCCGCGATCCCGAACCCGAGGCCCGAGAGCCCCGTAGCGACGACGCCCCTCACGTTCGAGCCGGTCACCGGCAGCAGCTTCCGTGTGTTCGTGGATGCCGTTGCCCCCGTGACGACGCATGACGCGCGCACGAACCGAGACCGCGTGCTCCCCGTCGCGATCGCGTCCGTGGGCATGGCCGAGGTGCCCGCCCCCGCGGCGCCGACCCAGCTGCCCGACCAATGCACGGACGCGCTCGTCGCGATCGACGATCAGCCCGTCGGCGTGCGCGTCACCGGAGACGTCGCCGACGCCGCCGCCGGCCGGACGGTCGCAGTGACAGCGTGCGGAGGCCCGGTCGAGCTCGCTGCGGGGCGCCACGACCTGCGCACGCAGCCGGGCTCGGCGAACGGCTTCGACGTCGATCGCCTCGTCCTCGGCTCCGATCGCGGCGGAGAACCGCTCGGACCGGGGATGCTGGGCGCGAAGGTGCAGGCGAGCGGAGCCCACGCCCGCGTCACCGACGAGGGGCTCACCCGTGTCGACGGGAAGGTGAAGACCGACGGCGACCCGTTCTGGCTCGTGCTCGGCCAGAGCGAGAACAAGGGATGGGAGCTCGAGGTCGACGGCGGCGCCGACGTCGGTGACCGCACGCTCGTCAACGGCTACACGAACGGCTGGCGCATCACGCCGCACGACGCCGGCACCCTCACGATCAACCTGCGCTGGGCACCCGAGGGCCTCGTCTGGTGGGGGATCGGGATCTCGGTGCTCGCGATCGTCGTGTGCCTCGTGCTCGCGCTGCGCCGCCGTGGCAGCTCCAGTCGACGGAGCCGCCGACCGAGCCGTCGATCGGGACGGACGAGCTGCCCGAGATCGCGTCGCCGCTCGTGTCCGAGGGAGCCGGTCCGTCGATCGCCGTCACGGTGGTGACCGCGGTGAGCGCGGCCGTCGTCGCCGGGGTGGCGTCGCGTCCGTGGATCGGTGTCGTGGTCGGTCTCGCAGCTGCAGCCGCGCTGCGGTGGCCCCGCGCCCGAGCCGTGCTCACCGTCGGGAGCGTCCTCGCGTTCTCGATCGCCGCGGCCTACGTCGTCGTGCAGCAGTCCCGGCACGGCTACCCGACGATCTCGAGCTGGCCGTCGCGCTTCGAGGACGTCGGCGACCTCGCGTGGCTCGCCGTCCTGCTGCTGGGTGCCGACGTCGTCGTCCAGCGGATCCGGGACGTAGCCTCACGACATGGCTGACCGTCCCAAGTCGTTCTTCCTCGGCACCGAGATCGCCGAGTACATCATCGAGCACGGCACGCCACCCGACGACGTCCAGCGGTGGCTGATCGACGAGACCGAAGGCCCGGGTGCCCGACTCTCGATGATGCAGATCTCGCCCGAGCAGGGCGCGTTCATGCACGCTGCTCGTCACCGCACGTCGGCGCCAAGCGTCGCGGTCGAGGTCGGCACGTTCACCGGCTACTCGGCACTGTGCATCGCACGCGGGCCTCGCGAGCGACGGGCGTCTGCTGTGCTGCGACGTGAGCGAGGAGTGGACGGCGATCGGTCGTGGGCCTGGGCGAAGGCCGGCGTCGCCGACCGCATCGAGCTGCGCATCGCGCCCGCGATCGACACGCTGCGCGCGCTGCCGACGGACGACGACGATCGACCTCGCGTTCATCGACGCCGACAAGACGAGCTACGCCGCCTACTACGAGGAGCTGCTGCCCGCGTGTCCGACCGAACGGCCTGATCCTCGTCGACAACGTGCTGTGGAGCGGCGCGGTCGTCGACCCGCGAGCGCACGACGAGAACACGCAGGCGATCCGTGCGTTCAACGACAAGGTCGCGGCCGACGACCGCGTCGACACCGTGATGCTCCCGATCGGCGACGGCGTCTCGGTCCTGCGCAAGCGCTAGAGGAGGACCTTCCCCGGC
>CAVSWW010000001.1:0-15524 GCA_963731815.1 uncultured Acidimicrobiia bacterium | reverse complement strand
GTTGGTCCCCGACTTCACGAAGATGAAGTCGATCCGCTCCGATTCCTTCGCGTTCGGGTCCTTCAGGGCCTCGATGGCGTCGTCGACCCTTCCGCCGGTGCAGCCCACGCCGGTGGCACCGTCGCATTCGGCGTTGCCGGCGGCGAGGTAGGAGTCGACCCATCCCGCGTCGATGAGGCCCTGGTAGCGCCCACTCGTCGGCGTGACGTTGAAGTCGCCCATCAGCACGCGAACGGCCTTCTCGCCTCCGGCGTCGTCGGCGAGCTTGGCGGCGACGACCGTCTGGCAGGCGCGCACCCCGACCTGCCCGGCGGTGCAGACGGGTGGACAGGTCCGCTGGCACGGCGTGTCCGGCGCGCCGGCGTCCGGATCGCCGTCCTGGTGCGTCACGACGAGCACGAGCGGTCCGATCGGTGACTGCAGCACCACACGCGACGCGGTGCGGAACGCTCCGGTGAGCTTCTGGATCTTCTGGGACTTCACGGGCAGCGTCGTCAGCACCCGTTCGGTGTCCAGCGTGCCCGGCTTCTTGCTGAACATGACCTCGTAGTCGCCGTCGCACGTCTTGGGCAGGGCCTTGTCGATGATCTTCGCCAAGGTACCGCGTTGATCTCCTGCAACCCGACGATCTCGGGGCACTGCACGGTCCTCGAGCTGCTGCATCAGCAGGGCCACGCGGTCGGGCGCCTGGCACCCGTTCATCTCCCGCGGGCAGAACACGCCGTGCAGAAGGTTCAGGTTGACGATGCGGACCTGCTTCGTCGGCACCCCGTCTTCCTGTGCGACAGCCGGACCCGCGACCGACGTCACGGCACCGAGGCACAGCACGGCGAGCACCGCGGCGCCGATGGCGCGCATCGCATCCCCCCTCTGCTCGCCAGCGACCCTATTACGCTCGGCGCCCGCATGAATGTGCGCGCCGATCCTGGGGGGACCACGTGACAGCGTTGCCGACGAAGATGCGAGCTGCCGTGTACCACGGCAAGAACGAGCTTGCCGTGGAAGAGGTGCCGGTTCCCGTGCTCGGCGACCGCGACGTCCTGCTCGAGGTCAGCCACTGCGGCATCTGCGGCAGTGACCTCCATTTCGTGCTCGAGGGGTGGGGTCGCCCGGGCTCGGTCGAGGGTCACGAGTTCTCCGGGCGGGTCACCGCGACCGGGCCGAAGGTCGAGCGTTGGAACGTCGGCGACGAGGTCGTCGGGGGTCCGACGCCCCGCTGTGGTGAGTGCGAGTTCTGTCGGGCCGGGCGGCCGTCGTTGTGCTCGGGTCGCAACACGCCGGGCATGTCGGTGCACAAGGACGGTGCGTTCGCCGAGTACGTCCGCGTGCGCGAGGCCGCGATCCTGCGCATCCCCGACGGGCTCGACATCGCGACGCGGCCCTCGTCGAGCCGCTTGCGGTCGCGTTGCACGGGCTCACGCAAGGCGATGTCGAGGCGGGCAAACGTGTCCTCGTCACGGGTGCGGGACCGATCGGGACGCTCAGCATCGCGGCGGCGCGTCCGCGTGGCGTCACTGACGTCGTCGTCAGCGAGCCGCACCACGTCGTCGCCGCGCTCGCCGAGGAATTGGGCGCCGTCGCCGTCGAGCCCGATGCGTTCGTCGCACCGTCGTCGCCGGGCGACATCGTCGACGAGCCCTTCGACGTCGCACTCGAGTGCTCCGGCAACCGTGCGGCGATGGAGATGGCGCTCTCTCAGCTCAAGCGGGGCGGGAAGCTGGTGCTGGTCGGGGCCGGCATCCATCCACCCCGCTTCGATCCGAACCGGATCCTCCTGAACGAGCTCGAGATCAAGGGCTCGTTCGTCTACGACAAGGACGGGTTCGACCGGGCCCTGGAGCTGTTGATCCGCCCCGACTTTCCCACGCGCGCGCTGCTGGAGCACGACGATGTCGATCTCGACGGGCTCTACGGCGCTCTGGAAGGCCTCGCCGGGGGTGACCTGGCGGCGAAGGTGCTCGTCGTACCGTGGAAGGGGACGTCATGAGCAGTCAGACCGCACATCCACGCCGGCCGCGCTTCAACCACGTGGCGATGAGCCTCCCGGCCGATCTCCTCGGGCCGGAGAGCCGCGACGAGATCACCCACTTCTACCGCGACGTCTTCGGCTGGGAAGAGATCCCGCAGATGACCGAGGACAACAAGCGGCTCGTGCTGTCCTGCTACACGTACGAGCAGTTCGTGTTCCTGATCGCCGACGACCCGCCCATGGTCGCGCCACGCCTCGACCACTTCGGGATGTCGGTTGCCACGGAGGCCGAGCTCGACGACATGCTCGACAGGGCCAAGAAGTTCCAGAAGACCGACGACCGCGTCGAAGTGATCGACAAGAAGGTCGACGACTACGAGATGCTCGCGATCACGAGCTTCTACGTGAAGTACCTCCTGCCGATGATGGTCGAGGTCCAGTGGTGGGACTTCAAGGACTCGTCCGTCTCGACCGCGGGGTGACTCCACCCAATTGACGACGTCCGTCGACGAAGCGCATCGGCTGCGCGGCCCCGCGCGAGTCCGCGAGCTCTTTCGCAGGTTCCGCCGCGAGCAGGACGACCCTGCGCCCTTCTACACGATGCTCGCGGCCGAGACCGTGGAGCGCCTGGAGAAGCGGCATGGCAGCGTGGCGGGTCAGCGCGTCGTCGATCTCGCGTGCGGACCCGGGTTCTACACGGACGCGTTCCGTGCACACGGCGCGACGGTCATCCCGCTCGAGTACACGCTCGCGGAGCTGCACCTCTCGGGTGATCCGCCCGACGGCGCGCTGATCGGCGACGCGCAGCAGCTGCCCTTCGAGGACGACAGCGTCGACGCGATCTTCTGCTCGAACATGCTCGAGCACACCCCCGACACGCATGCTGTCGTCCGCGAGCTCGCACGGGTGCTCCGCCCGGGAGGGTGGGGCTACGTCTCGTGGACCAACTGGTACTCGCCCTGGGGCGGCCACGAGATGACGCCGTACCACTACCTCGGCACGAAGCTCGGCCCGCGCCTGTACGAGAAGCGGCACGGGATCCCCAAGAACCGGTACGGCGAGGGGCTGTTCCCCGTGCACGTCGGCCCGACCCTGCGCTTCGTGCGTGCGCAACCGGAGCTGCGCATCGACCGCGCCGAGCCGCGCTACTGGACGTGGGCGTCGTTCCTCACGCGCATTCCCGGCGCACGCGAGGTCTTGTGCTGGAACTGCGTCATCCACCTCACCAAGGTCGAGCCAGATGCCTGACCATCCGCTGCGCTACGGCGCGTTCGCGCCCAGGGCTGGAAGCTCGAGTACTCGGGCTGGACGGGTGCCGACGCGTGGGCTCGCACCGTCGAGCTCGCCGGGATCACCGAGGCCGCGGGCTACGACCACCTCTGGGTGTACGACCACGTCGAGACGGTGCCGCGTCGCGAGCCGACCCACGTCTTCGAGGCGTTCACCACGCTGGCGGCCCTGTCGCAACGCACGAGCACGGTCCGTCTCGGGCAGCTCGTCACGTGCGCGGCCTACCGCAACGCGGGCCTGCTCGCGAAGGAGACGGCCGGCCTCGACGTGATGTCGGGCGGGCGCCTCATCTTCGGGCTCGGCGCCGGCTGGTACGAGGAGGAGTACGGGGCGTACGGCTACGACTATCCGTCCCCGGGGGAGCGCCTCGCGATCCTCGAGGAGAGCGTCATCGCGATCCGCCGCCTCTGGGCGGAGGAGACCGTCTCCTACGACGGGAAGTTCGTGCACCTCGACGGCGCGTACTGCGATCCGAAGCCGATCCAGCAGCTGCCCGAGACGTGGATCGGTGGCGGCGGCGAGAAGGTCACGTTGCGCATCGCGGCGGAGCACGCCGACGCGACGAACTGGCAGGTCGGGCTCGGGGAGTTCGTGCACAAGTCGGAGGTGCTGCGTGGGCACTGCGAGGCCGTCGGTCGCGACTTCGACTCGATCGTGCGCACCCACGGTCCCGACTGCCGTCTCTTCGACACGGAGGCCGACCTCCGCGCGTGGCTCGACGTGCCCGAGGGCGGGAACCTCTGGGGCCGCGACGAGGACGAGACGTACGAGCGCGACCACCTCGTCGGCACCGTCGAGATGGTGACGGAGAAGGTGCAGACCTTCGTCGACGCAGGGTGCAGCGAGTTCGTGCTCTGGTTCCGCGACTTTCCGTCGTCGGAGAGCCTCGAGCGCTTCGCGGCCGACGTCATCCCGAACGTGTCGAGGTGAGCGAGTTCTTCCGGCGCGACCTGCGGGCCGCGGTGGTCCCGTGGATCGCGTCGCGGGTCATCGTTGTCGCGGCGCTCGCCACGGCGCGGTTCCTGCACGAGGATCTGTCGAACCTCCCGCGGCCGGTGCAGATGGCCCAGGGCCTCTTCGCGTGGGACGCGAGCCACTACCGGGCCATCGCCGAGGTCGGGTACGGCGGGCTCGAACCCAGCGCACTGCGGTTCTTCCCGCTGCTGCCGCTGCTCTCCAAGGGGCTCGGGTTCGTCTTCCTCGGCAACGAGGCGGTCGCGCTCATCGTCCTCGCGAACCTCGGGGCGCTCGTGTTCGCGGCGCTGCTCCATCGGCTCGCGATCGTCGACACCGGTGACCTGGGCATCGCGAGGCGCGCCGTGTGGTTCGGGCTGCTCGCCGCACCTGCCGTCGCGCTCGTGCTCGGCTACGCCGAGAGCCTCGCGATGGCGTTCAGCGTCGGTGTCTTCCTGTGCATCCGGAGCAAGCGCTGGGCGTGGGCCGCGGTGCTCGGCGTCCTCGCCGGCCTGACCCGCCCGGTCGGCGTGCTGCTGGTGCTCCCGGTGCTCATCGAGGCGTTGATGACCTGGCGCGGGACGTCGACGCGCGAGCGCATCGAGCGGGGGCTCGCCGTCGTCGCGCCGCTGATCGGCATGGCGATCTACCTCGGCTACGTCGGCCTCCGGTTCGGTGACGCGTTCAAGCCGCTCTCCGTGCAGAACCGGGCGACGTTGCGCGGCGGCTTCGTCGATCCGTTCACCCGCATCGTCCGCGTGGTCGAGGACCTCGGCGGCGGCGACCGCTTCGGCTCCGGGCTGCACCTGCTCTGGGCCGTCGCGTTCGCGGCCTTGCTCGTCGTGGTCTGGCGAACGCTGCCCCGTTCGTACTTCGCGTACTGCGCGTTGGCCTTGCTGCTCGGGCTGTCGGCGTCCAACCTCGACTCGTTCGAGCGCTACGGCCTCAGCACGTTCCCGTTCATCCTGGCCATCGGTGTGGTGACCAAGCGCGCCGAGGTCGAGCGCGGGCTGCTCGTCCTGTCCGCGGCCGGGCTGTTCGGCTACGCGCTGCTCGCGTTCTTCGGCTCCTGGGTGCCATGACCCGGTCGCGCCTGGCGCTTCTTCTTGCGCCACCACGGGCGATCACGCAGCGACCACCATGTGACCAGCCACAGCTCCTCGAACGCGACGGCGAGGGACATCTTCGAGTGGCCGCGCTCGCGGTCGGTGAACGTGATCGGTGTCTCGACGACCTTCCCTCCGGCGCGTGAGACGCGGTACGCGAGCTCGATCTGGAAGCCGTACCCGACCGCGCGTGTGCCCGCGTAGTCGACTGCTTCGAGGGTCTCGCGGCGGTAGGCGCGGAACCCGGACGTCATGTCGTGAACGCCGCACGCCAGCATGAAGCCGGAGTACGAGTTGCCCCACTTCGACAGCGCGTGGCGGTGCCACGGCCAGTGCGGGATCGACCCACCGGGGACGTAGCGAGACCCGATGACCAGGTCGGCGCCGTCGTCGATCGCCTGCAGGAGTGCCGGCAGCGACTCGGCGTCGTGCGAGAGGTCGGCGTCCATCTGGACGAGCACGTCGTACCCGCGCTCGATCCCGACGGCGAAGCCGGCACGGTACGCCTCGCCGAGGCCTTTCTTCTCGGGCCTGCGCAGCAGGTCGATCTGGCCGAGCTCCTTCGCGACGCGCTCGGCGACTTCGGCCGTCCCGTCGGGGCTGTTGTCGTCGATGACGAGCACGTCGACGGACGGCGTGTACTTCCGGATGCGCCGCAACGCGTCCTCGATGTTCTCGACCTCGAGGTAGGTCGGGGTGCACACGAGCACGCGGATCGGCGGAGACTAGGTCGGAGGTAGGGCTTCGCCCGGCACCAGATCGCCGGCGGCCCGTCGTGCCTCGGCGCGGTCGCACCGCTCGAGCAGCTCGTAGAGCTTGTAGTCGAGCACGGTGCAGAAGCGCTCCCGCAGGACGCGGTTCGGCTTCGGTGAGCCGAGCTTCTCGGAGTCGTTGGGCTCGTGGAAGTACTTCCAGACCTTCGAGAGGATCACGAGGTCGGCCTTCTTCAGATCGCCGGCCAGCTTCGAGTCGTCCGCGTTCGCGACGCCTGGATCCATCTCGATGTAATAGGTCCCAGGGCGCGTCTGCGGGAGCAGGTAGTAGAGGAACGCCTCGCTCAGCGGTGTCTTGCGGAGGTCCTCGGTGCCGACGACGAGGCGATCGCCGGGCTGCGCGATCTGGTTCGCGATCGGCAGCAGGTCGGTCAGCTCGTTCGCGGCCTGCATGTTGCCGTAGTAGAAGCTGCGACCCTCGTTCTCGATCTTGTTCGACTGCCGGTCGACATCGAAGGTCTCGAGCGAGACGTCGGTGTAGTCGCGCACGACGTAGAAGGGCATGAGGAGCAACAGCGCGATCGCCACTGCGCCGCCACCGAGCGCCCACGCGCGCGTCGGTGAGAAGTTCGGGCGACGGTTGCGAACGATCTCGTAGCCCACGACCGGCAAGAAGCCGAACGGCACGCAGCTCACCCACGCGAGGTGTGTCGGGTCGGGCCGTTGCAATCCTTGCGGCAGGATGCCGAGAGCGAACGCCGCGACCGTGGCGAGGACGATGCCTCGGAAGGCGGTGGGCTCCCTGCGCCGCACGCGTACCGCGACGACGGTGAGCGCCACGAGCGACGCGAGCAGGAGAAAGAACCACACGGTCAGCTGCAGCGGACCGTCGAGATGCGGGATGGGCCAGGAAAGCGCCTCGTCGTCGAAGAGGCCGGCCAGGAACGCGTCGTAGTGGTCGGGGCTCGGCGGCAGCGGGAGGCTTCGACCGCCGCGGAGGTTGAAGACCGGGTCGATCAGCATCCCCTGGATCGAGTCGCCCAGCCCGGCCATCGCGAAGTGCACGAAGTACAGGCACACCACCGCGCCCGCGGCGACGAGGAGCCGGATCCGGACGCGGCGATCGGCCGCGGTACCAGGAAGAAGCCGGCGAGCACGACGGCGATGATCATGTCGGGCCGATAGAGGAGCGCGCCGCCGAGCAAGACGCCCCCGAGGATCGCCAGCCAGGAGCGAGCGCGGGTGTCGTGGCGCGGATGGCGCCGAGCGTTGCCGCGAGACCGAGGAGGCCGAGCGCGACGCCACCATTCCATGCCAAGGCCGTCAGCCCGATGGGCGGGATGATCACGAGCGCGGTGATGACGGCTCCGGTCAGGGCCACCTTCCGGCCCCACGGCCACGCGAGGAGAAGACGCCGCCGATGATGCCGACCAGCTGGAGCAGGCCGACGACGCGGTCGACGGCGAGCGACACGCCGAACACCTCGAATGCGCCGGCGAGCACCCAGACGCCGCCAGGTCCGTAGAGGTGGAGGAAGTCGCGGTTCGGCACGTCGCCGCGGAGGAGCTCTCGCCGAACGTGAGCATGAAGCCCTCTTCCATCGGCGGCCCCGGGCGTCCGAAGAGCCCGACGAGGGGAGCGCGACGACGAGGGCGAGGAGGCCGACCGCGACGATCGTGCGCTGACGGCCGGTCAGCGTGGACAGAGCGGACAGCGGGGTTCTCCTGATCGTGCGAGCGGCGAGGGCGCAGCTCGTGGAGCGGGCGGGCGAGATTACCGTCCGCCCAGGGCCGAGAGCATGCGCCCGCATACAATCGCCCGATGCGCGGGAGTCTCCGCCCGACGCGCCCTCCGAGTCCCGCCGAGTCCACCGAGTCCATGGATCCCGGGGGCGGCGCGCGAGCACGACCTTCGCACCTTTTGCTACTGGATGCTCGGCGCCGTCGCGGTCGGGCTCATGGTGCGTCTCGCCTACGTGTACGGGTGGAAGTGGGACCAGCCGCTTGCCGTCGCCAACTCGGACGGCTTCGGCGGCGACGCGGGCTACTACCACACGCAGGCCAACGTGATCGCGGAAGGCCTGTGGTTCGTCGACCCGTGGTTGTGGGCGTTCCGCAAGACGGGCGTCTTCCCTGGTGCCGAGCACCCGCCGCTGTACACCCTGTTCCTGTCGATCCCCTCGTCGCTCGGCTTCCAGACGTTCCGGGAGCACGTCGTCGCAGGGACCATCCTCGGTTCGATCACCTGCGGCGTCACCGGGTTCGCGGGCGGGCCGTCGCCGGGCGGCGCGTCGGGATCATCGCCGTGTTCCTCGCCACGGTGTACGCCAACCTCTGGATCAACGACGCCCTCGTCATGTCGGAGACGATCGCCGCGCTGCTCGCGGCGTTCGTCATCTGGTTCGCCTACCGGTTCTGGCGCGTACCGACCATGCGCCACGCGCTGCTCTTCGGGTTCGCGTGCGGCCTCGCCGCGCTGACGTGTGCCGAGTTCATCTTCTTCTTCCCGATCGTCGCCCTGCCGCTGGTGATCCGGGCGCGTGGCCTCGCGACGCCGAGCGGGTCAAGCGCGGCGTCGCGATCCTGTGCCTCGCCGCGCTTCCGGTGCTCCCGTGGGTCATCTTCAACATGGTTCGGTTCAACAACCCGGTCACGCTCTCGACCGGCGGCGACTTCACCCTCGCGAACACGTACTGCCCGACGACGTTCCACGGCGAGAGGCTCGGCTGGTGGGACCTCACGTGCATGGACGACCGGTGGGCGATCAAGGGTGACGAGTCCGACCAGGCGAACCACTTCCGCGAGGAGGGCCTCGACTACCTGAGCGACAACCTCGGCCGCTTCCCGGTTGTGCTCGCAGCGCGCGTGGGCAGGATGTGGGAGGTCTACCGGCCGTTCCAGAAGCTCAACCTCGACAGCTTCGAGCAGGGACGCAGCCCGTTCGTGGTCACGCAGCTCGCGCTCGCGCAGTTCTACATCCTGTTCATCCTGGCGGTCGTCGGGCTCGTCATGCTGCGGCGCCGGAAGACGATCATCTATCCGCTGATCGGGCTCGCGATCACGTGCACGATCGCCGCGTTGATCGCGTTCGGTGGGACGCGCACCGCGTGCCGGCAGAGATCGCGATCGTGATCGCAGCCGCGGTCCCGTTGGCCGCGCTCCTCGACCGGTGGCGTCCGCCTCGCAGTGGCTCGACGCCGACGGGCGGGAGGAGCCGGCGGAGGGTGGACCGGCCATCACGCCCGACGACGACCGCGAGCCCGAGCCGGTCGCGAAGTGACGAACAAGCTGGGAGACGTCGCGGCTGCGGCGGGGCTGCGACGGATCCACATCCTCATGTGGCGCGATCTCGACGACCCGGAGGCGGGTGGATCGGAGCTGCACGCGCACGAGATCGCGTCGCGGTGGGCGAGCGCGGGTCTCGACATCACGATGCGGACGTCGTTCGCGGCCGACCACCCGTCCGTGACGCGCCGGAGCGGCTATCGCGTCGTGCGTCGTGCCGGCCGCTACATGGTGTTCCCGCGCGTGGCGCTCGCCGAGCTCTGCGGTCTGCACGGCCCGGCCGACGGACTGGTCGAGATCTGGAACGGCATGCCGTTCTTCTCGCCGCTCTGGGTCCGTGGGCCGCGCATCGTGTTCCTCCACCACCTGCACGCGGAGATGTGGGACATGACGCTGCCGCCCGATCTCGCGCGCGTTGGTCGGCTGATCGAGGCGCGGATCGCGCCACCGCTCTATCGGGGCACGTCGATCGTCACCCTGTCGGAGTCGTCGAAGCGCGAGCTCGTGCAGGACATGCACTTCGACGCCGACCGCGTGCAGGTCGTGCACCCGGGCGTCGACGCCACGTTCTCGCCAGGCGGGCGCAAGGCCGAGCGTCCGCTCGTGCTCGCGGTCGGTCGCCTCGTGCCGGTCAAGCGGTTCCACCTGCTGGTCGACGCGCTGTCAGCGCTCAAGCCGCAGGTCCCGGAGCTGGAAGCGGTGATCGTCGGCGAGGGCTACCAGCGGGAGGCGCTCGAGAGCCTCATCCGTGAGCGCGGCGCGGAGGAGTGGATCTCACTGCCGGGACACGTCGCGGACGACGAGCTCATCGACCTCTACCGGCGGCGTGGGTCGCCGCGAGCACGTCCGCGCGAGGGCTGGGGGATGACGCTCACCGAGGCCGCCGCGTGCGGCACTCCCGCCGTCGCCACCGACATCGCCGGCCACCGCGACGCGGTGATCGACGGTGAGAGCGGTCTACTCGTCGATCGGATCGGCGACTTCGCGGGCGCGCTCGAGCGCGTACTGACCGACACGGCACTGCGCGAGCGGCTCGGGGCGGGCGCGGTCGCACGTGCGGCACGGTGCACCTGGGACGCGACGGCGCTCGGGACGCTCGAGGCGCTGGCCGCCGACGCCCGCCGCCGCGCGTGACCCAGGCGACCACCGGCACGACCCCGGCCGACACCCGACCGCCGCGAGGTCACCAAGCCGAGGGAGGCCCGACCGACCGGCGCAGCTGGCTCCCCGGCACGCTGTTCCTCGCACTCGTCGCGTACGTCCCGTTCCTGCTCTCGGCGCCGGGGCGCGTGAGCGCGGACACCAAGCAGTACCTCTACCTCGACCCGGGCCGGCTGCTCGCCGACGCGCCGTACCTGTGGGACTCCGGCTACGGCGCGGGAACCCTCACCCACCAGAACATCGGTTACCTGTTCCCGATGGGGCCGTTCTTCTGGCTCTTCGACGCGCTCGGCGTCCCCGACTGGTTCGCCCAGCGCCTCTGGCTCGGATCGATCACGTTCGCGGCGGGTGCAGGCGTGCTCTTCCTGCTGCGAACGTTGCGCTGGCGGAGCCGGTGGACGGCCCTGGCGGCGGCGTTCGTCTACATGCTCACGCCGTACCAGCACGTTACACGGGGCGGATCTCGGCGGTCCTGCTGCCGTGGGCGGGGCTGCCGTGGATGATCGCTTTGACCGTGCGAGCCCTTCGTCGCGGCGGATGGCGCGAACCGGCGCTGTTCGGCTCCTGACGCTGATCGTCGGCAGCACGAACGCGACGTCTTTGCTGCTCGTGGGGATCGCGCCCGTCCTGTGGCTCGTGTTCGCCGTGCTCAACGGCGAGTCCGACGCACGCCGTGCGGTCGGGGTCGCGCTGCGCATTGGCGTCCTGTGTTTCTTCACGTCGCTGTGGTGGATCGCGGGCCTCGTGCTCCAGGGCGGCTACGGCATCAACTACCTCGACGTCAGCGAGACCGTGCGCACGGTCGCGGAGGGGTCGTCGCCGACCGAGGTGCTGCGCGGCCTCGGCAACTGGTTCTTCTACGGCGGCGACGCGGTGGGCCGTGGATCCCGCAGGCCGTCGACTTCACGCAGAAGTCGTGGCTGCTCGGGGTGAGCTTCGCGCTGCCGTTGCTCGCGCTCGGCGCGGCGGCCGTGACGCGATGGCGGCACCGCGCCTACTTCGTCGCGCTGCTCCTGATCGGCACCGTCGCGTCGGTCGGCGCGTTCCCGTACGACGATCCGTCGCCGATCGGTGCGCTGTTCAAGTCGTGGGCGACCGGCTCCACGGCGGGGCTCGCGATGCGCAGCACGCCGCGAGCGGTGCCGCTCGTCGTGCTGGCGTTCGCCGTCCTCCTCGCCGCGGGTCTCGATGCGTGGGCGGCGAAGACGACAGGGTGTGGCGCACCGTCGCGGTGGCGGGGATCATCGGCCTCACGTTGCTCTCGTTCGTGCCGATCTGGCGCGACGGCTACATCGCCGACCGCAACAGCCGCGAAGACATCCCCACCTACTGGGAGGAGGCGACCGCGGCGCTCGATCGCGAGGGCTCCGACACGCGCGTGTTCGAGATCCCGGGGACGCCGGGTGCGAACTACCGCTGGGGCTCGACGTCCGATCCCATCACCCCGGGGCTGATGGACCGGCCGTGGGTCTCGGCGAGCTGATCCCGTACTTCGGCTCGCCCGCCGCGGCGAACCTCGCCATCGCGCTCGACCATCGGATGCAGGAGGGGACGTTCGAGCCCGACTCGCTCGCGCCGATCGCCCGTCTGTTCAGCAGCGACACCGTGCTCCTGCGGTCGGACCTCGATTGGGAGCGCTCCGACACGCCGCGCCCCCGCATGCTGTGGGGGCAGCTGACCGATCCGCTCGCGGGGGTCTCGACGAGCCGCGTGACTACGGCCCGGGTGCTCCGAACGTCGCGACGCACTTCCCCGTCGTCGACGAGCTCGAGCTGCGCACCCCGACCAACGCACCCGACCCGCCCGAGGTGGCGCTGTTCGGTGTGCCGGACACGCCGAAGATCGTGCACACCGCGACGACCCGACAGCCGGTGCTCGTCGCCGGCGACGGGGAGGCGCTCGTCGACCTGGCCGCCGCCGGGCTCATCGACGGCAACCAGCTCATCCTCTACTCCGCGTCGTTCGCCGACGACCGCGTCGGCTTCGAGCAGGCGCTCGACGACGATGCCGACCTCGTCGTGTCCGACACGAACCGGCGTCGCGCGCAGAGCTGGGGATCCATCCGCGACGCGACCGGCCGCACCGAGCGCGGGGGAGGAGCGCAACGACGACGATCCGAACGACAAGCGCCTCGAGTCGTTCCCCGGGAGCGACGACCGCGATCGGACGGTCGTCGAGGAGCGCGGTGGCATCCGGGCGTCGGCGACCGGATACGGAGAACGCGCCGTCTATGCTGCCGATCAGCGCCCGTCGAACGCCGTCGACGACGACCCGACGACCGCGTGGCGCGTCGGCGGTGAGGACGACCCGACGGGTGAGCGACTCGTCCTCGACGTCGATCCCACGGTCGAGGCCGATCACGTGACGCTTGTACAGCCCCGGGTTTCGCCGGACGACCGGTACCTCACGCAGGTGCGGCTGCACTTCGGTGACGGCGAGACGCGGGACGTCGCGCTCGATGCGACGTCGCTCGAACAGGAGGGTCAGCGGGTCGACTTCCCGTCCCGCGACGTCGGTCACCTCGAGATCGAGGTGCTCGGGACCAACACCGGTGAGCTCGCGAGCTACGGCGGGGTGAATGGTGTCGGGTTCTCCGAGGTCGAGGTCGGCGACGATCCGCCGCACGTCACCGAGGTCATCCGGATGCCGACACGTCTGTTGCGCGTGGCGGGTGCCGACTCGATCGACCACAAGCTCGTCCTGCTGATGTCGCGGCTCGGCTACGACCCCGCGTCGACGCGCCGGCAGGCCGAGGAGACCGTCATGGTGCGCACGTTCCGGCTGCCGACGGCGCGCGCGTTCTCGTTGAACGGACAGGCTCGGCTCGATCCGAACGTGCCGGACGCGACGCTCGACGAGGTGCTCGGCACGACTGTGCCGGGCGTCGTCTTCGAGGCTTCCGGCCACCTGCGCGGCGACGCGAGCGCGCGCGGTCACGCGCGTTCGATCAGGACGCCGACACTGCGTGGGTCGCGGCGTTCGGCGAGCAGGCCGGGCAGTGGCTCGAGGCGCGGCTCGGCGCTTCCACGACGATCAGCGGCCTCGACCTCCAGATCGTCGCCGACGGGCGGCACTCTGTCCCCACGCGCCTGCGCCTCGAGGTCGACGGGCAACCGGCCCGCACGATCGAGCTCCCCGCGATCCAGAACCCGAGGCCCGAGAGCCCGGTGGCGACCGTGCCCGTCACGTTCGAGCCCGTCACCGGCAGCACCTTCCGCGTGTTCGTGGACGCGGTCGCGCCCGTCACGACGCGTGACGTGCGAACGAACCGAGACCGCGTGCTGCCGGTCGCGATCGCGTCGGTCGGCATGGCGGGTGTGCCGACACCCGCGGCGCCGACCACGCTGCCCGACCGGTGCACGAACGCACTCGTCACGATCGACGACCAGCCGGTCGACGTCCGCATCACCGGCGACGTCGCCGCCGCCACCGCCGGGCGGACGGTCGCGGTGGAGTCGTGCGGCGGACCGGCGGAGCTCGGTGCGGGCCGCCACGAGGTGCGAACGAAGCCGGGCTCGGCGAACGGCTTCGACATCGACCGTCTCGTGCTCGGCTCCGACCGCGGTGGTGGCCCGCTCGGGCCGGGCCTGCTCGGCGCGGAGGCGACCGAGAGCGGTGCACGCGGCGCGTCACCGACGAGGGGCTGACCAGTGTCGACGGGACGGTGAAGACCGACGGCACGCCGTTCTGGCTCGTGCTCGGCCAGAGCGAGAACAAGGGGTGGGAGCTCGACGTCGACGGCGGCGCCGACGTCGGTGACCGCACCCTCGTCAACGGCTTCGCGAACGGCTGGCGGATCACGCCGCGTGACGCCGGCACCCTCACGATCGAGCTGCGCTGGACGCCCCAGGGTCTCGTGTGGTGGGGGATGGGATCTCGGTGCTCGCGATCGTCGTGTGCCTCGTGCTCGCGCTGCGCCGCCGCAGCAGCGCTGAGCCATCCGAGCCGCCGACCGAGGCCGACGAGGCGCCCGACGTCGCATCGCCGCTGGTCTCCGTGGGGCCGGCCCACGATCGCCATCACGGTCGTGACCGCGGTGAGTGCGGCCGTCGTCGCCGGCGTCGTTTCGCGGCTGTGGTCGGCCTGGTCATCGGTCCGCGACGCAGCCGCGCTGCGATGGCCCCACGCCCGGGCCGTGCTCACCGTCGGGAGCGTCGTCGCGTTCGCGATCGCCGCCGCGTACGTGATCGTGCAGCAGTCGAGGCACGGTTACCCGACGATCTCCAGCTGGCCATCGCGCTTCGAGGACATCGGCGACCTCGCGTGGCTCGCCGTGCTGCTGCTCGGTGCCGACGTCGTCGTGCAGCGGATCCGGGACGTAGCCTCACGTCATGGCTGAGGTCCCAAGTCGTTCTTCCTCAGCCCGAGATCGCGACTACATCGTCGGGCACGGCACACCGCCCGACGACGTGCAGCGCTGCGCTCATCGCCGAGACCCAGGCGCTCGGCCCGATCTCGATCATGCAGATCGCGCCCGAGCAGGGCGCGTTCCTGACGCTGCTCGCGCGCCTGATCGGCGCGCGGCGCGGGTCGAGGTCGGCACGTTCACCGGCTACTCGGCGCTGTGTATCGCCGCGGGCCTGCCCGACGACGGCAGGCTCCTGTGCTGCGACGTGAGCGAGGAGTGGACCGCGATCGCGCGGGAGCGCTGGGAGAGGCCGGCGTCGCCGACCGGATCGAGCTCGAATCGCGCCCGCGATCGACACGCTGCGCGCGCTGCCGGCGCGAGCCGCGATCGACCTCGCGTTCATCGACGCCGACAAGGCCGGCTACGCCGACTACTACGAGGAGATCCTCGCCGCGGCTGCGGCCCGACGGGGTGATCCTCGTCGACAACGTGCTGTGGGGCGGCGCGGTGGTGGACCCGCAGCCGAGACGCCGAACACCGAGGCGATCCGGCGTTCAACGACCTCGTCGCCGCCGACGGCCGCGTCGAGGCCGTCATGCTCCCGATCGCCGACGGCGCTCTGACCGTCCGCAAGCGCTGACGCTGCAAGGGATGCGTAGCCAGCCTTCGTAGAGCGGGTTCAGCTACGCATCAAGACGC